>NZ_JBUZWD010000001.1:1440425-3023266 GCF_055329545.1 Microbacterium sp. ZXT2-5 | reverse complement strand
TAAATTTGGCATTTGACAAGTGCACGCTGTTGAGTTCTCAAAGATCGGACGCACCCGCGTTCTGGCCTCTCAGCCGTCGCCGCAGGGCAACTTCTCTATCTTACACATCCCGACCCGCTTGTCAAACCGCCTCAGCGGGGCACGAGACCCCACCACGGCCGACAGCACACGGAAGTGGAAGAAACCCATCCTAGACCGAAACCGGACAGACTCGCCAGGAGCTGATTCGGATGGGGTGGTCCGCTGCTTGAGGGGAGCCAGGCCTTCCGGCCTTCCGCTCTACCCTTTGGGGCGAACAACAATTACTTTACGTGGCACCGACGCACGCGTCGAATCCACCCCGCATCCCGGGCGTGTCGCACCGCCGATCCGCGTGAATACGCGGAAGCGTCGCCCTCCCACCGCGCTAGCGTTGATCGCATGAGTCAAGAACGATGGGTGTGGGGCGTCGGCCTCGCGACGACCGCAGATGACGGAACCGTGCTCGACACGTGGTTCCCCTCCCCCAGCGCCGGACGGATCCCCCTGGGATTCGACCCCAAGATGCCGCCGGACGAGTTGGACCGCCTGGCTGTCGCCGACCCGCGACGTGCCGTCTCCGTCGACGTCGTCACCCTCGAGGCGGACCTCGACGCGGCGCCGACCTCCACCTCCGACGCGTACCTGCGCCTGCACGCGCTGTCCCACCGGCTCGTCCGCCCCAACGAGGTGAACCTGGACGGCATCTTCTCCCACCTCCCGAACGTGGCGTGGACGAACGCCGGCCCGATGCATCCCGATGCGCTCACCCGGCTCCGCCCCTTCCTCGCGCGCGACGGCATCCAGGTGCAGGGCCTGGACAAGTTCCCGCGTCTGCTGGACTACGTCACCCCGTCGGGCGTGCGGATCGCCGACGCCTCCCGTGTGCGGCTGGGCGCATACCTGTCTCCCGGCACGACCGTGATGCACGAGGGGTTCGTGAACTTCAACGCCGGCACCCTGGGTCAGAGCATGGTCGAGGGTCGTATCTCGCAGGGCGTCGTCATCGGCGACGGCAGCGACATCGGCGGCGGGGCATCCATCATGGGAACGCTGTCCGGCGGCGGCACGCTCAAGGTGTCCATCGGCGCACGCACGCTGCTGGGGGCGAACGCGGGTGTCGGGATCTCGCTGGGAGACGACTGCGTCGTCGAGGCCGGCCTCTACGTCACGGCCGGCACGAAGATCGTCCTCGCGGACGAGACCCCGCGCGCGGACGGCTCGTTCCCGACCGCCAAGGGCGCAGAGCTCTCCGGCCGTGACGGACTGCTCTTCCGCCGCAACTCGCTCTCCGGCGCGGTGGAGGCGGTGCGCCGCGCCGGCGTGGGCGTGACGCTCAATGAGGCGCTGCACGCGTAGCGCGCTGCCCTCGCCGCCCCGGCACTGACGCCGCGGCGCCCCCCGGTGCCATAATGTGCGCGTCAGATCGTGACGCAAAGGGGGGCGGCACGTGGATGAACGCGACGTCGAGCACGTGGATGCCCTCGTGGTGGGCAGTGGTTTCGGCGGATCCGTGGCGGCCTACCGCCTCGCCGAGGGCGGCAGGTCGGTGGTCGTCATGGAGCGCGGACGGCCGTATCCGCCGGGCTCGTTCGCGCGCACGCCGAGCGAATTCGGCGCCAACTTCTGGTCGCCGTCCGACGCGCTCTACGGTCTGTTCGAGACGTGGAGCTTCCGTGGCCTGGAGGGGGTGGTGTCCAGCGGTCTCGGCGGCGGCTCGCTGATCTACGCGAACGTCCTCCTGCGCAAGGACCCCGAATGGTTCGTGCACGATTCCCCGCTCCCCGGCGGCGGGTACGAGAACTGGCCCATCTCGCGGGAGGACCTCGACCCGCACTACGACAGCGTCGAGGCGATGCTGGGGGCGAACCCGTATCCGTACACCGACACGGCCAAGACGGTGGCGTTCGAGCAGGCGGCCCGACGTGCCGGCCTTCCCACCTTCCGTCCGCCGCTGGCGGTGTCGTTCGCGCCCGAGCGTGAAGGGCGCCCGTCGATCGGGCTCGTGCCGACACCGGCGTACGGCAGCATTCACGGCTCCGAGCGCTTCACCTGCATGCTGTGCGGGGAGTGCGACATCGGCTGCAACTACGGCGCCAAGAACACCCTCGATCACACCTACCTCTCCGCGGCGGCCCATGCCGGCGCCGACATCCGTGCGCTCCACGAGGTCAAGGGATTCCACCGCCGCGACGGAGCGTGGGAGGTGCGCTATCGCGTGCACGACGCGGATGCCGCGACCGCGGAGGACAGGATCATCTCCGCGACCTCGTTGATCCTCGCCGCGGGGACCTTCGGGTCCACCTACCTGCTGCTGAAGAATCGGGCCTCCCTCCCCGGCCTCAGCACCGCGCTGGGAACCCGCTTCTGCGGGAACGGGGACCTGCTGGGCTTCCTGTTCAACGCCCGCGAGAGCATCGATCGCACCGCCAAGGCACGATCGCTGGTCAGCAGCCGCGGCGCGGTCATCACGAGCGCCGTCCGCGTGGGCGATCGCGTCGACGGCGACGACACCGATGCGGACGGGCGCGGCTACTACGTGCAGGATGCCGGCTACCCCGGCTTCCTCAACTGGCTGATGGAGCTGAGCCAGCTGCGGTCGGTGATCTCCCGCAGCACCCGCGTGGCCGCCCGCATGCTGGCCTCGCGGCTGTTCGGCGACGGGCGGTCCAACGTCTCGCGCGACCTCGCGGCGGCGATCGGCAAGGTCTCGCTCTCGTCCTCATCCATGCCCGTGCTCGGCATGGGGCGCGACCTGCCCGACGGGATGATGTACCTCGAGGAGGGTCGCCTGCAGATCGACTGGACAACGGCCACCTCGATGGAGTACTTCGACCGCATGCGGAACACGATGGCCCGCATCGCCGACGAGCTGGGCGCCGAGTACGCCGACAACCCGCTGTGGTGGGCCAAGCGGGTCATCACCGTGCACCCGCTCGGCGGCGCGCCGATGGGGCGGAATCCCTACGAGGGCGTGGTCGACGAATGGGGCCGCGCCTTCGGCGTCGACGACCTCTGGGTGCTGGACGGCGCCTCGATGCCCGGTCCGGTCGGGCCGAACCCCGCGCTCACGATCGCCGCCTTCGCCGATCGAGCCATCGAGCATGCGCTCGAGGCTCCCGCTCCGCGGCGCCACCGACGACCCCGGACCGGTTCCGGCGGCGAGAGGAGACACGCCATGCAGGACGCGCCCCGTCCCGGTCCCGACGCCAGGAAGGTCCGCTTCACCGAGCAGATGAAGGGATTCGTCGCCCTCGGGGCGCGCGACCCGCACGACGCCTACGAGGATGCCCGCATCCTCGACGAGAAGTTCATGTTCGAGCTGACGATCGAGACCTCCGACATCGATGCCTTCGTCGCCGACCCCTCACACGCCGGGACGGCATCGGGATACGTCGATGCGGACATCCTCGGAGGTCGCGTGCCCGTCGACCGCGGGTGGTTCCACCTCTTCGTCCGACCCGATGACGGGGCGGACCGGCGCATGGTCTACCGTCTGTGGATCACCCCCGACTCCGGTGCGCCCTTCACGGTCCTCGGGATCAAGGAGGTGCGGGACGATCCGGGCTTCGACCTGTGGGACGACACGACGACGCTGTACGTGCAGCTGCTCACCGGGCACGTCCCGCCTCCCGACGTGGGAGAGCTCGGGAAGCTGCATCCCACGGGCGACGAGCTCGTCGCGGGGGCGGGGCTGCTCCGCATCAAGCCGCTCGACTTCGCCCGGCAGATGACGACGTTCCGCGCGACCGGCGAGGACGGCGCCGCCGCGATCAGCGCGTTCGGATCGGTCTTCCTCGGGCAGCTGTGGGACGCCTACGCCGGGCTGGCCGTCAAGGGGGCGTGACCGCATGGCGACGAAAGCGGACCCGGCGCCGTGGCGGTACGTGCGCCGCGGGGCGCGCGGGCACGACACGGAGCTCATCCCGTTCCCGGCGGACGACGGGGTTCCGCTGCTGATGCTCCACCTCACCCGCCCCGGTGCGGAGACTCCCCGCGGACCGGTGATGCTCGTCCACGGCGCCGGCGTGCGCGCCGAGATCTTCCGGCCGCCGCTGGAGCGGACGCTCGTCGACGCGCTGCTCGACGACGGCTTCGACGTCTGGCTCCTCAACTGGCGTGCGTCGATCGACCTGCGGCCGGTGGCCTGGACGCTCGACGACGCCGCCGCGTACGACTACCCGGCGGCGGTGCGCCTGATCCGGCAGCGGACCGGCCACCAGACCATGAAGGCGTTCGTGCACTGCCAGGGGTCGACGTCGTTCATGATCGCCGCGATCTCGGGCCTCGTCCCGGAGGTGACGACGGTCGTCACCAACGCGGTGTCGCTGCACACGGTCCTGCCCCGCTGGTCGACCATGAAGATCCAGGTGCTCTCGCCGATGGTGCGTCGCATCAGCCCCACGCTCTCGCCGAAGTGGGGCTACAAGACGGAGGGGCCCTTCTCGCGAGTGCTGCGCTCGGTCGTCACGGCCACGCACCCGGAATGCGACAGCCCCGTGTGCGCGATGGTGAGCTTCACCTACGGCGCGGGCCATCCGGCGCTCTGGGCGCACCGCAACATCGACCGAGCCACACACGACTGGATCACGGGCGAGTTCGCCGGCTCGCCGATGACGTTCTTCGCTCAGATGCGCGACAGCGTGCGCGCCGGGCATCTCGTCCCGACGGGGGATGTGCCGGAGGTGGTGCCGGATCTCCTGGCCCGTCCGCAGACCGACGCGCGGTTCGTCTTCCTCGCGGGAGCGGACAACCGCTGCTTCCTCCCGCTCGGCCAGCGGCTCTCGTTCGCGCACTTCGAGGCGTTCGCCCCCGGCAGGCACACCCACCACGAGTTCCCGGGCTACGGGCACCTCGACGTGATCTTCGGCGCCGACGCGTGGCGCGACACCCACCCGGTCATCGTGGACGAGCTCCGACGCTAGGCGAAGGACCTCGGCAGAAGCCGTCGGGTCAGGACAGGCCGGGGTAGCTGCGCTCGGATGCGCCGACGTAGAGCTGCTGCGGGCGGCCGATCTTCCCCTGCGGATCGTTCGCCGCCTCGCGCCACTGCGCGAGCCAGCCGGGCAGACGCCCGATGGCGAACAGCACCGTGAACATGCGTGTCGGGAAGCCCATCGCCTTGTAGATCACGCCGGTGTAGAAGTCCACGTTCGGGTACAGCCGCCGGTCCTGGAAGTACGCGTCGTTGAGCGCGATCTCCTCCAGCTCCTTCGCGAGGTCCAACAGCGGGTCGCTGACGCCGAGCGCCGAGAGGACCTCGTCGGCCGACTCCTTGACGAGCTTCGCGCGCGGGTCGTAGTTCTTGTACACGCGGTGGCCGAAGCCCATCAGCTTGACGCCGTCCTCCTTGTTCTTCACCCGCTCGACGAAGCGCTGCACGCTCTCGCCCGAGTCGCGAATGCGCGCCAGCATGTCGAGCACCGCCTCGTTGGCGCCGCCGTGCAGCGGGCCGTAGAGGGCGTTGATGCCGGCGGAGATCGACGAGAACTGGTTGGCGCCCGTCGAACCGACCAGGCGCACCGTGGAGGTGGAGGCGTTCTGCTCGTGGTCCTCGTGGAGGATCAGCAGGCGCTCCAGCGCGCGCGACATGACCGGGTCGACCTGGTAGACCTCGGAGAGCACGCCGAAGTTCAGCTTCAGGAAGTTGTCGACGAAGCCGAGCGAGTTGTCGGGGTACAGGAACGCCTGCCCGATGCTCTTCTTGTGCGCGTACGCGGCGATCACCGGCAGCTTCGCCAGCATGCGGATCGTGTTGAGCTCGACGTGCTCGGGGTTGTTCGGATCGGACTGGTGCTCGTAGTACGTCGACAGGGCCGACACCGCCGACGACAGCACCGACATGGGGTGCGCCGTGTGCGGCAGGGCTGAGAAGAAGCGCTTGAGATCCTCGTGCAGCAGCGTGTGGCGACGGATCTTCTCGTCGAACTCGCCCAGCTCGTCGGCGGTCGGCAGCTCGCCGTAGATCAGCAGCCACGCGACCTCGAGGTACGTGCTGTTCTTCGCCAGCTGCTCGATCGGGTAGCCGCGGTAGCGCAGCACGCCCTGGTCGCCGTCGATGTAGGTGATCGCCGACTTGGTGGCCGCGGTGTTGACGAACCCGTAGTCGAGCGCCGTGTAGCCGGTCTGGCGGGTGAGGGTCGAGACATCCACGCTCGGCGTGCCGTCCGTGCCCCGCAGCAGCGGGAACTCTGCGGTCTTGTCACCGATCGTGAGGGTGGCCTTCTCCTGCTGGGTGCCCGCTTCGCTCACGGCGCCTCCTCGCGATTGTCGTCGTACGGGGGGTTTCGTCCACTCCGGCGCGACGCCGTGACGTCGTCTGCGTGAGGACTTCGGGAGCGGGACGGGGGATGCCGCGTCGCCGCGTTCCTACAGCCTAGTGCGCCGCTGCGCCTACTGCTGACACAGCCAAACGGACGAGGCATCCGATGGAGGAATCCTCACGACCCGTCTGCGGATGCGGCGCGCAGGCGCTCGGCCGCCCGGAAGATGCCGTCGTCGGTCGCCGTCAGCGACAGCCTGATGTGCTCCGGATGGTGCGTGCCGTAGAAGTGCCCGGGCCCCGCCAGGATCCCGAGGTCTGCGAGCCGGCCGAGGCTCTCCCATCCGTCGCGGCCCTCCGTCGCCCAGAGATACAGGCCCGCTTCGCTCCCGTCGATCCGGAACCCGGCCGCCTCGACCGCAGGACGCAGCACCTCCCGGCGGCGGCGGTACAGCTCCTTCTGGGCGGCGACGTGCGCGTCGTCTTCGAGAGCGGCGACCATCGCCGACTGCACGGGCGCCGGCAGCATCAGGCCGAGGTGCTTGCGCGCGGTCAGCAGGCGCGCGACGATCGCCGGATCTCCGGCGAGGAAGGCCGCGCGGTAGCCGGCGAGATTGGACTGCTTGCTCAGCGAGTACACCGACAGGATGCCGCCGACGCCGTCGGTGACGCGGGGGTCCAGCGCTGAGGGCACCGGCTCGGAATCCCACGGCGCATCCCAGCCGAGCTCCGCGTAGCACTCGTCCGAGGCGAGCACGGCGCCGAGCTGTCGCGCGCGTGCCGCCGCGCGCCGCAGGGCGGCGGCATCCAGGACCCGCCCGTCCGGGTTGCCCGGCGAGTTCACCCACACGAGCCGCGTGCCCTCCGGCCACTCCGCCGGGTCGTCGGACGCCAGGGGCGTCGCGCCGACCAGCCGCGCGCCGACCTCATAGGTCGGGTACGCGGCGCCGGGATGCACGACGATGTCGCCGGGGCCGAGTCCGAGCAGCAGCGGCAGCAGGGCCACGAGTTCCTTGGAGCCGACCGTCGGAAGCACGTGCGCCGGCGTCAGCCCCGGCACTCCCCGCCGCCGCTCGAACCACGCCGCGATGGCGGCACGAAGCGCCGGCGTTCCGACGGTCTGCGGGTACGCGTGCGCGTCGGTGGCCGCCCGCAGCGCGTTCGCCACGACGGCGGGCGTCGCGTCGACGGGCGAGCCGATCGAGAGGTCGACGATGCCGTCGGGGTGGGAGCGGGCGCGCGCCGCATACGGGGCGACGGCATCCCAGGGGTAGTCGGCGAGGTCGGCGACCCCCACGTCAGTGTTCCTGCGGCGGGAGGGCCTCGATGATCGGGTGGTCCTTGTGGATCACGCCCACCTTGGCGGCGCCGCCCGGCGAGCCGATGTCGTCGAAGAACTCGACGTTGGCCTTGTAGTAGTCCTGCCACTCGTCCGGGAGGTCGTCCTCGTAGTAGATGGCCTCGACCGGGCAGACCGGCTCGCAGGCGCCGCAGTCCACGCATTCGTCGGGGTGGATGTACAGCGAGCGCTCGCCCTCGTAGATGCAGTCCACGGGACACTCGTCGATGCAGGCGCGGTCCTTGACGTCCACGCAGGGAAGGGCGATCACGTACGTCACGGTGCCAGTCTAGCCGCGGCCCTCGGGCCTGAGCGGCGGGACGCCGATCAGGCGGTGCGATCGGATGCCGCGACGGCGGGCACGCGCGTCTGCGGCCAGGCGATCACGATCGCGGAGACCAGCGGCACGAGGATCGTCCACGCCACGCCGGGATTGAATGCGCCGTCCGCCTCCTGCGGCACCACGACGGAGCCGCCGGGCCCGGCACCGGAGAAGACCAGCGTGGCGACCATGGCGCCCAGTGCGGTCGCCAGCGTCGCCCAGCGGTCGCTCGTGAGCAGCCGGACCGCCACGAGCAGCGCGGTCACCCCGACGAGTGCGAGCACCAGCCCGAGGGGGAACCAGCCGAGCCGGAACCCCTGGGCCACGGTGCCGGCCACGCCGTAGAAGGCGCCGATGACGAACGCCACGACCCAGGCGCCGATGCGCGACCAGAACGAACCCACGTCTCGAGTCTAGGCGGCGGGACCACGCGACGACCGCCCGGCTCAGGCCGCCCAGCCCCACAGCCGCAGGAGCGCGGCCACGAGCGCGGCCGCGATGACGACGACGAGGAACGGCGCCCGCAGCACCAGCAGACCGGCCGCGACCAGCAGCGCGGGCACCCGGGCGTCGACGACCACCGCCTGGCCGGCGCCCAGTGTCTGCACGGCGACGAGCGCTGCCAGCAGTGCGACGGTGAGCAGATCTGCGATCCGCATGGGTCGCGGCGCCGCCACCCACCGGGGCGGGATCAGGTATCCGACCGTCTTCAGCGCCACGCAGACGATGGCTGCCACGAGCACGGCGGTCCACATGGTCACGGCAGTCCCTCCCACGGCTCCTGAGCCCGCCGCTGTGCGGCGTCCTCGGGTTCGGCGCCGTCCGCCGCGTCGTCGGCGCCCAGCCAGTTCGACCAGCCGACGACGATGGCCACGGCGGCGGCGATGATGACCGGCATCCCCGGCATCAGCACCGGGGTCAGCACCGTCGCCACGACCGCGGCGGCGACACCGACCACGATGGGCTGGCGGGCGCGAAGCCGCGGCCACAGCAGGGCGAGGAACGCCGCCGCTGCCGCCGCATCCAGCCCATAGGCGCGGGGATCGCCCAGCACGTCGCCGAGCAGGGCGCCGGCGAGGGTCGAGAGGTTCCAGCCGATGTAGATGCCGATGCCCGTGACCCAGAAGCCCAGCGTGCGCGCGCGATGCGACGACTGCGCGAGCGACACCGCCGTGGACTCGTCGATCGTGAACTGCGCTGCGGCGGCGCGTCGCCAGAATCCCGGGCCGATGACCGGTGACATGCGGATGCCGTAGGCGACGTTGCGCACGCCGAGCAGCCCGGCGGACGCGATGGCGGCGGGCGCGGCGGCGACTCCCCCGGCGCCGACGATGCCGGCGAAGGCGAACTGCGATCCGCCGGTGAACATCACGAGGCTGAGGATGCACGTCTGCCAGACGTCCAGGCCGGACGCGACCGCCAGTGCGCCGAACGAGATCCCGTAGGCGCTCGTCGCCAGGGCGACCCCGAGCGCCTCGCGCACCGCCCGCCTCGCCTCTCCGGCGCTGTGCACGTCGTCGAAGTGAGGGTCGTGGGTCACCTCGTCATGGTAACCAGGGCGCCGGACGTCGCGGCGGTCCGCTCTGCGACGAGTGGCCCACCCGCCGCGGCATCCGTTCGCCCGTCTCTTACGCGTTGGCGTCCTGCCGCTTGAGACGCGCGGCGGCGCGGCCGCGCTCGGTGGCGTCGAGGACGACCTTGCGGATGCGCACCTTCTCGGGCGTGACCTCGACGCACTCGTCATCGCGGGCGAACTCGAGGCTCTCCTCGAGCGACAGCTGGCGCGGCGGCGTCATCGACTCGAACGCGTCGGCCGTCGAGGAGCGCATGTTCGTGAGCTTCTTCTCCTTGGTGATGTTCACGTCCATGTCGTCGGCGCGCGAGTTCTCACCGACCACCATGCCCTCGTACACCTCTTCGGTGGGCTGCACGAAGAAGCTCATGCGCTCCTGCAGCGCGATCATCGCGAACGGCGTGACGACGCCCGCACGGTCGGCGACGATCGACCCGTTCTGGCGGGACTGGATGTGCCCGGCCCAGTCGTCGTAGCCATGGGAGATCGCGTTGGCGATACCGGTGCCGCGGGTGGTCGAGAGGAACTCGGTGCGGAAGCCGATGAGACCGCGGGACGGGACGATGAACTCCATGCGCACCCAGCCGGTGCCGTGGTTGGTCATGCTGTCCATGCGGCCCTTGCGCGCCGCCATGAGCTGCGTGATGGCGCCGAGGTACTCCTCCGGCGCGTCGATGGTGAGGTGCTCGAACGGCTCCTTCACCTTGCCGTCCTCCCCCTTGCGCGTGACGACCTGCGGCTTGCCGACGGTGAGCTCGAAGCCCTCGCGGCGCATGTTCTCGACGAGGATCGCCAGCGCGAGCTCGCCGCGGCCCTGCACCTCCCACGCGTCGGGACGGCCGATGTCGACGACCTTGAGCGAGACGTTGCCCACGAGCTCGCGATCGAGGCGGTCCTTGACCATGCGGGCGGTGAGCTTGTGACCCTTCACCTTGCCGACGAGGGGGCTGGTGTTGGTGCCGATGGTCATGGAGATGGCGGGGTCGTCGACGTGGATCTGGGGCAGCGGGCGGACGTCCTCGGGGTCGGCGATCGTCTCGCCGATCGTGATGTCCTCGAAGCCCGCGATCGCGACGATGTCACCGGGTCCGGCGCTTTCGGCGGGGTACCGATCGAGCGCACGGGTCTTCAGCAGCTCGGTGACGCGGGCGTTGCTGGTCGTGCCGTCGTGGCGCACCCACGCGACCGTCTGGCCCTTCTTGAGCGTGCCGTTGAAGACGCGCAGCAGCGCCAGGCGGCCGAGGAAGGGGCTCGAGTCGAGGTTGGTCACCCACGCCTGCAGCGGCGCCTCGTCGTCGTACGACGGAGCGGGAACATGCTCGAGGATCGCCTCGAAGAGCGGCTCGAGGTCGCCGTTGTCGGGAAGCTCGCCGTTGCCGGGACGGTTGTGGGATGCCGCGCCCGCGCGTCCTGACGCGTACACCACGGGCACGTCCAGCAGCGCGTCGACGTCCAGGTCGGGCACGTCCTCGTGGAGGTCCGACGCGAGCCCGAGCAGCAGATCGTGAGCCTCCTCCTCGACCTCGGCGATACGCGCGTCGGGGCGGTCGGTCTTGTTGACCAGCAGGATCACCGGCAGCTTCGCCTCGAGGGCCTTGCGCAGCACGAAGCGGGTCTGCGGCAGCGGCCCTTCACTGGCGTCGACGAGCAGCACGACGCCGTCGACCATCGACAGACCGCGCTCCACCTCGCCGCCGAAGTCGGCGTGGCCGGGGGTGTCGATGACGTTGATCGTCACCGGGACCTCGGTGTGCACGCCGTTGTAGGTGATCGCCGTGTTCTTGGCGAGGATCGTGATGCCCTTCTCGCGCTCGAGGTCGTTCGAGTCCATCGCGCGCTCTTCCATGTGCTCGTGCGAGCCGAACGAGCCGGTCTGGCGGAGCATGGCGTCGACGAGGGTCGTCTTGCCGTGGTCGACGTGGGCGACGATCGCCACGTTGCGGAGGTCCGGACGGAGGGCGCGCGCCATGAGGGAATCCTTGAAAGTGAGGGGAAGAACGAGGTCGGCCCCTGAACGTGTCGAGGGGACCGGCATCCGTCATTCTACCGGTCCGACCAGGACGTCTCCCGCGAACGCCTCCGCGCCGCCCCGGAGGACCGGGACGGCGCGGCGCCGACAGAGGCCGGCCGGGTCAGCTCGCGGCGGGGCCGCTGCGCTCGAGCAGCGCGGCGCGCGCCTCGCGGCGCACCCGCTGCTCCTCGGGGTTCGGCACCGGCACGGCGGCGATGAGGCGCTGCGTGTACGGATCCTTCGCCCCGCGCAGGATCTGGTCGCGGGTGCCCGACTCGACCAGCTTGCCGTGGTGCATCACCGCGATGCGGTGCGCGAGGATGTCGACCACCGCGAGGTCGTGGCTGATGAACAGGCACGCGAACTGCAGCTCCTGCTGCAGCTCCTGCAGGAGGTCCAGGAACCGCGCCTGCACCGACACGTCCAGGGCCGAGGTGGGCTCGTCGGCGACCAGCAGCTCGGGTGCCAGCGCGAGCGCCCGGGCGATGCCCACGCGCTGGCGCTGCCCACCCGAGAGCTCGTGCGGGAAGCGGTTCCGGTACGACGCGGGCAGCTCGACCTGGCTGAGCAGCTCCTCCACGCGCTTGTCGAGGTCGTTGCCCTTCGCGACCCCGGCGAGCAGGATCGGCTCGCCGATGGACTGCCCGATCGGCATACGCGGGTTCAGCGACGATGCGGGGTCCTGGAACACGATGCCCGTCTTGCGGCGGATCGCGAACAGCTCCTTCTGCGTCGCGTGCGAGATGTCGGTGCCGACGGTGGTGAGCTTGCCCTCGGCGATCGGCAGCAGACCGATGGCGGCGCGACCCAGGGTCGTCTTGCCGGAGCCCGACTCGCCCACGAGGCCGACGATCTCGCCGGGATAGATCGCGAGATCGATGTGCTCGGCGGCGCGGAACGCCGGGATGCGGCCGCGCTTGGGGTAGTCGATGGCGACGTCCTCGAACGCGAGCACGGGGGTGCGCGTCTCGATGATCTCCTCGGCCGCTTCGCTGGCGCGCTCGCGGATGTAGGAGACCGACGGCACCGCCGACGTCTCGGTGACGACCTCCGCCGGCCCGGGCTCCGCCTCTTCGAGGACGCCGAGGCCGAGGTGCGGCACCGACGCCAGCAGCTGCTGCGTGTACGGGTGCACCGGGGCGTGGAAGATCTTGTCGACCGTGCCCGACTCGACCACGACGCCGTTCTTCATCACCATGATGCGGTCGGCGAGGTCGGCGACCACGCCCATGTCGTGGGTGATGAGGATGATCGCGGAGTCCAGCCGCTTGTGCAGGTTCCGCAGGAGGTCGAGGACCTCCGCCTGCACGGTCACGTCCAGGGCCGTGGTCGGCTCGTCGGCGATGAGCAGCAGGGGGTCGCACGAGATGGACTGCGCGATCATCGCGCGCTGGCGCTGACCGCCGGAGAGCTGATGGGGGTACTTGTGGAACGACTGCTCCGGCTCGGGCATCTCCACCATGCGCAGCAGCTCCACCGCGCGGTCCCGGGCATCGCTCGGGGCCATGCCGCGATCGTGCGAGCGCAGCGCCTCCATGATCTGGAAGCCGACGGTGTAGACGGGGTTGAGGGCCGTCATCGGCTCCTGGAAGATCACGGCGATCTCGTTGCCGCGGAGGGACCGCAGCGCCGCCTCGTCGAGGCCCCGCAGCTCGCGGCCCAGCAGCTTGATCGATCCCGTGACGCGGGAGTTCTCGGGAAGCAGCCCGAGAAGCGCCATCGAGCTCGTGCTCTTGCCGGAGCCCGACTCGCCGACGATGGCGAGCACCTCGCCGCGGCGGACCTGGTAGTTCATGTCGATGGCTGCCGGGTAGAACTGCCCGTCCACCCAGAACTCGACCCCGAGGTTGTCGACCTCGAGGATCGTCTCCGGAAGGGCTCCTCGCGACGCCGCCGCAGCGGCGTCGATGCCCGTCGTGTCAGTCATTCCGTGGTGTCCAATCTGCGAAGCTTGAAGTCATGTCGTTTCAGGAGGTCCGCTACCGGCCGGCGTTCGGCCGCATCCTCGCTGTCGTGACCGTTGTGGTGTGCGCCCTCGGCGTCGTCGCGCTGATCGTCACCGATCCCGCTGCGGCACTGCGCTATGTCTGGCCGATCCTGCTGGTCGGCGTGCTGGCGTGGGCGCTGTTCTGGCGACCGGCGCTCATCGTGCAGGAGCACGGCATCACCGTGGTGAACGTCCTGCGCACGAGCTTCGTGCCCTGGCCGTCGATCACGGCGATCGACACCCGCTACTCGCTCACCCTGCACACCGCCCACGGCCGTGTGCCCGTGTGGGCGGCACCCGCACCCGGCCGGCACCGCACCCTGGGGCTGGCCCCGAAGGACTTCGACGGCGTCGGTGAGACCGCGCGGGGCGAGGTCGGGGAGCTGCGCCCCAACGATGCCGTCACGACGCCCACCGGCAACCTGGCCCAGCTCATCCGCGGCCGCTGGGAGCGCCTGCGCGACGAGGGCGCGTTCGCGAGCGGCGTCGACCCCGAGGCGTCGACGCAGACGTGGCACTGGGGGACGATCGCCACCGTCGCGGCGCTCGGCGCCGCGACGGTGGTCGGCGCGCTGGCGTGAGAGCACGTCACCGCTCCGGATCGAGCGGCTTGTGCTGCACGTCGCCGGGCTCCTCGGGGCGCGGATCGTTGAAGTTCACGATCCGGTCGCCCGTGTAGGCCGTCTGGATGCCGACGTCGACCATCGCCGCGTCGGTCGACGGCGTCGTGTCGACCTCTGGTGCCACCGGTCCGCCCGCCCGACCCGCGCGGGCCATCGCCCGCTCGCTCGGCATCTTCTTCTGGCGCGGGTCGAACGCGTCGCGCAGCCCGTCGCCGATGAAGTTCACGCACAGGGCGATCGCGATGATGAACAGACCCGGCCACCAGAACAGCCACGGACGCGTGGAGAACGCGGCCTGGTTCTCGGAGATGATCTTGCCCAGCGAGGTGTCCGGCGACTGCACGCCGAAGCCGAGGAAGCTCAGCGCCGACTCCAGCAGGATCGCGCCGGCCATCAGCAGGGTGGCGTTGACCACGATCACGCCGACGGAGTTGGGCAGGATGTGCCGGAAGATGATGCGGCGGTCCCGCGCACCCGAGACCCGGGCGGCGTCCACGAACTCGCGCTCGCGGAGGGTGAGGAACTCGCCGCGCACCAGCCGGGCCATGGTGGTCCACGCGAACAGGCCGATGACGACGCCGAGCACGGCCGCACCGAGGCTGCCGAACGTGTTGCCGAGCACGGAGCCGATCACGATGAGGGGGATCGTGATGATGATGTCGGTGAAGCGCATGAGCACCGAGTCGGTCAGCTTGCCGTAGTACCCGGCGACGGCGCCGATCACCACGCCGAAGATCGTCGCGACGACACCGGCGATGACCATCACCATGATCGACTGCTGCGCACCGCGCATGACGACCGCGAAGATGTCGCGCCCGACCTCGTCCTGGCCGAACGGGTGGTCGCCGAACTGCAGCGGCCACAGGCTCAGCGTCGGAACGCCGTTGTCGATCTTCGGGGGGATCTCGTCCCAGGAGTACTGCCACCACCCGGGGATGCGTATGCCCCACAGGTTCACGCCGACGGAGGTGAACGCGAGGAGCACGATGAACGCCAGCACGATCATCGAGATGAGCGCAGCGCGGTGACGGAAGAACCGCCGGCGGACGATCTGGCCCTGGCTGAGGCCCTGGGTCTCCTTCTGCTCGATCGAGATCTCGGCCTTGGCCTCGGTCTCCCTCGAGTCGGAGTCGTTGACGGTCGTGGTGTTCATGTCAGCCCACCTTGATTCTCGGGTCGAGGGCCGCGTAGACGAGGTCCGCGATGAGGTTGAAGAGCACGGCGAGCGTGCCGGTGACCACGAAGAACGCCATGACGGGGTTGGGGTCGTGCACGGCCAGCGCATCGACGAAGAGGCGGCCCATGCCGGTCCAGCCGAACACCGTCTCGGTGATGACGGCGCCGCCGATGAGCGCGCCGATGTCGAAGGCGATGATCGTGGTGATCGGGATCAGCGCGTTGCGGAACGCGTGCCGGACGATCACCGTGCGACCGGTGAGGCCCTTCGCACGCGCGGTGCGGATGTAGTCCTGGTTCATCACCTCGAGCAGGCTCGCGCGCGAGTAGCGGGTGTAGCTCGCGAACGAGATGAGGATGATCGCGATCGTGGGCAGCAGCAGGTGCGTGAACAGGTCGATGCCCTGCACCCAGAAGTTGCCGCCGAGTCCAGGCGTCGAGGCCCCCACCGTCGCGATCGGACGGCCGCGCACGCGGCTGGAGTTGGCGTACGCCTCCCAATACGACATGTACTTGTCCAGCGCGATGAAGGCGGCGACGATGAACCCGACGATCGCGGTGGTCCGCACGACGGGCCCCCGGTCGGGAGCGCCCATGAACCAGCCGATCGCCCCCGAGACGACGACGGCGCCCACTGCCAGGAGCACGAAGACCCACAGCGTCATCCCGTTCAGGATGTAGTTCATCATCGGCGAGTACAGCGCGATGCCGATGGCCGCGACGATGAGGGACGCGTACAGCGCCTTGCGGTTGCGCAGGCCCGTCGAGATGGCCGTCACGCCGACGGCCACGCCGATCGCGAGGAAGGCGTACACGACGATGCCGATGCTGGGGTCTGCGAACCACTGGGTCACCGACAGGAACGTCAGCACCGCTGCGGTGGCGACCGCCGAGATGCCGAAGACGGTCAGCCGGCGGCGCCATCTCCCGCCGACCAGCGACATCCAGATCAAGCCGGCGAAGATCGACATGCCGATGATCACGGGTACCGAGATCGTCGGGTCGCCGAGCCAGTTGTTCAGCTGGATGGCACCGTACTGCTTGAGCAGCACCGCGACCCAGAAGATGGGCAGCGAGAAGAACAGGAATGACAGCAGCGTCACCCCGTAGTCGAAGCCCGTGTACTGGCGCAGCGCCGACACGATGCCGACCGTGATGCCCAGCACGATGGCCACGATCGTCGCCGTGGTGACCAGCGTCAGCGTCGACGTGATCGCGTTGCCCAGCAGGGCGTTGACGGACTGGTTCTGGATGCTGATGCCGAAGTCCCCGCGGAAGAGCGCGCCGAGCCACAGGAAGTAGCGCAGCGGCGGGGGGACGTCGAGGTTGAGGAGCTTGGTGCGAGCTTCCATGAGCTCGGCTTTGTTCGGTGCATTGCTCTGCCGCAGGTCCTCGAGGGGATCGCCCGAGAAGGACACCAGCAGATACATCAGGAATGTCGCGGCGAAGAGCACGAAGATCGACGCGATCAACCGCCGGATGATGAATGAAGCCATGTTGTGGCCGCCTGCCAATCGATGAAGCAGCGCAGGAGGGCCGGCGAGACGCTCGGCCCGTCCTCCGCCGCTGAGGAGGAGTCTAACGCGGTGGGGTGCAGGCCCCTCGGGGACCTGCACCCCACTTCGGTCACGACCCGGGCATGAGCCCGGCGTGAGCCGTTATGCGCTTACTCCTCCGAGCCGCCGTCCGTGACTTCCCAGTCCCAGGCGTTCCAGAAGATCGTCGGGGCGAGGATCGACGCGTCGATGTTGGTGACGCGGTCGCTGAAGGCGGTGACCTCGGGGAACTGGAAGATCGTGACTCCGTAGAAGTCCTCCCACAGCAGGCGGTCCATCTCCTGCTGCAGCTCGATCTGGGCCTCCGCGTCGAACTCGACGTTCAGCTGGGAGATGATCTCGTCGACCTCAGCGTTCGAGTAGAAGTTGAGGTTGTTGATTCCACCGGTCTCGAACGTCGGCAGCGAGTTGGTCACGCCGAGGCTCGTCGACTGCCAGCCGAAGAGCGACGCGTCGTAGGCGCCGGGCGTGCCGAGCAGGCCGCCCCACTCCTCCGAGCCGCAGTCCGTGACGTTGAAGCCCGCCGAGTTGGCCGACTGCTGGATGAGCGAGAACTCGTTCACACGACGCGGGTTGTTCGAGGCGTACAGGATGCAGACCTCGGTGTTGGTGACACCCGACTCGGCGAGCAGCGCCGTGGCGCCCTCGATGTCGACCTCGGCGTAGTCCGCGGAGGTGTTGTTCGCGGCCGAGTCGTCGTAGCCCTCTGCACCCGGCACGAACAGCTGCGAGTCACGCAGGATCGCGTCGTCGCCGATGATCGGCTTGATGAGCGTGTCGACGATCTCCTGACGCGGGATCGTCTTCATGAACGCCTCGCGAACGAGCGGGTTCGAGAAGATGTTCTCCGGGTTGCGACCCTGGTCGAACTGCAGATCGACGTGCTCGTAGGTGCCGCCGAGGCCCGTGTTGACCGTGATGCCGTCGATGCCCTCGAGCGCCGTCGTGATGTCGGCGGTCGCCTGGGGCTGGATGATGTCGACCTCGCCGTTCTCCAGCGCCTGGACCGCAGCGAGCGGGTCAGGGATGAAGCGGATCGTGATCTCCTCGATGTTCGCGGTGTTGTCACCGGCGTACTCGGGGTTCGCGGTCAGCGTGACGTACTGGTCGGCGACGTAGTCGCTGATCATGTACGGGCCGCTCGCGGTGACCAGCTCGGGGTCGTCGGGCATCTCGGTGAAGTTGAAGCCCGAGTTCCAGAACGACGAGATCGGCGCCAGCGCGGCGGCGTCCTCGTCCTGGATCGCGTCGAGGATCGCCTGCTTGGCCGCCTCGTTGTCGTCGAGCTCGAGAGCCTTCTTCGCGACGATGTGGGCCGGCAGCATCGCTCCGACACCCGCGAACGTGAGCTCCCAGTCCACGAAGGGCTGGTCGTACGTCATCGTGATCGACTTGCCGTCGTCGCCGACCTCGGGGGTCTCCGAGACCAGGCCGAGGCCCGACGTGGGCGTCGCACCCGAGTCGAAGTAGACGACATCGGTCGGGAACGACTCGGTGAACTCACCCGTGTCGGGGTCGGTGAACTCTGCCGGGTCGAAGTCCGGGGTGTCCAGCGAGCGCGAGTTGGCGGCCCAGTGCAGCAGCATGTCGGCGGCGTCGACGGGCGTGCCGTCGGACCAGCTCGCGTCGTCGGAGATCGTGTACTTGACGGTGAGCGGGTCTTCGCTGACGAGCTCGTACGAGCCGAACGACTCGTTCTTCACCAGCTCCGGCGTGTTGTCGTAGTAGTTGAAGCCGTCGAGCACCAAGTAGTTGATGTTGTTGTTCGCGGTCGCGTTGCCGAACGACGTGTTGCCGTTCATCGAGTAGAACGCCTGGTTCCACGCAGCCGTGATCGACGAGCCTTCGACGAGACCGGAGTCATCGTTGTTCTCCTCGCCACCACCGGCGGTGCAGCCCGAGATCACCAGTGCGCCGACTGCGGTGAGTGCCACCGCAGTCGAGATGCGCTTAATTCTCACTGTTCCTCCTGTGCAGGGTAATGCGCACACGACCAGTCGATGACCGGTCGGTGCGCGGATGGGAACACGATAAGCACCGGCTGTGAGATGGTCAAAACGATCGACGAAAACGTTACAGAGCCTTAACTCAATCGACGCCGAGTGTGACAATCTGACAAGATGACTCCCCCGAACGCGCCCGCGAACCAGAGGGAATCCACTACCCTTCCCCGGCTGGACCGGTATGGCCGGCAGCGACTGCGGTGGGAGGTCTGGATCGTCCTGGCGATCACGGTCGGCCAGTCCGCCGTGTACTCCGTCCTCTCGCTCGTCCGCAAGCTCCTCGCGCCCGTCCCGCTGGGTTCGCAGCAGACGCAGGTCAATCCGTCGCGCGACGCCCAGGCGGTCTGGGACGTGGTGTATCAGCTCCTGTCGGTCTTCTTCGCGCTGGCGCTCGTGGCCCTCGTCGTCTACCTGCTGTGGGAGCCGGGTGGCAACGCGCTGCGCCGCATCGGGCTGGACTTCACGCGGTTGGGCGGCGACGTCGGCCGCGGCATCCTGCTCGCCGCCGTCATCGGCCTGCCGGGGCTCGCACTGTACGCCGTCGGACGGGTGCTGGGCATCACGGTCGCGGTGGTGGCCTCGCCGCTGGACGCGGCGTGGTACACCGTCCCCCTCCTCCTGCTGTCCGCCCTGCGCGCCGGGCTGACGGAGGAGGTCATCTTCATCGGCTACCTCTTCGACCGCCTGCGCCGCCTCGGCTGGGGCGACTGGACGATCATCCTCACGACCGCCGCGCTGCGCGGCGCGTACCACGCCTACCAGGGCATCGGCGCGATCGTCGGCAACGTCGTGATGGGCATCGTCTTCGGCTGGTGCTACCGCCGATGGGGCCGGGTCATGCCGCTCGTGATCGCGCACACGGTGCTCGACGTCGTCGCCTTCGTCGGGTACCCGCTCGCCGTCGCCCTCTGGCCCGGCGTCTTCGCGCCCGTCCCGACGCCCACCCTCACCCCGACCCCGACCCCGACCCCGACCCCGGCCGCCGCGTCCTGACGTGCCTGGCCGCGGCATCCCGTCGCTCCGGGGGTGTCAGGCGAACGCCTCGATCGGGGGGCACGCGCACACGAGGTTGCGGTCGCCGTAGGCCTGGTCGATGCGGCGCACCGGCGGCCAGTACTTCGTGCGCACGAGCGCGTGGACGGGATACACGGCGGTCTCGCGGGAGTACGGATGCGACCACTCGCCGGCCACGACCGACTCGGCGGTGTGGGGGGCGTTGACCAGCGGGTTGTCGGCGGCGGGCCACTCCCCCGCGGCCACACGGTCGGCCTCGGCCTTGATCGCGATCATCGCCTCGATGAAGCGCTCGATCTCGGCCAGGTCCTCGGACTCCGTGGGCTCCACCATGAGCGTCCCCGCGACCGGGAACGACATCGTCGGGGCGTGGAAGCCGTAGTCGATGAGACGCTTGGCCACGTCGTCCACGGTCACGCCGGTGGCCTCACGCAGCGGGCGCAGGTCGAGGATGCACTCGTGCGCGACGAGTCCCCCCTCACCGGTGTAGAGCACCGGGTAGTGCTCGCGGAGCCGGAACGCGATGTAGTTCGCGGCGAGCACCGCGGACGCGGTCGCCGCGCGGAGGCCCTCGGCGCCCATCATCCGCACGTACGCCCACGAGATCGGCAGGATGCTCGCCGAGCCGTGGGGCGCGGCAGAGATCGGGCCGCCGTCGAACACGCCGCCGGCGTGGTCCTTGCGCTGCGAGAACGGGTGGCTCGGCAGGAACGGCGCGAGGTGCGCCTTGGCCGCGACCGGGCCGACGCCCGGTCCGCCGCCGCCGTGGGGGATCGCGAACGTCTTGTGCAGGTTCAGGTGCGACACGTCGCCGCCGAGGTCGCCGAACCGGGCATAGCCCAGCAGCGCGTTGAGGTTCGCGCCGTCGACGTACACCTGGCCGCCGGCGTCGTGCACCGCCTGCGTGATCTCCAGCACGTCCTGCTCGTACACGCCGTGCGTCGACGGGTACGTGATCATGAGCGCGGCGAGCTCGTCGGCGTGCGCCGCGATCTTCGCACGCAGGTCCTCGAGGTCGACGTTGCCCTGGTCGTCGCAGGCCACGACGACCACCCGCATCCCCGCGAGCACGGCGGATGCCGCGTTGGTGCCGTGCGCCGACGACGGGATGAGGCAGACCGTGCGACCCGGGTCGCCGTTCGCCCGGTGATAGCCGCGGATCGCCATGAGCCCGGCGAGCTCGCCCTGCGACCCCGCGTTCGGCTGCAGCGAGACGGCGTCGTAGCCGGTCACCTCCGCCAGCCACACCTCGAGCTGCTCGATCATCGCGAGATAGCCGTGCACGTCGGCCTCGGGCGCGAACGGGTGCACCCGTGAGAACTCCGGCCACGACACCGCCGCCATCTCGGTGGCCGCGTTCAGCTTCATCGTGCACGAGCCGAGCGGGATCATGCCGCGATCCAGCGCGTAGTCGCGATCGGCGAGCTGCTTGAGATAGCGCATCATGGCCGTCTCGGAGCGGTGGGTGTTGAACACCGGGTGGGTGAGGAACTCCTCGACGCGGCGGAGCTCCGCCGGCACGCCCACGAGCGGCTCGGCGTCGGTGAACGGCAGCACGCGCTCCCCCTGGGCGCCCGCACCGAGGAACTCCCCCTCCGGCAGGCCGAACGCCCACGCGACGGCCGCCAGGTCGTCCTCGGTCGTGGTCTCGTCGACCGAGACGCCGACCGTCGCGTCGTCCGCCCAGAAGAGCTGATACCCGCGCTCCCGCGCGCGCTCGATCACGCGTCGCGACGCACCGGGCGTCGCGACGCGGATGGTGTCGAAGAACGAGTCCGACCGCAGCGACAGCCCGTACTCGCGCAGTCGCGCGCCGAGCGCCTCGGCCTTCTTCGCGACGTCGGTCGCGATCGCGCGAAGGCCGTCGGGACCGTGGTAGACCGCGTACATCGAGGCCATCACCGCCAGCAGCACCTGCGAGGTGCAGATGTTCGACGTGGCCTTCTCGCGCCGGATGTGCTGCTCGCGCGTCTGCAGCGCGAGGCGGTAGGCGGCGTGACCGGCGGCATCCTGCGACACCCCGACCAGGCGTCCCGGCAGCTGCCGCTCCAGACCCTGACGCACCGCCATGTAGCCGGCGTGCGGGCCGCCGAACCCGAGCGGCACGCCGAACCTCTGGGTCGTGCCGACGGCCACGTCGGCACCGAACGATCCGGGTGAGCGCAGCAGCGTCAGCGCGAGGATGTCCGCGGCGACGACGACGAGACCGCCCGCGACGTGCGCCGCATCGACGACGCCCGAGGGGTCCCAGACGTTCCCCGAGGCGCCCGGGTACTGGACCAGCACGCCGAAGAGCTCGTCGGGCAGCGTCGCGCCGCGGGCGAGGTCGAGCTCGACGAGCCGGATGCCGACGGCCGCCGCCCGGTGGGCGAGCAGGGCCTTCGTCTGCGGGAGCGTGTCGGCGTCGACCACGAACACGTCGGAGGCGGACTTGGAGCCGCGCCGGGCGACGAGCATGCCCTCGACGACCGCGGTGGACTCGTCGAGCATCGACGCGTTCGCCGTCGCGAGACCCGTGAGATCGGTCACCATCGTCTGGAAGTTGATCAGCGCCTCGAGCCGGCCCTGCGAGATCTCGGGCTGATAGGGCGTGTAGGCGGTGTACCACGAGGGGTTCTCGAGCACGTTGCGCGCGATGACCGACGGGGTGAGCGTGTCGGCGTAGCCGAGTCCGATCATCGGGCGCGCGGTGCGGTTCTGCGACGCCAGCGCGCGCAGCTCGGCGAGCGCCTGCGCCTCCGTCGCAGCGGGCGGGATGTCGCTCGTGGACCGCGGCGTGGCGTGGATGGATGCCGGCACCGCCGCCGCCACGAGCGCGTCGACGCTGTCGTAGCCGAGCGCGTCCAGCATGAGCCGCTGGGCCGCGGCATCCGTCCCGATGTGACGGTCGGCGAACAGACCCGTCATTCGGCGCCCCCGGTCAGCGAGATGTACGCGTCGCGGTCCAGGAGCCCCGCCACCGCGGCGGGGTCCACCGTGATCTTCACGAGCCACCCGGCGCCGAACGGGTCGGCGTTGACGAGACCGGGGTCGTCCACGACGGCGTCGTTGACCGCGACGACCTCGCCCGTCAGCGGCGCGTACAGCTCGCCCACCGACTTCGTCGACTCGATCTCGCCCACGACGGTGGCGGCCGTGACGGCGCTCCCCACGGCGGGCAGCTCCACGAACACGACGTCGCCGAGCTTGTCGGCGGCGTACGAGGTGATGCCGACGGTGGCCACGTCGCCGTCGAGGGCGACCCACTCGTGCTCGGCGGTGTACTTGAGGGCGGTGAGGTCGGTCATGTGTTCCTCCGGTAGAAGGGCAGGGCGGTCACGGTCGCGGGGATGCGCGTCCCCCGCACGTCGATGTAGAGCTCGGTCCCGGGCGCGCTCGCCGCGGGCGGGACGAAGGCCATGGCGATCGGATGCCCCAGGGTCGGGCTGAGCGCGCCGCTGGTGATCGCGCCCACCGGCGTGCCGGCGTCGGGGCTGTCGAAGACGGCGTACCCGGCGCGGCCGGCGCGACGCCCCGCCGCGACGAGGCCGACGAGAACCGGGGCGTCGGCGGCGGCGCCGGCCTCCAGTGCGGCACGTCCGACGAAGTCGGCGTCCTTCGCCTTCAGCGGCGCGACGCGGCCCAGTCCGGCCTGGGCGGGCAGGACGTCGAGCGAGAGCTCATGGCCGTAGAGCGGCATGCCGGCCTCCAGACGCAGGGTGTCCCGTGCGGCGAGGCCCGCCGGCACCAGGCCGAGCGGTTCGCCGGCCGCGAGCAGCGCATCCCAGAGGGCACCGGCCGCACGGTTCGGAACGAGCAGCTCGAAGCCGTCCTCGCCCGTGTACCCGGTGCGGCCGATGAAGACGTGCTCGCCGTGGAACCGCGACGAGGACCATGCGTAGTATCCGAGGTCCGCAAGCGACGGGTCGGTGCCCTCCAGCGGGGCGGCCTCCAGCACGGCGCGCGCGACCGGGCCCTGCACGGCGATGAGCGCGACCTCGTCGGTGATGTCCGCGACGGTCGCGACGCCGCTCACGCCCTCGAGGTGGAGGAACGCCTCGGTGCCCGCACCGGCGGGAGGATCCGCGGCGAAGGAGGCTGCCACGGGCGCGCGGCGCGCGCGCTCGGCGAACGCGGCGGCCAAGGCATCCCGGTTCCCGGCGTTCGCGATCACCAGGAAGCGGTCGTCCGCGATGCGGTAGACGATGACGTCGTCGACGATGCCGCCGTCCTCGGACAGCACGAGCGAGTACTTCGCCTTCCCGACCCGCATCGGCGAGATCGCGCCCGCCACCGCGTAGTCCAGGAATGCGGCGGCGTCGCGACCGGTGACGAGGAACTCTGCCATGTGCGAGATGTCGAACAGTCCTGCGGCGGTGCGGACCGCGTGGTGCTCGGCGAGGTCCGAGGTGTAGCGCACCGGCATGAGCCAGCCGCCGAAGTCGGTGAACGAGGCGCCGAGCGCCTCGTGGCGCGCATGCAGGACGGTGGTGCGGGGCGGAGCGTCGCTCGGTTCGGTCATGAGTTCTCCCGGTCGTGGGCGGGCAGGCGCCTGTCGACGCCTGTGAACTCCCCCTCTGTCATGGGCCTGAGAGCTTCGCCGGATGCGAGGCATCCTGCTTTCACCGTCGGCGGATCCCGGGCGACGCGTCGCGTCGCTTGAATCGCTTTCCAGAGTCGGCCTGCCCGAACGGTACGCGTACCTGAGAGATTGGCGGGGAGGCTTGCTCCTTCGGTGCCCGGCGATCGCGCTGCCGAGGCTCTCCCGCCCGGGTCATGGGCCGTTGTTGACTTGCGGGGCCAGCATACCGGTCGGCGACCCGATCCACGCGGTTTCGGCGATTCCGTCCGCCGCCGCCGGTTCAGCCCACGCAGGACCCCGACGAGACCGGGTCCGACAGCGACGGCGCCTGGGCGGCGACCGGGGCGAGCTCGGCCATCGTCATGGCGTAGCCGAGGTCCTCGTCGTTCTCCGCCCGCGCGAAGACGACGCCCGCGACGGCACCGTCGGCGGTCAGCACCGGACCGCCCGAGTTGCCCGGCCGCACCACGGACTGCAGCGCATAGATCTCGCGGGGGTTCCACGACTCGTCGTACACGTCGGGGACCGTGGCGGTGCCCACCGACTGCACGGCCGCCGGCACCATGGCGAACGGGCCGCCGAAGGGGTAGCCCTGCACGACGGCCGCGTCGCCGGCGGCGAGCGTGGGAGCGAACGGCAGGGCGGTGGCGCCGAGCTCGTCGACGGCGATCACGGCGATGTCGTCCACGGGATCGAAGTACACGACGCGTCCCTCGCGCGCGGCGACGCCCGGGAGCTCGACGATGGGCGTGTCGACGCCCGCCACGACGTGCGCGTTGGTGACGACGCGGTCGGCGGCGACGACGAATCCGGTCCCGGCCGATCCCCGTCCGCAGGCGTACGCGTTGCCGGTGATGCGGGCGACGGATGCCGCGGCCCGCTGCAGCTCCGGATCGTCCAGGGCGACCGGCGGCGCCGGCTCGACGGTGACCGGCCCGAGGAGCTGGCCGAGACCGGGCAGCCCGTCGTCGAGGACGGCGCCGCGCAGCTCCGCGAGGGCCGCCGCGACCGGGTCGGGCGTGGCGGCCTCGATGCCCCGCAGGATGCTCGAGGACGCGACGGCCGACGAGACCCCCGGGATGCCGGCGACGGCGACCGCAGGAGCCACGAGGGCGAGCGCGAGGACGGCCGCGAACACCGAGGCGACGCCGCCGAGGAAGCGCTCGACGCCGCGGAGCTTCAGCCGGTCGGCGCCCGAGCGCAGCGCGGAGCCGATCGCGGAGCCCAGCGCCGCCCCCACGAACACGAGGCCGACCGCCGTGAGGAGCACGGCGGGGCCGCGCCACACCGGCGACGGAACCCAGGTGCCCACCAGGGGTGTCAGCCAGAACGCGGCCAGTGCGCCGGCGGCGAGGCCGGCGAGGGTGCCGATGCTCGCGAAGAACCCCCGCTGCGCACCGCTCACGAGAGCGGCCAGCAGGACGAGGACGACGATCACGTCGACGACGATCATCGCCACCCCTTCCGCACGGCCGGACTGCTCCCGCCAGGCTACGCATCGAGCCTGTGAGCGCACCGCGACACCCGGGCTCCGACGCGTGTTACCGCAGGGGTTTGGCTTCTGGTCACTCTGACACTATGATCGTGGATGGAGAGTTAGAGTCATGATGACAAGAACAGCACCCGACCCCGTCCCGGCCGACGCGATCCGCGTCGCGGTCTCGACGGTGATCTTCACGCTGCGCCGCCTTCCCGGCAGCGACGGCGTCCAGGTGGTGCTCCCGCTGGTGCGGCGCACCCGCGACCCGCACGAGGGCCAGTGGGCGCTCCCCGGCGGCTGGCTGGATGCGGCGGAGGGCCTTGACGCTGCGGCGTCGCGCACGCTCGCCGAGACGACGGGGCTGGCGCCGAGCTACCTCGAGCAGCTGTACGCGTTCGGCGCGGTCGACCGCTCCCCCACCAGGGTCGTCTCGATCGTGTACTGGGCGCTGCTGCGGGCGGACGAGATCGCCGACGGCACGGTCGAGAACGTCGAGTGGTTCGATGCCACGCGCCTCCCGCGACTCGCGTTCGACCACAACGAGATCGTCGACTACGCCCTGTGGCGCCTGCGCAACAAGGTCGGCTACAGCCGCATCGCCCACGGCCTCCTCGCCGACGAGTTCACGCTCGCCGAGCTGCGGGAGGTGTACGAGGTGGTCCTCGGCCGGCGCCTCGATCCGGCGAACTTCCGCCGCCAGGTCGAGAACTCCGGCACCCTCATCCCCACCGACCGGTTCCGCACCGGCAGCCACCGCCCGGCCCGGCTGTACCGGTACAACCAGGACGTCGAACTGGCCGACCGCGGCCCGCTCGGCGCCCGAGACTGACCCGCACCCGAACGAGAGAGCCCATCATGTCCGCCATCAACATCGCTCTGCAGCCTCGGCCAGACCTCGACGCGTCCGTCGATCACGCGATCCAGGCGATCGTCGCCGGTGCGCAGACCGGCGAGACCTGCAACACCGACCTCGCCGCCGGCCCGTGGGACTTCGACGCCCGCCCGGGGTACGGGCCCGGATCGTCGATGGGCGACGTGATCCCGACCGGCGCCCCCCGCCAGGGCGAGCTGCCGCGGGAGTATCGCGAGGCCTCCGAGGAAGAGCTCGACACGCGCATCCGCGCCGCCAAGTCGACCCTCGGCGAGCGCGTCGTCGTGCTGGGCCACTTCTACCAGCGCGAGGAGGTCGTCGTGCACGCGGACTACGTGGGCGACTCGTTCCAGCTCGCCAACGCGGCGCTCGAGCACCCGGACGCCGAGGCGATCGTGTTCTGCGGCGTGCACTTCATGGCGGAGACCGCCGACCTGCTCTCGCGGCCCGAGCAGGCGGTCATCCTGCCCAACCTCGCCGCGGGCTGCTCGATGGCCGACATGGCCGACATCGACCAGGTCGAGGAGTGCTGGGAGCAGCTCGCCGACGTCTACGGCGACCTCGACGCCGTCGACGAGGAGGGCCTCGTCCCCGTCGTCCCCGTGACCTACATGAACTCCTCGGCCGCCATCAAGGGCTTCGTCGGTCGCCACGGCGGCATCGTGTGCACGTCGTCGAACGCGCGGACGGTGCTCGAGTGGGCCTTCGCGCGCGGCCGCCGCGTCCTCTTCTTCCCCGACCAGCACCTCGGCCGCAACACGGCGAAGGCGATGGGAGTGCCGCTCGAGCAGATGCCCATGTGGAATCCGCGCAAGCCGCTGGGCGGGGCATCCGCCGACCAGCTCGCCGATGCGCGCGTGATCCTGTGGCACGGCTTCTGCTCGGTGCACCGCCGCTTCTCGGTCGACCAGATCGAGAAGGCGCGCGCGGAGCACCCGGGCGTGCGGGTCATCGTGCACCCGGAGTGCCCCATGGAGGTCGTGGATGCCGCGGACGAGGCCGGTTCGACCGACTACATCCGCAAGGCGATCGAGGCCGCGACCGAGCCTGCCACCTTCGCGATCGGCACCGAGGTGAACCTCGTGCAGCGACTGGCCGCCCAGCACCCGCAGCACGACATCTTCTGCCTCGACCCCGTCGTGTGCCCGTGCTCGACGATGTACCGCATCCACCCGGGCTACCTCGCCTGGGTGCTCGAGGGTCTCGTGGCCGGCGAGGTGCGCAACCGCATCACGGTGCCGCAGGACGTCGCCGATCCGGCACGACTGGCGCTGGAGCGCATGCTCGCCGCCAAGCCGCCCGCCGCCCCCGCCGCCGCATGGGAGCACGCATCATGACTCCGCAGCCGGACCGCGCTCCGCACGCGGTCATCGTCGGGTCCGGCATCGCTGGCCTCCTCACCGCCCTGCACGCGGTGGAGCACGGATGCCGCGTCACGCTGGTGACCAAGGACGTCCTCGAGCACGCCAACACCCGGTACGCCCAGGGCGGGATCGCGGGCGTCATGTTCGACGACGACCGCGCCGACGACCACCTGCACGACACCCTCGTCGCCGGAGCGGGCCTCAGCGACCCCGACGCCGTCCGGGTGCTCGTCGACGAGGGCCCTGTCCGCATCCGCGAGCTGATCGACCTGGGGGTCGCCTTCGACCGCGACGGCAGCGGCGGATTCGTGAAGGGTCTCGAAGCGGCGCACTCCTACCCGCGCATCCTCCACGCCGGCGGCGACGCCACCGGCACGGCCATCGAGCGGGCGCTGGTCGCCCGCCTGCGGTCGAGCGCCGTGACCGTCATCGAGCACGCGTTCCTCGTCGACCTGCTGACCGATGGGACGCGGGTAACGGGCGTGGAGCTGCTGGTCGGCGAGACGGATGCCTCACCCGGCCGCCGCGAGACGCTCGTGGGCGATGCGGTGGTGCTGGCGACGGGCGGCGCCGGCGAGCTCTACGCGCACTCGACGAACCCCGAGGTGGCGACGGGCGACGGCATCGCCGCTGCTGTCCGGGCCGGCGCGGCCGTCGCAGACCTCGAGTTCTTCCAGTTCCACCCGACGGTGCTCGCGGTCGGCGATTCGTTCCTCGTGTCGGAGGCGGTCCGCGGCGAGGGAGCGACGCTCGTCGACGAGCGTGGCCGCCGCTTCGCGTTCGACGCCCACCCCGACGGCGAGCTCGCACCCCGGGACGTCGTCGCCCGGGCGATCGCGCGGCGGATGGAGGAGCAGGACGGCCGGCCCGTGCTCCTCGACGCGACGGGCATCCACTCCGCCGACCCCGCGGAGCGCGCCGCGTTCCTCGCCCGCCGCTTCCCCACGATCGACCGCGCGGTGCGCGAGCGCGGGCTCGACTGGGCGCGCCAGCCGATTCCCGTGACGCCGGCCGCCCACTACCTCATGGGCGGGGTCGTGACCGACCTCTACGGACGCACGACGCTGCCGGGCCTGTACGCGGTCGGCGAGGTCGCCCGCACCGGCGTCCACGGAGCGAACCGGCTGGCGTCCAACTCGCTGCTGGAGGGCGCCGTGTTCGGCGCCCGGGCCGGCGACGCGATCGCCGCGGACGCGGCATCCGCATCGTGGCCCGCTCCCGTGCCGCCGACCTCCGGGACGCGTGAGCACAGCGCGGAAGGCGGGCGCGCACCGGCGTTCACGCGAGCGGCGCTGCAGCACCTGATGTGGGAGCACGCCGGACTCCGGCGCGACGAGGCCGGGCTCGCGCACGCGGCATCCGTCATCGCGGCGTGGCGTGCGCAGCACCGGGACCCCTCCTCCGAGCACGACCGGGAGGACGAGAACCTGCTCCTCGTCGCCGAGCACCTGGTGGCGGCGGCCCGCGACCGCAGCGACTCCGTCGGGGCGCACTTCCGCTCGGATGCCGCGCCCGTCGCCGTCGGCGCGGTGAAGGAGGCGGTCGCATGCTGAGCCGCGCCCACATCGATCGGGTCGTCGCGCTCGCACTCGAGGAGGACGCGCCGTGGGGCGACCTCACGAGCGAGGCGCTCATCCCCGAGAACGCGGTCGCGCGCGCCGACCTCGTCGCGCGGGAGCGCGGCGTCTTCTCCGGCGGCGAGGTCTTCGAGGCGGCGTTCCGGCTCACCGACCCGCGCACCGACGTCCAGCTCGTCGTCGAGGACGGCGAGTGGTTCGAGCCCGGAGCCGTGCTGGCGGTCGTGACCGGCCCTGCCCGAGGCGTCCTGCAGGCCGAGCGCATCGGGCTCAACTTCGTCCAGCGCATGTCGGGCATCGCGACGCTCACCGGCGCCTATGTCGCCGAGGTGGCGCACACCGGCGCCCGCATCGCCGACACCCGCAAGACGACACCGGGCCTGCGCGCGTTCGAGCGCAAGGCGGTGCGAGACGGCGGCGGCCGCAACCACCGCCACTCGCTGTCGGACGCGGTGATGGCCAAGGACAACCACCTCGCCGTGCTCGCGCAGAAGGGCGTGTCGGCGACCGCTGCGCTGCGCGCGGCGAAGGACCTGCTTCCCCACACGACGCACATCGAGGTCGAGGTCGACCGCCTCGATCAGATCGAGCCGGTGCTCGCCGCGGGCATCGGCACGATCATGCTCGACAACTTCTCGCTCGAGGATCTCCGCGCGGGCGTCGCCCAGGTGGCCGGCCGGGCGACCGTCGAGGCGTCCGGCGGCGTCTCGCTCGAGACCGTGCGTGCGATCGCCGAGACCGGCGTCGACGTCGTCTCCGTCGGCGCGCTGACCCACTCCGCCCGCGCACTCGACCTCGGGCTCGACGTGCGCATCGACGCCCCGTGACCCGGGCAGGCGCACGATGAGCATGCTGTACCTCGACAACGCCGCCACGACACCGGTGCGCCCCGAGGTGCTCGAGGCGATGATGCCGTACCTCACCCGGTGGTACGGCAATCCGTCCAGCCACCACACCGTGGGCGAGGCGGCGGCCGACGCTCTCGCCGACGCCCGCACCCGCGTCGCCCGCGTGCTCGGCCTGCGATCGGGAGACGTCGTCTTCACCTCGGGCGGCACCGAGGCCAACAACCTCGCGATCAAGGGCATCGCGATCGCCGCCGCGCAGCGCCGGGACGACCGGCGCGCCCACGTCATCACCACGCCGATCGAGCACGAGTCGGTGCTCGAATCCGTCGCGTACCTCGAGCGCGTGCACGGGTACGCGGTGACGCGGGTGCCCGTCGACGCGCACGGACGGGTGGATCCGGATGCTGTGGCCGAGAGCCTGCGCGACGACACGGCGCTGGTGAGCCTGGGGTACGCCAACAACGAGGTCGGCACGGTGCAGGATGCCGCGGCGATCGCGGCGCTCCTGCGCGATCGGCGGGTGCCGCTGCACCTCGACGCCGTGCAGGCGGCGGGCTGGCTGCCGCTGTCGGCGGACGAACTCGGGTACGACGCGATCTCGCTGGCCGGCCACAAGCTCGGAGCACCCAAGGGCACCGGCGTGCTCGGCGTGCGCGGGCGCATCCCGCTCGAGCCGCTGCTCCACGGCGGCGGGCAGGAGCGCGGCCGCCGCAGCGGCACCGAGGACGTCGCGGGCGCCGTCGGGCTGGCGACGGCGCTGGAGCTGGCCGAGTCCGACCGCGTGGCGGCATCCGCGCGCGTGAGCGCCCTCCGCGACCGCTTCATCACGCGGGTGCTCGAGAGCATCCCGTCGGCGCGGCTCACCGGCGACCCGGTGCACCGGCTTCCCGGCACGGCGAGCTTCACCTTCGCCGGCACCAGCGGCGAGGCGGTGCTGCTCGAGCTGGAACGGCGCGGCGTCGTGTCGTCGAGCGGGTCCGCCTGCGCCGCCGGCAGCGACGAGCCGTCGCACGTGCTCGTGGCCATGGGCGTGGCACCCGACGTCGCCCGGACAGCCGTGCGCTTCACCTTCCCGCGCTGGCTCAACGCCCCTCTCGACGTTGTCGCCGATGCCGTCGCCGCCTCGGTCGCGGCCGTCGCCGAACCGGGCCGCTGACGCCGGCGCCGCGGCGCCGGGCCGCCTCGCCGCGCCCGTAGGATCGGACGGTGACCCCCGCCGTGACCGTCATCGTCCCCGGGTACGACGTGGCGCTCTACGCCGCCGAGGCGCTCGAATCCCTCCGCGCCCAGACGCGCACGGACTGGGTCGCCATCCTCGTCGACGACGCCTCGAACGACGACACCGGCAGGCTTTTCGACGCCGCGGCGGCGCACGACGAGCGCTTCACCGTGATCCATCATCCCCGGCAGCGCGGACTGGGCGCGGCGCGCAACACCGGACTCGACCTCGTGCGCACCCCGTTCGTGGGCTTCCTCGACGCCGACGACCGGCTTGCGCCGCGGGCCCTGGAGCGGCTCGTCGGCACCGTCGCCGCCAGCGGCAGCGACTTCGCGGTGGGCGCGTACGTGCGGCTGCGGCCCGACACCGCCGGCGGATACGAGGCGGGGAGCGTGCAGCCGTGGGTGGCCGCCGCGACCGATCCGGCGCGGGTCGGCACGACGCTCGCCCGGCACCCGGAGGCGTCCGGCAACATCGTCGCGTGGTCGAAGGTCAGCCGAGCCGACCTGTGGCAGCGCGCCGGCCTGCGCTTCCCCGTCGGGAAGGCCTACGAGGACCAGGTCGTCGCGCAGCAGATGTACACGCGCGCGCGGGCGTTCGACGTCATCCCGGACGTCGTCGTCGAATGGCGCGAGCGCGCGGACGGCTCCTCCATCACCCAGCACAAGGGCGAGCTGCCCGTGCTGCGCGACTACCTGGAAGCCCTCTCCGGCGGGGTCGCGGTGCTCGACGCGGCCGGACAGCAGCGGGCGGTGGCATCCCGCGTCCGGCTGATCCTGGGAATGGACCTGCCGCCGCTCGTCGACATCGCCCGCCACCACCCCGACGACGCGTACCGCCGCGCGCTCGGCTCGTTCGCCCGGGCGCTGACGCCGCACGCCGAGCCCCGGTCGCTGCCCGACGCCGCGGCGACGGCGCTGGCCGCCGCATCCCTGTGGTGACGTCGCCGGCGCGGATCAGCCCTCGAGCGGCCGGTCGCCGACGACCGCCCGCCCGATGCCGCGCTCCTCGAGCTGCGCGGCGGTGAGCGCGAGGGGTTGGTCCGGCGCGGTGTCGGCGCGGCGTTCGGGGTGATCGGCGGGCGGCTGATCGACCTCCGCCTCGAGGATGCGGGTGGTCGCGAGCTGCTGCGCCGCGAGCTCGGCGTAGAGTCCGCCGGCGGCGAGCAGCGAACCGTGCGTGCCGGACTCCACGATGCGGCCGGCCTCGACGACATGGATCACGTCGGCGTCGATCACCGTCGAGAGGCGATGGGCGATCGAGAGGGTGGTGCGGCCCCGCGCCGCGGCATCCAGCGCCTCCTGCACCACGCGCTCGGACACCGTGTCGAGGGCCGACGTCGCCTCGTCGAGGAGGAGCACGGGAGGGTCCTTCAGCAGCACGCGGGCGATGGCGATCCGCTGCTTCTCGCCGCCCGAGAGACGGTAGCCGCGCTCGCCGACGACGGTGTCGTAGCCCTGCTCGAAGCGCTCGATCACGTGGTGGATGTTGGCCGCGCGACAGGCGGCCTCAAGCTCCGCGTCGGTCGCGTCGGGCTTGGCGTAGCGCAGGTTCTCGCGGATCGTCGCGTGGAACAGGTATGTCTCCTGCGACACGATGCCGACGCTGTCGACGATGGATTCCTGCCGGAGCCGCCGCACGTCCTCGCCCGCGAACAGGACGGATCCCTCGGATGCCTCGTACAGGCGCGGCGTCAGGTACAGCACGGTGGTCTTGCCCGCGCCGGACGGCCCGACGAACGCGACGTGCTGGCCGGGGTCGGCCACGAAGGACACGCCCTGCAGGGTCGCCCTCGTGTCGGGGGCGGCATCCGGATACCGGAACACCACGTCGCGGAACTCGATGCGCCCGACAGGACCCGGCGCCTGCGAGACGTCGATCGCATCGGGGGCGTCCTTGATCGCCGGCACCAGGTCGAGGTACTCGAAGATGCGCGCGAACAGCGCCGCCGAGGTCTGCAGGTCGAGCGAGACGCGCATGAGGCCCATGAGCGGCATGAGCAGCCGCGCCTGCACCGTCGTGAACGCGACGATCGTGCCGGCGGTGATGGCGTCGGTGCCGCTGCCGATGAGGTATCCCGACACGAGGTAGATGATCGCCGGGACGCTGGCCATGATGACCTGCACGACGGCGAAGAAGCCCTGCCCGCTCATGGCCCGCCGCACCTGCAGGCGGACCTGGTTGACGTTCTCGTCGGCATAGCGGGCGGACTCGGTGCGCTGACGGTTGAAGGACTTGGAGAGCAGGATGCCCGAGACGCTGAGCGTCTCCTGGGTGATGGCCGTCAGCTCCGACAGCGACTCCTGCGTCTCGCCGGCGATGCGCGCCCGCACCTGGCCGACGCGGCGCTGGATGAGGATGAGGAAGGGCATCAGCACGACCGCGATGATCGTGAGCCGCCAGTCGATGAGGATCATGGCCACCAGCGACGCCACGACCGTGACGGTGTTGCCGAGGATGCTCGTCACCGTGTTGGTGAGCACGCCGGAGACCCCGCCGACGTCGTTCTGCAGACGCGACTGGATGACGCCCGTCTTGGTGCGCGTGAAGAACCCGAGCTCCATCGACTGGAGGTGGTCGAACAGCTTCACCCGCAGGTCGCCGGTGACCCGGTTGCCGACCGTGGACGTCAGCCACGTCTGCACGACGCCGACCACGGCCGACAGCAGGAAGAGCACGATCATGGCCAGCACGAGCTGCCAGAGGAGCGTCAGGTCGGGGGCGGAGCCGTCGACGGGGAACAGCGCGTCGTCGAAGACCCGCTGCACCAGCAGCGGCGGGATGACCGCGATGCCCGCTCCCACGACCACGAGCACGCCGGTGATCGCGATCGAGAACGTGTACGGCCGGAAGAGCGCGACGACCCGGCGGCCCAGGTTCGGGATCCGGGGAGCCTCGGCGTTGGCCTTGCGCTGCGCCTCGGTGTCGACCGGCCGGAACCCGGGGTGCCCTCCGCCGCCTCCACCACCGCGCATGCTCACCCCGCCAGCCTAATTCCGCCCGCCGACGCTAGGCTCGTGCCGTGAACTCCACCCCGGACCGTCCCGAGCACGACGGCAGCGACCTGGCCGAGCTGCGCGAGGAGATCGACGCGCTCAAGGCCATCCCCCACGAGGAGATCGTCAGCCCGACGCCCAAGGGCATCGAGGATCGCGAGCCCGAGCCCGAGCCGACCGACGCGATCGGCTCGGAGGACTGGGACGACGAGGAGCCCGCCGGGCGCTGACCGCGCGACCGGCGCACGCCGGCATTCCCGCGGCGGATCGGGAATGCGATGTCGGAGCCTGTGGTTAAGTTGGAGGCTTGCCATCGTCGGGTGGCGCTTCGCTGTCCATCCGAGCCTCGAGGAGACGACTTTTGGCCGCCATCGAAACGAATCCCGGTACCGGCAGCATGCCCGCCGTCTCCCGCCAGGCGGCCGGTGCCCCCGTCGCCCTCCGCCCCGAGGAGAACCGCGTCATCTGGCTGCTCCTGGCGGCCGCTTTCGTCGCGATCCTCAACGAGACGACGATGGGCGTCGCGATCCCGCACCTCATCGTCGACCTCGGCATCACCGCGCTCGCCGCGCAGTGGCTGACCACGGCGTTCATGCTGACCATGGCGGTGATCATCCCGATCACCGGCTTCCTGCTGCGCCGCTTCACCACGCGGACGATGTTCGTCGCCGCGATGTCGCTGTTCTCGACGGGCACGCTCCTCGCGTTCCTCGCGCCCGGGTTCCCGATGCTCCTCATCGCGCGCGTCGTGCAGGCCTCGGGCACCGCGATCATGATGCCGCTGCTCATGACGACGCTGATGACCGTGGTGCCCGCGGCCATCCGCGGTCGCATGATGGGCCGCGTCAGCATCGTGATCTCGCTCGCCCCCGCGATCGGCCCGACGCTCGCCGGCGCCATCCTGAACAACTTCGAGTGGCGCTGGATCTTCGGAATGGTGCTGCCGATCGCGATCGTGGCGCTCGTCGTCGGCGCCCGCTGGATCCACAACCTCGGTGAGACCACGCGCGCGCCGATCGACGTGCTGTCGGTGATCCTGTCGGCCCTCGGCTTCGGTGGCCTCGTCTTCGGCCTCAGCCAGCTGGGCGCCGGCGGTCACGGGGGCGGAGCGGATGCCGCCGCTGCGACCGCCGCCTCGACGACGGCGCTCATCGTGTCGCTGAGCATCGGCGTGGTGGCCCTCGGCCTCTTCGGCTGGCGACAGGTGCGCCTCCAGCGCAAGGACGACGCACTGCTGGACCTGCGGGTGTTCCGCAGCACGAACTTCTCCCTGTCGATCGCGCAGATGGCCATCATGTCGATGGCGTTCTTCGGCGCCATCACCATCGTGCCGCTCTACCTCCAGGACGTGCTGGGCGCAGACCCGCTGACGGCGGGCCTCGTGGTGCTGCCCGGCGCGCTGGCGATGGGTCTGGCGGGTCCCTTCATCGGCCGCATCTACGACCGCTGGGGCACCACGGTACTGCTGGTGCCGGGCGCCGTCATCACCAGCTCGCTGCTGTGGTTCTACACGACGTTCACGACCGAGACGCCGGTGTGGCTCGTCGCCGTCGCGCAGACCGCGCTGTCGCTGGGTCTCGCGCTCTCCTTCACGCCGCTGTTCACGGCCTCGCTCGCATCGCTGCAGCCCCGGTTCTACTCGTACGGATCGGCGGTCGTCGGCACCGTTCAGCAGGTCGCCGGTGCTGCAGGGATCGCCCTGATGTTCGGCGTCATGGCCGCCGGCACGTCGGCCGCGGTGGCATCCGGCGCCGACGAGGCCGCTGCCGGCGCGGCCGGGACCCACGCGGCGTTCCTCACGGCCGCGTTCCTGTCGCTGCCGCTCCTGGTGGGCGCATTCCTGATCCGCAAGCCCGCCGACCAGCCGGTCGGGGCGCCTGCCGCGCACTGACGACGTATCACGCCGATGCCCCGCCCCTCGACAAGGGGTGGGGCATCCGCGATTCTGGATCGCGCCCGAGAACCGACGGGAAGGCAGCAGCATGATCGTCAGCACACCCGATGTCGACGCCGCCGTGGGACACGTCGCCGAGATGTACCAGGCGGACCTGCGAGAGGACGGGTTCGTCTTCGCCCACACGCGGGCGATGGCGGTGAATCCTGAGGCGCATCAGGCCTTCGAGGCGCTGATCGGGGCGATCCTGCCCTCGATCGGCCTGCGCACGTACGAGCTCGCCACCCTCGGCGCAGCCCGTGCCCTGGGGTCGGAGCACTGCCTCCTGGCCCACGGGCGCAAGTCGCTGCGGGCGGGACTCCTGGACGAGGACCAGCTGGCCCGGCTCGTCCGCGACGGCGCGGCTGCCGGCACCGGCCTGAGCGATGCCGACGCCGCGGTCGTGCAGTACGCCGAGAGGCTGTCGACGGATGCTGCGGCGATGACCGACGCAGACGCGCAGCGCTTGCGCGATGTGGGGTTCACCGACCGCCAGATCGTCGACATCACCCTGGCCGCCGGTGCGCGCAACTTCTTCAGCAGGTCGCTGCAGGCGCTCGCCGTGCCGGCGGACGACGTGCCGGGGCTCAGCGCGTCGCTCACCTCCGCGCTGCGCGGGACCCGCGGCGCGGCCCGCGTCAGTGGTGGATGACGGCCTTCAGAAGGATGAGGACGCCGCCGAACGCGGCGGTGGTCAGGGCGCTCAGGATGCGCGGGAGCCAGTGAGTGCTCCAGCGGGCGACGGCGATCCACCCGAGCGCGCCGAGCATCACGGTGTTGACGATGAGGGCCACCCACAGGGAGGTGCTGTCCTCGATCACCCGGGAGGTTCCCAGGAGCAGGATCGTGAGCGGCGGCACCGACGCGAGGAGCATGCCGCCGGACTGACGCGACGAGGCCCTCAGGCTGGCGCGAAGACCGGCGTGACCGTCGGTGGCCGCCAGCCTGCCCAGCGTGCCGGCGAAGACGTGTGCCGCGAAGAACACGACGACTGTCACGGCGACCGTGATGAACGCGTCCAGCGACGTGCCCGTCGACGAGCCGCTCACGACGATCATCCCGGACACGAGGATCAGGCCGTAGATCGCCTCCTCGGACATGAGGATGCGCCCGACGCGCGGGGTGATGTGCAGCTGTTCGTCGGTCATCAGCGCGGCGAGAGTCGACTTCGGGCGCCGGGCCTCAGCCCATGCCGCAGGCGCCGCCACCGCAGCAGGAGCTGCCGGACTCGACGACCGTGAGGAGGTTCTTGTCGTCGGAGACGGGGGCGAGGGTGATCGGGGCGGGCTGCTGCGACGTGGTCATGTCGTCCATGCTACCCACGCCGTGCAGCAGCGGGGTCCGCCCTGCCGCCTCGCGCCGGGGTGCGTCGTCAGAGCGGCGCGCCCCCGTTCTGGCACGTCGGGCAGTACTGCGCCACCGTGCTCGAGAACGCGAGATCGCGCACCGTGTCACCGCACACCGGGCACGCCTCGCCGGTGCGGCCGTGCACGCGCATCGAGGCCACCTTCTCAGCCTTCAGCCGGTCGATCGGGACGCCCGCGCGCGCGGCGATCGCTTCGCGCACGGTCGACACGGTCGCATCGAACAATCGGTCGGACTCGCCCTCGTCCAGCGCGGCCGCGTGGGCGAGCGGCGAGACGCGGGCCCGATGCAGGATCTCGTCGGAGTACGCGTTGCCGATGCCGGCGAGCGACTCCTGCTCCTGCAGGATCGCCTTGATCTGCTTGCGGCGCCGCCCGAGAGCCGCGTCGAAGTCTGCACGGGCGAACCCCGGGTCCGCCGGATCGGGACCGAGCTTCGCGATCGCCGGCACCGCTGCCGCGGTGGCCACGACGAAGAGCCCGAGCGAGACCCAGGTTCCGGCATCCGTCACCGCCAGCGTTCGCCCGCCGGCAAGGGCGAAGGCGGCCAGAGCAGGCGGCTCGTCGGCAGCGGAATCGGGATCGACGCCGTCGGCGTACCACCGCATCCAGCCGTGTCTGCCGAGCGAGACGACGAGGCTCCCCTCGTCGAGGATCAGCTCGACGTGCTTGCCGTGGCGTGCGGCTCCGGTGATGGTGCGCCCCACGATCGTCGCCGGGGGCGCTGCACGCGTCTTGACGACGCGGTACTCGAGGACATCGACCTCGTCGACCTGGCGGCCGGTGGCCTCGCTGCCGAGGAACCGCGCGAGCGCCTCGACCTCGGGAGACTCTGGCATGGGCACATCCTGCCACGGGCCGCCGACACGGCGAGGGCGTGGTCCCGCGTCGGCCTCACACCCGGGTAGGCGGGCGGTGCGGGATGTGCTGCGGCTTGAGGGCGCCGAGACTGCGACCGCTGTCGACGCGTTCGATCGCGTCGGCGAGCAGCGGCTCCAGCGACGGGTACCGTGCGAATCCCAGCCCCACCGACACCCACACCGCCTCGTAGGTGCCGTCCTCGAGCTCCTCCACGTACGCGATCACACTCGCCGGGTCGCTGTAGGTCAGGGCCCGATCGCACAGGCGCCACGAGCGGTCGCACAGCGGTGCGAGGACCAGCCGCCGAGCGTCTTCCTGCTGCTGCACGGTCGCCGCCGGATGCCTCGCATCACTCGTGGCGGCGGCGACCGCTCCCTTCGTCGAGGCTCCCGCGCCCCCCGTGGGTCCGGACATCGTCAACCTCCTGCGGACCGAGCATCGCCCCCCGCACGGAGATCCGCAGAGGGGGTTGACATCGGCCCGGAGACGGTCTAGGCGCGAGCTGGGCCGCTCTAGCCAGGCGTCGGCTGCGTCATTGCGAGCCGCTCGGCGATCGCATCCAGCGCCGCACGGATCGAGTCGAACTCGCACACCCCCGACGAGCCGGTCACCCACAGCAGATACACCCGCTCGTCCTTGCACTCGAGGTACGCGACCGTCCGGCGGGGATCGTTCGGGTCCGCGTCCGGATCGCACGCGACCCAGGCGCCCGACCCGACCCAGGTCAGTTCAGGGCGACGAACCCCATCGGCCGAAATCGGTGCACTGAGCATGGCCACCTCCTGCTGGCGGAGCCCGCCTCGATGCGAGCGCAGGCCCACCCTGGCGGCATCCGAAATGCGGCGACAAGGGGTTGACTTGCCGAGGATGCTGTGGGCCGTTCGCGCCGCCTGTCAAGGGCCGGGCCGGGATGCCGCGAGCGGACGTAGAGTGAGCGGGATGCGCGAGTTCGCCCGGGGAGTCGGCCTGCTCGGACGCGGCTTCGCCTACTGGCGGCGGCGTCCCGGGCTGATGGCGCTCGGGCTCGTTCCCGCGGCGATCGTCGCGGTGATCTTCCTGGCCGGTCTCATCGCCCTCGGGACGTACCTGCCGACCATCACGGAGGCGATCACCCCCTTCGCCGACGGCTGGCCGGGCGTGTGGGCCAGCGTCTTCCGGCTCGCCGTCGGCACGGCGCTCCTCGGCGCCTCGCTCGTGCTGGTCGCCGTCTCCTTCACGGCGTTGACGCTGCTCATCGGCGAGCCCTTCTACGACAGGATCTGGAGGGCGGTCGAAGCCGATCTCGGCGACGCCGGAGACGACGCCGGCTACGGGTTCTGGCGATCCGTGGCCGACGGGATCTCGCTCATCTCACGCGGCATGGTGATCGCGCTCCTGGCCGCCCTGGTGGCTCTGATCCCGGTCGTGGGCGGCGCGCTGAGCGCCGTCTTCGCAGTGTCGTTCACCGGCTGGCTGCTGGCGGACGAGCTCGCCTCCCGCGCGCTCACCGCGCGCGGACTGGTTCCCGCCGACCGTCGACGTCTGATGCGGCGGCATCGCGCGCGCGTCCTCGGCTTCGGCGTGGCGACCCAGCTCTGCTTCTTCGTCCCGCTCGGCGCCGTCGTCACGATGCCCGCCGCCGTGGCGGGATCCACGCTGCTCGCTCGTTCCCTGCTGGAGAGCGCGCCCCGGCGCGCACCCGCCGCAGAGGAGCCCGCACGGCCAGCCGGCACGGTGCCGTCCGCCTGACGCGCGTCGCTGCCTGCGGCGGTCAGGAGGCCTGCGCGAGCTCCCGGGAGACGTCGACCATGTGCGGGATCGCCCGGTCGATCATGGGCATGGTCGCCGTCAGCGAGACGCGGAAGTGATGCGGCTGATCGAACAGGTCTCCGGGCATGACGTACACCCCGCGGGCGGCGAGGGCGTCGCAGAAGACGCGCCCGTCCCCGCCGGGCGCCCGGCCCCAGAGATAGAACGTGCCCTCGGGGCGGGTGACCTGCACGCCTGCCTCCGTGAGCACGCCGTAGAGGCGGTCCCGCCTCCTCGCCAGCTCCTGCACGTCGATCGTCAGCGACTCGAGCTCGGGGACGGAGTACTGCATGATGGCGTCGGGGAACCCCCACCCGATCGCGAGTCCGAGCGGGAAGAGCGCGGCGCGCAGCTCCTCCCGCTCTGCCGCCGGGATGTGCGGCGACAGCGCCAGATACCCGAGCCGCTGCCCGGGAGCGAGGAGCACCTTGCCGTAGCTGTAGTCGATGAGCGTCCACGGGTACGAGCCGGCCGGGCTGGCGAACCCGACGCCGTCGAACCGGATCCGGCGGTACGGCTCGTCCGAGAGCAGCCAGATGCGGCGCCCGTGGCGGCGCGACGCACGCTCCAGCTCTTCCGCGAGAGCGTCCCATGCCGACTTCGGGTACACACGTCCGGTCGGATTGGCGGGCGAGTTGACGATGACGATCCGCGTGCGCGGCGAGATCGCCCGCGCGATGGCATCCACGTCCAGGTCGAAGGTCTCCGGATCGAGCGCGGCCCGCACCGGGACCAGGTCAGCGGCGTACAGCGTCGGCTCGTAGCAGAACCAGCCGGGCACCGGCACGACGACCTCGTCGCCCGCATCGGCCAGCAGCGCGAACGTCAGCGAGATCGCCCCGAAGGCGCCCTGCGTCATCGCGATGTCGTCGGGCTCGAAGTCGAGACCGAGCTCGGTGCGCAGGCCGGATGCGACGACCTCCTGCGCCGACCGCTCGCTGCTCTTGTAGGCGAACCAGTCGACGGACCGCGGCTGGGCGTTCGCGCGCAGTGCGGACGAGAGCCCCGGCAGCGCCATCTCGTGCGGGTTGCCGAACGTGAAGTCGAGGGCATCCTGATCGGCGGCGAGCGCCTGGATCCGGGAGAAGAACGTCGTGACGACGTCCACGGACTTCTTCGCCGCCCTCGCACGCGTCGACATCTCCATCGTCGGACCCCCGCTCCCCAGCGCCGGACTGTGACCTCGCTCAGCTTCCCAAGACGCCGCCGACGCGTCAATGGCCCGCGCGGACGGCGGCGCCGGCGTCTTCTGTCCGCAGCGCCGCGTGAGGCAGGATGAGCCCGTGACCGACGACGACGGACTGGCGCTCGTGCTCGGCGGGGGCGGAGCCTTCGCCGCCGCCCACGTCGGGGTGCTGCAGGTGCTCGCGGAGCGAGGCATCCGTCCCGGCATCGCCGTGGGCACCAGCTCGGGTGCGCTCGTCGCGGCCGCCTACGCCGCCGAGCTCGATCAGGGGGCGATCGAGCGGGCTGCACGCGAGTTCCGCTGGGGGGCGATCGCCCGATGGTCCCTCTCCCCCCGCTGGGGCCTGCTCGACACCGCAGCGGTGCGCGACTCGGTCATCCGCGTGCTCGGCAGGGACCCGCTCATCGAAGAGCTCCCCCGCCGGTTCGCCGCCTACGCCACGGACCTGCGCACCCGCCGCGGGGTGGTCATCGACGAGGGTCAGCTCAGCCTGGCGCTGCGATCGACGATCGCCGTCCCGGGGATCCTGCCGCCGGTGCGGCGCGCCGCGGCGCTGCTGGCCGACGGCGGCATGGTCGACAACGTGCCCGTCGAGGCGGCACGGATGCTCGGCGCCTCCCGCCTCATCGTGGTGCGGCTGCACGCCCGATGGGAGAACGTGCGCATGATGCGCACCGTCTCACGCACCGCCGAACTGGCGGGTGACCCCGCCGTCGTCCTGATCCAGCCGGAGATGGAACGCATGGCGCAGTGGACGATGTCCGACGTCCCGCGTCTCATCGCCGAGGGGCGTCGCGCGGCGCTCGTCGCCCTCGACGAGCGATCCGCGCGCGATCCGGGCGCAGGAGGCGCGGACGCGGAGCCGGTCTCCGGGTGAGACGGCCGCTCCCCGCCGCGCTCCCCCGTGTCACATCCGGGCGTAGCGGGCGCGGGCGAAGCAGAAGACGCCGTAGATGATGAGGCCGGCGGCGACGACCCACAGGATGATGCGCCCGAAGGGCAGCTCGGCGAGCGAGTGGAGGGCGGCATCCAGGCCACCGGCGGTCTCGGCGTCGTGCGTGACAGCTGCGACGACGAAGAGCACGCCCGTCACGCCCACGGCGATCCCCTTCGCGATGTAGCCGACGACGCCGAACGTCACGATGCCCTTGCGGACCGATCCTGCCGGCAGATCCAGGTGCTTCTCGAACGCGCGCGTCGCGCCCCGGATGATGAAGGCGACGCCCACCGCGAAGATGATGAGGCCCACGAGCACGAGGAGGAACACCCCGCCCGGCGTCGACATGAGCTGGGCGCTGAACGTCTGCGACGACTGGGAGGAGTCCGAACTGCCGCCCATCGCGTACACGACGGCGGTGGCGGCGATCGCGAGGTAGGCGGCGGCGGTGCCGAGGTACTTCGCGCGGTGGCCCCACTTCTTCTTCTCGTCGGGCTCGCGCTCGAGGAAGGCGTCTGCGATCTGCCATGCGGCCAGCGCCACCAGGCCGATCGCGATCGCCCAGAGCATGAAGACCCCCGCGGGGGTCTCCCGGATGGTCTGCATCGCGCCGCCCTGGTCGGCCTGCCCGCCGCCGCCCGCCGCGACCGAGATGGCGATCGCGCCGATGACGATGTGGAGCACGCCGAGCACGACGTAGCCGATGCGGGCGATGGTGCGGAATACGGGTGATTCCTGTGCGGCCCGCGCCGCGTTCTTCGCAGTGGTCATGCTGGAACCGTATCCCTCGCCGGCTCGCGCAGAAGGGACTTGAAATGCGGCCGGAGATCACTCATGTATCTCGCGAGACCGACGACTGGGCCCTGCGGATGCGCAGCGCGTGCATGAAGCACCACACCAGCGTGGCGACGGCGACGCCCTCGAGCATGCCCGCCACCACGTCACTGACCCAGTGCGCGTGCAGGTATGTGCGGCTCCACATCATGTAGACCACCCAGCATGCGCCGGCCACCCACACGTACCAGCGCCTGAGCAGCAGGCCCAGCGTCACGGCGACGGTCGTCGCGACGGCCGTGTGGCCGGAGGGGAACGAGGTCGGCACGCTCTCGGCCAGCGAGTTCTCCGGGCGGACGCGCGCGATGATCGCGGCCATCGGCGCGCCGATCGCCACGACGGTGACGATCGCGAGCGCCATGTTCGCCGCATCCCATGGACGCCTGCGCCACAGGAACACGGCGACCAAGAGGATGCCGATCACGATCATTCCGATCGTGCCGCCGACGACCGCGGGGATCCAGGCCAGGATCAGCCCCGCGTCCGTCGTGATGTCGATCATCAGCGCCTGCCACCAGATGTCGAGGGCGAGGGGCTCGTGCCCGCCCAGCGCGACGACGAACCGGAGCACGACGAAGGCCACGGTGGCGCATACGCCCACCACGAGGACGGTGCCGCGGTGCGGGTCGGGGTGCGGCAGCGGCTCGGTGGGCACGGGTGCGAGGGCGGACTGCCCGCCCTGCTGCTCCTGGTCCTCCGCCACGGACACCATTGTCGACCCGAAGGGCGCGGGCGCGAAGTTGTGCCCACACTCTTGCGTCGTCGCGGCGGGCTGGCTATAGGGCCCGCGATTCAGCGGGACGCCGTCCGTCAGCGGGACGCCGTCAGTGCGTATCGCTCGTCGGCGATCGGCCCGCCCCACAGCTCGGCGTCCGGGAGCTCCCGGAGCGAGCCCTCCTGGAGACCGCTCGCAGCGACCAGCCGGCGCGCGTCCTCGGCGGTCATCCCCGCGCCCGTGTGCCACCGCCCCTCGATGAGGACGATCCTGCCGTCCGGCCGCAGCAGGTCGGCCCAGTTGCGCAGAGCCTGGGCGGGGACGGTCATCGCCCACAGCACGTGACGGCTGAGCACGACGTCGAAGTGCGCCACCGGGAGCGGCGGAGCCGAGGCGTCCGCGCACACGAACGTCGCGTCCGCGCCCGCGGTGCGGCTCTTCTCCCGCGCCCGCTGGATCATCGACGGCGAGAAGTCGAGGCCCGTGACCTCGTGGCCGAGCTCGGCGAGCAGCACCGACAGCGTGCCGGTGCCGCACCCGAGGTCGGCGATCCTCGAGCGCCGCTCCCCGACGAGCGACACCAGCAGCGCCCGCCAGGCCTCACGTGCGACCGGATGCCGCAGCCCGTGGTCGACGGCGTCGTCGAAGGTCGCGGCCTCGGCGTCCCACATCGCTGAATCCGACATCGTCACAGCCTGGCAGTCGCCACGGTCCTTTCCGGCACCGGCGGACGACGGGTCAGTCCCAGTCGAGGTAGTCCTCAATGGGCCACGCCGTCGCGCCGATGTGGGTGACGGGGAACAGGTGCCCGCCGCCCTCGACGGTGGTCACGCTCACCCGGTCGGGCGCGGATGCCTGGAGGGCCTGGCCGTTCGCCGGCGGCGTGAGGCGATCCTCCGAGCCCTGGATGACGAGCACGGGGAGCGCGGGCGGGAGCGTGGACCACTCCACGTCGGGCGTCGACGCCTGTGCCGCGCGCTGCATCGCGACGACGTCGCCGTCGCGCGCCTGCGCGGGGACGTCGGAGTCGCCGGCGGCCAGCTCGTCGGTCGCCACCGCGCCCTCGACGCCCAGCAGCAGCACGCCGTTGACGCGGCCGGGGTGATCCAGTGCCACCGTGCGGGCCACGGTGCCGCCGAACGCGTGGCCGCCGACCCAGGCGCCCGCGAGACCGACGTGCGCCATCACGTCCACGACGTCCTGCGCCAGGTCGTGCAGCGACACCTCGGCGTCCGCGGCGGTGGCGGGGTGGCGCGGCCCGATGCGGACGACGTGGAAGTCCTCCTCCACGAGGGCGTGCGCGAGCGGGCCCAGATAGCTGATGTTCAGGCCCTGGCCGGGCAGCAGCACCAGCGCGGGACCGTCGCTGCGCTCGTCGACGTACGGTATCGCCCGGCCGTCGGGCTCGAAGATCTGGGTTTCAGCCACGGGTTGTCCTCTCGAAGGGCGGATCGGGTGCGGGTCGGGGGCTCAGACGTTGAACCGGAACTCGACGACGTCGCCGTCCTGCATGACGTAGTCCTTGCCCTCGAGGCGCGCCTTCCCCTTGGCGCGCGCCTCGACGACCGATCCCGCCGCGACCAGGTCGTCGAACGAGATGACCTCGGCCTTGATGAAGCCCTTCTCGAAGTCCGTGTGGATCACACCGGCAGCCTGCGGGGCCTTCCACCCCTTGCCGATGGTCCACGCGCGCGCCTCCTTGGGCCCCGCCGTCAGGTAGGTCTGCAGGCCGAGCGTGTCGAAGCCGATGCGGGCGAGCTGATCGAGACCGGACTCCTCCTGGCCCGTGGAGGCCAGCAGCTCCGCCGCGTCCTCGGGGTCGAGGTCGATGAGCTCGGACTCGATCTTCGCGTCGAGGAAGACGGCCTTGGCCGGGGCCACCAGCGCTTCCAGCTCCGCCTTGCGGGAGGCATCCGTCAGCACGGCCTCGTCCACGTTGAAGACGAAGATGAACGGCTTGGCGGTCAGCAGGCCCAGCTCCTTGATCGGCGCGAGGTCGATGCCCGAGGCCGAGAGCAGCACGCCGCGTTCGAGCGCGTCCTTCGCCTCGGTCGCCGCGGCGAGCACGGCGGGGTCGAGCTTGCGGCCCCTGACCTCCTTCTCATACCGCGTGATCGCCTTCTCGAGCGTCTCGAGGTCGGCCAGCTGCAGCTCGGCGTTGATCGTCTCCATGTCGCCGCGCGGGTTCACCGCGCCGTCGACGTGCACGACGTCGTCGTCGGCGAAGCCGCGCACGACCTGCGCGATGGCGTCGGCTTCGCGGATGTTCGCGAGGAACTTGTTCCCGAGCCCCTCGCCCTCGCTGGCCCCGCGGACGATGCCGGCGATGTCGACGAACGACACCGCTGCGGGGAGGATCCGCTCCGACGAGAAGATCTCGGCGAGCTTGTCCAGTCGCGGGTCGGGCAGGTTGACCACGCCGATGTTGGGCTCGATCGTGGCGAACGGGTAGTTCGCCGCGAGCACCTGGTTCTTGGTCAGCGCGTTGAAGAGGGTCGACTTGCCGACGTTCGGGAGTCCGACGATTCCGATGGTGAGAGCCACGGGCATCCAGTCTAGTTCGGGACGGATGCCGCTCCCCGCCGCTCCGCGATGGCCGGGCCGTTGCCGGGCCCGAAGCACGGCGGGATACTGAGCCCGTGGACGAGTGCTGCACGCCACGCACCCCCGACGGCTACGACCGCGAGTTCGGCGACCGGTTCGCCCGCCGCCTGGCGCGCGACTACCGGCGCGACGGCCTGACGCCCAGCGCACGGCTCGTCCTCGACTTCGCCCGCACGACCGGGCTGGAGGGCGCCTCGGTGCTCGAGATCGGCGGCGGCATCGGCGACATCCAGCTCGAGGCGCTCAAGGCCGGCGCCGCCCGCACCACCAACGTCGAGCTGTCGCCGGCGTACGAGCCCGAGGCCCTCCGGCTCCTCGACGAAGCGGGACTGCGGGACAGGGCGACGAGGATGCTCGGAGTCGACCTCGCCGGTGCGCCCGAGGCCGTCGAGCCGGCCGACATCGTCGTGCTGCATCGCGTGGTCTGCTGCTATCCGGACTACCGGCGGCTGCTCCGCGCCGCCGCCGGTCGTGCCAGGCGCGCCGTCGTCTTCAGCCACCCGGGGAACGCGCTGTGGACGCGCGTCGCCTCCCGCGCGCTCAACGCGCTGTACACGGTGACCGGCAACCCGTATCGCTCCTTCGCCCACGACCCGCGCGCGATGGAGGACGTCCTCGTCCACCACGGCTTCGCGCCGCGCTACCGCGAGCGCAGCGGCCCCTGGCACGTCGTCGGCACCGTCCGGGGATGACGGCGCGGCATTCCTTCCGCGGCGCTCAGGGACGGATGCTGCGGAACGCGCGGGTGACGTACGGCAGGTCGACCACCTCGGCGCCGGTGGCATCGGTGAGCAGGCGCTCGTCGAAGAGGGCCGACACCGCCGCGAGGATCGCGGCGCGGTCCGCGTCGGGCGCGGTGATGACATAGCTGCGCGAGGCCGCCATGTCCAGCAGTGCGGCCCGCGTGAGCGAGCGCGTCCAGGTCCACGTGCGCGCCTCGAGCGCGTCGAACGGATACGCGACCTGCGCTCCGTCCCCGGCGAGCATCTCCTCGGCGTGGGAGCCGTGCAGGGCGGCGGTCAGGCGCGCGACCCACGGATCGGACTCGTCGCGGATGTTCCAGGCGAGGCCCAGCACGCCGCCCGCCCGCAGGACGCGTCCGGCCTCGGCGGACGCCGCGGCCGGGTCGACCCAGTGCCAGGCCTGACCGAGCAGCACCGCGTCGAGGCTGTGGTCGGGAAGCGGCATCCGCTCTGCGGTCCCCACGAAGGTGGGGACGCCGCGCACGTGCTCCCGGAGCGCGGCGAGCATGGCCGGGTCCGGGTCGATCGCGACCACCTCGGCGCCTGCCTCGACGACGGTGCGGGTCAGCTTGCCGGTCCCCGCGCCCACGTCCGCCACGCGGAGCGCGCGTCCCGTCTCGCGCACCGGCGCGAGCATCCAGTCCACGGCCTCGCGCGGATAGTCCGGACGCCCGGATTCGTACGCGCCGGCGGCGGCGCCGAACGACAGCGACATCTCCTCGCGACCGGCCATGGTCCGAGCCTATGCCGCGGTGGCGACGGCGGCCCGCGTTCGGCGCGCCTCCGCCCCGCCGGCGCGGGTCCGGGTGAGTCTGGGGACGTGGCACTGGACTTCACCGCGATCGACTTCGAGACGGCGAACTCCAGCAACGCCTCCGCGTGCGCGGTCGGGCTGGTGCGTGTGCGCGACGGGCGCATCGTCGACAAGGCCGGATGGCTGATCCGCCCGCCCGCGGGCCACGACGTCTTCTTCGAGCTCAACGTGCGGATCCACGGGATCCGGCCCGAGGATGTGGCCGGCGCCGCCACGTGGGGCCGGCAGCTCGCCGATCTCGCCGCCTTCGCGGGCGACGACATCCTCGTCGCCCACAACGCCGGCTTCGACATGGCCGTGCTCAAGCGCGCGTGCGACGCGACCGGCGACGAGTGCCCGCCCTACCGCTACGCGTGCAGCCTGCAGGTGGCACGCAAGGTGTACCGCCTGGACTCGTACCGGCTGCCGTTCGTCGCCGCCGAGGCGGGTTTCGCCGACTTCCCCCACCACAACGCCACGGCGGACGCCCTGGCCTGCGCCCACGTCATGATCGACGCGGCGAACCGCGTCGGCGCGGCGGACATCGAGGGCCTCGCCGCGGCCGTCGGCGTGCGGGTCTCGCAGATCGCGGTCGCGGAGGCTCCCGCTGTCTCGTTCGCGGTCGCCTAGAGCGGATGCCGCGGCACGGTGCCCGGCGATGTCGGAGGGATCGGGCACGCTGAGGCCATGGACGCAGTCGTGATCAGTGCCGTGGTGATCGCCGGGATCGTGGTCGGGGCCCTCGCCGGGTGGGCGGCGGGGCTCGCGCGCGGCGCGGCGCGCGCGGCGCGGCAGCACGCCGAGCTGACGGCGCACCTGGCCGCGTCCGAGGCCGGGCGCCAGGGCGTGCAGGCTCAGCTCGAGCATCAGCAGCTGCTCTATCGCGAGCTGGCCGCGCAGGCTCGCCACGACCAGGCGGCGCGCGAGGAGCGCGAGCGCCGCGAGCAGTCCGTGCTCCGCGCCCTCGCCCCGGTGCAGGAGACCCTGGCCGCGATGCATGTCAAGGTCGACGAGCTCGAGCGCGATCGTCACACGCAGTTCGGCACCCTGGCCGAGCAGCTTCGGCGCGCGCACGAGTCCGATGAGGCGCTGCGGGCCACGACCGAGTCGCTCGCGAGCGCGCTGCGCTCGGGCAGCACGCGCGGCGTGTGGGGCGAGACGCAGCTGCGCCGCGTCGTCGAGGCGGCGGGCCTGACCCGTCACGTCGACTTCGACGTGCAGACATCGATCACGACGGATGCCGGCGCCGGCCGTCCCGACATGGTGATCCGGCTGCCCGGCGACAAGGCGATCGCCGTCGACGCGAAGGTGCCGCTCGACGCCTTCCTCGAAGCCAGCGCCATCCCGCTCACCGCGCAGGGCGCGGAGGCGGCCCGGCGCCGCGCCCTCCTCGACAGGCACGTCAAGGCCGTACGCTCGCACGTCGACGCGCTCGCCCGGAAGACGTACTGGGCCGGGCTGTCGTCGAGCCCCGAGTTCGTCGTGTGCTTCCTGCCGAGCGAGTCGCTCCTGGCGGCGGCGCTGGAGGAGGATCCCGCGCTGCTGGACTACGCGTTCGGCAAGCGGGTGGCACTGGCCTCGCCGGTCAACCTGTGGGCGGTCCTCAAGACCGTGGCGTACACGTGGACGCAGCAGGACGTCTCGCACGAGGCGCGGGCGCTGTTCGACCTCGGCAACCAGCTCTACGAGCGGCTCGGCTCGCTCGCGTCGCACGCCGACGACCTCCGCCGCGCGATCGAGCGCACCGTCGACAGCTACAACCGGTTCGCCGGGTCGCTCGAGACCCGCGTGCTGGTGAGCGCCCGCAAGTTCCCCGGCATCGACGCGACGAAGCTCGACGCGGTGAGCGAGCCCGCGACCATCGACAAGACCCCGCGCCGTCTCACCGCCCCCGAGCTGCTCGTCGGCACCCTCACCACGCCGGACAGCGACGAGGCCACCGAGACGCCGGCGGCCATCGCCGAGCTGGGCGAGGTGCGGACGCGGATCGCCTCACCGCGCGAATAGATGCGCGGGAGCCGCTGCGCGGTGGTGGTCAGTGACCGCCGGGGACGAAGCTCAGCAGCCCGATGACGGCGGCGGAGACGCCGACGAACGCGCCGATCATCCACCACGCGCTGACCTCGTGGCCCTCGTCGCGGCGCACGCGAAGCAGCACATCGGGGCGGCGAGCCGGGTCGACCGCATTGGCGACGACCGCGTGCGCGCCGGTCTGGGGCGACGAGGTCTCTCCGGTCTGCTGCGTGGCCATCGTCACACTCCTCGCGTGGAAACACTGTGATGTCTCCGTCGGCACCACTTCGATTGTGCCAGAGATCGGTCGCGACGGGGTCACGGACGCATCACAACGACAACATCCGTCACAGCCGTCACACGGCTCCCGCCGATGGATGCCGGCGCGTCGATCGTCGGGCGCGGCGGGCGGGGCTCAGAGCCACTTGGAGACGAGATGCTCCGACGTGATGCGGCGAAGCGTGCCCGAGGCGCCGCGCAGCACGACGCTCTCGGTGTACACGTACCCGCCCTCGCGGCGCACGCCGGCCACCAGCGCGCCGTCGGTCACACCCGTCGCGACGAAGATCGTGTTGTTGCCCTTGACGAGCTCGTCGGCCTCGTACACGTGGTCGTCGAGCTTGAGGCCCGCGTCGACGCCGCGCTGCCTCTCCTCGTCGCTGCGCGGCCACAGACGCCCCTGGATGTGCCCGCCGAGGGCCTTGATGGCGCACGCGGTGACGATGCCCTCCGGGCTGCCGCCGATGCCCACGCACATGTCGGTGCGGGCGTTGTGACGCGCGGCGTTGATGCCGCCGGCGACATCGCCGTCGCTCATCAGGCGCGTGCCCGCGCCCGCCTCGCGGATCTCGTCGATCAGCTTCTCGTGGCGCGGGCGGTGCAGCACCGAGACGACGAGCTCGTCGACGGGCTTGCCGAGCGCCTTGGCGAGCCGGCGGATGTTCTCGCCGATGGGAAGGCGGATGTCGACGACCCCGACCCCGGCCGGGCCGGTGACGAGCTTGTCCATGTAGAAGACGCTCGACGCGTCGAGCATCGTGCCGTGATCGGACACCGCGATCACCGACAGCGCGTTGTTGCGTCCGGCCGCGGTCAGCGACGTCCCGTCGATGGGGTCCACGGCCACGTCCGCCCGGGGGCCGCGACCGTTGCCGACCCGCTCGCCGTTGTAGAGCATCGGCGCCTCGTCCTTCTCGCCTTCGCCGATGACGATGGTGCCGTCGAAGTTGACGGTGGTGAAGAACGCGCGCATCGCATCGACGGCGGCGCCGTCGGCGGCCTCCTTCGCCCCGCGGCCGATGAACGGCACGGCGCGGATCGCGGCCGCCTCGGTCGCACGCACCAGCTCCAGGGCGAGGTTGCGATCAGGGTGGAGGGGACTCATATCCGCGGTCAGGCTCACCATGCGGTCAGCCTAGCCAGCATCCCGCCCCGGACCCGCTGATTTCGGTGGCACAGCGGTGAAGGAATCGCGATTCTTTCCGTCATCGCAGGGACGGGGATTTCCCGGCCTTACGGGAGCGGACGCATCCGTCACTGCGTGGACCCCCCTTCGATAGAGTTTGCGGTGACGCCCGCCACTATCAACAGGGAGCACCCATGCCCGTCGCCACCCCGGAGCAGTACGCCGACATGCTGGATCGCGCGAAGGCCGGTGGCTTCGCGTATCCCGCCATCAACGTCTCGAGCTCGCAGTCCATCAACGCGGTCCTGCAGGGCCTGACCGAGGCCGGCTCGGACGGCATCATCCAGGTCACCACCGGCGGCGCCGACTACTTCGCCGGTCACACCGTCAAGGCCCGCGCCGCCGGCGCGCTCGCCTTCGCGAAGTTCGCCACCGAGGTCGCCAAGAGCTACCCGATCACGGTGGCACTCCACACCGACCACTGCCCGAAGCCGGCGCTGGCCGACTTCGTGCTCCCGCTCATCGAGGCCTCCGAGGAGGAGGTCAAGGCGGGGCGCAACCCGATCTTCCAGTCGCACATGTGGGACGGCTCGGCCGTGCCGCTCGACGAGAACATCGAGATCGCCAAGGACCTGCTCCCCCGCCTCAAGAACATCAACGCCATCCTCGAGGTCGAGATCGGCGTCGTCGGAGGCGAAGAGGACGGCGTCCAGCACGAGGGCTCGAACGACGCGCTGTACACGACGGTCGCCGACGTGACGAAGGCGGTCGAGGCGCTGGGGCTCGGCGAGAACGGCCGCTACATCTCGGCCCTCACGTTCGGCAACGTCCACGGCGTCTACAAGCCGGGCAACGTCAAGCTGCGTCCCGAGCTCCTGGGCGAGATCCAGGAGGGCATCGCGGCGAAGTTCGGCACCGGCCCCAAGCCCCTCGACCTCGTCTTCCATGGCGGCAGCGGCTCGTCCGACGACGAGATCGCGCTCGCCGTCGCCAACGGCGTCGTCAAGATGAACATCGACACCGACACCCAGTACGCCTTCACCCGGTCGGTCGCCGGATTCATGTTCTCGAACTACGACGGCGTGCTGAAGGTCGACGGCGAGGTGGGCAACAAGAAGGCCTACGACCCGCGCGCGTGGGGCAAGGTCGCCGAGTCGGCGATGGCCGCCCGCGTCGTGGAGGCCACCCGGCAGCTCGGCTCGCACGGCAAGAGCCTGGCAGCCTGACGCACGATTCCAGCGGATGCCGCGGCATCGCGCCCTGATGGGCGCGGCGTCGCGGCATCCGTCGTCTACACGGGATCGACGTAGCGCTCCAGCAGGCCGGGCGCGCCGTCCGGGCGGTGGATCACGACCACCTCGTCACCGGCCCGGACCGTTCCGCTGCGGACCACGCGCAGGTACGGGCCGAGCCGGCGCTCGGCCGAGAACCGCCTGACCCACCCGCGCGCCGCCGGGCCGCCCACCCACCGGGCGAAGGTCTGGCAGGGCGTACGCGGCATCGTGACCTCGACCTCGACCCGCTCGCCGATCCGCCAGCGCTCGCCGATGAGGGCGGCGTTCACGTCGAGCCCTTCGACGCGGAGGTTCTCACCGAACCAGCCGGGCGGAAGGCTGCGGCCGAGCTCGGACTCCCAGAAGGCGGCGTCCTCCTGCGCATAGGCGTAGAGCGCCTTGTCGAGCCCGCCGTGGTGCTTCCGGTTGGCCTGGACGTCGCCGCGCACGCCGTACGGCCCGACGCGCACCGGTCCGTCCACGGCGCCCTTGTCGATCGCGGTCACGCCGTTGGTGCCGGCGTCGGGTCGGAGCTGTCGGACGGCGCAGACGGCGACGATGCGGGGCATCCGCTCATCGTAGCCAGCCGGCGCCGGGCGAGCGCATCGTTCACCCCGGCGGGTCTTCGACGCCCGGCGGCGGGAGGAGGGCGTCGGCCCGATCTGGCGTCACGCCCTTCTCCTGCAGCGTCCGGCGCAGGGCGCGCAGGCCGTAGTGCAGGCGGGACTTCACCGTCCCCTCGGGGACCTCCAGCTCGCCGGCCATCTCGGCGACCGACATTCCGCGGTAGTACGCCCGGACCACGACCGACCGGTGCTCGATCGTCAGCGCGGCCAGCGCCTCCCCGATCAGGATCGCCTCGAACAGCGCGTCGATGGCGTCGGGCACGACGCGCTCCGGGACCTCGGCGACGCCGATCTCGCGTCTCCGGTGCGCGCTGCGGGCCTCGTCGACCACGAGGTGCCGGGCCACGGTGAACATCCACGACCTCGTCGCCGACGGGTCCTCCTCGAGGATCCTGGGCGTGCGCCACGCCCTCAGCAGCGTCTCCTGCACGATGTCGTCCGCGCCGGCGCGATCACCCGTGAGGTGCACGACGTAGCGCCACACCGGCGCCGCCTGCTCGTCGTAGAGCGCGGCCAGGCGCTCCGCGTCGCGGCTGTCGGCGCTCCGCCGTCGTTCCACGCTGTCGTGCAGCATCCCTCACCTCCCGCAGGAGACGGAAGACGCGGCGCCCGCGGTGTCAGCCTGACCAGCCGCCGCGCCCGTCCGTCACACCGAGTATGGACCCGGCCGCGGTCCACGCGCGCACGGCTGCGCGTCGCGGACGATCAGCGCGCGCCGCCGGCGCTGTCGACGAGGGCCTGCCACACCGCCGGGTCGTTGACGATCGGCACCATCATCAGCGCGCCCGCCGCGAAGGAGAACACGACACCGGCGACGAGCGGGATCCACCAGGTGAGCCGGCCCTTGCGCAGGCTCCAGAGGGAGACGAGCAGTGTGAGGATCCATCCGACGGCGAGCACGAGCGCCGCGGCGATCCCCCACGGGCGGCCGGCGGCCGGGTCGGAGAGCTGCGCGTCCACCCCCATCAGGCCGAGCACCATCTCGGCATACCCGCCGTAGTCCGTGTAGGCCGGGAAGGCGGAGACGACGCTGATGAGACCGTAGGCGAGCAGCGCGAATGTGACGATGCGGTCGACCGTCCGCGGGCGCGGCGGCGCAGCAGGCGCCGGCGACGCGGGGCTCGGAACCGGCGCTTCGGCGACCGCAGGCGCCGTCGTGGGCAGCTGCCAGGGGGCCGGCTCCTGGATGCGGGCGCGCTGCTCCTCGGCCGTCGCGTACTCCCCGTACTGCGGCCGGGGCCGCGGGTCGGTGTGACGGGCCGGGTCGGTCACGAGCGGCTCCGGCCACCGATGGCGCGCTCGTCGCGCCTGCCGGCGGCATCCTGCCGCAGCTCCTTGGGCAGGGAGAACATCAGATCCTCCTCCGCCGTCCGGACCTCCTCGACCTCGCCGTAGCCGGCGGCCGCGAGGTCGCGCAGCACTTCCTGGACGAGCACGTCGGGGACGGATGCGCCGCTGGTGACGCCGACCGTCTCGACGCCCTCGAGCCACGCCTGCTCGACCTCGTCGGCGTAGTCCACGCGGTAGGCGGCCTTCGCGCCGTACTCCAACGCGACCTCGACGAGCCGCACGCTGTTCGAGGAGTTCGCCGAGCCGACCACGATGACGAGGTCGGCGTCCTTCGCGACCTTCTTGATCGCGACCTGTCGGTTCTGCGTCGCGTAGCAGATGTCGTCCGACGGCGGATCCTGCAGCTGCGGGAAGCGCGCCCGCAGGCGCCGCACCGTCTCCATGGTCTCGTCGACCGAGAGAGTCGTCTGCGACAGCCACACGACCTTCGACGGGTCGCGCACCTCGATCGTGTCGGCCTCGTCGGGCGAGTTCACGATCGTGACGTGGTCGGGCGCCTCGCCCGCGGTGCCCTCGACCTCCTCGTGGCCGACGTGGCCGATGAGGAGGATCTCGAAGTCGTCGCGTGCGAAGCGCACCGCCTCGCGGTGCACCTTCGTCACGAGCGGGCAGGTCGCGTCGATCGCTCGCAGTCCCCGATCGGATGCCGCGTTCACGACGGCGGGCGACACCCCGTGGGCGCTGAACACCACGTGCGCCCCCTCGGGGACTTCGTCGACCTCCTCGACGAAGATCGCGCCCTTCGCCTCGAGCTCGGTCACGACGTGGATGTTGTGCACGATCTGCTTGCGCACGTACACCGGCGCACCGAAGCGCTCCAGCGCCTTCTCGACGGCGATGACCGCCCGGTCGACACCCGCGCAGTATCCGCGCGGAGACGCCAGCAGCACCTTCTTCTGTCCGGGTACGGCGATATCCTGGAGCGGTTCGCGCCGCCTCGGGATGCGCGGGACGGGCATGCTCACAGGGGCATGGCTCACACGGGTCGATCCCACGGTGCTGGTGCTCACCCCACGATTCTACGGGCGGCCTCCTGAGCGGGGCCTCGGCGCGGAGCCCGTGCCGCCGCGGTCCCATCCGCGGGCACCCACGGCCGGGCACGAAAGGACCGCATGACCTCCTTCCAGCCCGCCGTCGTCCCCGGCGAGCCGCCGCCGGCCGACTCGGTGCGACCCCGGGACTCCACCGCGCAGGCGCCGACCTCGGTGGCCCGCCTCAACGACACGATCCGCGGATTCGTGCAGACCTGGGGCTCGGTGTGGGTCGAGGGCGAGATCACCGCGTGGAACCAGCGCGGCGGCAATGTGTTCGGTCGCCTCAAGGACCTCGTCACCGACGCGACGATCTCGTTCCGCGTCTGGTCGTCCACGCGGGACCGGCTGCCCGGCGACCTCAAGGTCGGCGACCACGTCATCACGTGCGTCAAGGCCGACTACTTCGTCAAGAACGGCGACTTCGGCTTCAGCGTCTCGGCGATGCGCCACGTCGGACTGGGCGACCAGCTCGAGCGGCTCGAGCGGCTCCGCGTGCAGCTGCGCGGCGAGGGGCTGTTCGACCCGTCGCGCAAGAAGGCGCTGCCCTTCCTGCCCCACCTCATCGGCCTCATCACCGGCGAGAACTCCGACGCCGAGAAGGACGTCCACCGCAACGCCGAGCTGCGTTGGCCGCAGGTGCGGTTCCGCACGAAGTACGCCGCGGTGCAGGGCGACCGATGCGTCCCCGAGACGATCGCCGCGCTGAAGGCGCTGGATGCCGCACCCGACGTCGACGTCATCATCATCGCGCGCGGCGGCGGCGATCCGCAGACCCTCCTCGGGTTCAGCGACGAGCGCCTCCTCCGCGCCGTGGCTGCCGCGTCCACCCCCGTCGTGAGCGCGATCGGCCACGAGAACGACCACCCCCTCCTCGACGACGTCGCGGACCTGAGGGCGTCGACCCCGACCGACGCCGCCAAACGGGTGGTGCCGGACGTCGCCGAGCAGCGCGCCCTCGTCGCCCAGCTGCGCGCACGGCTGACGACGCGCCTGACGCAGCGCATCGGCCACGACATCGCGCAGCTGGAGCAGCTGCGCTCCCGGCCCGCGCTGCGCTCGCCGGAGTCGCTGCTCACCTCGCGCGCGCACGAGGTGGAGCTGCTCGCCGCGCGCGGCCGGGAGCGGGTCGACCGGGCGGTGCAGGTCCACGAGCGGCGCACGGCCGAGCTGCGTGCGACGCTGCGCGCGCTCTCCCCCGCCTCCACCCTCGCTCGCGGGTACGCCATCGCACACCTCGCCGACGGTGTCATCGTGCGCGATGCCACGCAGGCTCCGGCATCGACTCCCGTCGTGGTCACCGTCGGACGCGGGTCGTTCGCTGCCCGCTCGGAGGGCGAGGTGGCCGAGGGCGCCTCCCCGGCCGGCGGCGAGCCGGGCGGGGCGTCCGCCGGCGACCCCCAGGGGTCCGGGGCCGTCCCCGCGCCGAACTAGACTGGGGGCCATGACCGAGTCGAGCGGCGCCCCCAGCGACGTCGCGACCCTCTCGTTCGAGCAGGCGCGCGACGAGCTCGTCCGCGTCGTCGCCGAACTCGAGCAGGGCGCACCGACCCTCGAGCACTCGCTCGCTCTGTGGGAGCGCGGCGAGGCCCTCGCGGCCCGCTGCGAGGAGTGGCTCCTCGGCGCCAAGCGCCGGCTGGAGGCCGCCCGTGCCACGGCCGACCCCGGCGTCCGCCGCACCGACGAGAACGGCGGCGCGTGATGGCACGCGAACCGCGGATCGTGGCGGAGCTCGGCCGTCCGGAGACCCCCGACGAGACGGCGGCGCGCAAGGCCGAGTCCTCCCGGGTCTACCGTTCGAGCCAGAACGTCCGCAACCTGGTCGCCGCGCTCCTGGTGACGCTGGGCGTCGTGGTGGTGATCATGTTCGCCGTCCCCCGGGGCACGCCGCCCGCGCGCGAGCCCATCGACGTCGCGGCGGTCGCCGAGCGCGTCTCGAGCTCCGAGGATCGCGTGGTCATCGCGCCCGAGCTGGCGGACGGATGGACGGTCAACAAGGCCGGCATCGAGGGCAGCGGCTCGGTGCGCGCGTTCACCGTGGTCTACGCCCCCTCGGGCGTCGACGACCGCGGATTCCTGCGCGTCGCCCAGGGCTTCGATGCCGATGAGTCGTGGCCGGCGCGCGTGCTCTCCGGCGCTGCCCCCCAGGACACCGTCACCATCGACGGAATCACGTGGGACCGCTACGAGCTCGACCCCGATCGCACCGGGAACATCTCGGTCGCGATCGCCACGGACGCAGGACCCGACACGGTGCTCATCTACGGCACCGCCCCCGACGACGCGCTCGAAGAGACGGCGCGCTCCGTGACCGATCAGATCACCGCACTGCGCGAGGAGGCCGAGTGACCGACCAGCTCACACCCGCGAAGGTCTGGCACGAGATGGAGAGGGGCAACGCGCGATTCGTCGCCGGTGAGCCCCGGCATCCGCGCCAAGACGTCGACACCCGTCACACGCTCGCCGACGGCCAGCGTCCCCGGGCGGCGCTGTTCGGATGCTCCGACTCCCGGCTGGCCGCCGAGATCATCTTCGACAAGGGCCTGGGCGATCTCTTCGTGGTGCGCAACGCCGGACAGGTCATCTCCGACTCCGTCGTGGGCAGCCTCGAGTACGCGGTCGCCGTGCTCGAGGTGCCGCTGATCGTGGTGCTCGGACACGACGCGTGCGGCGCCGTGCGGGCCGCGATCGACAGCATCGACATGGATGCCGCCCCCCTGCCGCCTCACATCTGGCGGCTCATCTCGCCGATCGTCCCCGCGGTGCGGCGGGTGCAGCGCCAGACGGCCGTCGACGGCGTCGTTCCCGACACCATCGACGCCGAAGAGGTCGGACGCGAGCACCTGCGCGACACCGTCGCCGACCTGCTCCACTCCTCGGAGCTCATCAGCGAGGCCGTCGCAGAGGGCAGGCTCGCGATCGTCGGCGCCAACTACCGGCTCGCCGAGGGCACCGCGATCCCCGACGTCATGGTCGGCATCACGCAGCCGTCCTGAGCCCCCAGATCTCCCCACCCCCAGTACCGACACGTGAGGAACGACGACGTGACCGACACCGAGTACCGCATCGAGCACGACACCATGGGCGAGGTGCGCGTCCCCAAGAACGCGCTCTACGCTGCGCAGACGCAGCGCGCCGTCGAGAACTTCCCGATCTCGGGCGACCCGCTCGAGGCGGCGCAGATCGTCGCCCTCGCGCGCATCAAGAAGGCCGCCGCACAGGCGAACAAGGAGCTGGGCACGCTGGACGGCGCGATCGCCGACGCGATCGCCGGCGCCGCCGACCGCATCATCGCCGGCGAGTTCGCCGATCAGTTCCCGATCGACGTCTACCAGACCGGCAGCGGCACGTCGTCGAACATGAACATGAACGAGGTCCTCGCGACCCTCGCGACGCAGTCGCTCGGGGCCACGGTGCACCCCAACGACCACGTCAACGCCTCGCAGTCGTCGAACGACGTCTTCCCCACGTCCGTGCACATCGCCGTGACGCAGGAGCTCATCGACGATCTCATCCCCGCGCTCGACCATCTCGCGGTCGCGCTGGAGGCGAAGGCCGAGGAGTGGAAGACCGTCGTGAAGTCGGGACGCACGCACCTCATGGATGCCACGCCCGTCACGCTGGGCCAGGAGTTCGGGGGCTACGCGCGCCAGATGCGTCTCGGCATCGAGCGTGTGCAGGCCGTCCTCCCCCGCGTCGCGGAGGTGCCGCTGGGCGGCACCGCGGTCGGCACCGGCATCAACACCCCGCTGGGCTTCCCGCAGCGGGTCATCGAACTGATCGTCGCCGACACCGAGCTTCCCATCACCGAGGCCAAGGACCACTTCGAGGCCCAGGCCAACCGTGACGGCCTGGTCGAGGCATCCGGCGCCCTGCGCACCATCGCCGTATCGCTCACCAAGATCAACAACGACCTGCGCTGGATGGGCTCCGGGCCGAACACGGGCCTCGGCGAGCTGCACATCCCCGACCTGCAGCCCGGCTCGTCGATCATGCCGGGCAAGGTCAACCCCGTCGTGCCCGAGGCGACGCTCATGGTCTGCGCGCGCGTCATCGGCAACGACGCCACCGTCGCCTGGGCGGGCGCGTCCGGTTCCTTCGAGCTCAACGTGGCGATCCCCGTCATGGGCACCGCGGTGCTCGAGTCGATCGAGCTGCTCGCCAACGCTTCGCGACTGCTCGCCGACCGGACGATCTCCGGACTCCGGGCCGATGTCGAGCGCGCCGCGGCCTATGCCGGCATGTCACCCTCGATCGTCACGCCGCTGAACAAGCTCATCGGATACGAAGCCGCCGCGAAGATCGCCAAGCACTCCGTCGCCAAGGGGATCACCGTGCGCGAGGCGGTCATCGACCTCGGCTACGTGGAGCGCGGCGAGCTCACCATCGAGCAGCTCGACGAGAAGCTGGACCTGCTGTCGATGACGCACCCGGGCTGAGCCGGCCTCCCGTGCCGGATGACGTGCCAGGGCGGGATAATCAGGGCATGGCCCGCACGCCTCGCCCGATCCCCGCGCGCGTCAGGATCCTCGCAGCGATCCTCGCGGTCGCGTGCGTGGGCCTGGCGATCGTGGGCAGCGTGACGTTCCTGGTGCAACGGGAGCAGGCGATCTCCGACGTGAACGAACGGCTGCGGACGCAGGTGGCCGCCCTGACCACGCTGGCCGAGGACTCCGGCGCCTCCGGGGCGTCCGGCGGCGCCTCGGCGGCCGCGGAACAGCTCGACCCCGACGACTACGAGACCGTCGACGACTACCTCTACGCCGTCGTCGCCCGGCTCGTGCCGGCGCGCAACGAGGCGTCGCTGGCACTCCTGGACGGCGCCCCGCGCTGGGTTCCGTCGACGTTCTCGGGCTTCCGCATCGCGGACGATCAGGAATTCATCGATCGTGTCGTCGCCGAGACCAGCGGCGGCGAGACGAAGCGGGGCACGGCGGTCACCGACGAGCGCTCGATCCGGTACATCGCGATCCCCGTCTCGATGCCCGGAGACCCCCGGCAGGGCCTCTACGTGCGCGCGGTCGACCTCGGGGCGGAGCTGCAGCCGGTGACCACGGCCATGGCGACCTACGTGATCGCGGCGGTCGCGGTGCTCGGCGCGATCGGCATCGTGGGGTGGTTCGTCACGGGGCGCCTGCTGTCGCCGATCCGCCACCTGCGTGACACCGCCGACGCGATCTCGATCAGCGACCTGTCACTGCGGCTGGAGCCCCAGGGCAACGACGACATCGCCGACCTCTCCCGCACCGTCAACTCCATGCTCGATCGACTCGAGGGCTCGGTGGACGGACAGCGTCAGCTTCTGGACGACGTGCGGCATGAGCTCAAGACGCCGATCACGATCGTCCGCGGGCACCTGGAGCTCATGGATCCCACGGACGCCGGCGACGTCGCGGCCGCGCGGGAGATCGGCATCGCCGAGCTCGATCGGCTGGCCCGCCTGGTGGAGGACATCGACGTGCTGGCGGCGGCCGAGGCCGAGTCGTACACGCTCGCCGAGGTCGACCTCGGTGCGCTGACGGCTCGCGTCGGTGAGCTGGTGGCAGTGATCCCCGGCCACACCTGGCGCGTCGAGGCGATCGCCGAGGGCATCACCGTCGGCGATCAGGACCGCCTGCTCCAGGCCTGGCTGCAGCTCGCCGACAACGCCGCGAAGTACACGCCCGCCGGCAGCCCCATCGAGATCGGCAGCGCGCACGACGCCACCGGCGCCAGCCTGTGGGTGCGCGATCACGGGCCCGGCATCCCCGCAGCCTCGCGGACGCGGATCTTTCAGCGGTTCAACCGCGCGCACGTCAAGCGCTCCGTGGGAGGATCGGGGCTCGGACTCGCGATCGTCGACGCGATCGCCAAGGGCCACGGCGGGCACTGCTCGGTGACCGACACCCGCGGTGGCGGCGCCACCTTCACGATCCACCTGCCTCCGACGGAGGCCGATCTTCCGGCGCCCGTGCGCGCGGGGGATGTCGTTCTGCAACGGGAGGCATCGGGATGACGAAGATCCTCATCATCGAGGACGAGCCGCGGATCGCCGCGTTCGTCAGTCGCGGCCTGGAATCCGCGGGGTACGAGACGCTCGTGGTCGAGGACGGCCCGGAGGGCCTTGAGGCGGCGCTCCGCGGCGACGGCGACCTCGTGCTGCTGGATGTCGGCCTGCCGACGATGGACGGGTTCGAGGTGCTGCGAGAGCTTCGCGCCCGCGGCTCGGCGGTCCCCGTGATCATGCTCACCGCGCGGTCGAGCACGCGCGACACGGTGGCCGGTCTGGATGCCGGCGCGAACGACTACGTGCCCAAGCCGTTCACGTTCGAAGAGCTCCTCGCCCGCGTCCGCTCGCGCCTGCGCGAGAGCGTCCCGCAGCCCGGCGTGTCGATCTCGCGCGGCGACGTCACGCTGGACATCCTGGCGCGACGCGCCACGGTGGCAGGGCGCGAGGTGGACCTCTCGGCCCGCGAGTTCGCCCTGGCCGAGCAGTTCCTGCGCAACCCGGGCCGAGTGCTCAGTCGCGAGCAGCTGCTCAGCCGGGTGTGGGGGCTGGACTTCGACCCGGGCTCGAACGTCGTCGACGTGTACGTGCGCTACCTGCGCGGAAAGCTCGGCTCGGACCACATCGTCACGGTCCGAGGCGCGGGCTACCGCTGGGAGTGAATCGCACACGCGGGCACGAAGAAGCCCCCGGTGCTGGGGGACACCGGGGGCTGTGAAAGGCCGGACTGGGGGATCCGGCCATCATCAGTCGCGCTTGTCTGGGGGATTGCGCGACTGGCCCTTCTTCGCGTCGGGATCGGCGTCACCGCCGTGCCCGACGTTCGAGCCCGCGTGTGCGGGACGCTGTGCGTGGGAGGGGTTCTCAGCCTCTCCGACGTCATGGGTTGCGCTCGACGGCTGCGGAGCCGGTGCCATGCGTCGCTCGGCCTCCGAACCGACGAGCTGCTGCTGGTCGCTGCCGGAGTCGCCCGGTGCGGGCGCGTCGGGGCCCTGGCCCTTCTCTGCGGTCTGCTCGCGTTCCAGGCGCGCCACCAGCGCGTCGATGCGCCCGGCGGACCAGCCCTGGGCTGTCGCCCACGCGCGGACGGCGTCCCACGAGCCCGAGGTCTTCCCGGCCGCGACGACCGACTCGAGGTCGTCCGCGGGCGCCGGGACGGCGGCATCCGGGATCGAGACGGTCGCCGCAGGACCGGCATCCGCGCGGTCCACGACCACCGGGGCCGGGGCCTCGACGATCTCGGCCCGCGGCGGGGCGGTCGCGTCCGGCGCCGCCGTGGGTGCGGTGTCAGGCGTGGGCCGGGGTGCCGGCGGCGTGGCCGTGGTCGGCGATGCGGCGGCGGGCACGAGGATGCGGCCGGCCGTGACGGTGGCACCCGGGGAATCCTGCAGCGCAGCGGTGTTGGTCAGCGCGACGGCGGTCACCACGGCGACGCTCGCTGCGACAGCGGTCAGACCGCCGATCACGAGCCCCGTGCGTCCGTCCACGTCGTTGTCCTGCCTTCCGTGCGCGAGCGGCGTCCATGTCCGCCTTCCATCGTCGCAGACGGGCCGACGCGGGAGCGCCGAGCGGCATGAGACTCTTCTCATCCTCACCGCGGATGACGGCGCGGACCGTCGGCCGGCCACCGGGGGCGGGATGCGCATCCCGCCCCTGGTGTTCCGACGGCTCGATATTGCGCCCGCTCAGGCGAGCTCGCCGGCCTCCAACAGGTCCGTGACCAGCGCCGCGATCGCCGACCGCTCCGAGCGGACGAGCGTCACGTGACCGAAGAGCGCGTGCCCCTTGAGCGTCTCGATGACCGACGCGACGCCGTCGTGGCGGCCCACGCGCAGATTGTCGCGCTGCCCGACGTCGTGGGTGAGCACGACGCGCGAGTTCTGCCCGATGCGGCTCAGGACCGTCAGCAGCACGTTGCGCTCGAGCGACTGCGCCTCGTCCACGATCACGAACGCGTCGTGGAGGGAGCGCCCGCGGATGTGGGTCAGCGGCAGCACCTCCAGAAGCCCGCGCTCGATGACCTCGTCGAGCACATTGGCCGACACGACGGATCCGAGGGTGTCGAACACCGCCTGGCCCCAGGGGTTCATCTTCTCCTGCTGATCCCCCGGAAGGTAGCCGAGCTCCTGGCCGCCGACGGCGAACAGCGGCCGGAAGACGATGATCTTGCGCTGCTGCTGGCGCTCGAGCACCGCCTCGAGGGCGGCGCACAGCGCGATCGCGGACTTGCCGGTTCCTGCCCGTCCGCCCAGCGACACGATGCCGACCTCGGGGTCGAGCAGAAGGTCGATGGCGATGCGCTGCTCCGCCGAGCGACCGTGGAGCCCGAAGACCTCGCGGTCGCCGCGGACCAGCCGGTACTCGCCGTCACCGACGACCCGGCCCAGGGCGGACCCGCGCTCGGAGTGGATGATGAGTCCCGTGTTCACCGGCAGACCGCGCACCTCTTCGCTGGCGGCCACCTCGCTCTCGTACAGGTCGGAGATGTCATCGCCCGACACGTCGAGGTCGCAGATGCCCGTCCACCCGGAGTCGACCGCCTGCTCGGCGAGGTACTCCTCGGCGGTGATGCCGAGCGACGCCGCTTTGACGCGCATCGGGAGGTCCTTCGAGACGACGGTGACCTCCTGCCCGTCCTGGGCGAGGTTCATCGCGACGGCGAGGATGCGGCTGTCGTTGTCGCCGAGGCGCATTCCGGACGGCAGCACCGAGGCGTCGGTGTTGTTCAGCTCGACGCGGAGGGTGCCGCCGGTGCCCACCGGGACCGGGAAGTCGAGGCGTCCGTGCTCGACGCGCAGCTCGTCGAGATGGCGCAGCGCCTGCCGGGCGAAGTATCCGATCTCGGGGTCGTGCCGCTTCCCCTCGAGCTCCGTGACCACCACGACGGGGATCACGACGCTGTGTTCGGCGAACCGGAAGAACGCCCGAGGATCGCTCAGCAGCACGGAGGTGTCCAGAACGTAGGTGCGCAGATCCTGATCGGATCCGGCGACCTGCCCGAGGTCCTGACGGCGCTGCTCGTGTGGTGCTCGTGTGGTCACAACCCACTCCCGCCCCGGGTGGTTCACCCGGCAGTTACGAGTCGACCAGGGGTCACGAGTCGCGATCCGTGAGGCCGACTCGACCGGGCTCCTTGCCCGATGCGATCACGCTACGACTCCCCTGCGACACCGGCCCGCCCCGACACGCCCGAATCTCGTGACGTCTCGGTGAACGGATGCCGCAGCGTCCGCACCGGGCAGGCGGTCACCAGACGCGTGCCGACGAGAACGCGGCCAGTGCGTCGCCGAACAGCCGCAGTGTATCGGCGCCGGTGCCGACGTGGGGCGACACGCGGATCCGCCCGCCGCGGGCCGTCACGGTGAGGCCGTGGTTGGCGAGGGATGCCGCCAGCGCCGCGGCGTCCCTCGGCTCCGGCTCCAGCGTCACGATGCCGGCCCGGCGCCCGGGATCGCGGGGGGTGACCACGGGGATCCCGTAGCGGTCGGCGAAGAACATGACGTCGGCGGATCGATCCGCCAGCACCGACTCGATGCTGCGGACTCCGGCATCGGCGATCTCGCGCAGCGCCGTCGCGAGTCGGGCGGCGGCCAGCGTGTCGGGGCCGGAGACCGAGAAGGCCTGGGCTGAGGCCGACGGCGCGGGCACCGTGTCGAGCGGGAGGTCGCCGTCGACGCCGCGGAAGCCGGAGAGCACCGGCGCGATGCGCGCCAGCGCTCGCTCGCCGAACCAGGCGAACCCGGTGCCGCGGCCGGCGCGGAGCCACTTGTAGCCGTGGCCGCACACGACGTCGGCCGCGGCGTAGTCGGCCTCGATCATGCCGAATCCCTGGACGGCGTCGACGATGAGGAGGCGATCGCCGATCACCTCGCGCAGCGCCGTCAGGTCGGTGCGGTAGCCGGTGCGGAAGTCGACGAGGCTCACCGCGACGGCGCGCGTCTCGTCGGTGACCGCCGACCGGACGGCATCGGGCGTCATGAACCCTCCGACGGGATCGACCCACTGCAGCTGCAGCGATCCCAGCGCGTCGAACGCCCGGGCCGCCGCCACCGTGAGGCTCGGGAACTCCGCCCGGCTGAGCAGGAGCCCCCCTGCCAGACCGTAGACGGCGTGCATGAGGCCGTACGTGGTGGACGGCTGCAGCACCACCTGGTCGGCCTGGGCGCCGAGGAGCTCTGCGACCAGCTCGCGGGCCTCACGGACGTGGTCCGCGACGAGCTGGATGCTCGTGCGGCGGCCGGTGCCCAGCAGCTCGGTGTCGCCCTGCGCCTCGCTGCGCACCGCCGGCGACAGCGGGCCGAACGCCGCCCAGTCCAGGTAGCCGGGCTCGGCGTCGAACGACGCCAGGTAGGGGTCCAGATCGGTCACGCGGATCATTCTGGCAGAGCGCCGGCGCACAGCCCCCCGCACCCGCCTGTGCGCGAAACGGCGCCGCGGATCCGCTTCGGTTCAGCCGCCGTAGCGGCGGTCCCGCGAGCCGAAGTCACGGATCGCGCGGAGGAAGTCGACCTCGCGCAGATCGGGCCCGAGTGCCTCGACGAAGTAGAACTCCGAATGGGCGGACTGCCACAGCAGGAAGTCGCTCAGGCGCTGCTCCCCCGAGGTGCGGATCACGAGGTCGGGGTCGGGCTGGCCGCCGGTGTACAGGTGCTCCCCGATCTGCTCGGGGGTGAGGCTCGCGGCCAGCTGCTCGAGCGAGCCGCCCTCCTGGTCGTGCTTGGCGATGATGCTGCGGACCGCGTCGACGATCTCGCCCCGCCCGCCGTAGCCGACCGCGAGGTTCACATGCATGCCTGCGTTGCCGCGCGTGCGCGCCTCCACATCGGCCAGCACGCGCGCGAGGTCCTCGGGGAGCGCGTCGGCGCGACCGACGTGCTTCACCCGCCAGTCGCGCTCGTGCGAGAGCTCGTCGGCGAGTTCGGCGATGATCTCGATGAGGTCGGACAGCTCGCGCGAGTCGCGCTTGCGGAGATTGTCGTTGGAGAGCAGGTAGAGCGAGACGACGCGGATGCCGACGTCGTCGCACCAGCGCAGGAACTCCTTCATCTTCGCCGCACCGGCACGGTGGCCGTGCGCGGCGGAGTCGTAGCCGAGCTGCTTGGCCCACCGGCGGTTCCCGTCGATCATCATCGCGAGGTGATGCGGCACGGACGCGCGGTCCAGGCGCCGGCGCAGGCGGTTGATGTAGAGGCGGTAGAGAGGTCCTCTGCCTTCGTTCGTCGAACCGCGCGCCACACGCCTACGCTACCCCGCGGGCGGGCCCGGCCCTAGCGCGCGGCCGGGTGCCGGCATCCGCGTCCCGGCGTGTGCCGTCGACGGCATGCGTCGCCGTCTACCCTGGGAGGATGAGCCGTCGCCGCCGCCTCACCGAGGCCCCTGACGTCCCGTCGCTGCCGCTCATGGACGCCGCGTCCGTCGATGCCGCCGCACCCGAGATCCGGCCCACGTGGCGGGGCTGGGTCCACGCCGGCACGTTCCCCGTGGCGATCGTCGCCGGCATCGTGCTGATCACCGTCGCACAGGGCGCCCCCGCCAAGTGGGCCTCGGCGGTGTTCATGGCCACGTCGCTGCTGCTGTTCGGCAACTCGGCCCTCTATCACCGCTTCGACTGGAAGCCCCGGACGAAGGCGATCCTCAAGCGGATCGACCACGCCAACATCCTGCTGCTGATCGCGGGCACCTACACCCCGATCGCCACGCTCGCCCTGCCACCCGAGAAGGGCGTTCTCCTGCTCACCCTGGTGTGGGCCGGAGCGCTCCTGGGCATCCTGTTCCGCGTCTTCTGGCTCCACGCCCCGCGATGGCTGTACGTCGCGCTCTACCTGGTGCTCGGGTGGGCGGCCGTCATGTACCTCGTGGACCTCTTCGAGGCCAATGCCGCCATGATGATCCTCGTGGCGGTGGGTGGCGTGCTGTACACCGTCGGCGCCGTCGTGTACGCCATGAAGCGGCCGAACCCGTGGCCCGGCCACTTCGGCTTCCACGAGATCTTCCACGTCTGCACGGTGCTGGCGTTCCTGTGCCACTGGACCGCGGCGCTGCTCATCGCCCTGGATCCGCTGTCGCCCTCGCTGGGCGTCCCGGCCTGACGGCGATGACGGATGCCGCGGCTCGCGGCATCCGATCGCTCCCCCGTCGCGCGGGTCAGGCCTTCGGCGGGGCGGTGCCGTCGGGCTCGTCACCGGTGCGGTCGTCTCCGGCCGCGCCGGCGTCCTCGTCGTCCGTCGTCGTCGCGGCGGCGGCGCGCTGCGCCTGCTCCTCCGCGTCGAGCTCCTCCTGGATGTCGGCGCGCACGCGCCCGCGGCGGATGCGGCGCATCATGTCCCAGACCAGGAAGATGACCGCCACGGCGACCAGCGCCGTGATGACGAATCCCCAGACCCCGGGGGTGACGAGGTCGGGGTCGACGTCCGCCGTCGGGGTCGGCGCGGGGGTCGTCGCAGCGCTGACGAGGGCGGCGAGCGCGTGATGCATGGGTGTCCTCGCTTGCCCGCGAGGCGGGCGGTGTCGTCGGGGATGCGCGCGAGCGCATAGCCTGGAGTTCCCAGCCTAATCTTCGCAGGGCGACCCCCGAGACCTCAGGAGCGGCGTGACCACGCAGGACATGCTCGACGAGCGCTACGGCCGGCGGCGTTCTCCGGCCCGACGCTGGATCATCGGCGCCGGCGTCGCGCTCGCGGTGGCTGCCGTCGCGCTCTTCGGCTGGACGACGGTGCAGGGGACGCTCGCGGCCGTCGACGCCGACACGACGTCGTTCGAGATCGCCGACGGACACTCCGTCACCCTCGGGTTCCAGATCTCCGCTCCCGTGGGGGCGGCGGTGGCCTGCGCCCTCGAGGCGCAGGACGAGGAGCACGGCGTCGTGGGCTGGCGGGTCGTGGAGCTGCCGGCATCCGACCTCCCCGCCCGTGCGTTCCGCGAGGTGATCCCCACCACCGCACCCGCGACCACGGGTTTCGTGAACTCGTGCTGGGTTTTGTCCTGATCGGCAACGTGTCGTAGTCTGACGGGAGATCATCCATTCGCGCCCTGGCCCGTGAGCCGGGGCGTTCGGTTTATGTCCCGTCGCGCTACGCGCCGACGGGCGCTACGAAGGAGTCAGCCGTGTCCGATGCACCCGTGACCTTCCTCACCCAGGACGCGTACGACCGCCTGGCGGCCGAGCTCGAGCACCTCTCGACGACCGGCCGCGAGGAGATCGCCAAGCGCATCGAGGCCGCGCGCGAAGAGGGCGACCTCAAGGAGAACGGCGGCTATCACGCCGCGAAGGACGAGCAGGGCAAGCAGGAGGCGCGCATCCGCACGCTGCAGCAGCTGCTGAAGACGGCCAAGGTCGGCGAGGCCCCCGAGAGCAGCGGCGTCGTCGAGCCCGGCACCGTCGTGACGGCCGTCATCGCCGGCGGCGAAGAGGTCTTCCTCCTCGGCAACCGCGAGATCGCCGTGGGCTCCGAGCTCGACGTCTACAGCGAGGCGTCTCCCCTCGGCACCGCGATCCTCGGGCGCAGGGAAGGCGAGAAGACCTCGTACACCGCGCCCAACGGTCGCGAGATCGCCGTCGAGATCGTCAAGGTCGAGACCTACAACGGGCAGTGACTCCGCGGGCCGGCCGGCGGACCCGGCCGGTCAGTCGTGCACGACGGTCGGCATGTAGCCGGCGTCCTCCAGCACAGAGATGACGTGCGCGCGGTGCTCCTCCCCGCGCGTCTCGACGCTCAGCTGCAGGATCACCTCGCTGATCTGCAGCCCCTGGCCGTGACGGGTGTGGAGCACCTCGATGACGTTCGCCCCGGCGATCGCCAGCAGCTCCGACACGCGCGCGAGCTGGCCGGGCCGGTCGGGCAGCGGGATCCGCAGGGTCATGTAGCGGCCGGATGCCGAGAGACCGTGCGCGACGACGCGCTGCAGCAGCAGCGGGTCGATGTTTCCGCCGGAGAGCACGGTCACCGTGGGGCCGTGCGCCACCACCTTCCCCGCGAGGATCGCGGCCACGCCGACGGCGCCCGCGGGCTCCACCACCTGCTTCGCCCGCTCCAGCAGCACCAGCAGGGCACGGGCGATGTCGTCCTCCGAGACGGTCACGATCTCGTCGACGTACTCGCGGATGATCTCGAACGGCAGGTCGCCGGGGCGCGCCACGGCGATGCCGTCGGCGATCGTCGGAGACGTCGGGACCTCGAGCGGATGCCCCGCCGCCAGCGACGCCGGGTAGGCGGCCGAGTTCTCCGCCTGCACGCCGATGACGCGCACGGCGCGGCCTTCGGCGGCGGCTCGCGCCTTGACGGCCGCGGCAACGCCGGCGATCAGCCCTCCCCCGCCGATGCCGAGCACGACGGTGTCGAGGTCGGGAAGCTCGTCCATCAGCTCGAGCCCGAGCGTGCCCTGCCCCGCGATCACGTCGGGGTGGTCGAACGGGTGGATGAACACGGCGCCGGTGCGCTGCGCGAACTCGGCGGCCAGGCGCAGCGGCGTCTCGACCGTCGCGCCCTCCAGCACCACGTCGGCGCCGTACCCGCGGGTGGCCAGGAGCTTGGGCACCGGGACGCCGAGCGGCATGAAGATCGTCGCGTGGATGCCGAGCGCTTTCGCCGCCAGCGCCACGCCCTGCGCGTGGTTGCCCGCCGAGGCGGCGACGACGCCGCGCGCGCGCTCCTCGGCTGTCAGCCGCGAAAGGCGGTAGGTCGCGCCGCGGATCTTGAACGACCCGGTGCGCTGCAGGTTCTCGAGCTTCAGGTGCACGGGCACGCCGAGGACATCGGAGAGGTGCTGCGACTCGTCGAGCGGCGTGTGGGCGATGACCCCCTCGAGGGTGGCCGCGGCATCCGCGAAGTCCTTCAGGGTGGGCGCCGGCGATCGCAGCGCCGCCGCGGCGGGCGGCAGCCCGTCGGCGCGCTCGGTGTGGTCGGCGGATGGCATGGCAGTGGTCACTTGCGGACTCTCCTCGGCCGGGGGACGGTGCTCCAGATGAGGTCTCCGGTGGGCTTGGCGCCGGTCTCCCACGCGCGTTCGCCGAGATACACGGCGACGACGTTGACGAAAGCTGCGAGCGGGACGGCGAACAACGCCCCCGGGATGCCGGCGATCATCGCGCCGCCGGCGACGACCAGCACGACGGCGAGCGGGTGCACCTTCACGGCCGAGCCCATGAGCAGCGGCTGCAGGACGTGACCCTCGAGCTGCTGGACGCCGAGGACGACGACGAGCATCCACAGCGCGATCCACGGCCCGTTGTACACCAGTGCGAGGAAGACCGCGACGGCGCCCGTGACGACGGCACCCACGATGGGCACGAACGCGCCGAGGAAGACCAGCACGGCGACGGGGATCGCGAGCGGCACTCCGAGCAGCGCGGCGCCGAGGCCGATGCCCACGGCGTCGATGGTCGCGACCAGCAGCTGCGTGCGCGCGTAGTTGACCACCGTGATCCAGCCCGCCCGGCCTGCGCCGTCCGCGGCGGGACGGGCCTTCTTGGGGAAGAGCTTGAGCGTCCACCGCCAGATCCCGGCGCCATCCGCGAGCAGCGTCAGCAGGATGAACAGCGCGAGGATCCCACCCGTGGCGACGTGGCCGATGGTGGTGCCGAGGGCGAGGGCACCCGACCACAGCACCCCCGCCTGCTCCTGCGCCAGCGCCGACCCCTGGGTCAGCAGATCGTCGATCTGCTCGGCGCTGAGGTGCAGCGGCCCGTCGATGAGGTACTGCCGGAACTGGGCCATCGCCGCGACGGTGCTCTCCTGCACCGAGCCCCACTGCCGCACGACCTGCCATCCCACCAGCCACAGCAGCCCCGCCACGATGGCGAGGGTGCCCAGGACCGAGAGGACGATCGCGAGCCAACGCGGCACGCGGTGCCGCAGCATCCAGGTGAAGGCGGGCCACAGCAGCGCGGTGACGAGGATCGCCACCAGCAGCGGGATGACGAGGAGCTTCAGCTGGATGACCAGCCACACGGCGACGCCGATCGCCGCGGCGACGACGATCAGTCGCCACGAATATGCGGTCGCGATGCGCAGACCGCGCGGGACGGCGGCGGACGTGTCGGTGGTGACGATCCGGCTGCGATCGCGCACGGCGTCGAACAGAGAGCCGCGTGGCTTGTCGTCGGAGCCGCTCATCCGCCCAGTCTAGGCGCGTCGCATTCCGTGCCGGTGATGAAGCGGACCGGGCGATGTCGGCGGCTCTGGCTAGGCTGACGCGCGTGAAGTCGTCGCTGAGCGCCGCCGAGGCGCGCCGGGTCTCGCTCGCCGCCCAGGGCTTCGACCGCGCGCGCCCCGCCGCGGCCGGCACCCGCCAGCTCAACCTCGCGCTCGCGAGGATGTCGACGCTGCAGATCGACTCGGTGAACGTCTTCGCCCGCTCCCACTACATGCCGCTGTTCTCGCGGGTGGGCAGCTACGACACCGCCGCCCTCGACCGGCTCCTCTTCGCCCGGCGCTCCCCCTACGTGGAGTACTGGGCGCACGTCGCCGCTTTCGTGCCCGCCGCCGACTGGGGCCTGTTCCACTTCCGCATGCAGGATCTGCGGGCCAAGTACGGCTCGAAGCCCGGCGGGTGGTTCGACACGCATCGCGACCTGGTGGACTGGGTCCGCGCCGAGCTCGCCGATCGCGGCCCGCTGCGGCCGGCGCAGATCGAGCACGACGTCAAGAAGGGCGCGCGCGGGCCGTGGTGGGACTGGGACGTCGTCAAGCACGCGCTGGAGTACCTGTGGCTGTTCGGCGAGGTCGCGATCGCCGGTCGCCGGGGCTTCGAGCGCCGGTACGCCCTCGCGGAGGATGTGATCCCTCGGGAGGTGCTCGAGGCTCCCGTGCCGCGTGACGAGGCCGTCCGCGAGCTCGTCCGGCGCGCCGCGCGCGCCTGTGGGGTCTCCACGGCTGCCGATGTCGCCGATTACTGGCGCATCGCCGACCGCAAGGCGGTGACCGCCGCGCTGCACGAGCTCACCGACGCCGGTGAGCTGCATCCCGTGACGGTCGAGGGCTGGACGACGGCGGGACGGCCCTCGCGCGCCTGGCTCCACCGCGATGCGACGGTGCCGCGACGCATCGATGCCGCGGCGATCCTGACGCCGTTCGACCCCGTGGTGTGGTTCCGCGACCGCGCGGAGCGCCTCTTCGACTTCGAGTACCGCATCGAGATCTACACACCCGCACCCCAGCGCCGCTACGGCTACTACTCGCTGCCCGTCCTGATCGGCGACGACATCGTCGGGCGCGTCGACCTCAAGGCCGATCGCTCGGCCTCCCGCCTCCTGGTGCAGTCCGCATGGTGGGAGCACGGACGCCCGGCAGAGGCCGCGGCGCGGCTGGCCGACGAGCTCCGGCTCGCCGCCGCCTGGCAGGGGCTCGAGACCATCTCGATCTCGCACTGGGGCGACGCGACCGACGATCTCGCCCGCGCCCTGCCCGCGGCGACACGTCACGAGTCCGGCTCCCGGGAGGCCGTGGCGCTCGCCGCCGACGAGCCCGACGGCCTCGACGCCGCGGGTGGGGACGGCCTCGCGAGCTGACATCGGATGCGGACGCCCGGCGTCGCCGTCGGGTCGGCGTCCGGGCTCACGGCCGCGCGGGCCCGGACACCTCCAGTCCCAGCCAGCGTGCGAGCTCGCTGACCTGCGCGTCCACGGCGTCGCGCACGGCATCGGTGAACGGCTCGTCCTCATGCACCGCCTGCACGCGGAGGACGCCGGCCTTGCGATCGGCCTTCGCGTCGAGCTTCCCCACGAACCGGTCCCCGTGCAGGATCGGCACCGCGAAGTACCCCCAGCGCCGCTTCGCCGCGGGCTTGTACATCTCGAGGAAGTACTCGTAGCCGAAGATCTCGTCCAGCCGCCGCCGGTCGAACACCAGCCGGTCGAACGGCGACAGCAGAGCCGTCCGCGGCGAGAACCCGTCGAGTGCGTCGAGCGCTGCAGGGTCGACACGCCACGTGCCGGCGACGCCGTCGACGACCGCCTCCTCGCCGACCGCACCCACGTCGATCGGCTCGAAGGGCTGTGCGACGCCCTTCGCCCGGGCGATGCCGAGCGACGTCAGCCGGCGCTCGGCGCGCTCACGCGCCGCCTCGTGCTCGTCGAGCACCGGAACGTCGGGCGGATACACCCGGTCGGCGACGTCGAAGAGCCGGCCGCCGGAGTCGCGGGAGTGCACCGCCACGTCGCCGCAGAGCACCAGCATCTCGAGCAGCTGCATCGAGTTGCGGTTGTCGGTCCACCCCGACGAGCGCCACGACACCTGCGCCGTGTCGGGGATCTCGGCCGCCCGCAGCGGCCCCTCGCTGCGGAGCCGTGCGAGCACCTCACGCCGGAACCGGTCGTTCGCGGCGAGCCACTGTCGGGCCTGGGCCGACTCGGGCCGCCGCCGCATCTCGGGCAGCAGCAGGGCGAGGTCGGTCATGGCGCGGTAGAACCCGCCCCACTCGAAGATCGCCCGGTCCTCCTCGACGAGCCTGACGAGGTCCGCCGGCTGGTACGGCCACCCCAGCCTGCTCCACAGGATGAGGTCCGCGCTCGGCGCGACCGCCGCCGTCGGCTCGATGTTCACGACCGTGAGCGCGTCGACGGTCTCGACGATGCCCGACGGCCGGTCCGCGCTCAGCAGCTGCGCCTGCACCGCGATGCGGCGCGCCTCGCCGCGGGTGAGCTGGAGTGTCACACGCCCGACGCTACCGGCGGGCGCGGACAGTGAGATCTGGATACGCGGGAGATCTCGATACGCTCGTTTCTCGCGACCCGCCTCGACTCAGAACTGCACGCGCGGGGGCTCGGAGATCGCGGCGCCGTCGATGACCTCGAAGAACTCCCGCTCGTGGAAGCCCAGGTTGCGGGCGAACATGTTGTTCGGGAAGACCTTGATCTTGGTGTTCAGCTCGCGCACGCCGCCGTTGTAGAAGCGGCGCGAGGCCTGGATCTTGTCTTCCGTGTCGACGATCGACTGCTGCAGCTGCAGGAAGTTCTGGCTCGCCTGCAGCTGCGGGTAGGCCTCGGCGACGGCGAACAGCGACTTCAGCGCCTGCTGCATGCGGCCCTCCGCGGCCCCCGCCTCGGCGGGCCCGGAGGCCGAGAGCGTGTCGGCGCGGGCCTGCGTCACCCGCTCGAACACCGCCTTCTCGTGGGTCGCATAGCCCTTCACCGACTCGATCAGGTTGGGCAGCAGGTCGGCTCGCCGCTTGAGCTGCACCGTGATATCGCTCCAGGCCTCGTCGACGCGCACGTTCAGCTGCACCAGCGAGTTGTACGTCGCCCACAGATAGATGCCGACGATGACGGCGAGCGCCACCACGATGAGGACTGGGATCAGCCATTCCATTGCCGGGGCTCCGTTCGGTAGTGCACTCATACTATCGACGCGGGTCCACCGCATAACGGGCCCGGCCTGGGACTCTCAGCCGTTACCCACCGAGAACCCGTTCGAGATATCGGTTGCGGAAGACCCGCTCCGGGTCGAGGCGGTCGCGCAGTTCCACGAAGGCGTCGAAGCGCGGGTACCGCGGCCGCAGCGCGTCGGCGTCCAGGGTGTGCATCTTGCCCCAGTGCGGCCGCCCGTCGAAGCGGAGCATGATCTCCTCCACCGCCTCGAAGTACTCGGCCGGGTCCTCACGCCAGTACCGGTGCACCGCGATGTACGCGGACGCGCGGTCGTGCGCGGTGGACAGCCAGCGGTCGTCGGGCGCCGCGAAGCGGACCTCCACCGGGTACCCGACCCGCCAGCCGCGTGCGTCGATGAGAGCGCGCACCGCCTCGAACGCGGGGCGGACGTTCGCGACCGGCAGCGCGTACTCCATCTCGCGGAAGCGCACCGACCGACGCGTGGCGAAGACGCGGGCCGAGGCATCCGTGAACTCGCGATTCCCCCAGATCCGCGCGGACACCCGGTTGATCGGGGGCACCAGCGGCGGCACCGCGGCGCCCGCTGCGCACGCGACGCGATGGAGGCCGCCGCCGACGAGGACGTCGTCGACCCACTTGCCGACCCGCGGGAGCGGATGCCGCGGCGCGCTCTCGGGCAGGCGGATGTTGGTCTTGGTCATCGCCCGGTCGGTGTGGGGGAACCAGTAGAACTCGAAGTGATCGACGCCGGCGACGCGGTCCTCCAAGCCCGCGATCACCTCATCGAGGGGCTCGGGCTGATCCACCGCATGGAGCACGAAGGCGGGAACGCACTGCAGCGTGACCTCGACGAGGATGCCCAGCGCACCCAGCCCGAGCGCCACGGCCGGGACGAGCTCGGGGTTCTCGTCCTCGTCCACGCGCAGGAGATCCCCCGTCGCCGTCACGAGAGTCGCCCCGACCACCTGGGCGGCGATGCCCCCGAACCGCGCGCCGGTGCCGTGCGTGCCGGTCGAGACGGCGCCGGCGATCGACTGCCGGTCGATGTCGCCGAGGTTCTCCATCGCGAGGCCGTAGCGCGCGAGGAGGCCCGGAATGCGGTGCAGCCGGGTGCCGGCGAGGAGCGTCACCCGGGAGCGCTCGACGTCGACGGCGACGAGGCCGCTGAGGTCCGCGAGCTCCAGCAGCACCCCGGGGGCGACGGCGATGCCGCTGAAGCTGTGACCGGCGCCCACTGCCTTGACCGGCAGTCGCTGGGCCGCGGCGGCGGCGACGGCGCGCTGCACCGCCGCGACCGTGCGCGGATACTCCACGCGCTGGGGCCTCACCGCCTCGGTGCGCGCCCAGTTGCGCCATGTCCCGCCCGGACGCGTCACAGGAACACCTTCCCCTCACCGCGGTACGTCGGCAGGTCGGCGACGACGGCCCCGCCGTCGACGACGTGGTAGCGGTCGACGTGCTCGGCCGGCTCACCGCTCTTGGCGTGGCGGAACCACACGCGGTCCCCGACGCGCAGGTCTCGTGCCGCGTCGCCGCGCAGCGGCGTCTGCACCTCGCCGGCGCCCTCGCGCGGGGCCATGCGCAGCCCCTCCGGCCACACCGCTCGCGGCTGTCGTGACGCCAGCGCCGGGCCTGAGGCGATCCAGCCCCCGCCGAGCACCGTCGCGACGTCGGGCGCGGGCTTGCGCACCACGTCGAGGGCGAACGCGGCCGCCGGCGCCGGATGGAAGGCGCGGTAGCCGTCGAACAGGTGGCCCGCGAGCAGCCCGCTGCCGGCGGTCACCTCGGTGACGGACTGATCGGATGCCGTGCGCTCCAGCGAGCCGGTGCCTCCGCCGTTGACGAACTCGAGCGGGGCGATGTCGCGCAGCCCTGCGACGATCGAGGCGCGGCGGTCGAGCAGCTCAGCCGCCGAGCGCCGCTGCATCCACCGGATCACGGCGTCGCCAGCGCCGGTGGCGTCGCCCTGCCCGGCGATCTGCGCCTCGTACATCATCAGCCCGACGAGCCGGAACCCCGGACGCGCCGCGATCGAACGCGCGAGCGCCGCCACCTCCGACGCCTCGTGCACGGGCGAGCGGAGGACGCCGATGTGACCCAGCCCCGACGCTCGCCACGACGCATCGGCGTCGATCGCGACGCGCAGCTCGGGGCGCGCGCCGGGAGCGGCCACGGCGTCGACGAGGTCGAGCTGCGCGAGGTCGTCCACCATGAGCGTGATCCGGGCCGCCGCGCGTTCGTCGGCGGCGAGCGCCGCGATCGCCGCGCGGTCGGCGGTCGGGTACCCGAGCACGATGTCGTCATGCGTGTCTGCCAGCCACAGGGCCTCCGGCAGCGTGTACGCGAGGATGCCGCGGTACCCGGGGAGGGCGAGGACGGCGTCCAGCACCTCGCGCACGCGCACCGACTTGGTGGCGACACGGATCGGCACGCCTCCCGCGCGCACGACGAGGTCCAGCGCGTTGTACCGGAGTGCGCCGGCGTGGACGGCGGCGACCGGGCCGCTGACGTCGGCCACCGCGCCGGTCATCTCGCCCCAGTACGCGGCGGGACGACTCCACGGCTTCGCCGCCGGGGACGTGGACAGCAGGTCGAGACTCAACGGGCTCGGCTCCGGTGCGCGCGCATCGCCCCAGCCTACGACGAGCCGCGGTGAGCGCGCAGACCGGGTCGGTACCCCCGGTGGGATTCGAACCCACACTTCGGCGAGTTTAAGTCGCCTGCCTCTGCCGGTTGGGCTACGGGGGCGATCGCGGGAACGCGGATGCCGCAGGCTCATCCTCTCAGACGAGCCTGCGGCATCCGTTCCACATCAGTTCGCGGCGACCTTGCCGGCGTCGGCGGCAGCCTTGGCCGGAGTCTTGCGGGCCGGCGCCTTGCGAGCGGGCGCGGCGGCCGGCGTCTCGGCGGGGGCCGCCTCGACCGGCTGCGGCGGACGCGGACGCGCCGCGAACTCCTCGAAGACGTAGCGGGGGTTCTGGACGGTCGACAGGTTCACCAGGTCGCGGCCCAGCCAGAAGTTGTTCCACCAGCCCCACAGCACGCGCCACTTGCGCTCCCACGAGGGCATCGCCAGGCCGTGGTAGCCGCGGTGGGCGAGCCACGCGATCGGGCCCTTCAGGGCGAGGTTGCCCGACTGGAAGACGCCCACCCACAGGCCCAGGCCTGCGACGGCGCCGAGGTTCTTGTGGTGGTACTCGCGCGGGAGCTCGCCCCGCAGCACCGCGACGAGGTTCTTCGCGAGGAGCTTCGCCTGACGCACCGCATGCTGGGCGTTGGGCACGCAGTAGCCGCCCACGCCGCCGCCGCTGAGGTCGGGAACGGCCGAGACGTCACCGGCCGCCCAGGCGCCCTCGACGATCTCTTCCTCGGTCCCCACGCGCAGGTCGGCGCGGGTGCGGATGCGTCCGCGCTCCTCGACCGGCAGGTCGCCGCCGCGCACCACCGTCGGGTTGGCCATGACGCCCGCCGTCCAGATGATGAGGTCGCTGGGGATCGTCTCGCCGGTGGAGAGCTCGATGTTGCCGCCCACGGCGCCGGTGACCTGCGTGTCGAGGTGCACCGAGGCGCCGCGCTGGGCGAGGTTCTTCAGCACCCACTCGCTGGTCTTGAGCGAGACCTCGGGCATGATGCGCCCCATGGCCTCGATGAGGTGGAAGTGGGTGTCGCTGAACGTCAGCTGCGGGTAGCTCTTGACCAGCGCGGAGGCGAGCGAGCGCAGCTCGGCGAACACCTCGATGCCCGCGAAGCCGCCGCCGACCACGACGACCGTCAGCAGCCGGTCGCGCTCGGGACCGGGGGGCAGTGTGGAGGCCTTGTCGAAGTTCGACATCAGGCGGTCGCGGATGGCGACGGCCTCCTCGATGGTCTTCAGGCCGATCGCGTTGTCGGCGATGCCGGGGATGGGGAAGGTGCGCGAGACGGCGCCGGCGGTGACGACGATCTGGTCGTACTCGAACTCGTACGGCTCGCCCGCGATGGGGGTGATCGTGGCGACCTTGTTCGCGTGGTTGATGCCGGTGACCTTGGCGGCCACGACGGTCGTCTTCTTGAGGTGGCGACGCAGCGCCACGACGGAGTGACGCGCTTCGATGGAGCCGGCCGCGACCTCCGGGAGGAAGGGCTGGTAGGTCATGTAGGGCAGCGGGTCGACGATCGTCACGTCCGCTTCGCCCTTGCGCAGATGCTTCTCGAGCTTCCAGGCCGTGTAGAAGCCTGCGTATCCGCCACCGACGATGAGGATCTTGGGCACGGTGTTGGTCACGGTTTGGAGTACTCCTCCTGTGTCAGCGGCTCGGCGCGCGGGACGCCAATCGGATGCGTCGGACAGCAGCGGTGACGCCGAGCGCCACCAGTATAGCCGCCGCCGTGAGCATGGTGAGCGGAAGGGTGCCGTACAGCACGGTGTTCCGGTCGGGCAGGAGCGGCGACGACAGCCTGGTGGGCGCGTCCGGTTCGGGCAGCGCCGGCACGGGGGCGCTGGCCTGCGGCTCCTCCGTGACCGGCTCCGCCGGGGCCCGCCGGTACAGCCTCACCCAGTCCGCGAGGCTTCCCATCGGGTTGGCGGTGACGGCCGCCACGTCGGCGGCGACGGCGGCCGCGGCATCCACCAGTCCGAAGCCGTAGAGCAGGCGCGACTCATCGGTGTCGCCCACGGGCTCGGCCGTCTTGACGATGCGGTTGATGACGTTCGCCGCGTCGAGGTCGGGATGGGCGGCCCTGACGAGCGCCGCGATGCCGGCGACGATCGGCGCGGCGCCGCTCGTGCCGTTCCACGAGACCAGTGTCGAGTCCGCCGACACGCCGATGAGCTCTTCGCTGGGCGCGGACACCCCGATCGTGATGCCCTGCGTCGAGGCATCGACGCTCGCCTTGCCGGAGCGGTCGACGCCGCCGACGGTCAGCACGCCCGGGATCGTCGCGGGCGCTCCCACCTTGGTCGTGCCGCTTCCGCGGTTGCCGGCGGCGACGACGATGACGACGTCGTTCTCGAAGGCGTAGAGGAAGGCGTCGTCCCAGCTCTCGGGCCAGTCCGGGACGTTCGTGGTCAGCGACATGTTGATGACGTCGGCGCCGTTGTCGACCGACCACCGGATCGCGTCGGCGATCTGGTCCGAGAACGGCCGGGTGGCCGACGAGCCGAAGGCGACCGACACCGAGAGCAGCTGCGCCTCGGGCGCCACGCCGACCATGCCGGTGTCCGGTCCCGTTCCGCGGCCGGCTGCGAGCGAGGCGACCCAGCTGCCGTGGTCGGCGTCGACGGCGCCCACGGGCGTGCGCCCGTCAGGCGAGCCGGCGCCGGAGACATCCGTGCCGCCGACCACCGCACCGGTGAACTCGATCGGTCCGCGGCCGATGCCGGTGTCGATCACGGCGATCTTCACGCCGGCGCCGCGGGTCGTCTCCCACGCCTTCTCGATGCCGTAGTCGTCGAGCCAGTACTCGGCGGCCCGGACCGGATCCTCGTCGGCCGGCGCGGCGATCGCGGCCGCGGGGGCGGCCGTGACGAGCGTGAGCGTCATCGCGGTGGAGGCGATGGCACCGACGAGGCGACGCATCATCCGCCGGATCCCGGCTGGGTGCACACGCAACGCTGCGGAGACCAGGACGACATCGCGAGGGCCCGGTCCCCGATCGGATTGACCCCGGGACCGGCGGCGAGCGCGTGGCCGGCGAGAGCGTGCAGGCACTTCACGCGCGTCGGCATGCCGCCCGCGGAGATGCCCTCGATCTCCTCGACGGCGCCGTACGCCGCGCGGTCGCCGAGATACGCCTCGTGCGCCAGGCGATAGGCCTCGGCCACCTCGTCGTCGCCGGCGAGCACCTCCGAGAGCTCCCGCATCACGTGGTCGGCCTCGAGCATCGACATCGCCGCCGTCGCCGCCGGGTGGGTGAGGTAGTAGAACGTCGGGAAGGGCGTCCCGTCCGGCAGTCGTGGCGACGTCGCGACGACGGTCGGGTTGCCGCACACGCAGCGCGCCGCGATCCCCACCACACCGCGGGCGGGTCGTCCGAGCTGCTCGCGGAGCACGGCGAGATCGGCGTCGTTGACAGGGGGGAACGGCGGGGTCGTCACGATTCCAGGCTAGCGGCGCCGCCTGGCAGGGCGCTGGACCGCGCCCGCGTGCGGGCGGATGCCGCAGCCGGCCGCGCTCACGGCGACGGCGTCGTCGCGGGCTCCGGGTCGGGGACGCCCACCGTCAGGGGCGCCACGGTCTGGGCGAGCCCGGCTTCGGCGACCGATCGCACGAGCTGCGACATCCAGTCCGCGCGTGCGGCCTCGAGCTCCTCGCTCACCGGCTCCTGCTCCTGCGGCTCGAGCTCGGGCGGCAGATCGTCGTCGACGAGGTAGACCACTTCCCCCGGCTTGACGTAGTACAGCCGCTCGCGAGCCTGCGTGGTGATGTAGGCGGGATCCTGCCACCGCTCGCGCTGGGACTCCAGTTCCTCCACCTCGTCGCGGCTGACCTGGACCGCCTCCTCGAGCGCGGCGATCCGCTGGCGCTGATCGACGTACGTGCCGATCGTGGGCACCAGCACGAAGGCGGCGAGCACCACGAGGCCCATCATGATCACCATGAAGCCCGAGAGCCGGATGCCGCCCAGCCACGCGCGCACGTCGACCGGGGCCCGGCCGCCCACCGGACGACGGCGCGCGGCCGGCGCCTGCCGGGTACGGGAAGGGGGAGCCGTCGTCTTGCCCACGGCTCCCCCTCTCGTCAGAACGCTGTCAGCGCATCAGCCCTGGAAACGGGGGAACGCTCCGCGGCCCGCGAACACCGCGGCCTCGCCGAGCTCCTCTTCGATGCGCAGAAGCTGATTGTATTTCGCGACGCGCTCGCTGCGGGCGGGCGCGCCGGTCTTGATCTGACCCGCGTTCACCGCGACCGCGAGATCGGCGATCGTGGTGTCCTCGGTCTCGCCCGAGCGGTGCGACAGCATCGAGCGGTAGCCGTTCTGCGTGGCCAGCGAGATCGCATCGAGGGTCTCGGACAGCGTGCCGATCTGGTTCACCTTCACCAGCAGCGCATTGGCGACACCGAGGTCGATGCCGCGCTGCAGGCGCTCGGGGTTGGTGACGAACAGGTCGTCGCCGACGAGCTGCACCTTCGTGCCGATCTTGTCGGAGAGGGCCTTCCACGCGTCCCAGTCGTCCTCGGCGAGGGCGTCCTCGATCGTGACGATCGGGTAGTTCGCGACGAGGTCGGCGAAGTAGTCGGTCAGCTGCTCGGCCGACCACGGCTTGCTCTCGACGGTGTAGACGCCGTCCTTGAAGAACTCGGTGGCGGCGACGTCCAGGCCCACGGCGATGTCGCGGCCGGGGGTGAAGCCGGCCTTCTCGATCGCCTGGATGAGGAAGTCCAGGCCCTCGCGGTTGCTGGGGAGATCGGGGGCGAAGCCGCCCTCGTCGCCGAGGCCCGTCGCGAAGCCGGCGGCCTTCAGCTCGCCCTTGAGGACGTGGTAGACCTCGGTGCCCCAGCGCAGCGACTCGGCGTACGTGTCGGCGCCGATCGGGGCGAGGAAGAACTCCTGGAAGTCGATGCCGTTGTCAGCGTGCTCGCCGCCGTTGATGACGTTGAACAGCGGCACGGGCAGCACATGGGCGTTGGGTCCGCCGAGGTAGCGGAACAGCGGCAGGTCGGCCGAGTCCGCGGCCGCCTTGGCGACCGCCAGCGACACGCCGAGGATGGCGTTGGCGCCGGTGCGGGACTTGTTCTCGGTGCCGTCGGTGGCGATGAGGATCTCGTCGATGACGCGCTGCTCGCTCGCCTCGACCCCCTCGATGGCCGGGCCGAGCTCGTCGATGACGGCCGCGACCGCCTTCAGCACGCCCTTGCCGCTGTAGCGGCTCTTGTCGCCGTCGCGCAGCTCGTACGCCTCGAAGGCGCCGGTCGACGCACCCGAGGGAACGGCCGCGCGCTGGACGATGCCGTCGTCCAGCAGCACCTCCACCTCGACGGTCGGGTTTCCGCGCGAGTCGAGGATCTCGCGCGCGCCTACAGCCTCGATCTGTGCCACAGGGGTTTCTCCTTGCTTAGGGTGATTCGCCGGAGCGTCGTCGGTCCGCCCTTCAGCGTAGCGACCGGCACGGTCCGGTGGTGACGGATGCCGCGGCCACAGGCTCGCGTCACACCACGAGTGCGATCGCGATGCCGTCGTATCCCTTCGCGTCGAGCGTCTGGATGGCCGTGGCGTCGAAGCGCGGGTCGCGGCTCAGCATCTCGAGGCCCCGCTGGACGCCGATGACCTGCGGATTCTCGGTCGCCGGATTGGCCACCTCCCCGCCGCGCACCGTGTTGTCGACCAGGACGACGGTGCCCGGCCGGCCGAGACGCGCCGCCCAGTCGAGGTAGATCGTGTTGGATTCCTTGTCGGCGTCGATGAAGACGAGGTCGAACGCCCCCTCGCCCTCGAGCGTCGGCAGCACGTCGGCGCCCCGCCCGAGCCGGATGTCGACCCTCTCCCCCACGCCCGCACGGTCGAGGTTGACGCGCGCGATCTCGGCGTTGCGGGGTTCGGCCTCGATCGTCACGACGAGCCCGTCCGGAGGGAGGGCGCGTGCCAGCCAGATCGTCGAGTACGCGCCCAGCGTGCCGATCTCGAGCACACGCCGGGCGCCCGACATGCGCGCGATGAGATGGAGCAGCTTGCCGTTGACCGGCGCGACCTCGATCGCCGGCAGTCCGGCCTCGTTCTGGTCGGCCACCGCCCGTTCGAGCCCGGGGTCGTGCCCGACGAGCAGCTCCGTCAGGTACGCGTCGACGCGGGACCACTTCTCGGGGGTGGGCCAGGTGTCGGGTGCGGGTGCCGCCATGCCCTCAGCCAATCCGGCCGCGGGCCGGGCGTCAAGGCCTGGCGGCCGCCCGGCTCACCACGGCCTCGAAAAGCGCGGCTCCCGACTCGAGCTCCGCGAGGAGAGCCGGCAGCAGCGCCTCGGCGGTGCGCCGGTACCCCAGTGCGCTCGGATGGAATCTGTCGAGACTGAACATCTCGTCGGGCTGGGTGACGAAGAACGGACCCACCGCGCGCCTCAGCGACACCGGTCGCGCACCGCACCGGGAGGCGGCATCGGCCTGGGCGTCGGCGAGCTGGCGCGACAGGCGCGAGCCGAGCGCGCGCAGCGGCTGCGGCACCGGTCGCAGCGCCCCCAAGTCGGGGCAGGTCCCGACCACCACCACCGCACCCCGAGCGCGCAGGCGCAGGATCGCGTGTTCCAGGTGCGCGATCGAGGTGGGCACGGGCACGCGGTGGGTGATGTCGTTGCCGCCGACGACGATGACCGCCGCGTCGGGCGCGTAGTCGGCGGGGAGCCCGTCGACCTGCTGGGCGAGCACCGACGACTCCGCGCCGACGATCGCGGCGGTCCGCAGCCGCACCGGACGGCCGAGCTTGCGCGCGACCCCCTTCGCGAGTCGGGCGCCCAGGGTGTCCTTTCGGCGCTCGGCGCCCAGTCCCGCGGCGATCGAATCGCCGAGCACGACGAGGTCGACCGGCTCGCCGTCGAAGCGCCGCGCCCAGATGCGGTCGGCGTCGAGCGCCTCCTCCCCGAGCGGCTTGCCGATGCGACGGCGGGCGACTGCCGCCTGCCGTGACAGCACCGCGCGGCTGCCGAGCAGCACGAGCCCCGCCCCGATGGCGGCGCCGGCGAACGCGGCGGCGACGGCGCCCGGACCGGCCTGGTGGGTGCGCGGCATGGCGTCATGGCACAGCACCCGCATGAACGGATGCCGTCGCCCCGGTGACGCGGAGATGCCACGCCGACGCGCTAGGGTTCGGCCGTGGCATCCCCCTCCCTGCAGCGCCGGCTCGGCCTCGGCGACGCCGTGTTCATCGGTCTGGGCTCCATGGTCGGCGCGGGGGTCTTCGCCGTCTGGGGCCCCGCGGCGGATGCCGCGGGCACGGGACTGCTCATCGGGCTCGCGATCGCGGCGCTCGTGGCCTTCGGCAATGCGACGTCGTCGGCGCAGCTCGCCGCGGCGCACCCGACGTCGGGAGGGACCTACGCCTACGGGCGCGCCGAGCTCGGGCCGTGGTGGGGATTCGTCGCCGGCTGGGGCTTCATCATCGGCAAGACCGCCAGCTGCGCGGCGATGGCGCTCACGTTCGCCGCCTATGCCGCGCCGAGCGGCTGGGAGCGACCCGTGGCCATCGGCGCGGTCGTCGTCCTCACCGCCGTGAACTGGTTCGGGGTGACGCGCACCGCGTCCGCCGCCCGCGTGATCGTCGTGATCTCGCTGGGGGCGCTCGCCGCCGCCGTCACCGCCGCCTTCTCCGCGGGCGCCGCTCCCGGGTGGCTCTCGGCCGAGACCCTCTGGACGGGCGGCGCGTACGGCATCCTGCAGTCGGCCGGCCTGCTGTTCTTCGCGTTCGCCGGCTACGCGCGCATCGCGACGATGGGCGAGGAGGTCCGCGACCCGCGCCGGGTCATCCCGCGGGCCATCGTGATCGCCTTCGCCATCGCGTTCGCCGTGTACGCCGTGGTCGCGGTGGCGGTGCTCGGCTCCCTCGGTCCGGCCGCCGTCGCGGCGTCGACCGAGCCGGTGGCCGATGCCGCGGCGCGCTCCGGCTGGGCCTGGATCGACACCGCGGTCCGCGTCGGCGCGGCGGCCGCCTCGCTCGGGGCGCTGCTCGCCCTCATCGCCGGCGTCAGTCGGACGACGTTCGCGATGGCTCGGGAGCGGGACCTGCCGCGGTTCCTCGACGGCGTGCACCCCCGCTGGCATGTGCCCCACCATGCCGAGCTCGTCGTGGCCGCGGTCGTGGTGGTGCTGGTCGCGCTGGTCGACCTGCGCGGCGCGATCGGGTTCTCGTCGTTCGGCGTGCTGCTGTACTACTTCGTGGCGAACGTCGCGGCCTTGCGTCAGCGCGGCGACGCACGGCGGTATCCGGCAGCCCTGCAGATCCTGGGCGGCGTCGGATGCCTCGTCCTCGCGGTGACGCTCCCCTGGCCGTCCGTGGCGGCGGGAGCGGTCGTCGTCGCCGCCGGCGTCGCCTACCGCGCGCTGCGTCTGCGCTTCGGGCGGGCCTGACCGGCCGGCGTCAGCCCAGCGGCTTCACCTCGAGCGCAGCCGTCGCGGCGCCGGCGCCGACGGTGGCGAACGCCGTGTAGCCGTCCGCCGCCGCGCGCTCCAGCAGCGCCTTGAGGTTCTTCGTGCGCTGCTCGAGGCGCACACGCGATCCCTGACGCACGAGGGCCGCCTTGTGCGCCAGGAGCTCCCCCTCGGGCACGTCGCGGTCATGGACGAGGACGACAGCCGGGGCCGCGGCATCCGTCTGCTCCGCGATGAGGTCCACGATGCGCTCGAAGCCGATCGAGAACCCGACCGCCGGGGCGTCCTGCCCGAGGAAGCGGCCGATCATGCCGTCGTAGCGGCCACCGCCGCCGAGCGAGTACTCCACGGACGGGTGGGCGAGCTCGAAGATCGTTCCGGTGTAGTAGCCCATGCCGCGCACGAGGAAGGGGTCGAACACGACCGGGATGTCCGCGAGACCCTCGTCGCCTGCCGTCGCGCCCGGCGTCGCCGCGCGGGCCGCGGCCACCGCGTGCCCGATGCCGACGAGATCCGCGACGACGTCGTCGGGCGCGCCCTCGGGCAGCGCCTTGCGGATCTGGCGTTCACCGTACGGGTTGTACTCGAGCGTCATCGGGCGGCGCAGGAACGCCTCGAAGGCGTCGACCGCGGCCGGGGACGCCCCGCGGTCGCGCAACTCGGCCACGATCCCCTCGGGGCCCAGCTTGTCGAGCTTGTCGACGGTGATCAGCACGCCCGGACGCTCCTCGACGCCGAATCCGAAGCTGTCCAGCATCCAGTCCAGCACCCGGCGGTCGTTGATGCGCACGCTCCCGCCGTCCAGGCCCATCGCGTCGAGCGTGTCGAGGGTGGCCACGATGAGCTCGGCCTCGGCGCGGGGCGACGGGTCGCCGATGATGTCGATGTCGCACTGCACGAACTGGCGGTAGCGGCCCTTCTGCGGACGCTCCGCGCGCCAGACCGGTGCGATCTGGATGGAGCGGAAGACGGCGGGGAGCTGCCCGCGGTTGGTCGCGTAGAACCGTGCGAGCGGGACCGTGAGGTCATAGCGCAGGCCGAGATCGGTCAGGCTCGCCGGGTCGTCGGCGGCCGCGCGGATCGCCTCGGCGTCGAGCCCCCGCTTGAGCACGTTGTACGCGAGCTTCTCGTTGTCGCCGCCGATCCCGGCGTGGAGCCGGGAGTACTCCTCCATCACGGGCGTCTCGATCTCGTCGAAGCCGTGCACGCGATAGCGCTCACGGATGACGGCGAGCACACGCTCGCGCCGGGCCTTCTCAGCGGGGAGGAAGTCGCGCATGCCGCGCGGCGGATTGACGGATGCCACGCCCCTATCCTTCCAGGTCGCCCGGGGTGCCCTCGGCGGCGCGGATGTCGTGCTCGAGCCCGCGCAGACGCTCGCGCAGCGCGCGCTCGGCGTCCCACCCGTTGGCGCGCGCCGTCGCCACGAGGGCCAGCAGCGCGTCGCCGAGCTCGGCCTCGGAATCCGGCTCGGACGACCCGGCCGCTGCGGAGACCCCGACCTGCGACCCCTTGGACAGCAGCTTCTGGGCGAGCGCGAGGCTCGGCATCCGCTCGCTCACGCCCTCCAGCACCGAGCGTCGGTGGTGCTTCTCCGCTGCCTTGGCGGCGTTCCAGTGCACGAGCACCTCTTCGGGCGTGGTCGCCACGGCGTCGCCGAAGACGTGCGGGTGGCGTCGCACCATCTTCTCGGTCAGCCCGCGGGCGACGTCGTCGATGTCGAACGGTGCCTCGGGGTCGCGCGAGGCGATCTCGGCGTGGAACAGCACCTGCCACAGCAGGTCGCCCAGCTCTTCGCGCAGCTCGTCGCGGGTGCCGTCCTCCACGGCGTCGATGAGCTCCGCGCTCTCCTCGACGAGGTACGGGACCAGTGCGCGGTGGTCGATCTGCTGCGTCCACACGCAGCGGTCGCGCACCGCGCGCATGACGTCGGCCGCCTCGCGCAGCGGGTCGGACGCGGGACCGGATCCGGCGGTCATGCGATCTGGCCCTCCGTCGCGGCCGGCGGGGGCATCTCATCGCTCGGCGACGCGGACTCCGAGCGGCGGTAGTGCCGCGCCCGCTGGGCAACGAGGACCGCCGCGAGCAGGATCGAGATCATCGATCCGCCCAGCACGCCCAGGGTCGCCTCGTCGCGCAGAAGCGGATCGCCGGAGAAGGCGAGCTCGGACAGCAGCAGCGAGACGGTGAAGCCGATCCCGCCCAGGGCTCCTGCCGCGAGCAGGTCGGCGAAGGACAGATGCGGCGTCGCGCCGCGGTTGCCCACGCGCAGCGAGATCCAGCCCGCGAGGGAGATGCCGATGACCTTGCCGACCGGGAGCGCGACGAGGATGCCCCAGAACGCCGGCGACAGCTGGGACGGAGAGACGGACGGGATGACGACGAGCGCCGCCGAGAACGCGAACAGGGGAAGCACGATGCCGTTCACCCACGGCTCCAGCTCGTGCCGGGTGCGCAGGGCGGGACGCTGCGCCATCGCGAGACCGAGTGCGACGCCGGCGATGGTGGCGTGGACACCCGACAGGTAGACCAGCACCCACGTGGCGATCGCCAGCACGCCGAGCACGATCGCGATCGGCACCTGCGCGCGGGTGTCGAGCCGGCGGCTCAGGAAGCCGAACACGATCACGACGACCGCGGCGAGCGCGAGCAGTCCGACGTTGACGTCCTCGGTGAACAGCACCGCGATGAAGACGATGCCGACGATGTCGTCGAGGATCGCCAGAGCGAGGAGGAAGATGCGGATCCCGGAGGGAAGGCCCCTGCCGAAGACGGCCAGCACGCCGAGGGCGAAGGCGATGTCGGTCGCGGTGGGGATCGGCCACCCGTCGACCGCGTCGGAGCGTGCCGCGAACAGCAGGAACACCCCGATCGGCACGACGACGCCGCCCGCGGCCGCGATCGCCGGCTGCAGCGCCTTGCGCGCCGAATTCAGCTCGCCGTTGGTGAGCTCGTACTGCAGCTCGACGGCCACGATGAAGAAGAAGACGGCCAGGAGCCCGTCCTGCACCCAGTGCCCCACCGACATCTCGAACACGCCCGGAATGCCGACGTAGGCATCCTTGACGGACGCGATCGCGGGTCCGAGCGGCGAGTTGGCGAGCACGAGCGCGAGGATCGCCGCCGCGAGGAGGACGATCGCCGGAAAGCGGGCAGAGCGGAGCAGGGACACACGGGTCCTTTCGTCGATCATCGGGTTCCGGCGCCGAAGCACCGCGCCGACCAGACTTCCCGGCACACCAGGGGCCCAGTCTATCCGGACGGCGCCCGGCGGCCTTCGTCACACAGCGTCCCGCGTGACGTCGCCGAAACGACGCGCCGTTAGCCTGGAGGGATGCGCGAACTCACCCACACCGAAGCGATCGACCTCGTCGGACGATTCGAGGCGGAGCAGGCGATTCCCGAGAAGATGCGCGGCGACGTGCGCATGCTCGGCACGCTGCTGGGGCAGGTCCTGCGCGAGAGCGGCTCGCCCGGGCTGTACGAGGACGTGGAGCGACTGCGCACCGCGACCATCCAGGCCTACACCGATGAGACGCCGGAGGCCTTCGCCCGCGCCGCCGAGATCGCCGAGTCCTTCACGATCGCCCGCGCCGACGAGGTCGCCCGGGCGTTCACGGCGTACTTCCACCTCGTGAACCTTGCCGAGGAGCACCAGCGCGTGCGTGTCCTCCGCGAGCGCGACGGGCGCCCCGACCGCGAGCAGGCCACCGACTCCGTCGCCGCGGCCTTCGTGCGCCTGGCCGCCGAGGTCGGCGACGACACCGCGCTGCAGCGCCTCCAGGCCATGCGCTTCCACCCGGTCTTCACGGCTCACCCCACCGAGGCGCGCCGTCGGGCGGTGTCGTCGAGCATCCGGCGGCTCGCCGCCCTGCTCGAGGAGCACGACGCGTCCCTGCGCAACGGCGCGGACGAGCGGCGGGCGGAGCGGCGCATGCTGGAGGAGATCGACACGCTCTGGCGCACCGCTCCGCTGCGCCCCGAGAAGCCCTCGCCGACCGACGAGGTGCGCGCGGTGATGGCCGTCTTCGACGAGACGCTCTACACCGCCGTGCCCCACGTGTACCGCCGCGTCGACGACGCGCTGCAGGGTCCCGCCGCCGGAGGCCGCGCCCCCGTCGTGCGCTCCTTCGTGCGCGTCGGCTCGTGGGTCGGCGGCGACCGCGACGGCAACCCGTTCGTGACGGCATCCGTCACCCGCAAGGCATCCGCGATCGCCAGCGAGCACGTGCTGCTCGGTCTGGAGCGCACGGCGAGCCGCATCGGGCGGACGCTGACGCTGGATGCCTCCACCACGCCGCCGAGCGACGCGCTGGTCGCCCTGTGGCAGCGCATGAAGGCCGCCGACGAGGACGCGGCGAAGGAGATCGCCAAGCGATCGCCCGACGAGCCGCACCGCCGCATCCTGCTGCTCATCGCCCGGAAGATCGAGGCGACGCGTCAGCGCGACGCCGACCTCGCCTACCGGGATCCGGAGCACCTCCTCGCCGATCTGCGGGTGGTCCAGGACTCGCTCGTGCAGGCGGGCGCGCCCCGTCAGGCGTACGGGCACCTGCAGCAGCTGCTGTGGCAGGTGGAGACGTACGGGTTCCACCTGACCGAGCTCGAGGTGCGTCAGCACTCGGCCGTGCACGCCAAGGTGCTGGCGGAACTCGAAGCGGGCGGCCCGCTCAGCGAGCAGGCCGAGGAGGTGCTCGACGTGATCCGGAGCGTCGGGTTCCTGCAGGAGCGCTACGGCCCGCGAGCGGCCGGACGCTACATCGTGTCGTTCACGCAGTCGGCGGACGACCTCGCGGCGGTTCACAAGCTCGCCCGCTTCGCCGTCGGACCCGACGGCACGCCGCCGGTGCTCGACGTGATCCCGCTGTTCGAGACCTTCGCCGACCTGCAGGCGGCCCCCGCGATCCTCGCCGAGATCGTGCAGCACCCCGAATTCGCCGCGCGTCTGGATGCCACCGGCCGGCGCCTGGAGGTCATGCTCGGCTACTCGGACTCGTCGAAGGACGTCGGACCGGTCGCCGCGAACCTCGCGCTGTACGAGGCGCAGGCGAAGATCGCCGCGTGGGCGGACGAGAACGGCATCGAGCTGACCCTGTTCCACGGCCGAGGCGGAGCCCTCGGACGCGGCGGCGGGCCGGCGAACTCCGCGATCCTCGCGCAGCCGCCCCACTCGGTGGACGGCCGATTCAAGCTCACCGAGCAGGGCGAGGTCATCTTCGCCCGCTACGGCGATCCCGCCATCGCGATGCGCCACATCGACCAGGTGGCCGCGGCCATCCTGCTGGCATCCGCGCCGTCGAACGAGCAGCGCAACAGGGCGGCTGCGGACGAGTTCGCCGCCGTCGCGGCGACGATGGACGAGGCATCCCGCGAGCGCTTCTTCTCGCTCGTGAAGGCACCCGGCTTCGCGCCCTGGTTCGCCCGCGTCACCCCGATGGAGGAGATCGGCCACCTCGCGCTCGGCTCGCGTCCCGCGCGGCGCGGGCTCTCCGTCGAGTCCCTCGAGGACCTGCGTGCGATCCCGTGGGTGTTCGCGTGGACCCAGGCCCGCATCAACCTCGCCGGCTGGTTCGGGCTGGGCACGGCCCTCGAGCGCGTCGGCGACGAGGAGCTGCTGCAGCGGGCCTACCGGGAGTGGCCGCTCTTCCGCACCCTGATCGACAACGTCGCCATGAGCCTGGCCAAGACCGACGACCGCATCGCCCGCCACTACCTCGAGCTCGGCGACCGCGACGACCTCGCCGCCCTCGTGCGCGACGAGATGAGGCTCACGCGGGACTGGGTGATCCGGGTCACCGGCGGCACCGAGCTGCTCGGCAACAAGCCCGTCCTCCAGCGCGCGGTCAAGATGCGCAGCCCCTACGTGGACGCGCTGTCGCTGCTGCAGCTGCGCGCCCTGCGGGCGCTGCGCGCCGCACCCGAGGGGGCACCCGTCGATCCCGAGCTCCAGCGCCTCCTGCTGCTGTCTGTCTCGGGCGTGGCCGCAGGCCTCCAGAACACCGGCTGAGCACGCGCTCGCGCGTCAGGGCTGCCCGTCCTCGGCGGCCGGCGCCTCGCCCGCCGTGCCCTTCGGTGCGTAGCGGCCGAGCCGGACGTCGACCGCCGCGGCGGCGGTGCGGGCGCTGGGACCGTATCCGACGACGACGGCGATGAAGCGGTCCGCCGCCAGCCCCTTGAGCGCGAGGGCCGTGCGCGCCACGACGGTCGCCGTGCGCCGGGTGCGTCGCAGGAGTGCGATCTCGCCGAACCCCTCCCCCTCCCCCAGCGTCGCCACCACGCGATCGTCGCCGATCACGTCCGCCTCACCGGACGCGATGACGTAATAGCGGTCGCCGACGTCCCCGGCCACGAACACCGCCCGCCCGGCGGGCACGTCGACCGGCTCGAGCCCCCGCGCCAGCTGCTCGATCGCCGGAAGCGGCAGGGGCTGGAGCATCGGCACCCGCTGCAGCAGGGCGACGTCGGCATCCAGCGCGCCGACCGCGCCGTCCAGCCGGCGCAGGCGCCACCACGAGAGCATCGCCAGCACCGGGCAGATGAGGCCGATGCCGATGAGGGCGGGCTCCAGGCCGAGCCAGGCGATGAGTGCCGAGGCCAGGATCGATCCCACGCCGATCGAGATGACGACCAGGCTCTCGAGCACGCCGAAGATGCGGGCCATGACCTCGTCGGGGGCGAGTCGACCGATGAGCGTGAACCCCGCCAGATCGATCAGCGCGTTCCCGACGCCGACGAACGAGAGCAGCAGCAGCGCGGCCGCCTGCCCGGAGAACACGCCGACCAGCGCGATCGGCAGACCCCACAGCGCGACCCCCACCGCGAACCACGCGCCGAGTCGTCCGGTGCCGACCAGCAGCGAGGCGCACAGCGACCCCACGACTGCGCCCACGCCCACGGCGGCCATCAATGCGCCGGCGCCCGACTCGCCCATGCCCAGCAGCTCGATCGCGACGACGACCGAGAACACCGTGAGCGCGCCGCGCGTCAGCGCCTGAGCGGCCGCGAGGCCCAGGATGAGCAGGAGGTCGCGGCTGCGCACGACGGCGCGAAGGCCGTCGATCGCCTCCCGCATCAGGTCGGGTCGCGGCGCCGGTGGCCGCGGGGGCGCGTCGTAGCGGACACGAAGCAGCAGGACTGCCGCCCAGAAGGAGGCCGCCGCCGCGACCGCGAACACGATCGACACGTCGGCGACCGCCAGCAGGACCGCCGCGATCAGCGGTCCGATGAGCGTCGCGATGGAGTCGAGCAGACCCCGAACCACGTTCGCGCTCGCGAGTTCGTGCCCGGTGCGCGACAGCGTCGGCAGCAGCGCGGAGTGGGCCGGGCGGAAGAGGGTCGCCGCGATCGTGGACAGCACGGCCAGCGCGTAGACGACGAGGACCGGGCCGGCGAGGACGACCACCGCCGCGGCGACAGCGGTCGCCGCCCCGCGCAGGAGCGAGACCGTCACGAGCACCCGCTCCCGCCGTCCGCGGTCGGCGAAGGGCGACAGGATCGGCGCCAGGAGGGCCGACGGAAGCATGCGCAGGAGGCCGACCAATCCCAGCGCAAGCGCGCCGCCGTCGTTGTAGGCCACGATCCCCAGCGCGACGGTGAAGGCCCACTCCGCCGTCCAGGCGCCGAGGAAGCTCAGCTGGGCGCGGCGCAGATTGGGGTTGCGCCAGTTGCTCGAGAAGGCCCCCGCAGCCTGTTCGAGCTTCGATCGGGTCCCCAGAAGGCCCATGGACCGACCCTAGATGCTCCCGCGAGCGCCCACCAGGGTCCCGAGGTCGCTTCGCGCAACGCCGGCGGGCCGGCCCGCCCGGAGAAGGCGACGGGCTCGCGTCAGTCCAGCCGGCGGTCGTCGGCGTGGCGGGCGAGGCTGCGTCCGTAGCGCTCGGTGAGCTGCACCATGAGGTCGGGCGTCTCGCGGTCGAGGCCGAAGACGTAGCCGGGGAAGTCGAGCTCCCGCTGCGCGGCCCAGATCTCCTCGTGCCGGTCCGGCGAGAGGATCTGCACCGGGTGTCCGACCGCGACCCATCCGATCGGCACGGTGGAGTCGGGCGGCAGCGTCGTCCGCAGGTGCACCACGGCGTTGATGCGCACCTCGCTGCGCGCTCCCACATACGCGCCGTTGAACACCCGCGTGCCGGTGGCCAGGAAGACCTCCTCCTCCACCACCGCTCCAGAGATGCTCGCCATCGGCCCGACGAGGACGTGGTCGGCGATGTGCACCGGGTTGGTGGCGGTCGCCCGGATGAGCGCGTTCTCCATCACGATGACGTTCGACCCGAGCGTGATCGCGCCGCCCTCCGCGGTGACGACCGCGCCGTGCAGGATCTGGCAGTCGGGTCCGATCACGACGTCGCCGCTGATCACCGCCGTCGGGGCGACCACCGCGTCGGGATGGATCCGGGGCGTGACCCCGAGGTGCTCGAATCGCATCATGCCTCCTCGCCTCCGCTGCCGTGCGTCATCGGCGCCGGCGCGGCTCGGTTCACAGCGTAGTGCGATGCCGCAGCCCCGCGCCCGGCGCCGGGCGCCGGGGACCGGCGTCACACGGGCCGAGTGCCGTTCGGCCGTGGGTAGGGTGAAAAGGTGCCGCATCCCGGCCCATCGCTCCACCCCCCGAAAGCCTGCACCATGACTTCTGCGCTGCCCATCGCCTCGCCCCCCGCCGCGATCGCCGCCTCCGACTCCATCCGCCTCGTCCTTGACACCGTCGAGGCGCGCAACCCGCACGAACCGGAGTTCCTGCAGGCGGTGCACGAGGTGCTCGAGTCCATCGCGCCGGTGCTGGAAGCCCACCCGGAGTTCGTCGACGGCGGCATCCTCGAGCGGCTCGTCGAACCCGAGCGCCAGATCCTCTTCCGCGTGCCGTGGGTCGATGACACCGGACGCCTGCAGGTCAATCGCGGCTACCGGGTGCAGTTCTCGTCGGTCCTCGGCCCCTACAAGGGCGGCCTGCGGTTCCACCCGTCGGTGAACCTCTCGATCATCAAGTTCCTCGGCTTCGAGCAGATCTTCAAGAACGCCCTCACCGGCCAGGGCATCGGCGGCGCCAAGGGCGGCAGCGACTTCGATCCCCACGGCAGGTCGGACGCCGAGATCATGCGCTTCTGCCAGTCCTTCATGAACGAGCTCTACCGCCACCTCGGCGAGCACACCGACGTGCCGGCCGGCGACATCGGCGTCGGCGCCCGTGAGATCGGATACCTGTTCGGCCAGTACCGCAAGGTGACCAACCGCCACGAGTCGGGCATGTTCACCGGCAAGGGCGTGCAGTGGGGCGGCGCCGAGGTGCGCACCGAGGCCACCGGCTACGGCGCGGTCTTCTTCGTCGACGAGATGCTCGGCGTCCACGGTGAGACCCTCGAGGGCAAGCGGATCGGCGTCTCGGGCTCGGGCAACGTGGCGATCTACGCCATCGACAAGGCACGCCAGCTCGGCGCGACGCCGGTGACGGCATCCGACTCCTCCGGCTATGTCGTCGACGACGCCGGGATCGACGTCGACCTCCTCCGGCAGATCAAAGAGATCGAGCGCGCGCGCATCTCGGAGTACGCGGCGCGCCGCTCCGGCGCGCGCTATGTCGAGGGCGCGCGTCCCTGGGAGGTGCCGGTCGACGTGGCGATCCCGAGCGCGACGCAGAACGAGCTGGAGGCCGAGGACGCGCGCGCGCTGGTCGCGAACGGGGTGCGCGCGGTCGCAGAGGGCGCCAACATGCCCTCGACGCCCGAGGCGATCGAGCTGTTCCAGTCGGCGGGTGTGCTCTTCGGCCCCGGCAAGGCCGCGAACGCCGGCGGCGTCGCGACGTCCGCCCTGGAGATGAGCCAGAACGCGGCCCGACAGCGCTGGAGCTTCGACGACAGCGAGGCGAAGCTGCGTGCCATCATGGCCGACGTGCACGACTCCGCGTTCGCCGCCGCCGAGAAGTTCGGTCACCCGGGCGACTACGTCGTCGGCGCCAACTGCGCCGGCTTCGAGCGCGTCGCGCACGCGATGCTGGCTCAGGGCGTCATCTGAGCCGACCGCGGCTTCGCGAGCCTCCGGGCCGATGTGTCAGGATCGGCGTCGTGAGCATCCACGTGAGCGCCGACAACTTCACCCGCGCCGAGACGGACCGCATGTTCCGCGACCTCCAGCACAAGGCGGGCGGCGTGAACCGGTTCGTGCACAATCGGACGCCTGCGGCGATCGACGACCAGACCGTCATCCGGCTCAACCGCGACACCCTGTACAGCTTCGCCGTGGTGGATGCGACCGCCGGCGCGACGCTGACGCTCCCGGAGCACGGAGACCGCTACCTGTCCGCGATGGTGCTCGACCAGGATCACCACGTCGTGGCGGTCTACCACGATGCCGGTGCGTACCAGCTGAGCGCAGCCCGACCGGGCAGCCGCCACGTCGTGGTGGCCGTGCGGACGCTCGTCGATCCCGGCGACGCCGACGACCTGGCTGCCGTGCACGAGATCCAGGACGCCATGGGTCTGACAGCAGCCTCCGCTGCCGCCTTCGACTATCCGGACTACGACACCGGCTCGCTCGACGAGACCCGCGACGCCCTCCTGGCACTCGCCCGCAACCTGACGTCGTTCGACCGCACCTTCGGCACGCGGGACGAGGTCGACCCGATCCGTCACCTCATCGGCACCGCCGCGGGCTGGGGCGGGCTGCCCACCAGCGAGGCGGTCTACGTCAGCGAGGATCCCCGCCTCCCCGTCGGCCGGTACGAGCTCACCGTCGGCGAGGTGCCGGTCGACGGATTCTGGTCCATCTCGGTCTACAACGCCGCCGGCTACTTCGAACCGAACGACCGCGACGCGTACACCGTGAACAGCATCACCGGCGTGCGCAATCCGGACGGGTCGACCACCGTGCGCTTCGGCGACTTCCCGCCCGGGACGGCCAACGCGATCCCCGTCACCGAGGGCTGGAACTACCTGGTGCGCCTCTACCGGCCGCACCCCGAGGTGCTCGACGGCTCGTGGACCTTCCCGCGCCTGGAGGCGTCCGGCTCCTGAGTCCGGCGCACCGCCGCCCGATCAGGCCGTCGCCGCCTCGGACGCCGCCGGCTCCGCCTTCTTCTCGGGCCAGAGCTGCTCGATGAGCTGCGCCACCCACGCGACGAGCTCGTCGTCGCCGAGCTGCTCGCCGCCTGCGGTCGGCAGGGGCACGACCAGCGCCTCGCCGCCGGCGACGACCTTCGCCTTCGGGTGCAGGCGCTGCAGCCGCACCCGCATCGAATCGGGCAGGTTCGCCGGCGCGATGCGCAGGTTCGGGCCCATCGCGACGACGTCGGCGAGGCCGGCCTGACCGGCGCGGCGCCGCAGCCGCGCCACCGCGAGCAGCCCCTCGACCTCCGCCGGCGGCTCCCCGTAGCGGTCGGTCAGCTCCTCGATCACCAGGTCGATCGCGTCGGGCGCCGCGGTGACGGATGCGGCCGCCGACAGCTTCTGGTAGGCCTCGAGACGCAGTCGCTCGCTGTCGATGTACGAATCGGGTATGCGCGCCTGCACCGGCAGCTCGAGCCGGAGCTCCGTCGGGCCCTCGGTGTCCTCGCCCCGGAAGGTCGCCACGGCCTCGCCGATCATGCGGAGGTACAGGTCGAACCCGACGCCGGCGATGTGCCCGGCCTGCTCGGCGCCGAGGAGGTTGCCCGCGCCGCGGATCTCGAGGTCCTTGAGCGCCACCTGCATGCCCGAGCCCAGGTCGTTGTTCACGGCGATCGTCTCGAGGCGGTCGGCCGCCGTCTCGCTCAGCGGCTTCTGGTCGTCGTACAGGAAGTACGCGTACGCCCGCTCGCGCGCACGGCCGACGCGGCCGCGCAGCTGGTGGAGCTGGCTCAGCCCGTACTTGTCGGCGCGGTCGATGATGATCGTGTTGGCGTTGGCGATGTCGAGGCCGGTCTCGATGATGGTCGTGGAGACCAGCACGTCGGCCTTGCGCTCCCAGAAGTCGTCGACGACCTGCTCGAGCTGGTGCTCCCCCATCTGCCCGTGCGCGACGACGATCCGCGCCTCCGGCACGAGCTCGGCCAGCTGCGATGCGACGCGCTGGATCGACTGCACGCGGTTGTGGACGTAGAAGATCTGCCCCTCCCGCAGCAGCTCGCGCCTGATCGCCGCGGCGATCTGCTTGTCGTTGCGTGGGCCGACGTAGGACAGGATCGGGTGCCGGTCCTCCGGCGGCGTCTGCAGCGTCGACATCTCGCGGATGCCGGTCACCGCCATCTCGAGGGTGCGCGGGATCGGCGTCGCGCTCATCGCGAGGATGTCGACGTTGGTCTTGAGCTTCTTCAGCTGGTCCTTGTGCTCGACGCCGAAGCGCTGCTCCTCGTCGATGATCATGAGGCCGAGGTCCTTGAACAGCACCTTCTCGGTGAGGATGCGGTGCGTTCCGATGACCATGTCGACGGTGCCGTCCGCGAGGCCTGCGACCACGTCGCGCGCCTGCTTGTCGGTCTGGAACCGCGACAGCGCACGCACCTTGACCGGGAACCCGGCGAACCGCTCGGTGAAGGTCTCGAGGTGCTGCTTGACCAGGAGTGTCGTGGGCACCAGCATCGCCACCTGCTTGCCGTCCTGGATGGCCTTGAAGGCCGCGCGCACGGCGACCTCGGTCTTGCCGAATCCGACGTCGCCGGAAAGCAGCCGGTCCATCGGGATCGGCTTCTCCATGTCGGCCTTGATCTCGTCGATCGTCTGCAGCTGATCGGGGGTCTCGGCGAAGGGGAAGGCCTCCTCCAGCTCCCGCTGCCACGGGGTGTCGGGGCCGAACGCGTGCCCCTTGGACGCCATGCGCGCCGAGTACAGCTTGACGAGCTCGACGGCGATGTCGCGCACCGCGCGACGGGCCTTGCTCTTGGCCTGCGCCCAGTCGCTGCCGCCCATCTTCGACAGCGACGGCGCTTCGCCGCCGACGTAGCGCGAGAGCAGGTCGAGCTGGTCGGTGGGCACGAACAGCTTGTCGCCCGGGTAGCCGCGCTTGGACGGCGCGTACTCCAGCACGAGGTACTCGCGCACGCTCTTCACGGCGTTGCGCCCGCCGCTGGAGACCTCGCGCTGGGTGAGCTCGACGAACCTGCCGATGCCGTGCGTGGCGTGAACGACGTAGTCGCCGGCCTTGAGCTGCAGCGGGTCGACGACGGTCTTGCGTCGCGACGCGAGCTTCTTCACGACACGGCTGTCGCCGCCGATGGTCCTGCCGTAGAACTCCGACTCGGTGAGCACCGCGAGCTTGGCGTCGGGGAACTGGAAGCCGCGCTCGAGGACGCTCACCACGACGTGGGCGATGCCGGGTTCGGGGGCGTGGTGCACCTCGTCGACCTTGCGCGCGGCGATGCCGCGCTCGGCGAGGACATCGCGCGCCCGCTCCACGAGGCCGGCGCCCGACGCGGCGACCACGACGCGCCACCCTTCGGCCAGGAGCGCGCCGACATGCTCGGTGGCGCCGTCGACGTTGCCATGGAATGAGGGCACGGGGGCGCCGGGGACCCGGATCGCCGCAGCGGCCTCGAGCGCGACGTCGACGTCGTCGTCGATCGCGGCGTCGAGGAGGCCTTCGGCCACGGCATCGGCCTGCCCGGAGTCGAACGAGCTCATCCGCCACCAGACACTCCCCCGCTCGCGCGCCGCCTCGCGGAGCTCGGGAAGGGTGAGGAAGTCGCCGGCACCGAGGTCGACCGGAGTCCGGGCGCCCGCTGTCGCCGCGCTCCAGGCCGCGTCCAGGAACTCGCGGTTGGTCTCGCCCAGCGTGATCGCGCGCGTGACGGCGCGCTCGGGATCGACCAGCGCGACGGCGGATCCTTCGGGGAGGTAGTCCGCGAGGGTCACGAGGTCGTCGACCACGGCCGGAAGCAGCGACTCCATCCCCTCGACCGGGATGCCCTCGGCCATCTTCTCGAGCATCGCGGCGAGTCCGGGGAACTCGTCCTTGAGCTGTCGCGCGCGTCCGCGCACGGCCTCGGTGAGAAGGAGCTCCCGGCTCGGCAGCAGCGTGACCTCGCGCACATCCCCGGCGAGGGAGCGCTGGTCGGCCACCGAGAAGGCGCGGATCTGGTCCACCTCGTCGCCGAAGAACTCGACGCGGTACGGGTGGGCGGCCGTCGGCGGGAACACGTCGAGGATGCCGCCGCGTACGGCGAACTCGCCGCGTCGCGACACCATGTCGACCCGGTGGTAGGCGAGCTCCACCAGTCGCGCCGACACCTCGCCGAGGTCGTGCCCGCGGCCGCCGACGACGATCTCGATCGGCTCGACGTCGTCCAGTCCCGCCGCCAGCGGCTGGATCGCGCCGCGCACCGATGCGGTCACCACGAGCGGCGTCGAGGCGTCCCATCGTGCGATCCGGCGGAGGATGTCGAGGCGGGCGCCCACCGTCTCTGCGCTCGGGCTCAGCCGCTCGTGCGGCAGCGTCTCCCACGCCGGGAAGTGGAGCACCTCGGCTCCGGGCAGCAGCGCTCCCAGCGCAGGCCCGAGGGATTCGGCACGGCGCCCCGTCGGGGCGATCACGAGCACGGCAGGCGGACGCCCGGCGGCGCGCCGGCGTTCCACCAGCGCCGCCAGGAGGGGGGCGTCGAGGCCCTCGACGAGCGAGAAGTCGGCGTCGACGGATGCCGCGGCCACAGCGTCCCGGAACGGTTCAGCCTGTTCGAGGGCGCGCACGATCCCGGGAACTGTCACCGCACGAGTCTACGACGCGCCGCCGACACCGGGCGCCGCGAGCCAGGGGCAGGGCGGCCGCGAACGTCGTCGGCGCTCCTAGGATGAGTCGCGTGAGCGATCCCTCGCAGCCCTCGGGCACGCCGCCCCCGCCCCCGCCCGCACCCCCGCAGACGTGGGCGCCGCCCGGAGCGGCACCGTTCGGTCCTCCGCCCGCCTCCGCGTACGCGCCCCCGCCGGGCTATGCGCCGCCCGCCGGGTTCGGCGGCACTCGCGGCGCCGCGCCGGCCATGTCGCCCTCCGCGGCACCCGCACCCGCGCGGCGCCGCGGCACGCTCGGACTCGTCGCCCTCGGCCTGGCTCTGATCGCGACGGTCGGCGCGAGCCTGCTCGCGGCGGTCGCCGCGTTCAACATCGGGCTCGGAGCGGGTCGCGAGATCAGCGCACGCACCGCCACCGGCGATTTCGACTGGTCGATCCTCTCCCCCGTGCGCGATTGGGTGCTCATGGGCGAGATCGCCTTCTGGGCCGGCACCGCGCTCGGCCTGTGGGCGCTCATCCAGGGCGTGGTGGCCATCGTGACCTCCCGCGGCCGGGGAGCCGGCATCGCGGCGGTGATCATCGCCGCTCTCGGCCCCATCGCCTACGGCGCGGTGGCGCAGGGCTTCCTGACGGCCGGCCTCGCCGCGGGCTGAGCCCGGAGTCACTCGCGGGGCGCGTGGTGCTTCTGCTGCGCGGCGAGGAGTCCCTCGTCGACCAGCTGCTCCACGGCGTCGGCGGCGTCGCCCAGGAGGATCGGGAGGTTCTTGCGCTCGGTGGCGCCGAACGGGTCGAGCACCCAGTCCGCCGGGTCCTGCCGGCCGTGCGGGCGGCCGATCCCGACGCGCACGCGCGGGAACGCCGGGGTGTCCAGCGCTTTGGCGACGTCGCGGACGCCGTTGTGACCGCCGTGGCCGCCGCCGACCTTCAGCTTGATGGTGTCGAACGGGATGTCCAGCTCGTCGTGGATCACCACGACGTGCGCGGGGTCGATCCCGTAGAACTTCGCCAGCCCCGCGACGGGACCGCCCGACACGTTCATGAACGTGTTCGGCTTGGCCAGCACCAGCTTCGCGCCGCCCGGCCGCAGCCACGTCTCGACCACGCGGGCGTTCGCCTTGTGCGTCTTGAAGGACTCGCCGCGCCGTCCCGCCAGCTCGTCGACCACGAGCTGGCCGACGTTGTGGCGGGTCAGCTCGTATCGGGGCCCCGGGTTGCCCAGGCCTACGATCAGCCACGCCTCTGCCATGACTTCCATCCTGCCCGACCGGGCGTCCGGCCCGGATCGAGCTCGTCGTGGAACGGGACGAGGGGGTGCGGCATCCGCACCCCCTCGCCTGAAAAGCGCTCCGAGGCTTACTCGGACTCGTTCTCCTCGGCCGGGGTCTCGGAAGCCTCCGACTGCTCGGCGGCGACCTCGGCGTCGGCCTCGGCGATCTCGTCCTCGGCGGCCAGCGTGGCAGCGGGGACCGAGATGGCGACGACGAGCATCTCCGGGTCGGCGGCGAGGGTCGCGCCACGGGGCAGCGTGAGCTCGCCGGCGGTGATGTGCGTGCCCTCCTCGAGGCCCTCGACGTCGACCTCGATGTGCTCGGGGATGTGGGTCGCCTCGACCTCGAGCGCCACGGTCTGCGCGTCCAGGTTGACGATCGTGCCGGCGAAGGGCTCGCCGTTGACGATGACCGGGACGTCGACCTGGATCTTCTCGCCCTTCTTCACGACGAGGAGGTCGATGTGCTCGATGATCTGGTGCACCGGGTCCTTCTGGACGTCCTTCACCAGCGTCAGCTGCGCCTTGCCGTCGAGATCGAGCTCGAGCACCGCGTTGGCGCGGCGGATGAGCAGCGACACCTGGTGGCCCGGAAGGGCCACGTGGACGGGATCGGTGCCGTGGCCGTAGATGACGGCGGGGATCTTGCCGGCGGCGCGCAGGCGGCGGGCGAAGCCCTTGCCGAAGTTCTCGCGCAGCTCGGCCTGGACCTTGGTGTCGACCTCAGTGGACATGGGTTCTCCTTGCGGGCCTGGGGCCCGTTGTCGCTCGGCCCGCGAGATGGCGGACCGTGGGTATCGGGGGTGTCTTCGACTCGAACGCGCGCGCGTGAGGAAAGCCGGGGGCCCGCATCACCGCGTCGATCACGGATGCCGCAGCCCGCCGGTGGCCGACAGGCGCGAGGCATCCCTCGCCGAAGTTCGACACGAGTCTACCAGCGCCCCCACTACGATGAGGAACGCACCGACTTCCCGCTCACACGGAGGACCCCATGGAATACGGCTTCTGGTCTCACGCCCTGCTCTGGCTGATCGGCGCGATGGCCGCGGTCGGCGCCCTCGGGACGGCGCTGGCCTTCTGGGGCCTCGGGCGTCAGGCGTACCGCAACAAGGACTGAACGGGGCTATCGGAGCGCCGGATACCGCCGGATCGCGTGAACCGCGGCGTCGACGACGTCCGCCAGCGGCGGGTCCCCCGCCACCACCACGCCCGGCTCCTCGGGCTCCAGGTGCTCCAGCGTCTGCAGCTGGGAGGCCAGCAGCGACGACGGCATGAAGTGCTCTCGCGTCGCCATGCGCCGGGCCAGCTCGCGGGTGGACGTCCGCAACTCGACGAAGACCGTCGCCGGTGCGCCGGAGAGGATGCGCTCCCGATAGCGTCGTGCCAGCGCCGAGCACGCGACCACGACTCCACCGGGCGCGTCGTGGAGCTCGGCGGCCACCACGTCCAGCCATGGCATCCGATCCGCGTCGTCCAGCGGCACCCCGGCGGCCATCTTCGCCACGTTCGCCTCCGGGTGCAGGTCATCGGCGTCCACGAACGGGAGAGCGAGGCGTGCGGCCACCGCGCTCCCCACCGCGGACTTCCCCGAGCCGCTCGGACCCATCACGACGATCCGGGGGCCTTGCGCAGCGGGACTGCCGGCGGTCGCGCCGGAGTGAGACGGGATCACCCCGCCACGGTAGCCGACGGCCGCCCGCGCGTCACAACCCGGCTGCGTGCCGTGTGAGCTTCCGGCCGCTGCGGCGTAACACGGAGCCGTCAGACTCTAGGCTGAAAGCGACGACTCAACCCCAGGAGCACGCGTGTCTTCCAACGATCCTTCGCTGACCGGCGAGCAGGCCCAGACCACCATCTCGACGGATCAGGACCAGGCGCCTGATGAGGCGACGACGGCGCACGAGGCCGCGCCCGCCCCCGAGGACGTCGGGCGCCCCACCCCGGAGCCGGAGGGCCCGGAGCTCGCCGTCGCCGCGGCGGCGAACATCGGCGTGGTGGGCCTGGCGGTGATGGGCTCGAACCTCGCCCGCAACCTCGCCTCCCGCGAAGGCAACACCGTGGCGGTGTTCAACCGGTCCCGGTCCAAGACCGACGAGCTGACCGCCGCGCACCCGGAGGCGGGGTTCGTGCCGGCGTTCTCTTACGACGAGTTCGCCGCGTCGCTGCAGAAGCCGCGCGCGGCGATCATCATGGTCAAGGCCGGCCGCCCCACCGACGCGGTCATCGACTCGCTGGTCGAGGTGTTCGAGCCCGGCGACATCATCGTCGACGGCGGCAATGCCCTCTTCACCGACACCATCCGCCGCGAGAAGGCCGTCCGCGAGACCGGCATCAACTTCGTCGGCGCCGGGATCTCCGGCGGCGAGGAGGGCGCGCTCAACGGCCCGTCGATCATGCCCGGCGGCTCGGACGAGTCGTGGGTGACCCTCGGACCGATCCTCAAGTCCATCGCGGCGGTCGCGGAGGGCGAGCCGTGCGTCACGCACGTGGGTCACGACGGCGCCGGCCACTTCGTGAAGATGGTGCACAACGGCATCGAATACGCTGACATGCAGCTCATCGCCGAGGCCTACGACCTGATCCGCCGCGGCACCGGAAAGACGCCGGCAGAGATCGCCGAGGTGTTCGCCGAGTGGAACCGCGGCGAGCTGGAGTCGTACCTGATCGAGATCACCGCCGAGGTCCTGCGCCAGGTGGACGCCGCGACCGGAGAGCCCCTGGTCGACGTCATCCTCGACCAGGCCGGCGCCAAGGGCACCGGCGCGTGGACCGTGCAGACCGCGCTGTCGCTCGGCGTCCCGGTCTCGGGCATCGCCGAGGCCACCTTCGCACGGTCGCTCTCCAGCCACCCCGAGCAGCGCGCGGTCTCCCGCGGCCTGCCCGGCCCCGCCGAGGGCCTCCAGGTCGACGACCCCGACGCGTTCATCGAGGACGTCCGCCTCGCGCTGTACGCGTCGAAGATCGTCGCCTACAGCCAGGGCTTCGACGAGATCCGCGCCGGTGCCGCCGAGTACGGCTGGACCATCGACCTCGGCGCCGTGTCGAAGATCTGGCGCGCGGGCTGCATCATCCGGGCCCAGTTCCTCAACCGCATCGCCGAGGCCTACGACCAGACCCCCGACCTGGCGGTGCTGCTGACCGCCCCGTACTTCGCCGACGCGCTCGGCCGCGCCCAGGGCGCATGGCGCCGCATCGTCTCGGCGTCTGCGAACTCCGGCATCCCGGCTCCCGCGTTCTCGTCGTCGCTGGCCTACTACGACGGCCTGCGCGCCGAGCGCCTGCCCGCCGCGCTGATTCAGGGCCAGCGCGACTTCTTCGGCGCCCACACCTACAAGCGCATCGACAAGGAAGGCACCTTCCACACCCTGTGGTCGGGCGACCGCACCGAGATCGAGGCGGAAGACACCCACTGACGCACCGCCTGAGCGGACAGAGGGCGGATCCCCGGCCGGAGATCCGCCCTCGGCGTCTCAGGCGGCCTGTCCGTCCGAACCCGGCCGGCCGTCGCCCTCGGGCTGCACGTTGTGGTTGCGGCAGAAGACATTGCCCGGGTCCCACGTGCGCTTGACCGCCGCCAGTCGCGCCATCGTCGCCGGCGGGTAGATTCGCGCGGCGTAGGAGGGGTCGGTCGACACCGTGAAGTTGCCGTACACGCCCGAGCCGCTCGCCTCGATGGCGTCCCACGCGGCCAGCGCCCGCGCCCGGGCGTCGTCGTCGACCATGCCCGGGATGTCGAACGCCCCCGCCATGGCGAACCACGTCGCGTTGCGCGCCGGGAACGCGGAGTCGTCCTGGGCGACGTCCCCGTACGCCCCGCCGAGCGACCGCAGCAGCACGACCGATGCCGGGTTCGCCTCTCGGAACGAGACGATCCGATCGATCGCGTCGTCGTCGAGGTCCGCCACGAGCGTGTTCCCCCCGAGGAACCCCGGCATGGGCTGGTCGGGGTCGAACTCGGGCGCCTCGAGCAGCACATCGGGGTAGCTCTGCACGCCGAACTCGCGCTCGGACACCCCGGGGGCTTCGGCGAGCGGCGCGAGCGCGCGGCGCGCCTCCTCCTCGTCGGTGCCGATCCATACCGCGGTCACCGTGGCGCCGGCAGGAGCGTTCGGGTCCATCGGCGGGACGTCCATGTAGGTGACGGTGAGCTCGCGTGGAGCGTCTGCGAGGATGTCGCGCAGCACCCGCAGGGCGGGCCGTGCGTCTGCGTCGATGCCGTAGACGGCGTGCACCACGCCGTTCAGCCGGTGCGCCTCGAAGTCGAAGCGCGTGACGACGCCGAAGTTGCCGCCGCCGCCGCGGAGGGCCCACAGGAGCTCGGGGTGCGAGGCATCCGTCACCTCCACCACCTCGCCGCGGGCGGTCACGAGCTGCGCGCCCACCAGCTGGTCGCACGCGAGCCCCCATGCGCGCACCATCCAGCCGATGCCGCCCCCGAGGGTGAGGCCGCCGACGCCGACGGACGCGGTGTCGCCGGAGCTGAGTCCGAGGTCGTGCTCGGCGAGCGCGTGCGCGACGGCACCCCACCGCGCACCGCCCCCGACACGCACCCGCGTGCCCTCGACGGAGATGGCGTCCAGCGCCGAGATGTCGAGGGTGAGACCGCCCGGGACCTCGCCCCACGCGCTGTGGCCGCCGCCGCGGATCATGACCTCGAGGCGCTCGGCCGAGGCGTAGCGGATGGCCCCTCTCACGTCGTCGACGGTGGAGGCCCGGATGACGGCGGCGGGCGAGCCGATGCCGGAGTGGAAGCGACGTGCGGACTCCCACTCGGGGTCGCCCGGACGGATGACGGTGCCGACGGAGGCGGCGCTGAGATCGTCGTTGCTCATGCGCGCCAGACTAGGGGGCGGGACCGACATCGCGCACCGGGTCCGTCCACGGCGGGCGTCGGCGACGAGACGCGTCGCCCGTGGTCGGGCGTAGGCTCGCGAGGGTGACGAGCATCCTCTACATCGGCGGTACCGGAACCATCAGCGCGGCGTGCGTCCGCCGCTCCGTCGCCCTCGGGCACGACGTCGCGGTGCTCAACCGCGGCAGCGCCCGGCGGCCCATCCCGCCCGAGGCGGAGCTGATCGAGGCCGACATCCGCGATGCCGCAGCGGTGCGCGCCGCACTGGGCAGTCGGCGCTTCGACGTGGTCGCGGAGTTCCTGGCCTTCACGCCCGACCACATCGCTTCCGATCTCGAGCTCTTCGAGGGGCGCACCGGGCAGTACGTGTTCATCAGCTCGGCCTCGGCGTACGAGAAGCCCCCGCGGCGGGTGCCGGTCACCGAGTCGACGCCGCTGCGCAATCCCTATTGGCAGTACTCGCGCGACAAGATCGCGTGCGAGGACGTCCTGGTCGCCGCCCACCGGGAACGGGGGCTTCCCGTCACCATCATCCGCCCCTCGCACACCTACGACGAGCGTCTGCTCCCCACCCTCGGCGGCTGGACCGACATCGCCCGCATGCGCGCGGGGCGTCCCGTCATCGTGCACGGCGACGGCACGAGCCTGTGGACGATCACGCACAGCGACGACTTCGCAGTCGCGTTCACGGGGCTCGTCGCGAACCCCGCGGCGATCGGGGAGGCGTTCACCATCACCGGAACGCACGCACCGACCTGGAACCAGATCTACGGCTGGCTGGCCGAGGCCGCGGGCGTGGCCGACCCCGACATCGTCCACGTCGCCTCCGAGACGATCGCGGCGTTCGCCCCCGACCTCGGTCCCGGCCTGATCGGAGACAAGGCGCACTCGATGCTGTTCGACGTCTCGAAGGTGACCGAGCTCGTGCCGGAGTTCCGCACGACGATCACGTTCGACGAGGGGGCGCGGCGGATCCTGGCGTACTACGACGCCGACCCCGGCGCCCGCCGGGTCGACGAGGACCGCGACGCGCTGTTCGATCGCATCGCGGCCCACGCGCGTTCGGCCGGCTGACGCCGGATCCGATTCCCGCGCCGCGAACTGGATCTCACAGCCCGCGCATAGCCGGCTCCATAGGAAGCGCATAGAAAGCCATCCACAATGGACGCATGACCAACCCGGCACCGGCCCTCCTCCGTCCCGACGGCTCCAGCCTGCGCGTCCTCGTCGTGGACGACGAGCAGATGCTCACCGATCTGCTGTCGATGGCGCTGCGGATGGAGGGCTGGGAGGTGCGCACCGCCGGGTCGGGGTTCGAGGCGCTGCAGTCGGCACGCGAGTTCGAGCCAGACGCCATGGTGCTGGACATCATGATGCCCGACCTCGACGGCATGGCCGTGCTGCAGCGGCTGCGCCAGGCCGGCGACGACGTCCCCGTGCTCTTCCTGACCGCCAAGGATGCCGTCACCGACCGGGTGGCAGGCCTCACCGCCGGCGGCGACGACTACGTCACCAAGCCGTTCAGCCTCGAGGAGGTGGTCGCGCGGCTTCGCGGCCTCATGCGCCGCGCCGGCACCGCGCACGCGGCGGGCGCCGAGCCGATCCTGCGCGTCGGGGACCTGACGCTCAACGAGGACAGTCACGAGGTCGAGCGCGCCGGCGAGCAGATCGAGCTCACCGCGACGGAGTTCGAGCTGCTGCGCTACCTCATGCGCAACCAGCGACGCGTCGTGTCGAAGGCGCAGATCCTGGACCGCGTGTGGAACTACGACTTCGGCGGCCGCTCCAGCGTCGTCGAGCTCTACATCTCCTACCTCCGCAAGAAGATCGACGCCGGCCGCGAACCCCTCATCCACACCGTGCGTGGTGTCGGCTACATGATCAAGGCGCCCCAGTGACGGACCGGAGCCGTACGACGACGGAGCCGGATGCCGCGACCGGCGCCGGCATCGAGCCCCCGCGCGACGAAGAGGCGCCGGGGACGGGTGCTCCTGTCTCGGACGAGCTTCCCCGGCGCGCCGCGTGGACGCTGCAGCGGAAGCTCATCGTCACCGTCGTCGGCATCACGTCGTTCATCATGGTGCTGGTCGGCGTGGCGACCAGTGCGATCCTGGGGACGGTGCTCGAGGAGGGACTGAGCAGCGAGCTGCGCTCGACCGCCGACCGCATGTCGGTGCTCACCCGGCAGCCCGTGGGTGCGGGGCTCACCGCTCAGGAGATCCTGGAGCAGCAGCCCCAGCAGGCCGGATTCCTGCTGGCCATCGAGACTCCCCCCTCCTCGCCCACCGCGGCGGTGACCGAGGCGGACGGCACCGTGACCGCGCTCGACGACGAGCAGATCGAGCAGCTCGCGGCGGGACTGCGCGCAGAGGGCCCGCTGGTGGTGACCATCGACGGCGTCGGCACGTTCCGCGTCGAAGGGCGCAGCGTCGACGGTCAGTCGATCGTCGTCGTGGGACTGTCCCGCGACGAGGTGGCCGCCACGATCGCGCGCATGCTCACCACCATCGGCCTGCTGACCGCCGGCGGCCTCATCCTCCTCGCGGTCGCGACGGCATGGACGATCCGCGCCGGCCTCGCGCCGCTGCGCGCGGTCGCCGCCACGGCCGAGCGGGTCTCCCGGCAGCAGCTGGACCAGGGCGAGGTGTCCATCAGCGAACGGGTCCCGGCGCGCCAGGCCGACCCCCGCACCGAGGTCGGCCGGGTCGGCGAGGCGCTGAACACGCTCCTGGACCATGTCGACGAGTCGCTCACCGCCCGCCAGCGCAACGAACAGCGCATGCGCGCGTTCGTCGCCGATGCCAGTCACGAGCTGCGCACGCCGCTCGCCTCGATCCGCGGCTACTCCGAGCTGTCGCTGAAGGCGCTCGGTCTGGCACCGCGGCCGGAGCCCGGGCCCGCCGCCGCGACCCTCGAGACGACCGAGGCGTCGCTGGAGCGCATCCAGGCGCAGTCGCTGCGGATGACGTCCCTCGTGGAGGATCTCCTCCTCCTCGCCCGGCTCGACGAGGGCCAGGAGCTGGTGTACGGCACGGTCGATCTCACGCGGCTCGCCATCGACGCGGTCGGCGATGCCCGCCCGACCGGTCCCGACCACGAGTGGGTGCTCGAGGTCGGCGACGAGCCCGTGCTCATCGCGGGCGACACGAGCCGCCTCCAGCAGGTCGTCACCAACCTGCTGGCGAACGCGCGCACCCACACACCCGCCGGCACCACGGTGACGGTGACGGTGGCGCGGGACGGCGGCACGGCCGTGCTCCGCGTCCATGACGACGGCCCCGGCGTCGACCCGCGCATCGCCGACGAGCTGTTCGAGCGCTTCGCCCGCGGCGACCGCTCACGCGCTCGTCAGACCGGGGGCACGGGCCTCGGCCTCTCGATCGCGCGCGCCATCGTCGACGCGCACGGGGGCTCCATCTCGGTGGACAGCCGGCCCGGCGACACCACCTTCGAGGTGCGCCTGCCCGCCCGTCCCCTCGATCCGGCCCCAGGGACCGGCGTCGGCACGGCTCAGTAGCCGCTGAAGGCGTCGGTGGTGATCGAACGGGCGCGCTCGAGGGCGGGAGCGAGATCGGCGATCAGACCGGCCGGCCCCGAGATGTAGGCGTGGCGGGAGGCGATGTCGGGTACCACCCGCATCAGGCCCTCGGCGTCCAGGCGCACGCCCCGCGCCCACTGCCAGTGACTCGGCAGGTCGACCGGACGGTCGCGCGTGAAGACCACGACGCGAGCGGCGGATGCCTCGATCTCGCCGCGGAACGCCAGCTCCGAGGCATCCGACGCGACATAGACCAGCACGATGTCGCGCTCGAGGCCCGCCGCGGTCAGATGCCGCAGCTGCGACACGAAGGGCGTCACGCCGATGCCGGCGGCGACCATGAGGATCGGCGCGGCATCGCGCTTGGGCAGCAGGAAGTCGCCCCACACCCCGGTGATCGCGAGGTCGTCGCCCGGCCGCACCTGCGCGAGGGCCTTCTTGTAGGAGCTCAGCGGCTTCGTGCCCGTGCCGTCCTTGAACGCGACCTTGAGCAGCGGCAGGTCCTCGGGCGCGGACGCGATGCTGAACTCGCGCCGCGTGCCGCGCGCGTCGGGGTGACGGTGCGGCACCTCCAGCTCCAGGTACTGCCCGGGCAGGAAGGCCAACCGGTCGTGCACCCGGAATGTGAGCTCTTCGACGGTCGGTGTGGGCTCGGCCCGCGAGACCAGGGTCAGCCGCACCGCCGTGCGCAGCGCGAACGCGAACGCGACCAGGTTGCCGATGAGCAGCGCCCGCTCCTGTCCGAGGGTGATGTCGCCGAGTGAAATCGGCCAGCCCGCGAGCACTCCGACGACCGCGGCGACGGTGAACTGCTGCCAGCGCCGGGGCGGCAGCGTGAGCGGCTCGGACAGCATGAAGGCGCCGAGGAACAGGAAGGGCGAGGACCACAGCACAGGCCACAGCACGTCGAGGATCTCCACCTCGACCCCGGCGGCCTGATACTGCGCGGCCGTGCGGATGACGGCGACCGCGACGGCGACGACGAGGAACACCGCCACGACCCGGAGCTTCTCGGTGCGCACCAGCACCGCCAGGCCCAGCACGATGACCGGTGCGGCGAGGGCGGGCGTGCCCACCCACCACGCCGACGAGCCGAGCGCCGGCCACGCGAGGCTCAGCAGCGTGAGCACGGTGGCACCCACGGCGGCGGGGTTGAAGATGTGGCGCCCGCGCCAGGCGAGCAGGTACTTCGAGAGGGACGCGACCGCGGCGGCGATCGCGATCCCCGCCAGCCCGGCGAGCTCCAGCGTCGGGCGCAGCACGAAGAGCAGGATGTGCGCCGTGATGAGCGATGACTCCAGGCGCCACGGCAGGGTCAGCACCCGCTGGGCGGCGGCATCCACCCCCACGCAGACGGCGGCGAGCACGAGCAGCGTCGCGATGAGCTCGACCGGGTCGGGTCCGACGAGGTCGAAGAGCGAGAGCACCAGGGCGACGACCGCGAGCGCCGCGAGCGCGAGGTAGACCAGGCGGTACATCGACACGCGGCCGAGCACCGCGAAGACGCGGTTCCAGAAGGCGGTGAGCGTTCCCACGTCACACCACCACGATCGGCTCGTGAATCACCGTTCCACGTTATCCGCTCACAGGAACAGCTCGGCGCCGCAGCCGGGCGACCACTCCGCACGCCCGTCGGTCGTCATGCGCACCCATTCGACACCCCGCTCGTGCGCGAGGCGCGGGCCGCCGTCGAAGAACAGCGCGGTCGCGACCGCGTCGGCCGTCATCGCGTCCCGCGCGACGGCCCACGTCGCGGCGATCGTGCGCACCGGCTGCCCCGTCCGCGCGTCGAGCACGTGATGCAGCGTCGTGCCGGTGGCCGACGGCCAGGCGCGCCGGGTGACCGCCGACGCGCACAGCGCGGCATCCGTCACCTCCCACACGCCGATCGCGCGACGCGGATCGAACGGATGCTCCAGCCCGATGCGCTGCGGCGTCCCCCGCACCGCCAGATCGCCGCCCGCGTCGACCGTGACGTCCCCCGCCGTCTCGTCGCATACGACGTCGAGCACGATGTCGACCAGGCGTCCCTTGCCGAGGGCGCCGACGTCGATCGTCGCGGCGCTGGAGAGCATGAGCCGCTCGTCGTCCCACGCGAGCAGCCTGCGCCAATCGGGGGGCGCCGCCACCGCCCCGCGATCGACCAGCGAGTACCGCGCGTCGTAGCCGAGCGCTTCGAGGGATCGCCCGACGAGCGGGTTCACGGCACCGTCCGTCGCCTCCCACACCGCCGCCAGCGCGTCGAGCATCGGCCCGGCGTCGTCGGGGAGCGGGACTTCCCCGCCGGCCCGCGCGAGCCGGGTCACCACGGAGTCCTTCCGGAACCGCGACCAGCTGCGGTCGAATGCCTCGATGCGGCCCCGTACGCGGTCGCGGGCAGGCTCGGGCAGCGGCTCGACGGTGACGACCTCCCAGACGGTGCCGATGGCGTCGAATCGCCAGGAGGACGCCGACCCGCCCATGGCTCAGGCGGCCGCCTCGGACTTGATCGCCTCGATCGCCTCGTTGAAGCCTCCGCTGGTCAGCGACGAGCCCGCGACGCGGCTGACCTGGATGTCGTCGATGTCCTGCCCGACCACGACGTCCGCGATGCCGCCGATGAACCGCCCCTGGTACTCCTCGGACTCGCTCTTCTGCGGGTCGCCGGTCACCTCCACATCGGTGATGACGTCGCCCTCCAGGGTGACGGTGACGGAGATGGTCTCGACGGACTCGGGGGTCGCGTAGGCGCCGTCGGCGGTGTACGTGCCGTCGGCATACGAGCCCGAGGCGCTGCCGGAGCCCGTCGACCCGGAGCCGGTCGCTTCCTGATCGGCTCCGGTGGCCGGCTCCTCCGCATCGGAGGCCGTCGCCGCGCAGCCGGCGAGGAGCGCGATCCCGGCGGCGGCGCTCAGTGCGGCGCCGGCTCGGACGGTGCGGGATGCGGGGGCGGTGCGGATCATTGCGGTCCTCCAGCTCGTGTCGTCGACGCGTCGGGCGTCGCGGCGATCCTCGCAACCGGTCCTATGAGGAAGCTTTGAGCGCGGGTGCCGGTGCGGACGCGGGCGGCCGGGCGCGCAGCAGCGCCTTGAGCACCTCGACGGCGACGAAGATCACGACCGAGAGCACGATGGGGAGGATCCACGCCGACGGGTCGAGCGGACGCGAGTCGAACAGCACGTTCATGAACGGCACATACGTGTAGATCAGCTGGAGGACGATGAGAGCAAGCGCTGACCACCACACCGCGCGGTTGCCGCGCAGCACGTCGAGGGTGAAGCTGGAGCGGGTCAGGAGCCGGCAGTTGAAGAGGTAGGCGAGCTGCCCCAGCGCGAGCATGAGCACCGCCTCGGTGCGTGCCACCTCGATGTCGACGCCGGTCGCCACGACGCCGTAGAACACGCCCATCGCCGCCCCGCCGATGAGGAACGACACGGCGAGCACGAAGCCGAGCTCGCGGCGGTCGATGATCGGCCCGCCGGTGGCGCGCGGGGGGCGTCGCATGATCCCGCGCTCGGCGGGCTCGTAGGCCAGCGCGAGCGAGAGGGTGACGGCGGTGACCATGTTGACCCACAGCACCTGCACCGACGTGAGGGGAAGGGCGAGCCCGAAGACGACCGCGACCAGGATGACGAGCGACTGCGCGCCGTTGGTGGGCAGCAGGAACACGATGGACTTGCGCAGGTTGTCGTAGATGCGCCTGCCCTCGGCGACGGCGCTGCGGATCGTGGCGAAGTTGTCGTCGGCGAGCACGAACTCCGCGGCCTCCTTGGTCGCCTCCGTGCCCTTGATCCCCATCGCGATGCCCACGTCCGCGCGCGTCAGGGCGGGGGCGTCGTTCACGCCGTCGCCGGTCATGGCGACCACCTCGCCGTGGGACTGCAGCGCGCGCACGATGCGGATCTTGTGCTCGGGGCTGGTGCGGGCGTAGACGTCGACGTCGCGCACCACCTCCCGCAGCTGCTCCTGGCTGAGCGCCTCGAGCTCGGTGCCGGTGAGAACCTCGGCGTCGGCGCCGGCGAGGCCCATCTCGCGGGCGATCGCCAGGGCGGTGCCGGCGTGGTCGCCGGTGATCATCTTCACGCCGATGCCGGCGGTGTGGCAGTCGGCGATCGCGTCGATCGCCTCCGGGCGCGGCGGATCGACGATCCCCCAGAGCCCGATGAACTCGAGGTCGACGAGGTCGTCCAGCGCGAACTCCTCGGTCGTCGCGCGCACGGGCTTGCGGGCGGCGGCGAGCACGCGCAGCCCGCGGGAGCTCAGCGCGGCGACCTGCTCCTCCCAGTGCGTGCGGTCCAGGGGCTGGGAGCCGTCCTCGCTCCGCTGCGTGAGCGAGCGCTCCAGCAGGCGGTCGGGCGCGCCCTTCACGAGGATCGCGCGCGACACCTCCCCCGCCGCCCCACCCGAGCGCGGGCCCTCGTTGAGCGTCGCCATCAGCTTGTTGGCCGAGTCGAACGGGATGACGGCGACGCGCCTTCCCCCCGCGCCCCCGACACCGCCCTTCATCGCGACGACCTTCAGTGCGCCCTCGGTGGGCTCGCCCACGAGGCTCCATCCGCCGTCGTCGTCGCGCACGATGTGGGCGTCGTTGCAGAGCGTGCCGATCGCCAGGATCGCGGAGAGGTCTCCGGGCAGCCCGTCCCCGGGCAGCCCGGCTCCGCCCGCCGGGGCGATGCGCCCCTCCGGCCGGTAGCCCAGACCGGTCACCTCGTAGTGCGCGAGGGGCGTGACGATGTGCCGGACCGTCATCTCGTTCCTGGTGAGCGTGCCGGTCTTGTCGGAGCAGACGGTGGTCACCGAGCCCAGCGCCTCGACAGCGGGGAGCTTGCGGGTGATGGCGTTGTGGCGGGCCATCTGCTGCACGCCGATTGCCAGCGTGATGGTCACGAGCGCTGGGAGGCCCTCGGGGATCGCCGCGACCGCGAAGCCGATGGCCGCCGAGATGAGCTCGGGGTACGGCATCCCGTGCAGGAAGCGCCCGATCATCATCATCACGGCCGCCATGCCCAGGATCACGAGCGTGAGGATCCGGCCGAACCCGTCGAGCTGGCGTGTGAGCGGTGTGGCGAGCGTCTCGGCCTCTTCGGCGAGGCTCTGGATCCGGCCGAGCTCGGTGGTCGCCCCGGTCGCGGTGACGACGCCCCGGCCCTGGCCGGCGCTCACGATGGTGCCCGAGAACGCCATCGACCGGCGGTCGCCGACGCCGGCGTCGGGGTCGACCGGGTCGTCGACCTTCGACGACGGGACCGACTCACCGGTGAGCGCCGCCTCGTCGATCCGCAGCTGGAAGGCCTCGAACAGCCGGAGGTCGGCGGGGACCTTGTCGCCCGGCATCAGCCGCACCACGTCGCCGGGGACGAGATCGGCCGCCGCCACCGTGACCCACCCGCCGTCGCGGCGGGCGCTGGCCTCGGCCGACAGCATCCCGCGAATCCCCGCGAGCGCCCGCTCGGCGCGCCCCTCCTGGATGTAGCCGATGACGGCGTTGATGATCGCGACGACCATGATGACCCAGAAGTCCAGCCAGTCCCCCATCAGCGCCTTGATGACGGCGGCGCCGAGGAGGATGTAGATCAGGGTGTCGTTGAAGTGCGAGAGGAACCGCAGCACGGCGGGGCGGCGCGCGGGCTCGGGAAGGCGGTTCGGCCCGGCGATCTCGAGGCGTCGGCCGGCGTCGTCGGAGGTCAGCCCCGACGCGTCGGCCTCGAGGTGCGCGAGCACCGCGTCCACGGGGAGCGCCCAGGGTCGTGCGACCGTCAGGCGGGCTTCGGTCAGCGGCTGGGACATCCTCACTCCGTCCTTGCGGTGCCGCCGCCCCGGCCGGTCCCGGGGGTCCGGGCCGCCTCGTCCGGCGTCGGCGTCAGGCGGCCCCGTCGAACATGCTGGTCACGGAGCCGTCCTCGAACACTTCGTGGATCGCCCGTGCGAGCAGCGGCGCGATAGGCAGAATCGTAAGGCTCGGGAAGCGCTTCTCGTCGGGGATCGGCACCGTGTCGGTGACGACGACCTGGTCGATGGCGGGGCTCTGCAGGCGCTGCGCCGCGGGGTCGCTGAAGATCGCGTGGGTCGCGGCGACGATGACCTTGACCGCGCCGTTGGCCTTGAGGGCCTCTGCGGCCTTCACGATGGTGCCGCCGGTGTCGATCATGTCGTCGACGAGGAGGCATACGCGGCCGTCGACGGCGCCGACGATCTCGTTGACGGTGACCTGGTTGGCGACGTTCGGGTCGCGGCGCTTGTGGATGATGGCCAGCGGCGCGCCGAGGCTGTCGGACCACGTGTCGGCGACGCGGACGCGGCCGGTGTCGGGCGAGACCACCGTGAGCCGGTCACGGTCCTCCGCGCTCAGGGTGTTCTCGAAGTACTCCAGCAGCACCGGCTTGGCGAAGAGGTGGTCGACGGGGCCGTCGAAGAAGCCCTGGATCTGCGCCGCGTGCAGGTCGACGCTCATGATGCGATCGGCGCCGGCGGTCTTGAACAGGTCGGCGACCAGGCGGGCGCTGATCGGCTCGCGACCTCTGCCCTTCTTGTCCTGACGCGAGTACGGGAAGTACGGGGCGACGACGGTGATGCGCTTCGCCGACGCGCGCTTGGCGGCGTCGAGCATGATGAGGGTCTCCATCATCCACTCGTTGACCGGGGGCCCGAAGCTCTGGATGAGGAAGAGGTCGCAGCCGCGGATCGACACCTCGAAGCGCGTCAGGATCTCCCCCGACGCGAACGTGCGGTACTCGGTGGGGACGAGCTCGGTGCTCAGCTGCTCGGCGACCTCGCCGGCCAGCTCGGGGTGCGAGCTGCCGCGTGCGACGACGAGGCGCTTCTTGGTCTTCGCGACGAGACCGGGGGCGATGTCGTTCGCCCGGTCGAGCTCAACGGTCTTCTTCTTGCGCGCCATCGTCCGCCTTCTGTGCGCCACGGGCCTTGGCGGCGACGTCCGCCGCACCTGTTCCCGGTCTGTTCTTCTCGACCCACCCCTCGACGTTCCGCTGAGGGGCGACGCTCAGTGCGAGGGCGCCGGCGGGGACATCCTTTCGGATGACCGCCCCGGCTCCGGTCTTCGCGCCGTCTCCGATCCTAACGGGCGCCACGAAGACGTTGTGCGAGCCGGCGTGCACCTCGTCGCCGATCTCGGTGCGGTGCTTGGTGAGGTCGTCGTAGTTGGCCGTGATGGCGCCCGCGCCCAGGTTGACGCCCCTGCCGATCGTCGTGTCGCCGATGTACGACAGGTGGGGCACCTTGCTGCGCTCGCCGATGGTCGAGTTCTTCGTCTCGACGAACGTGCCGATCTTGCCCTTGTCGCCGAGGTACGTGCCCGGACGGAGGTAGGCGAACGGGCCGACCGTCGCCCCGGCGCCGATGACTGCCAGCGTGGCGTCGGTGCGGGTCACGACCGCGTTCTCGCCGACCTCGCAGTCCACGAGGCTGGTGTCGGGGCCGACGGTGGCGCCGCCGGCGATCACCGTCGCGCGCAGGATGTGCGTGTTGGGCAGCACCGTCACGTCGGGCGCGAGCTTCGCCTCGACGTCGATCCAGGTCGTGGCCGGGTCGAGGATCGTCGCGCCCTCCAGCTGCCACCGCCGCACGGTGCGCGCGTTGAGCACACGGGCGGCCTCGGCGAGCTGGACCCGGTCGTTCACGCCCAGGGCGGCGGCGGCATCCGGCGCGGGCTGGGCCGCCACGGCGAACCCGTCGCCGCGCAGCAGCGCAACGACGTCGGTGAGGTACTTCTCGCCCTGTGCGTTGGCGGTGCCGACGAGCGCGAGCTCGGTGCGCAGCGCCGTCGCCTGGAAGACGTAGACGCCCGCGTTGATCTCGGTGACGGATGCCTCCTCCGCGGTGGCGTCCTTCTGCTCGACGATCCGCGACACGGTGCCGTCGGCGTCGCGGATGACGCGCCCGTAGCCGGTGGCGTCGCCCACCGTGGCGCTCAGGACCGTCGCGGCGACGGCGCGATCGCGGTGCGTGCGCACGAGCGCGGCGAGCGTGTCGGTCTCGAGCAGCGGCACGTCGCCGCTGAGGACCAGCACGTCCCCGGCGAAGTCGGCCAGCGCGTCCAGGGCCACCTCGACCGCGCGGCCGGTGCCGGGGATCTCGTCCTGGTCGACCACCACGACGTCGGGCGCGGCGCCGGCGACGGCCTCCGCCACGAGATCGCGCTCGTGGCGGACGACCACGACCACGCGCTGCGGATGGAGGGAGAGCGCGGTGTCGAGCACGTGCCCGACCAGCGGACGGCCGCCGATGCGGTGCAGCACCTTCGGCAGCGAGGACTTCATGCGCGTGCCCCGCCCGGCGGCGAGCACGATGACGGCCAGGGGGGTGTCACGGGGGGTGTCGGTCATGCTCCGCCGCCAGGACTCGAACCTGGACCTCACAGCTCCAAAGGCTGTCGTGCTGCCACTACACCACGGCGGACCGCCGCTCGCGCGGCCTCGTCAAGTCTGCCAGACCGCCCACCGGTCACTGAGCCTGTCGATGGCGGTACCTGCCGCGGCGCCCCGCGATAATGAAGGCATGACGGCGCAGAGCGACGAGGTGGACCGCATCGTCGAAGCGTGGATCACCCAGCGACCCGACCTCGACTTCTCGCCGCTGGGCGTGCTGTCGCGCGTCGACCGGCTGTCACGTCATCTCGACCGCGCACGCCGCGATGCCTTCCGGCGCAGCGAGCTCGAGCCATGGGAATGGGACGTTCTGTCGGCCCTGCGCCGCGCCGGCGAGCCGTTCCAGCTCAGCCCGAAGCAGCTGCTGCAGCAGACCCTCGTCTCCAGCGGCACCATGACCAATCGCATCGACCGGCTGGTCGGCCGCCGCCTCGTGCGGCGCGAGGCCGACCCCGACGACGGCCGCAGCGTGCTGGTGACGCTGACCGACGAGGGCAGGATCCGGGTGGATGCCGCGATCACACGGCTCGTCGACGCCGAGGCGCTCCTGCTGGAGAGCCTCTCCCGCGCCGACAGGGACCGCCTGGCCGCGCTGCTGCGAAAGCTGAGCCTCGGGTTCGACAGCGCGGACTGAGCGGCCGGCGCTCAGCCGATCTGCTCCGTGAGCTCGAACCAGCGCTCCTCGACGCCGTCCCGCTCCTTCTCGAGCTCGCCGATGCGCGTCATCTCCGCGCCGAGGCCGACGTAGTCCGACTGGTCGTGGTCGGCGAGCGCCGTGCGTGCCGCATCGATCTGCGACTCGAGCTTCTCCAGCCGCCGCTCCAGCGCGGCGACCTCCTTCTGCGCCGCCCGCAGCCCCTGCCCCGACAGCGAGGGGGACGCCGCGGGCGCGGCATCCGTCGCCTTCTCGGTCGCCGGCGACGCCCCGCGCTCCCGCTCGCGCAGCCGCAGGTACTCCTCGACGCCACCGGGAAGGTGACGCAGGCGACCGCCGAGGATCGCGTACTGCTGGTCGGTGACGCGCTCGAGGAAGTAACGGTCGTGCGAGACGACCAGGAGCGTCCCCGGCCACGAGTCGAGGAGGTCCTCGATAGCGGCCAGCATGTCGGTGTCGAGGTCGTTCGTGGGCTCGTCGAGGATGAGGACATTGGGCTGCTCGAGGAGGATGAGCAGCAGCTGCAGCCGCCGCTTCTGCCCGCCGGAGAGGTCCTTTACCGGCGTCGAGAGCTGCGCGTTCAGGAAGCCCATGCGCTCGAGGAGCTGTCCGGGCGTCAGCTCCTGCGCCTTGGATCCGCTGCCGAACGTGTACGTGGTGCGCAGGCCCGCGATGACGACCCGCACGGGATCGTCGAGGTGCTCCTCGAGCTCGTCGAGACGCTGGGTCAGCGTCGCGACCTTGACGGTCTTCCCCCGCTTGACGCGGCCCGTCGTCGGCTGGACGTCGCCGGACACCAGGCCGAGGAGCGTCGACTTGCCGGCGCCGTTGACGCCGAGGATGCCGGTGCGCTCGCCCGGCGCGATGCGCCACTCGACGGGCCGCAGCACCTCACGCCCGGCGTAGGAGACGCCCGCGTCGAGAAGGTCGACGACGTCCTTCCCCAGCCGCGAGACGGCGAGGGAGCGCAGCTCGGTGGCGTCGCGGATCTCGGGGACGTCGGCGATGAGCACGTTCGCGGCGTCGATGCGGAACTTCGGCTTCGACGTGCGCGCGGGCGCACCGCGGCGCAGCCACGCCAGCTCCTTGCGTGCGAGGTTCTGGCGCCGCTGCTCGATGACGGCAGCCTGGCGGTCCCGCTCGACCCGCTGCAGGATGTATGCCGCGTAGCCGCCCTCGAACGGCTCGACGATGCGGTCGTGCACCTCCCAGGTCGTCGTGCACACCTCGTCGAGGAACCACCGGTCGTGCGTCACGACGAGCAGTCCGCCCTGGTTGGCGGGCCAGCGCCGCTTGACGTGGTCGGCGAGCCACGCGATCGCCTCGACGTCGAGGTGGTTCGTCGGCTCGTCGAGGAACAGCACGTCGTGGTCGCCCACGAGGAGGGCGGCGAGTGAGACGCGCCTCCGCTGGCCGCCGGAGAGCCCGGCGACGGGCCCGTCCCACGCGAGGTCGCCGAGGAGTCCGGCGATGACGTCGCGCGCGCGTGCGTCGCCGGCCCACTCATGATCCGGCCGGTCGCCGACGACCGCCTGACGCACCGTGAGCGCCTCGTCGAGGACGTCGGCCTGGTCGAGAACCCCGACCCGCACGCCCCCGCGCACGGTGACGCGTCCGCCGTCGGGTTCGAGGCGGCCGGCGAGCATCGCCAGCAGGCTCGACTTGCCGTCGCCGTTGCGTCCGACGACGCCGATGCGGTCGCCCTCGTCGATGCCCAGCGACACGCGGTCGAAGACGACCTTGGTCGGGAACTCCAGGTGCAGGGCCTCGGCCCCCAGAAGATGTGCCATCCCTTACAGGCTAGGCGAGGGAGAGGAACAGCTTCTCCAGCTCGTCGGGCTGCGGGCCGTCGGCGTCGGGGTCCGACAGACACCCCTTCAGCGCTGTCGAGATGACGAGGAAGCCCGCCCGGTCGATGGCTTTGGAGACGGCCGAGAGCTGCTGGACGACGTCGCGGCAGTGCGCGTCGCCCTCCACCGCCGCGATGACGGCGGCGAGCTGGCCGTGCGCCCGTCGCAGCCGGTTGGCGATCTTGCGCTGAGCCTCGGGGTCGTAGGCCGAGATGGCCCCAGTGGCGTCCGTCATGGCGGGTCCTTCCGATCGGATTTGACATCGATAATACCCCGTGGGGTATAGTTTGGAGATACCCCCCGGGGTATTCATCCAATCAACGGAAGCGAGTGGGATCCATGTGCCGAGCAACGACATGCCGCATCTGCGGGAAGACGACGTGGGCCGGATGCGGACAGCATGTGCAGTCCGTGAAGCGGACCGTGCCGGCGTCGCAGTGGTGCGACGGCAACCACACCGCAGCACAGCGCGACGCCGCCACCGCGACGAGCGGCGGATTCTTCGCACGCCTCTTCAGCCGATAGGACCGGACCCCATGACCACGACAGCACTCACCGCCGCCGACTTCGAGACCACCGTGACCGGCGAGGGCATCGTCCTCGTCGACTTCTGGGCCGCGTGGTGCGGCCCCTGCCGGGCGTTCGCGCCGGTGTTCGAGCAGGCCGCCGCCCGGCACCCCGACATCGTGTTCGCGAAGGTCGACACCGAGGCCGAGCAACAGCTCGCCGCGGCGATGCGGATCACCTCCATCCCCACCCTGATGGTCTTCCGCGACGGCATCCTCGTCTTCTCGCAGCCGGGCGCCCTCGCCGCGCCTCAGCTCGAGCAGCTCGTCGCGGGCGCCCGCGCCCTCGACATGGACGACGTCCGGCGACAGATCGCCGCACACGAAGCCCGCGGCGCGGACGCCGCCTGAGCCAGACGACGGAGACGCGACATGCTGCTCGAGCACATCTACGACGAGGACCTCGCTCAGGCGAGCTACGTGATCGGATGCCAGGCCCAGGGCGTGGCGATCGTCGTCGACCCGCGCCGCGACGTCGAGGTCTATCTCGAGATCGCCCGCAAGAACGGGATGAAGATCACCGCGGTGACCGAGACCCACATCCACGCGGACTACCTGTCCGGCACGCGCGAGCTCGCCGCCAGGACCGGCGCGACGATGCACGTCTCCGACGAGGGCGGGCCCGACTGGACGTACGGCAGCGGGTTCGCCGACGCGGTGAGGATGAAGGACGGTCACGAGATCCGGATCGGCAACATCACCGTCACGGCGGTGCACACCCCGGGCCACACCCCCGAGCACCTGTCATTCCTCGTCACCGACGGCGCCCATGCCGACGCCCCCGGCTTCATGCTCACCGGCGACTTCGTGTTCGTCGGCGACATCGGGCGTCCCGATCTGCTGGACGAAGCGGCGGGCGGCGTCGACACGCGCTTTTCCGGAGCCCGGGACCTCTTCGCGAGTCTGCGCGACAAGTTCCTCACACTGCCCGACTACGTGCAGGTGCTCCCCGCGCACGGCTCGGGAAGCGCGTGCGGCAAGGCGCTCGGCGCGGTGCCGACGTCGACCGTGGGCTACGAGCGCGCCTTCGCGTGGTGGAGCCGCTATCTCCGCGACGACGACGAGCAGGGCTTCGTCGACGAGCTGCTCAGCGGCCAGCCCGACGCCCACGCGTACTTCGCACGGATGAAGGCGCAGAACAAGAGCGGCCCCGCCGTCCTCGGGCCTCGGCCCCCGCTGGTCGAATACGCACCCGACCGCCTGCGGGCGGCGCTGTCCGCCGATGAGGTGATCTTCGTCGACACCCGCCACCACCGCCAGGTGCACGAGGGGACGGTCGCCCGTTCGCTCAACATCCCGGGTGCGGCGAAGGCCGCCACCTACGGCGCGTGGGTGTACGACCCCGAGCGCGAGAGCCGTCCGCTGGTCGTCCTGGCGGAGGACCGCGAACACGCCGACGAGCTGCGCGATCATCTGGTCCGCGTCGGGATCGACGCGGTCGCCGGCTTCGCGACGTCTCTCGCGGGCCTCGACCTCGTCACGCCCGCCACGGTGGCGCCGGACGCCCTCGGCGAATTCCCGCACTCGCTCCTGCTGGACGTGCGCAACAGGACGGAGTACGCGGCGGGGCACCTGCCCGGCGCGCAGCAGCTCAGCGGCGGGCGCGCCCTGTGGGAGCGGGCCCGGCTCGCGGGGTCAGGCACGATCGTCACGTACTGCCAGAGCGGCGTGCGCAACAGCGTCACGGCCAGCGCCCTGCGCCGCGGCGGGTTCGACGTCGTCGAGCTCGACGGGTCGTACCTGGGCTGGCTGGCCGTCCCGGGCAATGTGCCGGTGACCGACGAGACCGCGTCCGACACCACGCTCGCGGCATAGCGCGCCCTGCGCGCAGCCCGGCACCACCCGGAGATCCGCCATGGACCCCAGTCACCTCGTCGCAGGGCTGCTGCTCGCAGTGGTCGTCGGCGTCCTGCTCGGCCTCCTCGGCGGCGGCGGCTCGATCCTCACCGTGCCGATCCTCACCTACGTGCTCGGGATGCCGCCGCGCGAGGCGATCGCGTCATCGCTGTTCATCGTCGGGACGACGAGCGCCGTGAGCGTCATCACCCACGCCCGGGCGGGCAGGGTGCGGTGGCGGACCGGACTCCTCTTCGGCGCCGCCGGCATGGCCGGGGCGTTCGCGGGCGGCCTCGTCGGGGGTCTCCTGCCGGGAGCGGTCCTGATGGTGCTGTTCGCGGCGATGATGATCGCCACGGCCGTCGCCATGATCCGCGGCCGCCGCGGGGCCACCCCCGAGACGGCCCCGGAGCGCCCGGTGGGCCGCATCCTGCTCGACGGATTCCTGGTGGGCATCGCCACCGGCCTCGTCGGCGCCGGCGGCGGGTTCCTCATCGTCCCGGCGCTGACGCTGCTGGGCGGGCTGCCCATCGCGATCGCCATCGGCACGTCGCTGCTCATCATCGCGATGAAGTCGTACGCGGGCCTGGCCGGCTACCTCTTCGCGGTGCAGCTGAACTGGCCCGTCGTCCTCGCCTTCACCGGCACCGCCGTCGCCGGATCCTTCGTCGGCAGCGCCCTCGCCGGACGACTCCCCGAGCGCGCGCTGCGGACGGGCTTCGGCGTCTTCGTCCTCGCCATGGGTGCATTCGTGCTCTCCCAGGAGCTTCCCCGGCTGCTGGCGCTCGCGCCCGGCTGACGGCAGGACCCACCCCCTTCCCCCTCCCCCATTCCCCCGCATCACAAGGAGAACACCATGTCCCGCTTCCCCGCGATCATCCTGGGCGCCGCGGCGCTCGCGCTGACCCTCACCGGCTGCGCCGGGTCGCCCGTCGACGTCGGCGATGAGGCGATCATCATCGACGTGCGCACGGCGCAGGAGTACGCGGCGGGCCACCTCGACGGAGCGGAGAATCTCGACGTCACCTCGGGAGAGCTGTCCGCGGCCCTCGCGACGCTCGAGCAGGACGCGGAGTACCTCGTCTACTGCCGGTCGGGCAACCGCTCCGCCCAGGCCGTCCGGCTCATGCAGGACGCCGGGTTCACCGATGTGACCGACCTCGGCTCACTCGACCAGGCCGCGCAGTCGACGCAGCTCCCCGTCGTGGGCTGACCGGCGATCAGTACCAGAAGCTGAGGCGCGGCGTCGTGTGCCAGGACAGCAGGCGCGTCGCCGCGGCGATCGGCCCGGTGCCGTCGGGGCCCTCGTGCGAGGCATCCGTCACACGCACCCGGCCGGCCGCGGCGAGCGTCGCGAGCGAGACGCCGCCGAGGTAGGTCGCCGACAGCTCGGCGATGCCCAGCTCGACCACCGGCGCGTCCGGCTCCTCGTCGTCCGCGAGGCGCCGGACGCGGCCCGCGCCGGCCTCGTCCACCTCGAGCAGCCAGCGCCCGCCGGCGAGGTCCAGCGGATCGGAGACGTCGAGCACGACACGCCCCGCGGCACCGTACCGGCGCGCCTCCAGCGCGGTGACCACATCGATGATCCGCACGTACTGGTGGTCGCGCACCGTCACCTTCGCAGCGCGCTGGTCGGCGATCATCCACAGCAGCGGCTCGTCCGCCGAAAGCTCCGCCGCGTGCACCTCGGCCACCAGATCGAGCTCGAGCAGGAACCGCCACAGCGCGGCATAGGCGGCATCCGTCTCGGCCAGCAGGTAGCGGACCTCCACGGTCGCCTTCGTGAAGTCGTCGTGGTTCTCGCGCACCGTGTACACCGCCGCGCCGCGGACCTCGCCGTCGGCATCGGCGTACTGCACCGCGCGCCTGTCCCCGGCCTTCTCGGCCGTGGGGTTCGTACCGGCGAAGCCGTCCCAGTGACCTCCGGGCACGTCGATCTCGCCCGCGGTCCGCCGGCGGACGCGCTCGTGCAGCATCGGCAGCAGCTCGCGCACCCGCTCGCGGCTGATGAAGTCGATGCGCCCGTCGGGCCGAGGACCCACCCACCCCGCGCGCCTGGTCTCGATGCGCCACGAGGCCCCCGCCGCCGCCGGCCCGAAGCCGTAGCGTCCGTACAGGGTCGACTCGCTCACGGTGAGCATCGCCATGGGCACGCCGGCGTCCCGGGCTGCGCGCAGCTCGCCCTCGAGCATCGCGCGCGCCACGCCGCGCCGGCGGTGCGTCGGCGCCACCGTGACGGCGGAGATCGCGCACGACCGGATGACGCCGCCACCGGGCACCGTGAGCTCGCCGATCCACGACGCGATGGTCGCCACCGGGGTCTCGGGCGCGGGTCCCGCGCCGTCGAAGACGCCGGTGAGCCTGCGGTATCCGCTGCGCTCGCGCGCAGCGGCGATCTGCTCGTCGCTGCGCTCGCCGTCCTGGAAGCCGCGCGCGACCGACTGCAGCCAGGGCGCATACCCGTCGCCGTCGACGGCGACGCGGCGATAGTCCAGACCGGTGCGGGCGAGGCTCTCGCGGGACCGGGCGTCGACGTCGCCGGCGCGGAAGGCCGCGCGGTCGGACTCGCCGGCAGGGGCGTGGGCGTCGGGCTCGTTCATGGATCCTCCGTGTCTGCCGCGGGGCGCGGCCTGAGTCGATGCGGCGTGCTACGGCAGCACGCGGGCTCCGGCGACGGGACCGTGCACGTGCAGCGCCTCGTACCCCGCAGCCGACAGCGTGATCTGGACCTCGAGCGCCGCCTCCGGGTCGACGGCGAGGAAGGCGAGCGTCGGCCCCGATCCCGAGACCATCCCGCTCAGAGCGCCGGACTGCTCGCCGAGCTCCAGCACCTCGCGCAGCTCGGGGCGCAGCGAGAGCGCGGCGATCTGCAGGTCGTTGCGGGTGTGCTCGGCCAGCGCGACGGGGTCGCCCGCGCGCAGGGCCTGCAGCACGCCCGGGTCGACGGCGGGCACCCGGGCGCCGGCGGCGATGTCGGGGCGATCCCGCAGCTCGTCGAGGTGCGCGTACACCTCGGGCGTCGACAGCCCGGCGTCCGAGGGGACCACCACCCAGTCGAATCGTCCCTTCGCCAGGGCGGGGCTCAGCTGGTCGCCCCTGCCGGTGCCGATCGCCGTGCCGCCCAGCAGCGCGAAGGGCACATCGGCCCCCAGGCGCGACGCGAGCTTGAGCAGCTCGGCCGTGCCGAGCTCGGCGCCCCACAGCGCATCGCACGCGACGAGGGCGGCCGCGGCATCCGCGGATCCTCCGCCCATGCCGCCGGCGACCGGCACGTGCTTGACGATGTCGAGATGCGCGCCGCCCGTGTGGCCGATCCGCTGCGCGACGAGCCTCGCGGCACGCACCGCGAGGTTGCGGTCGTCGGCGGGCACGCCCGAGACGTCGACCGTCCCCGTGACGGCGACCGTGAAATCGTCGCTGGGCGTCGCCCACACGTCTTCGTACAGCGAAACCGCCTGATATGCCGACGCCACATCGTGGTAGCCGTCGGACTGCACGCCGCCGACCTCGAAGAAGAGGTTCAGCTTTCCCGGCGCCCGAACCCTGACGCCGTCGGCGGCGAGGGCCTGGCTCACCGGTTCGCCGATTCCGCCCAGAGGTCCACGTCGATCCCGTCCGACAGGGCGTCGATGCGCTCCTCCTCCTCCATCGTGAAGGCGGGACCGTCGAGCGCCTTGAGGTTCTCGTCGAGCTGCGCGGGACGCGACGCACCGATGAGCGCCGAGGCGACCACCGGATCGCGGAGCACCCACTGGATCGCCATCTGCGCCAGGGACTGCCCTCGCTCCTTCGCGATGACGTCGAGCGAGCGCAGCGTCGACAGGCCCTTGTCGCTGAGCGGGCCGCCGGGAAGCGAGGCCCGCTGCTGGGCGCGGTCGGCGGTGCCGCCGGCGAGGTACTTGTCGGTGAGCAGGCCCTGCGCCAGCGGCGTGAAGGCGATCGCCCCCATGCCCTCCTTCTTCAGCACGCCCGTCAGGCCGTCCTCGACCCAGCGGTTGAGGATCGAGTACGCGGGCTGGTGGATCACCAGCGGAGTGCCGAGCGACCGGGCGACGGATGCCGCCACCGCCGTGCGCTCGGCGCTGTACGACGAGATGCCGACGTAGAGCGCCTTGCCCTGCCGCACGAGGGTGTCGAGGGCTCCGACGGTCTCCTCGATCGGCACGTCCGGGTCGACGCGGTGGGAGTAGAAGATGTCGACGTAGTCGATGCTCATCCGCTTCAGGGACTGCTCGGCGCTGGCGATGATGTACTTCCGCGACCCGCCGTTGCCGTACGGGCCGTGCCACATGTCGTAGCCCGCCTTCGACGAGATGATGAGCTCGTCCCGGTACGGGGCGAAGTCCTCCCGCATCATCCGGCCGAAGTTCGTCTCGGCCGTGCCGTAGGGCGGGCCGTAGTTGTTCGCGAGGTCGAAATGGGTGATGCCCCGGTCGAACGCGTGACGCAGCAGCGCGCGCTGGTCGTCGAACGGGATGTTGTCGCCGAAGTTCCACCACAGCCCCAGCGAGACCGGCGGCAGCGTGAGTCCCGACGTCCCGACACGGCGGTAGGATGACCCCGCGTAGCGGTCGGCGTCGGCGGTGTAGGGGCGGTGGAGGTCTCCTCCACGGGACAGGTAGCGCGCGTCTTCGGTCACCGGTCCAGGCTAGCGACGTCGGCGGCGACGTGCAGGGGTTCGGGCACGCACACCCTCGGACAGCGTGTCAAGGGCCTGGCCCGAAACGTCCGCGTAACGGAACCTCTTTATGGTGGCGTCACCAGGCGTGAGCCCCGCCGCGCGCCACCACCCCGCCTCGCCTCGCCCCAGAAGGAGGACTGCATGACCGTGCTGTCTGCGCTGCCCCGTGCCACCGACCCGTCGACCGCGCTCATCGAGCGTCCTGACGTGGTCGTCGATCGCGGAGTCCTCCATCTCGTGCACGACGACCTCGCCCCGCACCAGGCGCGCGAGGCCGATCTGCTCCTGGTCGCCTCCGTGCTCGAGGAGGCGGGCATCGATGTGCTCCTCATCCGTCATGACCGCAGGCTTCCCGCGCTCGTGGTCGATGTCAGCCGACGCGAGGCCGCGCAGGCGGCCCTCGCGGCCGTGTGCGAGCGGGAGCCGCTGTACCTGAAGGCGAAGGGCCGGGCCCCGGTGCTGGCGTGCGACGCGCCCGCGCTCTCGGACGCCCCCTCCGTCGTGCGGGTGTACCGCCCGCGGCTGACGAGCTCGGGCGGGCATCGCTACGGCGCGGCGTGGGGCGTGCACCTGGAGTTCTGGCGCTTCGGCGCCGACACCGTCGACGCGCCGCGCGACAACGCGCTGACGCGCCGCGTCACGGCTACGGACGACATCGCGTACGAGACCGTCGAGCGGCACGGGCGCCCGTGGCGATCCGTCGCGGGGATGTTCGATCCGCAGCCGCTGGAGGTAGTCGACGACATCGACATCGTCTTCTCGTGGGTCGACGGCTCGACCAGCGAGTTCCAGCGGCAGCGCGCCGCCCAGATGGCCGAGTACGTGGTCGGCGACGGCGACGACGGCCCCGCCCGCTACCGGCACGTCGACGAGCTGCGGTACGCCCTGCGCAGCGTCCACATGTACGCACCGTGGGTCCGTCGCATCTTCATCGCCACCGACTCCCCCGCCCCGTCGTGGCTGCTCGACCACCCCAAGGTGACGATCGTGCGCAGCGAGGAGTTCTTCGCCGACCCGTCGGTGCTGCCGACGCACAACTCGCACGCGATCGAGGCGCAGCTGCATCGCATCCCCGGCCTCGCCGAGCACTTCCTCTACTCCAACGACGACATGTTCTTCGGCCGCCCCGTCGAGCCCGAGCTGTTCTTCACGCCCGGCGGCGTCACGAAGTTCGTCGAGTGCGAGGTGCGCATCGGGGCCGGTGCCCCGGCGCCGCACCGCAGCGGCCACGACAACGGTCTGCGGGTGAACCGCGCGCTCCTGCGCGAACGGTTCGGCCGCACGATCGTCCGCGACCTGGAGCACTGCGCCGCCCCGCTGCGCAAGAGCGTCATGGCCGAGCTCGAGGCGGCCTTCCCCGAGGACTTCGCGCGGACCGCGGCATCCCGCTTCCGCTCCGCCACCGACATCTCGGTGACCAACAGCCTCTACCACTACTACGCGCTGCTCACGGGCCGGGCGATCTCGACGCGCGCCCCGCGGGTGCGTTACGTGCAGACGACGGTCGCGTCCGGATTGCGCCGGATGCAGCGGCTCACCGAGCGCGCCGACGCCGACATGTTCTGCCTCAACGACGGCGGCGAGGTCGAGGTGCCGGAGGAGATCCGCGTACGGGCGATCCGCGACGCGCTGGAGCGCCTTTTCCCGGTGCGCGCCCCGTGGGAGCGCGACGAGCTCAGCGCAGCACGGGAATCGGCTCGGTCGGCGCATCCCTCCGCTCGGCGATGACGGGCGCCACGCCGGCGGACGCGAGCCGGCGGGCGGCCTCCGCCGCGTCGATGTGCTCGAGCGTGCGCGGCGCGTCGACCGGCACGACCGAGTGCACCACCGTGTCGTCGTAGACGTGCACGATGTTGAACGCCTGCGCGCCGTCCTGAGGCCGCGTGCCGCCGACCGGCACGGTGAGGTCCTGCGCGTAGCAGGTCGATGAGGCGACCGAGACCGGGATGCCGGCGAACGTCGCGAAGGTGGAGTAGTGCAGGTGGCCGGCGATGATCCCGCGCACGTCGGTGGCGCGCAGCACGTCGGCGAGCCGGCGCTGATCCCGCAGCTCGACGCTGGCCGCCAGGGGCAGGACGCTCGGCACCGGCGGGTGGTGCATCGCGAGGATCGAGCCCAGCGGCGCAGGCGTGGCCAGCACGTCGCGGAGCCACTCCAGCTGCTCGTCGCTCACCTCACCGTGGTGGTGGCCGGGCACGGTCGTGTCGAGCGTGACGACCCGGAGGCCGTCGAGCTCGTCGACCCGGTCCACCGGGAGGGCGGCGGATGCCTCGTCGAGGAGGCCCGCACGGAAGGCGCCGCGGTCGTCGTGGTTGCCCATCACCCACAGCACGCGCGCGCCGAGGCGCGCGGCGAAGGGCTCGACGAGCGCCCTCAGAACGGCGTAGGCGCCCGGCTCGCCGAGGTCGGCGAGATCGCCGGTGACGACGATCGCGTCGGGCAGGATTCCGCTCGCCTCAATGGCGTCGATGGTCTGCGCCAGGCGCTCGGCGCCGTCGACGGCGTCGAAGAGGCGCGGGGTGGCGGCATCCCGGAGGTGGGTGTCGCTCAGGTGCAGCAGGATGCGTTCGGGGGCCGGGTACTCGGCGGTGCGCATGTCGGGTTCACTCCGGTCCGCCGGATGGCGATCTGCCAGTGTAACCGGACGGCGGACGCTCGGAATGTTACCGGCTTGTTTCGAAAGGTCTCCGACGACGCGGTGAAGATCCGCTGAATATCACCTTTCCAGCGGCTCCGCCGCGCGGGCGATCCGCACGTAGTCGTCGACGGAGAGGTCCTCGCCGCGCGCCGTCGGCGCCACGCCCGCGGACTCGAGGACGGCGGATGCCGCGGTGGATGATCCGCCGAGCACCTGCGACAGCGCCTGGCGCAGCATCTTGCGCCGCTGCTGGAACGCGGCGTCGACGATGCCGAAGGTGCGGCGCCGCAGCGCCTCGTCGCCGCGCGGCTCGGGATCGCGGCGGAAGCCCACCAGCACGGAGTCGACGTTGGGCACCGGCCAGAACACCTGCCGCGACACCGTGCCGGCCAGTCGCCACGGTCCGTACCACGCCGCCTTGACGCTCGGCGCGCCGTACACCTTCGAACCCGGCGCCGCGGCCAGGCGCTCGCCGACCTCGGCCTGCACCATCACCACGCCCCGTTCGAGGCCAGGGAACGTCTCGAGGAAATGCAGGAGCACCGGCACGCTGACGTTGTAGGGCAGGTTCGCCACCAGCACCGCCGGGTCGCCGGGCAGCGCCGTGACGCGCAGCGCGTCGGCGTCCACCACGGTGAGCGCGCCGTGATCGACGCCGTGGGCTGCCGCCGTGGCCGGCAGCCGCTCGGCCAGACGGTGGTCGATCTCGACGGCGGTGACCGATGCCCCGGCCTCGAGGATGGCGAGGGTCAGCGACCCGAGACCGGGCCCCACCTCCACCACGCGGTCGCCCGCTGAGACCTGGGCGACGGCCACGATCTTGCGCACGGTGTTCGCGTCGACCACGAAGTTCTGCCCGAGCTTCTTCGTCGGCGTGACGTCGAGTTCTGCGGCCAGCGAGCGGATCTCGGCCGCACCGAGCAGTGTCACGGGCATGCACTCACTGTAGCCGCGCGATGCAGGTCGCCCGGACCCGCGCAACGCCTTGACAGCGTCGCCAGCGCCACGCCAGGGTGTGCCCCAGTGCAGGCGGGAACCGCATGCCGGGCGAACGAGGAGGATCCATCCCATGACTTCGGCGCACACGTCCGGTCACGACGTCTCGGTCCCGCTCGCGAGGGTGGTGCTCGTCGCCTCGACCGCCGCGCTCGGCGGGTTCCTGTTCGGCTTCGACACCGCCGTGATCAACGGCGCGGTGAGCGCGATCGGCGAGCAGTTCCAGACCGGGCCCTTCCTCCTGGGCTTCTCGGTCGCCTCGGCCCTCATCGGCTGTGCGATCGGAGCGTGGTTCGCCGGACGCATCGCGGACCGGTACGGCCGCATCCGCGTGATGATCATCGCCGCGATCCTGTTCGTCGCGAGCGCCCTCGGCTGCGGCCTCGCCTTCAGCGTGTGGGACCTGTCGTTCTGGCGGGTGGTGGGCGGTCTGGGCGTGGGCGCGGCATCCGTCATCGCCCCCGCCTACATCGCCGAGGTCTCACCCCCGGCGTACCGCGGACGCCTGGGCTCGCTGCAGCAGATGGCGATCGTCACGGGCATCTTCGTGGCGCTCCTCACCGACGCCGCCATCGTCGCCGCCGCGGGCACCGCCACCGCTCCGTGGCTGCTCGGCCTCGAGGCGTGGCGGTGGATGTTCCTGTCGGAGCTCGTCCCCGCGGTGATCTACGGCGCCCTCGCGCTCACGATCCCCGAGTCGCCGCGATACCTCATCGCGCGCGGTGAGATGAAGCGGGCCAAGGACGTGCTGTCGCGGTACGTGGGCGGCGACGTGGAGAAGACCTCGACCGACATCCTGAAGACCGTCGAGGGCAAGGAGGACCGGCCGCGATTCCGCATCCTCCGCGGCAACGCCCTCGGCCTGCTGCCGATCGTCTGGATCGGCATCGGCCTGTCGGTGCTCCAGCAGTTCACGGGCATCAACGTGATCTTCTACTACTCCACGACGCTGTGGCAGGCGGTCGGCTTCACCGAGCAGGACTCGCTCACGATCACCGTCATCACCTCGGTCACGAACATCGTCACCACGATCGTCGCGATCATGCTCATCGACCGCGTCGGCCGCAGGCCGCTGCTGCTCATCGGCGCGATGGGTCAGTTCGTGTGCCTCGGCGTGCTGACGGTGATCTTCGCCTCGGCCCCGATCGTCGACGGCGAGCCCGTCCTGGAGGGTGCGGCCGGCACGATCGCGCTGCTGGCGGCGAACCTCTACGTCGTCTTCTTCGGAGCGTCGTGGGGGCCGGTCGTCTGGGTGCTGCTGGGCGAGATGTTCAGCAACCGCATCCGCGCGGTGGCGCTGTCGGTCGCCGCGGCCGCCCAGTGGGCTGCGAACTTCGTCATCTCCACGACGTTCCCCGCACTCGCCGCGGTCGGGCTCGGACTCGCGTACGGCGTGTACACGTTCTTCGCGTTCGTGGCGATCTTCTTCGTGATCCGGTACGTCCGCGAGACGAAGGGGCAGACTCTGGAGTCCATGGTCGACTCGCCCGCGCGCCGGAGGGCCTCGTAGGGGCCGGCTCGCGAGGCGCGCCCCTGGCCGCCCCGGCCGAGGCGTCGACGCGCTCGCGGCGATCGTAGGATGGCGGGATGCCCTCCCTCGGCGACCTGATCGCGCCCCGCCGTCTGGGACGGGACTTCCGCTGGCTGCTGGCGTCGTCGTGGACGAGCAACCTCGGCGACGGCATCGCCCTGGCGGCGGCTCCGCTGCTCATCGCATCGCTCACCTCGTCGCCCATCCTCGTGGCCGCCGGCGCGATGATGCAGTTCCTGCCCTGGCTGCTGTTCGGCCTCCTCGCCGGCGCTGTCGCCGATCATCACGACCGACGGCGCCTGGTGATGCTGGCGAACGGCATCAGAGCCGTGGTCGTGCTGGTGCTCGTCGTCTTCCTCGTGACCGGCCAGGCGACGGTGTGGCTCGTGCTCGCGACCGCCTTCCTCTACGGCACGGCCGAGGTGTTCGCCGACTCGGCCGGGAGCACGCTCCTGCCGATGCTCGTCAGGCCCGCCGACCTGGGCATCGGGAACGCCCGCATGCAGGCGGGCTATCTCGTCGCCAACCAGCTCGCCGGCCCGCCGCTAGGCGCGTTCCTGTTCGCGCTGGGGTCCTTCTGGCCGTTCCTGCTCCAGGTGCTCTGCGTGTCGCTGGCCGTGCTGCTCATCTCGCGCATCGCGCGCACGCCGGTGCCCGAGCATCCCGCCTCCACCCCGGGCAAGGGGCACGCCATCCGCGAGGGGCTGCGCTGGCTGCGCCACAACGCGCCGGTGCGGACGCTCGTCATCATCATCCTCGTCTTCAACGTGACGTGGGCGGCGCCGTGGGGCGTGCTCGTGCTGTACGCCACGGAGCACCTCGGCATGGGCCCGGTCGGCTACGGCGCCCTGACGACGGCGTCGGCGCTCGGCGGATTCATCGCGATCTTCGGCTTCGGTTGGCTCGAGAAGCACGTGTCCTTCGCGACGCTCATGCGCGTGTGCCTCTCGCTCGAGGTGCTGATGCATCTGTCGTTCGCGCTCACCACGTCGCCGATCGTCGCGTTCGTCATCATGTTCGGCTTCGGCCTCTACGCGTTCGTCTGGGGCACGATCTCGACCACCGTCCGCCAGCGCCTGGTCCCCATGGAGCTGCAGGGCCGCATCGCCTCGGTCAACATGGTCGGCGTCTTCGGCGGTCTCGTGATCGGCCAGTTCATCGGCGGCATCCTGGCGCAGCTGTTCGGGCTGACCGCACCGTGGTGGTTCGCGTTCGCGGGGTCCGCCGTCACACTGCTGCTGGTGTGGCGGTCGATCTCGCACATCGCCGCCGCCAAGCCCGTGCTCGACGCCGAGACCGCCGATCGGATCCCGCCCGAGGATGAGCCCGGCACCGGCGGGATGCCGCTGCCCGACTGAAGGGCTTTTCGTCGTCATGTTCGAATGTCAGAGGTGGCTGACAGGATGAACCATGGACTTCTTCTCCGAACTCGAGACGCGGCTCGTTCTGCTGCGTGAGATGTTCGGCGGCGAGTTCGATGCGTGCGATCTACCCGTTGTCGTGGAGGGGCTCGGTGACGATGCCGTCGTGGCAGCCTTGGTCGCGGCGACGGAGCTCGTTCGCGCGGGCGAGAAGGTGCGAATCGCCGCGGCGGGCGTCGCTGCGGCGAGATCCGCGCGAAAAGCGGGTCACGACGGGCTCACACAGAGTCGGGGCCATCGCTGCCCCGCGGCGCTCATACAGGAGATCACCGGCGCCACCCGGGCCGAGGCCGTGAAGCACGTCCGTTTGGGGGAGTCACTCCGGATCGGCGCCGGTCTCGATCCCTTCGTTGACGTTGAAGGAGCGATGACGGATGCCGCGGCCCCGGCCGGACCGGCACCGGGATGCGCGGAACCTGAGCCGTGGCACGCGCCGCTCGGCCGCGCGCTTCTGGCAGGCTCTATCGGGTCCGCGCAGCACGACGCGATTCTTCGCGGGCTGGGTGAACCACCCGAATCCACCGACGGCGCCGAGGCGCTGCGTCGAGGGAGGGAAGCGTGGTCTCTCGCCGCCGAGCAGCTGATCGCCGAGGCGCAGGAGCGCACCGTGGAAGAGCTCGGACGAACCGCCCGCACGGTTCGCGACCAGCTCGATCCCGAGGGAGCGCAACGGCGTTTCGACGAGCGGTTCCTTCGGCGGTCGTTCCGCCTGTGGCGCGACGCCGAGGGTGTGCGGCGCGGTTCGATCGTGTTCGACGACTTCGGCGGCGCCTGGACGCAGGCGGTGCTCGATGCCGCCCTGCGGCCACGACGCGGCGGGCCCAGGTTCGTCGATCCGGATGAGAGGGCGAGTGCCGAGGCGCTCGCCGCCGACCCTCGCACCAACGACCAGCTTGCCTACGACGTGCTGCTCGATGTGTTCCGCGCCGGCGCGCTCGCCGACGCGAAGGCCGTGTTCGGGACGCGACAGGCCGGTGTGCGAGTCGTGATCAGCGCCGCCGGACTCGAGGTGGGTGCCGCCGGAGCACCAGCCGTCGGCCTCACCGAAGACGACCAGACGACGCTGCCGGCATGGCTTATCGCACAGCAGACGTGCGAGTCCGGCACCGTCACCTGCACTTTCGACGGCGCGGGGAATCCGCTCGACCTCGGACGCGATGCCCGCCTGTTCACGCCGAAACAGCGCATCGCGCTCGCGGCGCGCGACGGCGGGTGCCGGTGGCGCGGGTGCGACCGTCCCGCCTCCTACTGCGAAGCGCATCACATCGACTCCTACGCGACGGGGGGCCGCACCGACGTCGATCGCGGCATCCTGCTGTGCCGCTTCCATCACATGGAGCTTCATCACGGCGGCTGGCGCATCACCCGCCATAGGCGCGCCGACTTCGTGCTCCACTCGCCGCCGGGCAGGGGCGACCCCGTACTGCTACCGCCTCGCCTCGGACTCCGCTGTCTTTGGGCCGAACTCGAACCTCCGCCCCCACGCTTCCGGCCGGCGGCGTGAGCGGGCTGTGTCGGCGGATCGGGCACCCGCGAGGACCCGGTCAACCCGGGTGAACGGTACGGCGCCGCGCCGGTGATCGACCGCGCACGCCGGGCGCGTACGTGGCCCGCTACTCCGGGGAACGGCCGACCAGTTCGCGGAGCCTTTCGCCCAGCTGCTCAAGTCTCAGCACCCACGGACCTGCCATGTCACCGGCATCACAACGCCGCAGCGCCTCAGAGAACGGAACCCAGGCGCTCTCGGACACCTCTTCCGGATCGAGCTGCAGCACAGGATCGCCCGACACACGCGCGAAGTACAGGTCGAAGAGCGCCTCCCGCTCGACCACGCGACCGACGAACTCCAGTTCATCGACGCCGACGCGAACGCCGGCCTCCTCCTCGAGCTCCCGCACCGCACCCTCGGCGCTCGACTCACCCGCGAGCGCACTCCCGGCGGGGAATTCCCAGCACAGGGGCCAGTCCTTCGCCGCCGCCCTCCGCGTCATCAGGACGAGACCGTCACCGCGCAGGACGCACACCGACGCCACGATGTGGAACAGAGCCTTGGGAAAGTCGGGATCACCGCGACGGAAAGTCGCACCAGTCGGCACGCCCGAGGCATCCGTCAGGTCCCACAGCTCGCCGTCCATGGATCAGTCCTCGAACGCCCCGTACACCTCGAGCGTGTTGGCGGCCACCTGTGCGCACAGCTCGTCCACGTCCACGCCGAGCTCGGTCGCCATGAAGCGCATCGTCACGGGGATCAGGTACGGCGCGTTCGGCCGTCCCCGGTGCGGGACGGGGGTCAGGAACGGGGCATCCGTCTCGACCAGGATCCGCTCCCGCGGGATCACGGCGAGGGCGTCGCGGAGGTTCTGCGCGTTCTTGAACGTGATGTTCCCCGCGAACGAGAGGTAGTAGCCGCGCTCCCCCGCGATGCGCGCCATGTCGGCGTCGCCCGAGAAGCAGTGGAAGACCGTGCGCTCGGGCGCTCCGACGCGGTCCAGGGTCTCGAGCACGGCGTCGTGGGCGTCGCGATCGTGGATCTGCATCGCGATCCCGTGCTTCTTGGCCAGCGCGATATGCGCCTCGAAGCTCTCGGACTGCGCGGGCACGCCGTCCGCGTCGGTGCGGAAGAAGTCCAGGCCCGTCTCGCCGATCGCCCGCACCCGCGGCTGCGCGGCGAGCTCGTCGATCACCGCGATCGCCTCATCGAGGCGCCCCGCCCGCGCATACGCGGGCGCCTCGTTCGGGTGGATCGCCACCGCCGCCAGGACACGCGGGTGGGATGCCGCGGCCCACGCCGACCAGCGGCTCGAGTCGATGTCACCGCCGGCCTGCACGACGCCGATGACGCCGACCTCACCGGCGCGCGAAAGCTGCTCGTCGAGCGACAGCCCCACGCCGTCCTCGATCTCGAGGTGGGCGTGGTTGTCGTACACCGGCACCGCGAGCGGCTCGGGCGCCGCCGGATAGGTGACGTCGCGGGAGCCCTTCTCGCGCGTGCGGACGTAGGTGCTGGGGTCGCTCATCACGCCGTCTGCTCGACGCGCGGGAACAGCGGCGCGAGTCCGTTCACCGAGGTGCCGGGCTTGAGCAGGCCCCAGGCGCCGGCCTCGCGGATCGGCTGGTCCTGCAGGCGCCCGAGCGAGTCGGCCGCGCCCAGCGCGATCCACAGCTTCTCGGTCGCGACCGGCATCACCGGCGACAGCAGCACGGCGAGCGCGCGCAGACCCTCGGCCGCCGTGTACAGGACGGTGCCCAGGCGCTCGCGCCGGCTCTCGTCCTTCGCGAGCGCCCACGGCTCGTTCTCGGTGATGTAGTGGTTCAGCGCGTCGACGATCGTCCATACCGACGAGATCGCCTCGTCGATGCGGAACCGCTCGATGGCGGCGTCGGCGGCGGTCGCGGCATCCGCCACCGTCCGCTGGATGTGCAGGTCGGCGTCGGTGTACGTGCTCGGCGGCGGCACGACGCCTTCGAAGTACCGCTCGACCATCGCGGTCGTGCGCGAGGCGAGGTTGCCGAAGCCGTTCGCGAGCTCGGCCTGGTACCGCGCCGACAGGTCCTCCCACGAGAACGAGCCGTCCTGCCCGAACGCGATCGCCGACAGGAAGTAGAAGCGGTAGGCGTCCGAGCCGAAGACGTCGGTGATCTCGGTCGGCGCGATGCCGGTCAGCTTGGACTTCGACATCTTCTCGCCGCCGACGAGCAGCCAGCCGTGCGCGAACACGCCCTTGGGCACGTCGACGCCCGCGGCCATCAGCATCGCCGGCCAGATGACCGCGTGGAAGCGGAGGATGTCCTTGCCCACCACGTGGTACGCCGGCCAGCGGCGCGCGAACTGCTCGGGGTCCGAGCCGTAGCCGACGGCGGTGGCGTAGTTGAGCAGCGCGTCGACCCACACGTAGATGACGTGGGACTCGTCCCACGGCAGCGGGATGCCCCAGTCGAAGGCGGAACGCGAGATGGACAGATCCTTCAGCCCCGACCGCACGAACGAGACCACCTCGTTGCGCGCGCTCTCGGGCTGCACGAAGTCGGACTGGTACAGCTCGAGCAGGCGCTCCTGGAACTCGCTCAGCTTGAAGAAGTAGTTCTTCTCCTGCAGCAGCTCCAGCGGCTTCGAGTGGATCGCGCAGACCTTCAGGCCCTCGAACGGGCCCGTGCCGTCGACGATCTCGGACTCCGGCTTGAACTCCTCGCAGCCCACGCAGTACAGCGCCTCGTACTCGCCCGCATAGATGTAGCCGCGGTCGTAGATGGCCTGCACGAACGCCTTGACGCGCTCCTCGTGCCGCTCCTGCGTGGTGCGGATGAAGTCGTCGTTGGCGACGTCGAGCGTCTGCAGCAGCGGGAACCACGACTCGCTCACGAGCTTGTCGACCCACTGCTGCGGCGTCACGCCGTTCGCGCTGGCCGCGCGCAGCATCTTCTGCCCGTGCTCATCGGTGCCCGTGAGCATCCAGGTGTCGTCGCCGGCCTGGCGGTGCCAGCGCGCGAGGGTGTCGACCGCCACGGTGGTGTAGCCGTGGCCGATGTGGGGCACGTCGCTCGGGTAGTAGATCGGCGTCGTGATGTAGAAGGACTGGCGGCCGGAAGTCACCAGGAGAGTCTAGTTCGAGCGGATGCCGCGCCCGCCGTCGTGACAAGGCGGCGTCGTGGGCCGCCCGCAGCGGGGGCACTCGTAACACGCACGCGCCGCGCGCCCTCCGCGCATCCGCGGGTCAGGCGCTCTCGCGCACGATGAGCGTCGTCGGCAGGGTGATCGGCCCAGGCGCCCCGCCGGCGATGACCTCGAGGAGCAGCGAGACCATCTCGTCGCTCAGGCGCTCCCACGGCTGGCGCATGGTGGTCAGCGGCGGCATGTGCGTGGCGGCGAGCCCCGAGTCGTCGAAGCCGGCGACCGCGATGTCGTCGGGCACGCGCAGTCCCGCCGCGCGCAGGACCGTCACGGCGCCCGCCGCCATGCGGTCGCTGGCCGCGAACACGGCGTCGATGTCGCGCGTGTGCTCGAGGAGCCGGGACATGGCGGCGGCTCCGGAGTCCTGGCTGTAGTCGCCCTCTTCGACCAGGGTGGGATCGAAGTCCTCACCCATCTCCTGTTCGAACCCCACGAGCCGGAAGCGTCCGCCGGGGGTGTCGTGGGGCCCGGCGATCATCGCGATGCGGCGATGCCCGCGCCCTCGCAGGTAGCGGGTCATCTCGCGAGCCGAGCCGATCTCGTCGACCGAGACGGTGGGCACCTGCGCCTCGTGGCCCAGCGGGATGCCGCAGCACACGGTGGGCACGCCGGCCTCGAGCAGCTCCTCGACGAGCGGGTCGGCCTCGTGCGACGAGATGAGCAGCACGCCGTCGACGTGACCGGCGCTGACGAAGTGGGCGACGTTGGCCCGCTCGGCGGGCGTGCCGGCGACGAGGAGGACGAGGGTCATCGACCGCTGCGCCAGCGCCTCGGCCGCGCCGCGCAGCAGGAGCGCGAACGTCGGGTCGTCGAACAGCAGGTGCTGCGGCTCGGTGAGCAGGAACGCCAGCGAGCCGGCGCGTCCGGTCGCGAGGCTGCGCGCGGCGTGATTGGCGGTGTAGCCCGTGCGGCGGATGGCCTCCTCGACCGCGGCGCGCGCGTCGGGCGAGACCCAATGGCCCCCGTTGATGACGCGTGACACCGTGCCCCGCGACACGCCCGCCGCCGCGGCCACATCCCGGATCGTCGGCTTGCGCCGCACGGTCGTCGACTCCCCCACGACGAGCGACTCTACTCCCGTCGGGAGGCGTCGCCGGTGCCGACACGAAGAGAACCTGTGACCGGTCACAGTTCGGTAACGGTTGCGGGCGCACCCCTGCCGCACGATGCCGGCGCGGGTAAGACTGTGACCGGTCCCAGTCGGCACAGCCGCGTGACCGCCGATCCCACACCTGACCCGATGGAGCGTCCATGACCTCGCCCGACCGCTGGCCCGAGATCCGGGGCATCGCCTATGGCGGCGATTACACCCCCGAGCAGTGGCCGAGAGAGGTGTGGCGCGAGGACGCCGCCCTCATGCGCGAGGCCGGGGTCAACCTCGTCAGCGTCGGGATCTTCGCGTGGGCCCTCATCGAGACGAGCGAGGGCGTCTTCGACTTCGCGTGGCTCGACGAGCTGCTGGACCTGCTGCACGAGAACGGCATCTCCGTCGATCTGGGAACCCCCACCGCGTCGCCGCCGGCGTGGTTCTTCGCCGAGCACCCCGACGCGCGGGTCGTCTCCCGCGACGGCGTCACGATGGGGTTCGGCGCGCGCGGCATGGCCTCGCACGCCTCACCCGCGTACCGGGCGGCGATCGTCCGCATCGCGTCGGCCCTGGCAGAGCGCTACGGCTCGCACCCCGCGGTCGTGATGTGGCACGTCCACAACGAGTACGGCGTCCCGGTCGGCGAGGACTACTCCGCCCAGTCGGTGCGCGCGTTCCGCGAGTGGCTGCGTGAGAGGTACGGCTCGCTCGACGCGCTCAACGCGGCGTGGGGCACGGCCTTCTGGGGCCAGCGCTACGGCGAGTGGGAGCACGTCGGCGCCCCCGCCGCGGCACCGTCGGTGGTGAACCCGGCGCAGCGCCTGGACTTCGCGCGATTCACCGACCACCAGCTGCGCGCGTGCTTCATCGCCGAGCGCGACGCCATCCGGGCGCACGCCTCGCAGCCGGTCACCACCAACTTCATGGCCAACCAGAGCTGGACCACCGACATGTGGGCGTGGGCGCGCGAGGTCGACATCGTCTCGGACGACCACTACCTGTGGGCGGCCGATCCCGAGGGCGAGATCGGCCTCGCGATCGCCGCCGACCTCTCCCGCTCGGTCGGCGGCGGAAAGCCGTGGATCCTCATGGAGCACTCGACATCTGCGGTCAACTGGCAGCCCCGCAACGTCGCCAAGCGCCCCGGAGAGATGGCGCGCAACTCGCTCAGCCACCTCGCGCGCGGGGCCGACGCGATCCTCTTCTTCCAGTGGCGCGCCTCCCGCTCGGGGGCCGAGAAGTTCCACTCGGCGATGATCCCGCACGCCGGCACGTCGTCGCGGGTGTGGCGAGAGGTCGTTGGACTCGGCGACGCGCTCGGACGCCTCGACGAGGTCCGCGGCTCCCGCGTGGACGCCGACGTCGCGATCCTGTGGGACTTCGAGTCGTTCTGGGCGCAGGACCTCGAATGGCGCCCATCGGTCGACGTCTCCCACGCCGAGCGGGTCCGCGCCTTCTACGAGCGGCTGTGGCGCGACGGCATCACGGTCGACTTCGCACTGCCCGGCCACGACCTGTCGCGCTACAAGCTCGTGGTCGCCCCGGCGCAGTACCTGCTCGGCGCCGCCGACGCCGCGAACCTCACGCGGTACGTCGAGGCGGGCGGGACCCTCGTCGTCTCGTTCTTCTCGGCGATCGTCGACGAGAACGACGCGGTCCATCCCGGCGGCTTCGCGGCCCCGCTGCGTGACGCTCTCGGGCTGGTCGTCGAGGAGTTCCTGCCGCTGCGAGAGGACGCGCGGCACGCCGTGCAGTGGTCGGGGGCGGCATCGGCCACGACCCTCTCCGCGGATGCGTGGCAGGAGGACCTCGTCATCGCCTCCGCCGAGGTCAAGGGGACCTACGTCGACGGCCCCGGCGCCGGCAAGCCCGCCATCACCCGCAACGCGCACGGAGCGGGACACGGCTGGTACATCAGCACGCGGCTGGATGCCGCCGGCCTGCGCGCGGTGATGACCGACGTCTACGCCGACGCGGGGGTCGCCCCCGCGGCGCACCCGGAAGGACTGGAGGTCGTCGTCCGGCGCGGCCACGCCGCCGACTTCGCGGTCGCCATCAACCATCGCGACGAGCCCGCCGCGTTCGCCGCCACGGGCGTCGAGCTGCTCAGCGAGGCCGCCGTCGACGGCGAGCTCGTCGTGCCGGCCGGAGGGGTCGCGGTCGTCCGCACCGACCGTGCCGGCACGGCCGAATCGTCCTGACCCTGCAAGATCCATCCACCACCGAAAGGGAAACCATGCGAAAGCAGATCGCACTCGGAGCGCTGGCGCTCACGGCAGCGGTCGTCCTCGCCGGCTGCGCCGGCGGCGGCTCGTCCGACGACGGCGATGAGGCCGAAGGCAGCGGCGCCGAGCTCGTCATCTGGACCGACGAGGAGCGCGAGCAGGCCATCTCCGACGCCGCAGCGGCGTTCGAAGAGGAGACCGGCGCGACGGTCACGCTCGTGCAGAAGAACTTCGAGGACCTGCGCAACGACTTCATCGCCCAGGTGCCGACGGGCGAGGGCCCCGACATCACCGTCGGCGCACACGACTGGCTGGGGGCGCTCGTCGCCGCCGGCGTGGTCGACACCATCGACCTCGGCGACAAGGCGTCGGAGTTCGAGCCCGTCGCCCTCGAGGCGATGACCTACGACGGCCAGCTCTACGCCCTCCCCTATTCGCTCGAGACCATCGCGCTCGTGCAGAACGCCGACCTCGTGGGCGAGGAGGCGCCGGCGACGTGGGATGACATGATCCAGCGCGGGCTGGCCTCCGGCGCCGAGCGCCCCTTCGTCATCAACACCAACGGCGAGACCGGCGACGGTTACACCATGTACGGGTTCCAGACCTCCTTCGGCGCCCCGGTGTTCGTCCAGGACGACTCCGGCTCGTACACGACCGAGGTCGGGATGGGCGGTCCCGCGGGCGAGGCGTTCGCGACCTGGCTGGGCGCCAACGGCTCGGCCGGCACCGGCTACATCTCGACGACCGTGGACTACGACATCAACAACGAGCTGTTCAACACGGGCAAGGCTCCGTACACGATCCAGGGCCCCTGGGCGATCAGCGCCTACACCGACGTCGAGAACATCACGGTGAACCCGATCCCGTCGGCGGGCGGCCAGACGGCCGCGCCGTTCGTGGGCGTGCAGGGCTTCTACCTGAGCTCGCAGTCCGAGAACGCGCTCCTCGCGCAGGAGTTCCTGGTGAACCACCTCGGCACCGAGGAGGCCCAGCGCGCGCTCTACGAGGCCGACCCGCGCATCCCGGCCTGGTCGACCCTCGCCGCCGAGGTCGCCTCCGACCCGATCATCGCCGGATTCCTCGCCTCGGCGCAGAACGGCGTGCCGATGCCGAGCATCCCCGAGATGGGCTCGGTGTGGGACCTCTGGAACGCCGCGCAGTCGCAGATCATCAACGGCGCCGACCCCGTCTCGACGTGGAACACCATGGTCGCCGACGTCCAGGCGGCGGTCGCGGGCTGAGCCCGGCCGCCTGACGACCAGGCCGCGGGCGATCGCGGCCGACAGACTCCGGGAGGCGGGTGAGTGCCTCTCCCCGCCTCCCGGACCCCAACCCCGCTCCGCGCACAGGCCGCCGGAGCACATCCCGCGACAGGAGCCGACGGTGGACGCACCCCCTCAGACGACGACGGCCGGCGCGCCGCGACCGAGCGAGCCGCACGGCCGTCGCTGGCGCGGCCCCGGCTGGGGCTTCCTGGCGAAGCTCGCCCTGATGGCGCTCGTCAACGCGTTCGGGGTCATGACCCTGCTGAGCGCCTTCCGCGCCGAGTCCTGGCTCGTCTTCTCGGCCACGCTCGTGCTGCTGCTGGCGGCCGACATCGTGTACTTCACCAAGCGCGCGCTGCCGCTGAAGTACCTGCTGCCGGGGCTGGTGTTCCTGCTGGTCTTCCAGATCTTCATCTTCGCCTACACCGCCTACATCGCCTTCACCAACTACGGCACCGGTCACGCCGGCACGCAGGAGCAGGCCGTCGAGGCGGCCCTGATCCAGGGCGAGCGTCGCGTCGAGGACTCCCCCACCTACCCGCTGTCGGTCGTCGAGCGTGTCGGCGAGCTCGGTTTCGCGATCGTCGACGAGGACGGCGACGTGCTCGTCGGCTCGGCGACGCAGCCGCTGGAAGAGGCGCGGGACGCCGAGATCGGCAGCGCCGGAACCCCGTCCGAGGTGCCCGGCTGGGAGGTCGTCCCGCGGGCGACCGTCATCACCGATACCGCCCTGCAGGAGCAGATCGCGAGCCTTCGCGTGCGCGTGTCCGAGGATCCGAACGACGGCTCGGTCCGCACGCGCGACGGCTCGTCGGGCGCCGTCTACGAGTCGACGCTGGTGTGGGATGCCGACGCCCAGACGATCACCGACACCACGACCGGCACGGTCTACAGCGCCACCGCCAACGGCTCGTTCGTCGCCGGGGACGGCTCGGCGCTCCCCGCCGGCTGGTACGTGAACGTCGGATTCGAGAACTTCCTGCGGCTGTTCACCGATCCCGCGCTCGCCCAGACGCTCGCGATGGTCACGGTGTGGACCTTCGTCTTCGCGACGCTCTCGGTCGTGCTGCCGTTCGCGCTGGGCCTGCTGCTCGCGCTCATCTACAACGACGCGCGCCTGAAGGGCCGGCGGTTCCTGCGGACGCTGTACATCCTCCCCTACGCCTTCCCCGCGTTCATGTCGGCGCTGCTGTTCCGCGGCATGTTCAACGCGGAGTTCGGCGTCATCAACGACCTGTTCTTCTTCGGCGCCGACATCAACTGGCTGGGCGATCCGTGGCTGGCCCGTGCCGCGGTGGTGTGGGTGAACCTGTGGCTCACCTACCCGTACTACTTCCTGGTGTGCACCGGCGCGCTGCAGGCGCTCCCGCAGGACACGCTGGAGGCGGCATCGATCGACGGCGCCGGCCGCTCGCGCCAGCTGCGGTCGATCATCCTGCCTCTCGTCCTCGTGGCGACCGCCCCGCTGCTGATCTCGTCGTTCGCGTTCAGCTTCAACAACTTCACCGTGATCTACATGTTCAACAACGGCGGTCCGGCGATCCCCGGCGCGCCCTATGCGCTGGGCGCCACCGACATCCTGATCTCCGCCATCTACGACATCTCGGGGGTGTCCGGCGGCGCCGCCGACTACGGCCTCGCGAGCGCCCTGTCGATCCTCGTGTTCGCCGTCGTCGGGGGCATCTCGGCGATCGCCTTCCGCCAGACCCGCAAGCTCGAGGAGTTCCAGTGATGTCCACGACAACCGCTGCGTCCGCCGCCTCGACGACCGCGCGCGGCACGGGTGACCGCCGCACCGCGCGCCGTCGCCGCTGGCTGCTCGAGGTCGGCTGGAAGTACTTGCTGGCCGTCGTCGTGATCTTCTACGCGGTGTTCCCGCTCGTGTACGTGCTGTCGGCATCCCTCAACCCGAACGGCACGCTCGCCGCCAGCAACGCCCTGTTCAGCGTGATCGACCTGTCGAACTACGCGGCCCTGGGCGAGACGCGGTTCTGGACGTGGGCGGGCAACACGCTGCTCATCGGCGGCATCGCCGCCGTGGGCGCCGTGCTCATGGGAGCCGCCGCCGCGTACGCCTTCTCGCGCTTCCGCTTCGCCGGCCGGCGCCCCGGCCTCACCGGCCTGCTCATCATCCAGATGTTCCCGCAGGCACTGGCCTTCGTGGCCATCTTCCTGATGCTGCTCGCACTGGGCGAGGTCGTGCCCGCGCTGGGGCTCAACTCCAAGATCGCCCTCATCTGCGTGTACCTCGGCGGCGCGCTCGGCGTGAACACATTCCTGATGTACGGCTTCTTCAACACCGTGCCGATCGAGATCGACGAGTCCGCGAAGATCGACGGCGCGACGCACGCGCAGATCTTCTGGCGGCTCATCATGCCGCTGGTGACGCCGATCCTCGCCGTGGTCGCGCTGCTGGCGTTCATCGCCGCGTTCGGCGACTACATCATCGCCAAGATCGTGCTCGTCTCCGAGGAGAACTGGACCCTCGCGGTGGGCATGTACCAGTGGGTGTCCAACCAGCTCGCCTCCAACTGGGGGCTGTTCGCGGCCGGCGCCGTCATCGCGGCGGTCCCCGTGCTCGTCCTCTTCCTGTCGCTGCAGCGCTACATCGTCGGCGGCCTCACCGCGGGGTCCGTCAAGGGCTGACCCCTCCACCTGACACTGATCACCGTCGATCGGAGAATCGCATGTCCCACCCCTCCCGCCCCCGCCGCATCCGGATCGTGCTCAGTGCGGTCGCGGCATCCGTCGTCGTCTGCGCGGGTGCGCTCGCCGTGCCCACCGCCTCGGCGGCAACGGTCGATGACGGGCCCGTCGACGCCGGCGTCTTCGTCGACAGGGTCGACGGCCTCGCCGAGGATTTCGCGATGGGGGTCGACGTGTCGACCGTGCTGTCGCTCGAGGAGAGCGGCGTGGTGTTCCGCGACGCCGCCGGTGAGCCAGCCGACCTGTTCGCGGTGCTCGCCGACAACAGCGTGAACTCGGTGCGCATCCGCGTCTGGAACGACCCGTACGACGCGTCGGGCCGCGGCTACGGCGGCGGCACGGTGGACGTGGACCGGGCCGTCCGGATCGGGCAGCGCGCGACCGCCGCCGGCCTGGACGTGCTCGTCGACTTCCACTACTCCGACTTCTGGGCCGACCCCGCCCGCCAGCTGGCGCCGAAGGCGTGGCAGGGGCTCAGCGACGCCGACACGGTCACCGCGCTGCACGACTTCACCGCCGATGCGCTGCAGCGCTTCGAGGACGCGGGCGTGGATGTGCGGATGGTGCAGGTCGGCAACGAGACCAACAACGCCATCGCGGGGCACACGCGTCCGGGGCGCGAGATCGACGCGCAGTTCGCGGCGCTCGTCTCGGCGGGCAGCGCCGCCGTGCGCGAGGTGCTTCCCGACGCCCTCGTCGCCGTGCACTTCACGAACCCCGAGACGCCTGGCCGCTACGCGACCTATGCGGCGGGGCTCGACGCCTTCGACGTCGACTACGACGTCTTCGCGAGCTCCTACTACCCGTACTGGCACGGCGCGATCGACAACCTCACGGCCGTGCTGACGGAGGTCGCCACGACCTACGGCAAGCAGGTCATCGTCGCCGAGACGAGCTGGGCGCACACGCTCGAGGACGGCGACGGCTACCCGAACGTCATCGGGGCGGGCGGCATCACCGGCCAGTACCCGGTGAGCGTGCAGGGGCAGGCGTGGGAGCTGCGCGACGTGATCGCCGCGGTCGCCGCGGTCGGCGATGCCGGCATCGGCGTCTACTACTGGGAGCCCGCGTGGCTTCCGGTCGGGCCGCCGTCCGAGGTCGAGGCGAACCGACAGCTCTGGGAGCAGTTCGGCTCGGGCTGGGCGACGAGCGCGGCCGGCGACTACGATCCCGTCCACGTCGGCGAGTACTACGGCGGTTCGGCGTGGGACAACCAGGCCCTCTTCGCGTGGGACGGCACGCCGCTCGAGTCGCTGCGCACCTTCTCCTACGTGCGGACCGGCGCCGTCGCGCCGCGCGAGATCGTGTCGGTCGAGGAGGTGTCGCTCCTCGTCGTCGACGGCGCCCCGATCGCGCTGCCCGACACCGTCGAGGTCGCCTACAACGACCGCACCACCGAGCAGCACGCGGTGCACTGGAGCGACGCCGTCGCGTGGATCCGCGGACCCGGCACGTACTCGATCCCCGGGAGGACGGACTCCGGGCTCGACGTGACCGCGGACGTCACGGTCGAGGCGCCGAACCTCGTCGTGAACCCCGGCTTCGAGAGCGCCGACATGAGCGCGTGGACGCTCACCGGACCGGCGGCCAGGCAGGAGACGGCCGACGGCTTCGCGGGCGACTACGCCGTCACCTTCTGGAACGGGTCGGCGTACGAGACGTCGGCGTCGCAGACCGTCACCGGCGTGCCCGCCGGAACGTACGTGCTGCAGGCGACGACGCAGGGCACCAACAGCCCCGCCACCGACACCCGGACACTCGAGGCGACGACCTCGGCGGGCACCTGGACCGCGCCGCTGGAGTTCACCGTGTGGAACGACTTCCACACGGCGACGGTGCCCGGCATCGTGGTGGGAGAGGACGGCGTCGTCTCGATCTCGGCCGAGTTCTCGCTGTCGGCCGGAGCGTGGGGCGTTCTGGACGAGGTGCGACTCGTCGACGCGGCATCGGTGGGCGGCGGGTCGCAGCCCGACACGACGGCGCTCGAGCAGGCCCTCGCCGATGCGGCATCCGTCGACCGCGACCGCTACTCGGTCGACTCGCTCGCCGTCCTCGACGACGCGATCGCCGTCGGCGAGGTCGTCCTCGCCGGATCGAAGGCGACCGCTGCGGATGTGAAGGCCGCCACGAAGCAGGTCGACAAGGCGATCCACCGCCTGAAGAAGGTCAAGCGGTAGGGACCCGCCCACCGGCGGCGCTCAGTCCCGCGAGGACAGAGACGCCTGATAGAGCTCGCGGCTGGAGTGTCCCGTCACCTGGGACACTTCGGCCGCGGCGTCCTTGCGCCGCACGCCGCCGGCGACGAGGGCGACCACTTGGGCGACCGCATCCGGGAAGGCGACGGCGCGCGCGGCGGCCCCCGCCACCACGATGACCACCTCGCCGCGCACGCCGCCGTCGGCCCACTCGACGAGCTGGGAGAGGGTCCCCCGCGCGACTTCCTCGTGCAGCTTCGTCAGCTCGCGGCACACGGCCGCCCGCCGATCCGCTCCGAACTCGGCGGCCATGTCGGCCAGGGTCGCGGCCACGCGCGACGGCGCCTCGAAGAACACCATCGTGCGAGGTTCGCCGGCGAGGGCACGGAAGGCCGCGAGTCGCTCGCCCTGCTTGCGCCCGACGAATCCCTCGAATGTGAATCTGTCTGTCGGCAGGCCCGACACGGCGAGCGCGGTCAGGACGGCGCTCGGGCCGGGGATCGCCGTGACCTGCACGCCCGCCGCGGCGGCCGCGGCGACGAGCCCGTAGCCGGGATCGCTCACCGTCGGCATGCCGGCGTCGCTCAGGACGAGCACGTCCCCGTCGCGGGCGAGGGCGACGAGCTCGGGCGCCCGCTCCTTCTCGTTGTGGTCGTGCAGGGCGATCAGGCGCGGGCGGTTGCCGACGCCGAGCGCGGCGAGCAGGCGCTGCGTGGTGCGGGTGTCCTCGGCGGCGACGACCGTGGCGCTCTCCAGCGCCTCGACCAGCCGGCGGGAGGCGTCCCCGAGGTTTCCGATCGGGGTCGCCGCGAGGATGATCACGCCCTCAGCCTAGACTTGACCGGGTGACGGATGCCCCGCGGCTCGAGACCGACGAGACCGCCGCGCCGCTCCTCCCCCCGGCCCGGCCGAGCCTCTACGACCGGTTCACCCGCCGCCTCGGCGAGGACCCACGGGCGGCCCGCCTCTACGCCTGGCTGGGCCCCGCGATCGTCGTCCTCATCGCCGCGGTCCTGCGCCTGTGGAATCTCGCCGCCGCGCACGACCTGATGAACCAGTTCGACGAGACGTACTACGTCAAGGACGCCTGGACCCTGCTGAACCTGGGCTACGAGGGCTCGTGGCCGGCCGACGCCAACGACCGATTCCTGTCGGGCGATGTCGACGCCTTCACCGACGAGCCGTCGTTCGTCGTGCACCCGCCGCTGGGAAAGTGGATCATCGCGCTCGGCATGATGGCGCTCGGCCCCGGGTCCGGCTGGGGGTGGCGGATCACCGTCGCGCTGCTGGGCACGGCAGCCGTCCTGGTGCTGATGCTGATCGCGAAGCGGCTCACGCGCTCGACCACGTTCGCCGTCGTCGCGGGCCTGCTCATGGCGGTGGACGGACTGGCGATCTCGATGAGCCGCGTCGCGCTCCTGGACACGCCGCTGACGTTCTTCGTGCTGCTGGGGTTCCTGTTCGTCCTGATCGACCGCGAGCGGACGATGGGCCGCATCGCGGAGAGCGTCGCGGCGCGGTACGACGGCGACGAGCCGCCGTCGTGGGGCCCGCTGCTGTGGAACCGGCCCTGGATCGTCGCGGCGGGCGCGGCCATCGGCGCCGCCAGTGCCGTCAAGTGGTCGGGGGCGTGGGTCCTCGCGGGGCTCGGGATCTACCTCGTCGTGACCGACGCGCTCGCGCGGCGCCGTGCCGGCGTGCTGCTGTGGCCGACGGATGCCGTGCGCCAGGGTGTGGTCACGTTCCTCCTGTTCGTCCCGGTCGCGGTGGTCGTCTACGTGGCGTCCTGGACCGGCTGGCTGGTGACCGACAGCGGCTACGACCGCAAGTCCGGCGGCACGGCGCTGGAGAGCCTGTGGCGGTACCACGTCGCGATGTACGAGTCGACGTCGGGGATCGTCGCGCACCACGCCTACGCGAGTCCCGCGTGGCAGTGGCCGCTCCTGCTGCGTCCCACCGGGATCTACTACCGCCAGGACGCGTTCGGCGTCGACGGCTGCCAGGCGGCGAACGGCTGCTCCGAGGTGATCTCGTCGATGCCGAACCCGCTGGTCTGGTACGCCGGCGTCGCCGCTGTCCTCTACCTCGCCTACCGGTTCGTCGTGGCCCGCGACTGGCGCCACGCGATCGTCCTGACCGGCGTCGCGGTGACCTACGTGCCGTGGCTCTTCCTCCCTGACCGCACGGTGTTCCAGTTCTACACCGTGGCGATCCTGCCCTTCCTGCTCCTCGCGGTGACCTTCGCCCTGAGGGACATCGCCGGCGCGCACTCGGCGGACTCCTACCGGCGACTCACCGGTCAGCGTTTCGTGCTCGTCTTCCTCGGCGTCGCGCTGGCGCTGGCCGCGTTCTGGTACCCGATCATCTCGGCGATGAACGTGCCCTACGACTTCTGGCACCTGCACATGTGGCTGCCCAGCTGGGTCTGACGCGGCCCCTCAGGCGTCGAGTTGCGCGGGGTCGGTGACCGGCAGCCGGCACGCGAAGTCGCGGCAGTCGTACGCCGTCGGACGGCCGTCGCGCATCGCCTTGTCGGCGAAGAGCCCGAAGCCGGCATCCGCCCACGCCGCCGCCTGCTCGGGCGAGACGACCACCACGGCGTCGGCACGGATGCCGCGTGCACGGCCCGCCATCGGTGCATCGGGGTCTGCGCTCACGACGACCACCTGCCGCGGCGCGGCGGCCAGGGTCGTGGCCACCCGCAGGAGGCCGCCGTACGCGAGCGGCTGCGAGAGCGCGGCTCGGATGTGGGTGCCGACGAGCCGCCCGGCGAGGACGCGGTAGTCGTCGCCGGCCCCCAGGATCCACAGGGCGGCGGCCGCCTCGGCGAGGGATGCCGCGCCCGACGGCTCGTCGGCGTCGGAGGCGGTGTCGGGCGCGCCGATCCCCTGCCGCGACAGCAGCGGGTCCCCGCCGCCGGGCACGACGGCGGCGCCGCCGTCGTCTTCGGCGGCGGCGGCACAGGCGTGGACGAGCGCCCGCGCGGTCACGGCGTAGGCGACCTCGCCGGTCGCCGCGGCGAGCGCGAGGAGCCCGGACGCCAGCTGGCCGTGGTCGGCGAGGGTCGCGCGGGCGCGGGAGGGCACCTCGTCCAGCGAGGCCCTCACGAGCCGCCCCTCGGCATCGATGTTCACCTCGAGCACGGCGTCGGCGGCCCACCGCGCCGCCTCGATCCACGACGGCTCACCCAGCCGGGCGCCGGCGCGGGCCAGTGCGCCGATCGCGAGGCCGTTCCACCCGGTCACCACCTTGCCGTCGACGGCGGGCGCCTCGAGCAGCTCGCGCGCGGTCGCGTCGCGGAGGTAGTAGCCGCCCTCGCTGCGCACGCCGGCGATCCACGACTCCGAGTCCTGCGCGGCGCCGAAGCCGCCGCCGGGCTGCTGCAGGACCTCTGTGAGGAAGCCGGCGACGCCGCGCGCGACGTCCTGGCGGGCGGGTGCCGCGTCCATCGCGACGTCGAGCAGCTGTGCGTTGTCGGTCAGCATGCGCTCGTAGTGCGGCACCGTCCAGTCCGGACGGGTGGCGTAGCGGAAGAACCCGCCCTCGACCCGGTCGCGCAGCTCGGAGGACGCCATCGCCTCCAGCGCCCGGTCGGCGACGGCGGACGCCTCGGGCGCCCTGTCGCGCACGAGGATGGACTGCAGGAACCGCAGCGCCGTCGCGACCGGGAACTTCGGGGCAGGCGCGGCGGGATCGCCGAACCCGCCGTGCCGAGGGTCCTCCCGCGCCGCCAGTGCCACCGCGGCCGCCGCCAGCTCGTCAGCCGTCGGCAGCTCGACGTCACCGGCAGGCGCCGCGGCGCGGACGTCGGCGAGCGCGTCGGCGACGGCGTCCGCGGTCGCATCGATCTGATCGCGGCGCTCGGTCCAGGCCTCGCGCACCGCGGCGAGCACCTGGCGGAACGACGGCATGCCCGCGCGGGGCTCGGGCGGGAAGTAGGTGCCGGCGTAGAAGGGCCGCCCCTCGGGCGTGGCGAAGACCGTGAGCGGCCAGCCGAGGCTCTGGGTGAACGCGGCGGCGGCGGCCATGTACGCCGCGTCCACCTCCGGGTGCTCCTCGCGGTCGACCTTGATCGACACGAACCCGGCGTCGAGCTCGGCGGCGGTGCGGTCGTCCTCGAACGACTCGCGAGCCATGACGTGGCACCAGTGACAGGTCGAGTATCCGATCGACACCATGACCGGGACGTCGCGTCGGCGCGCCTCGGCGAACGCCTCCTCGCCCCACGGGAACCATGCGACGGGGTTGCCGGCGTGGGCACGCAGGTAGGGGCTGGTGGCCTCCGCGAGACCCGGGTTCACGGCATCCGCTCCCTCGCCGCTCGTGGTCAGTTCACCTCGTCGGGATGCGCGCTGACGCGGCCCGAGCCGTCGCCCGGGTCCATGGCGTCGATCGCGGCGACCTCATCGGCGGTGAGCTCGAAGTCGAAGACGTCGAGGTTCTCCTCGAGGCGCTCCCGGCGCACCGACTTCGGGAAGACGATGAAGCCCTTCTGCAGGTGCCAGCGCAGCACCGCCTGCGCGGGCGTCTTCGCGTGCGCGGCGGCCGCAGCGGCGACGGGCTCCGCGTCGAACAGGTCGTACTTGCCCTGGCCGAGCGGACCCCACGACTCGATCCGCACGTCGTGCGCCGCGGCCCAGTCGGTGATCTCGCGCTGCTGGTACGCGGGGTGCAGCTCGATCTGGTTCACGGCGGGCACGACCCCCGTGGCGGCGACGATCCGCTCGAGGTGCGGGACCAGGTGGTTGGAGACGCCGATGCTGCGGGTGAGGCCGGCGTCGCGGAGCTCGACCATCTTCTCCCAGGCGTGCACGTAGTCGTCCTTGGCGGGCGTCGGCCAGTGCACGAGGTAGAGGTCGACCTTCTCGAGGCCGAGCTTGCCGAGGCTCTCGCGGATGGCGGCGTGCGGCTCGTCGTCGTGGTGCCGGTCATTCCACAGCTTGGTGGTGATGAAGAGCTCGTCGCGGCCGATCCCGCTCGCCGCGATCGCCTTCCCGACGCCTTCCTCGTTGCCGTAGATGGCGGCCGTGTCGATGTGGCGGTAGCCGACCTCGAGCGCCTCGGCGACGGCCCGCTCGGTGTCGGCGGGCGGGACCTTGAAGACGCCGTAGCCGAGCTGAGGGATCGAGTTGCCGTCGTTGAGGGTCACGCTGGGGACTGTCATGCGTTCAGCCTAGGCGCGTCCGCGCGGGCGCGGCCGGGGAGGCTCCACCCATCGCCGTCAGCGGCTGCGACGGGATACGATCGAAGGCTATGTCTGCGCCCGAGCCCGTCATCTCGTATCCCCCCGAGCTGCCCGTCAGTGCGGCGCGGGAGGAGATCGCGCACGCCATCCGGGATCACCAGGTCGTGATCGTCGCCGGCGCGACGGGCTCGGGCAAGACGACGCAGCTGCCGAAGATCGCGCTGGAGCTCGGTCGCACGCGCATCGCGCACACCCAGCCGCGCCGCATCGCCGCGCGCACGATCGCCGAGCGCATCGCCGAGGAGCTGCGGGTCCCGCTCGGCACGACCGTCGGCTACAAGGTGCGCTTCACCGACAAGGTGTCGGAGGACACCCGGATCGCGCTCCTCACCGACGGCATCCTCCTCAACGAGATCCACCGTGACCGGCTGCTGCGACGGTACGACATGATCATCGTCGACGAGGCGCACGAGCGCTCGCTCAACGTCGACTTCCTCCTGGGGTACCTCCACCGCATCCTGCCCAGGCGGCCCGACCTCAAGGTCGTCATCACCAGCGCCACGATCGACCCCGAGAGCTTCGCGAAGCACTTCGCCCGCGCCGACGGCACGCCCGCGCCGATCATCGAGGTGTCCGGTCGCACGTACCCCGTCGAGGTGCGCTACCGTCCGCCGGCGCAGTCCGGCGACGAGGACTCCGACGACGTGGACGGCATCACCTCGGCCCTGCGCGAGCTCGACCGCGAGCCCGCCGGCGACGTGCTGGTGTTCCTGCCCGGCGAAGCCGAGATCCGCGACGCCGCCGACGCGGTGCGCGCCATGTACGCGAAGGATGCCGCTCCCACCGAGGTGCTCCCGCTCTACGGGCGCCTGTCCTCAGCGGAGCAGCATCGCGTGTTCGAGCCGTCGCGGCTGGCGGGGATCCGCCGGCGGGTGATCCTCGCCACGAACGTCGCCGAGACCAGCCTCACCGTGCCCGGCATCCGGTACGTCGTCGACACCGGCACGGCGCGCATCTCGCGCTACAGCAACCGCAGCAAGGTGCAGCGCCTGCCGATCGAGCCGGTGTCGCAGGCGTCCGCGCAGCAGCGCTCGGGTCGCGCCGGGCGCACCAGCCCCGGCGTGGCGATCCGCCTGTACGGTGAGGACGACTTCCAGACGCGGCCGGAGTTCACCGAGCCCGAGATCCTGCGGACCAGCCTGGCATCGGTCATCCTGCAGATGCTCTCGCTCGGCTTCGGCGACATCTCGTCGTTCCCGTTCCTCACACCCCCCGACTCCCGCGGTGTGAAGGCCGCGCTCGACCTGCTGATCGAGCTCGGCGCGGTCCGCCCCTCCGGCTCCGGCGCCGGACGCGACCACCCCGCTCTCACCGACATGGGCCGCGAGATCTCGCGTCTGCCCATCGACCCGCGCTTCGCACGCATGCTCGTCGAGGCGCGCCGAAGCGGCGTGCTGCGCGACGTGCTGGCGATCGTCGCGGGCCTGTCGATCCAGGACGTCCGCGAGCGGCCGGAGGAGCGGCGCGAGGAGGCCGACCGGCTCCACGCCCGGTTCACCGACCCGTCGAGCGACTTCGTGAGCCTGCTGAACCTCTGGAACCACCTCCAGGAGAAGCAGGCCGAGCTCGGCTCCAGCGCCTTCCGGCGCCTGTGCCGTGCCGAGCACCTGAACTACGTGCGCGTGCGCGAATGGGCCGACGTCCATCGTCAGCTGAGCGCGCTCGTGAACGCGCCACGCGCGTCGACCCGCGCGGGTGCGGGCGGTGCGGTCGCCGACCCCGACGAGATCCACAAGGCGATCCTGTCGGGTCTGCTGTCGCAGCTCGGCATCCTCGACGAGCGCACCGCCGGCGCCTCCGCCCGTGGACGGGGCGGGTCGGAGCGCTCCGACCGCGCCGAGCAGCGGCGCGGCGCCGAGTACGTCGGCTCGCGCGGCACGCGCTTCGCGATCTTCCCCGGCTCCGGGCTGAAGAAGAAGCGGCCGAGCGCCGTGATGGCCGCCGAGGTCGTCGAGACCAGCCGCCTCTTCGCGCGCACCGTCGCCGCGATCGATCCCGCGTGGGCCGAGCCGCTCGCGGGCGACCTGGCGAAGCGCTCGCTCAGCGAGCCGCACTGGTCGAAGGCGTCGGGAGCGGCATCCGCCTACGAGAAGGTCACGCTCTTCGGCCTCGAGATCATTCCGAAGCGCCGGGTGCAGCTCGCCCGGTTCGACCGCCCCTTCGCGCGCGAGCTGTTCGTGCGGCACGCGCTCGTCGAGGGCGAGTGGGACTCGTCGCACCTCGACAAGCGGCTGACCGCCTTCGAACGACGCAATCTCGAGCTGCGGCGCCGCCTGGAGAAGATCGAGGAGCGCGAGCGCCGCCGCGACATCCTGGTCGGCGACGAGGCGGTGTTCCGGTTCTACGACGCACGGATCCCGCGCGACGTGTTCGACGCCCGGTCGTTTGAGGCGTGGTGGAAGGAGGCGTCGGCCCGCACGCCGCGGCTTCTGGACATGACCGAGGCCGACCTCGTCGACGAGGGCTCGCGCGGCGACGAGCGCGATTTCCCTGCGCGCTGGACGCAGGGCGACCAGGTGATCTCGCTGGCCTACCGCTTCGAGCCCGGCGCACCCGACGACGGCGTCACGGCCGTGGTGCCGCTCGCGCTGCTCGCACAGCTGCGACCGGACGGGTTCGACTGGCAGGTGCCCGGCATGCGGGACGAGCTCATCACCGCGCTGCTGCGGTCGCTTCCCAAGGCCATCCGCCGGCACGTCGTGCCCGCCGCCGACTGGGCGGCGACGTTCGCCGCGGATCTGGCGGGGCAGGGCCCCGAGGCGCACGACGGCTTGCCGCCGCTGCCGCTGCGCCAGGCGCTCGCCGCCCGCATCCAGCGGGTCGCGAACCAGCCCGTCACCGCGGAGGACTTCGAGCTCGACCGCGTCCCGGCGCATCTGCAGGTCTCGTTCCGCGCGGTCGACGAGCGCGGACGCACCGTGGGCTCGGACCGCGACCTCCGGTCGCTGCAGGAGCGCCTGTCGGACCGGGTCCGCGCGTCCGTCTCGAAGTCGCTCACCGCCCGGGCCGCGTCGACCAGACCGGGTCCCGCGGCGTCGATGGCCGCTGCAGGCCCCGGCGCGGCCGGCCCGGGCGCGGCGAACGGTGCGGCCGGTGTGCAGGCCTCGCCGGGCTTCGCCGAGCGCGCGGGCCTGACCGAGTGGAGCTTCGGAGACCTCCCCGACGTGGTCGACACCAGAGTGGCCGGCGGCGTCGTGCGCGGGTACCCCGCCATCGTCGATGAGGGACCGACGGTCGCGCTCCGGATCGAGGCGACCCCGGAAGCGGCAGCACGGGCGACGCGGCAGGGCGTGCGCCGGCTGGTGCTGCTGTCGGTCGCCTCGCCGGCGGCGTACGTGCTCGAGCACCTCACCTCCGCGGAGAAGCTCGCGCTCGCGGCATCCCCGTACCCGTCCGCCAAGGCGCTCATCGAGGACTGCCGGGTGGCCGTCGCCGACGCGGTGATCGCCCGGACGGCGCACGACGGCACGGTGCGCACCCGGGCACGGTTCGAGGAGGTGCGCGACGCGCTGTCGGCCGTCGTCGTCGACGAGCTGTTCCAGACGGTGTCCCTCGCCGCGCGCATCCTCACCGCGGCCCGCGAGGTGGAGCGGACGATGCGCGACGCGAACTCGCTGACGCTGCTGGGGGCGCTGGGCGACGTGAAGGGCCAGCTCGCCGGGCTCGTGTTCCCGGGCTTCGCCGCCCGGACGGGGACCGACCGGCTCGCCCACGTCCCCCGCTACCTGCGCGGCGCGCGGGACCGGGTGCGCGCGCTGTCCGACAACCCCGGCCGCGACCGCCAGCGCATGACCGAGTTCGAGCGCGCGGCCGCGCTGTTCGCCGACGCGGGGGGCACGATCCCGCCGGCAGAGGACGCGCCGCCCTCCCTCGTGCACGCGCGCTGGCTGCTCGAGGAGTACCGCGTCAGCCTCTTCGCGCAGACGCTGGGAACGGCGGAGCCGGTGTCGCTGCAGCGGATCCAGAAGGCGCTGCGCGGCTGAGCGACCCAGTCGCCCGCACATTTGACAGGCTGGGAGTCCCGACGACGCCGACGACCGCCGCGAGACAGGAGCTCTGCCGACATGACCACCGCGATCGCTTACACCGAGTTCGGCGCCCCCGACGTCCTGCGCGTGATCGAGGCACCCGACCCGGTGCCCGGGCCGGGAGAAGTCGCCGTCGAGGTGACGGCGGCGGGGGTCAACCCGATCGACGTCAAGCTCCGCAGCGGCGTCCGCACGTCCGCGCCCATCACCACGCCGCGCCGGGTCGGCAGCGACGGCGCCGGCGTGGTCACCGCGGTGGGCGAGGGCGTCGACGGCTTCCGCGCCGGCGACCCCGTGGTGTTCGCCGGCGCCTCGGGCGCGTACGCGAGAGACGTCGTCGTCGGGGCCGGGCACCTCTTCCGGCGACCGCCGCAGGTGAGCGCCGCCGAGGGCGCGGCGCTGGGCATCCCCGTCGGCACGGCCTATCAGACGCTGCGCTCGCTCGGCGTCGGCTCCGGCGACACGCTGCTCGTGCACGGCGGCTCGGGCGCCGTCGGCCAGGCGCTGATCCAGTACGCGGTGCTCTGGGGCGCGACGGTGATCGCCACGTCGTCCGAGCGCCGGTTCGAGCGCGTGCGCGCGCTGGGCGGCATCCCCATCGCCTACGGGGACGGGCTCGCCGACCGTGTCAGGGAGGCTGCTCCCCGGGGTGTGACGGTCGCGATCGACGCCGCAGGCACCGACGAGGCCCTGCAGACCTCGATCGGGCTGGTCCCGGATCGCGACCGCGTCGCGACACTCGTCCGCGGACGGGATGCGCCCGGCCTCGGCATCCGCGCCTTCTCCGGCGGTTCGCCCGTGCCGCTCACCGCGCAGCAGCAGGCGTGGCGGATCGAGGCCGTGCCGGTGACGCTCGCGCTGCTCGCCGCAGGCGCGTTCTCCGTCGAGCTCGGCCCCTCCTTCGCCCTCGCGGCGGCCGCCGAGGCCCACCACGCTGTCGAGGCCGGCGTCGACGGCAAGGTCGTCCTCGTCCCCTGACCGCAGGCGCCCACCGCCCGGCGCCGCAACAGTACGACACACGACGCGCGCCGGGCAGCGGTGCGGCCCGACAATGCTCTGTATGCCCGAATCGGTCTGCGCGTCCGACACGCCCCACGCCGCCCCGCGCTCCTTCGCGACGGCCCAGGTGCAGGCCGGCTTCGTCCCGGGCGTGGCGGAGAACACCGCCGTGCCCTCGATCCACCAGTCCAACGCGTTCGAGTTCCGCTCGCTCAGCGAGGCCCGCGACCTCTTCGCGCTGCGCAAGGACGGCAACATCTACAGCCGGGCGGCCAACCCGACGGTCCTCGTCTTCGAGCGACGCGTCGCCGAGCTCGAGGGCGGGATCGCCGCGGCGGGCGTGTCCTCCGGCCAGGCGGCCGTCGCGGTCGCGCTGCTGGCGCTGGCCAAGCAGGGTGAGCACATCGTCGCCGCACGGCAGCTCTACGGCGGCACGGTCGACCTTCTGAACGACACGTTCGCCGACTGGGGCATCGAGGTGACCTTCGTCGACCAGGACGACCTCGGAGCCTGGCAGGCCGCCATCCGCCCGACCACCCGCGCCCTGTTCGCGGAATCGATCTCGAACCCCATCGCGCAGGTCCTGGATCTGGGCGCCGTCGCGGGCGTCGCACGCCGCGCCGGCGTGCCCCTCGTGATCGACAACACGGTCGCGACGCCCTACCTCCAGCGGGCGAAGGACTTCGGCGCCGACATCGTCGTGCACTCCGCGACCAAGTTCCTCGGCGGCCACGGCACATCGCTGGGCGGTGTGGTGGTCGATCTCGGCACCTTCGATTTCACGGCGGAGCCCGATCGCTGGCCGCAGCTGACGCAGACCTACGCCCGCGTTCCGGACGGCAGCCTCGTCGAGCGGTTCGGCGCCACCGGCTCCCCCTACATCGCGCTCGTGAAGACCAAGTACGTCCACGACCTCGGGCCCTCGCTCTCGGCGTTCAACGCCTTCCAGCTGCTGCAGGGCATCGAGACGCTCGACCTGCGCGTCCAGCGGCACACCTCGAGCGCGCTGACCGTCGCGCGGTTCCTCGAGACGCATCCGGCGGTGGCGCGCGTGCATCACCCCGGCCTGGAGTCCAGCCCGTGGCACCGCAGCGCGCAGACCTACCTGCCGCGGGGCGCGAGCTCGGTGTTCGCGTTCGACCTCCCCTCGTCGGGGGATGACGAGGCGGACTTCCGCCTCGTCGAGGAGGTCATCGCCCGCCTCCAGGTCGTCAAGCTGGTCGCCAACATCGGCGATGCCCGCAGTCTCGTCGCGCACCCGGCGTCGATGACCCACAGCCACATGACGCCCACCCAGCTGGCGGAGGCGCACATCGGCAGCACCACGGTGCGCCTGTCGATCGGCCTGGAGGATCCGCGCGACATCGTGGAGGACCTCGCCCGCGCGCTCGACCCGCTCGTCGTCGCACCGGGGCAGCCCGCGCTCGCCGACAGCCGCACGCAGTAGGGGGGCGGACGGGGCGATAGCCTCGGTTCATGACTTCCCCCTCGTCCCTGCGCTGGGGCATCCTCGGCCCGGGCGGCATCGCCCGCGCTTTCACGAGCGACCTCCGCACCGCCGGCCTGGACGTCGCCGCCGTCGGGTCGCGCCGGCAGCAGACCGCCGACGCCTTCGCCGCCGACTTCGGCATCCCCCGCGCCCACGGCTCGTACGAGGACCTGGTCGCCGATCCCGACGTCGACATCGTGTACGTCGCGACGCCGCATCCGATGCACGCGGCGAACGCGCTGCTGGCCATCGAGGCCGGCAAGCATGTGCTGGTGGAGAAGCCGTTCACGCTGAACGCCGCCGAGGCCGCGGAGGTCCGCGACGCCGCCGCAGCCAGAGGCGTGCTCGCGATGGAGGCGATGTGGACCCGCTACCTCCCGCACATGGTCCGCATCCGCGAGCTCATCGCATCCGGCGCCCTCGGCGAGGTGCGCGCCGTCATCGCCGATCACACGCAGCTCCTGCCGGACGACCCGGCGCACCGCATCAACGCCCTCGAGCTCGGGGGCGGCGCGCTGCTGGACCTCGGCATCTACCCGATCTCGTTCGCGTGGGACGTCCTGGGCGCCCCGCTGTCGATCGCGGCCTCGGCACGCCTCGGCGACGCCGGCTCCGACACCGAGGTCGCCACCGTCATGGCCCACGAGTCGGGCGCGATCTCGACGTCGCTGTCGGCATCGCGTGCGGCGGGTCCCAACACGGCCACGGTGATCGGCACGCAGGCCCGCATCGAGATCGACCGGGTGTGGTACTCCGCGACGTCGTTCCGCGTGGTCGGACCCGACGGAGCGGTCCGCGAGGAGTACCGCTCCGACATCGACGGACGCGGGATGCAGTACCAGGCGCTCGCCGCCGAGCGCGTGATCGGCGAGGGACGCACCGACTCCGACATCCTGCCGATCGACGAGACGGTCGCGATCATGGAGACCCTCGACGAGATCCGCGAGCTCGTCGGCGTGCGCTACCCCGGGGAGGAGTGAAGTGGCCGAACTGCAGAACGCCCGCGTGGCGGTCTACCTGGACTTCGACAACATCGTCATGTCCTGGTACGACCGCGTGCACGGCAAGAACTCGTACTCGCGCGATCGGCAGAAGATCTCGGCGGGCGGCTCGGACCCCGAGATCGCCGAGCGCCTGACCGCCGCCACCATCGACGTCGGAGCCATCATCGACTACGCCACGTCGTTCGGGACCCTCGTGCTCACCCGCGCCTATGCCGACTGGTCCGCGCCGGTCAACGCGGAGTACCGCTCGCAGCTCGTCGCGCGGGCGGTCGACCTGGTGCAGCTCTTCCCCGCCGCGGCCTACGCCAAGAACGGCGCGGACATCCGCCTCGCCGTGGACGCCGTCGAAGACATGTTCCGGCTGCCGGATCTCACCCACGTCGTCATCGTCGCGGGTGACTCCGACTACGTGCCGCTCGCCCAGCGCTGCAAGCGCCTCGGCCGGTTCGTCGTGGGCGTGGGCGTCGCCGGCTCGACGGCGAAGTCGCTGGCGGCGGCGTGCGACCAGTTCGACTCGTACGACGCCCTGCCAGGTGTGGCAGGACCCCCGGAGGACAAGAAGGATGCCGCGCCGCAGCGTCGTCGCAGCAGGAAAGCCGCGGCGGACCCGGCGGGCTCGCTGCTGGAGCGCGCGCTGCGCCTGGAGAGCGACAAGGACGACGTCGAGTGGCAGCACGCGTCCGCGGTCAAGAGCCTCATCAAGCGACTCGACCCGTCCTTCAGCGAGAAGGCTCTCGGCCACCGGAGCTTCTCGGAGTTCGTGAAGGCGCATACGGAAGTCGCGGAAGTCGACGAATCCGGCAACATCGTGCTCATCCGCCTCGCCGAAGGGCGCCGCTGACCGGCAGGTCCACCGGCGATTGCCGCCCGACCTGCGAAATCGGGGGTCCGCTACAGTGAAGCTGTGGCACGCCGTAACGCCCCGCCGGGCTCGCAGACCTCGCTGCGCGAGGCCAACCGCGCGCGCGTCGTCGAGTCGCTCAAGCGCCACGGCCGTCTGACGCAGATCGAGCTCGCCGGCAGCACCGGCCTGTCTCCGGCGACGGTCTCCAACATCGTCAAGGAGCTGACCGCGTCGGGCCTGCTCCACACGTCCTTCACCACCAGCAGCGGCCGCCGCGCCACGCTGGTGTCCCTCGCCCGCCGCCTCGGCCTCGTCGCCGGCGTGCACTACAGCTCCCGCCACCTTCACATCGCGATCGCCGACACCGCGCGCACCATCGTGACGCAGTCGTCGCTTCCGCTCCCCCTCGACCATCGCCATGACTCCGAGCTCGACCGGCTGGCGCTCCTGCTGGGCGACATGATGGAGTCGCTCGGAAGCACGCTCACCGACCTCCTGGCGGTGGGATTGGCGCTGCCTGCGCCGATCGACCCGCGTACGGGCATGGTCTCGACCCCGGGTCTGCTGCGCGGCTGGGAGGGCGTGGACGTCGCCGAGAGCCTGTCCGCGCGCATCGGGCGGCCGGTCTACGTCGACAGCGAGGCCAACCTGGGCGGGCTCGCCGAGGCGCGCGAGGGGAACGGCCGCGCGGCCGCATCCAGCGTCTTCATCCGCGTCGGCCACACGATCAGCGCCGGTCTCATCGTCGACGGCGACCTCTTCCGGGGCGTCAACGGCAAGGCAGGGCAGATCGGGCACGTGACGCTCGACGAGAACGGGCCGATCTGCCGCTGCAGCAATCGCGGGTGCCTCGAGACGTACGCCGGCGGGCCGGCGCTGCTGTCGCTCTTCCCGCCGAGCGAGGGCATGCACCGCCTCGGCGACCTGTTGCAGGCGGCCGAGACCGGCGACGGCGCCGCCCGGCGCGTCATCGCCGACGCCGGACGCCACATCGGCATCGCCGCGGCGAGCCTGTGCAACCTGGTCGACCCCGGGCTCATCGTGATCGGCGGCGAGCTGGGCCAGGCCGGCGAGATCCTCATGGCGCCGATGCGCCATGCCCTCGAGCGCACGGCGCTCGCGTCCGCCGACGGCCTCCCCGAGATCGTCGGGGCTTCGTTCGGCGAGTGGGCGGAGTCGCGCGGGGCGATCGCGATCGCCCTCGATCACGTCACGGTCGACGCACAGCTGCCGAGCGCGCCGTCGCTGCCCATCACCGCGTGAGCGTACCCATGCGCGGCATGCACCCCCACGGGTCGCGGCAGGGCCGCACCCGGCGCAGCGCAGCGGTCGCGGCATCCGCTCTCCTCCTCCTCGCCGCGCTGCTGGCGGCGTGCACGACGTCGCCCGCGCCGGGGCGCGCCCCCTCCGACGACACCGTCGCCCTGCTGCTGCCCGATGCGAAGACCGCGCGGTACGAGACGTTCGACCGCCCGCTGTTCGAGGCGCGGATCGCCGAGCTCGGCGACTACCGCGTCCTGTACGCCAACGCCGACCAGGACGCCGCGAAGCAGCAGCAGCAGGCCGAGTCCGCCCTCACCGCGGGGGCCGGCGTGCTCGTGCTCGACCCGGTCGACGCGAACGCCGCCGTCAGCATCGTGACCTCGGCGAACGCGAAGGGGGTGCCGGTGATCTCGTACGACCGCCTCGTGGCCGGCGGCGACCTGGCGTACTACATCTCGTTCGACAACGAGAAGGTCGGCGTCCTGCAGGCGGAGGCGTTCGTCGAGGGCGTGCGGGCCAACGGCGAGGACGGCGGCATCCTCATGGTCAACGGCTCGCCCACCGACAGCAACGCCGCGCTGTTCAAGCGGGGGGCGCACAGCATCATCGACGAGAGCGGGCTGCGCGTCCTCGCCGAGTACGACACCCCCGGCTGGAGCCCGGAGAAGGCCCAGGAGTGGGTGTCGGGCCAGATCGCGCAGCACGGCGACGCGATCACCGGGGTCTACGCCGCCAACGACGCCACGGCCGGGGGCGCGATCGCGGCGCTGCGCGTCGCCGACGTCGATCCCCTCCCGATCGTGACGGGACAGGATGCCGAGCTCTCGGCGATCCAGCGGATCCTCACCGGCGACCAGCACATGACCGTCTACAAGGCGATCAAGCCGCAGGCGGAGCTCGCCGCCGAGGTCGCCGTGAAGCTGCTGAACGGCGAGGAGGTGACGGCGCCGATGGAGATCGACGGGACGCCGGCGACGCTGCTCGACCCCGTCGCCGTCACCGTCGACGACATCATGGGCACCGTCGTCGCCGACGGCTTCTGGTCCGTCGACGACATCTGCACCCCCGCCTACGCCGATGCGTGCGAAGCCGCGGGGATCGGGTAGGGTCCTGTCTCTGGCGGCGAACGGCCGGGACGCGATGATGGGGACGGGGCGAGGATGTCGGTGACGCACCCGCGGACGGGAAGGCCGCGCGAGCGCGTGCTCACCATGCGCGGCATCGGCAAGCACTTCGGCGCCGTCAAGGCGCTCACCGACGTGGACTTCTGGGTCAACGAGGGCGAGGTGGTCGCCCTCGTCGGCGACAACGGCGCGGGCAAGTCCACGCTCGTCAAGGTGCTCGCCGGGGTCCATCCGCCGGATGCGGGGACCCTCGAGTTCGACGGCGAGCCGGTCGACATCCACTCCCCCGCGGACGCGCAGGAGCTCGGCATCGAGACGATCTTCCAGGACCTCGCGCTGTGCGACAACCTCGACGTCGTGGCGAACCTGTGGCTCGGGCGCGAGCTGCGCGACGGCGCCACCCTCGACGAGGTGGGCATGGAGCAGCGCACATGGACGCTGCTGCGCGAGCTGTCGGCCAAGATCCCCTCGGTCCGGGTGCCGGTGGCGTCGCTGTCCGGCGGGCAGCGGCAGACCGTCGCGATCGCGCGGTCTCTCATCGGCGAGCCGCGCGTGGTCATCCTCGACGAGCCCACCGCGGCGCTCGGGGTGGCGCAGACGGCGGAGGTCCTCAATCTCATCGAGCGGCTGCGCGAACGCGGCCACGGCGTCATCCTCATCAGCCACAACATGGCCGACGTCATGGCGGTCGCCGACCGCGTCGTCGTGCTGCGGCTCGGACGCAACAACGGCGTCTACAACGTCGCCGACGTCACGAGCGAGATCCTCATCGCGGCCATCACCGGCGCCGCCGACCACTCCGCGCTCCGGCGCACGCCGGATCGCGGCGCGGCGCCGCCGCCTCCCGTGGACGAGCCGCAGGTCGAGACCGAGACGGCCGGGGGCACGGTGATCCGGATGCCCCGACGCGGGTCGCGGCGGCCGCCGCGGCCCCGCGGGGAGGGGACGCGATGAGCGCGCGCGGCGACGAGCGTCTGGCCGAGCCGCTCCCCGAGGAGCGCGTGCTCAGCGGCAGCCGGCTCCGCCACGCGTGGGAGGGGTTCGTCGCCCGGATCCGCGAGGGCGAGCTGGGCACGCTGCCGGTCGTCCTGGGGATCGCGGTGATCTGGACGGTGTTCCAGCTTCTGAACCCGGTGTTCCTCTCCAGCGAGAACCTCGTGAACCTCACGATGCAGTGCGCCGCGATCGGCACGATCGCCCTCGGCGTGGTGCTGGTGCTGCTGGTGGGCGAGATCGACCTCTCCGTGGGATCGGTGTCGGGCCTGGCGGCGGCCGTGCTCGCGGTCACGTTCGTGCAGCTGCAGTGGAACCCCATCATCGCCGTCCTCGCGGGCATGGCCATCGGCTGTCTCGTCGGCCTGCTCTACGGCTACCTGTTCACCAGGTTCGGCCTGCCCAGCTTCGTCATCACGCTCGCCGGCCTGCTCGGCTTCCTCGGCCTGCAGCTGTGGGTGCTCGGCGAGACAGGCTCCATCGCCATCCCGTTCGACTCGTGGCTGGTGCAGTTCGCCCAGCAGCTGTTCCTTCCGCCCTGGGCGTCGTACGTCCTCGCCGTGGTGGCGGCGGGCGCGTTCGCGTGGTCGCTCGTGCGGCGGGCGCACCGCCGTGCCGCCGCCAACCTCGTCAGCCAGAGCTACGCCGAGATCGCGACCCGGAGCATCGCGCTCCTGGCCTTCCTCCTCGCCGCGACCTGGTACCTGAACCTGTACCGCGGCGTGGGCGTGATGTTCCTGTTCTTCCTCGGGCTCGTCGTCGTGATGAACTTCCTGCTGACGCGAACCCGGTGGGGACGCGCGGTGTACGCCGTCGGCGGTTCCGTCGAGGCCGCCCGTCGCGCCGGCATCCGCGTGAACCGGATCTATCTGTCGGTGTTCGCGATGTGCTCGACGCTCGCCGCCGTCGGCGGCATCCTCGCCGCGGCGCGACTGGCCTCGGCCAACCAGAGCTCGGGCACCGGCGACGTCAATCTGAACGCGATCGCGGCCGCGGTCATCGGCGGAACAAGTCTCTTCGGCGGGCGAGGGTCCGCGTTCTCGGCCCTCATCGGCATCGTCGTCATCCAGTCGATCTCGTCGGGCCTGACGCTGCTCAACCTCGACTCTTCGGTGCAGTTCATGGTCACCGGCGTCGTGCTCGTGCTGGCGGTGATCGTCGACTCGCTGTCGCGTCGCACGCGGGCGGCGACCGGTCGGGCGTGACGGGCGAGGGTCGCTCGCTGTCTTCACTTGACGAACACGCTACCGCGGCGTACCGTGCACACTACGTGGAGTCCTGCGCAATCTGCTTCTGATCTGCGCATCAGATAAGCATTCTGCACGGAAAGCGCTCTCGCGGCACGGGAACACGAGTGGGGCGATGACCCGGCGTCCCGGCGTTGTCAAAGCGTTATGTTCAAGACTTGACGCCAAGATTCGATCATCGCCATGATCGCTTTCAGCGCGATGCGCACGGGAAGGGACCCGGGCCTCGCTCGCTTCAATGACGAAAGGCGAATGATGAAGAAGTCTTCACTCCTCGCCGTGGCGGCCCTCACGGGCGCGGCCGCGGTGGTGCTGGCGGGATGCGCCGGCGGCAACGGCGACACCGGGGACGGGGGCGACGGCGGCGACGGCGGCGGCGACGCCGCGGGCCGCGCGTGCGTGATCCTCCCCGACGCGGCATCCTCGCCGCGCTGGGAGAACTTCGACCGCAAGTACCTCCAGGAGGGCCTGGAGGGCGCCGGCTTCGACGTCGACATCCAGAACGCCCAGGGCGACGTCAACAAGTACTCGACGATCGCGGACCAGCAGCTCACCCAGGGCTGCGGCGTCATGCTCCTGGTCGACTACCAGGGCGCTGCAGAGGCCGTGGCGGCGAAGGCGAAGGGCGAGGGCATCCCCGTCATCGCCTACGACCGTCCGTTCGAGGGCGCCGACTACTACGTGTCGTTCGACAACGTCGAGGTCGGCCGCCTCGAGGGCCAGACGGTCCTGGACGGACTGGAGGCCGCCGGCAAGGACCCGGCCACTGCTGTCGTGGTGTACATGGGCGGCGACCCGACCGACGGCAACGCGGCCATGTTCAAGGAAGGCGCGGTCGAGGTCATGGAAGGCGCCGGCATCACGCCGGCGGCGGAGCCCCCGGGGGTGTGGGACCAGGCCAAGTCGCAGACCAACTTCGAGCAGGCGCTGACCTCGCTCAACGGCCAGGTCGACGGTGTCTGGGTCGCCAACGACACCAACGCGGCCGGCGTCATCAAGGTGCTGCAGGACAACAACCTCGAGGGCGTCGCCGTCTCGGGACAGGACGCGAACGTCGCGGGCCTGCAGAACATCCTCCTCGGCTGGCAGACCGCCACGGTCTACAAGCCGGTGAAGGACGAGGCCGATGCCGCGGTCGAGACCGCGGTGGCGCTCCTGAACGGCGAGGACGTGACGACCGAGGCCGAGCTCGACGACGGCACGCCGTATATCCAGGTCACCCCGATCCTGGTGGGACCGGAGCAGGTCAAGGACGTCATCGCGGCGGGCGACGCCGAGTACGACGACGTCTGCACGCCGGAAGTGATGGCGGCCTGCGAGGAGTACGGAGTCACCGCAGAGTAGTCGGCGGGCCTGCGGGCTGAACCGCAGGGGCGTCGCGCCGCAGGGCGCGACGCCCCTTCTCGCCGGAACACCGTCATCGCAAGGAAGCGAGCATGTCAGACACACTCACCGCCACAGAGCCGATCATCAAGCTGGTCGGCGTCAAGAAGTCCTTCGGCCCCGTCAGCGTCCTCAAGGGCGTCGACCTCGAAGTCCGCCCCGGCAAGGTCACCGCACTCGTCGGTGACAACGGCGCCGGGAAGTCCACCCTCATCAAGGGCCTCGCCGGCGTGCAGCCGTACGACGAGGGCGAAGTCCTCATCGACGGCCAGCACCGCGACCTCCACGCGCCCCGGGATGCCTCCGGCCTCGGCATCGAGGTCGTCTACCAGGACCTGGCGCTCTGCGACAACCTCGACATCGTGCAGAACATGTTCCTCGGTCGCGAGGAGCTGTCGTTCGGCACGTTCGACGAGGGCCGCATGGAGAAGGAGGCGTCCGACACCCTCCGCTCGCTGTCCGTGCGCACCGTGAAGTCGGTGCGGCAGAAGGTCTCGAGCCTGTCCGGCGGGCAGCGGCAGACCGTCGCGATCGCCCGCGCGGTCCTCAAGAAGGCCCGCGTCGTCATCCTCGACGAGCCGACGGCGGCCCTGGGCGTCGCGCAGACCGAGCAGGTGCTGAACCTGGTCACACGCCTCTCCGAGCAGGGCGTCGCGGTGGTCCTCATCAGCCACAACCTCGCCGACGTCTTCCAGGTCGCCGACGACATCGCGGTGCTGTACCTCGGCCAGATGGTGGCGCAGATCCCGACGAGCCAGACCACGCGCGACGACGTGGTCGGCTACATCACCGGCACCAAGACACCCCAGGGCGTCACGATCCTCGACACCTCGACTGTCCGCACCGAAGGAGGCGTGGAATGACCGCGAATGCGACCCGCACCGAGGCCGCGCCCGATCCCCTCGCGAGCGACCTCATCGGCAGCGGCGTCGAGGGCGGCGTCGGCGACCAGCTCCGGGCGTGGTGGCAGCGCGTGCGCGGCGGCGACATGGGCGCGCTCCCGGCCATCGGCGGGCTCGTCGTCCTGTTCACCCTGTTCTCGATCCTGAGCCCGTTCTTCCTCACCGAGCGCAACTTCGCGAACCTGCTGAACCAGGCCGCGACCCTCGTGGTGCTCGGCATGGCGCTGGTCTTCGTGCTGCTGCTGGGCGAGATCGACCTGTCGGCGGGCGTCACCGGCGGTGTCGGCATGGCCCTGTTCGTGGTGCTCGCCTCGCAGGGCGTCCCGTGGCCGCTGGCGCTGCTGATCGGCTTCGGCTTCGGCTTCCTCACCGGCGCGCTGATAGGTTTCTTCGTCGCCAGGGTCGGCATCCCGTCGTTCGTCGTGACGCTGGGCCTGTTCCTGGGCTTCCAGGGGCTCGCGCTGGTCATCATCGGCCCGGGCGGGCTGTTCCGCCTCGAGGTGCCCGAGCTGATCGCGCTGCAGAACGGCAACCTGCCCGTGTGGGGCGGATGGGTGATGCTCGCGATCATGCTCGTCATCTCGGGCGCCACGTCGTTCTGGGACCGCGCGCGCCGCACGCGCGCGGGTGTCCCCAACCGGGCGCTGTCGCTGGTGTGGATCAAGCTGGCCGTCATCGCCGTCATCGGCGGCGTGGTCGTGTTCGTGCTCAACCAGAACCGCGGCCAGTCCGTGGTCGAGGTCGCCGGCGTCCCGATCGTCGTGCCCGTGGTGCTCGCCATCCTGTGGCTCGGCACGTTCCTGCTCGACCGCACCCGGTTCGGCCGCTACATCTACGCCATCGGCGGCAACGCCGAAGCCGCGCGCCGCTCGGGCGTCAAGGTGCGGTGGATCAAGTGGTGGGCGTTCGTCATCTGCTCGAGCCTCGCCGTGTTCTCCGCGCTCCTCAGTGTCGCCCGCGTCGGATCGGTCGACGCGACCGTCGGTCGTGACATCGTGCTCTCGGGTGTCGCCGCGGCGGTCGTCGGCGGCGTCAGCCTCTTCGGCGGCAAGGGGCGTCTGATGCACGCGGCGATCGGCGCGCTCGTGATCGCGACGATCACGAACGGCCTCGGTCTGCTGAACCTCCCCGCGGGGGTCAACCTGCTGGTCACCGGCGGCGTGCTCATCCTCGCCGCGACCGTCGACGCGCTCTCGCGTCTGCGCTCGGGCGGCGGGCGGACGTAGTCCGCACCCGTCGATGCGACGGCGCCGGGTGGAGCAACTCCGCCCGGCGCCGTCGCGTGCCGCCGGTGCGCGCAGCCGGTTCAGCCCGGCTCCGCCCGCCCCTCGACGATCTCGTCCACCCACTGCGGCACCAGCTCGCTCGCCCGGCCGGCGCGCGCATCGTCGAACGGGATGATCGCGTCGCTCGGATCCAGGTTCAGCTCGACCGTGCGAGCGCCGAATGCCGATGCGAGGGCGACGTAGCCGGCGGCGGGATAGACGGCGCCCGACGTGCCGATCGAGACGAACACGTCGCACGCGACGACGGCCTGTTCGATGCGGTCGAGCTCGTACGGCATCTCGCCGAACCAGACCACGTCGGGCCGCAGCATCCGCTCCCCGCACACCGGGCAGGCTGGTCGGCCGATGAGGTCGCCGTCCCACGCCGGGCGCGCGCCGCACGTCAGGCACAGCGCGCGGCGCAGCTCGCCGTGCATGTGCACGAGATTGCGACTGCCGGCCCGCTCGTGCAGGTCGTCGACGTTCTGCGTCACGAGGAGCAGGTCGTCGGCGATCGCCCCCTCGAGCCTCGCGAGGGCGCGGTGCGCGGCGTTCGGGGCGACGGATGCCAGCGCCCGCCGCCTCGCGTCGTAGAAGGCCAGCACGGTGTCGGGGTCGCGCTCGAACGCCTCGGGCGTCGCGACGTCCTCGACGTCGTGCCCCTCCCACAGCCCGCCGGCATCGCGGAACGTGGGGACGCCGCTCTCGGCCGAGATGCCCGCCCCCGTCAGCACGACGATGCGGGTCACCGCACGGTCCCCGGCGCGACGTGCGAGAGGACCCGCTCCCACACGTCGGCCAGAATGAGGCGCGACTGCGGATCCGACGTCTCGGGGATCATCTCCACGCGGGCCGACGCCAGGCGGTCGCCGAACCAGCGGGCCGCCGGGGCCGCGGCGTCGGGATCGTCCCGTCCGTTGAGGATGAGCGTGGCAGCGGTGACGCCGGCCAGCACCTCGGCGACCTCTGCGCCGCCGAGCTCGGTGTCCGGCCGGGGCACGGCGACGAGCGCCAGGCGGTCGACTCCGTCGCCCAGATGAGCGGCGACGAGGATCGCCACCTCGCCGGCGTCGCCGACGCCGACGACGCCGACGGGACGGCCGTGACGCTCCTCCGCGACGAATCGAGCGATCGTCGCGGCCGTCATCTCGGCCGCCGTCGCCCCGCGATACGCCGCGGGGTCGTCGATGTCGTCTATGGTCAGACCCACTGCCACGATGCGCGCGTCCCGCCGGGCGGTGAGGTCCGGTCGCGGGTCCGACAGCGTCGAGATGCCCGCCCTGAGCAGGAAGACGGTGCGCTGCGCACCCGGCGCGCCGAAGCTGCGGTGCTCATAGGAGGCGCTGGGCGCCGGTCCCTTGGTCATGCCGCGATCCTACGAGGGGGCGCCCGCGGCGGTCACGCCATCAGAGGAATGGCTCCGACCAGCACCCCGACGGCGAGCATCGCGAGCGAGACCACGCAGGCCCGCCACAGCACCTTCTTGTGGTGATCGCCGAGGTTCACGCTCGCCAGCGAGACCAGCAGCAGGATGGCCGGCACGAGCGGGCTCTGCAGGTGCACCGGCTGGCCGGTGATGGAGGCGCGAGCCATCTCCACCGGCGCGATCCCGAAGTGCTCCGCGCTCTGGGCGAGCACCGGCAGGATGCCGTAGTAGAACGCGTCGTTCGACATGAAGAACGTGAAGGGGATCGACAGGACGCCCGTGATGACCGCGAGGAACGGGCCGAGGGATGCCGGGATCACCGTCGTGATCCACGTCGCCATCGCGTCGACCATGCCGGTGCCGTTGAGCACCCCGACCAGCACGCCGGCGGCGAGCACCATCGACACGACGCCCACGATGCTCGGGGCGTGCGCGACGATCTCGTCGGCCTGCCCCTTGAGCTTGGGGAAGTTGACGACGAGGGCGACGGCGGCGCCCACCATGAAGACGTAGGCGAGCGGGAAGACGTCCAGCACGAGGAGCACCATAACGGCGATCGTGAGCGCCAGGTTGAACCAGATCAGCTTGGGCCGCAGGGACGCCCGGTTCGGGTCGAGGATCGTGTCGGCCATCGCGGTGTCCTCGCGGTCGACGACCGCCGTCGCGACGGGCACTGCGCTGCGCCCGCCGGCGAGCGTCACGATGTTGCCGGTGCGCAGCGTCGCGCGGGCGCCGGGCTTCGCGTCCGAGCCCCGGAAGATGCGCGGACCGGCGAGCACCCCGTCCCCGTCGTCCAGGCGCGACGTGTCGATGCTGCCCAGCCGCTTGCGCTCGGCGAGACCGAGGAACCACGAGAACGCCAGGGCGATGACGACGCCCGCCGCCAGCGACGGCAGCATCGGCACGAAGACATCGGTCGGCTGGAGGCCGAGCGCCGTCGCCGCGCGCACGGTGGGCCCGCCCCACGGCACGATGTTGAGGGTGCCGTTCATCAGCCCGGCGACGCACGTGAGCACGACCGGGCTCATGCCCAGGCGCAGATAGATCGGCAGCATGGCCGAGGTCGTGATGATGAACGTCGTCGACCCGTCGCCGTCGAGCGAGACGGCGCCGGCGAGGAGCGCCGTGCCGAGCACGACCTTCGCCGGATCGTCGCCGAGCAGACGGGTGATCGAGCGGATGAGGGGGTCGAAGAGACCCACGTCGATCATGATGCCGAAGTACATGATGGCGAACATGAGCAGCGCCGCGGTCGGCGCCATGCTGCCGATCGCGTCGAGGATCATGTCACCCAGTCCGAGTCCCGCACCCGCGAACAGCCCGAACGCGGTCGGCACGACGATGAGCGCCACCATGGGCGTGAGGCGCCTGGTCATGATGAGCGCCATGAACACCAGGACCATCGTGAACCCGAGTGCCACCAGCACCCACTCCGGCGGGACGAACGCGGTCGCGTAGCCCTCCTCCGCCTCGGCGGCCTGGACGATCAGCGAGGCTGCAGCCTGCATGTCGACTCCTTCGTCGTGTCGTGCGTCCGCACCCCTCGGTGCGCGTCCGGACACGTTACGAAAGGCCGGCGGCGCGGCGCGCGCTTGCTCGCATTGCCGCAGGTTCTGCGCGTAGGGTGTCTTCTGCGCATTGTGCTCACGTGCGCGCAAGACCGGGACGGACGCTGGGGGTGGGATGCGCTTCGCGACACGGCTCCTGCTGGCGCAGCTCGCGACCGTCGCCGCCGTCGTCGCGGTCTGCGCCGTCGTGTTCGGGTGGCTGGGGGTCCGCCAGCTGCGCGAGGAGTCCGAGGCCGCTGCGCTCAACATCGCCCGCACGATCGCCGAGGACAGGGACGTGAAGACGCTGGTCGCCGAGCTCTCGGCGGACCCCGGGACTCCGGATGCCGCGGATCTGCACGGCGGGCCGCTCCAAGCGATCGCGGCGGACGTCGCCGAGCGCACCGATGCCCTCTTCGTGGTCATCACCGACGATCACGGCATCCGTCTCGCCCATCCCACCGAGGCGCTCCTCGGCGAGGTCGTCTCCACGCCGTTCGCGGAAGTGCTCGAGGGCAACGAGGTCGTCGACTGGGAGGTGGGCACGCTCGGCGAGTCCGCGCGGGCGAAGGTGCCGATCTACCCCGAGGGCGAGGGCGCGCCGGTCGGCGAGGTGAGCGTCGGCTTCGAGCGCGCGAGCGTCTTCGACGACCTCCCGGCGCTGCTCGCGACGATCGCCGTCGCTGCCGTGGGCGGCGTCGCGCTCGCCGCGCTGGCCACGCTGCTGCTGCGGCGGCGGTTCGAGCGGCTGACCCTGGGCCTGCAGCCCGAGGAGCTCGTCGCGCTGGTGCAGAACCAGGCCGCGGTCCTGGAGGGAGTCGGCGACGGCGTCCTGGCGCTGTCGCCCGACGGCCGGGTGCAGGTCTGCAACCAGGCGGCGGAGCGGATGCTGGGGCTCGACGGACCGGTCGGCCGCCGGTTCGAGGAGCTGCCACTGCCCGACGCCGTCCGTGAGGCGGTCATCCAGGGCGCGTCCGCCGTCGAGGCGGTGGTGGGCGACCGCGTGCTGTACCTCGACACCCGCCCCGTCGTGCGCGGCGGACGCGCGCTCGGCCGGATCGTCGTGGTGCGCGACCGCACCGACGTGGAAGCGCTGGCCGGGCGCCTGGAGACCGTGCGTGCCATGACCGAGGCGCTGCGGGTGCAGCGGCACGAGTTCGCGAACCGGCTGCACGTGGCATCCGGTCTCATCGATGCGGACCGCGTCGACGAGGCGCGCAGCTTCCTCGGCGACCTCACGGAGCGCGGCGCGGTGGACTTCGGCGTGGCCGGCCTCGAGCGCGTGCCGGATGCGTTCCTCACGTCGCTCATCGGCGCGACCGCGGCCACGGCCCGGGAGCGCGGCGTGAGCGTCCGCATCTCCGACGACACGCTCCTGCTGAGCGAGGTCGTGGCGGCGGAGGACGTGGCCGCGATCCTCGGCAACCTCGTGGGCAACGCCGTGACCGCGGCGGTCGACGGATCCGGGCCTGCCTGGGTCGAGATCGCGCTGTTCGGAGACGAGGATGAGCTCGTCATGACCGTGTCGGACTCCGGCCGCGGCATCCGCCCCTCCGGCGCCGACCCGTTCGCGCGCGCGGGCTTCCGCGACCCCGTCGAGGCCGAAGCGGACGACGGGGCCGGCGACCGCGTCCACGGTCACGGCTTCGGACTGCCGCTGTCGCGCGATCTCGCCCGGCGCCGCGGCGGGGACGTCTGGGTGATCGACGCCGGCGGCGCGCAGTCGGGCGCCGTCTTCGGGGCGAGGATCCCCGGCGCGCTGCGCGCCGGACGGAACACGGACCAGGAGGAGAACCGGTGACCGGATCCATCCACGTGCTCGTCGTCGACGACGACTTCCGCGTCGCGGGACTGCATCGCGACATCGTCGCATCCCGCCCCGGCTTCACCGCGCTGGCTCCGGTGCACTCGCTGGGCGCGGCGCGGCAGGCGCTGCGGACGCAGCGCCCCGACCTGCTCCTGGTCGACGCCTTCCTCCCCGACGGTGACGGCGTCGACTTCGTCGCCGGCGTCGACACCGACGCGTTCGTTCTGTCGGCGGCGACCGATGCCACCACCGTGCGCCGGGCCCTTCGCGCGGGTGCGATCGCCTACCTCGCCAAGCCGTTCGACGCGCGCGCGCTCGCGGACCGGCTCGACCGCTACGCGCGCATGCGCAACCTGCTCCTCACCGACCGTCCTCTCGAACAGGAGCAGATCGACCGGGCGCTCATGATCATGCACGGCGGCGCGGAGCCGGCGACGGTGGCGCGATCGGCGACGGAGCAGCTGATCCTCGAGGGCCTCGGCGACAGCGAGGCCTCTGCGTCCGAGGTCGCCGAGCGGGTGGGGATCTCCCGCGCGACCGCCCAGCGTCACCTCGCGGGCCTGGCGAGCCGCGGGCAGGTCGAAGTCCGGCTGCGGTACGGCACGACGGGCCGGCCGGAGCACCGGTATGTCGTCGCAGGCGGTTGACGCGCGACGGGGGTGGACTCATCCGCGCAGCAGGGCTCGCAGCGTCTGGATCGTGTCGGCCTCGTCGGGCCGCTTGTCTGGCCGGTAGCCCTTGACCCGCGCGAAGCGCAGGGCGACGCCGCCCGGGTAGCGCGGCGAGCGCTGCACGCCGTCGATGGCGATCTCGACCACCGTGACGGGACGCACGTGCACGGCGGAGGACGAGCGATGGGTCTCGATCGCCGGGAAGTGCTCGGTCTGCCACCGCAGCGTCGCGTCGGTGAGGCCCTTGAACGTCTTGCCGACCATGACGAAGCCGCCGGGCTCGCCGAACTCCCCGGTCGGGTCGAGTGCGCCCAGATGGAGGTTGGAGAGCAGCCCGGTGCGGCGGCCCGAGCCCCACTCCACCGCGAGCACCACGAGGTCGTAGGTCAGCACCGGCTTCACCTTCAGCCAGCTCTTGCCACGGCGCCCCGCCGCATACGGCGCGTCGATGGCCTTGACCATGATGCCCTCGTGGCCGGCCGCGAGAGCCTCGCGCGAGAACTCCTCCGCCCGCCCGGGATCGTTCGTGACGATGCCCGGCATGCGCGCGTCGCCGGCGATGCGCGCGAGCTCGCCCAGCCGTGTCTCGAGGGGCTCGTCGATGAGATCGCGGCCGTCGACGTGCAGGATGTCGAAGAACCAGGGTCGCAGCACGACCGCCTGGGCGGACTCGGCGCCGAAGGCGTCGGCCGTCTCGGAGCCGAAGCGCGCCATGGTGTCCTGGAACGGCCGGGGGCCGCCGTCCTCGTCGAGCGCGAGCGTCTCGCCGTCGAGGATCACCCGCCGGGCGGGGAACGCCCGCACGACGTCGACGATCTCGGGAACGCGGTGCGTGATCTCGGCGAGGCTGCGCGTGTACACGTGCACCTCGTCGCCGTCGCGATGCACCTGGATGCGCGCACCGTCGAGCTTGAACTCCACCGACGCCGCGGCCTGCCCGCCGACCCCGCCGATCGACTCGAGCGCCGCCGTCGGAGACGACGCGGTGGCCGCCAGCATGGGCAGCACGGGCCTGCCGACCGCGAGCCCGATGGCGGCGAGGTCGGCGGGAGTTCCGGCCAGGGCCACGCGGGCTGTCGCGCCGAGATCGCCCGACAGCATCGCCGCGCGGCGCACCGCCGGCGCGTCGCGGTCGGACGCCTTCGCGATGGCGTCGAGCAGCACGCCTTCGAGCGCGCCGGTGCGGAGCTCGCCGAGCATCACGCGCTGGAGGAAGTCCCACTCCCCCGCCGTCGCGCGGGCCGCGAGCGCCTGCAGCTCGCCGCGTCGCGCCGCCACCGATCCGGGGCCGTCGGAGCCGGCGAGCCGGCTCAGCGCCGCGTCGACGTCGAGGATGCCGAGCGAGGGAGCGTCGGCGTGGCCGACGTCGAGGTCGCTGAGGCCGCGCCACCCGACGCCGAGCCGCCCCTGCCTCGGGCTCGCGACCAGGAACCCGATCGCGGGAGCGACCTCGTCGGGGTCGAGTTCGCGCACCACCGCCGCGAGCGCGGCCACCTTGGCAAGTCGCGACGACGTCGCGGCCACCGCCTCCGTCGCGAGGACGAGATCGTTGAGCAGCACCCCCGCATTGTCGCACCGTCCTCCGACAGTCCTCGCGCGCATCCGCGCGGACGCTTCCTCGGGTGTTCTTCCGCTGGTCACCTCCCGCGCCTAGCGTGGAGGCGGTATCCCCACCGTCACAGGATCTCGCCCCGAAGGAGCCCCGATGTCGACTCGACTCCGCGGCACGCTCGCCGTCGCCGCCGCTCTCGCCCTCGCCGCCACCGGCGCGGCGCCCGCCGTCGCGGCGCCCGGATCCCCGGGTCGCCCCGTCCAGGACGAGACCCTGCGGGTGGCGACCTTCAACCTCTCGCTGAACCGCGCGAACGCCGGCGACCTGGTCACGGATCTGTCCACCGGCGCGAACGCGCAGGCGCGGACCGTGGCCGAGATCATCCAGCGGGCGGATCCCGACGTCGTCCTCCTCAACGAGTTCGACTACGTCGAGGGCGGCATCGCGGTCGACCTGTTCCGCGAGAACTACCTCGAAGTCGGCCAGCAGGGTGCCGACCCCGTCGAGTATCCCTACGCGTTCGTCGCGCCGTCCAACACCGGCATCCCGAGCGGGTTCGACCTGAACAACAACGGCGCGGTCGGCGGCGGCGACGACGCGTTCGGCTTCGGCGCCTTCCCCGGCCAGTACGGGATGGTCGTGCTCTCGAAGCATCCGATCGTGGCCGACGACGTGCGCACCTTCCAGGGCTTCCTCTGGAAGGACATGCCCGGCGCTCTCCTGCCCGACGACCCCGCGACGGCCGCGCCCGCCGACTGGTACTCGCCGGAGGAGCTCGCGGTGTTCCGGCTGTCGAGCAAGTCGCACTGGGACGTCCCGGTGCAGGTGGGCGATCAGACCGTCCACGTGCTCGCATCCCACCCGACGCCGCCCACGTTCGACAGCACGGAGGACCGCAACGGACGCCGGAACCACGACGAGATCCGGTTCTGGGCCGACTACGTCACCCCTGGCCAGGGGCGCTACATCTATGACGATGAGGGTGTGCGCGGCGGCCTCTCACCCGCCGAGTCGTTCGTGATCCTCGGCGACCAGAACGCGGACCCGCTGGACGGAGACTCGGTCGACGCCGCGATCGACCAGCTGCTCGGCAACCGTCGCATCCAGGATCCGCTGCCGGCGTCGGCGGGGGCCGTCGAGGCGGCCGCGCTGCAGGGCGGCGCCAACGGCACCCACCGCGGCGACCCGCGCTACGACACCGCCGACTTCGCCGACACGGCACCGGGCAACCTGCGCGCGGACTACGTGCTTCCCTCGCGTCAGCTCGGCATCGCCGATGCGGGGGTGTTCTGGCCCGTGCAGGCCGACCCGCTGTCGGCGCTGACCGGCGTCTTCCCCTTCCCGAGCAGCGACCACCGCCTGGTGTGGGTCGACCTCGAGGTCCCGCGTACGGGACGCTGACCGGTTCGTTCAGGTCGCGGCGGTCGCCGCGACCTGAACGAACCGCTCGTACGCCGCCGGGGACTCCTCGGCCACGATCGCCCGGAGCACCACCTCGTCGACGTGAGGACGGTACGCCGCGAGGCCGTCGGCGACGGCGTCCGGACGCAGCACCGTCGCGCCGGCGTCGATGCCGAGCCGCTCGAGGTTCGCCGCATACGCCGGAAACCCCGCGTAGCGCGCCGTCTCGGCCTCCAGCCGCGGGATCGCCGCGTCCTCGACAGCGGTCCGCACGTACAGCGCGACGTGGGCGTCGGACGCGCGCCCGTGGGCTTCGGCCGCCTGTTCGCGCGCCGCCTCGGGCGTGAGCCAGCTCAGGAGCAGACCATCGGATGCCGTGGCCCCGAGCCGCCGCATCCGCGGGCCCAGCGCCCCGACGACGACGCGCGCGCGGGAGCCCTCGCGGAGCGCGGCGGCGGCGTCGCGCACCCGCGCGAGCGCGCCGACGGCGCCCGCGCCGGAGCCGATCCCCAGCACGAGCCGGTCGGCGGGCAGATCCAGCTCGGCGACGCGCTCGAGGATCTGCGCGGGCTCGCGCCGGTCGACGGGAAGCACCCCGGTCGCGAGGACCAGACGCTCCGACGCGCGAGCGGCCGCGGCGAGCACCTCCAGTGCATCGGAGCCCGGGGTGTCGTTGACCCACAGCGCGTGGAAGCCGGCGGCCTCGATCTGCGGTGCGAGGCGCGCAGCGAGATCGGCGCCGGCGGCCGCCGCGATCCCGATCGAGACGCGCGCGCTCACCGCCCGCGCTCCACGAGCCGGGCGACCTCTCCTGCGGCGGCGTAGAACTCCGGCATGCCGGTGCGCGACGCAGGGAGCAGGACCACCTCGTCGACGCCGGCGTCGAAGAACGCGCCCGCACCCGCCGCGACGGCCGCGGGATCCCCCCACAGGGCGCGCTCGGCGGGGTCGGGCTTGTCGCCGACGTCGGCGATCGCGCGGGCCTCGGCATCCGCCCCGAACGCCGTCACCACGTACGCGACGATGTCGTGCTCGCCGGCCCGGCCCGCGGTCATCCGCGCATCGCGGATCGCCGAGACGCGCTCGGCGACCTCCGTCGCGGTGTGTCCGGAATCGAGCACGGTGCCGTCGGCGACCTCTCCGCTCAACCGCACCGTCTTCGGACCCTCGGCTGCGGCGTACACGAGCGGCGGCGTCGCCGGCGGGTAGTCCAGCTGCACGCCGTCGAGCCGGACGTAGCAGCCGTCGACGTCGACGCGCTCGCCGGCAAGCAGGCTGCGCAGGACGGGCACGTACTCGCGCATGAGCGAGAGCGGCGAAGAGACGCGCGCGCCGACCTGACCCATCCACGGCAGCACCCCGTGACCGACGCCGGGCAGCAGCCGGCCGGGGAACAGCCGCTCGAGCGTCGCGATCTCCATCGCCGTCGCCGCGGCGTTGCGCAGCGGCATCGGCGCGATGCCGATCCCGACGCTCAGCCGTTCGGTCCACGCCAGTGCGGCCCCGACGGCGGCGAAGGCGGACAGTCGGAAGCAGTCCTCCCACACCCACAGCTCGGGGACGCCCGCGCGCTCGGCCGCCAGCACCGCGTCGCGGAACTCGTCGGGGGTGTGCGTGTACGGGTTGAAGATCGCGCCGATGCGGGTCATGGACCCACTCTGGCAGGCGGCGCCGACACCGCGCGATCACGCGGGCGGACAGCGCAGGGTCTACAAGCATCCCTGCCGGTTCGCAACCCGCTCCCGACGCGTCGAGGAGCACATGCATCCTGGGCACATGGCACGGATCGGGACGTCGGGCTGGGTCTACCCGCACTGGCGAGGTGTGCTCTACCACGGGGATCAGCGGGGGTGGCTGGACCAGTACGCCGCCGAGTTCGACGTCGTGGAGCTCAACGGCAGCTTCTACCGCTGGCCCGCCGACGCGCGCTTCGCCGCGTGGCGCGACCGGCTTCCCGAGGGGTTCGAGATGGCGGTCAAGGCGCCGCGGGGGCTGACCCATGCCCGGCGGCTGCTGGAGCCCGAGGTGTGGATCGATCGGGTCACGCGGGGCATGCACGAACTGGACGGGCGACGGGGCCCGCTGCTGGTCCAGCTCCATCCCGCGATGGAGCGCGACGACGCGCGGCTGGACCACTTCCTCTCGACTCTCCCGGCGTGGACCCGGCCCGCGATCGAATTCCGCCACCCGTCGTGGGTCGACGAGAACGTCTTCGGGATGCTGGAACGCCACGGCGCCGCCTACTGCGTCATGAGCGGGGCGCGGCTGCCGTGCGTCCTGCGGGCGACCGCGCACCTGGTCTACGTGCGCCTTCACGGCCCGGACCACAGGCACCTGTACCGCGGCTCGTACTCGGATGCCGACCTCGCGTGGTGGGCCGAGCGCATCCGCGAGTGGGAGGGCTCGGGTCACGAGGTGCACGCGTACTTCAACAACGACGGCGAGGGCCACGCGGTGCACAACGCGCGCACGCTGCGGAGGCTCCTGTCGGCGTGAGCCGCCGGCGCTTCCCGGCGCGGGGACGGGCTCCTCGCCGGCCGGACGACGAGAGGCGCCGTGCCCGACGGCACGGCGCCTCTCGGCCTGAGGGGTCCGCTATGCGGCCGCCGCGAACGCCGAACCGGCTGCGACGGACAATCCGTCCGCTGCGGCATCCACGGTGACGGTGCCGCCGTCGGCCAGCGCACCCGTCACGAACAGGTCCGCGATGCGGTCGTCGACCTCGCGCTGGATGAGCCGGCGCAGCGGGCGCGCGCCGTACTCGGGCTCGTAGCCGTGCTCGGCCAGCCACGCCACGGCGCCGTCGGTGACGATGAGGTCGACCTCGCGCCTGGCCAGACGCGACTCGGATGCCCCCAGCAGCAGGCGGACGATGCGCTCGAGCTGCGGCTTCTCGAGCTTGCGGAACAGCACGATCTCGTCGATGCGGTTGAGGAACTCGGGTCGCATCGCCTCGCGGAGCTTGCCGAACACGCGATCGCGCAGATCCTTCTCCGATCCGAAGCCGGTCGGACCGCCCCCGTCAGGGAGGAATCCGATGGCGCCGCCGCGCGAGGCGAGGAACTCCGAGCCGAGGTTGGACGTCATGACGATCACGGTGTTGCGGAAGTCGACCGTGCGGCCCTGTCCGTCGGTGAGGCGCCCGTCGTCGAGCACCTGCAGCAGCAGGTTGAACACGTCGGGGTGCGCCTTCTCGATCTCGTCAAACAGCACGATCGAGTACGGGTTGCGCCGCACGCGCTCGGTGAGCTGGCCGGCCTCGTCGTAGCCGACGTATCCGGGAGGCGCGCCGACCAGCCGCGACACCGTGTGCCGCTCGCCGAACTCGCTCATGTCGAAGCGGATGACGGCGCCCTCGTCGTCGAAGAGACTCGCCGCGAGCGCCTTGGCGAGCTCCGTCTTGCCGACGCCCGTCGGGCCGAGGAAGAGGAACGACCCGACCGGGCGCCGGGCGTCGCCCATGCCCGTGCGGTTGCGTCGCACCGCCTTGGCGACGGCGGTCACTGCGTCGTCCTGGCCGATCACACGGCCGTGCAGCTCGTCCTCGAGCGCCGCGAGGCGCTCCCGCTCGGTCTCGGTGAGGCGGTTCACCGGGATGCCGGTCGCACGGCTGATCACCGCGGCGATCTCCGGCTCGTCGACGATCGCATCCGCGCGGGTCGCGGCGCCGGCAGCGGTCGCCCGCTCGATCCGCCCCTGCACGTCGCCGATCTCGTCGCGGATGCGCGACGCCTCCTCATAGTGCTCGGCCGAGACGGCGGCGTTCTTGTCCGCCTCGAGGGTCGCCAGCCGCTCGATCAGACCGCTCACGTCGACCTGGGCGCCCAGGCGCAGCCGCAGCCGCGCACCGGCCTGGTCGATGAGGTCGATCGCCTTGTCGGGCAGGACGCGCTCGGTGAGATAGCGGTCGCTGAGCTCGACGGCGGCCCGCAGCGCCTCGTCGGTGTACACGATGCCGTGGTGCTCCTCGTACGCGGACTTGAGGCCCCGCAGGATGAGCACGGCGTCCTCGATCGAGGGCTCGCCCACCTTCACCGGCTGGAACCGGCGCTCCAGCGCCGGGTCCTTCTCGATGAGGCGGTACTCCTTGAGCGTGGTCGCACCGACGAGGTGCAGGTCGCCGCGCGCGAGCCGTGGCTTGAGGATGTTCCCCGCGTCCATGCCGCCGTCACCGGCGCCGCCCGCACCGACGACGGTGTGCACCTCGTCGATGAAGACGATCAGCTCGCCCTTGCGGGCGGCGATCTCGTCCATCGTCTTGGTGAGGCGCTCCTCGAAGTCGCCGCGGTAGCGCGTGCCCGCGAGCATCGCGGGCAGGTCGAGCGAGACCACGCGCCGGCCGAGCAGCTGCTCCGGCACCGCGCCGTCGACGATGGCCTGGGCGAGTCCCTCCACGATGGCGGTCTTGCCCACGCCGGCCTCGCCGACGAGCACGGGGTTGTTCTTGGTGCGGCGGCTCAGGATCTCGATCGTCTGCTCGATCTCGTCGGCCCGCCCGATCACCGGGTCGAGTTCGCCGGCCGCGGCGCGAGCCGTCAGGTCGGTGCCGTACGCGGCGAGCATGGGGGTGCCGGATGCCGCGGCATCCGTCTCGTCATCGCCGTCGGGTGCCGCGGACGGCGACACCGTCTCGCGGGCGCCCTGCGTGAGCGCCTCGGCGGTCACGCCGGCCCGTGCCAGGACCTGACCGGCAGGGGTGTCCTGCGCCAGCACCAGCGCGAAGAAGAGGTGCTCGGGGTCGACGTACGTCGAGCCGGATGAGCGCGCCACCTGGAAGGCGTGGAACAGGGCGCGCTGCACCGACGAGGTGACGACGGCCCCGTCGACGTCGGCAGCCGCCGACGCGGCGGGGAGGCGGTCCTCCGCGGCGCGCACGATCGCCGCGACGTCGGCGCCGATGCGACGGACCGCGTCCCGGGCCGGGGGCTCGGAGACGAGGACGCGCAGCACGTGGAGGGCGTCCAACTCGTGCTGGCCGCGCTCGAGCGCGTACCTGCCGGCGCGCTGGAGGAGCTCCTGCGTGCGGGCGCCGAGGTACCGGCTGAGATCGATGGAGCGCTCTGCGCGCGCACGCTCCCCCGCGAGGTAGCGTGCCAGGAACTCGTCGAACGAGCTCTCCTCGCCGCCGGCCTGTGGGGTGAAGTCTTCGGGCATTCCGTCTCTCCTGAACTTGAGTGGACGAGTATCAAGTCTTGAACTTGATACCTGCGATGTCAACTTCAACGCGAGCTCGGGCGCGGGCTATTCCCGGCGGTGACGGCTCAGTCGCGCCCGCCGGGCGGGCCGAGGATCAGCAGCACCACGAAGAGCGCGATCACCGCGAGCGCGATGAGCGCACCGAGAACCCACGGTCGCCGCAGGAACCAGCGCATCAGCCGGTCGAACCAGCTCGCGTCGCGCGGGTCATCGGTCTCCTCCAGCCGCCACGCTCCTGCCAGCCGTCCGGTGCGCTGCAGCCACAGCTCGGTCGGGATCGTCGCATAGGGGATCACGGCACTGACGAGTGCGACGGCGGTCGGGGCGACCCGCCACCGGTTGTTCAGCGCGACGAGGACGACCGTCGCCGCGTACGACAGGAAGATGAAGCCGTGGATGCCGCCGCCGATGGTGACGCCCGGCGCCCACCCCGTGGCGGCACGGGCGATGAGTCCGGCGATGAGGAGGGTCCAGGAGACGGCTTCCGCGATGGCGAGGAAGCGGAACAGGGAATGCGGGTTGCGAAACACACCTTCAGCGTAGCTGAAACTCCTTCAGGTTCCCTGAAGGCGTGGGGGGCGGTCCAACCCGTAGGGCTCCTCATGGAGTCCCTCGAGCGCGGTGGCGAGTTCCGGCGCGCCGTCCGCGAGGGCGGCGTCGAGCCTGGCCAGTCGCTCCTCGGCTGCCCGAAGCACCGCGCCGCCACGGTCGGTGACGCGAAGATCGGACGCCGCTCCGGCATGCGCGGTGGCGTCGGCGACGAGTCCGGCGTCCACGAGGGTCTGCACGGCGGTGTGCGCGGACTGCACCGTGATCTGAGAGCGGCGGGCGAGCTCGCTGAAGGAGATGCCCGGGGTCACGTCGATGTGCGCGAGCAGCCCGTACTTCCTGGTGGTGAGCCCGAGGTCGCGCAGCTGGGCGCCGAGGTGCTGGTCCCACACGCTCGCCACCGTCAGCAGCGCGATGACGGGGCTGAACGGACGCTCGGACACGGGCTAAATGCTAGCCCCCGGCGCGTCCGAGCGCCGCTCATCCGCGGCCGGGCGGCCGATCCATCCCACGCGGCGACCGATACCGTGGGACGGTGACGTTCTCGATCGACGGTCTGCGGCGGTGGCCCGACGTCGAGGCTCCCGATCTCCTGGCGGCGGATGCTGCGGACCGGCTGCTCCTCGACGAATCGGCCGCCGCCCGTCGCAGAGCCGACGCCGGCGAGCTCGTCGTCATCGGCGACGGCTACGGCGCCCTCACGCTGGGCGCAGCGGCCGAGGGGGCGCGCGGCGTCCGCGTCCACCAGGACCCGCTCACCGGCGAGCGGGCACTGGCCGCCAACGCCGCGCACTGCGGCCTGGGTGACGCCTTCTCGTCGCTGCCGCTGGACCCGGAGCTGGTGCGCGACGCGCGGGTCGTGCTGCTGCGCCTGCCGCGCTCCCTCGACGCCCTGCGCGACATCGCCGGGCTGGTCGCGGCGCACGCGGCCCGCGACGTGGAGGTCTACGCGGGCGGGCGGGTGAAGCACATGTCGCTCGCGATGAACGACGTCCTGCGCGAGCGATTCGCACGGCTGGACGTCAGCCACGCCCGCCAGAAGTCGCGGGTGCTCGTCGCCCGTGAGCCCCGCGGCGGCGCAGACCCAGAGCCTCGGATGCAGGTGCACGACGGCCTCGTCGTGTGCGCGTTCGGCGGCGCGTTCGCCGGCCCCTCGATCGACATCGGCACCCGGTTCCTCCTGGAGCATCTCCCCTTCGCAGACGATCGCGCGTCGCCGGCCATCGACTTCGCCTGCGGCACCGGCGTGATCGCCACCGCGCTCGCGCTGCGCAATCCAAAGCTGCGCGTGCTCGCGACGGACCAGTCCGCCGCCGCCGTGGCATCCGCCCTGGCCACGGCTGCCGCGAACTCCGTCGCGGACCGCGTCGAGGTGGTCCGCGACGACATGCTGCGTTCGCGGGCCGACCGCAGCGCTGCCTTCATCGCCCTCAACCCGCCCTTCCATTCCGGCTCAGCGGTGCACGAGGGCATCGCCCCGCTCATGTTCGCCGAGGCCGCCCGCGTGCTCCAGCCGGGCGGGCGGCTGTGGGCGGTGTGGAACTCCGGTCTGCGGTACCGCTCCGCACTCGAGCGCATCGTGGGCCCGACGACGCAGATCGGCCGGAATGCCAAGTTCACGGTCACCGCGTCGACGCGACGCTGAGGTCTACTCGTCCGGCGACGGCTCGGGCGCGGGCGTCGGGCCGAACAGCACCCACTCGCCGGCCGCGCACTGGTAGAACTGCACCGTCACAATGTCGATGAAGACATCTCCGTCCGTTGCGCAGGCGTCCGCGTCCGGTTCCGACGTGCCGAGCAGGACCTGGGTGCCGGGCGCACCCTGCTCCCCCTGCTCCCCCTGCTCCCCCTGCTCCCCCTGCTCGCCTTCCTCGCCCTGCTCGCCCTGCGGGCCGGCGGGGCCCTGGGCGCCCTCCGGGCCCTGCTCGCCGCTGAGGTTCTCAGCCGCCGCGTCCCGCAGGTTCGCCACGAAGGACCAGTCCTCCTGGAACAGATACAGGTCCGCGGTCAGGATGTCGATGTACACATCGCCTTCATACCCCTTGCCCGACTCCGGCGGTCCCGAGCCCGCCCGCACGGCGGAGCCCGCCGGCAGCACGTCGGCGAGCACCTCGTCGTACTCGGGCGTCGCGACGGTGGCGGAAGGCGACGGGGCGGGGTCCGCCGTGTCGACGCTCCTCGCCAGCCACGACCCGAGGAAGGCGGCGAAGAAGGACAGCAGCACGAACGCGAGGCCGAACCAGATCAGCGTTCCGCGCGTCACCGGCGCGGCGGTGGCCGCGTCGCCCTTGGATCCCGAGTCCATCTCCACGGCCCACTCCCCATTCCACCGCGTGCGACACCGGTCCGCAGGCTCCCACAGCCCGCGTCGATGTGACCACTGTAGGAACGCAGACGGCCCCGTGTCACGCGTTCGGCTTAATTCGCCTCCGGGCGCGTGCCGGTGCGGAGCGGGCGCCCCGTCAGCGCACCCCGTTGGCCGGCTCGTAACGCTCCGGCACGATCTCGAGCTCACCTTGGCCGGCAGTGAGCGAGCGCAGGTCGAGCACGTACCGGCGCAGTTCGGAGTCTGGGACCGTCGCCCTGATGCGGGCGCGGCCGTCGTCGCTGCGCTCGGTGGAACCGACGCGAGCCCTGCGGCCGGCGAGGTCGGTGAGAACCGGGCCCTGCAGTGTCGCCGGGACGGTGACGGTCACCCTCGAGACCGGCTCCAGCAGCACGGTGCCCGCCTGCGCCAGTGCCGCCTTCACCCCCAGCGATGCCGCCGTGCGGAACGCCATCTCGGACGAGTCGACCGAGTGCGCCTTGCCGTCGTAGAGCTCCACGCGCACGTCGACCACTGGATGCCCCTGCGGCCCTCCCGTCGCCAGCGCGTCACGGGCACCCCTCTCGACGGCGGGGATGTAGGAGCGGGGTACGGCACCGCCCACGACGGAGTCCTGGAACTCGAACCCGCCGCCGGGCGCCAGCGGCGAGACGCGCAACTGCACAACCGCGAACTGCCCGTGACCGCCCGACTGCTTCTTCAGCTTGCCCTCAGCGCTGGCCGTGCCCGCGATCGTCTCCCGGTAGGCGACCGGCGCCGGCGAGGTCTCGACGTGCACGCCCAGCACGCGGGCCAGCCGCTCGACGGCCACCGCGACGTGCGTGTCGCCGAGGCCCCGGAGGACCGTCGCCCCGCCTGCACGATCGACCACGAGCGTCGGGTCGTCCGATACGAGCCGCGCGAGCGCGGTCGTCAGCTTCGCGTCGTCGGACTGCGAGACCGGCTCCAGGCTCACCGCGTACACCGGATGCCGCTCCGGCAGGCGCCTCGGCCGCGCACCGGTGCGCGGCCTGCTCCACAGCAGCGAGCCCGACGGCGTGCCGGCGAGCTTGGCCACCGCGCCCACGTCGCCGGCGCGGAGAGCGTCGGCAGGGAGGTGCTCGGCGCCGCGCAGCCGGAACAGGGCCGGCATCCGCTCGTCCGCACCGGTCGTCGCGTTGTGCAGCCGGTCCCCCGGCCGGAGCACCCCGGAGAGCACCTTGAGCATCGCGACCTGTCCGACGAACGGATCGGCCAGCGTGCGGAAGACATGCACCAGCGGCTCGCCGGCCGCGTCGATCGCGACCGCCTGCTCGGTACCGCCCTCGCCGTCGTCGTCGACGCCGATGCGGATCGACCCGTCTCTCGTCCCCGGCGCGGGAGCGAGCTCGCAGAGCAGATCCAGCACGCGGTCGACGCCGGCCTCCGAGCCGGCGGAGCACAGCAGCACGGGGACGGCCTCGTTCGCGGCGACCTCCTTCGCGAGGGTGCGGCCGAGCTCGCGGGCGGACGGCTCGTCGCCGTCGAGGTACGCCTCCAGCTGGGCGTCGTCGTGCGACACGATCTCCTCGGTCGCATCCTGGTGGAGCCGGTGCTCCTCGTCGGCGATGTCAGCGGGGATGGGCTCCTCCTGATGACGACCCCCCTCGTCGTACACCAGCAGGTGCTCGCCGAGCACGTCGGCGATGGCATGGAAGCCCTGCTCCTCGCCCACGGGAAGCTCCAGCGGCACGAGCCGCGAGCCGAACGTGCTCCGCAGCTCTCCCAGCACGCGGCGGAAGTCGGCGCGCGCCCGGTCCTCCTGCGTCACGACGACGATGCGCGGGACACCGGCCCCCTCGGCGGCCGCCCACGCCGCCTTCGTGCCCGCCGTCACGCCGTCCACGGCGCTGACGGCGACGACAGCGACGTCGGCGACGGACAGCGCGGCGTCGACCGCGCCGATGAAATCAGGATGCCCCGGCGTGTCGGCCAGCGTCAGCGCGGTGCTGCCGCCCTCGGCCGCCCACACCAGGTACGCCAGCGACAGTCCCAGCGACACGCCTCGCGCGGTCTCCTCGGCCTCGAAGTCGCACACGGTGGTGCCCTGCTCGACGCTCCCCATTCTCGGGATCGCACCGGCGCGGTGCAGCAGGGCCTCGGCGAGAGTCGTCTTGCCGGCGCCGCTGGCCCCGATGAGCGCGACGGTGCGATGTGTGACAGGGGACGCGGCATCCACGAAGACCTCCCGCGACGGTGCGGACTCACGACTAGGTCCATCGTGTCGGGGAAGCCGCGACGGCGCCAGATGGCGATCGGTCGAGGGGAGATATGACCGGGGGGCCGACGCGAGAATGTCGGCACCCCCGGTAGCCGCAAGCTCGGGACTCGCGGCCGGGGCACCGGACCGGGGCTCCGGCGTCATCCCCCATTGAAGAGACACCGCACCGGGGTGTCTATTACGCGACTTCGGGGAGTTCGTCGGCGGGTTCGGAGCGATCCTGTGAAACACCTGTACGGCGCGCCTCGCGCGAGGATCGCGAAAAATGCCGTGTCCACTCGGTATGGTGGCACCGGGTCGATCCCCGCACATGTTCGGCCGCGTTACGAAGGCATCCCCAGTGCCGAGCCCCTCCCCAATGGGCGTGTGACAACGCTGCGGGGGACGCCCAGGTCCCTCGGACGCTACAGGCTCTATCTGCAGCGTCCGAGGGACCCTCCTATGCGCCGGGGGGTGCGCACGGGGAAGGTCGGCGGCGTAGCCCCAGAGATTCCCCAGTCGGCCGAGGAGAGGTCATATTCCCAGGACCTCGCTCCCCGCCCGGCCGCAACACTACCGTGTCCCCCATTCGGGGGACAATGCGCTGCACGCGAAACGCCCCGGCATCCCCCACCCGAGGGTGAGGAACGCCGGGGCGCTCGTGACTGTCCGGAGGCCGGCCAAACGGCGATTCACCCGCCGCGGCCCGGGGGTGATCTAGAAGTCCCAGTCCTCGTCTTCGGTGGCCTCGGCCTTGCCGATGACGTACGACGAGCCCGACCCCGAGAAGAAGTCGTGGTTCTCGTCGGCGTTCGGCGAGAGAGCCGACAGGATCGCCGGGTTCACGTTCGTGACCGTGGCGGGGAACATCGCCTCGTAGCCCAGGTTCATGAGGGCCTTGTTCGCGTTGTAGTGCAGGAACTTCTTGACGTCCTCGGTGAGACCGACGCCGTCGTAGAGGTCCTGCGTGTACTGCACCTCGTTGTCGTAGAGCTCGTACAGCAGCGAGAACGTGTAGTCCTTGACGTCGTTGCGAGTGGCCTCATCGACCTTCTCGAGCCCGCGCTGGAACTTGTAGCCGATGTAGTAGCCGTGCACGGCCTCGTCTCGGATGATGAGGCGGATGAGGTCGGCGGTGTTGGTGAGCTTGGCGCGGCTCGACCAGTGCATCGGCAGGTAGAAGCCCGAGTAGAACAGGAACGACTCCAGCAGGGTCGAGGCGACCTTGCGCTTGAGGGGCTCGTCGCCTCGGTAGTACTCCATGACGATCTGAGCCTTCTTCTGAAGGTTCTCGTTCTCCACCGACCAGCGGAACGCCTCGTCGATCTCCTTCGTCGAGCACAGCGTCGAGAAGATCGACGAGTACGACTTGGCGTGCACCGACTCCATGAACGCGATGTTCGTGTAGACGGCCTCCTCGTGCGGGGTGAGGGCGTCCGGGATCAGCGAAACGGCGCCGACGGTGCCCTGGATCGTGTCGAGCAGGGTGAGCCCGGTGAACACCCGCATGGTGAGGGTCTGCTCCTCGGGGGTGAGTGTGTTCCACGACTGGATGTCGTTGGACAGCGGCACCTTCTCGGGCAGCCAGAAGTTGTTCACGAGGCGGTTCCACACCTCGAGGTCCTTGTCGTCCTGGATGCGGTTCCAGTTGATGGCCTGGACGTGATCCAGGAGCTGGAGCTTCTCGCTCATCTTTCCTTCTTCTCCGAAAGTCTCAGGTCGGATCACAACGTGCACGAGACGCACTCGGACATGTCCGTGCCCTCGAGCGCCATCTGCCGCAGACGGATGTAGTAGATCGTCTTGATGCCCTTGCGCCAGGCGTAGATCTGGGCCTTGTTGATGTCGCGCGTCGTGGCGGTGTCCTTGAAGAACAGCGTCAGCGACAGCCCCTGGTCCACGTGCTGGGTGGCGGCGGCGTACGTGTCGATGACCTTCTCGTAGCCGATCTCGTAGGCGTCCTGGTAGTACTCCAGGTTGTCGTTCGTCATGAACGCGGCCGGGTAGTAGACGCGGCCGAGCTTGCCCTCCTTGCGGATCTCGATCTTGGCCGCGATCGGGTGGATCGACGAGGTGGAGTTGTTGATGTACGAGATCGAGCCGGTGGGCGGCACCGCCTGCAGGTTCTGGTTGTAGATGCCGTGCTGCTGGATCGACGCCTTCAGCTCGCGCCAGTCGTCCTGCGTCGGGATGTGGTGACCGGCGAACATGTCCTTCACCTTGTCGGTCGCCGGGACCCATGCCTGGTCGATGTACTTGTCGAAGAACTCGCCGGTCGCGTACTTGGAATCCCAGAAGCCGTCGAACACCTCGCCACGCTCGATGGCGATCCTGTTCGACGCGCGCAGCGCGTGGAAGAGCACCGAGTAGAAGTAGATGTTCGTGAAGTCGACGCCCTCTTCCGAGCCGTAGTGCACGTGCTCGCGCGCCAGGTAGCCGTGGAGGTTCATCTGCCCGAGGCCGATCGCGTGCGAACGGTCGTTGCCGTCCTCGATCGAGCGGACGGAGCGGATGTGACTCTGGTCGCTGACGGCGGTGAGGGCGCGGATGCTGGTCTCCACCGTCTTGGCCAGGTTGCCGCCGTCCATCGCGAGGGCGATGTTGAGGGAGCCCAGGTTGCAGGAGATGTCCTTGCCGATCTGCGCGTACGAGAGGTCCTCGTTGTAGGTCGTCGGCGTGTTGACCTGGAGGATCTCGGAGCACAGGTTGGACATGTTGATCCGGCCCTTGATCGGGTTGGCCTTGTTCACCGTGTCCTCGAACATGATGTACGGGTAGCCCGACTCGAACTGGATCTCGGCCAGCGTCTGGAAGAACTCGCGGGCGTTGATCTTCGTCTTCTTGATGCGCGGGTCGTCGACCATCTCGCGGTACTTCTCGGTGACCGAGACGTCACCGAAGGGCTGGCCGTAGACGCGCTCGACGTCGTACGGCGAGAAGAGGTACATGTCCTCGTCGTTCTTGGCCAGCTCGAAGGTGATGTCCGGCACCACGACGCCGAGCGACAGCGTCTTGATGCGGATCTTCTCGTCGGCGTTCTCGCGCTTGGTGTCGAGGAAGCGCATGATGTCGGGGTGGTGGGCGTTGAGGTACACCGCGCCGGCACCCTGACGGGCGCCCAGCTGATTGGCGTAGCTGAAGCTGTCTTCGAGCAGCTTCATCACCGGGATGATGCCCGAGGACTGGTTCTCGATCTGCTTGATCGGAGCACCCGACTCGCGGATGTTCGACAGCAGCAGGGCGACGCCGCCGCCCCGCTTGCTCAGCTGGAGGGCGGAGTTGATTCCGCGCGCGATCGACTCCATGTTGTCTTCGATGCGCAGCAGGAAGCACGAGACGAGCTCGCCGCGCTGCGCCTTGCCGGCGTTGAGGAACGTCGGGGTGGCGGGCTGGAACCGGCCGGAGATGATCTCTTCGACCAGGTCGGTGGCCAGCTTCTGGTCGCCGTCGGCCAGCGCCAGCGCCGTCATGACGACGCGGTCCTCGAAGCGCTCGAGGTACCGCTTGCCGTCGAAGGTCTTCAGCGTGTAGCTCGTGTAGTACTTGAAGGCGCCGAGGAACGTCTCGAAGCGGAACTTCTTGCCGTACGCGAAGTCGTTCAGCTGCTGGATGAACTCGAACGGGTACTTCTCGAGCACCGTCGGCTCGTAGTACTCCTTCTCGACCAGGTAGTCCAGGCGCTCCTTGAGGGAGTGGAAGAACACCGTGTTCTGGTTCACGTGCTGCAGGAAGTACTCCCGTGCGGCGCGCTTGTCGGCGTCGAACTGGATCTTCCCGTCGGCGTCGTACAGGTTGAGCATCGCGTTGAGGGCGTGATAGTCCATGCCCTCGAACCGTGCCTGAGTCTTGAAGTCGCTCTGCGTCAGAGTTTCCACCATCGTTCCAATCCCGCGTTCACGCGTTCCACATCTTCAGGCGTGCCGAATACCTCGAGCCGATACAAGTGCGGCACGTGGCACTTGCGGCTGATGATGTCGCCGGCGAGACAGAAGTGCTCGCCGAAGTTGGCGTTCCCCGCGGAGATCACTCCGCGGATGAGGCGCCGGTTGCGCTCGTCGTTGAGGAACCGGATGACCTGCTTCGGAACGGCGCCCTTCTCGACTCCCCTACCCTGGCCTCCGCCATAGGTGGGAGTCACGAGGACGTACGGCTCGTCGACCACGAGCGCCGGATCCGTCGTGTGCAGAGGGATCCGGACCGCCCGGGCGCCGAGCTTCTCGATGAAGCGTGCGGTGTTGCCCGACACGCTGGAGAAGTAGACCAGCAGCGGCGCGTCTGTCGCGACGCGCTGCGTCACGACGGACATCGGTCAGCCCAGTCGCGAGGCGAGCTCGTCGATCTTGTCGGGACGGAAGCCCGACCAGTGGTCCTCATCGGTGATGACGACCGGCGCCTGGAGGTAGCCCAGCGCCTTGACCTGCTCGAGGGCCGCGGGGTCCTCCGAGAGGTCGTGGATCTCGTACTCGATCCCCTTGGAATCGAGCGCCCGATAAGTGGCCGTGCACTGCACGCACGCGGGCTTGGTGTAAACCGTGATCGCCATGTCGATTCCGTCTCCTCAGTGCTTCCCCCGGTGGCATCCGGTGCGATTCCCGGTAGTCCCCCCACCGGGAGTCCAATACTACATATGGGTACCGACATCCGATAGCACCACAAGGGCTAGTAGTTACATCCGTGTGATTTTCCACCGTTCTCCCCATGTACAACACAGGTTGTCCACCGATCCATCCACAGCGGACGAAGCCTGGAAAACGCCTGGATCCCCACGCTTTCCCGGCCCCTGCCGCCCGTTCCTCCACAGCGGCGATGCCGCATCGGCGACCGGCATCGGATTCGCCTGTGGAGAGCCGCCTCGGCGTGTCGTCGGCGTGTCGTCGGCCGGGCCGCGCATGACGTAGCGTTTACAGGTGGCCGGCTACCGGGAACTCCTGCGCACTCCCGGGGTCGCCCGTATCATCGCCGCCCAGCTGACGGCACGATTCCCCAACGGGATGATCAGTCTCGTCATCCTGCTGCACACCGAGGGGATCACCGGTTCCTACGGCGCGGCGGGCGTCGTGCTGGCGGCGGTCTCGATCGGACAGGCCCTCGCCGGTCCCGTCACCAGCCGCTGGATGGGCCGCTGGGGCATGCGGCGCGTGCTCACGCTGACGACCGCGGTCTGCGCGGCATCCCTCTCCGCCATCGCGTTCCTCGTCGTCCCGGTGCCCGTCTACATCGTGCTCGGATTCCTCGCCGGCGCCTCGACCCCGCCGATCGTCGCCGCGGTGCGCACCATCTACGCCAAGATGGTGAACTCGACGCAGCTGACCGCGCTCTACTCGCTGGACGCGTCGCTGCAGGAGGTCATCTGGATCCTCGCCCCGGTGCTCATCACCTTCGTCGCCACGCAGGCCGGCACCGTCGTCGGGCTGGTGCTGGTCGTGGTGATCCTGGTGTCGGGCGGCACGTGGTTCATCCTCTCCCCCGAGGTCGGACGCGTCCGGATCCCGCGCAGCAAGAGGTCGTTCGGCACGGTGCTCACGCGCCCGGCGATCCTCATCGCCACGGTGATCGGCTTCCTCCTCATCGGCTCGTTCGCCGCCGTGGAAGCCGCCGTGGTCGCGACCTTCGATCACGGCGGACTCCAGGCGGGACTGGTGCTGGCGGTCTTCTCGGTCGGCAGCCTGATCGGCGGCTTCGCGTTCGGCCACCTGCCGATGGGGTCCTGGGCGATGGCCCGGCGGCTGACGGTGGTGACGCTCGGGCTCGCCCTGACGGCGCTGTGGCTGAACGTGTGGTGGATCGGAGCCACGCTCTTCGTCGCGGGCATCGGCATCGCTCCGGCGCTCGCCGTGCTCTCGGCGGTCACGACGGCGAGCGTGAAGTTCAGCGACACGGCCGAGGCGTTCGGGTGGGTCGGCACCGGGCAGCTCATCGGCGCGGCGGTGGGCTCGGCGGTGGCGGGGTTCCTCATCGACGGCCCCGGCGGCGTGGCTGCGGCCTACATCGCCGCGGCGGCGTTCTGCGGCCTCGCGCTCACGGTCGCCATCGCCTTCGTCCGTGGCCTCCCCGATCTGCGCGTGCGGGGCGCGAGCCCGATCCCCGACACCGAGCCGGTCAGCACGATCGGCTGACGTCCAGCCTGCGCACCGGCCGCGTCCGCCCTTCCGTCACGTCGGAGGGCTGACGTCACGCGAGACGGCCCAGAAGCTCCAGGACCGCGAGCGCGTAGGCGTCGGCGGGTTCGGGATGCTCGAACACCCGCCGCTCCCCGCCCAGCACGATCTCCACCTCGTGCGTGTCCGGAAGGCGCCGGAGCGCGCGGAAGGCCCCGCGCAGGAGTTCGCGCAGCTGGTGCTCGTGCGGCAGCCACAGCGCGTCCTCGAGGGCGACGGAGTCCAGCGCCCACTCCGTGGTGCCGTTGAAGGCGAGCAGCTTGCCGGTGGCGTACTCCCTCGGCTCGATCGTCATCTCGCTGACGGTGAAGACGTCGGCCTCGAACTCCGGCTCGTTCAGCTGGAACCGGTCGCCGGAACGCGGATGCCAGATGAGGCCGGCATCGCGCAGCGCCACCGCCAGTTCGGTCGAGATCACCAGTCCATTGTGCGCGTGCCGGGCGTCAGGCGGCGACCGCAGACACCGGGCGGGGCTGCTCCGGGCCTGTCTCGGCGCTCGGTGCGTCCGGCGCTTCGCCGTTCCACTCCAGCACGATCCCCCGGCCCGACATCGCCTCGTCGGCGAGCGTGCGGAGGTACTCGCGATCCAGGCTGTCCGGCTCGGGACCGTCGAAGACGAAGCGGAGCGGGATCGAAGGCTGCATCCACACCGAGGTGCGGCCCTGCGCCGGGTCCTCGCCGTTCGGCCACGTGAGCATGAACGACTCCCCGCGACGCAGCTTGGTCGCCGCCAGCACCTTGATGTGCGCCAGCACATGGTCGGGAATCTCGGCGGGACGGGCCTCTGCTCCGTAGTACAGCTGTGCCATCTCTCAATCCTCCTCACGCCGTCGGTGGCATACAGTCCACCATCTGTCAACACCAGTGAATATGTATCACAGCGGTTGTGTAATTCACTAGACGTCATAATCGCCAAGTGAGTATGCTACGGAGACAAAATGACGATGGTCGAACGCGTCGCAGGGCGCATCCGGGAAGATCGCTCGACCGCGACCTGGCACGAAGTCGACAGCGGCTTCTGGGTGGGGAACGCCTCCGGCGGATTCCTCGGCTCCATCGAGCGTCTGGGGCGCGCGCGGTACCTCGCGCGCGACGAGTTCAGTCGGCCCCTGGGCGAGTACGTCGGGCTGAGCTACGCGCGGGACGCCGTCGTCGAGCGCCATACGTGACTCGAGCACCGGGGAGGCCCCATGCCGCAGAATGTGATCCGCCACGAGAGCGAGCATCTCTACGCCGCGCAGCCGCGCTCCGCTGCCGGTCAGCGACTGAGCGCGGCGATCCTGCAGCTGCGCGCCGCCGAGCGCCGCCAGTCCGACCGGGCGCTGCGGGCCTCCGGCCTCTCGAGCCTGGACCTCACAGCACTGCGCCTGCTGGTCCAGGGTGTGCGCGACCACCGCGATCTCGGCCCCAAGGACCTCATCACGATGCTCGACACGTCCAGCGCCACAGTGACGAACGTGGTGGAACGCCTCGTGGGACGCGGCTTCGTCACGCGCGTCCAGCACCCGCGCGACCGGCGGGCCCACTTCCTGGTCCCGACGCCCGACGGCGTGCAGCGGGTGGACGAGGTGTTCGCCGCCCACCACTCGGCCATCGTGAAGGTCATCGACGACCTCCCCGACGACGAGTCCGAATGCGCGGCGACCGTCCTCGGCAAGATCGCCGACGCGCTCGAGCAGGTTCGCTGAGTTCGGCTCGTCCGCCGTGCGCCCGCGCTCCTAGGCTGGGCGCATGCCCACTCCCGTGACGCTGCCCCGCCTCTCGTGGGGTCACCACGCGGCCGAGCGCCGCGCCCTCCTCATCCACGGCCTCGGCTCGAACGGCGCGCTGATGTGGCGCTACGGCGTCGCCCTCGCCGACGCGGGATGGCGGGCCGATGCCGTCGACCTGCGCGGTCACGGATCGGCGCCGCGCGTCCTCGACTACACGCTCCCCGCCTACGCGGCCGACGTCGTCGTCGCCCGCGCCGGCGACCGCCCATGGGATCTCGTCATCGGTCACTCGCTCGGCGGCGCGGCGGCCGTGCTCGCCGCCGCGTCCGACCCCGGCTGGACGCGGCAGCTGGTGCTCATCGACCCGGCGATCGCACTGACCGATCGCGACCGCGGCATCGTCCGCGACAGCCAGACCCGCGCCTTCGACGACCCGTCCCAGGCCGCCGTGCGCGCGGAGCACCCCGACTGGCACCCGCAGGACATCGAGCTGAAGGCGCTGTCGGCGCAGCAGGCGAGCCGGTGGGCGGTGGAGCAGACCAGCGCGCAGAACACGCGCTGGGATGTGACCGAGGCGGCTCTGCGCATCGAGGTGCCGACCCACGTCATCGCCTCGGACCCCCGTGTGTACTCGATCTTCCGCGGCAAGCCCGCCGAGGCGGCGGTCGCGGCGAACCGGCACTTCACGGTGTCGGTGGTGGCGGGCGCCGGCCACTCACCCCATCGGGACCTGCCGGAGGCGACGATGGCGGCGCTGCGGGCCGTGATCGGCTGACGCGCCCGCGGGCGCGCATCCTCGCGGAAGAATGACGGGATGGCCCCCTTCGATCCCCGCGACATCCTCGACGACGATCTGCTCGAGCGCATCCGCTCCCGCGCTGCGGTGCACGACCGTGAGAACACCTTCCCCGACGACGATCTCGCCGACCTGAAGGACGCCGGATACCTGTCGATCCTCGTCCCCCGCGAGCTCGGCGGGGCGGGACTCGGCCTGGGCGAGGCATCCGTCCTCCAGCAGCGCCTCGCCGGGGCGGCGCCCGCGACGGCACTCGCGGTGAACATGCACCTCGTCTGGACCGGCGTGGCGAAGGTGCTCGCCGACCGCGGCGTGGACGCCCTGCGCTTCGTGCAGGAGGGAGCTGTGGCCGGCGAGGTGTTCGCGTTCGGGATCAGCGAGGCCGGGAACGACCTCGTGCTGTTCGGCAGCGGGACGGATGCCGCACCCCTCCCCGACGGCGGCTATACGTTCACCGGCACGAAGATCTTCACCTCGCTCGCACCCGTGTGGACGCAGCTGGGCCTGCACGGCCTGGACACCTCGACGGAGAACGCGCCGCAGATGGTGTACGCGTTCGTGCCCCGCTCGGAGGTGCAGACCGGCCGGGTGGTGGTGCGCGACGACTGGGACACGCTGGGCATGCGGGGCACGCAGTCGCGCACGACGGTGCTCCGCGACGCGGTGGCCCCGGCAGACCGGGTGGTGCGCACGCTGCCCCCGGGGCCGAACGCGGATCCGCTCGTCTTCGGCATCTTCAGCGTGTTCGAGCTGCTGCTGGCCTCGGTGTACACCGGCATCGCCCGCCGTGCGCTGGACCTCGCAGTCGACGCCGCGAACCGGCGCACCTCGAAGCGCACCGGCAAGCCGTACAGTCAGGACCCCGACATCCGCCGGCGCATCGCCGACATGGCACTGGCCTACGACGCCCTGCCGCCGCAGCTCGAGTCGCTCGCTCGCGACGTCGACACGCTCGTCGACCACGGACCGCGCTGGTTCTCGCTGCTGGCCGGCGTCAAGCACCGCGCGGTGACGTCCGCGAAGGCGATCGTCGACGACGCCGTGCTCGTGGCGGGCGGCTCGTCGTACTTCGCGGGCCACGAGCTCAGCCGGCTGTACCGGGATGTGCTCGCCGGGCTCTTCCATCCGTCCGACCCCGAGTCCGCGCACTCGGCCGTCGCGACGGCGTGGCTGGGCCCGACCGAGGACTGAGCGAGAGCAGCCGGTCGGCCGCCGTGTACCTCGTCGGGGACGCTGCCGCAACCACCGACGCGTATCGCGCTCGCGTCACCGGGCGCGTGCGAGGATGACCCCATGGCGAGGACCCCGACCCATCTGCTGAGCCCCGCCGACCAGGAGCGGCGGCGCGGCCTGCGCACCATGAAGGGCGTCGCCCTCGGCGCGCTGGTCTTCATGGCGGTGCTGTTCGCGTTCTCCTTCGCGTTCCAGCAGGACGTGCCCGCGCTCGCCTACGTCCGGGCCGCCGCCGAGGGCGGCATGGTCGGGGCGCTGGCCGACTGGTTCGCGGTCACCGCCCTGTTCCGCCACCCCCTCGGGATCCCCATCCCGCACACCGCGATCATCCCCAGCCGCAAGGACGAGATCGGCCAGACGCTCGGCGAGTTCGTCGAGACGGAGTTCCTGCGCGCCGACGTGGTGCGCGCCAAGCTCGAGCAGACGGCGATCTCGGCGCGCCTCGGCGAGTGGCTGAGCGAGCCCGCGCATGCCGAGCGCGTGGCGGCAGAGGCATCCGTCATGGCCGCCAGCGTGGTGCGCGCGCTCAGCGACGAGGACGTCGGCGACCTGCTCGAGGAGCTGGCCCGCGAACACCTCATCGCGCCCGAATGGGGGCCTCCGCTGGGCGGGTGGCTCGGCCGGATCATCGAGGCGGGCGGCCATCACGCGGCGGTCGACCTCGCCGCGGACACGGTCGCGGCGTGGCTGGCGGCCAATCGCGCCGCCTTCGGCGGGCTCGTCTCGCGCCGCCTTCCGTCGTGGGTGCCATCGGTCGCGCACCGGTTCGTCGACGACACGGTGTACAACGAGGCGGTGAAGCTGACAGCGGCCGTCCGCGCCGACCCGCAGCATCCCGCGCGCGTCGCCATCGACGGCTACCTCGCGCGGCTCGCCGAGAACCTGCAGCACGACCCCGCGACGATCGGGCGCTTCGAAGACGCCAAGCTCGCGGTGTTCGACAGCCCGCGCGTGCGCGAGCTCGCCTCCGAGGCGTGGACCACGGCGAAGGCGGGGCTGCTGGACTCCCTCGCCGACGCCGACAGCGGGCTGCGTCGCCGGGCGGCGGAGGCGCTCGGCGAGATCGGCGTGCGACTGACGACGGATGCCACGCTCCAGCGCCGCGTCGACGTGTGGGTGACCGACGCCGCCGTGTTCCTCGTCGACCGGTACCGCCATGACATCGCCTCGATCATCACCGACACGGTCGAGCGGTGGGACCCCGCCGAGACCACCGAGAAGATCGAGCTCATGGTGGGCCGCGACCTGCAGTACATCCGGCTCAACGGAACCATCGTGGGATCGCTCGCCGGACTCGCGATCTTCTCGATCGCGCACGCGCTGCTGGGCTGAGGCGCCGCCACGGCCGCGCCGGGCATCGGCGGATCCGCCGTGTAAACACTCGATGACAGATCCGCCGTGACGGCTGCGCAACGGGTTGGATGGAGGCGTGTCCGACGACCTGCCCAGCCAGCTCCTCTTCACCTACGGCACCCTGCGGCATCCCGACGTGCAGCTCGACACGTTCGGCAGGCTGCTCGACGGCGACGACGACGCGCTGCCGGGCTATACGGTCGACTACGCCGAGATCGCGGACCCGCGGGTCGTGGACCTGTCGGGTCTGACGGTGCACCCGATCGTGCGCGAGACCGGCAATCCCCTCGACAAGGTCGTGGGGCGGGTGCTGCGCGTCACCGACGACGAGATCGACGCGGCCGACGAGTACGAGGTGTCGCTGTACCGGAGGATCTCGGTCGTGCTGGCCAGCGGCCGGTCCGCCTGGGTCTACGTCGGCATCTGACCGGAGCCGGCGGATCGGCGGCGGTCCCGCGATGCGGGCGGGGGCTGCGCCCGCGCCCGACCGCCCGGTAGCGTCGGAGCGTGACGCTTCCGCATGACGTCCTGTGGCCGCGCGCGGGTGCGTGGCCGCCGATCGACGAGGGCAACTGGGATGCCGCGCTCCTCGGCGTCCCGGCCTTCCGCACGTCGCTGTCCCCCACCGGCGCGCATGCGACCCCCGCCGCGATCCGAGAGGCGCTGCGCCGCTACAGCCCCACCCTGCTCGGACCGCCGCCGGTCGACCTGGACGACCGCCTGCGCATCGCGGACGTCGGCGACATCGACGAGCCCGACGGGCAGGCCGGCGAGGCATCCGTCCGGCTGGCGGTGGCCGCCCTGCGGGAGCGCGCCGACCTCGTGATCGCGCTCGGTGGCGACAACTCGATCACCTACGCGGTGGCGCAGGGCGCGGATGCCGCGGGACTCATCACGATCGACGCGCACTTCGACCTCCGCGACGGCGTCTCGAACGGCTCGCCGGTGCGCCGGCTCGTCGAGGACGGCCTCGACCCGCGCCGCGTCGTGCAGCTCGGGATCGCCGACTTCGCGAACTCGGTCGCCTACGCGCGGCGCGCCGCCGACCTCGGCATCACCGTCGTCACGATGGACGACCTCCGCCGCCGCGGCACGGCCGACGTCGTCGCGGAGGCGCTCCGGGTCGCCGGGGCGGGCGGTGGGCCGGTCCACCTCGACATCGACGTGGACGTGTGCGACCGGTCGGTGGCACCGGGGTGCCCGGCCTCGGTCCCCGGCGGGCTCGCCGCCTGGGAGCTGCGCACCCTCGTGCGCGCCGTCGCCGCGGACGCCCGCGTGCACAGCGCCGACATCGCCGAGGTCGACGCGACGGCCGACGCCCCCGACGGTCGCACCGTGCGGCTGGCGGCGCTGTGCGTCCTGGAGCTCCTCGCGGGGAAGGCGGTCGGGCCATGATCCGTCTGGCGCTGGTGCGGCACGCGAAATCCGACTGGGGCGACCCGGAGCTGGACGATCACGACCGCCCGCTGAACGACCGCGGCCGGAGGGATGCCCCGCGCATGGCCCGCGGGCTCGCGGAGTCCGGATTCCGGCCCGACATCATCCTGTCCAGCACCGCGGTGCGCGCCCGCAGCACGGCGCGCGCGTTCGCCGAGGCGCTGGACGTCCGCGTCTCGCTCGATCCCGAGCTCTACGGAGCCCCGGCCGGCGTGCTGCTCGCGACGGCGGCCGGCAGCCGCGGCAGGTCGGTGCTCGTCGTGGCGCACGACCCCGGGTTGAGCGTGCTGGCCGGACGCCTGTCCGGCGACGCCATCGGCCACATGCCCACCTGCGCCGTGGCGACCTTCACGTGGTACGCGGACGACTGGGACGTCGCATCATCGCTCGACCCCGACGAGTGGACCTTCGACACGCCCCGCTGAGATCGTCGACGACCGGAGCCGCCCGGCCCTGCCCGGGCGACTCCGGCCCGTCACGCGACGGTCCGGCCGCCCACCCATGCGGTGTGGACGAGCGGGACGCCGGGCCGATAGGCCAGGTGCACGCGCGTCGGCGCGTCGAGCATCACCAGATCGGCGCGCATGCCGGGTGCGAGCGCGCCGACGTCGTCGCGCCGGAGCGCTCGTGCCCCGCCCGCCGTCGCCGCCCACAGCGCCTCGGCGGGTGTCATCCCCATCTCGCGCACCGCGAGCGCGATCATGAGCGGCATCGAGCTGGTGAAGCTCGAGCCGGGGTTGCAGTCGCTGGCGAGGGCGACGGTGACGCCGGCGTCGATCAGCCGGCGCGCATCGGGGTACGGCTGGCGGGTCGAGAACTCCACCCCCGGCAGGAGCGTGGCCACGGTCCGGGAGCCGGCCAGTGCCGCCACGTCGGCGTCGTCGAGATAGGTGCAGTGGTCGACGGATGCCGCGCCCGCCGCCACCGCGATGCGCACGCCCTCGCCGGGGCCGAGCTGGTTGCCGTGCACCCGGGGGGCGAGCCCCTGGGCCACCCCCGCGGCGAGGATCCGCCGGGTCTGGTCCGGCGTGAACGCGCCGCGCTCGCAGAAGACGTCGATCCAGCGGCTGTGCGGGGCGCACGCCCGCAGCATCTCGCCGCACACCAGCTCGACGTAGTCGTCGGGCCGCTCGGCGTACTCGGCCGGCACCACATGGGCGCCGAGGAACGTGACCTCCGGCGTCACCTCGGCCGCGAGCCGGGCGAGGCGCTCCTCGTCGGCGACCGTGAGCCCGTACCCCGTCTTGACCTCGAACGTCGTCGTGCCCTGGGCGTGCAGCTCGGCCACGAACGCGCGCAGTCGCGCGCGGAGCACCTCGTCACCGGCGGCGCGGGTCGCGGCGACCGTGCGTCGTATGCCGCCCGCCGCATACGGCGTGCCCGCCATCCGCGCCTCGAACTCGTCCGCGCGGTCCCCGCCGAACACCAGATGCGTGTGGCTGTCGACGAACCCCGGGATGAGCGCTCGGCCGCCGGCGTCGATCACCTCGGCATCCCCGGCGCTCGGGGCCTCCGCGCCCGGGCCGACCCACGCGACGCGGTCCCCCTCGATCAGCAGTGCGGCGTCGTGCAGCGTGCCGCACGGATCCCCGTCCCGCTCGACGTTCGTCGTCAGCTCGCCGATGTTCGTGAGCAGCATCGTGGTCACGGCATCCGTCCGTCCTCCTGCTCGCCGGCAGGCTCACGCATCGAGCATCGGCACCTTCAGGCCACGCTCACGGGCGACCTCCTTGGCGCGGTCGTACCCCGCGTCGACGTGGCGCATGACCCCGGTGCCGGGATCGTTGGTGAGCACGCGCTCGAGCTTCTCGGCGGCGAGCGCCGTGCCGTCGGCGACCGTGACCTGGCCGGCATGGATGCTGCGGCCGATGCCGACGCCGCCGCCGTGGTGGATCGACACCCACGCCGCGCCGCTGGCCGTGTTGAGCAGCGCGTTCAGCAGCGGCCAGTCGGCGATCGCGTCGGAGCCGTCGGCCATCGCCTCCGTCTCGCGGTACGGGGAGGCGACAGAGCCCGCATCGAGGTGGTCCCGGCCGATCACGATCGGGCCCGACAGCTCACCCGACGCCACCATCTCGTTGAACCTCAGCCCGGCGAGGTGGCGCTCCTGGTATCCCAGCCAGCAGATGCGTGCGGGCAGCCCCTCGAAGTGCACGGCGTCCCCGGCCTTCTCGAGCCAGCGGACGAGGCCGGCGTTGTCGGGGAACAGCTCCGCCACCGCGCGGTCGGTCTTGCGGATGTCCTCCGGGTCGCCCGAGAGCGCGACCCAGCGGAAAGGACCGCGACCCTCGGCGAACTGCGGCCTGATGTAGGCCGGCACGAAGCCGGGGAACGCGAAGGCGCGGTCGAAGCCGCCCAGCTGCGCCTCGGCGCGGATCGAGTTGCCGTAGTCGAAGACCTCGGCGCCGGCATCCTGGAATCCCACCATCGCGGCGACGTGCTTGGCCATGCTGCCGCGGGCGCGGGCGGTGAAGCCCTCGGGATCACGGGATGCCTCGGCCTTCCAGTCCTCGAATGCGATGCCGACCGGCAGGTAGGCCAGCGGGTCGTGGGCGCTCGTCTGGTCGGTGACGATGTCGACGGCGACCTCGCCGGCGCGGTGGCGGAGCAGCATGTCGCCGAAGACCTCGGCGGCGTTGCCGACCACTCCGACCGACAGCGCGCGGCCCGCCTCCTTCGCGGCCACCACCCGGGCGACGGCCGCGTCGAGATCGGTCGTGTACTCGTCGAGGTAGCCGTGCTCGACGCGCCGGGCCAGCCGCGACTCGTCCACGTCGACGATGAGCACCGCTCCCCCGTTGAGCGTCACGGCGAGCGGCTGCGCGCCGCCCATGCCGCCCGCGCCACCGGTGAGGGTCAGCGTGCCCGACAGGTCGTCACGGCCGAGCGACCGCGCCACCGCGGCGAACGTCTCGTAGGTGCCCTGCAGGATGCCCTGCGTGCCGATGTAGATCCACGAGCCGGCGGTCATCTGTCCGTACATCGTGAGCCCGAGCGCCTCGAGGCGGCGGAACTCGGGCCACGTCGCCCAGTCGCCGACGAGGTTCGAGTTCGCGATCAGGACGCGGGGCGCCCACTCGTGCGTCCGGAAGACGCCGACGGGCTTGCCCGACTGCACGAGCAGCGTCTCGTCGGGCCCCAGCTCGTCGAGCGTGCGCACGATCGCGTCGAAGGCCTCCCACGAGCGCGCCGCACGGCCGGTTCCGCCGTACACGACGAGATCCTCGGGATGCTCGGCGACCTCCGGGTCGAGGTTGTTCATGAGCATGCGCTTGGCGGCTTCCGCGCCCCAGCTCTTCGCGGTGCGCTCCGCACCGCGGGGTGCGCGCACCGGCGGGTGCGCGGTGGCCGCGTGCGTGTCGATCGTGGTCATGAGTCGATTCCACACACCGGCCGCGCCGCGGACAACACCCTCGCCCGGCGGCTTGTCTGGCATGACAGACATGCTGGCCCGGCCACCGGTCGGGATCAGCGGGCCGCGTGCGCGAACGCCGTCGTCGCGACCGCCCCCGACGCGACGAGATCGGTCGCGGCCTCGATGTCGGGCGAGAGGAACCGGTCGGGTCCCGGGCCGCCGACGACGGTGCGCACCACGTCTCGCACGGCGGCGGTCGCCGCCGCGGGCTCCAGGGGCGCCCGCAGATCGAGAGCTCGGGACGCCGTGAGCACCTCCACCGCCAGGACCCGCGACAGCCCGTCGATCGCGCGGCGGAGCTTCCGGCCGGCCGCCCAGCCCATCGAGACGTGATCCTCCTGCATCGCCGAGGACGGGATCGAGTCGACGGATGCCGGCACCGCGAGCCGCTTGAGCTCCGAGACGATGCCCGCCGCGGCGTACTGCGCGATCATGAGCCCGGAGTCCACGCCCACCTCATGCGCGAGGAACGGGGGCAGGCCGTTGCTGCGGGCCGGGTCCAGCGCCCGATCGATGCGCCGCTCGGCGATGGACGCGACATCCGCGACGGCGATCGCCAGGAAGTCCAGCACGTACGCCACCGGCGCGCCGTGGAAGTTGCCGTTGGACTCGACGCGGCCGTCGTCGGTGATCACCGGGTTGTCCACTGCGGCCGAGAGCTCGCGCGCGGCGATCAGCTGCGCGTGGTCGGCCGTGTCGCGGGCGGCGCCGTGCACCTGCGGCGAGCAGCGCAGCGAGTAGGCGTCCTGCACGCGCGTGCAGACGGCCGGGTCGCGGTGCGATGCGACGATCGGCGAGCCGGTCAGCACCGCACGCAGGTTCGCCGCCGACACCGCTTGGCCTGCCTGCGGGCGCAGCGCCTGCAGGTCGGCCGCGAAGACCGCGTCCGTCCCGAGCTGCGACTCCACCGACATGGCAGCGGCGACGTCGGCCGTGTCGAGCAGGACCGAGAGGTCGTGGAGGGCGAGCAGCAGCATCCCGAGCATGCCGTCGGTGCCGTTGATGAGCGCAAGGCCCTCCTTCTCGCGCAGGACGAGCGGGGCGATGGATGCCGCCGCGAGCGCTTCGGCGGCGTCGGTCGCCGTCCCGTCGGCGGTGCGCACGCGTCCCTCGCCCATCGCGGCGAGGGCGACGTGCGACAGCGGCGCGAGATCGCCGGAGCACCCGAGGGATCCGTACTCGCGCACGATCGGCGTGATTCCGGCGTTGAGCATGGCGGCATACGTCTCGACGACCACCGGCCGGACGCCGGTCCGGCCGGTCGCGAGGGTCTGCAGCCGCAGCAGCATCAGCGCGCGGACGACCTCGCGCTCGACCTCGGGCCCGGTGCCCGCGGCGTGGGAGCGGATGAGGCTGGCCTGCAGCTGCATCCGCCGCTCGGGGGCGATGAAGGTCGTCGCCAGCGCACCGAATCCGGTGGAGATGCCGTAGTGCGGCTCGGGGTCGTCGGCGAGGCCCTCGACCAGAGCCCTGGTCGCCGCGACGCGCTCGAGCGCTCCGGGATCGATCTCCACGCGGGCGTCGTGCCGCGCCACCGCGGCGACGTGCTCCCGGGTCAGCGGTGCGGCGCCGACGGTGACCAGCTGCTCGGTCGTAACGGTCATGGTTCGATTGCACACCCCGGGTGTTCCCCGGCACGGCGGGCCGTGGCATCCTGTGTCTGTCATGGCAGACATCCCCGCTCACCCGCCCGGCCGTCCGCAGGTGCCGGCGGCGGATCAGACTCTGCGGATCCTGTCGTTCCTCGCACGTCAGCGCGGACCGGTGCCCGCACGCACGGTCGCCACGGGGCTCGGGATCCCCCGGTCGAGCGTGTACCACCTGCTCGCGACGCTGCACGAGCATCAGTTCGTCGTGCATCTCCCGGAGGAGCAGCGCTGGGGACTCGGGATCGCCGCGTTCGAGCTCGCCGGCGGGTACTCCCGGCAGCAGCCGCTCGCGCGCCTGGGCCGCCCTGTCCTGGCCGACCTCGTGGATCGAGCCGGCGAGAGCGCCCACCTCGCGGTGATGCACGGGCGGGACGTGCTCTACATCGTCGAGGAGCGGGCGTCCCGACGGCCGGCGCTCGTCACCGACGTCGGCGTGCGCCTGCCCGCGCACCTGACGGCGACCGGGCGCGCGATGCTGGCGGCGCTTCCCCGGGAGCAGGTGCGCGCCCTGTTCCCGGACGCCGCGTCCTTCTCGGACCGCACGGGTCGGGGTCCGGGCCGGCCCAGCGAGCTGCGGGAGCTGCTGAGAGAGGTGCGGTCGCGGGGCTGGGCCTTCGAGGACGGCGAGGTGACCCTCGGGCTCGCCTCGGTCGGGGTCGCCGTCCTCGACCACGTCGGCTGGCCGATCGCGGCGATCGCGGTGACCTACCCGGCCGACGGCGAGCGGGACCCGGCCGCCGTCGCAGCACTGCTGGCCCCCGCGGCCCGGGAGCTCGAGCGCCGCATCCGGGGCACGAGGCCCGCGCCGCTATGACGCGTCCTCGCGTTGTCGCACGATCAGCTCGGGCTCGATGAGGCGGTGCCAGGCGCCGTCGTGCGTCTCGGTGTCGGCGACCAGCAGGTCGAGCACGGCGTCGGCCACTCGCTCGGGCCGCTGCTCGACGCTCGAGAGCTCGAGCGCCTCGGCGACCGGGGTGTTGTCGAATCCGACCACCAGCATGTCGGGGTGCCCGCCGTGCGATGCTGCGAGGTGTGCACCGACGGCGAGGGTGTCGCTCGCGCACACGATGGCGTCGACGGCGCCGGCGGCCAGCCCCTGCTCCGCCACCGCGCGCGCCGCCGACACCGTGTCCACCGCCGTCCATCGGAGGGCCTGAAGATCTTCGCCGCGGCCCATCGCCTCGCGCCAGCCGCGCTCGCGGTCATCGCCGGTCCCCGACCCGCTCGGCCACCCGAGGAACGCCACCCGCGGACCGTGGGTCAGCGCGTGCACGGTGGCGGCACGGGTTCCCGTGGCACCGTCGACGTCGACCCAGGGCCGCTCGGGGTTCCCCATCGCGGCGCCCTCGCCGGGCTCGCCCCACGGACGGCCGAAGGCGACGAACGGGATGCCGTGCTCGGCGAGCCAGTCGGCGCGGGGATCGCCCGCGTAGGTGCCGGTCAGCACGATGCGGTCGATCTCTCCCCCTTCGCGGAGCTGGCGCACGCGCCTCAGCTCCTCCTCGGCGTCGTCGGCCGCGTACACGAGGATGCGAAGCCCGCGCGGAGTGGCCCGCTCGGTGAGGGCGTGGATGAACCGGTCGAGCACGATGCCCGAGATACCACCCGCATACGGGTCGAGGTGAATGCCGATCGTCGCACTGCGCTGGGTGCGAAGCCGTCGAGCGGCCATCGACGGCGCGTAGCCCAATCGGGTGATCGCGGCACGGACGCGCTCCCGCGTCGCCTCCCGCACGATCTCCGGCGTGTTCAGGACATTAGACACGGTCTGCCGCGACACCCCGGCCGCTCGAGCGACGTCCTCGACCGTCGGCGACTTCGCCATCGCACCTCCCGGGCACCCGACTTGAGCGTTCAAATCGTTATCCTACGGCTCCGTCAAACGGGTTGACAGTCGCGGGAGAGCCGTTCTACCGTGACCCTCGACGGCAGACTTTGATCGTTCAAATTAGAACGACCCCACACGAAGTCGACTCCTCGCCGGCCGTCGCGCCTGACTCATCAAAGGAGAGAGACATGACACGGCACATCGCGCGCGCCGCCCTCGGGGCCGGGGCGCTCCTCGTCACCGGGGCACTGGCCCTTGCGGGCTGCGGTTCCGGATTCGACGACTCCGGCGACACCGGCGGCGGCGCCGCCGACGGCGAGCTCACCAGTTCCGACGAAAGCCTCACCATCCTGTTCGGATCGAGCGGTGACGCCGAGACCGACGCGGTGACGGAGGCGGCCGCGGCCTGGTCGGAGCAGTCGGGCATCGACGTCGAGGTGAAGGTCGCCACCGATCAGGCGCAGGAGCTCTCGCAGGGCTTCGCGGCGGGAGACCCGCCGGACCTGTTCTACCTGGCCCCCGAGTTCCTCGCGGGCTACGCCGACAACGGCTCGCTGGTCGCGTACGGCGACCTGCTGGAGAACAAGGACGACTTCTACCCGTCGCTCATCGAGAACTTCACGTACGACGACCAGTTCTACTGCGCTCCGAAGGACTTCTCGACGCTCGCCCTCATCATCAACAAAGGACTGTGGGATGCGGCAGGCCTGACCGAGGACGACATCCCGACGACATGGGACGAGCTGGCGACGGTCGCCCAGACGCTCACGAAGGACGGCGTCGTGGGCCTCGGATTCGGCTGGGAGTGGCAGCGCATCGGGACGTTCATGGCGCAGGCCGGCGGCGGCCTCATCGAGGACGGCGAAGTCATCGCCAACAGCCAGGAGAACGTCGACGCCCTCACCTACGTGCAGGAGCAGATGGCGGCGGGCTCGTTCGCGTACGCGCAGGATCTCGGCGCCGGCTGGGGCGGTGAGGCATTCGGAAAGCAGCTGAGCGCGATGACGATCGAGGGCAACTGGATCACCGGTGCCATGACGAACGACTTCCCCGACGTGGAGTACATCGTCGCGGAGCTGCCGGAGGGACCCGCCGGAAAGGGCACCCTGCAGTTCACGAACTGCTGGGGCATGGCGGCCGACAGCCCGAACCAGGAGGCGGCACTCGACCTCGTGGAGTTCATGACGAGCGCGGAGCAGCAGCTCGCGTTCTCGGAGGCGTTCGGGCCGATGCCTTCGGCGGAGTCCGCTGCGGACCAATGGACCAGCGACAACCCGGAGCTCGCGGCCTTCCTCGCGGGCGCCGACTACGCGCAGGGCTTCCCGACGTACGACGGGTCCGCCGACGTCATCACCGACTTCAACTCCGCGCTCCAGGGACTGAAGGACGGCGATCCGCAGGAGATCCTCGACACGGTCCAGTCGAACTTCGAGGCGATCGTCGGCTGAGGGCGACTGCGATGACCGCCACCGCTTCAGCGTCTCGCCGTGCACGGGGCTCCCGATCGGGGATCCGTCGCGGCGAGACGCTGGCGGGCTGGGTCTTCACCCTGCCCGTCATCGTCATCCTCGGCGTCTTCCTGCTCGTCCCGGTGCTCATGGCGCTGTGGGTCAGCGTCTCCGACTGGAGCGGGCGCGGAAGCCCGTTCTCGGGCAACGTGAGCTTCGTCGGCCTCCAGAACTACGCCAGCGTCGCGACCGGCGAGGGCCTGACCGCGCGCGACTTCGGCACCGCCATGCGCAACAACGCGTGGTATGTGCTCCTCGTCGTGCCGCTGCAGACGGCCCTGTCGCTGTTCCTCGCCCTGCTCGTGAACGGGGCGGTGCTCCGCGGTCGCGGGTTCTTCCGCACGGCTTTCTACTTCCCGTCGGTGACCGCGAGTGTGGCGATCACGGTGCTGTGGCTGTTCCTGTTCAACCCGCGCGGCGTGGTCAACGCCGTGCTCGCCGTCGTGGGCATCGACGGACCCAACTGGTTCGCCGATCCACGAGGCATCTTCCACGTGCTGCTGTCCGGCCTCGGCGTCCGGGAGGGTCCGACGGTGCTGACCGAGAACGGGTTCATCGCCGTCTCCTGGTGGAATTGGATGGCCGGGCCGTCGGTGGCGATGTCGGCCTTCATCCTCATGGCGATCTTCACCACGAGCGGCACGTTCATGCTGCTCTTCCTCGCCGCACTGCAGAACATCGGCCCGGAGATCCAGGAAGCGGCGATGGTGGACGGGGCGAACGCCTGGCAGCGCTTCTGGCAGGTCACGCTCCCGCAGCTGCGTCCCGCGCTGTTCACCGTACTGACCCTCGGGCTCATCGGCTGCTGGCAGGTGTTCGACCAGATCTACACGGGCACCCGCGGTGCACCGGCGAAGACCACGCTGACCCCGGCCTATCTGTCGTACGACGCGAGCTTCCTCGACCAGAACTGGGGTCAGGGCGCGGCGATCGCGTTCATCCTCTTCGCGATCATCGTGGTGTTCACGATGCTGCAGCGCTGGGTGCTGCGCGAGCGTCCGGTCTCACGCCGGCGCGCCCGCCAGTACGAGCTGCCCACGCGTCCGTCGACGGCGACTCCCGCCACAGTCGCCGCCAACCAGGTCCCCAGTCCGCCCGACCGGTCTCGCGCGCCCGACGCCGGCGACCCCGACCGCACGAACGGAGCCGAGCGATGACCGAGACGACCGTCGGCCGGCCGCAGACCGCGGCGCCCGCAATGCCCCGACCACGAACTCCGCAGCGACGCCGCACCTCCGGCATGGGTTGGCAGATCCTGCTGTACGCCGTGCTCATCGCCATCGCGCTCGTCTACATCTATCCGTTCCTGGTGCAGCTGTCGACGTCGTTCAAGACGGACGCCGAGGCGGCCGCCAACCCCGTGTCGCTCATCCCCCAGGTCTGGTCGACCGCGGCGTACGAGCGTCTCTTCCTGCGCAGCGACTTCCCGGTGTGGTTCGGCAATTCGGCGATCGTGACCATCACCGTCACGATCCTGCGGGTGTTCTTCGTCTCGCTCGCGGGCTACGCCCTGGCCCGACTCGACTTCCGCGGTCGGGGGATCGTGTTCGCGGCCGTCATCGCCGTCATGGCCGTTCCGAGCGTCGTGCTGCTGATCCCCAGGTTCCTCGTCATCAACCAGCTGGGCATCTACGACTCGTACGCGGGCATGATCCTGCCGCTGCTCGTCGACGCCGCGGGCGTGTTCATCATGAAGAACTTCTTCGAGTCGATCCCGGTGTCGGTCGAGGAGCAGGCGCGTATCGACGGGGCGGGCACCTTCCGCATCTTCTGGTCCGTCGTCCTCCCGATGGCCCGGCCCGCGCTGATCACGATCGTCATCCTGTCGTTCCAGGGCTCGTGGAACGAGCTGTCGCACTTCATCGTCTCGACGCAGTCGCCCGAATTGACGACCCTCACCAAGGGCGTCGCCGGGCTCGCGTCGGGCCAGCTGAGCCAGGGCACGCAGTATCCACTCAAACTGGCGGCCGCACTGATCATGACGATCCCGGTCGCGGTGCTCTTCTTCATCTTCCAGCGGAGGATCATGAACGCCAGCCAAGGAGCCGTCAAGGAATGAGTCACGTCCCGGGCACCACGCCCCCTACTCCCCTGCAGCCGTTGCTCGACGACGCGACGATCGTATTCCGCGCCCCGACGCAGACGTGGTCGGGTCCTCACGGCGATCTGGGCGTCGCGCCGATCCATGGGCTCTACCACGGCGACGTGCGCCACGTGCGGGCGCTCTCCCTGTCGTGCGAGGACTCGCCCGTGGAGTGGATCTCCGCCGCACCGGACGGGCCCGACCGGCTCGTGTTCGGAGGGCTCCTCCGAGGCCTGGACGATCCCACCCCGGATCCGAAGGTGCGGATCGCCCGCGATCGCCGGGTCTCATCCGGTCGCGTCACCGAGACGATCACCGTCGCGTCCCGGCTCGCGACGCCCGTGAGGACGACCCTCACGCTCCGGCTCACGCCGGACTTCGCCCCGCTGCACGACGTGAAGGCCGGCCTCCCCGCCCCGCGCGTCGCCGACATCGGGAGCCTGTCGACGGATGCCGCCACCGCGGCCTCGACCGCCGGGCAGCGGCTCTCCGTCCACGCCCCGGGAGCAGCCGTCGCCGTCGACGGCGGTGAGGTCGCCGCGAGCTGGCCGGTGGAGGTGCCGCCCGGCGGTCGTGCCGAGGTGACGTGGTCGCTCGAACTGGAGGACGACGCGCTCGTCGTCCGCGAGGCGCCCTCGCCCGCACCGTGGGACGCCGGCGAGCTCGCCGCCGAGGTCGCCGTCCGCGAGCCGCGGCTCGCACGGTGGCTCGAGACGGCGCTCGGCGACCTGGACGCGCTGCGCCTGAGCCTCCCGGAGCACCCCGACGACGACTTCTTCGCCGCCGGCGCCCCCTGGTTCTTCACGCTGTTCGGACGCGACGCCCTGTGGGCGGCCCGCCTCGTGCTCCCCGTCGACGCGGGGATCGCGGCATCCACTCTCCGCGTCCTCGCGAGGCTGCAGGGGAGCAAGGACGATCCCGACACGGCGCAGGAGCCGGGCAAGATCCTCCACGAGCTTCGCGCGACGACGCTCGAGATGCCGGGCGAAGGCATCGTGCTGCCGCCGCTGTACTACGGGAGCGTCGACTCGACGCCGCTGTGGGTGTGCGTGCTCGCCGACGCCTGGCGCGCCGGGATGCCCGACGCCGAGGTCCGCGACCTCCTCCCCGCGCTCGTGCGGGCTCTCCGGTGGATCCTCGACCACGGCGACAGCGACGGCGACGGATTCCTCGACTACGTCGACCGCACGGGCCGCGGGCTCGCCAACCAGGGATGGAAGGACTCCGGCGACTCGATCCAGTGGCGCGACGGCCGCCTCGCGGAGGGCCCGATCGCGCTCTGCGAGGTGCAGGCGTACGCGTACGAGGCGGTGATGTCGGGCGCCGATCTCCTCGACGCCTTCGGCGATGAGGGGCGGGATGGCTCGCCCGGCGTGCCGGCGCCGGACGAGCTGCGCGCATGGGCGGCGCGGCTGCGCGAGCGGTTCGCCGCCGCTTTCTGGGTGGAGACGCCGGAGGGGCGCTATCCCGCGATCGCGCTGGACCGCGAGAAGCGCCCCGTCGACACGCTGACGAGCAACATCGGGCACCTCCTCGGGACGGGCCTGCTCGACCCCCAGGAGGAGGAGCACGTCGCGGAGCTGCTCGTGTCGCCCTCGATGGCCAGCGGCTTCGGGATCCGCACCATGTCGACCGGGGCGGCCGGCTATTGGCCGCTGTCGTACCACGGCGGCAGCGTCTGGACCCACGACAGCGCCATCTGCGCGCACGGCATGGCCCGCGCAGGACTCCGGGAGCCCGCCCGCCGGGTGGTCGACGGTCTCTTGGCCGCGGCCGAGGGGTTCGGCTATCGCGTGCCCGAGCTGCACGCCGGTGACGCCTCCGTCGACACGTCACGGCCTACGCCGTACCCGGCCGCCTGTCGCCCCCAGGCGTGGTCGGCCGCCGCGGCGGTCACGTGCCGCGAGGTCCTCCGCGGCTGAGCCCCACGGCCCGGCTACCCGGCGAAGTGCGCCAGGATCCTCGCCGCCACCTCCTCTCGCGCCTGGTTGGACTCCAGCTGCTCCAGGCCGAAGCCGAACAGGAGCGTGTCGGGCGTCGCCGTCGCACTGTGGAACGGTCCCTCGGCGTCGTACCGGAAGAAGTCCGCCGCGTTGCCCGGGCTCGACTCCGGCGCCCCGAGCACCTGCCATGCGCCGGTGCCGGTCTCGAAGCCCTCGACCTCGGTCGCGACGCCGCCGACCACGAGGGCCGTGTCGTCGAGCATCAGCCCGGTCTCGCCGGTGAACGGGTCGGTGACATAGCTGACGACGATCTCGACCTCTTGGCCGGCATACGCCGAGAGGTCGAACGACACCGGGATCCACCCGCCCGAGTTGCCCGTGAACGAGTTCCACTCCCCCGTGGCGGTCGTCGGCAGGCACGGGTCGCCCTGCGTGATGTACTCCGCCAGCTGCGGGTGAATGGCCAGGAAGAAGCCCGCCTCGCACTCGGCGGGCACCTCCGTCGAGGTGGCGCCGTTCTCGTCCGCGAGCGTGGTCCAATGGTCGCCGCCGACGACACGGGCCTCGACGATGACGTGGTCGTAGCCGAGCTCCGTGGAGTACGACATCTTCGCGTCGAAGGTCGCCGTCTCGCCCGCTCCGAGCGACGGCACCGTGTAGGTGCGCCCCAGCCGCTGATAGCCGTCGTCGATGTGCGACGCGAACATCGCCCACTCGCCTCCGACCGGGATGAACGGGCCCGAGGGCGCCACGTACTCGGCCGCCGCCCAGCTCTCGAACTGCGGGAACTGCTCGACCGGGAGCACGTCGCTCGTCGCCGTGAGCAGGCCCGCCTCGTCGATCGGGTTGTCCGCGACGGCCGGTCCGCCGAACAGGGCTTCCAAATCTGTCAGCGGTTCGGCGATGCCGGTGATCCCGTCGGCGGCGACCGGCGTGCGGTCGTACGCGCCGAGCCAGTACTGCGTGAAGTCGTCGGCCAGAAGCAGGCAGTCGGCGAAGAAGTCCGACGTCACGACGCAGTCCTCATCCGGCGCACCGTCCAGGCCGTAGTAGATGCCGCCCAGCGCGGCGCCGAGCTGGCCGTAGTACCCGACCGTCTCGCCGGCGAGCGCGAGCTTCCCGCCCTCGTTGAGGAAGTCCCGCACCGCGATCGTCAGGTACTGCTGGCGCTCGGCGACCGAGAGGTCGGTGACCTCGCCGAACAGGTAGGTCTCGGTGAGGAGGTCCTCCTCGTCCTGCGTCAGCCGGTTGTCGCCGAGGTACCACAGCACGGCGTCGTAGTGGCTGAGCACGCCGAGGTCGTGCGGCACGCCGTCGACGTCGACGTCCCACACGTCGGCGGCGACGCCGTTGGCCTCGAGCGCGGCCACGTGTGCGTCGGCGTACTTCGGCCCGTCCTCCTGTCGCGGCTCGCCGGCGTTGCGGGCGCCGGAGTAGTCCTCGTTGGCGATGACCAGCACCGCGCTGGAACTGTCCTGCACCACGTCGTACGTGAAGTGCGTGCTCTCCACGCGCTCGTTCGCACCCCGACCCCTGGTGTCGCCCGCCGCGGGTCTGGCAGAGAACCACACCTCCACACTGTCGCCCGGCCCGGCGCCGGTGACGCTGCCGCGGTACTCCGCGTAGTAGTCGGTGTTCTCGTCGCCGTAGCGCTCGCCGCCGCGCCACTCCTCGACCGGGACCGAGACCGCCGGCCCGCCGTCGATCCGGTAGTTCATCTCCATCTTGCGGAGGTCGCGCTTGGCCCACACCGCGACCGTCTGCGGGTCGCCGTACGAGACCGAGAACGTGTCGACGCGGAAGTCCTCGGCGTCGCGTCCGACCACCGAGACGGGGTCGTCCGGGTCCTTCGCCGACTCGGCGACCGCCAGCGCGAACGGGATGTTCTTCTCGAACTCGGCCTGGATGAGCTCCTCGTCGTCGGGGAAGTGGAACCCGCTCGCGCAGTCCTCCGCCTCCCATTCGTCGTCGGGCACCGAGTCCGAGGCCGACTCGCACGTGGCCATCTCCGGTGTGAAGCCGAGCACGCCGTACGCCTCCTGCGCGTGCGAGTCGGTGTCGCCGTTGGTGGTGTAGAGCTCCGCCGAGAGGTCGGGGTCGTAGCCGGGCACCGCCGGGTCGGCGTCGTCTCCGACCATCGCCTCGTACACGACATCGTCGGGAGAGGGCGTGGCCACCTGCCAGCCGATGCCGTGGAGCAGCAGCTCGGCCGCCGAGTGGTAGTTGACGAGGAACTCCGGCGTGAGCTCGGCGAAGAGCCCGTCGAGCGCCTGCGTCTCGGGCTCGGAGGCCGGCGACGGGCCGCGGTAGGTCTCGGAGCCCGGCGACGGCGAGGACCCCTCGTTGTCGTAGCCCCAGCGCGTCGGGAAGTTGCGGTTGAGATCGACGCCGTCGCCGGCCGTGATGGCGCCGTCGCCGTTGTTGTCTTTCAGGTTCTTCCGCCACAGGCGCCGGCCGGGCTCGAAGCTGAAGTCGTAGCCGTCGGGGTTCGCCACGGGCACGAACCAGAGCTCCGTGGTGTCCACGAGGTCGGTGATCCGCGGGTCCTCCCCGTACGAGGTGACGATGTGGTCGAGCAGCCGCCGCACCATCTCGGGGGTGATCCACTCGCGGGCGTGCTGCGCCCCGACATAGATCGTCGTCGGCCGTGCGCCGTCGTTCCGGCTGCCGGCAGCCTTGGTGATCCGCACGGCACCGATGTCCTGCCCCTGCGTGGACTGGCCGATGACCCGGAAGTCCGCGATCTTCGGATGCTGCGCCGCGACGTCCTGGAGCTCCTCGAGCAAGCCCCCCGGGCCGCCGTACATGCGGAACACGCCGTCCCCCGCGGCCAGGGAGCGCAGGCCGGCGGTCGGCCGCTTCGGCTCGAGCGCCGTCCCTTCCTCCGCGAGCGCCGCTGCCTGGTCGGGGCTGAGGATGACCTGCACCCCCATCTCGCCGGGTGCGTCGCCTGCGGTGGTCACGACCTCGTGCCGGTCCACGCCGAGGCCGACGATCGCCGCCAGGCCGTCGGCATCCACCGAACCGGTGTAGACGGCGAGGGCGTCGTCCGTCGCCGGCGGCTCGGGACCGGCGAAGGCGGGGCTCACCGTGAGACCGGTGAGGACGAGGGCTGCGGCGGCGGCCGCGGCGAGCGTGCGGATCATGAGCTTCCCCTTGTCACGCGTGTGCGGTGACCGGGTCGCGGCGGGTGTCCCCCGGCGCTCGGCGCGACGCGGACGGTCAACTTCTACCCCTCGCGCGATGACGCGTCAAGGGGACGGCGCGCGGGTGCCCTGCGTTCGGCTGCTCAGTCGACCTTGGCGACCGTGCCGCCGGTGAGGCGCACGAGCTCGTCGAACGTGAGGGGGAACACGGTGTGCGGCGTGCCGCCCGCCGCCCAGATCTCGGGATAGCCCGCAAGGTCCTCGTCGACGACGGTGGCGAGCGGTGCCGGGTGCCCTGTCGGTGCGACGCCGCCGATCGCCTGACCGGTCGCCTCGCGCACCTGCTCCGGGGTGGCGCGCCGGATCCTCCCGCGACCCAGGCGCTCGGCCAGCAGCGTCGTGTCGACACGGTGCGCACCGCTCGTCATGACCAGGAGCGGCTCGTCGTCGCTCCAGAAGACCAGGCTGTTGGCGATCGCGCCGACCTCGACACCGAGAGCCGCCGCGGCGAGGGCCGCGGTGGACGCGGCATCCGGAAGCACCACGATGTCACCGGCGATGCCGGCCGCGCGCAGCGCGTCGTGCACGAGCCGACTGCGGGCGGGAAGGGAGTCGGGGATGGTCACCGCATCAGCCTAGGGCGAACGCGCACGCGCGAGGGGCACCGCGGCCGCGCACTCTGCGCCCCACTGCGCGAGGAGCCCCGCGCTCACGGGGCATTGTGCGCAATCGCCGCCGAGACGGTTGAACAATCCGCAGGATCGGTGTGCAATGAGAACGGATGCCGCAACGCCGCGGCATCCGCAGCGCACTGCCCACGAGGCCCGCCGAAGGAAGTATCGCGATGACGCACTCTCTGCCCTCCCTGCCCCTGCCTGATTTCACGCACGAACGGGTGGAGGTGATCACCGGCCGGCGGAGCGGCCTGTTCATCGCCGTGGCGCTGCACTCCTCGGTGCTCGGCTCCGCGCTGGGCGGCGCGCGGCTGTGGTCGTACCCGCACTGGAGCGACGCGCTCGGCGACGCACTGCGGCTGTCGGCGGCCATGACGCTCAAGAACGCCGCGGCCGGCCTCGACGCCGGCGGCGGCAAGTCCGTCATCGCGCTGCCCCCCGGCCTCACGCTCGACGCCGATCGCAGGCGCGCGGCGTTCCTCGATCTCGGCGACGCGGTGGAGTCGCTGCACGGCCTGTACCGCACGGCGGAGGACGTGGGCTCGACGACCGACGACATGCTAGTCGTGAGCGAGCGCACCGAGCACGTCGTCGGCCTCCCCGACGCCGTCGGCGGCTCAGGCGAGCCGGCCGGCCCCACGAGCCTCGGCGTGTACGAGTCCATCCGCGCGACACTCGAGCGCATCGCCGGCTCGGCCGACGTCTCAGGGCGCCGCATCACCATCTCCGGACTCGGTCAGGTCGGCAGCCGCCTCGCCGTGCGGCTGTCCGCCGAGGGCGCGCACCTCACCGTGACGGACGTCAACCCTGCCAAGCGCGACCTCGCCGCCGAGATCGACGCCCGCTGGGCGCTGCCCGGCGAGGAGCACCTCATCCCCGCGGACGTCTTCGTGCCGGCCGGGATCGGCGGCCTCCTCACCGACGAGGTCATCGACGCCCTCGATGCGAAGGCCGTGTGCGGGCCGGCGAACAACCCGCTCGCCGACCACAGCGGCGCCGACCGGCTCGCCGCCCGCGGCATCCTGTACGCACCCGACTTCGTCGTCAACGCCGGCGGCGTCATCTACCTCGACCTCGAGGCGAAGAAGCTCGGCACGCGCGCCGAGATCATGGACCGTGTCGCCCGCATCGGCGACACGGTGCGGCGCATCTTCGACGAGGCCGAGGCACGCGGGGTGACGCCACTCGAGGCCGCGGAGGGGCTCGCCGCCGAGCGCCTGGCATCCGGCGGGCGCCAGCCCGTGCTCGCGCACTGATCCGGGGGCCGGCCCGTCCGCGCGTCCCGCCGCCGCGGACGGCCGCCACGGCTAGGTTGGCGCCATGGAAGGGCTGTGGCTCGCGGCGCTGAGCGGCCTGATCGGCGGCGGCACGCTCCTGGTCGGCGCGACGGTCGCCTGGTACGTCGACATCCCGCAGCGGGTCGTCGCGGGCATCATGGCGGTCGGCGCGGGCGTGCTGATCTCGACGCTCGCCTTCGAGCTCGTCGAGGAGGCCGCCGAGGACGGCGGCCTCCTCCCGACGACGGTCGGCTTCCTGGGCGGCGCGGTCCTCTACATCGTCGCCGACCAGCTGCTGTCGCGACGGAGCAGACCGGCGCAGGCCCCGACGCCCACGCGGGACGGGACCCCGGCGAACATCGCCGCCCGACGGGCAGGGACCCGCATCGCCGGCGGTGCAGGGCTGGTCATCGCGGTCGGCGCCCTCATCGACGGCATCCCCGAGTCCCTCGTCATGGGCCTGTCGGTGCTGCAGGGCGGAATCAGCATCCCGATCGTCGCGGCGATCGCGATCAGCAACTTCCCCGAGGGACTGGGCTCCACAGCAGCGCTCAAGCGAGGCGGCAGCAGCGGCCGCTTCGTCGCCCTGCTGTGGGGCGGCATCGCGCTCATCACGGTCGTGGCGGCGGTGCTCGGCTACGTCGCGTTCCAATCCGCCACACCGAACCTCATCGCACTGATCACCACCATCGCCGCCGGAGGCCTGCTCGCGATGGTGTGCAACACCATGATTCCCGAGGCGTTCGACGAGCAGCACGCGCTCACCGGCCTGTGGGCGACGATCGGCTTCCTCGCCGCGTTCCTGCTGCACGAGCTGGCGGGCTGAAAGCCGGGGCGGCGGCGGGGCGCGCGTCGATGCCAGAGTGGGTGCCATGAGACTCCTGCGCCGGCTCGCGCGCTACCCGCTGGTGTGGCTCACGCTGGCGGTGCTGATCGCCGTGCTGTCGCTCGGCGCGGCCGGCAGCACCGACGCGGCGAAGTGGCTGGCGATCGTGTACGTGGGCGGCGTCATCGCCTGGACGCTCCTCGGCATGATCCGGGACGTGCTCCGCGGCCACGTCGGGCTCGACATCCTCGCCGTCGTCGCGATGATCGCGACGCTGGCCGTCGGAGAGTACGTCGCCTCGCTCGTGATCGTCCTGATGCTCTCGGGCGGCGAGGCGCTGGAGGACTATGCCGGCCGTCGCGCGAGGCGGGAGCTCACCGCTCTCCTGGACCGCTCCCCCCGGATCGCGCACGTGCTGGTCCATCCGGGGTCGGGCAGCGACGAGGCGCAGGACACGGATGCCGACGACGTGCGCATCGGCGACATCCTCCTGATCCGCCCCTCCGAGATCGTCCCGGTCGACGGCACGCTGCTCTCCGGCGAGGCCTCGTTCGACGAGTCGTCGCTCACCGGCGAGAGCCTGCCCGTGCACCGTGCCGCCGGCGACGAGGTGCTGTCGGGGTCGGTCAACGGCTCGCACGCCGTGCACGTCCGCGCGCTGCGGCGCAGCGCCGACAGCCAGTACCAGCAGATCGTGGAGCTCGTGAAGCAGGCGCAGGACGAGCGGGCGCCGACGGTGCGGCTCGCCGACCGCTTCGCCGTCCCGTTCACCGCCGTGTCACTGGTGATCGCCGGCACCGCATGGGCGGTCTCGGGCGATCCCACGCGGTTCGCCGAAGTGCTGGTGCTGGCGACGCCGTGCCCGCTGCTCATCGCGGCGCCGGTCGCGTTCCTCGGCGGGCTCTCGCGCGCGGCGAAGGCGGGCGTCGTGGTGAAGGGCGGCGGCGTCATCGAGCAGCTGGCGCGGGCGCGGTCCGCCGCGTTCGACAAGACGGGCACCCTCACCGAAGGGCGCCCGGACCTCGTCGCTGTCGATGCCGCCGACGGGTTCGACGAGGACGAGCTCCTCGCGCTCGCCGCCTCCGCCGAGCAGTACTCCAGTCATGTGCTGGCCGCCGGCATCCGGCGCGCGGCCGCGGACCGCGGCATCCCCCTTCGCCCCGCCGCCGACGCGCAGGAGGTCGCCACGAACGGCGTGACGGCCGTGATCGACGGCCGCACGGTGGTCGTCGGAAAACCCGCGTACGTGGCCTCCTTGGCGCCGGACACCGTCCGCCGCGACGTCGACACCGGTGAGGCCGCGGCGTACGTGGCCGTGGACGGGCGGTTCGCGGGGACGCTGGTGCTCGCCGACGACCCGCGCCCGGAATCGGCCGCCGTCGTGGCGTGGCTGCGGGAGCAGGGCATGGAGCGCATCGTCATGCTCACGGGAGACACGAAGACGACAGCGGATGCCGTCGCCCGCGCCGTCGGCATCACCGACGTCAACGCCGAGCTCCTCCCCCGCGAGAAGGTGCACCTCGCCGCCGAGATGCGGCCGCGGCCGGTCCTCATGGTGGGCGACGGGGTGAACGACGCCCCGGTCCTGGCCGCCTCCGACATCGGCATCGCGATGGGAGCCAAGGGCGCCACCGCCGCGGGTGAGGCGGCCGACGCGGTCGTGCTGAAGGACTCGCTGCTGGGCGTGACCGAAGCGATATCGATCGGCCGGCACACCCTGCGCGTCGCCTACGTCGCCATCTGGATCGGCATCGCACTGAGCATCGGGCTGATGCTGGTCGCGACCACGGGTGTGATCCCGGCCGTCGTGGGCGCGCTCATCCAGGAGGTCGTCGACCTGGCGACGATCCTGTACGCCCTGCGGGCCCTGACCGGTCCGCCGACCGGGCTCACGGCCCCCGACGGGTCCGCTCCCGCACACGCGAGCACCGGTGGGCCCGGCGCGCGCGCGGCCTGAATCCGCCCCTCTGCCGGGCGTCGGCTCAGGCCGTGGCCCAGAGGCCGTCGTCGTCGGCGACGGGTGCCGGAGCGTCGGCCGAGAGGCCGTGCAGCAGCTCGAGCGCGGCGCGCGCGTCGTCGATGCGCCCTTCGACGGCGAGCTCCTTGATGCGCACCGACGGACGGTGCAGCAGCACGCCGGCGAGGTGGCGCAGCGCCGCCTCGACGTCGTCGCCGGCGCCGCGCGAGCGGGCGCGGGCGATCTCGTCGTCGACGATCTTCAGCACGTCGCGGCGGAGCGCGGTGATCGCGGGTCCGGCCTCGCGGTCGGCGTGGAACTCCGTCGCCGCGTCGCCGACGATGGCGCGGGCGTCGGCGTGCGCGTTGAACTGCTCCAGCGGAGCGTGGAGGCGGATGGTCTCGAGGTCGAGCAGCTCGACGGCCTGGACGGCGCCGACGGCCGGGTCGACGTTGCGAGGCAGGCCCAGGTCGATCACGAGCACCCGGTGCCCCGGGACGAACGCGTCGGCGTGCACGACTGCGTCGGCGGTGCACGTGATGACGACGTCGGCCTGCGCCGCCGCCGCGGCGAAGTCCGTCACCGGGATGAGACCGCGCTGCGCGGCGAACGCCTCCGCGCGGCCCGAGGGAGAGAAGACGTGGATGTCGCCGGCACCGCGGGCTCGGAGCGCGTCGACGGTGCGGGCGGCGTAGCGGCCGGTGCCGACGAGCACGACGCGGGCGGTGGCCCAGTCGGCGACGCGGCTCGACGCGAGCTCGAGCGCCAGGCGCACGAGGGACCGGTGCGCGCCGCGCAGCTGCGTGCGGTTGCGCACGCCGCGGCTGGTGTGCGTGGCCTTCTGGAAGAGACGCTCGAGCTCACCGCTGGTGAGTCCGTCGGCCCGCGCGGCGTCGAGGGCGCGGCGCACCTGCCCGGAGATCTCGTCCTCGCCGACGACGACCGATTCGAGGCCGCTGGTGACGGCGAAGAGGTGGGCGGCGGCATCCGCCCCGGAATGCACGGCGACCGACGCGCGCAGCAGATCCGCGGAGACGCCGGATGCCTCGGCCATGGCCTCGACCACGGACTCGACCGCGACGGCCTCGCCGCCGGTGAGGGGCTCGTCGATGTCGAGGTACGCCTCGAACCGGTTGCACGTCGCGAGCACGACGGCGCCCGACACGAAGAACTCGTCCTCCACGAGCGCCCGGGTCGCCGTGGGCGCACCCACGGACAGACGCTCCAGGACGTCGAGGCTCGCGTTCCGATGGTTCGCGGTCAGACAGAGGAGCACGAGCCTAATCTTAACGTGTGCTGTTGCATGACTCTCACCCTTCCGTCCTTCAGAGAAACGATCCCCCGCCGCTGATACGCGCGTATCGCGGCGAGCGGCCGACCCCGACCCCGGTGTGGTTCATGCGGCAGGCGGGCCGATCACTGCCCGAGTACCGCGAGCTGCGGGTGGGCACCGACATGCTCGACGCGTGCCTGAACCCGGAGCTCGCCAGCGAGATCACGCTGCAGCCCGTGCGGCGGCACGGTGTCGACGCGGGGATCTTCTTCAGCGACATCGTGATCCCCGTGCGCCTGTCGGGCGTCGACGTGCGCATCGTCGCTGGCCGCGGTCCTGTGCTGGAGAACCCGGTGCGGACGGCTGCGGATGTCGCGAACCTCCCGCCGCTGGACCCCGCAGCGCTCGCTCCGATCCGTGAGGCCGTGGCCCTCACCGTCGCCGAGCTCGGCACGACGCCGCTCATCGGCTTCGCCGGAGCCCCTTACACGCTGGCCTCGTACCTCGTCGAGGGCGGCCCCTCGAAGGAGCAGCTCAGGACGCGCGCGCTCATGCACTCGGATCCCGAGACCTGGGCCGCGCTGCTCGGCTGGTGCGCCGAGATCACCGGCGCGTTCCTCGCGGCCCAGATCGAGGCGGGCGCTTCGGCCGGGCAGCTGTTCGACTCGTGGGCGGGCTCACTGAGCCTCGCCGACTACACGCAGCACGTCGCGCCGTTCTCCGTCCGCGCGCTGGACGCCGTGCGCGACCTGGGCGTGCCCCTGGTGCACTTCGGTGTCGGCACCGGCGAGCTCCTCGCCGCGATGCGCGACGTCGGCGTCGATGCGGTCGGCGTGGACTGGCGCCTGCCGCTGGACGAGGCGGTCCGCCGGCTCGGGACCGGCGTCTCGGTGCAGGGCAACATCGATCCTGCTCTCCTGCGCGCGCCCTGGCCGGTGCTCGAGGCGCACATCGTCGACGTGCTCGAGCGCGGGCGGGCGGCGCGGGCCCACGTGGTGAACCTGGGGCACGGCGTGCCCCCGGACACAGACCCGGCGGTGCTCACACGCATCGTGGAGTTCGTCCACGCGCATGACTGACTTCTCGGTCGTCGGAGGCGGCGTCGCGGGTCTGGTCGTCGCCCGCCGGCTCGCGGCCTCGGGCGCGGCGGTGACCCTGTTCGAGGCATCCGACCGCCTCGGCGGAACCGTGGCGAGGCATGACGTGGCCGGCATCGCGCTGGATGCCGGCGCCGAGAGCTTCGCCGTCCGCGGCGGGGTCGTCGCGGCCCTGCTCGCGGAGTTGGGCCTCGCCGACGACATCGTCGCCCCCGCCCCCTGGCCGGCGTGGCTGCAGCCCGTGGTCGGCGAAGCCGTGCCGCTGCCGGCGACCGCGCTCCTCGGCATCCCATCCGATCCCCTCGCCGACGACGTGGTGCGGGTGGTAGGCCGCCCCGCCGCAGAGCGCGCGGTCGAGCTCGACGCCCGCCCGTGGGGGGCAGCAGTGCCGTCGACACTCGGCGCGCTCGTCCGCGAGCGCTTCGGCGACGACGTGCTCGATCTCCTCGTGGCGCCCGTCGTGCACGGCGTGCACTCGCAGCATCCCGACGAGCTGCCCGTCGCCCGCGCGCATCCCGGGCTGCCCGAGGCCCTCACCAGCGCCGGATCGCTCGGGGGCGCCGTCGCGCGGCTCCGCGCCACCGCAGCGCCGGGTGCGGCGGTGGCGGGCATCCGCGGCGGCATCAACCGCGTCGTGCCGGCCCTCGCCGACGATCTCGACCGCCACGGCGGCGACATCCGTCTCTCCACGCCCGTCGGCGATCTCGCGACGCTGGGCGGCACCGTGGTCGTCGCCGCGCCCCGCCTCGCGGCGCCCGCCGCCCCCGGTCGACGCATCGACCTCGTGACGCTCGTCGTGGAGCAGGACCGACTGGATGCCGCGCCCCGCGGCACCGGACTGCTCGTCGCGGCGGGGGCACCGGTGGGCGCACGCGCCCTGACCCACGCCACGGCCAAATGGGAGTGGCTGCGCGAGGCGGCCGCCGGCCGCCACGTGCTGCGCCTGTCGTACGACGCCACCCCGGCCGATCCCGTCGCCGCCGCGCGCGCCGACGCCGAGACGCTCCTCGGCGTGCCGCTGCCGGTCGTCGTCGGCACCGCACACGTCTCGTGGGTGCGGCCTGCGGCGGCGACCCCGCCCGCCGGGCTCACGGTCGTCGGCGAGACGGTCGCCGGGTCGGGCCTGGCGGGCCTCATCGCCCACGCCGAGCGCACCGCCGCCGAGCTGCTCGCCCGCTGAGCCTCGGACGGCGCCACCGGAAACGCTCCCCGCGAGGAGTGGAAGGATAGAGGGTATGACCGATGTCCCGGCGACCACCCCCTCTGAAACCCTCGGCTACACCCTGTGGGCGGTCTTCCGCCGGGACCCTTCCCGGCCCGCGCCGGCCGGCGATCTGACGGCCGCGGTGGCCGAGGTCGAGGCATCCGGAGTCGTGGTCCGCGGGTTCTACGACGTCTCGGGGCTGCGCGCCGACGCCGACATCATGATCTGGCTCACCGGCATCGGGATCGCACCCGAGGCGCTGCAGTCCGCGCTGCGGACGCTGCGCCGCGCCGAGCCGCTCGGGTCGCTGCTGCCGATCTGGAACGCCATGGGCGTGCACCGCGACGCCGAGTTCACCGCCAGCCACCTGCCCGCCTTCATGCGCGACAAGGATCCGGAGGCCTGGCTGACCGTCTACCCGTTCGTGCGCTCGTACGACTGGTACATCCTCCCCGACGAGGAGCGGCGGCAGATGCTCGCCGACCACGGCCGCAAGGGCGCCGCGCACCGCTCCGTGCTGAGCAACACCGTCGCCTCCTTCGCACTCGGCGACTACGAGTGGATCCTCGCGCTCGAGGCGCCGGAGCTGGTCGAGCTGGTCGACCTGATGCGGGACCTCCGCCAGACGGAGGCGCGGCGCCACGTGCGCGAAGAGGTGCCGTTCTACACCGGCCGCCGCATCGAACTCGCCGAGATCGCCGAGGTGCTGGCGTGACCACGCTCCGGATCGGCACGCGGGGCAGTGCGCTGGCGCTCGCCCAGACCGGCATGGTCGCCGACGACCTCGCCGACGCCACCGGCGTCACGACCGAGCTCGTCACCATCACGACCGACGGCGACCGCTCGAACGAGCCGCTGTCACGCGCGGGCGGAACGGGCCTGTTCACCGGCGCGCTCCGTGACGCGCTCCTCGCCGGCCAGTGCGACGTCATCGTGCACTCGCTCAAGGACCTCCCCACCGCACCACACGACGAGCTCGTCGTCGCCGCGATCCCCGTCCGCGAGGACCCGCGGGACGCGCTGTGCGCCCGTGACGGGCTCACGCTCGAGCAGCTTCCCGCCGGCGCGCGCATCGGGACGGGTTCGCCCCGCCGCATGGCGCAGCTGCGGGCGCGCCGCCCCGATGTGGAGGTCGTCGACATCCGCGGCAACGTCGACACGCGCCTCGGAAAGGTGAGCGGCGGAGAGCTGGATGCCGTCATCCTCGCCGCCGCCGGGCTCCGTCGCGTCGGCCGCACCGACGTCGTGACCGAGTACCTCGACGCCGACGCGTGGCCCACCGCGCCCGGCCAGGGGGCCCTCGCGATCGAGGTGCGCCGCAGCCAGGAGCACCTCGTCGACGCCCTCGACCACCGCGAGACCCGCGCCGCCGTCGAGGCGGAGCGCGAGGTGCTCGCCCTCCTCGAGGCCGGCTGCTCGGCGCCCGTCGGCGCGCGCGCCGTCGTCGACGCCGGACTCCTGCTGCTGTCGGCGAGCGTCTACAGCCTCGACGGTGCGACGAGGCTCACGTCGTCGCACGCCACCACGTGGCCCGAGGACGAGGGCGATCCGCCGCGCGAGGTCGCGGCATCCGTCGCCCGTGAGCTGCTCGATGCCGGCGCGGCCGGCCTGACGGGAGAACGCCCGTGACGTACGCACCCGCCGACCGTCCCCGCCGCCTGCGCGCCACCCCGGCGATGCGTCGCCTCGTCGCCGAGACGCGGCTGCACCCGGCCGAGCTGATCCTCCCGATGTTCGTGCGCGAAGGCGCCGGCGAACCGGTCCCCATCTCGTCCATGCCCGGCGTCGTGCAGCACACGACCGAGAGCCTGAGGCAGGCGGTGGCGGATGCCGCGGCCGCCGGCATCGGCGGCATCATGCTGTTCGGCGTGCCCGAGCACAAGGACGCGGTGGGCTCCGGCGCGACCGATCCCGACGGCATCCTGAACGTCGCGACGCGCATCGCGGCCGCCGAGGCGGGCGACGCTCTCGTCGTGCAGACCGATCTCTGCCTCGACGAGTTCACCGACCACGGCCACTGCGGCGTGCTCGACGCCCACGGCTACGTCGACAACGACGCGACCCTCGAGCGGTACCGCGAGATGGGTGTGGCCCAGGCCGAGGCCGGGTCGCAGCTGCTGGGCCTGTCGGGCATGATGGACGGCCAGGTCGCCGCGGTGCGCGACGCGCTCGACGACGCCGGTTACGGGAACACCCCGATCCTCGCGTACGCGGCGAAGTACGCCTCGGCGTTCTACGGCCCGTTCCGCGAGGCCGTGCAGTCCTCGCTCGAGGGCGATCGGCGCACCTACCAGCAGGACCCCGCCAACCGCCGCGAGGGTGCCCGCGAGCTCGATCTCGACATCGCCGAGGGCGCCGACATCGTCATGGTGAAGCCCGCGATGAGCTACCTCGACGTGCTGGCCGACGCCGCGGCCGCGAGCCCGGTGCCGGTCTGGGCGTACCAGGTGTCGGGCGAGTACGCCATGATCGAGGCGGCCGCCGCGCACGGCTGGATCGACCGCCGCCGCGCCATCGAGGAGTCGGTGATCGGCATCCGCCGCGCCGGCGCCGACGCCGTGCTGACCTACTGGGCCCAGGAGCTTGCGGAGTGGATCCGATGACGACGAATCAGCAGGAGTTCGCCCGCGCCCGCGGCGCGATGCCCGGCGGCGTGAACTCGCCCGTGCGCGCGTTCGGCTCGGTGCACGAGACACCGCGCTTCTTCGTGTCGGCGTCGGGCCCCTACGTCACCGACGTCGAGGGTCGCGAGTACGTCGACCTCGTCGGCTCGTGGGGGCCGGCGATCCTCGGGCACGCCCACCCCGCCGTCGTGAAGGCGGTGCAGGATGCCGCGGCCCGAGGCCTCGGCTTCGGCGCGTCGACGCCGGGCGAGACCGAGCTGGCCGAGCTCATCGCGGCGCGGGTGCGCCGGGACGGTGCCGCCGCCCCCGTCGAGCGGGTGCGGCTGGTGTCGACGGGCACCGAGGCGACGATGACCGCGATCCGCCTCGCGCGCGGCGCCACCGACCGCGACCTCGTTGTCAAGTTCGCCGGCCACTACCACGGGCACTCCGACGGCCTGCTGGCCGACGCGGGATCGGGTGTCGCGACGCTCGCGCTGCCCGGATCGGCGGGGGTCCCCGCCGCCATCGCCGCGCAGACGCTCGTCATCCCCTACAACGACCTCGACGCCGTGCGCGAGGTGTTCGACGCCCGCGGTGACGACATCGCCGCCGTGATCGTCGAGGCGGCGCCCGCCAACATGGGCATCGTGCCGCCGGCCCACGGGTTCAACGCCGCCCTCGCCGACATCGCGCACGCGCACGGCGCGCTGCTGATCCTCGACGAGGTGCTGACCGGCTTCCGCGTCGGCCCGGCCGGGTGGTACGGCATCGACCCGGTGCCGTTCTCCCCCGACCTCATCACGTTCGGCAAGGTGGTCGGCGGCGGCCTCCCGCTCGCCGCGCTGGGCGGCCCGGCCGCGCTGATGGAGCTCCTCGCCCCGCTCGGGCCGGTGTACCAGGCGGGCACGCTGAGCGGCAATCCGCTCGCCGTCGCGGCGGGACGCACGACGCTGGACCACCTCGACGCGGCCGCGTACGCGCGGATCGACGCCGCCGCGGCGACGATCGCGGAGGCCGCGGCATCCGCACTCTCGGACGCGGGCGTCACGCACGTCGTGCAGCGCGCGGGCAGCCTCTTCTCGATCCAGTTCGCCGAGACCCCGCCGACGGACTACGACACCGTCAAGGCGCAGGAGACGTTCCGCTACCCGCCGTTCTTCCGGTCGATGCTGGAGCAGGGCGTGTCACTGCCCCCATCGGTGTTCGAGGCGTGGTTCGTCTCGGCCGCGCACGACGACGCCGCCGTGTCGCGCATCGTCGAGGCGCTCCCCGCGGCCGCCCGGGCTGCGGCCGAGGCGACGCCCGCCTGACGGGTGCGCGTCCGACCGATCTCCTGATCCGGGGACGCGCGAGCCCGGCGGCGCGCATGATGGGAGCATGACGAAGCTCGTCGCGGTGCACGGCGACATCACCACCCAGGACGCCGACGCGATCGTCAACGCCGCGAACAACGCCATGCGCGGCGGTGGCGGCGTGGACGGCGCGATCCACCGTGCCGGCGGACCTGAGATCCTGCGGGAGTGCATCGAGCGTTTCCCCTACGGCCTTGCCACCGGCGACGCGGGGTGGACCCGCGGCGGCGCGCTGCCCGCCCGCTGGGTGGTGCACACCGTGGGGCCGAACTACGGTGCCGGACAGCGCGACCGCGCGCTGCTGGAATCCTGCTATCGCAGGGCGCTCGAGATCGCCGACGAGCTGGACGCGCGCCACGTCGCCTTCCCGCTCATCAGCGCCGGCGTGTACGCCTGGCCCCGGCGCGAGGCCATCACCGCGGCGATCGACACGATCGCCGCGTCGTCGTCCGGAGTCGAGCGGGTGTCGCTCGTCGCGCACGACGCGGGCACGCACCAGGAGATCGCATCGGCGCTCGCCATGGCCGGCTCGGTGCGGATCCTCCAGGGCGTCCGCGAGCTGCACCGGCGGGGCTTCCACAGCCTGCGGGTGCACCCGGGCGTCGCACCGTCGGGCATGCACTGGCGGGTGGTGCTGACGGATGCCGCCGACCCGGCGTCCTCCGTCCGCTACACCTCCGCGGCCGGGACGGCCTTCGCGGACGGGGTGGTCGACGCCACGACGGATGCCGGCGATGTCGCCGACCTCATCCTGCGGGCCCTGCCCGGTCTCTCGGCCGGCGCGGACGCCCCTCGGTACGCCGAGTGGTACGAAGGACTCCTCGCCCGCGTCGAGCCCGAGCACCGGCTTCCCGTGTCGTTCGCCGACTACTTCGACGACCGCACCGGGTGGGAGATCGGCTGGGGCAGCGGGGAGCGGTATCCGGCGCCGCCGGACTGACCGCTCGCCCGCGAGGGGCACCGGAAACGACAAGACCCCCGGCTGTGCGGGGGTCTCTCTCGGTGGACCTGAGGGGATTCGAACCCCTGACCTCTTCATTGCGAACGAAGCGCGCTACCAACTGCGCCACAGGCCCTTGAACCTCAGAAACACTATCACGGTTGCCCACCCGCTCCGAATCCCGAGGGCGCCGCCGAGGGGTCTACTGGCCGGCTACGCGGCGGGTCAGCAGCTGCCGGACGTGCGCCTCGATCTCGGCGTCGTCGACGTACCCCATCCGACCGTACACGCTGCCCTCCGAGGCGCTCCGAGCGGTGCGGGCCGCCTCGATCGGCGCGGGCTGCGGCGCCTCGGAACGCGCGAGCATCGCCTGCTCCAGCGCCGCCTGCCGCAGCGCCGCACGCGCGGCCTCCGCGTCCAGCACGGCGGCCGCCCGCGAACCCGCCGACGCCGTGAGGGGCCGGGGAAGGTCGCGCGGCTCCCAGGCGCGCTCTGCGCGCTCGAGCTCGACGTCCTGGAGTTCGGCGGCGCGTCGGGGCGCGGCATCCGCCGACCTCGACACGGCGCGTGAGGCGACGCGTGACAGACGCTGAAGCGTGAGGACGGATGCCGCGGCCATGCCGACCCCGGTCCACAGCAGCGCCTGCGCTCCCGCGGTGAGGGTCTCGAACACTCCCCACCCGGCCAGCGCGATGCCGGCGAGGCCGGCGAGCGTCGCGACGAGCCGGAAGCGGCGCCGTGCGCGGGCACGACGCGCGTCGGGAAGCGCGCGTGCCGCGGCGATCTCGGCACGGGCGGCCGCCCCGGCGGCCTCACGCTCGGCGCGGGCGTGCTCCAGGCTGACGCGGGCGGCGGCTTCGGCAGCGACCCGCTCGGCACGGGTGCGCTCCCGATCGAGCCGGGCGGCCACCTCGGCGGCCTCGCGCTCGGCGCGGGCGCGCTCCAGCTCGACGCGGGCGCCCTCGAGGGCGGCCTGCTCGCGTTCTGCGAGCGCCCGCCTGGCCAGCCGCTGCTGCGCGGCGGCGGTGCGCGCGTTGAGCTCGAGCCGCACCTCTTCCGGAGTCTCACTCGTCTCGGCGAGCACGCGCAGCGCCTGGCTCAGGCGCACGGCGTTGCGCTCGGCGGCGTCGTACTGGCGACGGCTGTGCCACGTCGGCAGCAGGTAGATCAGCCAGAGGGCGGCGGCGACGAGGACGATGACGCCCCCGCCCAGCACCTGCCCATCCATAGACCCCACGCTAAGGGACTGGATGCCGATGACCGCGGCATCCGGTCGCGTGTCACGCAAGCCGGTTTTCGCCGGGTCAGCGTCGGGATCCGCCGGGACGCGCACCCGGCGGGCGCCGGGGAGCGCTCAGGCGTGCAGGCGGTCGGCGGGCGGGATCGTCGCGGCGTCCTGCGGGGCGTGGCCCGACACCCACCGCTGCAGCACGCCCTCGGGGACCTCCTCGCGCACGAGGGCGAACGCGTAGTGGTCCCGCCAGTCGCCGTCGATGTGGATGTACCGCCGTCGCAGCCCCTCGTAGCGGAAGCCGAGCTTCTCGACGACCCGCAGGCTGGCCTGGTTCTCGGGCCGGATGCAGATCTCCATGCGATGCAGCCGCAGCTCGGAGAAGCAGATGTCGGTGGCCAGCGCGACGGCGGTCGGGGTGATCCCGCGTCCGGCGAAGCGCTCGCTCACCCAGTAGCCGATCGTGGCGGAGGCCAGCGAGCCGCGCGCGATGCCCCACACGTTCAGCTGGCCGGCGATGTCGCCCGCGTACTCCATCACGAACGGCACCCCGGCGCCGTCGCGATACTGCTGCAGCAGCCGGCGCACACCCATCCGCATGTCGAACGACACCGGCCCGTCGGGGCTCGTCGCCTCCCACGGGCGCAGCCAGCCGCGGTTCGACAGCAGCTCGTTCTGCAGCACGCGCGCGTCGCGCTGGCGGACCAGCCGGATCGCCACCGATCCGTGGCTGCGGGGAGCCGTCAGATCCACGTGACCCCCTCGTACGGGCGGCGTCAGAGGCCCGCCGCGAACTCCTTGAACCAGGGACGCAGCGCCGGGCCGAGATCGTCACGATCGGCCGCGAGCTGCACGATGGCCTTGATGTAGTCCACCCTATCGCCGGTGTCGTACCGGCGGCCACGGAAGACGACGCCGTACACACCGGGTCCGTCGGGGTCGGCCGCGAGCTCCTGCAGCGCGTCGGTCAGCTGGATCTCGCCGCCCTTGCCGGGCTCGGTGCGCTCGAGGATCTCGAACACGTTCGGCGAGAGCACGTAGCGGCCGATCACCGCGAGGTTCGACGGGGCGTCCTCGGCCTTGGGCTTCTCGACCAGGCCGTTGACCTTGACCACGCCGTCGCCGTTGGTCGACTCGACCGAGGCGACGCCGTACAGGTGGATCTGCGACGGGTCGACCTCCATGAGGGCGATGATCGCCGCCCCGGTGCGCTCGTGCTCGGCGATCATCGTGGTCAGCAGCTCGTCGCGCTCGTCGATGAGGTCGTCGCCCAGCATGACCGCGAACGACGCGTCGCCGACGTGCGCCTTCGCACGCAGCACCGCGTGCCCCAGACCCTTCGGCTCGCCCTGCCGCACGAAGTGGATGTCGGCGAGGTCGCTCGACTCCAGCACACGGTGCAGGCGATCGACGTCGCCCTTGTCCTTCAGCTTCTCCTCGAGCTCGGGCACCGAGTCGAAGTGGTTGGAGATGGCGTTCTTGTTGCGCCCGATGATCACGAGGATGTCGTCGATCCCGGCCTGCGCGGCCTCTTCCACGACGTACTGGATCGCCGGCTTGTCGACGACGGGGAGCATCTCCTTGGGCATCGCCTTGGTTGCGGGGAGGAAGCGGGTGCCGAGACCGGCGGCCGGGATGACGGCCTTGATCGGAGTATGGGGCATGACCTGAGTCTAGAGGGGCGTCCGACACGGCCCCGCCCGGCGTGCGGACCCGTTACGATTCGCGCCACGTAGAATCGACGTCATGTCCGACGCGATCGCCGACGCGAAACGCGCACTGCGCGCCGAGTTGCGCGAGCGCCGGCAGCTGCTGTCCGACCAGGCCCGCGAGGCGGCCGAGGCCGGCATCCACGCGCAGCTCGACGCCCTCGTCGCCGAGCACGGCGCGCGGTCGATCTCCTGCTTCCTGTCCACTACGGCCGAGCCCGGGACGAGGTCCTTCGTGACGGATGCCGTCGCCCGCGGCATCCGCGTGCTCCTGCCGGTGACCCGTGCCGACGGCCTGCTGGACTGGGCGGTGGCCACCCCCGAGGGCGACATCGCCGAGGGCATGTACGGGCTGCCCGAGCCGGTGGGCGAGCTGCTCGGGCCGATCGCCGTCAACGACGTCGACCTGCTCGTCATCCCGGCCGCCGCCGTCGACGAGTCCGGCATGCGACTCGGCTGGGGACGCGGCTTCTTCGACAAGACGCTCGGCTCGATGGAGCGGTGCCCGCCGGTCTACGCCGTGGTCTACGACTCGGAGGTGCTCGACGAGCTGCCCAGCGACGTCCACGACCAGCCGGTCACCGGCGTGGTGACCCCCACGCGCACCATCACCCTCGCGCCCACCCGGCGCTGACAGAACCCACCGAGAGACACATGCCCACCTACGCCTACGCCTGCAAGCAGTGCGGTCATCGCTTCGACGCGGTGCAGTCCTTCGCCGACCCCACCCTGACGGAGTGCCCGGAATGCGGCGGGCCGCTGCGCAAGGAGTACGGCTCGATCGGCGTGACCTTCAACGGCTCGGGCTTCTACCGCACCGATTCCCGCGCCGGCGCGAAGTCCGGTGGATCCGACGCGTCGGGTGGCGGGGCGGCACCCGCTACGACATCATCGAAGCCTGAGGCGAAGGCCTCGCCCGCGTCGTCCGGATCCTGAACGTCCGGCGCCCGTCGCGGGATCCACGACCCCGGGGGTTCATCGTGATCAAGGGATTCAAGGAGTTCATTCTCCGCGGCAACGTCATCGACCTGGCCGTCGCCGTCGTCATCGGCGCGGCGTTCACGGCGATCGTCAACGCGCTCGTCGAAGGCTTCGTCAACCCGCTCATCGGCGTCATCTTCCAGGTGGGCGACCTGAGCGCGTGGGTGTGGGAGGTGCCGACGCTCTCCGGCGGCACGTCGACCTTCGCCATCGGTGCCATCATCGGCGCGCTCATCAACTTCCTCGCTGTCGCGCTGATCGTCTACTTCGTGTTCATCGTGCCGATGAACCGGTGGAAGGAGAAGCAGGCCGCGAAGGCCGGCGCCGGCCAGGCTGGCGCGGAGCCGCTGCCCACCGAGCAGGAGCTCCTCGCCCAGATCCGCGACCTCCTCCAGAGCCAGGGCCCGGCGCAGCCGCGCTGAGCCGTCTTGCGCGAGATCTCGATACGCTCGTTCCTCGCTACTCGATCTTGACCCGAGCCGCGTCAACGCTCGTCCCTCGCATCGACCCGTCTCGCGTCAATAGTGCGGGGGCACGTCGCGACGGAGGCGCTCGTCGTTCGGTCCCGGGGAGCCCTCGGATGCCGCGTCCGGCCGGGACGCGGCATCCGCCTCCTCGTCCGCGGGGACGGGCTCCGCGGTGGACCCGGGCGCAGGCGTCAGCTTCGCGCGGCGGGCGCCCGCGACCCGCTCGATCCGCTGGCGGTCACTCGAGGACATCGAGCGGCTGGGTCTCGCTGTCGACCCGCGGCGCGTCTGGCGGCACACCGAGCATCGCGGCGATGCGCTGGGCGACGTCGGCCGGGTCCCGATACAGGTCGAAGGAGTGCACGCGGACGTAGTGCCAGCCGAGGCGGCGCAGGATCTGCGGGCGCAACCGCAGCGACTCGCGCAGCGACTCGCCGATCGTCTCGGGGTCGCTCTCGACCACGACCGCCTTGCCGTCGTACTGGGCGACCAGCGGCAGCAGGCCGCGGTAGTGCACGTCGACCGAGAGTCCGGCGCGCCGCAGCTCGCGAGCCAGGGCGCGTGTGAGGGGGTCGGCGAGGTCCTCGAGGCGCGCCTCGCGCGAGCGGGCGGCGATGCCGCCGAGGATCGACATCAGCGTCGCCGCACCGTACTCCAGACGCCCGTCATCGAAGGCCGACGGGCGGATCGACGACACGATCACCATCGAGCGGCGAGCCCGGGTCATCCCGACGGTGAGCAGCCGCTCGCCGTCGGGCGTGGACAGGTCGCCGAAGTCGCTCAGCACACGGCCGTGCTTGGTGAGGCCGTAGCCCAGCGAGAAGACCACGCGGTCGCGGCTCTCGGCCACCGACTCCTCGAGCGTCAGCACCGCGAACGGCTCCGCCGTGTCGCGCGAGACGAAGTCGGCGACGTCGGAGCGGCCGGCGAAGGCGGCTTCGACGGCCGCGCGGATGCGCTCGGCGTGCCGGACGCTGGCGGTGACCACCATGAGCGACTCGCTGCCGCGGTTGACGGCGTGCTCGACGACGAGCGTCACCACCCGCGCGACCTCGGCGTCGGGGCTCTCGACGGCCCCGGTGATCGGGTCGGGCGTGCCGTTGCCGCCCTCGACGTAGTCGACGGCGAGGCTCCCCCGCCCGAGGTACGAGCCGGCCCACGGCAGCGACACGAGCTCGCCGCCGTAGAACGCCTCGTTCACGAGCGCGGCGAGATCCTCTCCCCCGGCGCGGTAGCTGCGGGTGAGGGTCTCGACGGGGAACAGCTCCGCGAGCCGCTCGAAGACGCTCGTCGCATCGAACGGCACCTCGTCGGGGGCGTCGGGCTCCGCCACGGGGCCGGTGCCGTTTCCGTTCGTCGAGGTCGCAGCCGCGGGCGCCTGCCCCACGTACACCGACGCGACGCCGAACGGCGTCGGCTTCTGGGTGACGGGATCCCCGAACGCCACGACCTGGCCCGCGCGGCGCAGGGCCGGAGCGGCCTCGGCCAGGCAGAGGGCTCCGGCATCCGCCAGCACCACCACATCGAATCCTGCCGCCTCCGGGATCCGGGGGACCTCGTACGGCGAGGCCAGCCAGACCGGCGCGAGCGTGCGCGAGAGCGCCGGCGCGACGGTGACGAGCTCGTCGGGCGTGATCGTGCCCCGCTTCAGCGCACGCTTGAGCGCGTCGGCCTCGGCGGCGTGATCGACGATGCCGATGCGCCACTGCGTGGCCAGGTGGGCGGCCAGGAGCGGGCCGGATGCCGCGGCGTGGGCCTCGTCCACGAGGCGGAAGTCCCTCTCCAGCCGGTCGACGACCGCCGTGTTGGCGCCGAGCACCGCGCGATCGGTGCGCAGCAGCACCTCGAGCGCGGACTGCCACCACGCGTACTCGAGCTCGGCGGCCACCTGGTCCTCGGGAACATGGCGGACCGAGAGCTCGAGCAGGAGGGGCTCGAGCCCGAGCACGGCGAGCTCGGTGCGCAGCGTCGCCCGCTCCTTCAGGTTGTCGAACACGTCGGAGTCGGCGGCGAGGCCGGCGAGCGTGCGCACGAGGTTCGTGACGGGGATGGTCGCGAGCCGGTCGGCGCCGTCGCGGCCGAGCGCGGCGTCGAGCTCGCCCAGCTCGGCGTCGACGCGCTGCCACGCGACCTGGACGTCGCCGAGCCCCAGCGGCACCTCGGGGGTGACGCCCGGGTCGACGTAGCGCTGCCATTCGGTGCGCTGCTGCTGGATGCGCACGAGCGCCTCGTACATGTCGGGCACGTGCACGCCCGGGCGCAGGTACTCCCGCGACAGCCGGCGGAGGCGGCGGCGGTTGGCGCCGCTCATCTCCGGCGTGTCGCGGCGGGGCGCGTGGGCTCGGATGAGCTCGCCGAGCGGACGCTCGAACACGGTGAGGCTGAACTTGTCGAGCGAGTCGCGGATGCCGCGGAGCAGCCGGAGGTAGACGCCGAGCTCGGCGACCGTGTGGAACGGGCGCATGCGCGTCTGGCCGATCATCTCGTACCCGCGCTCGAGGAGCGTCGGCACGTCGCTGCGGTGGAGCTTCCCCGCGAGCGCGTGCGTCCCGCGGGCCTGCTCGACGGTGTCGAAGCTCACTCCGTACCACGGCGAGTCGTCGGGCCCGAAGCGGAACTCGCCGAGTCGCGCCGCCGCGGCCAGCTTGGCGGCGGCCTCGGCGCGCTTGTCGGCGAGGTTCGCGAGCGCCTCCGCGTCGAACCGGGCCTCGGTGGCCGGCGCGACGCCCCGCTCGGCGAGGGCGGCGAGTTCGCGCAGGATCTCCAGCACCGACACCCCGAACGACGGATGCCGCGCCGTCACGGCCGCGCGGTAGTCGCGGAGCACCCCCCGCAGCCGCACGAGGGCGTCGTCGATGTCGGCGACCTTCGGCGGCTGCGCCTTCTCGTTGCGGCCGATCGCGCGGATGAGGTCGCGCTGGAGCCGGTCGGGCGACACGGCGAGGCCGGAGAGCCCGATGCCGGCGAGGCGGTGCCGCACGCCGTCGAGGGTCGACCGCCTGGCGCTCACGACGAGCACGCGCTTGCCGTCGCGGACGAGGGCGCCGACGGCGTTGATGACCGTCTGCGTGCCCCCCGTGCCCGGAAGGGTGTGGACGACGAGCGACTGGCCGTCGGCGATCCGCGCGAGCACCCGCTCCTGCTCGGAGTCGGCGTCCAGCAGCAGCGTGTCGGCGGCGGGCGGACGCTCGTCGGGGTTGGTCGGCTCGAGGCCGCCGCGGCGAGCGGTGATGGTCTCGCGGTCGGCGACGTGCCCGGCCAGGGCGTTGAGCACCCGATGGTCGAGGTCGGCCGCGTCGGACGCCATCGCACCGCCGACGTCGGCGAAGGTCGACACGAGCAGCCGGGGCTTCACCGCATAGCTGTCGATCGACGCGGTCAGCGCACGGAGGTGGTCGATCACCGGCTGCGGCTTGAAGACGCCGCCGTCGTGCGCGAGCGCGGCGAGCGCGCCCGCGTCGATCGCGATGCCGAAGTGCGTGCGCATGGCGCGCACCAGCTCGGGGTTGACCGAGAACGATCCGTGCAGCTTGAGCTCGAAGTCGCCGTGGTGCCGCCGGATGGCGAGCGGCCGCAGCAGCACCGGGGCGCTGCAGGAGAGGCCGCCGATCCGCCAGTTCGCGAGCCCGACGGCCAGCCGCACCGCGTCCAGGCCGCGCGTCGTGCGCAGCTCCTGGTCCTTCGCGGTGATGCGCTCGGCCGCGAGCCGCGCGTTGCGCAGAGCGACCTCGTCGCGGAACAGGTTCGACAGCAGCGTCGAGCGCCCCGTGATGAACTGCGGAAGGCTCCCCGGGTGCGCCTTGGTGATCTCGATGGCGGCGTCGTGGCCGTCGGTGAAATGCAGGAGCGTCGACCTGCCGCCCAGCGTCGCGGCCTGAAGACGCAGCCGGTCGCGCTCGGGATCGGCGACGTGCGCGACCGTGACGCCCGGCTCGGCGAGGCCGAGGTCGCCGGGGGTCACGTCGTGCCCGCGCTCGGCGTTCTCCGCGCCCAGCACGGCGCTCAGTTCTCCTCGCCACACACGAGACACCCTAAGCGCGCGGCTCGCCCGGCTCTTGCAATGGACCTGAGTTTCGCGGTATTGAACCGGGCCACGCGGGCACCGCTCCTCCACAGGTGCCCACTCGCGGCGATTCCCCCCATGCCGCCAGGCGTCCCGCCGCCGCGTCCGTCGCGAGGACCAGGATGATCACATGACCCCCTCGGACCCGCCGCGCTACCGCGTACACCCCTCGCCCGTGGGCGACATCCTCATCGTCGCCGCCGACGACGGCATCGTGACACTGCACCCGTTCGACGGCCCGCTGGGCGGCGAGCTGGAGCGGGTGGGGCTGCGCCTGCGCGCGCACCCCGTCCCGGACGACGGCCCGGCGCTGGACGACGTCGCGCTGCAGCTCGACGAGTACTTCGAGGGACGGCGACGGGAGTTCGACCTCCCGCTGGACTGGCGGCTCGTGCGCGGCTTCACGCGTGCGGCCCTCCAGGCGGTGCGCGACATCCCGTACGGCGAGACGGCGAGCTACGGCGAGGTGGCCATCGCGGCGGGCGTTCCTCGAGCGGCCAGGGCGGTGGGGACGGCGTGCGCGACCACGCCGTTCTCGGTGGTCGTCCCCGTGCACCGAGTCGTGCGGGCCGACGGGTCCCTCGGGGAGTACGGCGGGCGCCCGGAGGTGAAGCGGTACCTCGTCGAGCTCGAGCAGGGCCTCGCGATCCCGCCCGCTCCGGCGGCGGGCGTGTAGGCCGCCCGCACGCCGCGGGGCCCGGGCGGATTCCGCCCGGACCCCGCGATCGCCCGTCAGTGGTGCGTGGCCTTCTCGGCGCCGAAGCCCGTCAGCGACCGCACCTCCATCTCGGCCGCCTTGGTGCGGCTCTCCGCCGTGCGGGAGGTGACCGAGCCGAGCCAGCCGAGGAAGAACCCGAGCGGGATCGACACGATGCCCGGGTTGTTCAGCGGCCAGATGGGCGTGCCCGTCTTGAACACGCTGGTCTCGCCTCCCCAGAACACCGGCGACAGGAAGATGAGGATCACGGCGGCGGCGAGGCCGCCGTACATGCTCCACACCGCGCCGCGCGTCGTGAACCCCCGCCAGAACAGCGAGTAGAGGATCGTCGGGAGGTTGGCCGATGCCGCGACGGCGAAGGCGAGCGCCACCAGGAACGCGACGTTCTGCCCCTGCACGCCGATGCCGCCGAGGATCGCCAGGACGCCGATGACGATCACCGTGCGACGGGCGACCTTGACCTCGCCGTCCGGGGGCACGTCGCCCTTCTTCACCACGTTGGCGTAGATGTCGTGCGCGAACGACGCCGCGGCGGTGATGGTGAGGCCCGCGACCACCGCGAGGATCGTCGCGAAGGCGACCGCCGAGATGAAGCCGAGCAGGATCGGGCCGCCCAGCTGCAGTGCCAGCAGCGGTGCCGCCGAGTTCACGCCGCCGGGTGCCGCAGCGATCTGCTCCGGCCCGACGAGCGCGCCGGCGCCGTAGCCGAGCACGAGCGTCAGCAGGTAGAACAGGCCGATCAGCCAGATCGCCCAGACCACTGAGCGCCGCGCCTCCTTGGCGGTGGGCACCGTGTAGAAGCGCATGAGCACGTGCGGCAGGCCCGCGGTGCCGAGCACCAGCGCGATCGCGAGCGAGATGAAGTCCCACGGGTTCGCGCCGTACTGCAGGCCCGGTCCGAGGATGGCCTCGCCCTTGGGCGACGCGGCGACCGCGCTCTCGAGCAGGGCGTTGAAGCTGAAGCCGTTGATCGCGAGCACCCAGATCGTCATGACGAGCGCGCCGCCGATGAGCAGGAACGCCTTGACGATCTGCACCCACGTGGTGCCCTTCATGCCGCCCACGAGCACGTAGACGATCATGAGGACGCCGACGACCGCCACGACGATCGACTGGCCGAGCTGCTCGGTGATGCCCAGCAGCAGCGAGACCAGCCCGCCCGCCCCCGCCATCTGGGCGAGCAGGTAGAAGAAGCACACCGCCAGGGTCGTCACGGCAGCCGCCATCCGGACCGGGCCCTGCTTCAGGCGGAACGACAGCACGTCGGCCATCGTGAACTTGCCGGTGTTGCGCATGAGCTCGGCGACGAGCAGCAATGCCACGAGCCAGGCCACGAGGAAGCCGATGGAGTAGAGGAACCCGTCGTAGCCGTTGATCGCGATCGCGCCGCAGATGCCGAGGAACGACGCCGCCGAGAGGTAGTCCCCCGAGATCGCGAAGCCGTTCTGCGGCCCGGTGAACGAGCGGCCGGCGGCGTAGTAGTCCGCGGCGGTGCTGTTGTTGCGGCTGGCGCGGATCACGATGAAGAGGGTCACCGCGACGAACGCGCCGAAGATCGAGATGTTGAGGATGGGGTTGTTCTCCACCGTCTGCACGGCGGCGTGGACGGCACCGAGGACGTCGTTCATGCGCGGGCCTCCTGCTCCTGCAGCTCGAGGTCCTCGCGGATCTCCTCGGCGATCGGGTCGAGCTTGCGGTTGGCGTACCAGACGTACGTCATGGTGATGGCGAACGTCGTCACGAACTGGCCGAGCCCGAACAGCAGCCCGACCGTGATGTCGCCCCACACGCGCTGCGACATGAAGTCGCGGGCGAAGGACGAGAGCAGGACGTACGCGAAGTACCAGACGAGGAACGCGATCGCGAGCGGGAAGACGAACCCGCGCTGACGCCGCTTCAGCTCGACGAATCGCGGTGACTCCTCCACCGCGATGTAGTCGATGTCGCCCGGCGGAGCGGTTTCGGTCGTCGGTTCGGACATGTGGCCTCCTTGCCTCATGGATGTGCGCGGCATCGCGCCTGATCGGGGGGAACCCGGCCCACGTGAGCCCGTGCGCCCGGTGGTAGGGTCGACGCTACGAAAAACGGCGAGGACGCCGTCACCCCCGGAAGTAGGTAGTCGTGGGCGCGTCTCTTCCACACCGCGCAGCCACCCCCGATCGCACACGCACGGGGGCGCTCGGCGCTGACGCCGGCGATGCGAGCGCGCTCGACCACGCCGTCGCCGAGCTCGTGCGCCGCACCCGCTTCCCCGTCGCCTTCGGCGGCTTCGCCGTGGGCGATGCGGTCCACATCTCCGCCATCCACGGCGCGCGCACGCCGAGCCTGCAGGGACTGGTCGTGCAGGCCACGCGCGGGCTGGGCGGTCGCGCGCTGGTCGAGAAGCGTCCGCGGCTCGCGCTGGACTACGGCTCTTCCAAGAGCATCACCCACGACTACGACCGCGCCGTTCTCGGCGAGGGCATCGCGACGCTCTTCGCGGTCCCCGTCATGGTGGGCGACCGTGCGCGTGGCGTGATCTACTGCGGGTCCCGGGCGGAGTCGCCCGTCGGCGACGTGGTCGCGCGGCCCGCCTTCGCCGTCGCCGAAGAGCTCTCGAGTGAACTGCGCATCCGTGAAGAGGTGCAGCGCCGACTCGCCCTCTCCCCCGCGCGCACCGAACCCGTCTCCCTGGCGGCCTCGGCCCGTGAGGAGCTGCGCGAAACGTACGCCGAGCTGCGCAGCATCGCGGCGATCGTCGACGACCCGCAGCTGCGCGTCCGCCTCGCCCGGCTCGAGACGCGCCTCGCCGCTCTGTCGCACGACGCGTCGGAGCCTGCGATCGACCTCGATGTGCGACTCTCGCCCCGCGAGGTCGACGTGCTGGCGTGCGCCGCGCTGGGCTCCACCAACGCCGAGATCGCAGCGACCCTCGAGCTCAAGGAGGGCACGGTCAAGTCGTACCTGCAGTCGGCGATGGCGAAGCTGGATGCCTCGACCCGGCACGCGGCGGTGGTGACGGCTCGCCGGGCCGGACTCCTGCCCTGAGCCGTTCCCTCATCCCGACTCTTTTGAATTCGCATCCCATCGACGCCATGAATTCGAGCGGAAAATGGTGCGCAATTCGCCGTGCCCGCAGAATTCCTCGCGCAGTTGTCCACCGACGACGGCCGGCGAGATAGTCGCGCAACACGAATGCGCGTATCGTGCCTTCCATGGCCCGCAGAATCGTGCATCAGCTCGTCGACGACCTCGACGGATCACTTCTTGAAGTCGGCGAAGGCGAGACCGTTCTGTTCTCGCTGGACGGTGTCGCCTACGAGATCGACCTCACCGACGAGAATGCCGCCGCGCTGCGCGGCGCCCTCGAACGCTATATCAACGCTGCGAGGACCGTGTCCTCCGCACGCGCCGCGTCCGGAGCGGCGTCGAGCGGGGGGCGCAGGCGTCGCCGCACCGGGCAGCAGGATTACAGCCAGGTGCGTGAATGGGCGAAGAAGAACGGCTATCAGGTCTCGGATCGGGGCCGGGTTCCGGCATCCGTTCTCGAGGCTTATGAAGCGGCGCACTGACGCACGCCTGCCGACGGAATTCAGCGCCTGATCCGCACCTCTCTCACGTGCGCGAAAGCTGCACGAGGATTTCGTCGACTTTCTCCTTGGCATCGCCGAAGAGCATCTGCGCGTTCTCGCGATAGAACAGCGGATTCTGCACGCCCGCATATCCGGACGCCATCGAGCGCTTGAAGACGATCACGTTCGCGGCCTCCCATACCCGCAGCACCGGCATGCCGGCGATCGGGCTGCCGGGATCCTCGGCTGCGGCGGGATTGACGGTGTCGTTCGCGCCGATCACGAGGACGACGTCCACCCGCGAGAGGTCGTCGTTGATCTCGTCCATCTCCAGCACGATGTCGTAGGGCACCTTCGCCTCGGCCAGGAGCACGTTCATGTGCCCCGGAAGCCGCCCGGCGACGGGGTGGATGCCGAACCGCACGTCCACGCCGCGCTCGCGCAGCCGGTGCACCAGGTCGGCGACCCCGTGCTGCGCCTGTGCGACGGCCATGCCGTAGCCCGGCGTGATGACGACCGACGATGCCCCGGCGAGCAGGTCGGCGGCCGTCTCGGCGTCGATCTCGCGGTGCTCGCCGTGGTCCTGCTCGCCGGAGCGCGGCGCCTCGATGCCGAAGCCGCCGGCGATGACCGAGAGGAACGAGCGGTTCATCGCCTTGCACATGATGTAGCTGAGGTAGGCACCGGACGAGCCGACGAGGGCGCCGGTGACGATGAGCAGGTCGTTGTTCAGCAGGAAGCCGGCGGCGGCGGCCGCCCACCCCGAGTAGCTGTTGAGCATCGAGACGACGACGGGCATGTCGCCGCCGCCGATCGAGGCCACGAGGTGCCAGCCGAGGGCGAGGGCGAGCGCGGTGACCGCCACGAGGAGCCACAGCTCCGGCGTGATCACGTACCAGACGGTCAGGGCGAGGAAGAGGACCAGCGCCCCCACATTGAGGACGTTCTTGCCCGGCAGCATCAACGGCTTGGACGAGATGCGCGCCGACAGCTTCAGGAAGGCGACGACGGATCCGGTGAAGGTCACACCGCCGATGAAGACGCCGATGAAGACCTCGGCGTGATGGATGTCGGCGAGCGCCCCCTCGAGGCCCGCGTCGTACAGCGCGCCGTTCCACCCGACCAGGACGGCGGCGAGGCCGACGAAGGAGTGCAGCAGCGCGATGAGCTCCGGCATCCCGGTCATCTCGACCCGGCGCGCCCGCCACAGCCCGATGGCGCCGCCGACCGCCACGGCGGCCACGAGCAGCACGAGCCCGGTGGTCGCCGACGCGTCGCCCCACGCGCCGGCCGCGGTCGCCCACACCGTGGCGGCCAGGGCGACGGTCATGCCGACGATGCCGTACGTCACGCCTCGGCGGGATGTCTCGTGCTTGCTGAGACCCGCGAGGCTCAGGATGAACAGCAGGGCGGCGACGATGTAGGCGGCGCCGGCGACCGCTCCCGCGACGCCGATCATCGGGCCTGGTCCTTCTGGAACATCGCCAGCATGCGCCGCGTCACGGCGAACCCGCCGAAGATGTTGATGCTGGCCAGCAGCACGGCGACGGCCGCCAGGATCTGGACGGTGAGATCGGGCAGCGTGATCTGCACCATCGCCCCGACGACGATGATGCCCGAGATCGCGTTGGTGACGCTCATGAGCGGCGTGTGGAGCGCGTGGGCGACGTGACCGATGACGTAGAAGCCGACGACGATCGCGAGCGTGAGCACGAGGAAGTGCTGCGGCAGGGGCGGTGGCGCGAACGCGCAGACCGCGAACAGCGCGGCGATGCCCGCGACGATCAGCCCCGTCCGCCTGGCACGTGACATCGGCGGCTTCGGCGCGACCGCCGACCCGGCGGTGACGGGCTTGGCGGCGGGGGCGGCCGAGACCTGGACGGGAGGCGGCGGCCACGTCACGGCGCCGTCGCGCACGACGGTGACCCCGCGCTGCACGACGTCGTCGAAGTCCAGGACGAGCCTGCCGTCCTTGCCGGGTGTGAGGAGCTTGACCAGATTGACGAGGTTGGTGGCGAACAGCTGCGACGCCTGCTGGGGCAGGCGCCCCGGCAGGTCGGTGTAGCCGAGGATCACGACGCCGTTCTCGGTCACCACCCGCTCCCCCGCCACCGAGCCCTCGACGTTGCCGCCCTGGGCCGCCGCCATGTCGACGATGACGCTCCCCGGCTTCATCGTCGCGACATCCGCGGCCGTGATGAGGCGAGGCGCGGGCCTGCCCGGGATCAGGGCGGTGGTGATGATGATGTCGACATCGGCGGCCTGCTCGGAGTAGATCTCCGCCGCCCGCCGGTCGTAGGCCTCGCTCGTGGCCTTGGCGTAGCCGTCGGCCGACGCCTGCGCGGCCTCGTCGGGCACGATGACCGCGAGATACTCCCCGCCGATCGACGCGACCTGGTCGGCCACCTCCGGCCGCGGGTCGGTCGCCCGCACGATCGCGCCCAGGCTCGACGCGGCGCCGATCGCCGCGAGGCCGGCGACACCGGCGCCCGCCACGAGGACCTTCGCCGGCGGCACCTTGCCCGCCGCGGTCACCTGGCCGGTGAAGAAGCGGCCGAACTCGTGGGCGGCCTCGACCACGGCGCGATACCCCGAGATGTTCGCCATCGAGCTCAGCACGTCCATCGACTGCGCCCGCGAGATGCGCGGCACCGCATCGAGCGCGATCGCGGTGATCCCCCGCGTCGCGAGGGACTCCACGAGGTCCGGGCGCAGTCCCGGGCTGAGCATCGCGACCAGCGTCGCACCGTCGGCCAGCCGGCCGATCTCGGCCGGGGTCGGCGCGTCCACCTTCAGCACGATCGGCGACGCCCATGCGGTGCGGTCGTCCACGATCGTCGCGCCGGCCTCGGCGTACGCGGCGTCGGGAAACGACGACGCGGCGCCGGCGCCGGCTTCGACGACGACGTCGTAGCCGAGGCCGATGAGCTTCGGGACAGTGGTCGGGGTCGCGGCCACCCGGTTCTCGCCGGGCGCTTCGGCGACGATGCCAATGCGGGTCATGCGTTCCTCTGGATCTGGTGCGACGCGGATCGGACGAGCGCTTCGGTGTGCGCGCGTCGACGCCTCCACCCTTGCAGACGCCGGGGAGGATGCGCCCCTCATTGCGCCCGACACGGTGTCAAGAACCGGCCATCTTGCTCCACCGGCATGCGTCGGTGCTCCTCAGCGCGAGGGCGCCGTGACTCAGCGTCGGCCTCGCGGTCGTGCCGAACTCATCTCCTCGCCAGACGCGGGGCATAGCAACCGCATAGTCGCGCCGACTCGGATGGAGGCGAACGAACACCCCATCGGGAGGAACCCATGACCACCAGCGCGCTGATCCTGATCGGCATCGATCTCGCCGCCGCCCTCGTGCTAAGCCTCGGGCTCTACTACCGCCGGCACCGCCGTCGCGACCTCGTCGTCGCCTTCCTCGGCGTCAACGTCGGCGTGATGGCGGTGGCCGCGGTGCTCGGGACGGCCGAGGTCGCGCTGGGACTGGGACTGGGCCTGTTCGGCGTGCTGTCGATCATCCGGCTCCGCTCGTCCGAGATCTCGCAGCGCGAGGTGGCGTACTACTTCGCGGCGCTCGCGATCGGCCTCGTCACCGGCCTTCCGCAGACGGATCCGTGGCCGGTCGCCGCGCTCGTGGTGCTGATCCTCGGCGTCCTGTGGGCCGCCGATCACCCGGCGATGCTCTCGCGCAGCCGGCATCAGGTGGTGCGACTCGACCGGGCGCTGAGCGACGAAGCCGAACTGCGGGCGGAGCTCGGCGAGCGGCTCGGCGGGACGGTGACAGCCCTCACCGTCCAGGAGCTCGACCTCGTCAACGACACGACGCTCGTGGACGTGCGGTTCCGGATGCCGCGCGCCGCCGCCGGCGCTGACGACGACCTCAGCACGCGGCCGGCAGACGCCGCCCCGGTGCGGGAAGGAGCGGTGCGGTGACCGCCCTCGACCGCTTCGCACCGGTGCGGCTCGACGAGCTCGTGGCGGAGGCATCCCTCCTCACTCGCGTCGACCGCAAGTACGTGGTGCCCCGCGAAGACCTCGCCGCGGTGATCGCCGCCCTCGACCCGAGCACGCGGGTGCTCGAGATCGACGGCGCCCGCGACTTCGCGTATGAGTCGGTGTACTTCGACACTCCCGACCTGCTGAGCTTCCGCATGGCCGCGCAGCCGCGGCGACGCCGCTTCAAGCTGCGCACCCGCACGTACCTCGACGCGGGCACCGCCTACCTCGAGATCAAGACGCGCGGCGCCCGCGGCACGACGGTCAAGGACCGTGACGAGTACGACCTCCGCACGCGCGACCGGCTCACAGACGACGCGCGCGGCGACGTCGCGGATGCCTTCGACGCCATCGGTCTCGCGGCCGAGCGCGCACACGAGCTCGATGCGACCCTGGTGACGCGATACCGGCGCGCGACGCTGCTGGCCCCCGACGGCGCGGGGCGCGCCACGATCGACACCGCGCTGGAGTGGATCGAGCCCGACGCGGACGGCTTCGCCCTGCCCGAGACCGCGATCGTCGAGACGAAGTCCGGAGCGCGCCCGTCCGACGTCGACCGAGCCCTGTGGCGCGCCGGTCATCGCCCCGCCACTGTCAGCAAGTACGCGACCGGCCTCGCCGCGCTGCACCCCGGGCTCCCCCGCAATCGCTGGGCGCGCCTCCTTCACGGGCCCTTCGCTCCGGGCCGGCGAGCGGCTCCGCACCCTCACCCCTCCGCTGTCACCCCGATCCCCGACCCGACCGTCCCCAAGGAGGACACATCATGCTCCGTCGCCGCCTGATCCTGGCCGCCGCCCCTCTCACCCTCGCCGGCCTGGTGCTCGCCGGCTGCGCCACCCAGACCGCCGCGTCGTCCGGTGCCGTAAGCCTGAGCACCGACGACACGTCGACGCCCGAGGGGACGGCCGTCGTCGACTCCGATCTCAGCGCCGCCGCCGTGCTCGCCGCGAACGCCGATGCGACGGTCGTCCGGGACGACGAGTGGAGCGACGCGGATGCCGTCGACATCGCGCTCGACGGCGATTCGGCGTCGAGTGACTCCGACGCCGTGACCGTCGACGGCTCCACCGTCACGATCACCGGTGCCGGCGTGTTCCGGCTCTCCGGATCGCTCGACGGGCAGGTCGTCGTCGCGGCGCCGGAGGACGCGCAGGTCGTGCTGATCCTCGACGACGCCGAGATCTCGGCATCCGATTCGCCTGCCATCACCGTGATGACCGCCGACGACGTGGCCCTCCATCTGGCGGACGGGAGCCAGAACGCGGTGTCGGACGCGTCGTCGTACGCCGACGACGCCGGGGCGAACGCGGCGATCTACGCCGACGCCGACCTGACCGTCTCGGGCACCGGCTCATTGACCGTATCGGGCAACGGGAACGACGGCATCGCGAGCACCGACGACCTCGTCGTGCTCTCGAGCGAGATCACTGTCGAGGCAGTCGACGACGCGCTGCGCGGCAAGGACTCGCTGACCGTCGAGGGCGGGACCGTCGTGCTCGAGGCGGGCGGCGACGCGCTGAAGAGCGATCAGACGGACGACGCCACGCAGGGCTTCGTCGCCGTCACCGGGGGCGACGTGGTCGCCACGAGCGGCGACGATGCCATCGCCGCCGCCACGGATGCCGTCATCACCGGCGGGACGATCGCCCTGACGGCCGGGACGGCGGCGACCGGATCGGACGACTCGCCCAAGGGCGTGTCCGCCGGCGCGGTCGTCGCGATCGACGGCGGCGACGTGTCGGTCGAGGCGGTGGATGACGGCGTCCACTCCGACGGGTCGGTCGGGATCGGCGGCGGCACGCTGACCGTGACCTCCGGCGACGACGGGATCCACGCCGAGCAGCGACTCGAGGTCCGCGACGGCGCGGTCACCGTCGCCGAGTCGGTGGAGGGCCTGGAGGCGACCGACATCGCGATCTCCGGCGGCACCGTCGACGTCACCTCGAGCGACGACGGCATCAACGCGGCCGGGGCGACGGCGTCGACCGCCGCGCAGGGTGGCGGAATGGGCGGCGGCGAGCAGGACACCGGTGAGACGCTCACGATCTCGGGCGGCACCGTGCGCCTCGCCGCGACGGGCGACGGCCTCGACTCCAACGGCTCGATCGCGATCACGGGGGGCGCCACCGTCGTCAGCGGTCCGAGCTCGGCGGGCGGCCAGGGAGCGATCGACGCGAACGGCTCGGTCGCGGTGGACGGCGGGGAACTGTTCGTCGCGGGCTCTGTGCTCGTCACGCCCACCGGCGCACAGCAGTGGGTGGCCGCGACCGTCTCCGGTTCGGACGGCGACACGGTGGAGGTGACGGATGCCGCGGGCACTTCGATCGCCTCGTTCGAGGCCGATCAGAGCTTCGGCGCCGTCTTCTACAGCGGTCCGGGTCTCACGGACGGCGGCGCCTACATCGTCACCGTCAACGGCGTCTCGGCGACCACGGTCACCGAGGGAGTCGCCGTGTCGGGCGGCGCCGGCGGTGGTCCGGGAACCGGGCGGCGTCCGTGACGGCGTGGGCCGCCGGCGATGCCACGATCCCGCCGCCGGTCAACATGGGAGAACCCTCCGAATGCCCGGTGAACGGCGCGCTGAGGTTGCATCCGTAGGCCGTTCTCGGAATCGTGGCCCGTCCGGAACCGCAAACGGAAAGGAAGAGCATGCTTACTCTCACCCAGACCGCCGCCGACGCCGTCAAGGAGATCGTGGCCCGCGTGCCGCAGGCCGAAGACGGAGGCGTCCGGATCCGCGAAACCGGAGGTACGGGCGGGTTCGAACTGAGCGTCGCTCCCGACCCTCAGCCGCACGACACGATCGTCGTCACCGACGGCGCCCGCGTCTTCCTCGACGAGACCGCGGCGGTCGCCCTCGACGACCGCGTGCTCGACGCCGAGGTGAGCGATGAGGGCGCCGTGCGCTTCGCCCTGGCGACCCAGGGCTGACGTCGGACTTCGGGCCCCGGCATCCTTCGCGGATGCCGGGGCCTTCGCGTGTGTCGGGCCTTTCGGCGCGCGGGCACGCGCGGGAGGATGGCGGCGAGCGCGGGGTGCGCCGTCGGTCCTCGAGCGGAGGTGAGGGGATGCTGCTCGCTGAGCCTGCCACGACCGCGACGGTCGCCGAGCCCTTCGTGCCGATCGTCGTCGCTCTCGTCACCGCCACGGCGGCCGTCCTCGCGCCGCGGGTCGCGGCACGCGCCGACGACCTCAAGCGCGCGGAGCGCCTCACCGCACTGCTGGGTGACATGCCGCCGTCGCCGCAGCGCGACCTGCTGGCGGAACTGCGCGACGACTACGCCACCGTGTGGGCGCTGCGGCAGGCCGCGCCGACGGCATCACCGCTGCGCACCGCCAGTCGCATCGCGTACTACGCCGGCGTGCTGATCCTGATCATCGGCGCGGTCTCGCTGCTGCTCACGCCGGGGATGCAGTGGTGGTACTGGGCGTGGTACCTCGGCGCACTGGCACTGCTGCTCGTCGGCGTCCTGCTGCATCGACGAATGATCGCGCACCAGCGCGGATGGATGGTCGGCGAACTGCGACGGCGTGGCCTGCGCGCGCCGCTCGACGGGCGACTGGGCGGCGGCTCCGCCACGGCATCCGCGCCGGACCGGGCCGGGCAAAAGTCCCGACGGAGCCGCGAGCGTTGACCGCATAGACTGGATGCCGCCAGCCTCTGTAGCTCAATGGAAGAGCAGTTCCGTCCTAAGGAAACGGTTGGGGGTTCGAGTCCCTCCAGGGGCACCGTAGTTTTCCACTCCTGACCGACGAGATTCATCTCGAGACTCGAGTCACGTAGGGGTCATATGCCCACACTCTCGGCGGGTGGAGCAGGGCCGGGTCGGGCTTTCGCGGGGCTCGCCAGGGCAAACCACGAACAGGTTGGCCCACGTCTCGCCGCTAACCCGGAAGCAGCGGCGGGCTAGCAAGAGGTGGTCGCGCGGTCGATGCTCGCGCTTCCAGCGCGGGGCACCGCGCCCCGGAGATGGTGGCGACGCGCAAGCTCGTCCTCATAGGCGGCCGGCGGCGGCGCAACGGGACCGAGCGCTCGCCCTTGCGGGGCCTATGGACGCGACATACTCTGAAGTGAGTGCCCCAGACCCCGGTCAACTCCACCGACCCGACGGCGTGGGAACGCGGACTGGAAAACCACGATGGGCACCTTCACGTATGGCCAGCTGGGGCAAGGCTCCGTGATCGACGACCGCATGCTGCTGCATCTGCAGGTCGTCATCGTCACCAAGCTGCGCCGTGGCGAACGGTTTCTGTTCCGCTGCGACATGGATGAGCACATCCGCTTCGCGGAAAGCTTCTGGATGTCACCGGACATTCCCCTCAGGTTCGCGTTCGACCGACCCACCGCCGCGACGATCAACCCGGCCTGGCTGGCGATCCTGGCTTTCGCCGCCGCCACCACCGCCGGCCTGTGGCTCATTCCCGAACCTGTCGACCTGTCGCTCGACCGCGCCGCGCACCGTGAACCAGAGTTGGCCCGCGTCGGCACCTGATACGTTCCCCGTCAGTCGCTGGATTCGGCGGGCACTCGCACAGTGAGCTGTCGCGGCTCCACCCAGGTGCGGATGGCCACCGCGCGGCCGAACTCGTCGCCGTCGAGCTCGATCAGCTCGGGGCGACTCACGATGAGGGTGAACAGGGCTCCCCTGATGTAGTTGAGGGCGTCCACCTCCTTGGTGCGGAACTTCCGGCCCAAGCGGGTGCGGCTGAGCACGCCGTTCTCCCAGATGATCTTCGTCACGATCTGCGCCCAGCTGATGAATCCTTCGGGCCGGAGCAGGACGATGTCCAGCAAACCGTCGTCGACGGCAGCATCAGGCAGGAGCAGCACATTCGCTTGCAGCGACCCGCAGTTGCCGATGATGATCGTGTGCGCGCGCAGCGACCGCACTCGGTGTCCGTCCAGGCGGTAGCGCACCCTGAGCTGGTTCTTGTCGCGCAACGCCGTCGCGATGGCCTTCACGTAGGCGAGCCAGCCGACCTTGGCCTTCAGCTCGTCATCGGTGTGAGCGAGCATCTTCGCGTCGAGTCCGAGCCCGGCCATGACCAGATACGCGTGGCGGTCGACAGTCCCGTCTTCGCGGCGGATCTCGATCATCCCGAGATCGATCTGCCGATCCTCCCCCGTGAACGCGGAGTGGATGGAGTGCTCGAGATCATCCAGCGTGAGCTTCAGATTCCGGGCGAGGAGGTTGCCGGTGCCGGAAGGCAGCAGAGCCAGCGAGACAGGCCGCCCGCGCACGGCTTCGGCCACGGCCCGCACCGTGCCATCACCGCCCGCGACGATGATCATCGTCACGCCCCGGGCAAGCGCCTCCTCGGTCATGCCCTGCCCCGGGTCTTCAGCACTGGTCTCGAACCACAGCGTCTCACCCCAGCCCGCAGCCGTCTGCTCGGCCGCGACCGCGGCCCTGATCGCCGGCAGGTCGACCTTGATCGGGTTGTAGATCACTGCAGCCAGTCGCGTGGATCGAGCGGAATCCCCGCTTGGGCGGTCCCTATCCGCTACATCAGTCATGGCGTCATCCATCGGTTGCTGCGTTCCTCTATTTCGTCGCGATCGTCGGCGTTGCCGAACGAGCCGGGCACGCGTGCACCCGTGCTACGAGCGAATCAGACTGTCTCGATATGCGCGCCCCCCTTGCTTTTCGCGCCCACCGTCGCGACCGAGCGGGCTCGCGCACCGAGAGTCGAAAGCCCTGCCGGCTCTGAAGGCGCGTCGTCGGCGGCGCGTCAGCGGCAGGCGGGCAGTGCCCCCGGACGGCGTCGCAGGAATGGGCGGAAGCAGGCGGCCCGTCATCACCGGGCACTGAGCACGGACATCGGCCGTGCGCAACCCCCGAGGTGGTGCCGGATCAGCCGACGTACCGTGCGGGGGAAGGGAGATTTCGTGCACGCAATCGATCTGATCATCGGCGACTACGTCCATCGCCTCCCGATGGACGTCGACGAGGAAGCTGTGCTGGCGCAGCTGATGGCGGGGATCCTCGCGGGCGGAGGTGTCGTCGACCTGCCGACGGCGTCGACGAGCGCGTCCGTGTCGGTCCTCATCAGTCCCGGCGTTCCCGTGTTCGTCGAGCGCACGGAGATTCCGAACGCACCCGGCGAGGAGCAGGCACTCCCCGGTGACCACTCCGAATGGCCGTTCCGCTGAGCTCCTCGCGAGCGGCTGACGCGGACGAGCAGGTTAGGATAGCCATACCTGCCCTGCCCGTCGCGTGCTCCCGCCAGCCGCACCCTCGGAGGAATCCCCCGCCTCGATGACTGCGACCGCCACCGCGCCCGGCCTCTCGCTCCTGGGAGGCAGCCCGGACCACCCGGCACTGATCGCCGACGGCGTTCGCGTGGATTACGACGAGTTGCGCGAGCGTGTGGCACGTCGTCGCGACGAGATGGGCGGCATCCGCCGACTCGTCATGATCGCGGCGAGCAATGCGGTCGAGCCGATCGTGACGTACCTCGCAGCCCTGGAGGGCGGACACCCGGTGCTGCTGGTGGACGGGTCCGACGAGGAGGGCGCGCGAGCGCACCGCGCCGCACTCATCGCCCGGTTCGACCCCGACGTCGTCGCCACGGACGGCCCGTCGGGCTGGGTGCTCGAGGAGCGTCGCGTCGGCAGCCGGCACGATTTCCACCCGGATCTCGCGGTGCTGTCGAGCACGTCGGGGTCGACCGGATCTCCCAAGCTGGTGCGGCTGTCGGCCGAGAACGTGCGCAGCAACGCGGCGGCCATCGCCGAGTACCTGCGGCTGAGCCCCGCGGACCGTGCGGCGACCACGCTTCCGCTGCAGTACTGCTACGGACTCTCGGTGGTCAACAGTCACCTGCTCGCGGGCGCCAGTGTGGTCCTCACCGGCAGGTCGGTCGCCGATGAGGAGTTCTGGATGCAGGCCCGCCGCGACGGGGTGACGTCGTTCGCCGGAGTGCCGTACACCTTCGACCTCCTCGATGCGGCGGGCTTCGCCGCGCGCGAGCTGCCCTCGCTCCGCTACGTCACCCAGGCGGGCGGGCGCATGGCGCCCGAATCGGTGCGGCGGATCGCGCAGCTCGGCCGAGAGCGCGGCTTCGAGCTGTTCGTGATGTACGGGCAGACGGAGGCGACGGCGCGCATGGCATACCTCCCGCCGGAACTGGCCGCGACCCACGCGGGCTCGATCGGCCGGCCGATCCCCGGCGGGTCCTTCCGCATCGACGCCGTCGACGCAAGCGGAACCGGCGAGCTGGTCTACCAGGGCCCGAACGTCATGATGGGGTACGCGCACACTCCCGAGGATTTCGCGCTCGGTCCCAGCCTGACCGAGCTGCGCACGGGCGACGTGGGACGACGACGCGACGACGGCCTGTACGAGATCGTCGGCCGGATCAACCGCTTCGTGAAGGTCTTCGGCCTGCGCCTCGACCTCGACCGCATCGAGCAGCTGCTGGCCGAGGAGGGCATCGAGGCGCGCGCGACGAGCGCCGACGAGCGCCTGCTGCTCTTCGCGACGTCGGAACGCGCGGCCGAGCGGGCCCGCGCTCGCGCCGCCGCGCTGACCGGCCTGCCGGCGCGCGTCATCTCGGCATACGCCGTCGCCGAGTTCCCTCGCACGTCCAACGGGAAGCGCGACTATGCCGCTCTCGCGCGGTACGCCGAGCTGCGCGACCGTGCGATCCGCGCGAGCGAGGCGACCGCGCCACCGGGCGACGCGGTGACGGCCGAACGCGTGCGCGATCTCTACGCGGCACTGCTGGGAGAGCCGGATGCCGGGCTCGACGACTCGTTCGCGGGGCTCGGCGGCGACTCGCTCAGCTACGTCGAGATCTCACTGCGACTCGAGGAGATGCTCGGATCGCTGCCGCGGGAGTGGCCGGCCCTCACGCCGCGGGAGCTGGCAGCGCAGCACCGGCCACCGGCACCGCCTGCCCCGTCGGCAGACGGCAAAGCCGCACCGACGACCGGGAGCGAGCTGCCGGCAGCGACCGCTCCCCCGGCGCGCCACGCCTCTCCACCGCGCCGCAGAGTCTGGACGCGGCTGGAGACGCCGGTGCTGCTGCGCGCGGCCGCGATCTTCCTCATCGTCGCCACGCATGCCGACCTCCTCACCCTGCAGGGCGGCGCGCACCTGCTGCTGGCCGTCGCCGGGTACAACCTGGCGAGGTTCCAGCTGGCGCCCGTCGCCGGCATGACGCGGCTGCGGCGCCTGGGACGCAGCGCGTCCCAGCTGGTGGTGCCGGCCGTGCTCTGGATCGGAGCGGTCGCGCTCGTCACCGGGCAGTACGCGCCGACGACGGTCGCACTGGTCAACAACTTCGTCCCCGGCGATGGCCGGTGGAGCGAACAGTGGCAGTTCTGGTTCCTCGAGGCGATGCTCTGGGCCATCGCCGGTGCGGCTCTGCTGTTCGCGGTGCGCCCGCTCGATCGGCTGGAGCGGCGCGCGCCCTTCACCTTCGCGCTGGTGGTCCTCAGCGCCGCGCTCGCCGCGCGGTTCGCACTCACCGGCCTCACCGCCGAGCACGTCGAGCGCTACACCGCCCCCGTCGTGCTCTGGCTGGTCGCGCTCGGCTGGCTGGTCGCGCGGGCCGACACCACGGCACGGCGGCTGGCGGTGTCGGCGCTCGCCGTGGCATCCGCGTATGGCTTCTTCGGCGACCCCGGGCGCGAGGCGATCGTCCTCGGCGGCATCCTGGCGCTCCTGTGGATTCGAGCGGTCCCGGTCCCCCGCGTCGCCGTTCCGGTGCTCGTCACGGTCGCCGCCGCGTCGCTGTTCGTGTATCTCACGCACTGGCAGGTCTACCCGCCGTTCGAGCAGAGCGCGCCGTGGCTCGGGACGCTGCTCTCGTTCCTGGTCGGCGTGCTCGCCTACCGGGCCTATGTCACCGTCAGCGGTGCCACGCCGGCCGTGATGAAGAGGCTCAAAGCGGGGCGGAAGCGGTCCCGGGCCCTCCAGCCGTGACGATGCTCCCCGTCGTGGCGGCGGCCGCGGAGTAGAGCACGACACCGCCTTCGACGACCACCCGCACCGCCGTGCCGGGAGCGAACGCCGCGGCACGGTGCTGGGGAACCCGGTACACCAGCTCGGTCGCGAGCTCCCCCGCCCCGACGCGCAGGCGCAGGTCGGCGGTCGACCCCGCGGGACGCACGGCCGTCACGACCGCGTTGGCCACCGCGGCGAGTGCGGCGGCGGCGCCGTGCGTGGCCGCGGCGACCCGCAGCTGCGCCGGCCGGACCATCGCGCGCACGTGCTCCGCTCCGCCGGAGAGATCGTGCCGGACGGCGAGGCGGCCGAATCCGCACTCGACGCCGTCGGCGTCGACGTGGGCGGGGATGACGAGGGCGTCGCCGAGGAAGAGCGCCACCGAGGCGTCGACAGGCGCGTCGTACACGGCCATCGGGTCGCCCGACTGCACCAGCCGGCCGCCGACGAGCACGCCGACCTGGTGGCCGAACGAGAGTGCCTCTTCCTGGTCGTGCGTGACCAGAACGGCGGTGACGCCGCTGCGCTCCAGCACCTCGATCACGGCGTCCCGGGTGGACGAGCGCAGTCCGGTGTCGAGGGCGCTGAACGGCTCGTCGAGGAGGATCATTCGGGGCTCCTGGGCGAGCGCCCGGACCAGGGCGACTCGCTGCTGCTGCCCGCCGGACAGTTCGTGCGGCATGCGATCGGCGTAGGCCGGGGGCAGCGCTGCGAGCTCGAGCAGCTCCCGCACTCTCTGGACGCGACCGGGGCCGCGGGGCAGGCCGAAGGCGATGTTGCGCCCCACCGACAGATGCGGGAACAGCGCGCCGTCCTGCGCCACGTAGCCGATGCCGCGGCGGTGGGTGGGGACGCTTCGGCCGGGTCGCGACAGCTCGTCGCCACCCAGGCTGATGACACCGGCGTCGGGATCCACGAAACCGGCGACGAGACGCAGCAGCGTCGTCTTCCCGCTGCCCGAGGCGCCGACCAGTGCAAGGCGCGTGCCGCGCGGCACCTCGAGCGAGACGTCGCGCAGCACCTCGGTGTCGCCGAAGGCCTTCGACACGCCGTCCAGTCGCAGGGTCATCGAACGGTCCTCCCCGTCGCGTGGGTGAACATCAGCGCGACCGCCGGTACCGACAGCAGCACGAGCAGCACCGCGTGCGGCGCCGCGGCGGGATAGTCGAGAGCGGATGCCGCAGACCAGAAGCTCGTCGCCACGGTGCTGGTGCCCGTGGGAGCGAGCAGGAGCGTGGCGGTGAGCTCGTTCGCCGCGCCCAGCGCCACGAGGGCGGCTCCCGCTCCGATCGCCGGGAGCAGGAGAGGCACGGTGACGCGCATGCGGGCGGCCGCCGGGCTCACCGCCAACGCGCGCGCGGCCTCCTCGAGCGACTCCGGGACCTGCGAGAGGCCGGCTCGAAGCGGCACCAATGCGCGCGGGAGGAAGATGACGACGTACGCCGCCACGACGGTGAACGGGGTCTGGTACAGCGCCGGTGCGAACGCGAGCGTGGCGGCGACGAGCGCCAGCGCGACGATGATGGCGGGCAGGCTGCTGGCGAGATACGCCGCCCCCTCGAGCACGCGCGAGACCCGTCCCGGATAGCGCACCGCGAGCCACGCGAACGGCAGCGCGACGGCGATCGTGCACACCGCCCCGGCCAGTGCGAGAGCCAGCGTCTGCAGCGCGGCGACCCCGACCTCTGCGAACGCAGCCGGATCGGCCCTCATCAGCCACCGCCCGACGCTGCTGAGCGGCACCACGAGCGCACCCGTCAGCACCACCGCGACGGCGACCAGCGATGGTGCGGTGAAGCGGCCCAGCCGCAGCGTGGCGGCGGGGTGGGGCGAGCCGCTCCCCAGGCGGGCATACCGGGCGCGGCCGCGCGCGGCCGACTCCGCGACGAGCAGCAGCAGGCACAGCAGCGCCAGCACCAGGCCGAGCGCGGCGGCGTTCGGACCGGCGAACGTGCTTTGGTAGGCGACCACGATCGCCGTGGTGAACGTGTCGAAGCGCAGGAACGCGAACGCTCCGTACTCGGCGAGGAGGTGCAGCGCGACCACCAGCGCCCCGCCCAGCACCGCCAGACGCAGCTGAGGCGCGACGACGCGGAAGAACACCGCCCACGACCCCATGCCGAGCGTGCGGGCCGACTCCTCCAGCGCCGGATCCAGGCCGCGGATGGCGGCGAGCGCCGGCAGGTACACCAGCGGGAAGTACGCGAGCGTCGCCACCAGCACGGCGGCCCACAGCCCGTTGAGGGAGGGGATCGCGCTCGCCCAGCCGTAGCTGGCGACGAATGCCGGGATGGCCAGCGGCGCGGCGAGCGCGACCTTGATGACGGCGCGTCCGGGGAGCGTCGTACGCTCCACCAGCCACGCCCCGCCCACCCCGAGGAAGATCGTGGCCGGCACGCCGATGAGCACCAGCAGCACGGTGTTCACCAGCAGCTCGCCGACCTTGGGCCGCAGCACGAGCGCCGACAGCTGGTCCCAACCCATCGCCACGGCGGCCTGGACGACGTACACGATGGGCACCAGCGCGCCGAGCGCGAGCACCGCGACGACAGCCACGAGCGCGGCGGGCGGGCGCCTCTCGGCCGCTCCACCCGCCGTCGCGCGCGTGTGCAGCTGGGTCAGAGGAGTCCGGCTTCCGTCATGAGCTCGATGACGGCGGGACCGTTGAGCGTGGAGGGGTCGATGACGGGAGCGTCGAGCTCGGCGAGCGCGGGCAGCTCGGTCTTGGCGGGGACGTCCGACGCTACGGGGTACTCGAAGCTGTAGCCCTCGCCGAGGATGGCCTGGCCCTGCGCCCCGGCGAGGAACGCCAGGAACTGCTGGGCCTCGTCGGCGTGCGGCGCGTTCTCGAGCACGCCGCCGCCCGACACGCTGACGAACGCACCTGGATCCTGGTTGCCGAAGTAATGCAGCGCCGTGTTCGAGCTGTCTTCGGCGGCGGCATCCTGATCTCGGTACCAGTAGTAGTGGTAGATGATCCCGACCGGCACCTCGCCGGCGTTGACGGCCTTCATCGTGACGATGTTGTTGCGGTACTCCACGGCGTTCTCGGCCATGCCCTCGAGCCACTCCCGCGCGCCGTCCTCGCCCTGCGTGGCGAGCACCGCGGACACGATCGCCTGGAAGTCTGCCTTGGCGGGCGCGGCACCCCAGCGTCCCTTCCATTCCGGCTCGGCGAGATCGAGAAGCGACGCCGGAAGCTCATCCTCGGAGATGAGGTCGGGGTTGTAGACCAGGACCGTGGAGCGAGCGGCGATGCCGGTCCACAGGCCGGACGCGGGCCGGTACTGCTCCGGCACCAGGGCGAGCGTGCCGTCGTCGACCGGTGCGAAAAGGCCTGCCTCCTCGACGAGCGACATCGCGGGCGAGTTCTCGGTCAGGAACACATCGGCCTTCGACGCCGTGCCCTCCTGCACGAGCTGGTTCGCCAGCTCGCTGTCATCGCCGTTGCGCAGCACCACGTCGATGCCGGTCTCAGCGGTGAACGCCTCGGCCCATTCCTCGGTCAGCTGCTCGTGCTGCGCGTTGTAGACGACGAGGGCGTCGGCGTCAGCGGCGGTGTCCGCACCGCCCGCGCCGCCGGCGCAGCCGGCGAGTGCGAGGACGGCGAGGACCGCCGAACCGGCGAGGAGGCGGCCGGGGCGCGCGGACAAGCGCGGGCGTGAAGGCATGGGAGATCTCCTGGGGACGAGACAGGTAAGGCTAGCCTAATGCACGCCGCTTCCCGGTTACGACGACGTCGCCGCACCGGACATCACGATGCCGGCCTGTCAGAGCCGCCTCACGTAGACGGCGACGCCATCCTGGTCTTCGACGTCCAGGCGGAACTCCTCGCCGTGGAACCAGGCCTCGGTCGGGATCGAGCCGTCGGACTCTCGATCCCGAAGCTCGACGCCCACGGTGAGCCGGACCTGCCCGCCGACGCTCACTTCATCGAACTGAGCGGTGTACGGCTCGCCGGATTCCATTCTGTGAGGCTACGCCCGCGGGCGCTTGTCTGTGAGCCGCACATGTTCACGGCGTACGGTCAGGTCATGACGACAGCGGGCGGTCACGGCGAACTCGAAGAGCGGGACGATGCCGGCCTGCCGGGCGGGTCAGGTCCCGCGAGCTTTCCGCCCCGGCCACGGAGGACCGAGCCAGGCGGTCGCCGCCGCGGCGAGATCTGGGTGGTGGCGCGGAACGAGTCACGAGGCGGATGGGATGTCTGCAAAGGCCACGCACGGCGGCCGTCGGCGCATTACGACACCGAGGCGGAGGCCGTCGAGGCGGCGGCCGCGATCGTCCTCCGCCGCGAACGCGGTGAGGTCCTGATCCAAGGCCCGGACGGCACGCTCGTGCCGCACCCATCCGGTGCGGGGGGCGACTAACCTCTCAGTTGTATGGGCGACAGCGTGGGCGACGTCATGCAGGCTCTCGATCGTGGATCGTTCCGGCCTGCCGACTACAGCGCGCCCTTCGTCCGCCTCTTCCCCGTGAGCGGCGCGTCGGTGTCCACACTGGGCGACGTGCTGGGCAGCGAGACGCTGTCGGCGTCGGACGATCGCGCCGCCCGACTGGACGAATGGCAGATGGACCTCGGTGAGGGGCCGTGCTGGGACGCGCTGCGCTCGATGGCACCCGTCGAGGAGCCGAGCTTCGCGACCGCGGGCCGCACCCGCTGGCCCGCCTTCTCGGCTGCCAGCAGCGCGGAGTCCGTGGCGTCGATCTTCGCGTTCCCGCTCGCCGTCGGGCCGCTGCGTCTGGGCGCCGTCGACCTCTATTCGCTGATGCCGGTCGCGCTGACCACGCGGCACACCGGGGAGGCATCCGCCATCGCGGACGCCATCGGACGCGACATCCTCACCCGTGCGATCGGTGAACAGGGCGACCTCAGCTCCACGAGCCCCGCCTCTCGCCGAGTGGTCCACCAGGCGACCGGCATGGTGCTCGCACAGTTGCAGGTCGGTCCGGACGCCGCGCTTCTGGCCATCCAAGGTCACGCCTTCGCCTCCGACCGCGCGGTCGCCGAGATCGCCGAGGACATCGTTCAGAGGCGCCTGCGGTTCGTGAACCATGATGGCCGTATCGAGGTGGAGCAATGAGCGCCATCGTGCGAGAGGCCGAGCTGGTGCGAACGTTCGCGAAGCTCGCCGACACGCTCGTCGCCGAATACGACGTCGTCGACCTCCTGCAGGTGCTGGTCGACGCCTGCCGTGACATCCTCGGAGCGTCCGCGGCGGGAATCCTCCTCGCCGGCGACGACAATCGCCTCGAGCTCGTGGCGTCGACCAGCGAAGCGAGCCGGCTCGTCGAACTCATCCAGCTCGCCGCGCAGGCCGGTCCCTGCATCGAGGCGTTCGGCACGGGCGAAGTGGTGACGGTGCCCCGGATCTCGGAGTCGCCTCCGGAGTGGTCCGCCTTCCGCGAGAGCGCCGTCGAGCTGGGGTTCGGGGCGGTCACGGCGATTCCGATGAAGCTTCGCGAACACATCATCGGCACGCTCAATCTCCTCGTCACCGGAGACGGCCCCCTGGAGGAATCCGACCTGACCGCGGCCCGGGCCTTCGCCGACGTGGCGACGATCGGCATCCTCCAGGAGCGTTCCATCCGGCGGGGCGAGCAGCTGACGGCACAGCTGCAGCACGCGCTGCGGAGCAGGGTGATCATCGAACAGGCCAAGGGAGTGGTCGCCCACACTCACGGCGTCGCCATCGACGACGCGTTCGAGATCATCCGTGCGTATGCACGCAGCCACCAGCAGAGTCTCAGCGGCGTGGCGGCAAGGCTCGTGAGCCGCGAACTGGTGATCGACCCGAGACAGCTGTCGAGCTGAGCTACCCTCGGACGCTCTCCCCCGACACCTCCGCGCCCCCGACGGTCAGTCTGCTCACCTCGAGGCTCTCGACTTCGACGCTGCCGAGCGAGACGTCGCCGGGGACACCCTGCTCCTCAGGCACCGGACCGGCAGCCACGTTCTCGTCCACCAGCGTGACGCCACCCGAGCTGTTCGCGGACTGCGCGAGGTCCTCGATCCACCGGCGGCTCAGCTCGGGAGGCTCCGCGTGATCGAACACGAACCGCAGCGGAATGGACGGGTGCAGCCAGATGGTGCTGCGTCCGCCCGGTTGATCGTCCTGGTGACGCCACGTCAGCGTGAAGCTCTCGTTGCGACGCAGCTTCGTGGCGATGACGACTTTCAGGTGAGCCAGCGCGCGATCCTCGATGTGGATCGGCGTGGCGTCACCGCCGTAGAAGATCGTTCCCATGGCTCGAAGCATAAGCCGTCACGGCGGCCCCCGACGACGCGGAGCGGGCGGGTGATTGACGGCGCTCTGAGATGGGTGCATGCTCAGCCCAACTGGGGAACGGGGCGCTCATGTCTCTTGATTCTGCACTCGCCGTGGCGGCGGAACCGTCGCCGGGTCCGACGCCGGGCGATGCGGCCGCGGTCGACGTCGCACTGTCGAACTACTACCTGGCCGTCGGGCTGCTCGTCAGCGCCATCGTGGTCATCATCCTGGCCCTGGCCTTCGCCTGGCTCTATCATCGCGACGCGCTCCGGGTCATCGAGAAGCTCGCCACCACGGAGGGCGGCCCCCCGGTGGGGATCGACTCCGGCGCGGCGGTGGAGCGGGGCGTTCGCGTGGGGCCGGCGATCGTCGGCGGCAGCACCGGGCAGAAGGACACGGTTCTGATGTTCACCGTCGAGAACCTCCCCGACGACGCCACCGTCGCGTGGGACGTGGAGGGGGCGACGATCGAACGGATCGACGGCGGCCGCACGATCCTCGCGACGTTCGCGGCCGACGGCAGCCACAAGGTCGCCGCCACCGTGACGCAGGCCGATGGGAACCGGATCGAGCTCGAGGCGAAGGAGGTGGAGATCGGACCGAAGCCGGCGGCCGCGGCATCCGCTCCCCCCATCGTGATCCCGTTCGTGGTCAAGAACTGGGGGCGGCTGGTCATCGTCCTGTTCGGGGTCGGGGTGATCTCGGCGCTGATGGCGTCGCAGATCCTCGACGCCGCAGCGGGGATCGGCATCCTGGGAGCCCTGCTGGGCGCCGGCGCCGTCTCGGCGACGACCGGCGGGTCGTCCGAAGCGCCCGCCGCCCCGCGGTCCGGCTCGGCGCCGGGCGGCTCTGACGGCACCGCCGGCGGCGGCGGCCAGGCCTGATCGCCCCCCGCTCGGCGCCCGCTCCGCGGCGTCGGCGCGGTCCTGCGCGCGGCGGAGGGCGGATGCCGCGTGGCATCCGCCCTCCGCCCGGCCGTCAGCGCTGCATCACGTCCGCGGGGTGGTAGGTGAAGACGAGCCGCGCCGGAACCGTGCCCTCCAGCACCTCGTCGACCGCGCTGTTGACCTGGTCCAGGTCGCGCGTCTCGGTGATGACCCGGGTGCGACCGGCGGCGTGAAGGGTGAAGACCTCGGTGAGGTCCTGGCGGGTCCCCACGATCGAGCCGATCACGCTGATGCCCTTGAGCACCGTCTCGAAGATGGGGAGCGTGATCGTGCCGTCGGCAGGCAGCGACACCAGGACGAGCCGGCCGCCGCGGTTGAGCGCGTCGAACGACTGACGGAAGACCGCCGGAGCGACGGCGAGCACGACGGCGACGTCCGCTCCGCCGAGGTCGCGGATCGCCTCCACCGGATCGGTGGTCCGGGCGTTGACGGTGTGGTCCGCGCCGAGCTCGGTCGCGAGGGCGAGCTTCTCCTCGGTGACGTCGACCGCGATCACCTTCGCGCCCACCAGTCGCGCGTACTGGACCGCGAGGTGGCCGAGGCCGCCGACGCCGAACACGGCGACCGTCTCGCCGGGGATCACGTGCGCGTTCTTGATCGCGGCGTACGTCGTGACGCCGGCGCAGGTGAGCGGCGCAGCATCCAGCGGCGTGACGCCGTCGGGGACCACCACCGCATAGCGCGCGTCGGCGAGCATGTACTCCGCGTACGCTCCGTCGACCGCGTAGCCGTTGTTGTACTGGCTCTCGCAGAGGTTCTCGCGGCCGTCCACGCAGTAGCGGCATTCGCCGCACGCGTGCCCGAGCCACGGCATCGCGACGCGCTGTCCGACCTGACGCGTGGTGACGCCCTCGCCGAGCGCCTCGACGATCCCGACGCCCTCGTGACCGGGCACCAGGGGCAGGTTCGGCTTCACAGGCCAGTCTCCGCGCATCGCGTGGATGTCGGTGTGGCACAGTCCGCAGGCCTCGAGGCGGATCAGGATCTGTCCGGGCCCCGGCTGCGGGACGGGACGCTCCTCGACCTGGGCCGGCGTTCCGAGCTGTCGGACGACTGCACTTCGCATTGGTCTCTCCTCTGTGGGATCTGTACGGAACCAGCCTCGCGGCATGGCTGCCGCGCCGCTGGGACGTAAGTCCTCCGGCGACGCGCTGCGCCCGGCGGGACCATCGACCCGCGGGACCGGTGGGCGCCGCCGCACACTGGAGCACGCGCCATCGGTGCCGCGATGCCGTCGGTGAGCGGAACGGATGCCGCACCACGGCGCGGGAGGGAGGCCTGACGTGCGACGGGAGCGAGCACTCAGACCGGCCGACGAGGCCAATCTCGTCCTCGACCACCCCGGCCAGGTCAACGTCTTCCTGGTCGCCGGCCTGCTCGCACCGGGAGGGTTCGTCTCAGACGCCGGCGAGCTCGACGCGGAGGCCGTCCGGGCGGCGGTGGGGCGCCGGGTCGCCGGCATCCCGGAGCTGCGACAGGTGCCCGTCCGCGCCGGCCGCCACCACGAGTGGGCGGAGCGCGAACCGGATCTCGCTGCGCAGGTCCGCGTCGTCCCGGCCATCGAGGGACTCGAGGAGCTCGAGCGGAGGTGCGGTGCCCTCATGGTCGAGCCCCTGCCGCTCACGAGACCGCCGTGGGAGCTGCTTCTCGCGCCGGCGCACGGCGGCGCCGCGATGATCCTCCGGATCCACCACGTCCTCGCGGACGGCATGGCCGCGGCGGACCTCATCCGGAGGCTGCTGGCGGACGCGACGGCGACCACCGACGAGCCGATCGCTCCGCCGCGGCGCCCGTCCCCCGCGCTGGCGGCGGGCAGCCGCGTCGGCCGCGCCCTGTTCGGGCTGCGGCGGACCATGACGACGCTGACCGCGCGAGGCCTTCCCGAGACGGTGCTGCTGGGTGCGCGCAGCAGCCGTCACGGCGTGATCTTCGCCGACGCCGATCTCGGGCGGATCGCCGCGGCCGCCCACGGCGTGGACGCGACGGTGAACGACGCCGCGCTCGCCGTCGCCGCGGCCGGGTACCGCGCCGCCCTCGCGCAGAGCGGTCATCCGGTGCCGTCGGAGCTGCCGGTGTCGGTCCCCGTCGCGCTGACCCGGCGCGGAGATTCCCGCAACCAGGTGGGGGTCATGCTCGTCCGCCTGCCGTTGCGTGGCGACGAGGTGAGGGACAACGTCGCCCGGATCGCCGTGCAGACGCGGACGGAGAAGGTGCAAGCGCGCCGCCAGGGCACGCTGGAGCTCATGCGCGGCCCGGTGGGCGCTCGGATCATGGACCGCATCGCGCACCGGCAGCACCTGGTCGGCGGGTTCGTGACGAATGTGCCCGGTCCGGCTCACGAGCTGCACCTCGCCGGCGCTGCGCTCACCCAGCTCTGGCCGGTCTCCGTGCTGGCCGCGAACGTGCGACTGGGCGTCGCGGTGGTCTCGTATGCCGGGCGGCTCTGCGTCGGCGTGCACTTCGACGCCGGCTACATCGACGGCGCCGCTGTGGCATCCGCGGTGCGCAGCGAGCTGGCCGCGCTCGAGTCGATCCGCTGAGCACCGCCGCCCCGCGGGCCCGGTTCGGGACCGGCGCTCACCCCGCGAGCTGCTCGGTCAGGCCATGCCCCCACTCGCGGGCGCGCTGGAGCTCCCCGTCCACGAGGGGTCCCTCGTAGCCCTTCACCAGGAAGCTCGCCGGATCCAGCACGTCGAACCCGAGCTTCCTCGCGAGGCGCGTGGCCGTGTGCGAGGCCGCCCCGGGCAGGAGCGCCATGTCGTCCACGCGCGTGTCGAACGCGGCGAAGGCGTAAGGCCGTTCCGGCGCCGGCAGTGCCTCCAGCCACTCGCGGATGCCTTCGGGCACATCCGTGAACGCGCCGCCGTGACGAGCCGCCTCCCGGCGTGTGACATCCCGGGACAGCGAGAAGACATGGGTGGGCGCCCCGACGACGACCATGTCGATGTCGGCGGGCACCGCGGTGGGCGCATCGACGACGTCCGCGACGGCGACATCCGCTCCGTCCGCCATGCCGTCGGCGATCGCCTGCGCGATGCGACGCGTGTTGCCGAACATCGATTCGTAGACCACCAGCGCGCGCATGGCGACTCCTTCCGTCGGCGGCTCCTGTCGCCGCTCCCCCTCCAGCGTCGTCGTCGGAGCCGCGAGGGATGGGGTCTTTGGTCCTTCCCCGCCGCCGCGGCAGTCGCGTCTGCAAGAATTCGGACATGCCGCAATGGCTCCTGTTCGGTCTGTTCTCGGTCGGTTTCGCCGCGCTCGCAGCCTGGGCCGCGCGGCGTCTCCTGGACGGGACGGTGGGCTGGGTCCGCTCCGTCGTGACGGCGCTCGTCGTGTTCCTGGCCGCGCTTCCGCTGGCCACCTGGTCGCTGCAGGTCGCCGGTGTGGTGGAGGGCGACCGGATCGTGGCAGACACCCCCGTCGCCCTCTCGTTCCTCGCCCTCACGCTGGGCTGGCTGTTCGCCGCCGTCGTGGCCTGCGTCGTCACCCTCGAGTTCGCCTGGCCGTCGCACGGGCTGCGGAATCCGATCACCTCCATCCGCGAGGCGTTCCGCCGCCGCGACCGCGCGCGGCGGTACACGCAGATCCTCTCGATCGCCTCCCGTCACGGCATCGGGCTGTTCGGCACGCCCCGCACCCCGCCCGCACCGCGGGAGCTGGCGGTCGCCCTCGTCGCCGCGATGAATGAAGCGGGAGTCACCTTCGTCAAGCTGGGGCAGGTGCTCTCCGCCCGCGACGACGTGCTCCCTCGCGAGCTGGTGACGGCGTTCGCGACACTGCAGATGGAGTCGACTCCGATCCCCTGGTCCGAAGCCGAGGCGGCCATCCGCGCCGAGGTGAACGGGACGATCGGCGACGTCTTCGCGCACATCGATCCGGAGCCGCTCGCCGCCGCCTCGGTCGCCCAGGTGCACGCGGCGCAGCTGCGCAACGGCGACGACGTCGTCATCAAGATCCAGCGCCCGCTCGCCCGGCGGCAGGTCACCACCGACCTCGACATCCTCCACCGACTGGCCACCGACCTCGAGCGGCGCACGGACTGGGCGAAGGAGTACGGCGCGGTCGCACTCGTCGACGAGTTCGCCCGCGCGCTCCACGACGAGCTCGACTACCGCATCGAGCTCGACAGCACCGAGATGCTGCGGGCCGCCACTGCGGCCTCCGCCTCGTCGCTGCGCATCCCCCGGACGTATCGCGAGCTCTCGACGGAGCGGATGCTGCTGCTGGAGCGCGTGGTGGGGACCCCGTTCACGCACGTCTCATCGGCGATCCTGCCTCCGGAGGAGTCGTCGGCGATCGCGGACGAGATCGTGAGGTCGGTGTTCGACCAGGTGCTGGTGCGCGGCGTCTTCCACGCCGACCTCCACGCCGGCAATCTCATCCTGGGCGACGCCCGAGAGGACGGAGCCGCGCGCGAGGTCACCCTCATCGACTTCGGGTCGGTCGGGATCGTCGAGAAGAGCCTGCGCCGCCTCCTCATCCCGCTGCTGATCGCGATCTCCAACGAGGACGACGCCGTGACCACGGACCTCGTGCTGCTGATCTGCGGACACGGCGAATCGCTGAACAAGGCGGCGCTCCAGCGCGACATCGGCGTCGTGATCACCCGCGTGCACAACAGCCCCACACACGAGAACATCTTCCGGCTGCTCCTGGATGCGCTGCGCCGGCACCGCCTGGCCATCCCGCCGTCGCTGCTCCTCGTGCTGCGCACCCTCGGCTCGCTCGAGGGCACGCTGCGGCTGCTCCAGCCGGATTACGACCTCACGCGGCGGGGCCTGGAGCTCGCTCCGGCCACGGCGCTGCGGCGGATCTCGATGCACGACATGCTCCTGACGGCGCAGTCGCAGGGCGCCGTGCTCATCGAGGGGGCGCGCCGCCTCAGCCGCCGCATCGAGAGCATCTCGCGCGACCTGGACAGCGGCACGTTCTCGGTGCGCGTTCGGATGTTCGAGGACGGACGGGAGCGCTCGTGGGTCGACGGGATCGTCTCCCGCATGACGATCACGATCGTGGGCGTGACCCTCGTGATCGCCGGCGTCATGCTCAGCGTCAGCGACACCGGCCCCATGGTCACCGACCAGGTGCCGGCGTTCTCGTTCCTGGGCAGCGTGCTCACCCTGGGCGGGCTCCTCCTGCTGCTGCGGAGCCTCAGCCGATCTTTCACGAGCCGCGGGTCGTAGCATCCGGCGCGGTTGATGCCGGGAGCCTCCCCTCCCGCTCGCGGATCCGGCGACGCCGAAGCTTCGAGAGCCCGTCGACCATCACGATCGCGGGCACCGCGAGCGCTGCCAGCCCCCATCCGAGAAGCGGCGGCCAGGCGCCGCCGAGGAGGTCCACGAGGAACGGGATGCCGAGGAAGGCGACGAGCAGGACCGCCTGAGCGGCGACCGCGACGAGCAGCAGCCGGTTGGTCCGCGGGTGCATCCGCCACACCGGCCGGACCGTGCTGCGGCACGCGAACGCCGTCGCCATCTGGCCCAGCACGATCGCGGCGAACGCCGTCCCCGAGGCGCCGGCCATCACCTCCGGGTCCACGTCGTCACCCCACTGCCACCCCGCGACGAGCAGGACGCCCAGGAAGGCGCCGAGCGCGACGACGGCCTCGGTGAGCCCGAGCAGGAAGAACGCGCGTGAGAGCAGGGCCCGGTCCACGATCGACCGTCGCGCGGGCCCCTGCATCACGTCATCCCGCGCCGGTTCGGCACCGAGCGCCAGGGCGGGCAGCATGTCGCTCCCGATGTCGAGCGCGATCACCTGCATCACCCCGATCGCGAGCGGGACGGAGCCGCCCGAGAGCGCCCACACCACGAACGGGGCGAGCTCGGCGACGTTGTCGGTGAGGTGGTAGGTGAGGAAGCGCCGGATGTTCTTGAAGGTCGCCCTCCCGAGTTCGACGGCGGCCACGATCGTCGCGAGATGGTCGTCCAGCAGCACCACGTCGGCCGCCTCGCGCGCGACGTCGCTTCCGCTGGCCCCCATGGCGACCCCGACGTCGGCTTCGCGCAGCGCGGGCGCGTCGTTGACGCCGTCCCCCGTCATGGCGACCACGTGCCCGTGGCCGCGAAGGGCCCGGGCGATCCGCAGCTTGTCGGCGGGCGTCGCCCGCGCCACCACCACCCCGTCGTCGTGGTCGACAGCGTCGGCCAGCTCCTCGTCCGTGGTGGGCAGGCTTGGCCCGTCCAGGACGACCCCCCGGGGGCCGAGCAGACCGACCTCGCGGGCGATCGCGGCACCGGTGCGCGGGTGGTCGCCGGTGATCATCGCGATCCGGATGCCGGCATCCCGGCATTTCTCCAGCGCCTCGCGCACCCCCGCGCGGGGCGGATCCTCCAGGGCCAGCACCCCGGCGAAGTCGAGGTCGTGCTCCATCTCGGGCGACGGCGCGGCGGTCCAGGTGCGGGTGGCGACGGCGAGCACGCGCCTGCCCGCGCCCGTCAGCTCGTGCACGGCGTCCGCGATATGAGGGGGAACCGCGCGGCAGCGGGCCAGGACCGCCTCCGTCGCACCGAGCACCGACACCTGATCGCCGTCCAGCGACGAGCTCAGCAGGCGGTCGGCCGTATAGGGCACGCGATGACCTGTGGCCTCGGCATCCGTCCCCACCCGCAGCGCGAGGCTGTGGAACGCCGCCTCCATCGGGTCGCCCGCCGCCTCCCACCGGCCCTCGCGCTCGACCACCCTGCCGGCCACGCACCGCAGCGCGGCCCGCGCGGCGCGGGGAACGAGCGCGACCGCCTCGGGTGGCCCGGCCAGGTCGGCGGTGGGAGCGTACCCCTCGCCGCGGATCCGGACGATCCCCGCAGCCGTCACGACCTCGAGCACGTTCATGCGGTTCTCGGTGAGGGTGCCGGTCTTGTCGCTGCAGATGAAGGTCGTGGCGCCGAGCGTCTCGACGGCGTCCAGCCGGCGCACCAGAGCGTGCTTCTCGGCCATCAGCTCGGCGCCGCGCGCCAGGGAGAGCGTCACCGTCGGCAGCATCCCCTCTGGCACCAGCGCCACCGACACGCCGATGGCGAAGACGAAGGCCTGGGTGAGCCCCAGCCCCAGCAGGAGGGAGGTCGCCCCCAGGCCCACCCCGACGATCGCGGCGATGACGGCGATGACGCGCACGACGCGCTTGAGCTCGAGGGTCATCGGGCTCGGCGGGCGCTGCGCACCGGCGGTCAGACGGCCGATGTCGGCCAGCACCGTCCGGGAGCCGGTGGCCACGACCACGGCGCGCGCCTCGCCCTGGACGACGAACGTCCCCCCGCGCAGGATGTCTCCGGGGGCGTGTCGCACGACGGCGCTCTCCCCCGTCAGGAGCGACTCGTCCAGCGCGAGATCCGCGGCGCTGACGACATCCAGGTCCGCCGCCACGCGATCGCCCGCCGCCAGCAGCACGACGTCCCCCGGCACGAGGTCGGCCGCCGGGACGGTGACCGCCTCGCCGTCACGCACCACGCGGGCTGCCATCGGAAGCAGCCGGCTCAGCCGCTGGGCCGACCTGTCGGCCCGGTACTCCTGCGCGAACGCGAACGCGGCGTTCAGGGCCACGATGACGACGATGGCGATCGCCAGCGCCGGGATGCCGGCCAGCACCGCGAGCGCGGCGGCGATCCACAGCAGCACCGCCAGGAGGTGCGTGAGCTCACGGAGGATCATCCGCCAGGGCGACACGCGTCTGCCGTGGGGCACGACATTCGGCCCGACTTCCGCGAGACGGGCTGCTGCTTCTCTCGACGTGAGGCCGGTGTCGTTCAAGACCACCTCCGTATGGTCTCGCCGAGCCGCCCCGGATGTCGGGACCTTCGTCCCCGCTCCGCCGCGGTTCGGACGCGCGCTCCGCGGCTGCGCGTCGCCCCAGCCCTGGCGGCACCGGTAGCGGTGTCATACTGTGGGCCTCGGCGCCGAGGGGAGCGGACAGGATGGCGGAGGATGAGCTGGCGTTCCCCGATGGTCCGCGCCTGGACCTCGACGAGGCGCTGGCGACGCTCCTCGTGCAGGCCGAGAGGGTGCGAACCAGCCAGGGACGACTGCGCGCACTGCTGGGCGCCACCCGGGCTGTCGTCGAAGAGAGCGATCTGAGCTCGGTGCTGCGGCGGATCGCGGAGGCTGCGACCTCGCTGGTGAACGCGCAGTACGGTGCGCTCGGGGTGATCGCCCCCGAAGGGGACGCCCTGGAGGAGTTCATCTACGTGGGTCTCTCGCCGGAGCGGGCTTCCCAGATCGGCGATCTGCCGACCGGGCACGGCCTGCTGGGAGCGCTCATCGCCGACCCGCGACCCATCCGCCTTCCGCAGATGTCCGACGACCCGCGGGCGGCGGGATTCCCGGCGCACCACCCGCGGATGGACTCGTTCCTCGGTGTGCCCGTGCGCGTGCGCGGCGAGGTGTTCGGCAACCTCTACCTCACGAACCACCGCGACGGCGCCTTCTCGGACGAGGACGAGAGGCTCGTCGAGGCCCTGGCCACCACCGCGGGGTTCGCGGTGGAGAACGCGCGGCTGCTCGACGAGGCGCGCACCCGCGAGCGGTGGATGACCGCGGCCGCCGAGCTGTCGGCGGCACTGCTGTCGTCGGCCACCGACACCGCGTTCGACCTCATCGCCGGCCGGCTGTTCGACGTGCCCGGCAACGACAAGGTGACCGTCCTGCTCGCCGACGAGTCCACCTCGGCGCTCAAGATCGTCGCCGCGCGGGGTCTCGATGAGGCGGAGCTGCGCGGAAGGGTCGTGGAGACGGATGCCACGTGCGCGGGCGAGGTGGTCACCTCGGGCCGCGCCCGCGCGGTCGGGCGGGAGCCGGCGTCCGCGGACGACCCGGTGCGCATGTGGGAGGACGGCCTGGCGGGACCGATCGCCGCAGCGCCCCTGCGCACCCGCAGCCGGCTGTGGGGCGTGGTGTGCGCAGCGCGTCACCCGGACCGGCGACGCTTCACCGCCACGGAGCTGACGAGCATCGCCGACTTCGCCTCGCGCGCGACCATCGCCCTGGAGCTCGCGTACGCGCGGGAGGAGGGCCAGCGGTCGCTGCTGGCCGAGGACCGCCGGCGCATCGCGCGAGACCTCCACGACCACGTCATCCAGCAGCTGTTCGGAACCGGGCTGACCCTCCAGGCGATCGCCGGCAGCACCGCGCCGGGACCCGATGCCGACCGCCTGAACGAGTCCATCGACCAGCTGGACGATGCGATCTCGCAGATCCGGACCGTCGTCTTCGCCCTGTCGCATCGGGACGAGAGCTCGCTGCGTCACCGGGTGATCGACGTCGTGGCGGATCTGTCGGCCACGCTGCGGCATCCGCCCGCCATCAGATTCACCGGACCGGTGGACCATGCGATCACCGGCCCGTTCCTCGAAGACGTCGTGGGGGTCGCCCGGGAGCTGCTGAGCAACGCGGTGCGGCACTCCGGCGCCGACCGGATCTCGGTGGAGGTGGCCGTCGTAGAGGACGACGTCGTGGTGCTGGTCGAGGACGACGGAGTGGGAGTGGACGAGGGCGGACGGCGCAGCGGCCTGGCCAACCTGACCGAGAAGGCGGCGCAGCGCGGCGGAGTCTTCGCGGTCGAGTCCCGCGCCGGCGCGACCGCGGCCCGGTGGAGCGCCCCCCTGCACCCGAGCCGGTCCCAGGGCGAGGGAGGCAACCGGTGATCAGCGTCTTCCTGGTCGACGATCACGAGATCGTCCGTCGCGGGCTCTCCGACCTCGTCCGGTCGCAGGCGGACCTCGAGGTCGTCGGCGAGGCGGGGACCGTACGCCAGGCGATAGGGCGGATCGAAGCCACCGTGCCGGATGTCGCGGTGCTGGACGTGCGCCTGCCCGATGGCAGCGGCATCGACCTGTGCCGCGACATCCGCTCCCGCATCCCCACCGTGGCCTGCCTCATCCTCACCGCCTACGACGACGACGCCGCGGTGAGCGCGTCGGTGCTCGCCGGCGCGGCGGGGTATGTGCTCAAGGACGTCGGCGGGCCCAGGCTCGTCGACGCGATCCGCGCCGTCGCGGCCGGTCGTTCGCTGATGAACGACGCCGTCGTGCAGCGTGCGACGGCCAGGATCCGCGAGCGCGCCGACGACCCCGACCCACGCCTCGGATCACTGGGGCTGCGGGAACGCCAGATCCTGCGCCTGATCGCCGACGGACTGACCAACCGGCAGATCGGTGAGCAGCTGGGCATCGCCGAGAAGACGGTGAAGAACTACGTCTCCTCGCTGCTGAGCAAGCTCGGGCTGGAACGCCGCACCCAGGCGGCGGTGTTCGAGCTGGAGCACCGCGGCGACTGATCCGCGCGGAGCTCAGCCGTGCGCGTGCGGCGCGCGGCGGGACCGGAGGGGGACGAACGTCGACCGGTGCATCGCCCTCACCTCGTCCAGGAGCCCCAGCAGCACCATGGTCAGCGCGAGCTCGACCAGGCCGATGACGAAGTACAGCGCCTGCAGGAAGCTGAACGGGATGTAGGCCATCTGGACGAAGATCCAGACGACGCAGCTGAACCCGCCCACCGCCGCGAGCAACGTCCCCCACCGGGAGTCGGTCAGCACGGCGACGAACGCCATGGCGTGGACGCCGGCCACGAGCACGATGAGCGCCAGGCCCGGAACGAGGTACGACCGGAAGGGCGAGCCCTCGAGATACTCGGCCGGCGGCATCAGCACCGTTGCGAGCGTCGGATCGATGCTTCCCACGACGAGCGCGAGACCTCCCGCGAGCGCCGTGACGGCCACGAAGGCCTGCACGATCAGCAGGGTCATGCGAGAGACGCGGACCATGGTTCACTCCTCATCGAGTCCGGGACGCAGCGGCGTCTCAGCCAGTCCGGGACGCGGCGGCGTCCTGTGGAACGACGGCGACCGGGCATTCGGCGCGCCAGAGCACCTCCTGCACGACCGAGCCGAGCAGGCTCCCCGCCAGCACACCGCGGTGGTGCGTGCCCATGACGAGCATCGAGCTGCGGGGTCCGTAGCGCAGCAGGGCGGCCGACTGGCTGTCGCGCACGAGCTCGGTCTTGAGCTCGAGGGTCGGATACCGCTCCATCACCCAGCTCACCGCGTCGTCGAGCGTCGCGCGGTGCTCGGCCATCGCGCTCTCGGGGGTGAGCACGAGCGCGGTGGCGCCGGAGAAGGACGGAGCGGGCATGAGCCAGGCGTGCACGAGCCGGATCGCGGTGCGGGTGGCGGCCGCCTCTGCAGCCGCGAAGGCGAGCGCGGCGCCGGACGAGTCGTCGTCCGAGATCCCGATGGTGACGGGTTCTCCGAGATCCACCCAGCCGGCCGGCACCATCACGACCGGCACCTGCGCCATGGTGCTGAGCCGCAGCGGGATCGCACCGGCCATCGCCGTGCGGATCGGGTGCCCGGGATTGATGCCGACGACGAGGAGATCGGTGTCGTCCGCGATCTCGGCCAGCGACTCCGGCACCCCGCCCTCGAGCCGGTGCAGCTCGACGCCGATGCCCGGGACGTGCTCGCGGAGGAACTCCTCGGCGTGCGCCAGCTGATCCAGCGCCGACGCGCGGTCCGTCGCCGAACGCCCCACGACGTTCACGAGACCGACGTTCGCGATCTCGCGGCTCGCGCGCCCGGCCACCCAGGACAACGCCGAGACGGATGCCGGACTCCCGTCGTAGCCGAGAACGATGCGTTCCATGAGCCGCTCCCCTGTGTCGCGCGGCAGGTCTGCCGCTGCTGAGAGTCAAACCCCGGCGTCGTCGCCCGCTCGGGCCGAAGGTCCCACGGCCGTCGCCGTGCTGTCTCGGGCCGCGCCGACGGGACCTTCGACCCGAGCCAGGAGACGACGATCGGCTCGGATGAGGGTGACAGGAAAGGGACAGCCATGACTCTCCAATCCCAGCGGTTCACCGGGCGCACCGTCGTCGTCACCGGAGCGGGTGCCGGCATCGGTCGTGCGACCGTGGAGCGCCTCGCCGCGGAGGGGTGCCGCGTCATCGCAGTCGATGTCTCCGCCGAACGACTGACCTCCCTCGCCGACGAGATCGGCGGCGACCTCGTCACCGTCACCGCCGACATCTCGGACGCGGCGGGCGTCGACGACATCGTCGCCGCGGCGGGGCCCCGCATCGACGGCCTCGCGAATGTGGCGGGCATCATGGACGGCTTCGAGCCGACGGCGGAGATCGCGGATGCGACATGGGAACGGGTCCTCGCGGTGAACCTGACCGGCATGATGATGCTGACCCGCGCCGTGCTGCCGGGGATGATCGCCCGCGGGGCCGGAAGCATCGTCAACGTCGGCTCCGAGGCGGGTCAGCGCGGCTCGGCCGCCGGCACCCCCTACACGACGTCGAAGCACGCGGTGAACGGCTTCACCGTCAGCACGGCCTTCTTCTACACGCCGAAGGGAGTGCGGTGCAACGCCGTGGCTCCGGGTCCGGTGGCGACGAGCATCGAAGCCCCCTTCCGCTCGGAGTGGGCGCAGACCCGCCTCGGGCCGTTCTTCCAGACCAACCTTCCGCCGGTCGCGCAGCCCCCGCAGCTGGCCGCCGCGATCACCTGGCTGCTCAGCGACGATGCGTCGAACGTGTCGGGGGCGGTCATCCCGGTGGACGGCGGATGGGCGGCGATCTGAGATGCCGCGCCGAGACGCCGACCCGCCCCGCATCCTCCCCGCCCCGGTGCACGCCGCGCTGATCGCCACCGCGGTCGACGAGCTGGACGAGGCAGAGTGCTGGATGCTGCTCGCCGGCGCCCACGTCGGCCGCCTGGCCGTGATCGGCTCCGACGAGCGGCCCGACATCTTCCCGATGGACTATCTGGTCTCGGCTGGACGGGTCTTCGTCCGCTCCGGGCCCGGACAGAAGCTGAAGGACCTCGCCCGCAACCCGCACGTCGCCTTCCAGGCCGACGGGGACGCGGACGGCTTCCGCTGGAGCGTCGTGCTGCGCGGCACCGCTCGCCGCCTCGATCGGGACGACGAGATCGAGGCGTCCGGCGTGCTCGACCTCCAGTCCACCAGCCCGACCGGCAAGTACGACTACGTCGAGATCGCACCGGTCACGGTCACCGGCCGACGATTCCGTCCGCAGCGCTGACGCACCCGCGGCGTCGTCGGAGATGAGAAAGGGGATCTGATGAGCCCGGCGATGAGCGCGCAACTGCGGTTCCTGGGCGCGGCCGACACCGTGACCGGGTCACGCTATCTCGTCACGGTCGGAGAGCGGCGGGTCCTCGTGGACTGCGGCATGTTCCAGGGATACAAGGTGCTCCGCGACCGCAACCGCGCCGCGTTCCCGGTGCCGCCCTCGTCGATCGACGCCGTCGTGCTGTCGCACGCGCACCTCGATCACTCCGGATACCTGCCGGCCCTCGTCCGCGACGGCTTCCGCGGCCGCGTCCACACCACCGACGGCACCGCAGAGCTGTGCCGCATCATGCTGCCGGACTCCGCACACCTGCTCGAGGAGGAGGCCCGGTACGCGGCCAAGGGAAGGTGGTCCAAGCACGCTCATCCCGAGCCGCTGTACCGGGTGGACGACGCGATGGCCGCGCTCGAGCACCTGCATCCCCAGCCGTTCGGCGAGCAGCGGGCCGTCGCCGACGGCGTCGAACTGGAGCTCGTTCCCGCCGGGCACATCCTGGGAGCCGCGGGCGTGCGCCTTCGCGTCGCCGGCCGCGTGATCCACTTCACGGGCGATCTGGGGCGGGCGGACGACCCCCTCATGCGGCCTCCTGCTCCGATGGCGGCCGCCGACGTCCTCGTCACGGAGTCCACGTACGGCGATCGGCATCACGTCGCCGAGAACCCGGAGCGTCTCCTCGGCGACGTCGTCCGCCGCGTCACCGGTCGCGGCGGCGTGGTGCTGATCCCCGCGTTCGCCGTCGGCCGCACCGAGACGGTCCTGCTGCACCTGTCGAGACTGCTCGACCGCGGCGAGATCCCCGCCGTGCCGATCTACGTCAACAGCCCGATGGCCGTCGACGTGGTCGACGTCTATCGGCGGCATCCCTCGGAGCACCGGATCGCGGTCGACGAGCTGGAACGGATGTACCGCCTGCCCACGCTCGTCACCAGCGTCGACGACTCGAAGCTGCTGAATCTTCGCGGAGGGCCGATGGTGATCATCTCGGCGAGCGGGATGCTCACCGGTGGCCGCGTGCTGCATCACCTCGCCGCCTACGGCCCTGAGCGATCGAACGCGATCGTGCTGACCGGGTTCCAGGCCGGGGGAACGCGCGGCGCGGCACTGGCCCGCGGCATCCGGTCGCTGCGGGTCTTCGGCAGGGACGTGCCCATCCGCGCGGAGGTCCACAACCTCGACACCATGTCGGCGCACGCCGACGCCGATGAGCTGATCGAATGGATGACGTCCGCGCCGCGCGCCCCCGGCGCGGTCTACGTGACGCACGGCGAGCCATCCGCCGCCGACACGCTGCGAGCGCGGATCACCCACGAGCTGGGCTGGCCCGCTCGCGTGCCCGAGCACATGGAGTCCGTGGCTATCGCGTGACCCGCCTGGCCGGCCGGGACAGGCACGCGAAAACACGGCCCGGGGCCCCACACCCCGGGCCGCTCCCCCAGCTCTAGTGGTCGCGGACGATGAGGACCGGGCAGTGCGCGTGCGTGGCGCAGGCGGAGCTCACCGAGCCGAGCAGGAGGCCGGTCAGCCCCCCGTGCCCGCGGGTGCCGACGACGAGCATCGCCGCATCCTTCGACGCGGCGACGAGATCGCGGGCCGCACTCCCGTTCCACGCGCTGCTGGTGAACCAGCTCGGCGTGCCGTCCGGGAAGACGCGGGCTGCGGCATCCGCCCCCAGCTCTTCCGCGTTGCGCTGCAGGTCGTCGTAGGTGCCCGGGTAGTACCATCCCAGCCCGTCGCTCCACTGCAGCGTCGGATAGTCCCAGACGACCAGTCCGTGCACGGGAAGGCCGAGCTTGGGCGCGATGTCGGCGGCGTAGGCGAGGGCGTCCAGCGCCTCGGCGGAGCCGTCGACGCCGACGAGGATCCCGGGCTCAGACCAGGGCAGCGGCGGACGTGCCGCGTGACGGTCGGGAGCGGTCTGCGACTCGGACATGCGGCCATCCTCGCGCCCGCCGCGCCGCCCCCCATAGGCCGAAGGTCCCGCGCGCCGACGGCCCCGGTCCGCGGGACGTTCGACCCGACCGCGAGGGCCCCCGCGGTCGAGTCTGGTGGCGAGCGAAAGGGGTCGGCCATGACCGAGAGCCGCCGCAGCGTCCAGGTGGTCGAGAGCAACGGCACGTGGGGGGTGTTCTTCCTGCTGGCGTACATCGGGGCGGCGATCTACTTCGTCTCGGCGTCCGACGGGTCCTTCTGGGGCGTGATCCTGGGACTCCTGCAGGCGATGGTCTGGCCGGTGTACGTGATCTACCACGTGCTCGTCCTGCTCGGCGCCTGATGTGCGACGGATGCCGCGCCCCGCGCGCCCTCAGGCGCCGACGCGGTCCGGCGCGGCGTCACGGCCCGGTTCGCGCGACGACGGGCGGCCGGCGAGCCGCAGCCAGGTGTCGACGACGGAGTCGGGATTGAGCGAGATCGACTGGATGCCCGCGTCGACGAGCCAGTCGGCGAAGTCGGGGTGATCGGACGGGCCCTGGCCGCAGATCCCCACGTACTTCCCACGACGGTTGCACGCGTCGATCGCCAGGCGCAGGATCTCGAGCACGGCGGGGTCGCGCTCGTCGAACCCCGCCGCGACCAGGTCGGAGTCGCGGTCGATCCCGAGCACGAGCTGCGTCATGTCGTTGGAGCCGATGGAGAAGCCGTCGAAGTGGTCGAGGAAGCGATCGGCCGTCAGCGCGTTGGACGGGATCTCGCACATCATCATGACCTCGAGGCCGTTGCGCCCTCGCTGCAGCCCGTTGGCCTCCAGTGCCGCCGTCACCGCCGCGGCCTCCGCGACGGTCCGCACGAACGGCACCATGATCTTGAGGTTGGTCAGGCCCATCTCGTCGCGGACGAAGCGCAGCGCCTCGCACTCCATGGCGAAGCACTCCTCGAAACTCGGCGTGATGTAGCGCGACGCGCCCCGCCACCCGAGCATCGGGTTCTCCTCGCGCGGCTCGTACCGCTCGCCGCCGAGCAGGTGGGCGTATTCGTTGGATTTGAAGTCGCTCGTGCGCACGATTACCGGCTCGGGCGCGAAGGCCGCGGCGATCGTCGCCACGCCCTCCGCGACGCGCCGGACGAAGAAGTCGCGCGGCGACGGATAGGCGGCGACGCGTCGCACCACCTCCGACCGCAGCGGTTCGTCGAGCGCGTCGGCGTCCAGGAGCGCGCGCGGATGGATGCCGATCTGGTGGCCGACGATGAACTCGAGCCGGGCCAGGCCCACACCCTGGTGCGGCAGCGCCGCGAGCGCGAAGGCCTGCTCGGGCGTGCCGACGTTCATCATCACGCGGACCGGGGGCTGCCCCATCCGCTCGACCGGGATGGTCTGCTCCACGAAGTCGAGCCGGCCGGCGTACACGAAGCCGTCGTCGCCCTCCGCGCACGAGACGGTGACCTCGGTGCCGTCGACGAGGTCGCTCGTCGCGGTGCCCGTTCCCACGACGGCGGGGATGCCGAGCTCGCGCGCGATGATCGCGGCGTGGCACGTGCGACCGCCCCGGTCGGTCACGATCGCGGCGGCCCGCTGCATGACCGGCTCCCAGTCGGGGTCGGTCATCTCGGCCACGAGGATGTCGCCGGGTTCGACCTTCGACATCTGCGCCGGGGAGGTCACCACGCGCACCCGACCCGCGCCCACGCGCTGTCCGATCGCGCGCCCCTCGAGGAGCACCGGCCCGCGCTCGCGCAGGACGAACCGCGTCAGGACGGGCCCGTGTGCGCGTGAGACCACCGTCTCGGGTCGGGCCTGCAGAATGTACAGACGTCCGTCGACCCCGTCTCGAGCCCACTCGATGTCCATGGCTCGGCCGTAATGGTCTTCGATGGTCAGCGCGTACCGGGCGAGCTCGTGCACCTCGTCATCCGAGATGCTGAAACGACGCCGGTCCTCCGCGGCGACACTGGTCATGGCGGTGCTCGTCCCCACATCGTGCCCCTCCGCGAACCGCAGCGCGACCGCCTTCTCACCCAGCTGCCGCTGCAGGATCGCCGGCCGCCCGTCTCGGAGCGAAGGCTTGTAGACCATGAACTCATCCGGGTTCACCTCGCCCTGCACCACGGCCTCACCCAGTCCGTAGGCGCTCGTGATGAGCACCGCGCGGTCGAAGCCCGACTCGGTGTCCACGGTGAACATCACTCCGGACGCGCCGATGTCCGACCGCACCATCCGCTGCACCGCGGCGGACAGCGCGACGTCGCCGTGGGCGAATCCCTGATGCACGCGGTAGGCGATGGCGCGATCGTTGTAGAGCGAGGCGAAGACGCTGCGCACCGCGTGCAGCAGATGGTCGATGCCGGCGATGTTCAGGTACGTCTCCTGCTGTCCCGCGAACGATGCGTCGGGCAGATCCTCGGCCGTCGCCGACGAGCGCACAGCCCAGGTCGCACCCTCGGCCGCGGCATCCGTCCCCGTCGACTCGGCGAAGGCGACGCGGATGTCGCGCTCGAGGTCGGCAGGAAGGGGCTGCGCCTCGATCCAGCCGCGGATCACGGCGCCGACACGGCTGAGCTCCACCACGTCCGACACGTCCAGCCGGGCCAGCTCCGCCTCGATGCGGTCGGCCAGGCCGTCGACCGCGAGGAACGAGCGGTACGCATCGGCCGTGGTGGCGAAACCGCCGGGAACCCGGACGCCGGCCGTGCTCAGCGTCGTGATCATCTCGCCCAGTGAGGCGTTCTTCCCGCCGACCTGCGGCAGGTCGGTCATCGTGATCCCGCTCAGCGGAAGGATGTTGGTCATGGGACGACCCTGTCGGCCGGTGGCGGCCGGCGGCGGGTCCAAGGTCCTTTCGATTCCTCCGCAGGCCGGCGGTGTGCGGCGGGACCAACGGCCCGGATGGGTGTGGGTTCGCGCCGCAGCCTGGAGTCACGCAGAGAACCGCCCGCCCGCGAGCGACGCTGAGGCGTTCGCGCGCCGGGCCGATCCGTGAGGAGCCGAGATGACCACCGAGGTGCAGGTGACCGAGCGTGCCGGGGCGCACACCGCCGGAGTGCGCAGGACGGTGCCCATGAACGAACTGACCGACTTCTTCTCGCGCGCCTTCTCCGAGACCATGCGTGTGCTCGGGGCGCAGGGGCTTCAGCCATCCGGACCGCCGTTCGGCAAGTACTACGGCATGCCCGGCGAGACCGTGGATGTGGAGGCGGGATTCCCCGTCGACCGGCCGGTGACCGGCTCCGGAGATGTGGTGCCGGGATCGCTGCCAGGGGGCAGGGTCGTCGAAGCCGTGCACGTCGGCCCGTACGACACCATGCAGCAGACGTACGCCGTCATCGAGCGGTTCTTCGCCGCCGAAGGCTGGACGCCGGGTGACGTCATGTGGGAGAGCTATCTGAGCGATCCCGGGACCGAGCCGGATCCGGCGACCTGGCGCACTCTCATCTCGTGGCCGGTCGCCGGCGGTGACCGCGCCGCCGCGACGGCTTAGCCGCTCAGCGTCGCCCCCTCCACCATCAGTCGACGATCAGCCGGCGATATCGGATGGCGATCCGGAGGAGGAAGGATGGATCCCACCACGCCGGAGGAGTACTTCCAGCACAGCCCGCTCGGACTCGCCGTTCATCGCGAGGTGCACCATCTGCTGGTGACGAACTGGCCGGACGTCGCCGTCCGGACGACGAAGAGTCAGGTGGCCTTCCGCCGGGAGCGCGCGTTCGCATTCCTGTGGCGCCCGCGGCAGTATCTGCGCAGCGCTTCCGCGGACGTCGTGCTGTCCCTCGCCCTGTCGCGACGCCTCGAGTCGGTGAGGTTCAAGCAAGTCGTGCAGCCGTCCCGAGGCACCTGGATGCACCACCTCGAGATCGGCGCGGTGGAGGACGTGGACCAGCAGGTCGAGGAGTGGCTCGACGCGGCGGCCGCCGCTGCTGGGCCACGGCTCGGTCCACCGACACCGGACGCGTGAGGGTCGTGCGACTGAGCGGCAGCGGCGGGTCCGCGCGGTGTTCGAGGGACGTTCGTCCCGGCGCGCGAGCATGCGCCGCGCGACGCTGGATGTGCGATCCCGCCGCCGCGGCACGTCGGTCCGGGCGGGAGGCGGAGAGGCAGAGATCACCTCCGGCGGGGGTCCGCTCAATAGATCATGTCGTCGTAGACGCCGTCACCGGGCTCGATGCTCGGCGGATGGAACTCCCATTCCTCCACCTGCTCGGGGCTTCGCTCGATCGTCTCGAAGCGGACGCCGATGTACGGCGTGATCATGACCGAGATGCCGGAGCGACCCACGGTCTGGAAGTCGACGAATCCCGCGCCCTGCTGGACGGCCTCGATGATGAGCCGCTGCAGTTCCGCGACGTCCTGCTCGGGGTCGAGGATGAACATCTGTCCGTCGACGCGAGCCCTGACAACCTCCATGGCGCTCCCCTCGGTTCGCCTCCACAGTACGCCGATTCGCTAGCCAAGCTAGTGAATCTCCGAAGCCTCAGGAATCACTCAGACGGCGGGTGCCCTTCTCCGTGGGAACCCATGGCTGAGCGCCCCTCGCCCTGTACCCCTTCCCTCCCCCGGCTGCAACCCCCCAGAGGTACCGCCGCACCCAAGAGTAGAAAGGGGCACGTGAAGAGGGTGATCTACGCGGGAAGCGAATTCATGACCGGGGATGACATCACCTCAGCGCTGCTGAAGTGCAGCCAGGCTCTCGCCGAGGCAGGTGAAGCCGAAACGGTGTCGGTGCCCATCGTCGAGCCTGACGGGAGCGTCACGACGATGACGGTGCTCATCGGCCCTGCCAGTCAGATCGTCGCCAAGGAGGCGAAGGTGGAGGTGGATGAGCTCGTGGATGTCACCGCTGTGGAGCGACTGAACGCCATCCAGCGCCGGCTCCACCCGGTGGCGGTCGTCGACGCCGAGCCGCCCAGCGAACGGGACTGGGACGCGCTGGATTAGGAAATCCTCCGTACGGCATCAGCGGAAGTCCCGCGCCTTGTGCTGCACACCCACGCGGAGGTCTTCGAAGCCGTCGGCGACGAGGTTGGTGACCCCCTCCGGGGAGCGCTCGAGAATGCCCCGCGCGATGAGCGCCGGAGAGTCGCGGACGATCCGCCGGTACCTGTTCCACACCCCGACCGAGCACACGATGTTCACGAGGCCGTGCTCGTCCTCGAGATTGATGAACGTGACACCGGATGCCGTCGCCGGCCGCTGCCGATGGGTCACGAGTCCTGCGACCTCCACCCGCCGACCGGTCTCGTGGCTGCGCAGTTCGCGCGAGGTGAGGACGCCGCGGGCATCCAGTCCGGAGCGGTAGTGCGTCATCGGGTGGTCGTCGGTCGAGATCCCGGTGGCCCACAGATCTGCTGCGAGACGCTCGTAGCTGGTGGGGTCCGCGAACAGCGGCGGCTGCACCGCGATCAGCGAGTTCGGCAGGTACTCGGGGCGGTCCTGCGCCGCCGATCCGGCGAGCCAGATCGCCTCGCGCCTGCTGAGTCCCAGGCACTCCAGCGCCCCCGCGGTGGCGAGGGCCTCGACCTGCGCGGCGGAGATGCTGGTGCGACGCACGAGATCACGCGGGTCCCGGAACAGCCCTCCGGAGGCACGGGCGTCGACGATGCGCTGGGCGACCTTGGCGCCGATGCCCTTCACCCCTGCGAGGCCGAGCCGCACCGCGAACCCCGTGTCACGGCGATGCGCCGCCGACTCGTCGGGCGCATCGATGTCGAAGGTCCCGACGGGCGGCTGATGGCGTCGGAGGCACGAATCCAGGCCGGTGGGCCCCGCGACGGGCTCGGTGGCCGACGCGCCGCCCACCGCCTCGAGCACCGCCTCGACGTCTGACAGGTGCAGGTCAGGCCGCCGCACGTCCACACCGTGGCGGCGCGCGTCGGCGACGAGCGTCGCCGGCGAGTAGAAGCCCATCGGCTGTGCGCGCAGCAGCCCCGCGAGGAACGCCCCCGGGTAGTGCAGCTTGATCCACGAGCTGGCGTACACGAGCAGCGCGAACGACAGCGAGTGCGACTCGGCGAACCCGAAGTTCGCGAACGCCTGGATCTTGGCGTAGATGGCGTCGGCGGCATCCCCCACCAGCCCGTTCTCGGCCATGCCGGAGTAGAGCTTGTCGCGCAGCGACTCGATGCGCTCGATGCCGCGCTTGGACCCCATGGCCCGGCGCAGCAGATCGGCGTCCTCGCCGCTGAGTCCGCCGATGACCATGCCCATCTGCATGAGCTGCTCCTGGAAGACGGGGATGCCCTTGGTGCGCTCCAGGACCGGCTTGAGCTTCTCGTGCGGATAGGTGACCGGCTCCTGGCCGAGCTTGCGGCGCACGAACGGGTGCACGGCGCCGCCCTGGATGGGTCCGGGGCGGATGAGGGCGATCTCGATGGCCAGGTCGTAGAACTCGCGAGGCTGCAGCCGCGGAAGCAGCCCCATCTGCGCCCGCGACTCGACCTGGAACACCCCGACCGCGTCCGCGCGGCACAGCATGTCGTAGACCGCCTTCTCCTCTTTGGGGATCGTCGAGAGCTCCCAGTCCTCCCCCGTGGAGGCGCGGATCATGTCGAAGCAGTACTGGATGGCCGCGAGCATCCCCAGGCCGAGCAGGTCGAACTTCACCAGCCCCATCCACGCCGCGTCGTCCTTGTCCCACTGGATCACCGTGCGGTTCTCCATGCGCGCGTGCTCGATCGGCACCACCTCGCCGACGGGCCGGTCGGTGAGCACCATGCCGCCGGAGTGGATGCCGAGGTGCCGCGGCGCCTTGAGCAGCTCGCCGGCGAACTCGATCACCTGATCGGGGATGTCGTGCCCGGCTGCCGTGTCGAGGTGGGCGCCCCACCCCTCGACCTGCTTCGACCACGCGTCCTGCTGTCCCGGCGAGTGGCCGAGCGCCTTGGCCATGTCGCGGACGGCGTTCTTCGGCCGGTACTGGATGACGTTCGCGACCTGCGCCGCACGATCCCGGCCGTACTCCTGGTAGACCCACTGGATGATCTCCTCGCGGCGGTCGGAGTCGAAGTCGACGTCGATGTCGGGCTCCTCGTCGCGCAGCGACGACAGGAAGCGCTCGAACGGCAGCCGGTAGTAGATGGCGTCGATCGCGGTGATGTCGAGCAGGTAGCAGACGGCGCTGTTGGCGGCAGAGCCTCGCCCCTGGCACAGGATGCCTCGCCGCCGCGCCTCCTGGACGATGCCGTGGACGATGAGGAAGTAACCGGGGAAGTCCTTCATCTCGATCACACCGAGCTCGCGTTCGATGCGCTCCCGGTCCTCCGGACGGAGATCGGGATACTTCCGCGGCACCGCATCCCATACGAGCGAGCGCAGCCACGACATCGGCGTGTGCCCCTCGGGCACCTCCTGCTTCGGCAGCGCGGGCTTCGCGCGCCGCAGCGGGAAGGCGAGCTCGTCGGCGAGCGTGACGGTGCGGGCGACGGCGTCCGGGAACCGGACGAACCGCTCCGCCATCTCGGCGCCGGACCGCAGGTGCGCGCCGGCATGGGCGGGCAGCCAGCCGTCGAGCTCATCGAGCCCGCGATTGGCGCGCACCGCCGCGACGGCGGCCGCCAGCAGCTGCCGCTGCGGCACCGCGTAGTGCACGTTGTTCGTGGCGAGGAGCGGGAGTCCGCGCTCCCGGGCGAGACCTGCCAGCACGTCGTTGTGGCGGGTGTCGAGCGGATTGCCGTGGTCGATGAGCTCGACGTGGACGGCGTCGCGCCCGAACAGGGCGATCAGCCGGTCGAGCTCGTGGGCGGCCGCGTCGGCCCCCGCCCTTCCGGGAGACGACACCAGGGCCTGGCGGACGGCGCCCTTGCGGCATCCGGTGAGGACGGCCCACTCCCCCGCCGCCTGCGCCGCCAGCTCGTCGAGGTCGTACACCGGGCGCCCCTTCTCGGCGCCCTGCAGCTGCGCGTGCGTGATGGCGCCGGCGAGCCGGTGGTAGCCCTCCTCGCCGCGGGCGAGCACCAGCAGGTGGCCGCCCACCGGGTCGGCTTCGCCGTTCTGGGGCTTGGGCAGCTCGAGTGACAGCTCGGCACCGAAGACCGTCTTCAGGTCGAGCGCTTCGGCGGCCTCGGCGAAGTGGACGATGCCGTAGAAGCCGTCGTGGTCGGTGATCGCGAGCGCGTGGAGCCCGAGCCGCTCCGCCTCTTCGGCGAGCTCTTCGGGTGAGGACGCCCCGTCGAGGAACGAGAACGAGGAATGGGCGTGCAGCTCGGCGTAGGGGATGACCTCGGCCGGTCGCTCGATCCTGGGCGGCACATAGGGCCCGCGCTTGTGCGACCAGGCGGGGCTGTCGCCGCCGTCCGCGCCGGCCGGTCGCGGGTCCGGCCGACGCCGGTCGCTGAGCACGCGCTCGATCTCCGACCACGACACACCGGGGTTGTTGAAGCCCATCAGCCGCTCCTCGATCGGCTGATGAGCCCGTGGGAGCACAGGTACCGGGGGTCAGTCATAGGTCGCCTCCGCGGTCCAGGCGTCGCCATCGCACACCAGCAGCCATGCGCCTCCGTCGGCGTCGACGACCTGGAACCGGTACGCACGGCGCGAGCGCGCGGCATCCCATCCCCGCTCCACCACCGGCCACGGACCTGCCCACGCCTCGATCGGACGCCGGCGCCCGCTCTCGATGAAGAACGCGGGCACGGCGGCGACATTGCCCCGGTCGTCGACGTCGACGAGCTCGCCGCCCAGCGCCCGCACGTCGACCGGCACCGGATCGGCGAACACCGTCGACGGCAGCGGCTCGGGAAGGCTCCCCGGCCACGGCCGCGCGCGCTGCGCCGCGAGTCCGCCCCCGCCCTTCGCCTGCCGATCGCGCTCGTCGCGGTCGCCCCACGGGACGAGCACCTGTCGTTCCGCGAGCCACCTCCCGCCGCCGATCGCTGGGGTCACGACGCCGCGGTGCCCGAGCATCGCCTGCACCCGCGACAGCGCGTGGTGCACCCTCTCTTCGGGGCCGCCGCCGAACAGCGCGGGGGCATGGTGGGATGCCGCGTCGACCGCCTCCGGTGAGATCCGCACGAGCGTGACCCCGCTGCGGAGCCCGGCTGCCGGATCACCGGCGCCGACGTCCTCCGCGAGCTGCCAGCGCACACGGTCGACGACCGCCGCCGCGTCGAACGAGCCGGGATGAAGCCACACCCGTTCGCTGCGCTCCCCGCGATCCCCGACGAGCTCGACGCGCAGCTCGGTGCACACGAGGTCGACCGCGCCGAGCCCTGCGACGAAGTCGTCGGCGGTGACGCGCATCGCGAACGCGACCTGATCGGCGATCTCGAGGGGCGGCTCGAACGCGATCTCGCGCTCCAGCTCGGGCGGCGGCGTGCGGGGCTGCACGGGCCGGGAGTCGCGCCCGGCGGCGAGCGCATGGAACCGGACGCCCCGTTCACCGAACCGCTCGCGCACCCTGTCGGCCTCCATCGCGGCGAACCCGCCGAGGGTCTGCACGCCCAGCCGCGCGAGCAGACCCACCAGATCGGTCGCCGCCGTGACCTCCTCCGCCCGGCCCCCGAGCATCGCCGACGCGTCGAGCACCGAGATCGGCAGCGGTGCGAGGAAACCGGCCGCACCGCCGGCGGGCACGACGAAGACCGGGTCGTCGGCGCTCGTGCCGCCCCTGGCCGCCTGCTCCGCCGTGAACGGCCCGTCGGCGACGCCGGCCCGCACGTCGTCGAGCCCGGCTTCGCGCAGCACGCCGATCAGCACGCGGGCCGCCTCGATCTCACCGCCGTAGTAGCGCGCCGGGCCACGGATGCGCAGCGCGCACAGTCCCGGCCTCACCAGCTGCACACCCGGCGCGCTCTCCTCGATCAGCGACACGATCGACGCGAAGGCGCGGTGATCGCGCGCGGCATCCGCGTTCACCAGGACCAGTCCGGGACAGCGCGCCTGCGCATCGCGCCGCCGCATCCCCCGGCGCACCCCCTCCCCGCGCGCATCGACTGAGCACGCGACGATGAGATTGCGCTCCACCACGGCGATCGGATGCCGCCTCCCCTCGCCCCGGTGCGGACGGTCGTCGCCCGGGCGTTCGCCCGCCGCAGTCATCACCGCTTCGGGGGCACCGCCCGAGGAGCCCGGGCGCCCTGCGCCTGCGCCCGCCTCCCGTTCGAGCGCCGTCACAGGCCAATCGGGGAACCACAGCACGAGGCTCCGGACCGGTGTTCCGGGCGTCATGTCACCCCACCGCCCTCGCCTCGAGCGGATAGGACTCCGGTGCTGCGACCGCGTGCAGTCTCTCGACCGGACGCATGCGCTCGGGCGCGACGGAGACGTGCCCGGCGGCATCCGGAAGCAGGACACGCGTCCGGCGCGACCGCGGCCATCGTCGGCTCGACGAGGTCAGCGTGACCTCCCGGCCGGAGAGGTACCCGTGCCCCCGGCCCACGCCCTCCCATGCCGGCTCACCCACCTCGATCACGGCTTCGGCCTGCGGCCACGGCCCCTGCACGAGCAGCACGGCGCCGCGATCGCGCAGTCGCGCCGCGAGGCGCGCCACCTCGCCGTCGGCGGCACGCCCGGACGGCCGCACCGCGACCACCGGCAGCACTTCGGCGACGGTCGCGGTGACGGCGAGCCATCGCGCACCGGGATCGGGGATGAGGACGAGCCGCGACAGATCCACCCCCAGCCCCTCCGCCGCCTCGGCGCCGAGACGCGGCATGCCGATCACGCCGCACCACGACCCGGACTGCGACGGCTGGGCGAGCAGCGCCAGCAGTACCGACGTCGAGCGCGGCAGGCAGTAGGCGGATCCGGGCCGCAGTCCCCCGCCGGGCAGCAGCGAGGCGAGGGCGGGATGCACCGGCAGTACGGGGGCATCGAGGCGCCGGCCCTGCACTCGCTCGAGCTGGGCGCGCAGGCGTGCCACGGTGCCCGTCGATCCGCCAGGCGATGCGAGACCGGCGGGATCTGGCGCCGTCGGCTCGTGCTCGACGGGCTCGTGCACATGCTGTGCGGTGAGCTGCACGATCGCCCCCATTTCCACAGGCTAGAACAGATGTTCTAACTTCTCAACCGGTAGGGAACGAGAGTACCTCCTGCTTCCGACACTTTTGTTCGACCCCGCGCCGCCGTGTAGCCTCTGGCCATGAGCGAGCGACGGATCCCCAAGCCGGCCTACGAGCGGGAGCTGCGCCGACTTCAGGCCCAGCTCGTCGACATGCAGGCCTGGGTCCAGGCGACCGGCGCCCGCATCGTGGTGATCTTCGAAGGGCGCGATGCGGCGGGCAAGGGGTCGACGATCAAGCGCGTGTCGGAGTACCTGAACCCCCGCGTCACGCGCATCGTGGCCCTGCCCACCCCGACCGAGCGCGAGCGCACCCAGTGGTACTTCCAGCGATACGTCCCGCACCTTCCCGCCGCGGGCGAGATCGTGCTGATGGACCGATCCTGGTACAACCGGGCGGGCGTCGAGTACGTCATGGGCTACTGCACCAACGCCGAGTACCACCGGTTCCTCCACCAGGCGCCGATCTTCGAGCGGATGCTCGTCGAAGACGGCATCCTGCTGCTGAAGTACTGGTTCAGCGTCTCACCGGACGAGCAGGAGGCGCGCTTCCGGTCGCGGGCCGACGACCCGATGCGCCGCTGGAAGCTGAGCTCCAACGACGTGCTGTCGATCACGAAGTGGGAGGACTACTCCCGCGCGAAGGACAGCATGTTCGTGCACACCGACATCCCCGAGGCCCCCTGGCACGAGGTGCCCTCGGTCGACAAGCGTCGCAGCCGCATCAACATGATCTCCCACCTGCTCTCGCGGATCCCCTACGACGTCGTCGACCGCGAAGAGGTCGTGATCCCGCCGCGTCCGCCGTCGCGCGGCTACGAACGCCCGCCGAGGAACCTCGAGAACTACGTGCCCGACGTCGCGTCCAGGCTTCTCGGCACGCGCGACAGCTGACGGACGCCGCCCTCGGCGCGACGAGCCGGACGCGCTGCGCCCACCACGATCCCGGCGAGGACGAGCGCGATGCCGACCGCCTGAGGCACACCGAACGCCTCCCCGGCGACGATGACGCCGAGCACCACGCCGGTGACCGGATTGAGCAGCCCGATCACGCCGACGACCCCCGGTGACAGGCGCCGCAGTCCCGCGAACCACGCCGCGTACGCGAGCGCGGTGGCGACGAGCGCCAGGTAGGCGAACCCCAGGGCGGACGACACGGTCAGCACCGGCGGAGCGCCCTCGACCAGCACCGCGACCGGCATCAGCACGATGGCGCCTCCGACCAGCTGCCATGCCGCCATCGGCAGCGCAGGCACATCGGCGCCCCAGCGCGAGGTCAGCACGAACCCGAGCGAGGACGCCACCATCGCCCCCACCGAGGCGACGACGCCCCACGGATCCGCCCCCGCCGCATCGAAGCCCAGCATCACGCCCACCCCGACGAGCCCGACCCCGGCCCCCGCCACGGCCGCGAGCCGCGGCCTGCGTCGCAGCAGCACCCACGCGAACAGCAGCATGCACGCCGCGGATGCCGACATCAGCGTCGCGGCGAGACCCGACGTCAGGCGCTGGCCGGCGATGTAGACGAGCACGAAGAAGCCTCCGACATTGAGGGTTCCCAGCACGAGCGAGCGCCACCACCAGGATCCGCGCGGAAGCCGGCGGGCGATCAGCAGCACGATGATGCCGGCCGGAAGCGCCCGCAGCACCCCTCCCCACAGCGGCGCCTCGGCCGGGAGCAGGGCATGCGTGACCACGTACCCGCTCCCCCATGCGATCGGAGCGATCGCCGTGAGGGCGATCCATACCCACCGTTTATCTTCCATGGAAGACACTTTATCTTACTGGGAAGATAAAGTGGACCCATGGCCGAAGACCGTCTCCCCGACGACGCGCTCGACCGCGTCGCACAGATCCAACGCGAGTGGCGGCGCGAGCGGCCCGACCTCGATCCCTCCCCTCAGGGCGTCATCGGCCGGCTGCACCTGGTGGCCCTCGAGCTGACCGAGCGACTGGTCGACGTCTACGGCCGGTTCGGGCTCAGCGAGGGCGAGTTCGACGTGCTCGCCACGCTCCGCCGTGCCGGCACGCCGTACGAGCGGCCGGCGGGCGAGCTCGCCGACCACACGCTCGTCACCACGGGCGGGCTCACCAAGCGCGTCGACCGGCTGGAGGCACGGGGTCTGGTCGAGCGCCGGACCGAGGCATCCGACGCACGAAAGCGCCTCGTGCGACTCACGCCGGAGGGCCGCCGGCTCATCGATCAGGCGATCGCCGCCCACCTCGAGAACGAGCATCGCATCGTCGACGAGCTGGGGAGAGCGGATGCCGCGACGCTCGAGCGCATCCTCACGCGCTGGCTGCGCATCCTCGACGGGCCCTGAACCGTCTTCGAGGAGAAATCAGGCCGCGAGCGCCAGATACGGCTCCCACCGCGGGTCCGTACGCTCGGTGCCCCGAACGGTCCACTGCGCGCCGCGAGGCGGGCGCGGCGTGAAGCGGAGCTGCCAGTCCATCTCCTGCGGCGTGCGGTCGCCCTTGACGTTGTTGCAGCGCAGGCAGCACGCGACGAGGTTCTCCCACGAGTCCGCGCCGCTGCGCGAACGCGGCAGCACGTGGTCGATGGTCGACGCGGCCTTGCCGCAGTACGCGCAGCGGTGGTTGTCGCGACGGAGCACCCCGCGACGCGTGACCGGCACGTGCCGACCGCCCGGCACGCGCACGTAGCGGGTCAGGATGATGACCGCCGGGCGTTCGTACGCACGTCTGGTCCCCCACACCGGATCGGTCTCGGTGTGTTCCACCACGGTGGCCTTCTCGTTCATCACGAGCACCAGCGCCCGTTTGAACGACACGACAGCGAGCGGCTCATAGCCCGCGTTCAGCACCAGAGTGCGCATTGATCATCCTCTCGAATGGCCGGGACGGCTTCTCGGTATTCGACATGCGACGATCAAGGGCGCAGGGGCATGAAAAAAGGCGCTGTCTTATAGACAGCGCCTTGGAACCACGGCAATGCCGCGGCATCCGCTCGTGCAATGCCGAAGGACGAGGCGTCCGAGCGCATCCATGGTGCGGATGCGTGGTGTGCAGCCCATCGGCTCCCTCCGCTCTCTCAGCGTCGGGACTCAGGCTAACGCACTGGGCAGACACCGGGGCCGCAGCGGTGTGAACGACCCATGGCGTGTCGAAGAACGGATGCCTCCACCCGGCCGGGTGGAGGCATCCGTTGCGCTGTGATGCAGGAGCCGGTTCGACGTCCGCGACGGGCTCGGGGTTCGGGCTCAGCCGGCGTTGGACTGCAGCCACGCCCAGGGATCGACGACAGAGCCGTTGATGTGGACCTCGAAGTGCAGGTGGCAGGCGGTGGAGCTACCCGTGCTGCCGACGAACCCGATGAGCTGCCCGGCCGAGACGGTCTGACCGACCGAGACCTGCCGGCTGCCGTAGGTCATGTGGCCGTACAGCGTGTTGACGCGCTGACCGCCGATGACGTGGTCGATGGTGACGCCGACGCCGTAGCCGCCGTAGCTCTCCTGCGAGACCTTGACGACACCGGCCGCCGCCGCATAGAGGGGCGTGCCGCACGAGGCGAGGAGGTCGACACCCTGGTGGTACCCGGAGTCCCACAGGCCGCGGCCCTTGGTGAAGTTGAGGATCGGCCAACGCACCTCGCCGTTGCCCGGCGACGTCATGGCGATGTTGACCGGGGCTGAGCTCCGAGACGCGGCGGCGGCGGCAGCGGCGGCAGCAGCAGCGGCGGCTCGCGCGCGCTCGGCGGCGGCCTCTTCGGCCTTCTTCTTCTCGATCTCCTCCGCGGTCGTGGCCGCGTAGCTCTCGCGGGTCAGCTCCGACGCGTTGGCGTCGGACGCGGCGACGAACGTCTGGGCGTCGTCGACGGCCATCTGCTGGACCGTCACGGGCGCCTCATCGGTCTTCGCGGCACCCGCGGCGAAGGCCGGCAGAGCGACCGTGGCGACCAGTCCGCCGACCATGCTGAGGACCACGAGGCTCCGCAACGGCTTCGCCACGCGGCTCGGCCCCTTCTTCGGCGGCACGGCGCGTGCGACGCCACGGGGCGTCGAGCTCGAGGTCGCGGGCACGGTGGATCGGGGTCGCTGAGCGGGGGTCCGGCGATCGCGCGCGCGGCGGCTCAGGCGCGCCGCGTCGTTCTCGGGTCCGTTCGCGGGCGACTCGATATGTTCAGCCAAGCTTGTCCTCCGGCGCCTCCGCGCCCTGGGGCGCCTGGCTCGTCAGCACTCGATGTCGGGGCACGATGTGCGGGCTTCACCACATGTGGACGACGAGCCGGAGAGGCAATCCACGTGGGGTCCGGTCGGCGGGCTTCTCGCCTGTGGACTGTTCGAGGCTACCCGAAGGTCACGATTCTGTCACGCTGTGCGACTGGCAATTCTCTGGACGGCTCGTCGACGGATGCCTCGATCCCCGGCCGGGCGCGGCTTCACACGGCCACACAGGGCCCCACCGCCGGGGCCCTGGCGGGCGAGCGCTATCCGGTCAACGAGTCTCGTCGACGAGGAAGATGTGGGAGGCGACCTCGACGGGAAGCTCGAGGCCCTCGTCGCTGCCCTGCATCTGCACGAGCACGTAGCCCTCGCTATAGCGGTAGTCGCCGACGGCGCCGGGCACGACGCCCGCGCCCTTGAGCTGCTGCAGCAGCTCGGGGTCGACCTGGGCCGGCTCGGCGAGGCGGCGGACCGTTCCCGTGATCGGCTCGCCGGCGTCGTTCAGCCTGCGGACGAGCCCCACGACGCCCTGTTCGAACCCGCTCGTCGGCATGTCGCCGAGCTGGTCCAGCCCCGGGATCGGGTTGCCGTAGGGCGACTCGGTGGGGTGTCCGAGCAGCTCGACGAGGCGACGCTCGACCTGCTCGCTCATGACATGCTCCCAGCGGCATGCCTCTTCGTGCACGTACGCCCAGTCGAGGCCGATCACGTCGGAGAGCAGGCGCTCGGCCAGCCGGTGCTTGCGCATGACGTCGACGGCCTTCTGCCGGCCGGCGTCGGTGAGCTCGAGGGTGCGGTCGTCCGAGACGACGACGAGCCCGTCGCGCTCCATGCGCCCGATCGTCTGCGACACCGTGGGACCCGAGTGTCCGAGACGCTCCGAGATGCGCGCGCGCAGCGGCACGATGTTCTCCTCTTCGAGCTCGAGGATCGTACGCAGGTACATCTCAGTGGTGTCGATCAGGTCGGTCATGTCGCGGCATCCTCGATGTCTGGAGTGTAAGGACAGCCTATCTTCTGGCGTCGTCACCAAGGCGGGGCCGGGGCGGAGCCGGCGGCCGGCGGGCGCCTTCGGCGGCGGCCGGCGGCCAGCGGGCGCCTTCGGCGGCGGCCGGCGGGCGCCTTCGGCGCTCTGCCTGGCCACGGGGCTTTCAACAGGTCAACCGCGCTTCCACAGGAGGTTGGAAGGATGCAACCTCCTGTCGAAGGCCGGTTGACCTGTTGCACAGAGTCGGCGGAGGGCGACGAGCAGCCGAGGACCGACCAGCTGCGACCGGCGACGCAGAGAATCAGCGCGGTCGGTCGAGGCCCTGCGCGATTGCTCGCATGATGAGTTCCTGCACCTCGTGCCAGCGGTCGATGATCTGGGTATAGGTCACCCGAATCACGTGGTACCCCAGCAGGGTGAGCGCCGCGTCGTGCGCGACGTCTTGGGCGCGCTGGAGTCCCACGTGGTGCCCGCCGTCGATCTGGACCACGAGTCGCTCTCCGATCAGGAAGTCGACACGATGCTCGAGTATCCAGATCTGCGCCCGGATCGGAAGCCGCAGCCACTTCAGTCGGATCGCGAAGATCGTCTCGAGTCCGGAATCCGAGAACGGGGTCGCGGCGTCGAGCACCCGCCGGGCGGCCGGTCGCAGCGGCAGGCGGGCGAGCTCCATCGTGGTGACCAGTCCACGATTGAGCGCCGAGTTCCACACTGCCAACGCCGCCACGTACGGCTGGCATCCCGCGACGTTCACGAGCGCGTTCAGGATGCCGTCCTCCAAGGCGCCGGGCTCACGCGGCTGGACCGGAACCGACCAATGCACCTTCGTCATCGGATTCTGCAGACTCAGTCGGGAGGCGGACGGCGGCGCTCCGACGTGCGGCGCCTCGTCGGTGAGCACCCACAGCCCCAGCCTCTTCGCCCGGGTGACGCAGGTCAGCACGACGCCGGCCCTCGCCGCGGCCACGAGGTAGGGGTCGGCATCGACCCCCGCGACCCAACCGCGGCGAGGAACGGTGAGGATGCCTTCCGCGACCGCGCCGGCAACCGTCAGGCGACTGAATCCTTCGTCGAGAAGCGCCCGCACGCGTGCGACGCCGCCCAGACGGGTCACCGCGTCGATCAGTCCGGTCATCCTGGAACAATCGCGGGCCGCGCGACCCGTGGGTCACACCTCCTGGGCCACGGTGAACAACTCGTGCGCGCGGCATCCGCTCGCTCTCCTGTGGAGGAGGCGCCCGACAGGTCAACCGCTCCTCTACAGGACGCTGGAAGGTTCGAACCTCCTGTGGAAGCCCGGCTGACCTGTTGGCGACGGATGCCGCGCCGCAGCGCGGTGCGCGATGCCGCGCCGCAGCGCGGTGCGCGACGCTACGCCGCAGCGCGACCCCGCGACCAGCCTGGCGACAACGAGCTGGCCCGGCATCGGTCCGCCCTCCTGTGGAGGAGGCACTCGACAGGTCAACCGCGCCTCTGCAGGACGCTGGAAGGTTCCAGCCTCCTGGAGAAGCCCGGTTGACCTGTTGGCGACGGATGCCTCGACCCGCGGTCGCACCCCCTGTCGGGCACCCCCGCGCAGGCCCGCGCGCGTCACGGGCTGTCACGGGGGCGAGGCCGGCGGCCGGCGCCTCTCTAGAATCGACGCATGTCCCACGTGCTGCTTCCCCGCGAGATCCTGCCCGCCGACGGACGCTTCGGGTGCGGCCCGTCGAAGATCGCGCCCGCGCACCTCGAGGCGCTGGCAGGACCGGGTTCGGCGCTGCTGGGCACGTCGCATCGCCAGGCGCCCGTCAAGAACCTGGTGGGCCAGGTGCGCGCCGAGCTGAACCAGCTGTTCCGCCTGCCGAACGGGTACGAGGTGATCCTCGGCAACGGCGGCTCGACCGCGTTCTGGGATGCCGCGGCCTTCGGCCTCATCGAGAAGCGCAGCCAGAACCTCGTGTTCGGCGAGTTCGGCGGCAAGTTCGCCGCTGCGGCGAAGACGCCGTGGCTCGAGGCTCCCGACGTCCGCAAGGCCGAACCGGGTACCAGCACGGTTGCCGAAGCCGTCGAGGGCGTCGACCTATACGCCTGGCCGCACAACGAGACCTCGACCGGCGTCTCGACCGCGGTCACGCGCGTGCACGGCGACGAGGGCGCCCTCACCGTCATCGATGCGACCAGCGCGGCGGGCGGCATCGACTTCTCGGTGCACGAGGCCGACGTCTACTACTTCGCACCCCAGAAGAACCTCGGCTCCGACGGCGGCCTGTGGTTCGCGCTGGTCTCTCCGGCGGCGATCGAGCGCATCGAGCGCATCGCAGCGTCGGGTCGCTACATCCCCGAGTTCCTGAGCCTCAAGAACGCCCTCGACAACTCTCGCCTCAACCAGACCCTCAACACCCCGGCGCTCGCGACGCTGTTCCTCCTCGACAAGCAGCTCGACTGGATCCTCTCGTCGGGTGGCCTGCAGTGGGCCGACACCCGCACGCGCGAGTCGTCGCAGGCGCTCTACGACTGGGCCGAGGCATCCGCCTACGCGACGCCCTTCGTCGCCGACCCCGCTGACCGTTCACCGGTCGTCGTGACGATCGACTTCGACGAGTCGGTGGATGCCGCGGCCGTGGCCAAGAGCCTCCGCGCCAACGGCATCGTCGACACCGAGCCGTACCGCAAGCTCGGCCGCAATCAGCTGCGCGTGGCGACGTTCGTGTCGATCGAGCCCGACGACGTCCGTCAGCTCCTCCGCTGCATCGACTACACGGTCGAGCGACTGGGCTGATCCGCTTCTTCCTCGTCGGCCCTGTCCACCAGAGGTGACGGGGCCGGCGACAGCACCGCGGAGACGATCGCCTCGATCGCGAACTCCGACGCGCGCGCCAGGTCGACGGCGTCGGGGTCGAGCAGCCACTGCACCTGGAGCCCGTCCATCACGGCGAGGATGGCCGCCGAGGCCACGTCGACGGTGTCGGGAGCGGTGACGCCCCGCTCGGCGCAGACGACCGCGAAGGCGTGCGCGACCTCCGCGCGCAGCGTGCGATAGCGCTTCTCGAAGAATTCGCGACCCGGGTGGTCGTCGGTCACCGACTCGGCCGAGAGCACGACGTAGGCCTGCACGATGCCCGCGCGGTGGGCGTTGACGAACGCCGTGCGCACAAGATGGCGGAACAGGGGCATTCCGTCGGGGATGTGCTGTTCCTCGAGGTCGGCGACGTCGGTCTCGTCGCGGTGCTGCAGCACTTCGAGCAGCAGCTCGTGCTTCGAGCCGAAGTGATGGAGGATCCCCGCGTGGGTCATGCCGACCTGGTCGGCGATCTCCTGGAGCGTGCCTCCGCTGAAACCCTTGCTGCCGAAGATCTCGACCGCGGCGTCGAGGATGTCGCGCCTGCGGGCGAGGGTCTCGGGTCGCGAACGCGGCTGCCGGCGCGGTGCGGCCATGGGTCGGCACCCCCTTCTTCGCCGGTGCGTCGGATCGGTTCTTGCCGGCGACTGCGAGTCTACGCACGCCCTGCCCGCGCGTTCTGGTGCACCGTGGTTGCAAAAGTTACTTACTTGATTGTAAGTTAAACCGGCAATCACCCCGACGGCGCCGTCACTGCAGGAGACACGACGTCGTGCTCACACATCAAGGAGAAGCAATGAGGCTCAGAACAACGCTCGCCGCCGCCGGTGTCGCCGCGGCGCTGGTGCTCACCGGCTGCGCCGGTGGCGGCGGCGACGACGCGGACTCCGGCGGAGCGGCGGCGCTCACCATCGCCAAGCCCGACGGCGCGATCACCACCGAGTCGAACAACCCCTACCTGGGCGACTCATCCGCCTCGAAGTACGGCTACGGCAAGGTCATCTTCGAGTCCCTCGCCCTCGTGAACCCGACCGGCGACCTCGGAACCACGCCCTGGCTCGCCGAATCCGTGGAATGGAACGACGACTACACGCAGCTCACCGTCGTCGCGCGCAGCGGCGTGACCTGGAGCGACGGCGAGGACTTCACGGCCGACGACATCGCGTTCTCGTTCAACCAGGTGCTCGACGGCAAGCTCAACGACACCAACGCGCTCGACCTCGAGAACGTCGCCGTCGACGGCGACACCGTAACCATCGACTTCAACAGCTCGAAGTACACCCAGCAGGCGCGCGTGCTGCACTTCCAGATCGTGCCCGAGCACATCTGGCAGGACATCGACGACCCGAACACCGACCCGGTCACCGGCGAGGGCCAGGCCGTCGGCACCGGTCCCTACGTGCTCGACTCGTGGACCACCGAGTCGGTCACCCTCACGGCGAACCCCGACTACTGGGGCGGGGAGCTGGCAGTGCCCGAGCTGCACTACGTCTCCTATGGTGACAACGCCGCCCTGACGACCGCGCTCGCCACCGGCGAGGCGGACTGGGCGCAGGCGTTCATCCCGCAGATCCAGGAGAGCTACCTGTCGGCCGATCCCGACAACAAGTTCCTCGTTTCGCCCACGGCGGGCGCGGGCACGCTGTTCATGAACCTGCAGACCAAGCCCTTCAACGACCCCGCGCTCCGCCAGGCACTCGCGTGGACGATCGATCGTCAGGCTTACGTCGACATCGCCCGCGAAGGCGCGAGCGAGGCGGTCTGGAGCGTCACCGGTCTCGGCGCCCTGCTCCAGGACGAGGTGATCCCCGAATACGCCGGCCAGGAGTACTCGGTCGACGTCGACAAGGCCCGTCAGATCCTGACCGACGCCGGCTACACCTGGCAGGACGAGACGCTCATCGACCCGGACGGCGAGGCCGTGTCGTTCTCGATCTCGGTCCCGGCCGGCTGGAGCGACTGGAACACCGAGCAGGCGCTGATCGCCGAGGAGCTCAAGGAGGGCCTCGGCATCGAGGTCAAGGTCGACCAGCCGGACTGGGGCGGCTGGGACGCCGCGCGCCAGGAGGGCACCTTCCAGGCGATCATCCACTGGCTCGAAGACACCGGCAACGCGTACGGCCTGTACACGTCGACGATGGACCCGAAGTGGATCGTCGACGGCAAGGCGGCGTTCAACTTCGGCCGCTTCGACGACCCGGCGGTCACCGACGCGCTGAACACCTACGCGAATGCCTCGTCGGACGCGGACCGTGACGCCGCGCTCGCAGTGATGCAGACGGCGTTCGTCGAGAACGTGCCGGCCATCCCGCTGGGAGCGCACCCGCTCCTGGGCGAGTTCAACACGCGCAACTACGTCGGCTGGCCCTCGGAGGAGGACCAGTACGCCTCGGCAGACCCGACGCAGCCCGCGATCGTGCAGATCCTCACCGAGCTGCAGCCCGCCGACTGACACTCCGCGGGCGGGACGGATGCTGCGGCATCCGTCCCGCCCGTCGGAACCGCTGCCTCGGCATCCGCTCCGCCCGCACGTCGGCCTTCACGAAAGCGAACAGCACCGATGAGAGACCCGCTGCTCTCCGTCCACGACTTCTCGATCGTCTACGACGTCGATCCCCCCGTGGAAGCGGTCAAGAACGTCACCCTCGAGCTCCAGCGTGGTGAGATCCTCGGACTCGCCGGCGAGAGCGGGTGCGGCAAGACCACCCTCGCCTACGGCGTCCAGCGCCTCCTCAAGCCCCCGGCGGTCATCACCGGCGGGTCCGTCACCTTCCACGACGCGAACGGCGAGGACGTCGACATCAATGGACTCGAGGCCGAGGAGATGCGCCGCTTCCGCTGGGACAAGATCTCGATGGTCTTCCAGGGCGCGATGAACTCGCTGAACCCGGTGGCCACCATCGGCTCCCAGCTCGAGGACGTCTTCGAGGTCCACCGTCCGAGCTTCACCCGCTCGCAGCGGCGCGACGCGGCCATCGAGCTTCTCGACATCGTCAAGGTCGGCGCGCAGCGCTACCGCTCGTACCCGCACGAACTGTCGGGCGGCATGCGCCAGCGCGTCATGATCGCCATGGCGCTTGCGCTGCGCCCGCAGCTGATGGTGATGGACGAGCCGACGACGGCACTGGACGTGCTCGTGCAGCGCGAGATCCTGCGCCAGATCTCCCACCTGCGCCACGAGTTCGGCTTCTCGGTCATCTTCATCACCCACGACCTGCCGCTGCTGCTCGAGATCAGCGACCGCATCGCGATCATGCGCGAGGGAGAGATCGTCGAGCTCGACGCCGCGGAGCGAGTTTGGACCGATCCGCAGGACGGGTACACCCGGACGCTGCTCGCCTCGTTCCCCCGACTCACCGGAGAGAGAGGGGTGGTCCACCGATGACCGTCCTCGAATTCGACGCCGTCACCAAGGTGTACTCCGTGCGCGGCGCCGGGCAGATCAAGGCGCTCGACGACGTGAGCTTCACGCTCCGCTCCGGCCAGACGATCGGGCTCGTCGGCCAGTCCGGCAGCGGCAAGTCGACGATCGCGAAGATCCTCACCCAGCTCGAGACGCCCACGAGCGGCGAGGTCCGCTTCGACGGTGCGCCCATCCCCCGTCGCGGCAAGGGACTGCGCGCCTACCGGCAGCAGCTGCGCATGGTCTTCCAGGATCCGTTCGCGTCACTGAACCCGTATCACACCATCCGCTACGCCATCCAGCGGCCGCTGCAGCTCGACCGCGTCGTGCCGAAGGACCGACTGGACGACGAGGTGCGCCGCCTCCTCGGACGCGTCCGCCTCGACGCCGACGCCGTCATCGACCGCCGGCCGCACGAGCTCTCGGGAGGGCAGCGCCAGCGCGTCGCGATCGCCCGCGCGCTCGCCTCCCGCCCGAAGCTGCTCGTGGCCGACGAACCGGTCTCGATGCTCGACGTCTCGATCCGCCTGGGGGTGCTGAACCTGCTCGCCGATCTGCAGCGCGAGCATGGGCTGGGGGTGCTCTACATCACGCACGACCTGGCCACCGCCCGGCACTTCAGCGACGAGGTCCTCGTGCTCAACCAAGGGCGCGTCGTCGAGCGCGGCCCCGCGGACGACGTGATCCTGCGTCCTCAGAACCCGTACACCCAGGAGCTGCGCGCGGCATCCCCCGATCCCGACACCTACTTCGCGCACGCAGCCGGCATTCTCGGAGGTGAGAGATGAGTGCCCTCGCCCCTCAGCTGCCGTCCCCGGACTTCGACGCGATCGAGGCGGGCACGACCGCGACAAGCGTCGTCAAGGGCCGCGCCCGCGTCCCCTGGCGCTTCCTCGGCAACCGCGCCCTGTTCTACCTGTTCACGCTCTGGGCGGCCATCACCATCAACTTCTTCCTGCCGCGCCTGATGAAGGGCGATGCGGTGAGCGCGTATCTCGCGCGCAACCGCAACGTCACGCCGGAGGCGGCCGAGGCTCTGCGCACCCTGCTCGGGATGGATGCCGACACCTCGCTCTGGCAGCAGTACGTGGATTACTGGGGCCTCCTCCTGCGCGGCGATCTCGGCATCTCGCTGCTGCACGGCATGCGGCCGGTGACCGAGGTGGTCGGCCAGTCACTGATCTGGACGGTCGGCCTCGTCGGCTTCGCGACGCTCCTCGCATTCGCGATCGGCACCATCGGCGGCGCGATCGTCGGCTGGCGCCGGGGCAGCAGACTCGACGTCCTCATCCCCATCACCACCTTCTTCAGCACCATCCCGTACTTCTGGCTGGGCCTGCTCGCGATCTCGGTCTTCTCGGTCGCGCTCGGGTGGTTCCCGATCGGCAAGGCCTACGGCGTCGGCGTGGCGCCCGAGTGGTCGTGGGAGTTCATCGGCGACGTGATCCATCACGGCTTCCTCCCCGCGGGGACGATCGTCATCGCCTCGCTCGGCGGCTGGATGCTGGGCATGCGGAACATGATGCTCACGGTGCTCGACGAGGACTACGTCACCGTCGCGCAGGCCAAGGGCATGCCCAACGACCGGGTGCTCTGGCGCTACGCCGCCCGCAACGCCGTGCTCCCTCAGATCCAGAGCTTCGCGCTGGCGCTCGGCTTCATCGTCGGCGGCACGATCGTGATGGAAGTGGTGTTCAGCTACCCCGGGATCGGCAAGCTCCTGCTGGACGCCACCAACGCGAAGGACTACGCCCTGATGCAGGGGGTGTTCCTCGTGATCACGATCTCGGTGCTCCTGGCGAACCTCCTCGCCGACGTCGCCTACGCGTTCCTCGACCCGCGCACGCGCCAGACGGAGGCCTGAGCATGAACACGATCGTCAACGACACGACGGCGCAGCGTCCGGCGCGCACGCCGGCGACCGCCACCGTCCGCAGCCCCGCCCCCGCCGGCAAGCCGCCCGGGAAGCCGACCTTCTGGTCCAGGCTGGGTGCCGCATTCGCGATGTTCCGCAACCGGAAGTCGATCACGGGCCTGTCGATCCTCGGGTTCTTCGTGCTCGTCGCGATCTTCGCGGACGTGCTGGCCCCGTACTCCCCCACGAAGGTCGACAACACCGCGCGCTTCCAGCCGCCTTCGGCGGAGCACTGGCTGGGCACGACGCACATCGGCGAGGACGTGCTGAGCCAGGTCATCCACGGCACCCGCGGCGTCATCGTGGTCGGTTTCCTTGCAGCGATCATCGCCACGGTCATCGCGATCGTCGTCGGTGTGCTCTCCGGCTACCTGCGCGGGTGGCGCAGCGAGGGCCTGTCGGCTCTCACGAACGTCTTCCTGGTGATTCCCGGCATCCCGTTGATCATCATCGTGGCGTCGATGTTCGAGGATCCGCCCCTCATCCTCGTCGCGGGAGTGCTCGGCCTCATCGGCTGGGCGTGGGGCGCGCGCGTGCTGCGCGCGCAGACGATGTCGCTGCGCGGCCGGGACTTCGTGCAGGCCGCCCGCGCCAACGGCGAACCCCTCCGGCGGATCATCGCCGTCGAGATGCTCCCGAACCTCATGGCACTGATCGCCGCCAGTTTCGTGGGCACCGTGACGGCCGCGATCATCGGCCTCACGACGCTGTCGTACATCGGGATCATCCCGGTGACGACCTACAACTGGGGCACGATCCTCAACTGGGCGAGCGCGCAGGGGGCCTTCCGCCAGGGCCAGTGGTGGTGGTTCCTGCCTCCGGGTCTGTGCATCGCCGCCATCGGCGTTGCCCTCTCGCTGATCAACTTCGGGATCGACGAGTACGTCAACCCGCGCCTGCGGTCCGCCGGTGAACGCGCCCGTGCCATGAAGAAGAAGGGCATGAACGTCAACGACGCCGTCACGGTCGTGCGAACGAACACGAACACGCAGGAGACCTCGTGACCGCCACCTCACATCACCACGGAGGGCGCCCGGCCTACCTCGACGTCTCCCTTCCGGTCGCCGACCGCATCGCCGACCTCCTCGGTCGCATGACGGTCGAGGAGAAGATCGGGCAGATGCTGCAGCTCGACGCGCGTGACGACCTGGAGGAACAGGTGGTGCGCATGCACGCCGGGTCGATCCTGCACGCCTCCCCCGAGAAGGTGCTGCACGCCCGCGAGCTGACCCTGCAGACGCGCCTGCAGATCCCGCTGCTCGTCGCCGAGGACTGCATCCACGGGCACTCCTTCTGGGAGGGCGCGACGATCTATCCCACCCAGCTCGGCATGGCCGCGTCATGGGATGCCGGCCTCGCCGAGCGTGTCGCGCGCGCGACCGCCGTCGAGGTCTCGGCGACGGGCATCCACTGGACGTTCTCGCCGGTGCTGTGCATCGCCCGCGACCTGCGCTGGGGCCGCGTCGACGAGACGTTCGGCGAGGATCCGTTCCTCATCGGCGAGCTCGCCTCGGCGATGGTGCGCGGCTACCAGGGCGGCGGCCTCGATGATCCGACCGCGATCCTCGCAACGGCGAAGCACTTCGCCGGGTACTCCGAAACGCAGGGCGGCCGTGACGCGAGCGAGGCCGACATCTCGCGCCGCAAGCTCCGGTCATGGTTCCTGCCGCCGTTCGAGCGGGTGGCGAAGGAGGGATGCCGCACCTTCATGCTCGGCTACCAGACCACCGACGGGGTGCCGATCACGGTCAACGACTGGCTGCTGAACGACGTGCTGCGCGGCGAGTGGAGCTACACCGGCACCCTCATCACGGACTGGGACAACGTCGGACGCATGGTGTGGGAGCAGAAGGTGCAGCCCGACTACGCCCACGCCGCCGCGGCCGCCGTGCTCGCGGGCAACGACATGATCATGACGACGCCCGGGTTCTTCCAGGGCGCCCAGGACGCCCTGGCGCAGGGACTCATGACCGAGGAGGCGCTCGACCGGGCTGTCACCCGCATCCTTCTGCTGAAGTTCGAGTTCGGCCTCTTCGAGGATCCGCGCCTTCCTGACCGCGATCGCATCGCGATGGCCGTCGGGTCCGCCGCGCACACGACGCTCAATCTCGAGGTCGCGCGTCGCTCGCTGGTGCTGCTGCGCAACGACGGCACGCTGCCGCTCGCCGGCGGGCTCACCGCCGATGCATCCGGACGAGCGGTGGTCGCAGCATCCGGTCGCCGTCGTATCGCGGTGGTCGGCCCGCTCGCCGACGACGCGCAGACGCAGCTGGGAGACTGGGCCGGCTCGTCCGGTCAGGTCGACTGGATCCGCGACGGGCACCCGCGCGAGATGATCACGACGGTGCTCGACGGACTGCGCGCGCACGCTCCCGAGGACTGGGAGATCACGCACGCGCAGGGCGCCGGCATCCTCACCCTCGAGGAGGACCCGGCGGGCGCGTTCTTCCCCGACGGACAGCCGCGGCCCCAGGTGGTCGTGCCGAGCGCACCGGACGCGGACCGCATCGCCGAGGCGGTCGCCGCCGCAGAGGCGGCCGACTACGTCGTCGCCGTGGTGGGCGACCGCATCGAGCTCGTCGGCGAAGGCCGGTCGACCGCGACGCTCGAGCTCGTCGGCGGACAGCTCGCCCTGCTCGACGCGCTCGCCGCGACCGGGACGCCCCTCATCGTGGTGCTGCTCGCCTCGAAGCCGCATGTGCTCCCACCGGCGGTGACGGATGCCGCAGCCGTGGTGTGGGCGGCGAACCCCGGCATGCGCGGGGGCCAGGCCGTCGCCGAGCTGCTGCTGGGCCTGATCGAGCCGGGCGGCCGCCTGCCGCTCTCGTTCGCCCGCCATGCCGGCCAACTGCCGATCTACTACAACCAGATCCGCGGCCAGCACGGCGAGCGCTACGCCGACCTGACGCAGAGCCCCGCGTTCGCCTTCGGCGAGGGCCTGTCGTACACGACGGTCGAGTACTCGGGCCTGCGCATCGTCGAATCCCACGTCGGTCGGGGCGACACCGTGCGCGCCTTCGTCGAGCTGCGCAACACGGGCCACAGGCCGGCGCACGAGATCGTCCAGGTCTACGTGCGTGACAGTGTGACCTCGGTCAGCTGGGCTGACAAGGAGCTCAAGGCGTACCGCCACGTCGACCTGCAGCCGGGCGACACGGCGACGGTCGAGCTGTCGCTGCCCGTCGCGGAGTGCACGATCGTGGATGCCGCGGGCCGGCGCCTTGTCGAAGCCGGCGACTTCGAACTGCTCGTCGGGCCGTCGTCGCGCGATGACGTGCTGCTGAGCGCACGCTTCCACGTCGCCGATGCGGTGGCGCGCCCGGCGGCGCCCGCCGAGCACGCGGTCGAGCGCCGCTGAGAGAACGCGAAGGGGTGGATCCCACCGCGCTGCGGGCGGCGGGAGTCCACCCCTTCGTCATGTCTGGAGGAGGTCAGGCACGTTCGGAGTCGAAGTCCTCGTCGTCGTCCTCGTCAGCGCCGTCCTCGTCGTCGAAGTCGTCCTCGTCGTCGTCGTCGTCGGAGTCGTCCTCGTCGTCGGAGTCGTCCTCGTCGTCGTCGGAGTCGTCCTCGTCGTCGTCGTCGGAGTCGTCGTCGACCTCCTCGTCGGAGTCGTCGTCGTGGAGGTCGGCCAGCTCGTCGATGTCGACGCCGTCGACATCGCCGGCGTGGAGGATGGGCGAACCGTCGTCGTCGAAGTCGGCTGCATCGAGGTCGTCGACGTCGTCGAGCTCCTCGCCCTCGGCCGTCTCGTCGTCGTCATCCGCGGCCGACTCCGCCTGCGCGGCGGCCTGCGCGGCGTGGTAATCGGCCAGGCGCACGGCCCAAGGCACCCAGTCCGGCGCGATGAGCGCTCCCTCGCCGGGCAGCAGCTCGACCTCGAGAACGGTCGGCTCGGCGTCCTCGACGCGCGCGAGGCTGACAGTCCAGAACCAGCCCGGATACCCGGCGAGCCGGTTGGTGAACCGCAGCGAGACGACGCCGTCGGCCTCCATCCGGTAGTCCGCGGGCTCGCCGATCGTCGATGCCGGCGTGATCTCGCGCAGGGCCGCGAGCGCCAGGTCATGGGCCTCGAGCAGCCGCGGGTCGGGCGACGCGGGCTCCGCCGCCTCGTCAGCGGGCGCCGCCGCCTCGTCAGCGGGCGCCGACGCCTCGGCAACCGGCTCCGCCGGCTCGGCAGCGGGCTCGACCGGATCGACGACCGGATCCAGGAGGAAGTCGGCGTCGGGATCGATGGGATCAGGCGTCGAGCTCATCGGCCACCTTGCGCAGAACTGCGGCCACCTTCTTGGCGTGCGAGCCGCTGGGATAGCGGCCGCGACGCAGGTCGCCGCCGATGCCGTCGAGCAGCTTCACCAGGTCTTCGACGATGATCGCCATATCGTCCGCGGGCTTGCGGGAGCGCTTGGCGAGGCTGACGGGAGCCTCGAGCACTCGGACCGAGAGCGCCTGCGGCCCGCGCTTGCCGTCGGCGATGCCGAACTCCAGCCGCGTGCCCGTCTTCAGAGCGGGAGTGCCGGCGGGCAGGGCGGTGGCGTGCAGGAAGACGTCCTGACCGTCGTCGGAGGAGATGAAGCCGAAGCCCTTCTCCTCGTCGTAGAACCTGACCTTGCCGGTGGGCATGGAAACCTCGCTGGATCGGGCGCCGCGCCCACGCGCGGCGGCATGACGAAATCGGGGTTCTGAACCCCACCCACCAGCCTAATGGCACGCCCTGGCGGCAGGCCCCACCGGCTCGGCATCGTCCCTCCGCAAGGTCAGCGCCAGCGGGTAGGCTGGAGCGGATGAGCACGAATCCCTCCGGCGACGTCCCCGTCCGCCGCATCGACCGCGTCCTGGCCTTCATGTCGCTCGGGCTGCTCGTGCTCTCGATCGTCTGCTTCTTCGCGATCATGATCGCGTCGGCCGCGGGCGCGGACTTCAGCGCCGGAATCTGGCCGCTGGTGGGCGTGCTCGTGTACATCGCGCCGATCGTGGCGTTCGGGCTGCTGCTCGCCGTGCTGATCATGAGTCTCGTCCGGAGGTCGCGGGCCAACAGAGGGGGCTGACCGGGTTGGTCTCCGACGCGCGCGCACTCGCGACACGGCTCGCCGATCTCGGGGATGCCGCGCTCGCGGCGACGCTCGCGGCACGGGGCGTGACTGCCCAGGCCGGATGGCACGACTTCTTCGACGCCGCGGAGAGCCTGCTCGAGTCCTCATCGGTCGACCGTGCGCTGACCCGCCTCGACCGCCGCGATCTCATCGCCCTGCGGGACGGGCGAAGCCGGGCCGACGGCACAGCGTCGCTCCTCGCGCTCGTCGACGCCGACGGTGCGCCGTACGCGGTGGTGGCCGAACGGGTGGCCGCCGCGGCGGCCACCTCCCCCGAGGCGTTCACCCCCGCCGCCGACGAGCGCGAGCCGGCGCCCGCCGAGCCGCGATCCTCCGCCGGGGCCGCAGAGCGGGCGTTCACGACGGCCGGCTCCCTCGCCGACGTGCTCCTCGCGTGTCTGCACGCCCCTCTCGCGCGGACGGGCGCCGGTCCGGTGAGCGCGGCGGACCGCCGCCGGCTCATGGATGCCGGGGCCATCGAGTTCTCGGACGACCTCGAGGATCTGCTGACCTCCGCCGCGGGAGCGGGCCTCGCCGTCGCGCACGACCGCGAGTGGGTCGTGACCGACCTGGGCGAACGGTGGCTGGAGGCGCCTACTCCGCAGCGCTGGGAGGCGATCGCCGAGGGGCTGCGCGCCAGCCTGCCCGCGGGGCTGCGCACCCCGGCGGGTGGATTCGCCTCGCCCGCCTCGTGGCCGACGGCGTACCCGCTCGACCCGGACTGGCCGGCGCGCGCCGGTGAGCTCCACCGCCTCGGCGTGCGCTGGGGCCTGTTCGATCCCGCCGGCGCCGCCGAGTTCCCCTGGACGGCGGCGCTGCGCGCGGGCGAAGCGGCCGACGCCGCCACGATGGCGCCGTACCTCCCCGCCGAGATCGACAGGGTGTATCTTCAGGCCGATCTCACCGCGATCGCGCCAGGGCCGCTCGCGCCCGCACTCGACCTGCGGCTGCGCTCCATGGCCGCACGCGAATCGCGCGCGCAGGCGTCGACCTACCGCTTCACCGCCGCGTCGCTCGCCGCCGGCATGACCGAGGGCGAGACGGCGGAGTCGATGCGGGCCTTCCTCGCCTCGCTGTCGCTCACCGGGATCCCCCAGCCGCTGGAGTACCTGATCGAGAGCACGGCAGCACGACACGGCATGGTGCGTGTGCGCGCCCACGAGGGCACCGGCCGCACCCGGGTCGAGAGTCCCGACACGAGCCTGCTCGACGCCATCGCGATCGATCAGGCGCTTCGTCCGCTCGGACTCGTGCCCGACGGCGAGGCCCTCACCTCGCGCGTGGCCAGGGACGCGGTCTACTGGACGCTCGCAGACGCCCGGTACCCGGTGATCGCGCTCGATGCGGCAGGACGCCCGGAGTCGATCCACCGGCGCACCTCGGGCACGCCCTCGGAACCCGCGGCGACGGCGGAGCAGGCGTACGCACGACTCATCGCCATCCTCCGCGGCGGGCACGGCACGGACGGCGAGGCGGGGTGGCTCGAGCGCGAGCTCGAGCAGGCCGTGCGCAGCCGCGCCGAGATCATCGTGGTGGTGCGCATGCCCGACGGCGCGGAGCGCTCCTTCACCCTCGAGGCGGCCGGGCTCGGCGGCGGCCGCCTGCGCGGACGCGACCGCGCCGCCGACATCGAACGCACCCTGCCCGTGTCGAGCATCGTCAGCGTCGGCGTCGCGTGAGTCGCGGCATCCGCTTCGCCCTCCGAGCCGTCACGCCCGTCCCGCCCGGGGCGCCGGTAAACTAGCTCGTTATGGCTGACGGCCCCCTCATCGTCCAGAGCGACCGCACGGTGCTCCTCGAAGTCGCACATCCCGACGCCGAGAGCGCCCGCCACGAGCTGGCGATCTTCGCCGAGCTCGAGCGCGCCCCCGAGCACATCCACACCTACCGCATCACGCGGCTCGGGCTGTGGAACGCACGGGCCGCCGGGCACGACGCGCAGGACATGCTCGCGACGCTCGACCGGTGGTCGCGGTTCCCGGTGCCCCCGTCGGTCTCGATCGACATCTCCGAGACGGTGGGCCGGTACGGGCGTCTGGTCATCGAGCGCACCCCGGTCGCCGAGGACGGCAGCGGAGGCGAGCTGATCCTGCGATCGACGGATGCCGCGGTCCTGGCGGAGGTGTCGAAGAACAAGCGCATCCAGCCGCTGCTGATCGGCCACCCCTCCCCCGACGTCTACGTCGTCGACGCGTGGGCCCGCGGCCAGATCAAGCAGGAGCTGCTGAAGATCGGCTGGCCGGCCGAGGACCTCGCCGGCTACACGCCGGGGACGCCTCACCCCATCGACCTCGCGGAGGACGGCTGGGAACTGCGCCCGTATCAGCGGCAGGCGGTCGACATCTTCACCGACGGCGGGTCCGGCGTCGTGGTGCTCCCCTGCGGCGCCGGCAAGACCCTCGTGGGCGCGGGCGCCATGGCCGAGACGAAGACGACGACCCTCATCCTCGTGACGAACACGGTCAGCGCGCGCCAATGGCGCGACGAGCTGCTCAAGCGCACGTCGCTGACCCCCGAGGAGATCGGCGAGTACTCGGGGCAGGTCAAGGAGATCAAGCCGGTCACGATCGCGACCTACCAGATCCTCACCGCGAAGCGGAAGGGACAGTACGCCCACCTCGCGCTGCTGGACGCCCTGGACTGGGGTCTGATCGTCTACGACGAGGTGCACCTCCTGCCGGCGCCGGTGTTCAAGCTCACCGCCGACCTGCAGGCGCGGCGACGGCTGGGCCTGACGGCGACCCTCGTGCGCGAGGACGGCCGCGAGGGCGACGTCTTCAGCCTCATCGGCCCCAAGCGGTTCGACGCGCCGTGGAAGGAGATCGAGGCTCAGGGCTTCATCTCCCCCGCCGTCTGCTACGAGGTGCGCGTCGACCTGCCGGCCGGCGACCGCCTCGAGTACGCCGCCGCGGCCGACGACGAGCGGTACCGTCTCGCCGCCACGGCGCCGGCGAAGATCGGCGTCGTGCGTCAACTCGTGGAGCGGCACGAGGGCGAGCGCATCCTCATCATCGGGCAGTACCTCGATCAGATCGACGTGCTCGCCGAGGCGCTGAACGCCCCGAAGATCACCGGGCAGACGCCGGTCGACGAGCGCGAGGAGCTGTACCAGGCCTTCCGTGTGGGCGAGATCTCCGTGCTCGTGGTGTCGAAGGTCGCGAACTTCTCGATCGACCTGCCCGAGGCATCCGTCGCCATCCAGGTCTCGGGCTCGTTCGGGTCGCGCCAGGAGGAGGCCCAGCGCCTCGGCCGGCTCCTGCGCCCGAAGCAGTCGAACCACACCGCCAGCTTCTACACGCTCATCGCGCGCGACACCGTCGACCAGGACTTCGCGCAGAACCGGCAGCGGTTCCTCGCCGAGCAGGGCTACGCCTACACGATCCTGGACGCGCACTCCCTCGCGGCCTGAGCGGCCACATCCAAGGACAGGCCGGCCCTTTTCCGATCAGACCCCGAGGAACTCGCCGATGCGCCGCGCCACCTCGGCGGGGTTCTCGTCGACGACATAGTGCCCGCCGCCGGGCACGTATTCGATGGTCGTGTGCGGGGCGTCGTCGGGACTCACCTCGAGCGCATCCTTGGGGAGCAGCCCGTCATCCGCGCCGAAGAGCACCAACGTCGGCGTCCTCAGTACCCGCCCGTGGTAGGAGCCGTTCACCGCCCTCATGAAACCGGGGAGTATCAGTCCGCGGTACAGCTTGGACGCTGCGCGGGCGCGCGCCGGATCGGCCAGCGCGCGCTCATAAGCCGCCTCGTCGGCCTCCGCCTTCGGGCGCACCTGGAAGGCGTGGAGGATGTAGTTCGCGAGCCGCTGCCGACCCCGCGACAGCAGGGCGGGCCCGAGGCCGGGGGTGGCCACTGCCCACTGGAACCAGAGGTGCGGCAGTGCTTTCATCAGCCCGAGCGCGAGCCCTCTGTTCATGCGCAGATACGGGGCGGGCACCGCGATGGCGACGTACCTCCGCACCCGCTCGGGATGCGTCAGGCACAGATCGAATCCGACGATCGCGCCCCAGTCGTGGGCGACGAGATCGACCTGCTCCAGCCCCAGCTCGTCCAGCAGTGCGATGACATCGCGCTGCACCGTCTCGGAGTCGTAGCCCGAGCTCGGCGCGTCGGTCTCCCCCGCTCCTCGCAGATCCGGCGCGATGAGCCGCGCCCGATCCGACAGCGCCGCCATGACGGGCGCCCACTCCCTGGAGCTCTGGGGGAACCCGTGCAGCATGAGCACGGGCCTTCCCGTTCCGGCCTCCGTGACGCGCATACGCAGTCCGTTCGCGGTGACCATCGACGAGCGGATGCCGGCGATATCGGTCATGCGACGAAGGTTACTACTTTCATAGTGGATTGTCACTACTTCTATAGTAGATCGGTATCGCCTACAGTCGGGATCATGGCATCGACACGCGAGCGAGCACTCGACGCCGCGCTCGCACTCGTCGGCGAACAGGGCATCCGGGCGCTGACCCACGCGCGCGTGGACGAGCGCGCGGGTCTGCCGAAGGGATCCACGTCGAACTGGTTCCGCACTCGCGATGCGCTCGTGGCGGGGGTCGTGGCGTGGCTCGCCGAGACCGAGCGGGCGGAGTTCGCGGCCGGCGGCACATCCCCGGTGGAGACGCCCGGCCAGCTGGTCGAGGCGCTCAGCGCCCTGATCGAGTGGCAGACGGGACCGCTCGCGAAACGCACGCGGGCCCGCTACGCGCTGTTCCTCGAGGGCGCCGGCGATGCCGAGCTCCTCGCCCCGCTCCTGGACCAGCGCCGCGCGTACGTCGAGTGGACCACGGCGATCCTCGCGCGCGTGGGGGCGAACGCGCCCGATCAGGCCGTCCGCACGCTGATGGCCGCGGGCGACGGACTCGTCCTGCACCGCGTGACGGTCGATCCGGATGCCGAGGTCCGGCCAGTCGTCGAGCGCGCGGTACGTGCGTGCCTGGACTGACGACCTTCAGCCGAGGAGCCCCTCCAGCGGCACGTTCTCGTCGCGCAGCCGCTCGCGATCCACCCGATCGCCCGAGCGGATCAGCGCCTGCACGGTCTTGGTGGTCTTCGGCACATTGACGCTCATGGCGCCCACCACCGTGTCCTCACCCACCCAGAAGGCGATGAACTGCCTCGCCTCCGCATCGCCGCGCACGACCAACTCGGCATCCCGCATCAGCGGCGGATAGCCCGACAGCTCCATCGACACGTCGAACTGGTCGGTGTAGAAGTACGGGATGGAATCGTGGGACGCCTCGATCCCGAGCATCGATCGCGCCGCGACGGCGCCGCCCTTGAGGGCGTTGTCCCAGTGCTCGCTGCGGAGGCGACGCCGGATACCCGGGTGGAACGCGTTGGCGACGTCGCCGGCCGCGTACACGCCGGGGGCGTCGGTGCGCAGACCCGCGTCGGTCAGGATGCCGTTGTCGACGGCGATGCCGGCTTCCTCGGCGAGCGCGAGGTTCGGTGCCGCGCCGACGCCCACGACGACGAGGTCTGCTGCGACCTCCTCGCCGTCCACGACCACCGCGGTGACCCGGTCGCCGCCGAGGATCCGTTCGACGCCGACGGAGGCGCGGAGGTCGACGCCGTGGGCCCGGTGGAGGTCGCGGAACACGGCCCCCATCTCCGCACCGATGGCCGAAGCCAGTGGAACCTCGCCTCGCTCGAGCACCGTGACGTCGTTGCCCAGCGTCCGCGCGGTCGCCGCCACCTCCATCCCGATCCATCCGGATCCGATCACCACGAGCCGTCTGCCGCCGTCGCGCAGGTCGGCCGCGAGCGCGTCGGCGTCGTCGAGCGTGCGGAGCGTCCGCACCCCGGGCAGCTCGGCGCCCTCGAGCGGGAGGCGTCGCGGCGACGACCCCGTCGCCAGGAGCAGAGCATCGAAGGCGAGCGTCGTGCCGTCATCCAGCACAACCCGCCCGTCGCCGGGCTCCACAGCGACCGCGACGGTGCCGGTCCGAAGATCCGCCATCCCGTCGGCGTACCACTCCGAGGGGTGCAGCACGACCGCATCCGGCCCCTCGACCCCCTGCAGATATCCTTTCGACAGCGGCGGACGCTGATATGGCGGATGCCGCTCCGCGGTCACGACCGTGACGTCGCCGTCGAAACCCTCTGTGCGGAGCCGCTCCACGGCCTTGCCCGCGGCGAGCCCGCCTCCGACGATCACGAAGTGCGCCATGATGCCTCCTCGAGCACGGTCGCATCGCGCGGCGGGCCTTCGTCCCCCGTGGCCTGCGGCAGCGTGCGCGCGCGGGTCTGTGATTGCCATGCTCCCCCTGCCCGCCCGCTTGTTCAAGGGGCGCTCCTCCGTGCCGGGCGCGCGGGGAAGCCGGACTCGGGAGCGATATCCAGACATCCCATGGCATCCGCCGACATAATGAGGGCATGACCGCACCGCGCATCCTCGTCGTGGACGACGAACCGAACATCCGCGACCTGCTGATCACGAGCCTGCGATTCGCCGGGTTCCAGGTCCGCGCCGTGTCGAATGGCGCGCAGACGATCTCGGCCGTCCTCGAAGAGGAGCCCGATCTCATCATCCTCGACGTGATGCTGCCCGACATGAACGGCTTCAGCGTCACCAAGCGCCTGCGCGGAGCCGGATACACCGCCCCGATCCTCTTCCTCACCGCCAAGGACGAGACCGAGGACAAGATCACCGGACTCAACGCCGGAGGCGACGACTACGTCACGAAGCCCTTCAGCCTCGACGAGATCGTCGCACGCATCCAGGCGATCCTGCGGCGCACCATGCAGGCCGACGAGGAGTCGATCATCCGGGCGGGCGAGCTGACCATGGATCAGGACACGCACGACGTGCAGGTCGGGGACGTCTCGATCGACCTCAGCCCGACCGAGTTCAAGCTGCTGCGCTACCTCATGCTCAATCCCAACCGGGTGCTGTCGAAGGCCCAGATCCTCGACCACGTGTGGGAGTACGACTTCAACGGCGATGCCGGCATCGTGGAGAGCTACATCTCGTACCTCCGCCGCAAGATCGACCCACACTCGTCCGAGCCCCTCATCCAGACCAAGCGCGGCTTCGGCTACATGCTGAAGGCCGGCAAGACCGCCTGACGGCGGACCCGGAAACGGAGGGGCGACCTGGCTCACCAGCCCGATGCGGTCACCCGGTGGTGGCGCGGCACGAGTCTGCGCGCGAAGGTCACCGGGGTCACCGTCGCGCTCCTGGCCGTCGGCCTGTTCGCTGCCGGACTCGGCACGGCGGTCTTCCTGCGCAACGCCCTGGTCGCCAGCGTCGACGAGCAGACCCAGCAGCTGGCCGCCACCGATGTCGCCAGCACGCTCTTCGACATCGAGATCACTGCGACCGGCCCGCGGTTCACGAAGAAGACCGATGTGCCCTCCCCGTCGTACTTCGTCGCGATCTACGGTCCCGACGGCGCCTTCGAGACGAGCGCCGGCGGCAACGGCGGGCCTCCCCCCGACTTCCCCGAGGTGATGACCATCGAGGAGGTCACCATCCGCGGTGTGTCGACCTTCCCGCTCACCAACGCCGAAACCGGCAACACGTATCTCGCGAGCACCGACCTGTATCTCATCGAGAGCGTCTCGGACTACTACACGCAGCTCGTCGCGCTGCCGCTGGCGCCCAGCAACCAGATCGTCGCCCAGTACATCGGCATCTACGGCATCCTCGCGCTCGTCATCCTTGTCGTCGGCGCGGTCGCCACCCGCTACCTCGTCACCCTCACGTTCCGCAGCCTCGGTCAGGTCGAGTCGACCGCCGACGCGATCGCGGCGGGCGACCTCAGCCAGCGCATGACGGACATCGAACCGACCACGACCGAGGTCGGCAGGCTCAAGACCGCCATCAACGCGATGCTCGATCGCGTAGACAGCGCGATCTCGCAGCGCGATGCCACGGTGCGTCAGATGCGGCGCTTCATCGGCGACGCCAGCCACGAACTGCGCACGCCGCTGGTCACCGTTCGCGGGTACGCCGAGCTCTACCGCATGGGCGCGGTGCGCGGCGAGGACGACGTCGCCCAGTCGATGGACCGCATCGAGAAGGAGGCCGTGCGCATGGGCCTGCTCGTCGAGGACCTGCTCGCGCTGGCGCGTCTCGACGAACGGCGCGACGTGATCATCGCTCCCGTCGACCTGCGACCCATCGCCCGTGACGCCGCTCTGGATGTGCGGGCCGCCTCCCCCCGGCGCCCGGTCACCACGATCGACACCACGATCGTGGAGCCCGCGCTCCCACCCGACGAGGAGGACGACGCCGTCAACCCCGACGCGAAGCGGCGGACCGGCGGCCCGTCGGCGATCTCGCGGGCAGGCGCGACGCTGTCGCTGCTGCGGAGACGCCCGAAGCCCGTCCCGGCCTCCAGCGCGAACGGGTCCAGCGAGATGCCTTCCGTGCTGCCCGAATCGGAGCCTTCGCCGCGCGCCGGCGCCCTCGCGCCGATCGTGCTGGGAGATGAGAACCGCATCCGGCAGGTCGTGACGAACCTGCTCGGCAATGCGCGCCGCTTCACGCCGGAGGACTCCCCCATCGAGCTGCGGGTCGGCATCGACGCACGGGCGCACATGGGCTGGGTCGAGGTCGTCGATCACGGCGAGGGGGTGCCCGACCAGATCAAGGAGAAGATCTTCCAGCGCTTCTGGCGCGCCGACACGTCGCGCACGCGCGAGACGGGCGGCTCCGGCCTCGGGCTGTCGATCGTGGCGTCGATCGTCGAGGCGCTGCACGGCTCGGTCGGGGTCGTCGACACCCCCGGAGGCGGAGCGACCTTCCGCGTGTCGTTCCCGCTGGCCGACATCCGCGACGCCGCCGAGCACCTCGATACGCCGACGCAGCCGCTCGCTCGCCTCGCCGACGCCTCGGAGTGACGGGGCTCCTCCCCATCCCGGCCCCGCGACGCCCGATGCACAGATGAGGGCGGATGCCGCGCCTCCCCCCGTGCCGCGCGCTTAGCGTTGCGGGCACGGCGGGTTCGGCATCCGGCCACCGCACATCGATCAGGAGCACCTATGGCCGTCTTCACCGTCGACAGCGACACCATCCTCGCCTCCACCACCTCCGTGCGGGGCACGATCGACCGGCTCCAGGCCGAATCCGACGCGATGCTGGCCCAGCTGACGCAGCTGCAGTCGTCGTGGACGGGAGCGGCGTCCGCCGCCTTCGCGGGCGTCGTCGAGCAGTGGCGCGCAACCCAGCGCCAGGTGGAGGAGTCGCTGGCGCAGATCAACGCCGCACTGGCGTCCGCCGCGCGCCAGTACGCCGACACCGAGCTCGCGGCGACCAGCATGTTCCGCTGACCCCCGGAGAACACAGAACGGCCCCTCCAAGCGGAGGGGCCGTTCTGTGGAGACGCTACGCGGTCGTGGACGTGGTCAGAAGTCCATGCCACCGGTCGGGTCGCCGGCCGGGGCCGCGACCTTCTCGGGCTTGTCGGCGACGACGGCCTCGGTCGTGAGGAACAGACCGGCGATCGACGCGGCGTTCTGCAGCGCCGAGCGGGTCACCTTGGCGGGGTCGATGATGCCCTGCGCGAACAGGTCGCCGTACTCGCCCGTGGCGGCGTTCAGGCCGTGACCCGCGGGGAGCTCCGACACCTTGTTCGCCACGACGCCCGGCTCGAGACCGGCGTTGAGGGCGATCTGCTTCAGCGGAGCCTCGATCGCGACACGCACGATGTTGGCGCCGGTCGCCTCGTCACCCGTCAGCTCGAGGGCGTCGAGCGCCTTCTTGCCGGACTGGATCAGGGCGACGCCACCACCGGGGACGATGCCCTCCTCGACGGCCGCCTTCGCGTTGCGAACGGCGTCCTCGATGCGGTGCTTGCGCTCCTTCAGCTCGACCTCGGTGGCCGCACCCGCCTTGATGACGGCCACGCCGCCGGCGAGCTTGGCAAGACGCTCCTGGAGCTTCTCGCGGTCGTAGTCGCTGTCGGTGTTGTCGATCTCGCGGCGGATCTGGGTCACGCGACCCTCGATCGCAGCGGCGTCGCCCACACCCTCGATGATCGTGGTCTCGTCCTTGGTGACGATGACCTTGCGCGCACGGCCGAGCAGGTCGAGGGTGGCGTTCTCGAGCTTGAGACCGACCTCCTCGGTGATGACCTGGCCGCCGGTGAGGATCGCGATGTCCTGCAGCTGCGCCTTGCGACGGTCGCCGAAGCCGGGAGCCTTGACGGCGACCGACTTGAAGATGCCGCGGATCTTGTTGAGCACGAGCGTCGCGAGAGCCTCACCCTCGACGTCCTCGGCGATGATGACGAGCTCCTTGCCGTCCTGGATCACCTTGTCGACGACGGGCAGAAGGTCCTTGATGTTCGAGATCTTCTGGTTCGCGATGAGGATGTACGGGTCCTCGAAGACGGCCTCCTGGCGCTCCGGGTCCGTGACGAAGTAGGGGTTGATGTAGCCCTTGTCGAAGCGCATGCCCTCGGTGAGCTCGAGCTCGGTGCCGAAGGTCTGCGACTCCTCGACGGTGACGACGCCCTCCTTGCCGACCTTGTCGATGGCCTCGGCGATGAGCTGGCCGATCTCCGGGTCAGCGGCCGAGATCGACGCCGTGGCGGCGATCTGGTCCTTGGACTCGACCTCCTTTGCGGACTCGAGCAGCTCGGCGGTGATGGCGGCGACGGCCTTCTCGATGCCCTTCTTGAGCGAGATGGGGTCGGCGCCGGCTGCGACGTTGCGCAGACCCTCGCGCACGAGCGCCTGAGCGAGGACGGTCGCGGTGGTCGTGCCGTCACCGGCGACGTCGTCGGTCTTCTTGGCGACCTCCTTGACGAGCTCCGCGCCGATCTTCTCGTACGGGTCGTCCAGCTCGATCTCCTTGGCGATCGAGACACCGTCGTTCGTGATCGTGGGGGCGCCCCACTTCTTCTCGAGCACGACGTTGCGACCGCGCGGGCCGAGCGTCACCTTGACGGCGTCGGCCAGGATGTTGAGGCCGCGCTCGAGGCCGCGACGGGCCTCCTCGTCGAAAGCGATGATCTTTGCCATGTGTGTGTCGTCCCTCCGGAACGTTGGCTTTGGGAATTAGCACTCAATGAAGACGAGTGCTAAATCATTCTGGCACTCGACCCTACCGAGTGCAAGCCGCGGGAAGGAGATGCCGAAACGCAGAGAGACGGAGTGCCGTGAGGCACTCCGTCTCGGGTGTCGTCAGCGTCGGGCGCTGAGCCGAGGGCTCAGACGACGCGCACCGCCTCGGCCTGAGGACCCTTCTGGCCCGCCCCGACCGTGAACTCCACGGTCTGCCCCTCCTCGAGCACGCGGAAACCCGTCATGTCGATGTTGGAGTAGTGGACGAAGACGTCCTGGCCGTCGGCGACGGTGATGAAGCCGAATCCCTTCTCGGCGTTGAACCATTTGACGGTGCCCTGGGTCATGCGTTTCTCCTGTTGCCGGCGTTGCTGGGCTTCATCGTATGCAGGCGCGCGGACGCCGATCGGGCGATTCGTCACTTGTTGACACGCCGGCACACAAGTGTTTACCGGCGCGAAACACACTCCCGCCCGAGCGCTGCAGAGCGGTGCGCGTCAGGGTGTGGGGGCGGGCGTCTGTCCGGCGGCCGTGCGGTCCAGGCCGACGACGACGGTCAGCTGCGGCGTGTCGGGCGAGGTCGACGGGTAGGCGTCGCTCTGCTCGATGGCGGCGCCCCCGATCACCTCCGCCAGGCCGGCGGCCGCGGCCTCGTCGGCGGCGGCGCTGTAGAAGACGGTGGTCGTCGGGAAGTCCTCGGAGCCCGCCTCTCCCGCCGTCACGGCATCGTCGGCCCACCCGGCGGCGACCACGACGTCCTTCAGCTGGGTGGCGAGCCCCTGCTCGGGAGTCGCGTTGAGGATCATCACGGCGTAGGTCGTGTCGACGACCGGTGTCACCTCGGGAACCGGCTCGACGGTCGGCACCGGGGTGGGTGCCAGCTCGATGCGGCCCGAGGCGATCAGGGTGCCGAAGATGCCGACTGCGATGAGCACGAGGGTGGCCAGCGCGGCCCACAGCAGCACGACCCAGCCCCGCATGCGCGGGTTCTCCGCCCGGTGCGCGCCGACGCGGTCCGTCTCCGGCACGTCGTCGAAACGATCGCGGGGGAAGCTCGTGGTCGGCACCCGACGATGCTACCGGGCGAACGCGGGGTGTTCAGGACCGGCGGACCCGCGACCCCGCCGGGCGATCAGCGGGCGTCGGCGGCGCGCGCCGCGCGGTCGTGCACCCGCGCGTCCCGCAGGCGCCGCAGGCGCTTCACCAGCATCGGGTCGTGCTCCTGCGCGTCGGCCGTGTCGATCAGACGGCCGAGCAGCTGGTAGTAGCGCGCGGGTGAGATGCCGAGGTCGGCCCGGATCGCCTCCTCCTTGGCCCCCGCGTGGCGGCGCCACTCCGCCTCGAAGTCGAGGATGGCGCGGTCGCGGTCGGTCAGAGGCACGCGTCCACGCTAGCCCGCGGCATCCGTCTCTCCGTGGCGCGACGCGCGCCAGCGCACGAACGCGCCGAGCGGATCGACGGCGGCGAGCGCGCGGCCGTCGACGCCGAGGACGAACCCGCCCCAGGTCGCAGGGTCGACGGCGGGCTGCCACGCCCAGGATGCTGCGGAGTGCAGGCCGGGCGGGTCGATCGTGACCCAGACGGCGTCCAGCCCCCGCACGGTCTCGACGAGGCGCTCGCGCTCCGGGCGGGCGATGTGGGGCAGCACGCCCGGCGTGGTCACCACGAGCGTCGCCTCCGGCGGCGCGAGGGCGGCGGCGGCGCGCAGCGTGTCGGGGTCGGCGGCGTCCCCGGCGCGCAGCAGCGGAGGGTCGGCGGCGACGATGTCGAGCGCGGCGAGGATCCTGCCGCCGCGTCCGCGCTCCCCCGGCCAGACGAGACTCGTGAGGAAGCGGCGGTCCGCAGGGTCGCCGGCGTCGAGCGGTTCGAGATCGATTCCCGCGCGCCACACCACGTCCGGCATCCGCAACGGCACGTCGCCGGTCACCTCGCAGTCCAGCACCACGGTCGACGGTCCGTCGACCGGATCGAGCGCCACGACCGCCCCTTCGGTGCGGTATCGGTAGGAGTAGCGGTCCGGGTACAGGCAGAGCCCCGCGCTCGCGCCGACCTCGAGAAGGGCGATCGGGCCCTCGACGGCCGCGAGCGCGGGAAGGAGCGCCGCGCACCGCTGCGGCTCGTTGGTCTGCAGTCGGCGACGGGATGCCTCCGCCACGACGGTGTCCGCGTGCACATGCAGCCACTCCGCCCAGGCGGGGAACCCCGCTTCCGGGGCGCCGAGCATGCGGCTGACGGCGAAGACGAGGGGCGGCTGTCGCCGCGTCGCAGGGATCCGGGCAAGGACGGCCGCCGTCGCGGGGTCCGCGGCGACGCCCGCCGCCCACTGGGCGTACAGCGCGGAGCGGCCGGGCGCCTCGTCTCGGGCGAACCGCGCGTATCGCTCCGCGACGTCGGCCGCATCCTGGTCCCGGTTCTGGTCCGCCACCCCGCCATCCTGGCGGATCGGCGGATGCCTCGCAGTTCTGGGGGTTCCCCCAGCGGGCACCGACCGCGCCTCGTCATGCTGCGGAAGAATGGACTGCGTGCCGCATCCGCGGCAGAGGAGGGACCCATGACCTACGCCGTCGACAAGAGCGACGCCGAGTGGCGCGCCGAACTGACCCCCGAGCAGTACGCCGTGCTGCGAGAAGCCGGGACGGAGCGACCCTGGACGGGTGAACTGCTCGATGAGAGCCGTGCCGGCCTTTACACGTGCGCGGCGTGCGGCGCCGAGCTCTTCCAGAGCGGCACGAAGTTCGACTCGCACTGCGGCTGGCCGAGCTTCTACGAGTCGATCCGGCCCGAGGCGGTCGACCTCATCGAGGACCGCAGCCACGGCATGGTGCGCACCGAGGTGCGCTGCGCGAACTGCGGCTCGCATCTCGGACACGTCTTCCCCGACGGCTTCGGCACGCCGACGGGCGACCGCTACTGCATGAACTCGATCTCGCTGAACTTCACGCCGGGCGACGGTCCGGTCCAGGCCTGATGCCCGGCGCCCTCGATGCCGCTCTCGCGCGGCGCTCGTGGTCGAAGGTCACCGACGAGGCGCCGACGCACGAGCAGCTGCTGGAGCTCGTGGCCGCGGCGGGCCGCGTCGCCGACCACTCTTCGCTGCAGCCGTGGCGGATCATCGAGCTGCGCGGCGACGACAGAGAGCGGCTCGGCCGTGCGATCAACAAGGCGCAGGGCGACAAGGGCGTCTCGTCCAAGCCGCTGCGCGCCCCACTGCTCGTGGCGGTCGTCGCGAGCTATCGCAAGAGCCACAAGGTGCCGCGATGGGAGCAGGAGGCGGTGGCCTCCGGCGTCGCCCACATGCTGAGCCTGCTGCTCGACGAGGCCGGCTGGGGCGTGATCTGGCGAACCGGGCACTACACCCGCGCGAAGGCGGTGGCCAAGGCGCACGGCCTGAAGAAGAACGAGGAGCTGCTGGGCTGGCTCTACGTGGGAGGCAAGCCCCGCACGTCGCGTCCCGAGCGGCGCAAGACGGTGGACGCGCGCAGGCTCGTCACCCGCATGCCCTGACACGGATGCCACGCCCCGCCGCGCCGCTCACCAGGCCGGCGGAGGCATCCGCTCAGCAGAAGCCGGCCATGCCGCGCCACGCGGGATGATCGCCGTCGGCGCCCTCGCGCAGCACCGCCGCCTCGATGAGCCCGTACGGACGGTCGGCGGGAAAGAAGACCTCGCCGGGGTTGTCGAGCCCGAAGGGACTGAGGTCCACGGCGAAGTGGTGCAGGTTCGGCATCGACAGCCGCACCTCGTCGATCTCGGAGTGCGCGGCCAGGGTGTGCCGTGCCATCTCGAACAGCGTCTGCTGGAGTGCCAGCGAATGCGTCTGGGCGAAGGTCTCCAGCAGGACCCGGCGCACGTCGGCGTACGTCTGGTCGAAGTCGACGTCGAGTCGGTTGTACCGCCATCGCGCTCTCACGCGGGTCGCCAGCACGCGATCGGTCACGTCGGCCAGCGTCGTGAAGCGGTCCCGCGGGAAGCCGCGGAACTCCGACCCCGTCGTCTTCAGGAGGGCGAGGTCCTGCAGTCCCGCGACGACCGTCTCGTCGCGCCCGTCGATCGTGACCACCGCCACGCGGGTCTCCGTCCCGCCGCGGACGAATGAGTGCTCGTGCCCCTCGCCGCCCACCGGGATCCGGCTCCACGCGGCCTGCTCCGCCTCCCATCGCCCGCCGCTCACCCACGGGAAGCTTCCCGTGAAGTGACGGCCCAGCCGCAGCAGGAAGGCCTCCGGCGATCCGACGTCGTCGCGGGCGAGCGCGTAGACGGTGTTCTTCTGGGTGTCGGTCGCTACGATCCGCGCGTTGTCGCCGCGGACGTGAGCGGCTTCGAAGTCCCCGCGCAGCTGCGAGGTCACGGTGAGATCGGTGATCTCGTGGCGCGGGGTCGCCCGGTCGATGCGGACGAGCCGCACCTCCGCCTTGCCGTACTGGTTGGCACCGAGGACGAACGCGCTGTCCTCCATCTCAGTTCCCGCGATACGTGGAGTACGAGAACGGGCTGATCAGCAGGGGCACGTGGTAGTGCTCGTCGGCGTCGGCGACGCTGAAGTCGACCGACACCGCCGGGTAGAACGTCTCCCGCCCGGAGGCTGCGAAGTAGTCGCCGATGGCGAAGGACAGCCGGTACGCGCCCGGCTCGAGCCGCTCGGGCCCCAGCTCGGCGACGCGCCCGCGCTCGTCGGTCACGCCGGCGGCGATCCCGACGCCGTCGCCCGTGGCGAGGGAGACGCGGACCCCGGAGGCGGGTCTGCCGGTCGAGGCATCCAGGACGTGGGTGGTGATGTGGCTCATGCGGTGAGGATCCCTTCCATCCGGAGGGCGGCGATCTGCCGGAGCTGCTCGGCGATCACCGGGATCTCCTCGGCTTCGGAATGCGTCAGTCGTTCCTGCAGCGCCTCGAGGATCTCCTCGGCGCTCCGACCGGCTGCACGGATGAGGAACACGCGTGAGAACGTCGCCTCATACGCCCGGTTCCCGGCGGCGAGCGCCGCGGCGACATCGGCGGACGCCGTCCCGACGCCGGCCTGCTCGGCACGCGACAGCGCGGCCTCGGCATCCGCGCCGCCCGCCTGCTCGCCGATCCGCGGATGACGTGCCAGCGCGCGGTCGATCTCGGCCGTCGTCCAGGGCCGCGCCGCCGTACGGGCGGACTCGACCGCCGCCGCGAGGTCACGGTACGGGCGGCCGGCGACGACGGCGTGCACCCACCGATCGATGTCGAGGCACGGTCGCAGCAGCTCGGCCGCCGACCGCGCGTCGAGCCGGTTGAACTCCTCGAGCTCCATCGCCCGCCCTTCGCCGTCTCACGAGCCATCGTGTCGCGGCGGCGGGCCTGCGTCCAGCATCGCGGGAAAGGGATCCGGCGCGACGAGGAGCGGATCGCGGCGCGGCGCCTCAGGCCGCGAGCTGCGCGCGGAGCCGGTCGACGTGCCCGTTCGGGTCGACGCCGTACTCAGCGGACTCGATCGTTCCGTCGGGTGCGAGCACGAAGGTCGAGCGGATGAGCCCGATGCGCTCCTGGCCCTTCACCACCTTCGGTCCCCACGCACCCCACGCCTCGGCGACGGCGTGGTCCTCGTCGGACAGCAGCGGGAACTCGAGCCGCTCGGCCTCGGCCCACTCCGCCAGCCGCTCGACCGAGTCCGGCGAGATGCCGACGACTGCGACCCCTGCTGCCTGCAGCGAGGCGAGGTTGTCGCGGAAGTCGCAGGCCTCGGTGGTGCAGCCCGGGGTGAACGCGGCCGGGTAGAAGTACACGATGAGGCGGCGCCCGGCGAAGTCCTCCGGCCGGACCGCGGCACCGGTGGAGTCGGGCAGCGCGAAGCCCGGATTCGGTGCGCCCTCGCTCAGCCGATTGCCTTCAGTCATGTCGTACGTCCCTTTCGCTCTCTGCTCGGTGGCGGCTCACGACGTCGGGTGGACGCCGAACGCGAGAGCCAGCTTCTCGATCTTCTGCGCACGGCCGAGACGCGGCAAGTCGCTGCCGTCGCGGATGACGCGCCCGCGGCCCTCGAAGTCGGCGAGGAAGTCCAACGCCCACTCCACCTCGCTCGGCGTCGGGCAGATCACCTCGTTGATGACGGGCGCCTGCTCGGCGGCCAGGCACAGCTTCCCCGTCATGCCCATCGACACCGTGATCGCGGAGTGCTCGCGCAGCGTCGGCATGCTGGTGCCCACCGTCGGCCCGTCGATGGGACCGGGGAGGTCGCCGACGCGGCTGGCGACGACCAGACGGGCGCGCGGGTACGCCATCGCCTCGGCATCCGCGCTCATGCCCGTGTCGCGGCGGAAGTCGCCGCTGCCGAACGCGAGCCGGAAGGCGCCGCGTGCGCGGGCGATGTGGGCGGCGTCCTCCATGCCGATCGCCGACTCGATGAGGGCGACCACCGGCGCGTTGCCGCCGAGCCGGTCGAAGGAGCTCGTCACCTGGTCGGGCGACTCGGTCTTGGCCAGCATGACGCCCAGGAGCGACGGGATGCCGGCGAGCGCTGCGAGGTCGTCCGACCAGAAGGGGCTCGCGGCGTCGTTGACCCGCACCCACGCCCGTCCCCCCGCCCGCAGCCAGTCGACCACGTCCGCCCGGGCCTGCGGCTTCTTGCTGGGGTCGACGGCGTCCTCGATGTCGAGCACCACCGCGTCGGCCCGCGACGCCGCCATGTCGTCGAATATGTCGGGACGGGTGCCGGGCACCAGCAGCCAGGACCGGGCGATGGCGGGGTCGACGGCACGGTGGCGTCCTGGACGCGTCGCGACCGGCCTGCAGAGGTCGGTGTCGGCGTCGAGGAGGTCGGGGCCACCGCCGTAGGGATCTGCGGACATGTCACTCTTCTTCCGGGCTTGTCGGTCTGCGGTCAGGCGACCGCGGACTCGGCGCTCACGCGGCGCCGCGGCGCAGCAGGCGTCCGCCGGGCTCGGCGAAGTCCACGCGCCGCCCCCGCACGAACGTCTCCCGCACGACGCCCGACAGCGTGCGGCCGTCGTACGGGGTGAGGGGGTTCCTGTGGTGCAGGCGGTGGACGTCGACGACGAACTCGCTGTCCGGTGCGAACACGACGAGGTCGGCGTCGAAGCCGAGCGCGATGCCGCCCTTTCGGGCAAGACCCGCCAGGGCCGCCGGTCGCGCCGACATCCATTCCACCACCTTCTCGAGTCGGATGCCGTGCCGCCGCGCCTCCGACCACACCAGCGGCAGTCCCAGCTGCAGCGATGCGATGCCTCCCCAGGCCGCCGCGAAGTCGCCGTCGTCGATGTGCTTGAGGTCGACGGTCGAGGGCGAGTGGTCGCTCACGACCGCGTCGATCGTGCCGTCGGCGAGTCCGCGCCACAGCCCCTCGCGGTTGGGCGCCTCGCGGATCGGCGGGCAGCATTTGAACGCGGTCCCGCCCTCGGGGATCTCCTCCGCGACGAGCGTCAAGTAGTGCGGGCACGTCTCGACGCTGAGGCGGACGCCCTCGCGCTTCGCGCGCGCGAGCATCGGGAGGGCGTCCGACGACGACAGGTGCAGGATGTGGGTGCGCGCGCCGGTGCGGCGGGCCAGCCGCACCACGTCGGCGATCGCGCGGTCCTCGGCGGCGCGAGGACGTGACGCGAGGAAGGCGCCGTAGCCGGTGCCCGCGGCGGCGGGTGCCTGCGCGAGGGCGTCGGCGTCCTCGGCGTGGACGATGAGCAGCGAGCCCAGGCGGGCGGTCTCGGCCATGGCGCGCTCCATCTCGCGGGCGTCCAGCGGGGGGAACTCCGCCACGCCCGACGGTGCCAGGAAGCACTTGAAGCCGAACACGCCCGCGTCGTGCAGCGACGCGAGATCGCCGGTGTTGCCCGGCACCGCTCCGCCCCAGAATCCGACGTCGATGAAGACCTGACCGGCCGCCGCGCTGCGCTTGCGCTCCAGCGCGGGGACCGAGACGGTCGGCGGAACGCTGTTCAGCGGCATGTCGATGATGGTGGTGACTCCTCCGGCGGCCGCCGCCTTCGTGGCCGTCTCGAACCCCTCCCACGCCGTGCGCCCGGGCTCGTTGACGTGGACGTGCGTGTCGACGAGTCCGGGAAGGAGCACCTCGTCCTCGCGCAGCGTGACGAGCCTGCGGCCGGGGAGCGAACGCCCGAGCGGCTCGATGGCGGCGATCGCCCCGTCGTCGACGCCCAGCTCGCAGGCTCGGACGGCGCCGCCGACGAGGACGCGCCCGCCCCGCACGACGAGGTCGTACGTGTGCTCGTCGAGATCCGTCACGGCTCAGGTCAGCCGGATCTGCCGGTTGACGTCCTTGTACAGCAGGTACCGGAACGGCTCCGGCCCGCCGGCGTAACAGGCCTGCGGGCAGAACGCCCGCAGCAGCATGTAGTCCCCCGCCTCGCACTCCACCCAGTCCTCGTTGAGCCGGTAGACCGCCTTGCCCTGCAGCACGAACAGACCGTGCTCCATGACGTGCGTCTCGGCGAACGGGATGGAGCCGCCCGGCTGGAAGGTCACGATGTTGACGTGCATGTCGTGCGCGAGATCTTCCGGGTCCACGAAGCGCGTGGTCGCCCACGCGCCGCCGGTCCCGGGCATCGGCTGCGGCTCGACGTCCTGGTCGCGGGTGACGAACGACCCGGGCGCGGGGACACCGGGGATCGGCTCGTAGGCCTTGCGGATCCAGTGCAGGCCGACGGGCTCGTCGCCCTCGTTGGCCAGCGACCAGTCCGCCCCGGCGGCCACGTACGCGTAGCCGCCCGGCTCCAGTGCGTGCCTCGTGCCCTCGACCGTGAGGCTGAGGACGCCGGCGGTGACGAACAGCACGCCCTCCACCCCGCTCTCCGCCTCCGGCGCGTCGGACCCCCCTCCGGGTGCGATCTCGAGGATGAGCTGCGCGAACGTCGTCGCCGATCCGGCGACCGGCCGGGCGAGGACCCATGCCCGCGTGCGCTCGAATCCGGGCAGGCTGCTCGTGACGATGTCGCGCAGCACGCCCCGGGGGATGAACGTGTACGCCTGCGTGACGACGGCGCGGTCGGTCAGCAGGTCCGTCTGGGGCGGCAGACCGCCCCGGGGCGTGTAGTAGCTCATGCGGACTCCCTGCGGGCGGTCTCCGGGTGTGCCAGGACGGCGAGCGTCGCGATCTCGATGCCGGCGGCATCCGTCGCCTCTTCGGCCGTGATCGCCCCGCATGCGACGCCCCGGGCGACGAACGCGGCGAGCGCACGGGCGGTGGCGGGCTCGTCACGGACGGGACCGTCGAGCCGCCGCGCCCAGTCCCGCAGCCGCGCTGCGGCCGGTGCGAGCCCCTCGCGAAAGAACAGCCCGTTCGCGGCGAACCGGGGCACGAGCTGGGCGGGGTGCAGATCCCACCCCTGGAAGAAGCCGCGCTCCAGCGACCGCCGGACCAGACGCGCGCTCAGCCGCCACGCCGAGCGCACCGACTCCGGATCCCCGACGGGGAGGATGTTCGTCGAGCCGTCCGACAGCCGCACCCCGGTCTCCGCGGCAGCGACCTGCATGACGCTCTTCGCGTGATCGGCGGCGGGATGCTCCATCGACTGGTGCGCGGGGGCGATCCCCAGCGATGCGCTGTAGTCGTAGGTCCCGTAGTGCAGCCCGCTCAGGCGACCGCCGGCCGCGGCGATCGCACGCGGCAGCGGCGAGATGCCGTCAGGGCCGAGCACGAGCTGCGGCGTCTCGACCTGGACCTCGAAGCGCAGACGCCCGGGCGCGAGCCCGCAGCGCTCCTCCAGCCGGCCGCATACCGCTGCCATCGCCGCGACCTGCGCCGAGGTCGTCACCTTCGGCAGCGTCAGGATCAGCCCGTCCGGCAGGTCTCCGCCTTCTCGGAGTCCGGCGAGGAAGAGCTCGAGAGATCGGATGCCGCGACCGCGCGTGCGGGCCTCGAGGCCCTTGATGCGCACGCCGACGAGCTTCGGCGCCGTCCCTTCCGCCACCGCCGCGACCACCCGTTCCGCGGCGCGGCGCACATCGGCGTCCTCGACCTCGTCACCGCGATCGCCGTAGCCGTCCTCGAGATCCAGCCGGAGGTCGTCGATCGGCTCGGCGGCCAGCCTGCGCCCGACGAACGCGCCGACGGCACCGGCATGAGCGTCGGGGATCCCGAGCTCCCGCATCGCCGACGCCATCCCGCCCTGCCGCTCGATCGCCTCGAGCGCCGCCTCGCCCCACTCGCGCGGCAGCGCGGGCGTGTAGCGGTCGGCGGGCACGTACACGGTGTGCAGGGGCTGGCGGGAGCCGTCGTCCCCCGGGTAGCGCTCGGCGAGCAGCTCATCGGTGGGCGCGAGCATCCGGTCGAGCTCGGCGAGATCGTCCGCCCGCAGCAGCGGGCGCGTCATCGCGCGACCGCCCGCGGGTCGCGAACGAGGGGTGACACCTTCGGCACGATGACCAGCTTGCCACCAGGAGGTCCCCGGCGGGGCGGCTCGGGTGCCGGGTCAGCGCCCGGAGCGGGGCATCCGTCTCCAGGGCACGACGGCCACCACGACCGAGAGGATCGCGAGCGACGACATGAGCAGCGACGACAGCAGTCCCGGTGCGGCGCTCGTCGGCCATGCCGCATCGATCGCCACGGACGTCACGACCTGTCCGACGACCGTTCCGAGCCCGAGCAGCAGCACACCGGTGTAGGGCACGAGGGCGGCCGCGAGGAAGATGTAGGCGACGCCCATCACGCCGCCGAGGTAGAGCCACGGATCCGGCGGGAAGGACGTCGGCGGACCGGCGATCGCGGTGTGGATCAGCTCGGCCACGGCCAGCACCGCGGTGCCGCCGATGAAGTTGACGAGGGTCGCGGTGAGCGGTGATCCCACCCGCTGGCGCAGGCGGCCGTTGACGGCGGACTGCCACGCGATGCCGGCGCCCACGAGGAACGGCAGCACCATGAGGGCGACGGGAGCCTCGACTCCCCCAGCCAGCGACACCGCGACCGCGAGCAGCGACAGGGCGCCGCCCGCGAGGCGCGCCGGCGTCACCGCGACGGTGCCGGCGGGGCCGATCCCCGACCGGTCGAGGAGCAGACCGCTCACCGCCTGGCCGGCGACGACCCCCACCGTGAACAGCGCCACGCCGATGATCCCGACGGCCAGCGACTGCGTGGCGACCGAGAGCGCACCCGCGACGCCGCCGCAGAGCATCCACACCGGGATCCGGCGCTCGCGCAGTCCGGTGGCCAGGGCGGCGAAGCCCCGGCGGCCCCGCGGAAGCCCGACGGAGAGCACGACCAGCACGAGCAGGCCCGACCCGAACGAGATGACGGCGGCGGCGAACCCGTCGCCGATGCGCAACCCGAGCTCACCGTTGATGCGCGCCTGGGCGGCGGTCAGGACGCCGATCAGGACAGCTCCGCCGATGCCGATCCATGCGGGCAGTCGGCGAGAGGTCACCTGATCCATCTTGCCGTGCCGCGCGCGGCCCCCGGTTACGCTGAGACGTGGCCACCCGCTCCCGCACCCGCGCGCTCCTCGCCTGGCTGCCCGCCGCGGTGCTCGCCCTGATCATCATCGGCGCGGTCGTGGCGGCGCTGGCCATCCAGGGGTCGTGGTGGACGCAGGAGCGCCCCGCCGCCTCCGACGACCAGAAGGCCGCCGACGGATCGAGCATGCTCACCGACGCGGGCTTCGACTACGTCAACGTCGAGGGCACGCTGCGCATCCGCGTGGGCTCGGGCGGTCTCTCGGCGACCGAGCTCGGACTCCCGGCGGACGGCGAGAAGTCCGCCGAGTTCCGCAGGCCGGTCAGGGCGATCATCGCCGCCGGCGACGAGGTGTACGTGCTCGACGACGTCTCGGGGCTGACGGTGAACGCCGAGGACGATCGACTGGTCGCCGTCACCCTCTCGCCCGACGTCGTGCGCGGCTGGGCGGGGGCGCTGGATCATCTGCGCGCGCTCGCGCCCGAGCTGGGGTGGGACCCCGCGGAGCTGGAGCCGCTCGACGAGCGGCTGGGCGAGTTCAACCGCAGTGCGGACGGCGACACCTTCACCGCCACCATCGGACCGTCGACCGGTCCCGCGCGCGTGACCGGGACGCTGGTGTACGACCGGGCCACCGGCGCGGCGCCCGTGACGATCACCTTCGAGCCCGCTCCCTGAGAGGCGGCGCGAGCCGCAGTCTCGTGCGGGTGATTCCGGTGCCGGCTACAGGACTTGAACCTGCAACCCCCTAATTACAAGTTAGGTGCGCTACCAATTGCGCCAAGCCGGCAGAGCGCCCAGTCTACCGGCGCGCCGCTCCGACCCGATCAGGGGGTCGGCGTGGGCGTCGGGGTGGGCGTCGGCGTCGCCTTGAAGTACGCGTCGCTGGCGACCGTCAGGACGAACTGCGCGAACTCCTTGGGGTCGTCGAGCGCGCCGACGTACTGCGTGCCGTTGACCATCACCATCGGCGTCGTCGTCAGGGCGATGCCGTCCGTGCCGGGAAGCTCCTTGAGCGCGCGCTCCGTCTCGGTCTTGGCCCACGACGTGTAGGCCTGCTCCTCGATGCAGCTGCGGACGTCCTTCGGCCCGTCCACACCCGTCGCGATCGCGAGGGCGGCGAGCTCGCTGTCGCTGTAGCCGTCGGAGTCCAGGTCGGGCTGCTCCCGCAGCAGGGCGTCGTTGAACGCGAAGAAGTAGTCCGGGGAGTTCTGGGCCACGCACGCGGCGGCGCCGGCGGCGCGCAGCGAGTACTTCGTGCCGTTCGACTTCGCGGTCAGCATGGCCACCGGATGGTACGTGAGCGTCGCGGCGCCCTCGCCGACCCACTCCGACAGCTGCGTCATGTTGGCCAGCTGGAAGTCGCGCGAGCCGGTGGACAGGTAGTCCACGTACACGTGGATGTCGACGGCGGGCGTCTCGGTCGGGGATGCGGTGGGCGTGGGGGTCGGCGCAGGCGTGGTGGGGGTGGGCGTGGGAGTGGCGTCGCCCTGCACCTGGCCGTCGGCCCCGGAGGCGTCCGACGCGATGCCGAGGCCTGTGACGCCCGTCACCATGAACCCGCCGTCCACGTCGTTGCCCGGGCTCATGGTCGGCTTGGACGCGCTCGAGGACACCGTCCACGTCACCACGACCGCGATGACCGCCACGAACGCCACCGCGACGGCAGCGAGCGAGGCGCTGCGGATGAGTCGCGCACGGGACTGGCGCGCCTTCACCTGCTGAGCCTTCTCGCGCACGGCGTCGCGGCGCTCGCGCGGCGCTGCGTTCGGTGACTCGTCGCTGGACATGGAACCTCTCGGGACGTGAAGAAGGCCGGGATTCCGGCGGGGCCGGACGGGAAAAGGGCCGTTCACGATGCTAGCCAGCCACCCTGGGAAATGCCCAGACGCAACCTCCGCGCGCGCCGTGTCATACTGTTCGTGCGCCCGATGGCGGGCGTGCGGGTCAAGCCCCCGCTCATTCCTCACTACGGATCGTCCGGCACGTACCTGCCGGTGAAGGAGAAGAGAACATGGCGTCCGTCACGTTTGACAACGCAACTCGTCTGTACCCCGGGGGCACCCGCCCCGCCGTCGACAAGCTCAACCTCGAGGTCGGTGACGGGGAGTTCCTCGTTCTCGTCGGCCCGTCGGGCTGTGGCAAGTCCACCTCGCTGCGCATGCTGGCGGGCCTCGAAGAGGTCAACTCCGGCCGCATCCTCATCGGCGACCGCGACGTTACCGACGTCCCGCCGAAGGACCGCGACATCGCGATGGTCTTCCAGAACTACGCGCTGTACCCCCACATGACGGTGGCCGAGAACATGGGCTTCGCGCTCAAGATCGCCGGTGTCGGCAAGGAGGAGCGCGCCGCGCGCGTCCTCGAGGCCGCCAAGCTGCTCGACCTCGAGCAGTACCTCACCCGCAAGCCGAAGGCCCTCTCGGGTGGTCAGCGTCAGCGTGTCGCCATGGGCCGCGCGATCGTCCGCCAGCCGCAGGTGTTCCTCATGGACGAGCCGCTGTCGAACCTCGACGCCAAGCTCCGCGTCCAGACCCGTACTCAGATCGCGTCGCTGCAGCGCCGCCTCGGCGTCACCACCGTCTACGTCACGCACGACCAGACCGAGGCCCTCACCATGGGCGACCGCATCGCGGTCCTCAAGGACGGCCTCCTCCAGCAGGTGGGCACCCCGCGCGACCTCTACGAGAAGCCGAACAACGTGTTCGTCGCCGGCTTCATCGGCTCGCCCGCGATGAACCTCTTCCCGGCAGCGCTCGCCGAGGGCGGCGTGCAGTTCGGCAGCGAGGTCGTCCCGCTCGACCGCGACACCGTCGGCCGCGCCCACGGCAGCGAGGTCACCATCGGCGTCCGCCCCGAGGACATCGTGGTCGGCCCGGCCGACGGCAAGGGCCTGTCGGTGGTCGTCGACCTCGTCGAGGAGCTCGGCGCCGACGGCTACCTGTACGGCCACACCGACATCAACGGCAAGCGCACCGACATCGTGGCGCGCGTCGACGGACGCAGCCACCCGCACGCGGGCGAGACCGTCACGCTCGCGGCGACCGCGGGGCACGTGCACGCCTTCGACATCGAGTCGGGCGAGCGCCTCAACGACGCCCCGGTGGTCTCGGGCGCCTGACGTCATCCATCGCGACGGCGCGGGTGGGAGCCATCCCCCCGCGCCGTCGCGCTGTCTCCAGGAGTTGATGTGTCCGAGGCCCTGAGCATCACCGCCAGCAGCGTCGATCCGGGGCTGCTGACCCTCCCCTGGTCGACGCCGCTGGGCGACTGGCCGTCGAACCACATCGTCTTCCTCCCCAAGGGCATCTCGCGGCACCTGGTGCGCTTCGCCAATCTCTCGGGACGCGTCGTCGCCATCAAGGAGACGACCCAGGCCATGGCGCAGCGCGAGTACGACATGCTCGGCAACCTGGCCCGTCTGGACGTCCCCTGCGTCGAGCGCGTCGCGGTGATCGCGGGACGGACGGATGCCGCGGGCGAGCCGCTGCCGGCCGCCCTGGTGACGGCGCACCTGAAGTTCTCCCTGCCCTACCGCGCGCTGTTCACGCAGGTCCTGCGGCCCGACACGGCCACCCGGCTGGTGGACGCGCTCGCGCTGCTGCTCGTCCGCCTGCACAACGTCGGCTTCTTCTGGGGCGACGTGTCGCTGTCGAACACGCTGTTCCGCCGTGACGCGGGGGCGTTCGCCGCGTACCTCGTCGACGCGGAGACCGGCGAGCTCCATGAGAGCGGGCTCACCCGCGGTCAGCGCGCGCACGACCTCGACGTCGCCCGCACGAACATCGCCGGCGAGATCATGGACCTGGAGGCCGGCGGCCGGCTGGAGGGCGGTGTCGACGCGATCGAGATCGCCGACGGGATCGTGTCGTCGTATCACGCGCTGTGGGCCGCGCTCACCGACGAGGAGACGTTCCGCGCCGACGAGGCGTGGCGGCTCACGGAGCGCGTCCAGCGTCTCAACGACCTCGGCTTCGACATCGGCGAGATGTCCATCCACGCCACCGCCGACGGCACCAAGGTGTCCATCCAGCCGAAGGTGGTCGACTCCGGCCACCACCAGCGGCGGCTCCTGCGCCTGACCGGCCTGGACGTCGAGGAGAACCAGGCCAGGCGGCTGCTGAACGATCTGGACGAGTTCCGCGCCCGCATCTCGCGTCTGGGCTCCGACGAGGAGATGGTCGCGCACGAGTGGCTGACACGCGTGTTCGAGCCGGTGGTGAAGGCGATCCCGTGGGACCTGCGCTCCAAGCTCGAACCCGCCGAGGTGTTCCATCAGCTGCTGGAGCACCGCTGGTACCTCTCGCAGGCGAAGGGCAAGTCGGTGCCGCTCGCCGAGACGCTGACGAGCTACATCGACAACGTGCTGCGGCACCGTCGCGACGAGGCGACGCTCATGGGTCCCTCCACCGAGACGGTCTCGCTCCCGGTCATCACGTCGCCGAATCCGGTCCTGGACGACGACGAGGCCGCGATCGACTGGCGCGACCTGGTCTGACCTGCCCGAGGAGAAGGGCTGCCGTCCGCGGACGGCGACCCCTCCTCGTCAGCGGGAAGTCAGTACCCGACGGTGAATCGCCGGCGCGGGTGCTTCGGGTGCTCGATCTCGTCGAGGACGGCGACCGCGAAGTCCTCCCCGGAGATGAAGGACTCACCCTCGGCATCCGTCACGATCACGTCGCCCCCGGTGCGGTACGAGCCGGTGCGCTCGCCCGGGTTGTACGCGCCGAAGCCACCCGCCGGGTGGATGTAGAACCAGTCCAGCGACTCGGGGCCCGCCTGCAGGTCCTCGAGCACGCCGATCGCCTCCAGCGCCTCGGCCTTGTAGTCCTCGGCGAACGACGGCAGGTCCACGACGCGCTGGCCGTCCTCGGTGACGAGGCTCCCGCCGGCGCCGCCGATGACGCCCAGGCGGACGCCCTCGGGCAGGAGCGACGCGAGCGCGCCCAGGTTGGGCCGCACGAGCCCCTGCATGTCGCCGCGAGCTGCGACGGCCGACACCACCACGTCGACGCCCTCGAGTTGGGCCAGGAGGTCGGGCACGTCGGTCAGCGAGCCCTCGGTGTACAGCGCGCCCTCGTGACGTTCCGCGGGGATGCGGCGCGCGATGGAGAGCACCGTGTGGCCGCGACTCACCGCCTCAGCGACGATGTGGCGGCCGGCGTAGCCGGAGCCTCCGATGACGGCGATGCGTGCCATGGTGTGCCTTTCGACGAGTCGTTGCGCCGGCGTCGGCCGGCCCTTCGTGTGACAAGCCCGCGCGGCGCCGGTGCATTCCCCGGAATGGGAATGCGTCGCCGCGTCAGGTGGTCGGGGCGCTGCGGAGCGTGGAGACCTGGTACAGGGCGACGGATGCCGCGATCCCCGCGTTGAGCGACTCGGCGGCCGCCGAGATCGGGATCGAGACGATCTGGTCGCAGGTCTCGGTCACCAGGCGCGAGAGCCCCTTGCCCTCCGAGCCGACGACGACCACGACGGGGCGGTCGGCGAGCTGCAGCGCGGGCAGCGAGACGTCGCCGTCGCCGTCGAGGCCGAGGACGAACACGCCCTGCTTCTTGAACTCCTTGAGCATCGTGGTGAGGTTGGCGGCGACGGCCACCGGGATCCGGGCCGCGGCGCCCGCGCTCGTCTTCCACGCCGCCGAGTTCACCCCGGCGGACCGGCGCTGCGGCACGATGACGCCCTGTCCGCCGAACGCCGCCGTCGAGCGGATGATCGCACCCAGGTTGCGCGGGTCGGTGACGCCGTCGAGCGCCACCAGCAGCGGCACCTCGCCGCGGTCGAGGATCTGCTCGAGGAGGTCCTGCGGATGCGCGTATTGGTACGGGGGCACCTTCAGCGCGACGCCCTGGTGCACGCCGTCGAAGCCCGCCATCCGATCGAGCTCCGGCCGCGTCACCTCGAGCACCGGGATCTCGCGATGCGTCGCGAGGGCCAGCATCTCCTTGACGCGGTCGTCCATCTCGACGCGCTGCGCGATGTAGAGCGCCGTCGCGGGGATCTTCGCGCGCAGCGCCTCCAGCACCGAGTTGCGGCCGGTGACCGTCTCGGTGTCGTCGCCCGCCTTCGTCTTGGCGCGGTTCGGGCCCGCGCCCTGCGGTGGCCGCTGCCCGGGCTTGCCCTTGCCGCCGGCGGCCGCGTAGCGCTCGGCGGCCGCCTTGCGCTTGCCCGCGACGTGCCAGCCGCGGTCCTCGGCCTTCGGGGTGGGGCCCTTGCCTTCGAGGGACTTGCGGCCGTGGCCGCCGGTGCCCTTCATGGCGCCCTTCTTCTTGCTGTTGCCCGCTCCGGGGCGTGCCGGCTTAGCCATCGATCAAACTCCAGTGGGTTCCGTCTGCGGTGTCTTCCAGGGCGATCCCGGCCGCCGCGATCGCGTCGCGGATGCGGTCGGCCGCCGCCCAGTCCTTCGCGGCGCGCGCGTCGGCGCGCTGCGCGATCATCGCCCCCACCAGCGCGTCGAGGGCGGATGCCTCGGCCGAGGCGTCCGCCGCGTGCCAGTGCGGGTCGAGGGGGTCGATTCCGAGCACGCCGGTCATCACGGCGACGTCGGCGAAGGCTCTGAGCGCGGCGTCCCGGTCGCCGGCATCCAGTGCCGAGTTGCCGTCCCGCACCGTCTCGTGCAGGACGGCGAGCGCCTCCGGGACGCCGAGGTCGTCGTCGAGGGCGGCAGCGAAGGCGAGGGGCACCTCGGCCGTGAGCCGCAGGTCGTCCGTGTCGTCGCGAAGCGTGCGCAGCGCCCTCTCGAGGAACGTGCGGATGCGCCCGATCGCCGCCTCGGCCTCGTCGAACGTCGACGTGGTGATGTCGAGGCTGGAGCGGTAGTGGGCGGCGGCGAGGGCGTAGCGGATGACGAGCGGGTCGCGCTCGCGGAGCACGTCCTCGGCGAGGATGAAGTTGAACAGCGACTTCGACATCTTCTGCGCGCCGACGGTGACCAGGCCGTTGTGCACCCAATAGCGGGCGAACCCGTCGCCCGCGGCGGTGGACTGCGCGAGCTCGTTCTCGTGGTGCGGGAAGCGCAGGTCGAGACCTCCGCCGTGGATGTCGAACTCGGCGCCGAGGTACCGCCGCGACATGGCGGAGCATTCGATGTGCCAGCCCGGCCGTCCCGGCCCCCACGGCGAGTCCCACATCGCGGAGGACGGCTCGTCGGCTTTGGCGCCCTTCCACAGCGCGAAGTCGCGGGGGTCGCGCTTGCCGCGCGCGTCCGCGTCGGCGGCGGGCTCCATGGCGTCGATGCTCTGGCGGGTCAGCGAGCCGTAGTCCGCCCACGAGCGCACGTCGAAGTACACGTCGCCGGCGGCGGTGCCGCCGGCGGCGTACGCGTGACCGGACTCGATGAGCCGGGCGATGAGCTCCTGCATCTGCGGGATGGACGCCGTCGCGCGCGGCTCGTACGTCGGAGGAAGGATGCCGATGGCCGTGTAGGCGCGGGTGAACTCGAGCTCCATGCGATAGGCCAGTGCCCACCACGGCTCCCCGTCGGTCGCGTTGAGCAGCACCTTGTCGTCGATGTCGGTGACGTTGCGGACGAAGGTGACCCGGCCGTAGCGGTGCGTCAGCCACCGGCGGAGGATGTCGAAGCTCAGTGCGCCGCGGAGGTGGCCGATGTGGGGTCCGGACTGCACCGTGGGACCGCAGACGTAGACCGTGACGTTCTCGGGGTCGAGTGGCACGAAGTCGCGCAGGGCCTGCGCCTTGGTGTCGTACAGCTGAACCGTCACCGCACCAGCCTACCGGCGGGTCGTGCGGGGTCACTGGGCGAAGGCCCCGCGCAACCGCCGGGGGCGGGATATAAACGGATGGTGCATGTGCTCGCCGTCCTCGCCGCCGCCGTGCTGTTCGGCACCACGGGCACCTCTCAGGCCCTCGGCCCCGAGGGCACCACGCCGCTGTCGATCGGCGTCATGCGCATGGTGATCGGCGGCACCGGTCTCGCCGTCATCGCGTTCTCCCTCGCCGCCCGCCACGCACGCCGGCGGCCCTCGGCGGCGACGCGCCCCCGTCTCACGCTGCAGCCGCTGTCGCTGATGGTGCTCACCGGGGCGTGCCTCGCGCTGTACCAGCCGCTGTTCTTCCTCGGCACCGCCCGCAACGGCGTGGCCGTCGGCACGGTCGTCGCGCTCGGGTCGGCGCCGATCCTGGCCGGTCTCCTGGAGTGGGCGCTCACCCGGCGGACACCGACCCCGACCTGGATGGCGGCGACGGCGCTCGCGACGCTCGGGGTGGTGCTGCTGGGGTTCGGCGGCGAGGCGGGCGACGGCTCGGGGACGGACCCCCTCGGTCTTCTCGGCTCCGTGGGGGCGGGCGCGTCCTTCGCGGTCATCGCGAACGCCCAGCGGCGGCTGCTCGACGCCGGGTGGGATCCCTTCACCGTGGTGGGTGCGATGGGTGCGAGCTCGGCGGCGATCTGCGCCTTCGCGCTGCCGTTCGTCGACCTCGCGTGGCTCGGCACGGGCTCGGGCGTCGCGATGGCGCTGTGGCTGGGCCTGGGCACCATCTCGATCGCGTACGTGCTGTTCACATGGGGGCTCAGCGGGCTCACCGCGGCGACGGCGGCGACCCTGACCCTCGGCGAGCCGCTGACGGCCAGCGTCCTCGGGATCGTCGTGCTGGGCGAACGGCTGTCGGCGCTGGCCGTCGTCGGGCTCGTCGTGCTCGCCGCCGGTCTGGCGTTGCTCGCCTGGGGATCACGCGCACCGCGGGACCCCGCACCCTACGCCGTGGAGGCGTGACGGCGCGCGGGCCGAAACACGGCGGCAATCCGGCGATGGCACACTGGGCGGGACATGCAGCGCACCATCGAGATCCGCACCGACGACCTGAGCGGCGACGCGACCAGACGCCTCATCGCCCGCCACCTCGCCGGCATGCACGACACCTCTCCTCCCGACAGCGTGCACGCGCTCGACATCGACGCGCTGCGGCATCCGTCCCTCTCGGTCTGGTCGGCGTGGATCGACGGCGAGCTGGCGGGCGTGGGCGCGCTGAAGGCGCTGGACGCCGACCGAGGCGAGATCAAGTCGATGCGCGTCGACGACCGCTTCCTCGGGTTCGGGGTGGGCCGGGCGCTGCTGCGGCACATCATGGACGACGCGCGCCGGCGCGGGATGGGCACGCTGTGGCTCGAGACCGGGACGACGCCCGAGTTCCTGCCCGCGCAGCGGCTCTACGAGAGCGAGGGATTCACGCACTGCGGACCGTTCGGGGACTACGCGCTCGACCCGTTCTCGGTCTTCATGACCCGCGTGCTCTGATCCGCTCAGGCGGGCACGACGAGCGCCACCGCGAACGCCGACACGCCTTCGCCCGCTCCGGCGAAGCCCAGACCGTCGGTGGTCGTGGCCGAGACCGACACCGGCGCTCCCCCGAGCGCGGCCGACAGCGCGCTCTCGGCCTCGAGGCGACGTGCGGCGAACCGCGGACGATTGGCCTGCACCTGTACCGACACGTTGCCCACCCGCCACCCCGCCTCGCCGAGGATCGCGGCGGTCCTGGTGAGGAAGGCGTCGGCATGCGCACCGGCGTACTCGGGGTGATCCGTTCCGAAGTGGGTGCCGATGTCGCCGAGTCCGGCCGCAGCCAGCAGCGCGTCGACGATCGCGTGCGCGACGGCGTCGCCGTCGGAATGGCCCGAGAGAGGCACCTCGCCCGGCCACTCCAGGCCAGCGAGCCAGAGCGTCCCGTCGCCGCCGAACGCGTGCACGTCGGTGCCGACGCCCACCCGCGGCGCGACCGCAGCAGGCGCGAGATACGATGCGTCGGGCGATTGCGGCGCCGCGACGAGGTGGCGGGCGCGTTCCAGGTCCGCGGGCGTGGTGATCTTGAAGGCGAGCGGATGCCCCGGCACGGCCACGACGGGATGACCGGCCGCCGCGACGAGGGCGGCGTCGTCGGTGAACTCCACGGCGGCGCCGGCATATGCCGCGTCCAGCACCTCCCGCCGGAAGCCCTGCGGCGTCTGGGCCGCCGCGAGTTCTGCACGGTCCACGGCTGCCACGATCTCGTCGCCGGACACGCGCTTGATGGTGTCGATGACCGGGAGCACCGGGATCGCACCGTCGGCTCCGGCGACGACGGCGCCGACGACGCGGGCGAACACCTCGGCGGGGGTCAGCGCGCGGGCCGCGTCGTGGACGAGCACGACCTCGACGTCCTCCCGCAGTGCCCGCAGGCCGGCAGCGACGGACCCCTGGCGGGTGCCGGCGCCCGTGACGACGGAGACGAGGTCGCGTTGACCGGCCGCGGCGACCAGGGCCTCGTCGAGCGCATCCTCCTCGCGGCCCTCCGGCGCCACGATGACGACCTGTGCGGGCGCCGCGGCGAGCACGCCGAGCAGGGCGTGCCGGAGGATGCTCCGGCCGTCGATCCGGGCGAACGCCTTCGGCGTCGATGCACCCAGGCGGGTTCCGGAGCCGGCGGCCACGACGATGACGCCGACGTGCGGCACGGGGGTGATGCTCACCCGTTCACGCTATCGCGACCGGGGATCGCATTCTCCCGGGGCAGACAGCGGAACGGCGCCCCGTGGGGCGCCGTTCCGGTGTCTGTCTCAGCTTGCGAGGACCTCGTCGAGGAGGACGCTGGCCTGCTCCTCGTCGGTCTTCTCGGCGAGAGCGAGCTCGGAGATGAGGATCTGCTTCGCCTTGGCGAGCATGCGCTTCTCACCCGCGGACAGGCCGCGGTCCTGATCGCGGCGCCACAGGTCGCGGACGACCTCGCTGACCTTGATCACATCGCCGGAGGCGAGCTTCTCGAGGTTCGCCTTGTAGCGGCGGGACCAGTTCGTGGGCTCTTCCGTGAACGGCGCGCGCAGCACCTCGAAGACCTTGTCGAGGCCCTCCTTGCCGATGACATCGCGGACGCCGACCAGGTCGACGTTCTCTGCGGGTACTTCGATGATGAGATCACCCTGCGTGACGTTGAGCTTCAGGTACTTCTTCGTCTCGCCCTTGATGATCCGGTCTTTGACCTCGATGATCGTTGCCGCCCCGTGGTGGGGGTAGACGACCGTCTCGCCAACCTCAAAAAGCATGGAGTTATGTCCTTTCGGCAACCTCCAGGATACCACAGGAGAAATACGCTAAGGTTCTCCGCCCCACCCCTCCCCGGCCGCGCCTCGCACGTGCGGCGTGGACCGTTCCGGCGGTGCCGAACCCCCTAGAATGCTGGAGAACCGTCATCCGTCTTGGGAGGATCCGTGATCTCGATACACCGCCGCAACGGTTTTGCGAACGGCCGATTCGCGGCGGCACCGGGTTCGAGGGGTCGACGGCTCGTCGCGTCGCTCGCCATGGGCGGCGCCCTCGCCCTGACCGCGACCGGCTGCGCGATGATCTCGCCGCAGGCGACCACGATCTCGTACTCGGCTGCGGAGGGCACCAACGTCGTCGGCGCCGGCCCCGTGCAGGTGCGCAACGCCCAGATCGTCGCGAACGAGGACGGCTCCGAGGGCAACTTCGTGGCGGCGCTGGTGAACGACACCGACGAGACCCAGACCCTCAACATCGACTTCGGGGGCGAGGATTCCGACATCTCGCTGACGGTCCGGGTTCCCGCTGACACCGTGCTCAGCCTGGGCGCCGAGGACGGCGAGGAGCCGATCCTCATCGAGGACCTCGACACCATGCCGGGCGCGTACATCGACGCGTACTTCCAGTCCGGCGACGCCGAGGGCGAGCTCGTCTCGGTCCCCGTGCTCGACGGCACCCTGGACTATCTCACGGCGCTCGCGCCGTGACCTGACCGACTCCGCGAACGCGAAGAGGGCGCCCCGGTGGGGCGCCCTCTTCGCGTATGCCGTGGGTGCTCAGCCTTCGAAGCGGTAGCCGAGGCCCCGCACCGTGACCAGCATCTCGGGGGCACCGGGGTTCTTCTCGATGCGCGAGCGGATGCGCTTGATGTGCACGTCGAGCGTCTTGGTGTCGCCGAAGTAGTCGCTCCCCCACACGCGGTCGATGAGCTGACCGCGGGTGAGCACCCGGCCGGCGTTGCGCATCAGAACCTCCAGCAGCTCGAATTCCTTCAACGGCATGTTGATCTCGCCGCCGTCGACGGCCACGGTGTGCCGATCGATGTCGAGCACCACCCGGCCGCCCTCCAGGACGCGGTCCTCGAGGTCCGCGTCGAGCTGCGAGAAGCGTCGCAGCACCGCCCGCATGCGGGCGAGGAGCTCGCGCGCCGAGTAGGGCTTGGTGACGTAGTCGTCGGCGCCCAGTTCGAGTCCCACCACGATGTCGACCTCCGAGTCCTTCGCGGTGAGCATGATGATCGGCACCGACGATGTCGTGCGGATCTGCCGGCACACCTCGGTTCCGGGCATCCCGGGCAGCATCAGGTCGAGCAGCACGATGTCGGCGCCGCGCTCGCGGAACGCCGTCAGCGCGGCCGGGCCGTCCTCGGCGATCTCGACGTCGTACCCTTCGCGACGGAGGAGGTAGGCGAGCGGGTCGGCGAGGTCGGGCTCGTCCTCGACGATCAGGACGCGGGTCATGCGGGATCTCCATTTCCGGCGGAAGCATGTTCGGCACGAGAGGCGGACGGGGCTTTGCGGGGACGCCTGGGCTTCGCAGGGACGTCGCGCGCCGCTGCGGGCGCAGCCACGGGCGCCGCAGGCGCCGGGGCGGGAGCGGGCGCAGCGGGGGCGGCGGAACCGGCGGGCGCGGGAGCGGCGGAGCCGGCGGGGGCCTTCTGCACAGCGCTCGCGTCGGCCGAGGACGCCCGCCGCTTCTTGCGTCCCCGCTTCGGCGCGGGGTCGACCTCAGGGGCGTCCGCCTGCGGCAGGCGGATGGTGAAGGTGGAGCCACGGCCGGGCCGCGACCACAGCCGCACCTCGCCGCCGTGACGCTGGACGGCGTGCTTCACGATCGAGAGGCCGAGGCCGCTCCCGCCCGTGCGGCGGGCCCGTGCCGGGTCGGCGCGATAGAAGCGCTCGAACACGCGGTCCTGCTCACCTTCGGCGATGCCGATGCCGCGGTCGGTCACCGCGATCTCGACGACGCGGTCGGCGGCCTTGATGCCGATGCCCACGCTCGATCCCCGCGGCGAATACGCGATCGCGTTCGCGATCAGGTTGCCGACGGCCTCGCTCAGCACCTGCGCGTCCCCGAGCACGTACAGGCCGCGCGCGCCGCCGCGCACCACCTCGACGCCGGCGGAGTCCGCCTGGATCGCGTGGGCGTCCAGGGCGCCGGCGACGACCTCGTCGATCGAGACGATCCGGGCCGGCAGCTCATCGGCCGCCTGCAGCCGCGAGAGGTTCATGATGCGCGAGGTCAGCAGGGCGAGCCGTGCGGCCTCGGCCTGCAGGCGCGTCGCGAAGATGCGCACCTGGGGCGGGTCGTCGGCGGCGGACTCGATGGCCTCGGCGAGCAGGCTCACCGCGCCCACGGGCGTCTTCAGCTCATGGCTCGTGTTGGCGACGAAGTCGCGGCGCATCTCCTCGACGCGCTCGCGCTCGGTGATGTCGCGCAGCACGAGGAGGGTGAGCCGCGGCGAGATGCGCGACGCGCGCACCGAGACCAGCCGGGGTTCGGCCGGCGGCGCCCCGCGACGCAGCCGCATCGTCTGGGTCGCCGTCGTCTCGGTCGCGATCGCGTCGCTGGTGCGCACGCGACGGGCGAGGGCCCGCAGCTCGTCGGTCGGAAGCGAGCCGCCCTCCGCGAGCTCGAACGCGGCGGCCGCCGACGAGGCGGCCAGGACGGTGAACGAGGCGTCCACGACGATCGCGGCGTCGTCCATGCCGTGGAGCACGCCGCGAACTCCGTCAGGGACCTCCACCGAGCTCTCGATGAGAGCGCGATCGCGCGCCCGCATCGCCGCGACGACGAGGGCGGAGACCGAGCCTCCGACGACGATGCCCGCGAGGAGGGCGAGCAGCGCGAGCTGCGTCGTGTCCATGCCACCAGCGTACGGGCACGCCCACGGCGCCGTCGGACGGCGGCGGTGACGACGGCGCACGCGCCCGCCAGTGTTCACCGATGCGGCACCATCCGTTAACCTTCCCTGACGAGAATCGCCGGGGCGCTGGCTTGTGCCTTCCCCGGAACCACGAAAGGTGCATCGGAATGCGCGAAGTCTTCCACCAGTCTCTCGAGGACGTGCAGGGGCGTCTCGTCGAGATCGCCGAGCTCGTCACGATCGCCATCGACAAGGCGACGCGTGCGTTCGGCACGAGCGACGTGTCGCTCGCGGAGGAGGTCATCGAGGCCGACGCCGTCATCGACGAGAAGGCGATCGCGCTCGACGAGCTCGCGATCGAGATCCTGGCCCGTCAGCAGCCGGTGGCGCGGGATCTGCGCATCGTGGTGAGCGCGCTGCGCATGAGCGCGTCGCTCGAGCGCATGGGCGACATCGCCGAGCACATCGCTCAGCTCACCCGCATGCGCTTCCCCGAGCGGGCCATCCCCAAGGGCCTGAAGTCGACCTTCCTGCGGATGGGCGAGCTCGACGTCGAGGCGGCGCGCCAGCTGACCGAGCTGCTGCGCACCCAGGACGGCGACCTCATCGACGAGATCCGCAACGCTGACGACAAGCTCGACGAGCTGCACGTCTCGGTGTTCGAGAAGGTGCTGAGCGACAGCTGGCAGGGCGATCCGTCGGCGACCGTCGACGCGACCCTCGCCAGCCGTTACCACGAGCGCTTCGGCGACCATGCCGTCTCGGTGGCGAAGAAGGTCGCCTACCTGTCGACGGGCGACTGGACCAGCAGCACCGACACCATCGACGTCATCCACGGCTGAGCCCACGGACGGAAGAAGGGACCGGATGCCTCAGCCGAGGCATCCGGTCCCTTCTGCTCGCCGGTGCTACTTCTTGCCCTGGTTGGCGACCGCGGCGGCGCCCGCGGCGGCGGCCTCGGGGTCGAGGTACTCGCCCGGGCTGAGCGGCTCGAGGTTCTCGTCGAGGCGGTAGACCAGCGGGATGCCGGTCGGGATGTTCAGCTCGGCGATGTCGGCGTCGCTGATGCCGTCGAGGTGCTTCACCAGGCCGCGCAGCGAGTTGCCGTGCGCCGTCACGAGAACGGTCTTGCCCGCCTTCAGGTCGGGCACGATGTCGCTGTGCCAGTACGGCAGCATGCGGTCGATGACGATCTTGAGCGACTCGGTGTCGGGCACCTCGCCGTCGATGTCGGCGTAGCGCGGGTCGCCGACCTGGCTGTACTGGTCGTCGGCCGGCAGCGGCGGCGGCGGCACGTCGAACGAGCGGCGCCACAGCATGAACTGGTCCTGGCCGAACTCCTCGAGCGTCTGGGCCTTGTCCTTGCCCTGCAGCGCGCCGTAGTGACGCTCGTTCAGGCGCCACGAGCGCTTGACCGGGATCCACAGGCGGTCGGCGGCGTCCAGCGCGATGTCGGCGGTCTGGATGGCGCGGCTGAGCACGGAGGTGTGGAGGACGTCGGGAAGGATGCCGGACTCGGCGAGCAGCTCGCCGCCGCGCTGGGCCTCGGCCTTGCCCTGCTCTGTGAGTCGGACGTCGACCCAGCCGGTGAACTGGTTGGTCTTGTTCCACTCGCTCTGGCCGTGTCGAAGGAGGATCAGCGTGTAGGGCGCGGTCATGCGCCCCATGATATCGGCGCGGGGCGGCCCTCCCCCGTCCTGTGTCCCCGGCATGGCACTCCCCGCTGGCATCATGGGGGGATGGCGCGGGGACCGGTCGGGCAGATCACGCGCGGCACCACCGGGACGAACCGGCTGCGGCGGGTGGACCGCTGGATCGCCCGGCACCCCGCCCTGCGCCGCTCGACCGATCCGCTCGTGATCGACCTCGGGTACGGCGCAAGCGGTGTCACCGCACTCGAGCTGTACGCCCGCCTCGTCCGCGCGCGCCCCGACGTCGAAGTCCTGGGCCTCGAGATCGATCCCGGCCGCGTCGCCCGCGCCCGAACCCAGCTCGCGGCGGTGCGCGCGGGCGAGACGACGTTCCCGGCCGATGCGCGGGTGTCGTTCGCCCGCGGCGGGTTCGAGGTGCCGGTGCCGGACGGGCGGCGTCCGGCGGTGATCCGGGCCTTCAACGTGCTGCGGCAGTACGACGAGCCGGAGGTGGCGGGCGCGTGGACGGCGATGGCGTCGCGCCTCGCGCCGGGCGGACTGCTCGTGGAGGGCACCTGCGACGAGATCGGCCGCATCGCGACGTGGGTCGCCCTGGGGACCGACGCCGCGCCGCGCACCCTCACCGTGTCGCTGCGGCTGGCCGGGCTGCAGCATCCGTCCGTCGCCGCGGAGCGGCTTCCGAAGGCGCTCATCCACCGCAACGTGCCGGGGCAGCGCGTGCACGCGTTCCTGTCGGCGCTCGACGCGGAATGGGACCGCGCCGCCGCAGTCGCCCCGTTCGGTCCCGTGCACCGGTGGCGCACGGCGCTGGCGGCGCTCGTCGACGGCGGGTGGCCGGTTCTCGAGCGCTCCCGCTGGCGGCTCGGCGAGGCGACGGTGCCGTGGGAGGCCGTGGCCCCGGGGTGACGCGAGGCTAGACGCGCGGCAGCACGGCGCGCGCGTCGGCCGAGGTCATGCCCGTCGCGGTCAGCAGGTCGACGGCGAGCGGGCGGAGCGCCGTGATGAGGTTCAGCTCGGTCTGCGTGCCGTCCGGGAGGATCCGCGCGGGATCCAGCCGCGCCGCCACGGCGGCGACGGCCTCCCGCGCCGGCGGCTGCAGCGAGATGTCATCGAGGCTCTCCCCCACCAGCTCCGCCGCGCGCATGAGCTCGGCCAGCACGTCGGCCGGCACAGGGCGGCGCTGCCCGTCCTCGCACAGGTAGACCGCGCGCCGCGCGACGACCCGCAGGTTGCGCGTCGCGAAGTCCATCGCCTGCAGCACGCCGTGGTGCCGCCGCAGCTCGGCACGCTGGGGGCGGAGCCACGGTGAGAAGCCGGCGACCGCCAGACTCGAGTCCAGCGACGCCCGCCAGTCGTCGACGCGCGGCGCGATCGCGCGCGCCTTCTCCAGGCCCCTGGCCGCCCGGATCGGGTCGCCTCGACGCAGCGCCTGCACGATGGTGCGCGCCGCCGAGTCCGCCGCGGCGAACACCGCATGGCCGTCTCGCGCCTCTTCGCGGCGGGGGTTGCGCGGGATGAGCGCGGTCACGAGCAGCGCCGCGACCCCGCCGACGACGCCGTCGACGACGCGCGCGAACGGCTGGCTCGCCGGCAGCGACATCACGATCGACGCCTGGATGCCGGCCATGATCGCGAAGGGCGGGAAGGGCGAGAGGAAGCGGGCGACCACCAGCGTCACCCCGAGGGCCAGCGCCAGCTGCCACCACCCCGGCCCCACCACCACGACGAAGGCCTCCGCGACGAGGATCCCGACGATCATGCCCACCACGGTCTCGAGCACCCGCTTCGGGCGGGCATCGCGGACGAGCCCGAGGCTGGAGATGGTGACGGTCGCGGCCAGCAGCGGCGCGGGATGGCCGACCACGTAGTGCGCGAAGGCCCATGCCGCGGTCGCCGCCACCGTGATCTGCACGATGGCCAGCGCCGAGCCGCGGACGCGGATGAGCGGCGGCCGGAGGTCGAAGCGGGCGCGCCATCCGGTCGGAACGGCCTGCGTGATCGCGGCGGTGTCGCCGTCTCCGCTCACCGTCGGACCCTCGCCTACTGCGCCGCGCTGCGGCGCGAGAGCCGGGTGATCCTGGGCACGTTCGCCGTGGCGCCGGCGTCGGGCGGCACGATGACCTCCTGCGCCGCGGCGACGGGACCATCTTCGGTGTCGACGGTGAGGGCGGCGTCGACGGGGGTCGTGCGCCGCACCACGGCCAGGGCGATCGGCCCCTCCTCGTGGTGCAGGGCGGCGGAGGTCACGATGCCCACCTCGGCGTCGCCGAGCCGCACCGCGGCGCCGTGCGCGGGCAGCACGCTGCCGGAGCCGTCCAGCTGCAGCGCGACCATCCGCCGCGGCGGGTGGCCGAGGTTGTGCACCTTGGCGACGGTCTCCTGACCGCGGTAGCAGCCCTTCTCGAGATGCACGGCCGTGCGCAGCCAGTCCAGCTCGTGCGGCAGCGCCCGCTCGTCGACGTCGGTCGTCCACCGCGGGCGCCATGCCGCGACGCGCAGCGCGTCGACCGCGGCGAGGCCGGCGAGCTCGAGCTCGCCGCGGGCTGCGGCATCCGCGATCCGTCGCTCCTCGTCGCGCGTGACGATCGCCTCGGCCCAGTCGCGGTCGGCGCCGGGGTGGGGGTCGACCGGCGCGTAGGCATGGCCGCCGGGCATGACATCGGGCCACGGATCGTGCCAGACCAGCGGCACTCCGGACGGCGCGGCCGGCGTGATGCGCGCGAGCGCCGACGCCGTGCCCCCGACCACCGCGAACTCGTCGGCAATCTGCGGGTCCACGCGGAGCCGGAAGCGCATCCTGCGCAGCCAGCCGTGCAGGCCTTCGACATCGCCGCGGTCGGCGATGAGCCAGGTCGTCTCGCCGTCGTCGACGACGGATGCCGCGTGCTCGACGTGCCCCTGGGGGTCGAGGATCAGCAGCTCGGTGCCGACGCCGGGCTGCAGCCGGGCGAGGGCCTGCGACGAGAGCGAGTCGAGCCAGGTGAGCCGGTCCTCGCCGGGGACGGCGATGACGGCACGGTCCCCGAGCGGCGCCACGGCCGCCCCCGCGGCGAGGCGCCGCTGCTCGACGAGCGGATTGCCCACGTGCTGGAGACCCGCGTCGTCGACGACGGCCCCGGGGAGGGCGGCGAACAGGTCGGTCATCGGTGCTCCCCGCTCAGTCGGCCCGGGCGAGCCGCGCGGACGCGTGCGCGGCGAGCTCGTAGCCGAGCGCGGCGATGTCCCACGCCCACAGCAGGTGCCCGTCGACGAGTCCGTACATGCGGGTGGCCGCCGCGTAGTTCTTCGCGCCCGCCGGCCGCACGACGGCATCGGTGGCGATGTCGATCCGCGGGCCCTTGATCTGGCCGAGGTACAGCTCGCTCACGCCGTCGGCATGCACGATCGCCGCCTCGATGTCGAAGCCGCCGTCGGCGTTGCGCAGCCGTTCGATGTCTTCGGCGCCGCGCGCGACCGGTGCGGCCGTCGGCGGAAGGAGACCGGGGCCGGCATCGGCGTCCGTGGCCGGACGGGACAGGCGCCAGTAGCCGAGCTCGGCGACCAGGCGCGTGCGCGACCCCGGGTCGTCGGCGTCGTGCAGCCACGCCTCGGCCGAGTAGTTGAGGTAGTCGCCGCCGTCATGGCTGAAGCTGACCCGGTGGGTGAACTCACCGGTCAGCGAGTGCTCCCCGTAATCGATGACGCCGGTGCCCTCCCAGACCCCGATGAGCCAGGACAGCGGGACGAGTTCGGCGGGGAGGTCGGTCGGGATGTCGATCACGACGGACCCGTCAGCGCTGGCCGCGGTACAGGTTCTTGAGGACGACCGCGGAGACGAAGGCGATCGCGAGCGAAGCCAGACCGAGCAGGCCCACGTAGAAGAGTTCGAGCGCGACGAGATCCATGGCAAGGAGTCTAGCCGGGAACGAGGGCGGCGAGTCCGAAGCCCAGGCTGATGACGCCCATCACGAGGGCGGCGCCGAGCATGCTGGCCGCGACCCGCTCGGTGAAGCCCTGCGAGCGGCCCGGCCAGAGCTGGATCGCGAACGCCGCGATGAGGCATCCGCCCAGTCCCACCGCCAGCCATGCCCCGCGCCAATCGGGGGTGGCCAGGACGCCGATCACGATCGCGATCACGGCCGCGAGCACCCACACGGCGATGATCCCGCCGAGCGTGCGCCGGGGTGCGAGGTCGGGGATGGCCACGGCTCCATCATCCCGCATGACGGCGCGTGGCGCACGCTTCGGCGGCGGCGGCGGGCTCCCGCGATCGGAGCGCACGGCCGCCACGCCCTACACTGGGGTTCGCGGCGCGCCCCCACGCGCCGGGAAGGCGATCCATTGGCACAGCTCCTGGTTCTCAGTTCCACGCACGGAGGCGGTCCCGTCCTGCCCTCGCTCGAACTGCTGAGTCACCGCGTGCGCCAGATCCCGGCCGAGCCGGCGCAGCTCGTCAACGCGCCGAGCGCCGACGTCATCTTCGTCGACGCGCGCGTGGACCTCGTCGGCGCCAAGTCGCTGTGCAAGATCCTCAACACGACGGGCCTGGACGCCCCGCTCCTGCTGATCGTCACCGAGGGCGGGCTCACCGCGGTGTCGCCCGACTGGGGCGTCGACGACGTCATCCTCTTCACCGCCGGACCCGCCGAGGTCGACGCCCGGATCCGCCTGGCCGTCGGCCGCCAGTCGGCCGAGCAGGTCTCGACGCGCATCCAGACCTCGGGCATCACGATCGACGAGTCCTCGTACTCGGCCAAGGTGCACGGCCGCGCGCTGGACCTCACGTACAAGGAGTTCCAGCTCCTCCACTTCTTCGCCACGCACCCCTCCCGGGTGTTCACGCGCGAGCAGCTGTTGAGCGAGGTGTGGGGGTACGACTACTTCGGCGGCACCCGCACCGTCGACGTGCACGTCCGGCGTCTGCGCGCCAAGCTCGGCGACATGGAGCAGCTCATCGGCACCGTGCGCAACGTGGGCTACCGCTTCAACGTCTACGAGGACGAGCCGGAGCCTGCTCCGGTGCCGCGCGAGCGCAGCGACGCCTGAGACGGATGCCGCGGCCCGCCGCGGCATCCGCTCATCCGCTGCTGCGGGCGTCGCCGGCGGCCCCGACTCGTTCACACTCTCGACACGCGACCCTGCAATGATGAGGGGATGATCGAACCCGAGGTGCTCGACGCCGGCCTGGGCGACGCGGACGACGACGACTTCGACCTCGAGGAGGTCTTCGACTCCCAGCTGCCCGATCACCGGTACCTGGATCGCGAGGTCAGCTGGCTCTCGTTCAACCAGCGGGTGCTCGAGCTCGCGGAGGATCACCGTCTGCCGGTGCTCGAGCGGGCGAACTTCCTCGCGATCTTCGCGAGCAACCTGGACGAGTTCTTCATGGTGCGCGTGGCGGGCCTCAAGCGCCGCATCGTCACCGGCCTCGCCGTTCCCACGAACGTCGGCCGCTCCCCCGCGGACGTCCTCGCCGACATCTCGGCCGACGCCCACCGCCTGCAGCTGCGCCACGCCGAGACGTGGAAGAGCCACGTCAAGCCCGCCATGGCCGAGGCGGGCATCGAGGTCGTCTCGTACGAGACGCTCCAGGCGGACGAGCGCGCCCAGCTCTACGAGTACTTCCAGGCGCAGGTCTTCCCGGTCCTCATGCCGCTCGCGGTCGACCCCGCCCACCCGTTCCCCTACATCTCGGGCCTGTCGCTCAACCTCGCGATCCGCATCCGCAGCGCGCGCACCGGGCGCCAGGAGTTCGCCCGCCTCAAGGTGCCGCCCATGCTCCCCCGGTTCGTCGAGCTTCCCCCGGCCGACGGCGCGGTGCGCTACCTGCCGCTGGAGGACCTGATCTCCAACCACCTCGACGACCTCTTCCCGGGGATGGAGGTGCTCGACCACCACGCCTTCCGTCTCACCCGCAACGAAGACGTCGTGATCGAGGAGGACGAGACGGAGAACCTCATCCAGGCGCTCGAGGCGGAGCTGCTGCGGCGGCGCTTCGGCCCGCCGATCCGCCTGGAGATCACCGATGACATGGACGACGTGACGCTCGATCTCCTCATCAAGGAGCTCGACATCACCGAGCAGGAGGTCTACCGCCTCCCCGGCCCGCTCGATCTGCGCGGGCTGTTCGACCTGTCTCGCATCAACCGGCCCGACCTGCACTACAAGCCGCACGTGCCCACGACCGCCCTCGCGTTCCAGCCCGGCGACAACAACGAGCGCCCCGACATCTTCTCGTCGATCCGCAAGGGCGACGTGCTCGTGCAGCACCCGTACGAGTCGTTCGCGACCAGCGTGCAGGCGTTCCTGGAGCAGGCGGCCAAGGACCCGCACGTCCTGGCCATCAAGCAGACGCTGTACCGCACCTCCGGTGACAGCCCGATCGTGGAGGCGCTGATCGACGCCGCCGAGGCCGGGAAGCAGGTGCTCGCCCTCGTCGAGATCAAGGCCCGCTTCGACGAGGCGAACAACATCGTGTGGGCGCGCAAGCTCGAGAAGGCCGGCGTGCACGTCGTCTACGGGCTCGTGGGCCTGAAGACCCACTGCAAGCTCGCCCTGGTGATCCGCGAGGAGAACGGCGTGCTGCGCAGCTACAGCCACGTCGGCACCGGCAACTACAACCCCAAGACGAGCCGCATCTACGAGGACTACGGCCTGTTCACGGCCGACGACCAGGTCGGTCGCGACCTGACGCGCCTGTTCAACGAGCTCAGCGGCTACGCCATCGAGAAGAAGTTCAAGCGCCTCCTGGTGGCGCCGCTGCACCTGCGCAAGGGGCTGCTCCGCCTGATCGACAAGGAGCGGCGCAATGCGCAGGCCGGCAAGCCCGCGAGCGTGCGCATCAAGGTGAACTCGATCGTCGACGAGCAGATCATCGACGCGCTGTACCGCGCCAGCCAGGCGGGAGTGAAGGTGGAGGTGTGGGTGCGCGGCATCTGCGCGCTCAAGCCCGGCGTCGAAGGGGTCAGCGACAACATCACGGTGCGCTCCATCCTCGGCCGGTACCTCGAGCATTCGCGGATCTTCGCGTTCCACAACGACGGCGACCCGATCGTGTACATCGGCAGCGCCGACATGATGCACCGCAACCTCGACCGCCGGGTCGAGGCCCTGGTGCGGGTGTCGTCCCCCGCCCACGTGAAAGAGATGAACGACCTCTTCACGCTCGCGATGAGCGACACGACCAGTTCGTGGCACCTCGGCCCGGACGGCGAGTGGGTCAGGCACCACACCGACGCCGACGGCAAGCCGCTGCTGGACATCCAGGACCGCCGGATGACCAACGTCCAGCGCCGCCGGCGCGCGCGGGCGGTGCGATGACCGAGACCGCGATCTACGCGGCCGGCGGGGTGGTCTGGCGCATCGTCGACGAGAAGGTGCTCATCCTCCTCATCCACCGCACCAAGTACCGCGACGTCACGCTGCCCAAGGGCAAGGTCGACCCGGGCGAGATGCTCGCCGAGACGGCGGTCCGCGAGATCCACGAGGAGACCGGCATCCGCGTCGCCCTCGGGGTGGCAGTCGGCGTCTCGCGCTACCGGCTCCCCAGCAAGCGCACCAAGATCGTGCACTACTGGGCCGCCGAGGCGACCGACGCCGCGATCCGCGCGTCGGCGTTCGTGCCGAACAAGGAGATCGCCGCGCTCGAGTGGGTCTCGCCCAAGAAGGCCCTCAAGCGGCTCAGCTATCCCGTCGACCGCGAGATCGTCGAGCACTTCCTCCGGCTCATGGACGAAGGCGTCCTGCGCACTTTCCCCATCATCGCGCTGCGCCACGCCAAGGCCCTCGCGCGCGAGGAGTGGAAGGGGAAGGATGCCGCGCGCCCGCTGTCGCCCCGCGGCCGCAAGCAGGCGAGCGCCATCGTCGGTCCGCTCCAGGCGTTCGGCGTGAGACGCATCATCTCGAGCCCGGCGACGCGCTGCGCCGACACCGTGAAGCCGCTGGCCGCCGCGCTCGGTCGGCGGATCGAGCTCACCAAGCTCATCAGCCAGGACGCGTGGGAGGACGGCAAGTCCGACGCCCGCACGATCATCGGCGAGCGCGTGCGTGCGCGCAAGCCCGCCGTCCTGTGCAGCCACGGACCGGTGCTCCCCGACATCCTGAGCGAGCTCGCCCTGGCCACCGGCACGCTGCGCGGCTCGTACCTCGGCAGCGCGTCCGCCCTGGAGACGGGAGCGTTCTCTGTGGCCCACCTCTCGGTCGACAATCCCGGTTCCGGCATCGTCGCGATCGAGACCCACGAGCCGAAGGTCTGACCGGGGGCGCCCCCCGCGCACCCCTGCCCGTTCACCTCCCGTTCACCTGCGCAGCGCACTCTCTTAAGAGTCCGAGCCTACGTTTCAGAGCGAACCCCGCACCGGGTTCCCACCCGAAGGTCCTGCACGGACCTGATTCCCTGACACGTGAAGGATTCACACAGTGAAGATCTCCCGCATCGCCCAGGTGGGCGCTGTCGCCGCTGTCGCGGCCCTCGCCCTTGCCGGCTGCGCCGCCAACGAGACCGCTCCCGGCGACACCACCGGCGGCACCACCTCCGAGCTCTCCGGCGAGATCGCCGGCGGCGGATCGTCGGCGCAGGAGGTGGCGGTGCAGGCCTGGACCGCCGGTTTCCAGACCGCGAACCCCGACGTCACCATCACCTACGACCCGTCCGGCTCCGGCGCGGGCCGCGAGTCGTTCCAGGCCGGCGCCTTCCCGTTCGCGGGCTCGGACCGCGCCTTCACCATCGAGGAGATCGAGGCCGGCCCGTTCGACGCGTGCGTGGACGGCTCGGGCATCATCGAGCTCCCGACCTACATCTCGCCGATCGCGGTCATCTTCAACATCGAGGGCGTGGACGCGCTGAACCTCGACGCCGCCGCGATCGCGGGCCTCATGGCCGGCACGATCACCAACTGGAACGACCCGGCGATCGCCGCGCTCAACGAGGGCGTGACGCTTCCCGATCTGGCCGTGACGCCGGTGCACCGCGCCGACGACTCGGGCACCACCGAGAACTTCACCGACTACCTGTTCCAGGCCGCCGGTGACGTCTGGACGAGCGAGCCCGACGGTGTCTGGCCGCTCTCGTCCGGCGAGGCTGCGCAGGGCACCTCGGGTGTCGTCTCGGCCGTCGCAGGCGGTAACGGCACCATCGGCTACGCCGACGCCTCCCGCGCTGCCGAGGAGGGCCTCTCGACCGCCGCCGTCAAGGTCGGCGACGAGTTCGTCGAGTACTCGCCCGAGGCCGCTGCGGCGATCGTCGACGCGTCGCCGCTCGAGGAGGGCCGCGGTGAGGGCGACCTCGCCATCGAGCTCCAGCGCACCTCGGACGAGGCAGGCGTCTACCCCATCGTCCTCGTCAGCTACATGATCGCGTGCCAGGAGTACGCCGACGCGGCGGTCGCACCGATCGTCAAGGGCTACCTGCAGCACGTCGCCAGCGCCGAGGGCCAGGACGCCGCGGCCGAGGCCGCCGGCAGCGCCCCGATCTCGGACACCCTGCGCGAGCAGGTCAACGCGGCGATCGACCTGATCGTCACGGACTGAGAACATCGATGCCCGGCCCGGTCGTCCACGACCGGGCCGGGCATCACCCCTGAGAAGACCCGAACCCGAAGGACACCATGACGACGACCACCGCCCCCGCGGCCAAGGTCAAGCAGAGACCAGGAGACCGCTGGTTCTCGGGGACCGCACTCTCGGCCGGCCTGATGATCCTCGTCACGCTGGCCGCCGTCGCGCTGTTCCTCATCATCCAGTCCATCCCGGGCCTCACCGCCACGAGCGAGACCGCGAGCATCCTCACCGGGAACTTCTGGGAGTATGTGTGGCCCCTCGTGTTCGGCACGGTGTGGGCGTCGTTCCTGGCGCTGCTCATGGCTGTCCCGCTCGCGGTCGCCGTCGCGCTCTTCATCTCGCACTACGCACCGCGTCGCCTGGCGCAGGGTCTCGGCTACGTCGTCGACCTGCTGGCCGCGGTGCCCTCCGTCGTCTTCGGCCTCTGGGGCATCCTCGTGCTCGCCCCCGCCGTCCAGCCGGTCTATGCCTGGCTCAACGCCAACATGGGGTGGTTCCCCCTCTTCGGCGGCACGGTGTCCAGCACCGGCCGGACGATCTTCACCGCTGCGATCGTGCTGGCCGTCATGGTCGTCCCCATCATCACCGCCATCTGCCGCGAGATCTTCCTGCAGACTCCCGTCCTCCACGAGGAGGCCGCGCTCGCGCTGGGCGCCACCCGCTGGGAGATGATCCGCATGGCCGTGTTCCCCTTCGGGCGCAGCGGCATCGTCTCGGCCTCGATGCTCGGCCTGGGCCGCGCCCTGGGCGAGACGATGGCCGTCGCCATGGTGCTCTCGGCGACCGGCGTCGTGACCTTCCAGCTCTTCACGTCGGAGAACCCCAGCACGATCCCCGCGAACATCGCGCTCACCTTCCCCGAGGCGTACGGCACCAACATCAACGTGCTGATCGCCACGGGCCTCATCCTCTTCATCGTCACCTTCGCGGTCAACGCCATCGCCCGATGGATCGTCAGCCGTCGCAAGGAATTCTCGGGGGCGAACTGACATGACCGTGACGACCGCTCCTCCCGAGGCGCCGCAGCAGGCGCCGGTCCGCGAGACACCGCGCCTGACCAGCGGGCACCTGCCCGCATGGGGGCCGTGGGCCATCCTCGCCGGCAGCCTCGCCATCAGCGCGATCCTGTTCGGCGTCCTCTCGATCGGCTCCGGCGAGGGCTTCAACCTCGCCGGGTGGGGCGTCGTGGCCGCCCTGCTCTACCTCGCGCTCATCACGACCACCTCCTCACTCGTCGAGGGACGGCGCAAGGGCGTCGACCGGCTCGTGACGGGCGTCGTCACGATCGCCTTCCTCGTGGCCATGGTGCCGCTCGTCTCGCTCGCGATCACCGTGCTGGTCAACGGCGTCGCGGGCCTGTCCGCCGAATTCTTCACCTCGTCGATGCGCAACGTCGTGGGCGAGGGCGGCGGCGCGCTGCACGCGATCGTCGGCACCCTGCTCATCACGCTGGCGGCGGCGGTCATCTCGATCCCGATCGGCATCTTCGCCGCGATCTACCTCGTGGAGTACGGCGCGGGGAACCGGGTCGCACGCGGCATCACCTTCCTCGTCGACGTGATGACCGGCATCCCGTCGATCGTGGCCGGCCTCTTCGCGTACGCCGTCTTCGCGCTGTTCTTCGGTCCCGGCATCCGCATGGGCATCATGGGCTCGATCGCGCTGGCGGTGCTGATGATCCCCGTCGTCGTGCGATCCACCGAGGAGATGCTCCGCCTCGTGCCCAACGAGCTGCGCGAGGCGTCGTACGCGCTCGGCGTGCCGAAGTGGCGCACCATCGCCAAGGTCGTCCTCCCGACGTCGGTCGCCGGAATCACCACCGGCGTCATGCTGTCGATCTCGCGCGTCATCGGCGAGACGGCGCCGCTGCTGCTCACTGCCGGCGTCGCCACCTCGATGAACTACAACCTCTTCGACGGGCGCATGATGACGCTCCCGGTGTTCGTCTACACGCAGTACATGAACGCGGGCATCCCCGTCGAGGCGTACCACAACCGCGCCTGGGCCGCCGCGCTCGTCCTCATCGTCATCGTGATGCTCCTCAACCTCATCGCGCGCATCGTCGCGAGGGTCTTCTCGCCGAAGCTCGGCCGCTGAGCATCCCCAACCCGAAAGCACCGACGGAAATCATGTCCAAGAGCATCGAAGTCAACGACCTCAACGTCTACTACGGCGACTTCCTGGCCGTCGAGGGCGTCTCCCTCGACATCGAACCGCGCAGCGTCACCGCCTTCATCGGCCCCTCCGGCTGCGGCAAGTCGACCTTCCTGCGCACCCTGAACCGCATGCACGAGGTGATCCCCGGCGCCCGCGTCGAGGGCGAGGTGCTGCTCGACGGCGACAACCTGTACGCGCCCAACGTCGACCCGGTGCTCGTGCGCCGCCAGGTCGGCATGGTGTTCCAGCGCCCCAACCCGTTCCCGACGATGTCGATCAAGGAGAACGTGCTGGCGGGCGTGAAGCTCAACAACAAGAAGATGTCGAAGTCGGACGCCGACGCCCTCGTCGAGAAGTCGCTGCGCGGCGCGAACCTCTGGAACGAGGTCAAGGACCGCCTCGACAAGCCCGGCTCGGGCCTTTCGGGCGGTCAGCAGCAGCGTCTGTGCATCGCGCGCGCCATCGCGGTCTCGCCCGAGGTGATCCTGATGGACGAGCCCTGCTCGGCGCTCGACCCGATCTCCACGTACGCCATCGAGGAGCTGATCGGCGAGCTCAAGAACGACTACACCGTCGTCATCGTGACCCACAACATGCAGCAGGCGTCGCGCGTGAGCGACAAGACCGCGTTCTTCAACATCGCGGGCACCGGCAAGCCCGGCAAGCTCATCGAGTACGACGAGACCAGGACCATCTTCACCACGCCGTCCGTGCAGGCGACCGAGGACTACGTCTCGGGTCGATTCGGCTGATCGGCGGTCAGTCGCGCGGGGTGAGCAGGTAGCGGTTGAAGGACGCCGTCAGTTCACCGTCGACGGGCACGTCCCTGCCGTCGATCGCGCGGATGGGCGCGGCCAGGCGGACGCTCGACACCAGCCACGCGGCATCCGCCCGGGCCAGCGCCGAGACGGGGATCGTCTCGTACGCGGTCTCGGCGCCCTGCTCCTCCAGGTGCGCGAACAGACTGAGCTGCGTCGTGCCGTGCAGGATCCCGCCGTTGGGCGCGGGCGTGAGGAACCGGCCGTCGACGCGGAGGATGAGCGAGGCCGTTGGCGCCTCCAGGACGAAGCCGTCGGAGGTGACGAAGATCGCGTCGTCGGCGCCCCTGCGCTTCGCTTCGCGGATCGCCGCCATGTTGACGGCGTACGACAGCGTCTTCGCCCCGAGGAGCAGCCACGGCGCCCTCCGCGGCGTGTCGATCCCGTAGCCGCGGTCCAGCGTGACGACGCGGATGCCGCGTTCGCGCACCGCGGCGTTGTCGGGGGCCTCCGCGGCCGTCACCCACGCCGTCGGCGTCGGCCCGTGCTCCACGCCACGGCTCAGGATGAGCTTGATGACCGCCTCGGCGTCGGGCGGGCAGTGCTGGGCGGCCACGGCGATCGCCTGCCGCCACTGCTCCCGGTGCGGAGCGGGAAGGTCGCACAGGGCCGCCGAATGCGCGAGGCGATCGAGGTGGGGACCGACCTCCTGCGCGTGGCCGTCGACCACCCCGATGGATTCGAAGATCCCGTCGCCGCGCTGCGTGCTCATCTCCCCGACGCTCAGCGCCGGTGCGGTCACATCGATCGGTGTGAATGTGCCGGAGAAGTCCGAGCGCGGGTCGTCGGATGCCACGGGGTCGATCACGAGGGCGAAGCGCCAAGCCATGTCAAGAGCTTAGGCCGGGGAATACGGTCCCCTGGGCCTCGGTTAGACTGTATCGGCCGGGCCGCAGTAACCCCGGGCTCCATCTTCTGCCGCTGCGAGCGGCCTCGCGCCGAGAGGCGTTCTGCGGCCCGGCACTCACATTCCCGGTCACGGCCGCCCGCCGGATGGCTCAGCTCAGCGCGTCGCGCCGCCACAGGGCGGCGCAGGCCGACAGATCGGCGGCGAAGTCCGAGAGCCGCAGCGCCCGCGTGGTGAACGCGGAGGCGCGGTCGGGCTCGGTGACCTCGTAGTCGTCGGCGAGATGCGTGGCGCCCGACGCCTGCACGCGGCAGAACGCCGCCGCCCTGTCCAGCGCCACGGCGAAGTCGCCCTCGAACAGGCCGCGGAGGATGGTGTCCACCAGCGCGACCAGCTCGTCGGGTCCGGCGGGCGACGGCGCTCCGGCCACCACGTCGTCCGCGGAGGAGAGCTCGGCACGGCCGCGCTCGTAGAGCAGCGCAGAGGTGCGGGGGTCGTCGTGGATCATCAGCTGCACGAGGTACAGCCGCCACAGCGCACCCGGGAGGGTCTTCGCCGGCGACCGCGACCACAGCTCGGCGATGTCGTCGATGCCGTGCTCGTCGGTGAACGCCACGAGGCGGTCGACGATCGCGCCGTCCGGGTCGGCACGGACGCGTGCCAGCAGCGCGTGCGCGGTGGAGTGGGCGACGCGGGACACCTCGGCCGGATCCTCGGCCGAGAACCGCCGGTCGAAGAGTTCGGCCGGCCGCCGGACGGGCTTGTGGAAATCCCGGGACGCGTCGCTCATTCCGTCCAGGCTACTCGCCGCCACGAGCACCGGCTCGCGCAGCTCCTGGTCCCGCTTCAGCGCGGCGGCCCACGGCAGGCACACGGGGCAGCACCGCCTCAGACCTGGTTGATGCGGATGTGGTTGCCCGCGGGATCGCGGAACGCGGCATCCCGCGGTCCCCATCCCTGCTCCTTCGGCTCCTGCAGGACCTCGGCGCCGAACGCCCGCAGCTTCTCGAACGTCCCGTCCAGGTCGGTCGTCGTGAAGACGTACGGGCCGGGGCCGGATCCCTTCGCGATGAGCCGCTCGAGCGCTTCGCCGTCGTCGGGCGAGCGTCCGGCCGTCGGGTCGGACACGACGAGCGAGAGGCCGGGCTGCCCCGGGAATCCGAAGCTCACCCAGCGGTGGCCGTCGTACGACACGTCGTTGACGACCTCGAGGCCGAGTCCGTCGCGGTAGAAGGGGATGGCGGCGTCGACGTCGTCGACCGTGATGGGGCTGTACGCGAGTGCGATGTTCGTCATGACAGCCACGCTAGGGGGCGACGGGAAAGCGCGCTTCTCCGATCCTGCTCGGTCTGGCCCGCGGCGCGGGCCCTCGCGCTACGCGTATCGCGTCGGCCGCGTGAGGATCTTCGCCACGCACAGCGGCATGGCCTCCGCGGCGTCGTGCGGCCGGGCGCGGTACGAGCTGGGGGTCTCCCCGACGATCTCCGTGAACGTCGAGCTGAACGAGCCCAGCGACGTCGCACCCACGGCGGTGCAGGCATCCGTCACCGACATCCCCTCGCGCAGCAGCGCCATCGCGCGCTCGATGCGGCGGGTCATCAGGTACGCGTACGGCGTCTCGCCGTACGCGGCCTTGAACTCGCGCGAGAAGTGCGCGGGCGACATGAGCGCCTGCGCCGCCATCGTGGGCACGTCGAGGGGCTGGGCGTAGTCGCGGTCCATCAGGTCGCGGGCGCGGCGCAGGTGCGCGAGCGTCTGGATCGTCTGCCGGGCGGATGCCACGCCCTCACGCTACCCGCATCCCCCGTCGGCGGCTCACGCCGTGGGGATCTGCACGATCGGCTGGGACGACGGCTCGCCGGTCGGCGAGCCGCCCTGCGGCTCGACGGTGATCGCGATCACATCACCCGACTCGACGGCGCCGTCCAGCAGCGCGGTCGTGGTCAGGCCCTCGGGGTCGAAGGTGCCGGCCGACTCGGCCGCCCCGTCGCGGACGAACCACATCTCGTAGGTCTCGTCGTCGGCGATCTGCGGCAGCCCCTGCGAGACCAGCACCGCCTTGCCGACCGACTCGGACCAGTGGGCCGTCGCGGAGCCGCCCTCGACGACGTCGACGGTGGCCGACTGGGCGTCGGGCGCCCCTTCGATCTCCTGCAGCGCGACCACCGCGGGCGGCCGGTTGAGATAGTCGTTGACCATCGCGGCGCCGAGCCCGAGCGCCACGAGCAGCACCATCGAGGCGGCGAGCGCGACGATGCCCCGCGTCCAGTTGCGGCGGGAGACCGCCTGGATCGTCGCAGTGGTGGGCGGAGGCTCCGTCGCCCGGCCGGAGGCGGGGGCATCCGCGGGCTGCGCAGGCGCGCGGGCGCCGGCGGGTGCGTCGTCGTCGGGGCCGGGCGCCTCGGCCGACGCAGGTTCTTCCGCGCCGGCCCGGGGCCACGCGCCCACCGGCGCGGCGGCCGCGGCGACCGACGCGTCGATCGACGGAAGCTGCGGGGTCGTCGCGATGCGCGCGAGCAGCGTGGAACGCAGCGTGAGCGGAGGAAGGGCGTCCGGTACGTCGTCGGCGAGCGAGGCGACGGTGGCGGCATCCGCCCGGACCCAGTGCTCCCACTCCGGGTGCTCGCGACGCGCCACGTCGAATGCCGCGCGATCGGCCGGCGACAGCGCGTTCAGCGCAGCTCCTGCTGCCAGCTCGGCGAACTCCTGCTCGTCCATCACGCGGTCACCCCCATCTCGACCCTCAGGCGGGACAGTCCGTCCCGCATCCTCGTCTTCACCGTCCCCAGCGGCGCGCCCACCAGGGCCGCGATCTCGCTCTGACTGTAACCCCCGTAATACGCGAGGGTCAGCGCCTCCCGCTGCGCCTCGGGGAGGGCGGAGAGCGCGCTGGCGACCCTCTCCCCCTCGATGCGCAGCTCGACCTGCTCGGAGACCCCGTCATGGGCCACATCCAGGTCCCGGAAGCCCGCACGCACATCACGGTCCGTGCTCGCCTGCGATGAACGCACGCGATCGACGGCCCGGCGATGCGCGATCGTGAGCACCCACGACCTCCCTTGCCCTCTGTTCGGAGCGAACCGGGAGGCGGATTGCCAGACCTCGAGGAAGACCTCCTGCAGGACCTCCTCGCTCTGGGAGCGATCCACGAGGACGCGGAGGATGAGGCCGAAGACCCGCGGCGACAGCAGGTCGTACACGCGCGCGAACGCCGTCTGGTCGCCGGCTGCCACCTGCTGGAGAAGGGCGCCGATGCGGTCGACGGGCTCGGTGCCGTCCTCCGGCACGTCGATTCCGTCGATCACCACGTCCACCAGCATGCCAAACTCCTCCCCCTTTGTCGGTGCGCGCGACGGCCCGATCGTGAATGAGTACACTTCCGCCCCCGCTGACACGGCGGTGGCGGCATCCGATTCCGTCCAATCCGATCCGGGAAGCCTTCCGAACAGTCCGTGCAGCCGCTTCTGCGGCCCGCCCCCACCGGGGTCCACCAGATCGCGGCCCGACGGCCGCACGCAGGAGGAAGACATGTCTCGCATCACCAGGAAGCGCCTCTCAGCAGGGCTCACCCTCGCGGTCGCCGCGACGTTCGCACTGTCGGCGTGCTCGATGGGCGCTGCGACGGAGGCCGAGCCCTCCGCCGAGCCCTCGGCGCCCGCTATGGAGGAGACCGAGGAGCCGATGACGGCCGACCCCGCCGGGAATCTGGTCGGGCCCGGCTGCGCCGACTACGCCGAGGCTGTTCCCGACGGCGCCGGCTCGATCGAGGGCATGTCGGCCGACCCCGTCGCGGTCGCGGCATCCAACAACCCGCTGCTGACGACGCTCGTCTCGGCGGTCAGCGGTCAGCTCAACCCCGAGGTCGACCTCGTCGACACGCTCAACGGCGACGAGTTCACGGTGTTCGCGCCCGTCGACGACGCGTTCGCCGCGATCGACCCCGCCACGATCGAGTCGCTCAAGACGGACACCGCGACGCTGACGTCGATCCTCACCTACCACGTGGTGCCCGGACAGATCGAGCCGGCCGACATCGCCGGGACCCACACGACCGTGCAGGGCGCGGACCTCGAGGTGACCGGCGACGGCGAGATGTGGATGGTCAACGACGCCAACGTCATCTGCGGCGGCGTCCAGACCGCCAACGCCGTGGTCTACCTCATCGACTCGGTCCTGATGCCGCCGGCTCAGTGACCGACCGCCGGCCTCGGCCGGCATGCAGGGGGGTGCGAGGCCGCCGACGTTCTGTCGGCGGCCTCGTGGCGCGCTGCTTGCATGCCCGCGCCCATCCGTCAAGTCCTTATCGGCTTCTCCGCGGTGCGCCTACCGTGAGAGCAGTCCGAAGTCGCGCCGGAGGGGTCCGGACGCCGGACGGGAGGGGCATGTGACAGACCTGCGCGAGTCGGGCGAAGTCTCGACAGGCGAACTGCTGGACAATCGCTACGTCCTGCAGGAGCGGATCGGCGAGGGCGGAATGGCGCGCGTGTACCGCGCCGACGACACGCACCTCCAGCGTTCCGTCGCGGTCAAGGTCTTCCGCGAGCCCACCGACGGCATCGACTCCGTCCAGCGGGCGCTGTCGGAGACGACGCTCCTCGCCTCCCTCAGCCATCACTCGCTCGTCACGGTCTTCGATGCGCGCATCGGCACGGACGACGCCAGCTATCTGGTCATGGAGCACGTCGACGGCATCACACTGCGCGACCTGATCGCCCGTGGACCCGTCGACCCGAGGATCGTCGCGTCGGTCGCGATCGACGTCGCGGAGGGCCTGCACGTCGCGCACGAGCACGGGGTCGTCCACCGCGACATCAAGCCCTCGAACGTCCTGCTCTGGGAGTCGCCGAGGCCCGGGTGGGAGTGGCGAGCCAAGCTGGCCGATTTCGGCATCGCGTACCTCACGGACTCCGCCCGCGTGACGACGCCCGGCGTCATCGTCGGCACCATGGCCTACGTCGCCCCCGAGCAGGCGCAGGGCGCGGTCCCCGCCGCGCCGGCCGACATCTACGCGTTCGGCCTCCTGCTGATCGAGGCGCTGACCGGCGAGCGGCCGTTCGGCGATGCGGAGGGCATCGGCACCGTCGTCGCCCGGCTGTCTGCGGCTCCCAGCATCCCGGAGACCCTGCACCCGGCATGGCAGGGGCTGCTGCGCGGCATGACCGCCATCCGCCCGGACGATCGGCCCACGGCGCTCGAGGTCGTATCGGCCGCATCCCGACTGGCCGCGATGGAGAACACCATCGCCCGCGAGAAGGCGGACCCGTCCACCGCGCCGGTCGCGACGCCTGTCGCCGCGACTCCTGTTGCCGCCTCCGTCGGGACGTCCGCCGCAGCGCCCGTCGCCGCGAATCCCACCACCGGCCCCACGCAGGCCTTCGTCCAACCCACGCCCGCGGCGGCAGCGGCCACGCCCGCCGAACGAGGAGCTCTCCGCCGCGATGCCCGCATCGCCGCCGTCGCCGCAGCGGCGGCGGCGTCACCGCAGACGGATGCCGCGGCATCCGTCCTGCCAACCGTCCCGTACGAGGATCGCCGGCCCTCTCGCCGTGCCGTGGTGATCGGAGCGATCGTCGCGGCCCTGCTCGTGCTCGGGCTCGTCCTCGGGGTGCTCTGGCTGTCCTCCGCATGGTCGGCCCTGCCGGAGCCTGCGCCGACGGCACCCGCCGAGGAGCAGCCCGCGCCGGCGCCGACGGAGGATACGCCCGCCGAGGAAGCACCGGCCGAAGAGGAGCCGGCCGCTCCCGTTGAGCAGGCGCCGGTGGAGCAGGCGCCCGCCGAGGACGTGCAGCCGGTCGAGACCGGCGGAGGCGGGACGGACAACAGCGGACCCGGCAACAACAACGGCAACGGCAACGGCCCGGGCAGCAACAGCGGCAACGGCAAGGGCAACCGCTGACGGCGGTTACCCGTTTTTCGCTCGACGCATCGCCTCAGAACGCCAGTTGGCCCCGCCGCGCTCCAGGGTCACGATCGCGTGACAGTTGCGGCACCGCACATCGCACTTGGCGATCTCCTCCTCGATCTTGGCGATGCTGAAGCCCTCGCGCACCATCGCCATCACATCCTTCCGCTTCGCCGTGCCGGGTCGGTGATCGAAGTCGAGGACCCGGAGATCGGTGTTGCCGCAATCGACGCAGGCATGCTCCGCGAGGTAGTCGGCGAGGAAGACCTTGGATTCCATGCGACGCCTCGCCGTGCGCGCGACGATGACCTGTACGTGCCGCTCACGGTTGCGCGCATAGTATGCGCGGGAGGATTCGCGATTGCAGTCTCGGCAAACCTCCTGGAGGCCGTCGGGACGAGCGGACTTACGGTTGAAATCGGCCAGCGGCTTGACCTGATGGCAGGTTCCGCAGCGCTTGAGCACCTCGCCACCCTCCTCGCCTGCCTCCGTCCGGAGCACACCGCCGATGGTAGAGCGGGCCACCGACGTGCCCGGTACCAAGAGGCATTGCTAGGGTGGGAACGCCCCTATAGCTCAGTTGGTTAGAGCAACGGACTTCAACAACAAATGGAGCGCCGGCGCAGAAATGCGTCGGATGACCGCCGCTATATGCTGGAACACCCTGATAGCCCGAGGTACTCGCCACGTGTCTGAACGACACCTGGCAGTGAAAATCCGAGGGATTGGGCAATCAGCAGGTAACCGCAAGGGAACCTCAGAGACTACACGCGGCGCACCTGACCGGCCCGGCCGAAGGTGAAGATATAGTCCAGACTGCAAGCCGGAGACGGTGGCTGGGGAAACTCAGTGCAGCAGGTTAATCCGTGGGTCCAGGGTTCGAGCCCCTGTGGGGGCACCACGCCGTCTCGGCTCCTTGCGCCACGCGCCTCATGCCACGCGCCTGGCCCGCCCTCTCTGGCGCGTTCGGCAGGCCATTCGCTATGGTCCGTGGCATGACGCCCCAGATCGGTGTGGACGGGCCGGCTTCCGATGCGCTGCTGGCGGCAGGGCGCTTCTTCACCAGATGGGACCAGACCGCCGATCATCGCGCGGCGTTCCTGGAGGGCGGGCGCGAGGGCGACGCGTTCTACCGCGACCGATGGAGTCACGACAAGGTCGTCCGCTCGACGCACGGCGTGAACTGCACGGGCTCGTGTTCGTGGAAGGTGTACGTCAAGGACGGCATCATCACGTGGGAGGCCCAGGAGACCGACTACCCGAGCGTCGGGCCCGACCGTCCCGAGTACGAGCCCCGCGGCTGCCCCCGCGGGGCTGCGTTCTCGTGGTACACCTACTCGCCGACCCGCGTCCGCTACCCATACGTCCGCGGCGTGCTGCTCGAGGAGTACCGGGCCGCCAAGGCGCGCGGCAACGACCCCGTCGAAGCGTTCGGCGAGATCACGAAGGACCCCGAGAGGCGCCGCCGCTATCAGCGGGCCCGCGGCAAGGGCGGGCTCGTGCGCGCGTCGTGGCACGAGGCGGTCGAGCTCGTCGCGGCCGGCTACGTCCACACCATCAAGGAGTACGGACCCGACCGCGTCGCCGGCTTCTCACCCATCCCGGCGATGTCGATGGTCTCGCACTGCATCGGCACGCGCTTCACCCAGCTAGTCGGCGGGGTGATGACGTCGTTCTACGACTGGTATGCCGACCTGCCGGTGGCAAGCCCCCAGGTGTTCGGCGACCAGACCGACGTGCCCGAGTCGGGCGACTGGTGGGACGCCACGTACCTCATGATGTGGGGCTCGAACGTGCCCGTCACCCGCACGCCCGACGCGCACTGGATGGCGGAGGTGCGCTACCGCGGCACGAAGGTCGTGACGGTGAGCCCCGACTACGCCGACAACACGAAGTTCGCCGACGAGTGGCTGCCCTGCCAGGCGGGCACCGACGCGGCGCTGGCGATGGCGATGGGGCACGTCGTGCTGAAGGAGAACTACGTCGACCGCCGTGTGCCGTTCTTCGCCGACTTCGCCCGGCAGTACACCGACCTCCCCCACCTCGTCCGTCTCGTCGAGCGAGACGGCGCCTTCGTACCGGGGAGGTTCCTCACCTCGAAGGACCTCGGCGGCGACACCCCCGAGGACGCGTGGAAGACGGTGGTGCTGGATGCCGCGACCGGCGGACCGCGCGTCCCCAACGGATCGATGGGCTTCCGGTACGCCGCGTCGGGCGAGGGCCGCTGGAACCTCGATCTCGAGGGCGTCGAGCCGGCGCTGTCGATCGCCGACCTCGGCACGCCGGGCGAGCCGGTCGAGGTGCTGCTCCCCCGCTTCGACTCGGCGGACGGGTCGGGCGGGGTGCTGCGCCGCGGGGTTCCCGCGACCCGCGTCGACGGCATCCTCGTCACGACCGTGCTCGACCTCATGCTCGCCCAGTACGGCGTTGCGCGCGACGGGCTGCCCGGCGAATGGCCGTCGGGGTTCGACGACGCCGAGACGCCGTACACGCCCGCCTGGCAGGAGGAGATCACCGGCGTGCCGGCGCAGGCGTGCACGCGCATCGCGCGGGAGTTCGCAGCCAACGCCGTCGAGTCCGGCGGCCGCTCGATGATCATCATGGGCGCCGGGATCTGCCAGTGGTTCCACGGGGATGCCACGTACCGGGCGATCCTCGCGCTGCTGATCCTGACGGGGTCGATGGGCCGCAACGGCGGCGGCTGGGCGCACTACGTCGGGCAGGAGAAGTGCCGCCCGATCACGGGCTGGCTCTCGCTCGCGAACGCTCTGGACTGGTCCAGGCCGCCCCGCACGATGATCGGCACGGCCTACTGGTACATGCACACCGACCAGTGGCGCTTCGACGGGTACTCCGCCGACGCCCTCGCCTCACCCCTGGCCGAGGGCAACCTCGCCGGCATGCACACCGCCGACACGATCGCCCAGTCCGCGCGCCTGGGCTGGATGCCGTTCTACCCGCAGTTCGACGTGAACCCGCTCGACCTCGCCGATCGGGCCGATGCGGCGGTGGCGAACGGGGAGGCGGCGGATGCGGCATCCTTCGTCGCCTCGCAGCTCCAGTCCGGCGACCTGCAGCCGGCGATCTCCGACGTCGACGCCCCGCAGAACTGGCCGCGTCTGCTCACGCTGTGGCGGTCCAACCTCATGGGCTCCAGCGCGAAGGGCAACGAGTACTTCCTGAAGTACCTGCTCGGCACGCACAGCAACGTCATGGCCACCGACGAGGCGAGTGTGCGGCCGAACGACGTCGCCTGGCGCGACGAGATCCCCGAGGGCAAGCTCGACCTGCTGGTGTCGGCCGACTTCCGCATGACCTCGACGACCCTGCTGTCGGACGTCGTCTTCCCCGCGGCCACCTGGTACGAGAAGCACGACCTGTCGTCGACCGACATGCACCCGTTCGTGCACGCGTTCACCCCGGCGATCGACCCGCCCTGGGAGGCGAAGAGCGACTTCGACCTGTTCCACGCGATCGCCGAGGAGTTCTCGGCGCAGGCGCGCACCCACCTCGGCACCCGCCGCGACCTGGTGTCGGTGCCGATGCAGCACGACACGCCCGGTGAGACGTCGCAGCCGGGCGGGGAGGTGCGCGACTGGGCGCGCGGGGACGGCGCCGGCGTCCCGGGCAGGACCATGCCGCAGTTCACGGTGGTCGAACGGGACTACACCGCGATCGCCGACAAGCTCGCCGCCGTCGGGCCGCTGGCCGACACGCTCGGGTTCACGATCAAGAACGTGACCTACGACGTCGCGCACGAGGCCGTGCGACTGGCGCAGAAGAACGGGGTGATGCTCGGCGGCGCGGCCGACGGCCGCCCCGCGATGGACACCGACGTCAAGATGGCCGAGGCGATCCTCGCCTTCTCGGGCACGACCAACGGCGAGCTGGCCGCCCAGGGGTTCCGCACGCTGGAGAAGCGCGTCGGCAAACCCCTCGCCGACCTCGCCGAGGGCTCCGAGGAGAAGCGGATCACGTTCGCGATGACGCAGGCGGCGCCCGTGCCGGTGATCACGTCACCGGAGTGGTCGGGCTCCGAGACCGGCGGGCGGCGGTATGCGCCGTTCACGGTGAACATCGAGCGCCTGAAGCCGTTCCACACCCTCACCGGCCGCATGCACTTCTACCTCGACCACGCGTGGATGCGCGATCTCGGCGAGGCGCTGCCGATCTACCGCCCGCCCCTGGACATGCACCGGCTGTTCGGCGAGCCCAGGCTCGGTCCGGACGGTGCGCAGCAGGTGGTGGTGCGCTACCTCACTCCGCACTCCAAGTGGTCGATCCACTCGGAGTACCAGGACAACCTCTTCATGCTGTCGCTGTCGCGCGGCGGCCCGACGGTGTGGATGAGCCCCGCGGATGCTGCGGCCATCGGCGCCGCCGACAACGACTGGGTCGAGTGCGTCAACTCGAACGGCGTGCTCGTGGCGCGGGCGGTCGTGTCGCACCGCATGCCCACGGGCGTGGTCTACGTGCACCACGCGCAGGAGCGCACGATCGACGTGCCCAAGTCCGAGGCGACCGGCCGGCGCGGCGGCATCCACAATTCCGTCACGAGGCTGCTGGTCAAGCCCACGCACCTCATCGGCGGGTACGCGCAGCTGTCGTACGCGTTCAACTATCTGGGACCCACGGGGAACCAGCGCGACATGGTGGCGACGGTGCGCCGCCGCTCGCAGGAGGTGGTGTTCTGATGCGCGTGATGGCCCAGATGGGCATGGTGATGAACCTGGACAAGTGCATCGGATGCCACACCTGCTCGGTCACGTGCAAGCAGGCGTGGACGAACCGGGCAGGCACCGAGTACGTGTGGTTCAACAACGTCGAGACGCGCCCCGGCCAGGGCTATCCCCGCCGCTACGAGGACCAGGAGCAGTGGCGCGGCGGCTGGACGCTCAACAAGCGCGGCCGGCTGTCGCTGCGCACCGGCAGCCGCCTGAAGCGCCTGCTCACGATCTTCTCCTCGCCCGTGCAGCCGAAGCTCGAGGACTACTACGAGCCCTGGACCTACGACTACGAGACGCTCATCGACGCGCCCCTGGGCGACGACTTCCCGGTCGCCCGGCCGAAGTCCCTCATCACCGGCGAGGACACGAAGATCACGTGGTCGGCGAACTGGGACGACGACCTCGGCGGCGCCTCGGAGATGGGACACCTCGATCCCATCGTCCAGCGCGTGCGGCGCGAGTCGGAAGACAAGATCAAGCTGCAGTTCGAGAAGACGTTCATGTTCTACCTGCCCCGGATCTGCGAGCACTGTCTCAATCCGTCGTGCATGGCTTCGTGCCCGTCGGGCGCGATCTACAAGCGCGCCGAGGACGGCATCGTGCTCGTCGATCAGGACCGCTGCCGCGGCTGGCGCCAGTGCATCACCGGCTGCCCGTACAAGAAGATCTACTTCAACCACAAGACCGGCAAGGCCGAGAAGTGCACGCTGTGCTACCCGCGCCTCGAGGTCGGCATCCCGACGGTCTGCTCCGAGACGTGCGTCGGACGACTGCGCTACCTCGGCCTGTTCCTCTACGACGCCGACCGCGTCACCGAGGCTGCCTCCACGCCCGATCCGAAGGATCTCTACGAGGCGCAGCTCGACCTCATGCTGGACCCGAACGACCCCGAGGTGATCGCGGCGGCCCGCGCGCAGGGCGACATCCCCGAGGACTGGATGGATGCCGCCCGCCGCTCCCCCGTCTACGCCCTGGCGAAGACCTACAAGGTGGCGCTGCCGCTGCACCCCGAGTACCGCACGATGCCGATGGTCTGGTACATCCCGCCGCTGTCGCCGATCGTCGACCTGCTGCGCGACCAGGGCCACGACTCGGAGGCCGCCGGCACGCTGTTCGGAGCCATCGAGGCGCTGCGCATCCCGGTCGAGTACCTCGCCGAGCTCTTCACCGCCGGCGACACCGACGTCATCACCGGCGTCCTGTGGCGCCTGGCGGCCATGCGCTCGTACCTGCGCGACATCACGCTCGACCGCGAGCGCGACGAGTCCATCCCCGCGGCGGTCGGCATGACCGGCGAGTCGATCTACGCGATGTACCGGCTCCTCGCGATCGCGAAGTACGAGGACCGCTACGTGATCCCGACCGCCCACTACGAGCGGGCGCACGAGCTCGAGGAGCTCGGGTGCTCGCTCGACTTCGACGGCGGGCCGTACGGCAACGAGCCGGGCATGTTCGGCGAGGCCAGCGGCCGGCCGGTGCCGGTGGCGGTCGAGACCTTCCATGCCCTCAAGGAGCGACAGACCTCCGACGCCGCGGCGAGCGACGAGTCGCTGCGAGGCCGTGTCAATCTCCTGAACTGGGACGGCAACGGCGCGCCGCCCGGCCTGTTCCCCCCTCGGGACCAGGGGACGGATGCCGCTGCCGGAGGCGCTCCGTGAACGTCCGGGTGGTCTACCAGGCGGCGTCGCTGTGCCTGAGCTACCCCGACGACGGCGTGCTGGGGTCGTCGGCGCTGATCGGCCGGGCCTTGAGCGAAGCGGCGCCGCAGGCCGCGGCATCCTTCGCCCCTGTGCTCGAATGGTGGGCGAACACCCCGGCCGCCGACGTGCAGGCCGCGTACGTCGACACGTTCGACATGTCGCGTCGCCACGCGCTGTATCTCAGCTACTGGACCGACGGCGACACCCGCCGGCGCGGTGCCGTGCTGGCCGATCTGAAGCGCCGCTACCGCGAAGCGGGGCTGGCGATCGACGGCACGGGCGAGCTGCCCGACTTCCTGCCGCTCGTGCTCGAGTTCGCCCGGCATGCGCCCGGCGAGGGGGCCGCCCTGCTGCAGGAGTATCGCCCGAGCCTGGAGCTCATCCGGCTGGCGCTCGGCGAGCGCGGATCGCCGCACGCCGGCGTGGTGGCCGCGGTGTGCGACACCCTCCCCGGCCGCTCCCCCGCGGACCGCCAGCAGGCGATGGCGATGGCCGCCGCCGGACCGCCGCGCGAGTCGGTCGGGCTCGACGCGCATGACCCGCGGCTCCTGCCGCTCGAGCCGGTCGGGAGGCGCTGATGGAGCTCTTCCTGTGGGGCATCCTGCCGTACCTCATGGTCGCGGTGCTCATCGGCGGCACGGTCTGGCGCTACCGCTACGACCAGTTCGGCTGGACGACGCGCTCCTCGCAGCTGTACGAGTCGCGGCTGCTGCGCATCGGCTCGCCGCTGTTCCACTTCGGGATCCTCGTCGTGATCATCGGGCACGTCGTGGGGCTCGTCGTCCCGAAGGCGTGGACCGACGCGCTCGGGGTCTCGGAGGACATGTACCACCTCGCCGCGCTCGGCCTGGGGACGGTGGCCGGCTTCGCCACGCTCGTCGGGGTCGGCATCCTGATCTACCGCCGCCGCACCACCGGACCGGTGTTCATGGCGACGACGAAGAACGACAAGACCATGTACGTCGTGCTGGTCGCGGCGATCGTCGCGGGGCTGACCACGACGGTGCTGAGCGTCATCGGCCCGCCGCACGAGACGACGTACCGCGAGACGGTGGCCCCGTGGTTCCGGTCGCTGTTCGTGTTCCAGCCGGACATCGCGGCGATGAGCCATGCGACGCTCGACTTCCAGATCCACACCGTCATCGGCATGGTGCTCTTCATGATCTGGCCGTTCACGCGGCTCGTGCACGCATTCACGGCGCCGGTGCACTACCTGTTCCGCCCGTACATCGTCTACCGCTCGCGGGACGGGCGACCGACGACGGCGCGCGGCATCCGCCGCGGCTGGGCGCCCGTGGGCACCACCGACCGCACTCCCGACCGCAAGGCCTCGACCACGGGCAAGACCGGAGGACGACGATGACCACGGATGCTGCCGCCACCGCCGCGACGGGCACTCGGGAGCTTCCGGGCCGCACGAAGAACCTCCTCCTCGCCCTGCTGGCGTTCACCATCACGTTCTGGGCGTGGAACATGGTCGCGCCGCTCGCGGTGCAGTACACCGCCGAGATGGGACTGACGTCGACGGAGGCCTCGCTCCTCATCGCGACACCGGTGCTGGTCGGTTCGCTCGGCCGCATCCTCACCGGCGCGTTCACCGATCGGTTCGGCGGCCGACTCATGTTCACGATCCTGACCGCGGCGTCGGCCGTGCCCGTCGTGCTCGTGGCACTGGCGGGCGTGTGGGGGTCCTACGCGCTCATGATCGCCTTCGGCTTTCTGCTCGGTATCGCCGGCACGACCTTCGCGATCGGCATCCCCTTCGTCAACGCCTGGTACGAGCCCGCCAAACGCGGCTTCGCCACGGGCCTCTTCGGCGCCGGTATGGGCGGCACCGCGCTGTCGTCGTTCTTCACCCCGCGCATGGTCGCGTGGTTCGGCTACGTCGCGACGCACATCATCATCGCTGTCGCCCTGCTGGTGGTCGCGGTCATCGTGTGGCTGTTCATGCGTGACTCGCCGCTGTGGAAGCCGAACACCGCGCCGGTCATGCCGAAGCTCAAGGCCGCGTCGAAGCTCGCCGTCACGTGGCATATGGCGTTCCTCTACGCGGTGACGTTCGGCGGCTTCGTGGCCTTCTCGACCTACCTGCCGACCTACCTCAAAGAGGTCTACGGGTACGACCTCGCCGACGCCGGCGCGCGCACCGCGGGCTTCGCGATCGCGGCGGTGATCGCCCGGCCCGTCGGCGGCTGGCTGTCGGACCGCATCGGACCGGCGACCGTGCTCAGCATCTCGCTCGGCGGCGCCGCGGTGATGGCCGTCGTGATCGCCCTCCAGCCGCCTCCCGAGCTGGCGGCGGGAGCATCGTTCGTGCTGATGGCCCTTTTCCTCGGCCTCGGCACCGGCGCGGTGTTCACGTGGGTCGCGCAGCGCGCCCCCTCCGAACGGGTCGGCACGGTCACCGGCATCGTCGGCGCCGCCGGCGGACTCGGCGGCTACTTCCCGCCGCTCGTCATGGGCGCGACGTACAACGCGGAGGCCCACAGCTACACGATCGGGCTCAGCCTGCTGTGCCTCACCGCCCTCGTGGCGCTGGGCTTCGTGATCTTCCTGGCACGGCGGGATCGCCGGGCCGCAGCCTAGCCGGGGCACAGCATCGGAGGTCGCGGGCGCCACGCCGGGTCGGCGGCCGGGCGCTCGGCGTGTCGGCGGAAACCTCCGACGCTGTGCACGCCGCCCGCCCGACGCCGGGTCACCTACCGCCCGGTGAGGCCGGATTCCGCCAGCTCGGCTCCCGCGTGCGCCAACTCGGCCAGGGCCGCGTCGCTGGATTCGGCGGCGACGCCGGCGACGAGGTCGGTGAGGATGCGCACGTGCCGTCCGTGCTCGATGGCGTCGAGAGCCGACGCGCGCACGCAGTAGTCGGTCGCGATGCCGGCGATGTCGACGTCCACCACGCCGTTCTCCTCGAGCAGGTGCGCGACCGTCTCGCCGTCGTCGGTCGTGCCTTCGAACAGCGAGTACGCCGGCACGCCCTGCCCCTTCTTGACGTGGTGCGTCACCGCCGACGTGTCGAACCCCGGGTCGTACTCCGCCCCCTCGGTGCCGCCCACGCAGTGCACCGGCCACGTGTCGACGAAGTCGGGCTCCGGGTGGAAGTGCCCGCCGTTGTCGCCCTCGGCGTGGTGCCAATCACGCGAAGCGACGATCACGGCGTAGTCCTCGGCGTGGGTGACGAGGAACTCGGTGATGCGCTGCGCGACGGCGTCACCGCCGTGAACTCCGAGCGCACCCCCCTCGGTGAAGTCGTTCTGGACGTCGACGATGAACAGCGCCTTGCTCATGGTTCGAGCGTACGCCGGTCCTCCGGACCGCGCCGCCAGAGCTTCGAGGGCCACCAGATCGCCCTGCCGATGTCGTACGAGAGCGCCGGCACCAGCAGCGAGCGCACGATGAAGGTGTCCAGCAGCACGCCGAAGGCGACGATGAAGGCGATCTGCGCGAGGAACAGGATCGGGATGACGCCGAGCGCCGCGAACGTCGCCGTGAGCACCAGTCCCGCCGACGTGATGACGCCGCCTGTCGCCACGAGGCCACGCAGGATGCCCGGCCGCGTGCCGTGGACCAGCGACTCCTCGCGTACGCGCGACATCAGGAAGATGTTGTAGTCCACGCCGAGCGCCACCAGGAACACGAAGCCGAAGAGCGGCACCGCCGGGTCGGCTCCGGGGAATCCGAAGACGTTGTTGAAGACGAGGGCGCTCACCCCCAGCGCCGTCGCGAACGACAGGATGACGGTGGCGATGAGCAGCACGGGGGCCAGCACCGAGCGCAGCAGCAGCATCAGGATCAGGAGGATCACGACGAGCACGACCGGGATGATGACGCTGCGATCGCGGGTGGACGTGTCGTTGGTGTCGATGTCGGTGGCGGTCTCGCCTCCGACGATCGCCGTCCCGGCGCCGAGCGTCTCGTCGAGGTCGGCGCGGAGTCCGCGAACCTGGTCCTCGGCGGCGACGGAGTCCGCGGCATCCGTCAGCGTCCCGATCACGAGCACGTCGCCGTCCGCGACGGTCGCCTCCGGCGCCGGCGTTCCGGGCGGACCGACCGCGGTGAGCACCGCCTCGCCGTCCTCGACGGTCACCGCGGCCTGACCGGTGGGCGATTCCTCCGAGGCGACGGCGACCGAGTCTATGCCGTCGGCATCCTCCAGCACCTCCGCGGTGTCGGCCAGTTCGCCCTCGGGAACGATGACGTACACCGGCGATCCCGACCCCGCCGGGAAGTGCTCGGCGAGCACCTCCTGCCCGTCGCGGGCCTCCGAGGCTCCCAGCACGAGCTCGCTCGTGGAGACGCCGTCGGCCTTGAGCTGCGCGATGCCGAAGGCGCCGGCCAGCAGCACGATCGTGCAGGCGATCCACACCGTCCGCGCGTTGCGGGCGACGAAGCGCGCCTGCCGCGGCCACAGACCCTTCACCGGCTGGGTGAGGTCCTCGGGAATGGTCGCGAGCGGTTCCTTGGGGATGAACGGCCAGAACGCCGCGCGTCCGCACAGCGCCAGCAGTGCGGGCAGGAACGTCAGCGCCGACAGCACCGAGAAGGCGATGCCGATCGATGCGATCGGGCCCAGCGCCCGGTTGGTGGCGAGGTCCGACAGCAGGAGGCACAGCAGACCCGCGATCACGGTGCCGCCCGAGGCGAGGATGGGCTCGAACGATCCACGCCACGCCGCCAGCGTGGCATCCCACTTCCCCATCCCGGCGGCGATCGCCTCGCGGAACCGGGCGACGTACAGCAATGCGTAGTCGGTCGCCGCGCCGATCACGAGGATGAAGAGGATGCCCTGCACCTGCCCGTTGAGCACGACGATGCCCGCGTAGGCGAGCCACCACACCGTCAGCAGGGCCGCACAGAGCGCGAAGACGGAGGTCGACAGCACGAGGACGGGCAGCAGCGGCGAGCGGTACACCACCACCAGGATCAGGAAGACGGCGATGAGCGCGACGGCCAGCAGCAGCCCGTCGATGCCGAGGAAGCCCTCCGCGAGGTCGGCGGTGAAGCCCGCGGGACCGGTGACCCAGCCCTCGAGGCCCTCGGGCAGGTTCTCGGAGAGCAGCGTGCGCATCTCGTCGACGGTCTCCCCGACCTCGGCCGAGGAGTCGATGGGCACGAAGATCTGCACGGCCTCGCCGTCGTCCGAGGGGACGGGCGGTGAGACGTCACCGGCGACGGCGTCGAGGGCGGCGATGTCGTCGACGACGGACTGCACCTGCGCGATCTCGTCCTCGGTCAGCTCGCCTTCTCCGGTGACGACGATCACCGCAGGGATGCTCTCCTCGCCCAGGAAGTCGGCGAGCCGCTCGTTGACCTTGGTGGCGTCGGCGCTCTCGGGCAGGAACGTCGAACGGTCATTGGAGGACACCTCGTCGACCTTGCCGAAGTAGGGCCCGCCGATCGAACCGGCCGCCAGCCAGATGAGGGTGAGGAGCACCGGGATGCCGATGCGCAGCCAGCGGGATGGACCGCGGCGAGCTTCCTTCTGCACGTGCATATCGCTAGCCTAGCTAGCGAAATAAGTTTGCTGCGACCCGTACGAGTCCACGCTTCTAAGCTGATTCACGATGCTGCCCGCCGCCGTCGCCCTCCTCGGCGCGCTGACCTACGGCGCGATGCGGCGGCCAATGCGCTCATCCTGCTCGCGCTGAGAACGGGCGACCTCGCCGTCGTGTCGGCGCTCACCGCCCTGTATCCGGCCGGCACCATCATCCTGGCCTCCGTCGTGCTGCGCGAGCGCGTCGCCGCGGTTCAGTGGGTGGGGCTGGGACTCGCATTGACCGCCGGCGGTCTGCTCGCGATCGCGTGACGCCCGCAGGTCGGGCGCACCCGGGCTCAGCCGCGGACGAACAGCATGATCAGCGACGTGGCCAGCGCGACCACGCCGAGGCCGAGCAGGCCCATCGCCAGCCGCGCCACCGCCCGCACGGCAGGCGAACCCTGGGTCAGCCGCATCCGGTCGAGGGACCCCCGTCGCACGAACACGTCCGCCGTGTCGGCGTCGCCGATCTCGTGCTCCTGCTCGTGGGTGAGGTGGGCCTCGCCCACTCCGCCTTCGTCGTCGAACCAGCGGGCGACGCGTCCGTGCGGCGACTCCTCGACGACGGCGCGCGCCGGGACCCACGTGCCGTCGAAGAGGTACATGATGAGCGCCACGCCCGCGAGCAGGGCGCCCAGGCCGAAGCCGATCCACGAGAAGATCTCGGCGAGGGCGTCGATCGCCTGGGGCACCGCACCACCGTCCTTCGGATACGGAAAACGGCCGCCGCGGCGGCCGCTTCCGGTTCTGAGCCACCTAAGGGAATCGAACCCTTGACCTATTCATTACGAGTGAATCGCTCTGCCGACTGAGCTAAGGTGGCGCGCCCCGCTTGCGCGATGCACAAGCAACGATCTTACAGCCTCCGGCGGGTGCTCGCGAACCACGGCCCTCGTCTCACTCGCACCGCAGACCGTCCTCGGGAGGCGTGCCCTCGAGGAGATAGGTCTCGACCGCGGCGTCGACGCAGCTGTTGCCCTTGTTGTAGCCGGTGTGCCCCTCGCCCACGCGCGTCACGAGCACACCCGACGAGAGCTGATCGGCAAGCGATACCGACCACTCGTACGGTGTCGCCGGATCGTTGGTGGTGCCGACCACGACGATGGGCGCGGCGCCCTCGGCGGCGATGGGCTCGCGGACGCCGGTGGCCGGGTACGGCCAGACCTCGCACGGATCGGGGCCCTCCCAGTACGGCGCGATCGTCGGCGCCTCGGCGGCGAGCAGGGCCTCCGCCGCGGCCTCGGCCTCCGGTGTCGCGTCCACCGGGTAGTCCATGCAGTTGTACGCCCGGAAGGCCTCGGTCTGATTGTTGAGGTATGCGCCGTCCTCGCGGTCGTAGTAGATGTCGGCGAGCTGGAAGGCCGCGGCGGGATCGCCGGCAAGCGTCTCAGCCAGCGCGAACGTCAGGAAGCTCCAGCTGTCGGGCGAGTACAGCGCTGCGACGATCGCGGTCATGAGCGTGTCGGCGCCCAGCAGGCGGCCGTCGGCGCCCGGCAGCGGATCGCGGTCGACCGCGGCCAGGAGCGTGCCGAGGTCGGCCATCGCCTCGTCCACCGTCCCTCGGAAGGGACACTCGTCGTCCAGGAGGCAGTCGGCCATGTACGCCCGCAGCGCCGACTCGAAGCCGAGACCCTGGGTGAGGCCCACGTCGATCCCGGGGATCGACGGATCGATGGCGCCGTCGAGCACGAGGCGCCCCACCTTGTCGGGGAACAGCTTGGCGTAGGTCGCTCCCAGGAAGGTGCCATAGGAGTAGCCGAGGTAATTCAGCTCGGTGTCGCCGAGCACCGCGCGGATCAGATCCATGTCGCGGGCGGCGTTCTCGGTGGTGATGTACGGCAGGATGCCGTCGCTGTTCGCCTCGCACGCCTCGGCGAAGTCCGTGTGGGCGGCAAGAAGCTCATCCGTCCAGGCCTCGGAGCCGCGCTCGCCTTCCGGGATGTCGAACAGGTAGGCGTCCATGTCGGTGTCGTCGTAGCAGGTCACCGCCGTCGACTCCCCGACCCCGCGGGGGTCGAACCCGATCGTGTGGAACTCCTGGCGCACGGGGTCGCTCACCGCGAAGGCCACCGAGTCCCGCACCAGCGAGACGCCGCTCGCCCCGGGTCCGCCCGGGTTCGTCAGCAGCGAGCCGATCGGCTCACCCGCGCCCTCGGCGCGGCTGCGGATGAGGGCCAGCTCGATCTCGCCCTTCGTGGGGTCCGCCCAGTCCAGCGGCGCCGTCACCGTGGTGCAGTCGAAGTCGTCGCACGCGGTCCAGTCGAGCGTCTGCGAGTAGAAGGGAAGCAGCTCGGGCGCCACCCCGGCGACATCGGGCGACTCGCTGGTCGCCGGCCGCGGCGTCGCATCGGGGATGGTCGCGTAGAGGCAGCCGCTCAGCGCGAGGGCGGCCGCGACGAGGCCGGCGAGGACCGTGGCGCCCTTCGACAGGCTCCGGGACCGAGGGCGGGGGCGGGTGCGGGTCACGGGGTCCTTCCGCTGGCGACGGTGATGAGCATGCTCTCGAGGGCGAGCACGGGGGCGGCGTTGAGTTCGAGGTTCTCCCGCGTCGCCGCGATCCGGTCGACGACGGCGAGCGTGCGCTCCGGCGTCCATGCGGCCGCCAGCGCGCGGAGCTCGGATTCGAGCTCGCGGTTGATGAGGTCGCCCTCGCGGCCGAACTGCAGCATGAGGGTGTCGCGGAACATCGATTCGAGGTCGGTGAGGACGCGGTCGATCCCGTCGCGCAGACTGCGTGTCGCGCGGCGCTTCTGCTCGTCCTCGAGGGCCGACAGCTGCGACCGCACCGCAGGCGGCACGGCCGCGCCCTCGGCGATGCCGAGCGTGCGCAGGAGCGTCGCGCGCTCGGCCTCGTCGCGCTCGGCGGTGAGCGCTTTGGCGTCGTCGGCCGCCGCGGCGACAATGGCGCCCGCCACCTCGACGGCGTCGCCCACACCCCGTACGCCCAGCACACCGCGCAGGGTCGCGTCGCGGCGGGCGCGGGCCGCGGCATCCGTCGCCAGACGCTGCGCCATGCCGATGTGCCGCTGCGCATGCCGGGCGGACTGCTCGGCGATCGCGGGATCGGCGCCACTGCGCCGGACGATGAGCTCTGCGACGTCGTCGACGTCGGGTTCGCGCAGGCGCAGCGTGCGCACGCGCGAGCGGATCGTGGGCAGGAGGTCGGCGTCGCTCGGCGCGCACAGCACCCACACCGTGCGCTCGGGCGGCTCTTCGAGGGCCTTCAGCAGCACGTTGGAGGTGCGCTCCGCCATGCGATCGGCGTCTTCCATGACGATGACGCGATAGCGGCCGAGCGAGGGGGCGAAGTACGACCGCTCCACGAGCGCGCGCGCGTCCTTGATCGAGATGATGACGCCCTCGGTGCGCAGTGCGGTGAGGTCGGGGTGCGTGCCCGCGAGGACCTGCTGCATCGCGCGCTCGTCGCCGGGCTCGGCGATGAGGGCGGCGGCGAACGCGTGCGCGAGGATCGAGCGGCCCGAGCCGGGCGGGCCGGTGATGAGCCACGCGTGGGTCATCGATGCGGGGTCGGATGCCGCCTCCCGCAGCGTCGCCACCGCGGCGTCCTGCCCCCACACCTCGCGCCACGGCACGCCCAGGTCCGCGGCGTCGCGCGCATCGGGAGCGCCCGGGGCGGCGGGCTGGGTCGCGGCATCCATCCCGCCCAGCCTAACCGCCGCCTCCGACGCGAAGCCCCGGTCGCCGCGTCCGACGCGGACCTCCGGCACCGAGCCGATGGTCAGTGGAGCAGCGTCTCGACGCGGGCGCGCACGGCGGCGGCCAGGTCGGCCGCGGGCAGCGCGGCGTCGAGCACCAGGAAGCGCGTCGGCTCGGCTGCCGCGAGGGCCAGGAACTCCTCGCGCACGCGGGCGTGGAAGTGCTCCTCCTCGGCCTCCAGGCGGTCGAAGGGCTTGTCGTCGGCGTCCAGGCGCGACCGCGCGGCGGACGGGTCGAGGTCGAGGAGGACCGTCACGTCGGGGAGGAGCCCTTCGGTGGCCCACAGCGACAGCCGGCGGACCTCATCGCGCCCGAGCACACGGCCGGCGCCCTGATACGCCACGGACGAGTCGAGGTAGCGGTCCTGGATGACGACCTCGCCGCGCGCCAGCGCCGGACGGACCAGCGTCTGGACGTGATGGGCGCGGTCCGCCGCGTACAGCAGGGCCTCCGCGCGGGCGGACACCTCGCCGCGATGGTGCAGCACGATGTCGCGGATGAGCACGCCCACCTCGGTGCCCCCCGGCTCGCGGGTGCGCACGACGGTGCGGCCCGCCTGGGTCAGCCACTCCTCCAGGAGCGCCGCCTGCGTGGTCTTGCCGACGCCGTCCCCGCCTTCGAAGGTGACGAACAGCCCCTTCTCCGGTCGGCGACCGGCGACGGGCGCAGGCGGCGTGTCCGCGTGCTCCGCCGTCACTTCTTGGCCGCGGTCTTGCGCGTGGTCGTGCGTCGCGCGGGACGCTTCGCGGGGCCCTTCGCCCGCTTGTCGGCGAGAAGCTGCACCGCGCGCTCGAACGTGACCTCCATCGCGTCCTCGCCGCGCGGGATCGTCGCGTTCGTCTCACCGTCGGTGACGTACGGCCCGAAGCGGCCGTCCTTCAGCTTGATCGGCTTGCCGCTGGTCGGGTCGTTCTCGAACTCCTTGAGGGCCGAGCTCGCACCGCGGGCGCCGTACTTCGGCTGCGCGTAGACGGCGAGCGCCTCCTCGAGCGTGATGTCGAAGATCTGCTGCTCGCTCTGCAGCGTCCGCGAGTCCGTGCCCTTCTTCAGGTAGGGGCCGTAGCGCCCGTTCTGCGCGGTGATCTCGGCGCCGCTCTCGGGGTCGACTCCCACGACGCGGGGCAGGTCGAGCAGCTGGAGGGCCGCGTCGAGGTCGATGGTGTCGACCGACATCGACTTGAACAGCGATGCCGTGCGGGGCTTCGGCGCCGCCTCCTTCTTCGCGCCGCGCTTCTTGGGCGCGGGCTCCGGCTCGACGGCGACCACCTCTCCGGTCTCCTCGTCGACCTCTTCGTTCGTGGGCGGATCGGTCTCCTGGACGTAGGGGCCGAAGCGCCCGTCCTTCACCACCACGAGCTTGCCGTTGGCCGGGTTCTCCCCCAGCACGCGGTCGCCGGCGACGGGGGCGTCGATGAGCTCCTGCGCCTTGGCGGGGGTCAGCTCGTCGGGTGCGAGGTCTTCGGGGATGTTGACACGGCGGGGCTCGGCATCCGGATTCTCCTTGTCGGGCACCTCCAGGTACGGGCCGTACTTGCCGAACCGCAGCGTGGCGACCTCGCCGATGGGCGTGGAGTTGAGCGCGCGGGCGTCGATCTCGCCGAGGTTGTCGACGATGTTGCGCAGACCCACGTGGTCGGTGGAGCCGAAGTAGAACTCCTTGAGCCAGTCCTCGCGCTTCTGCTCTCCGCGGGCGATCGCGTCGAGGTCGTCCTCGAGGGCCGCGGTGAAGTCGTAGTCGACGAGGTCGGCGAAGTGCTGCTCCAGCAGCCGGACGACGCTGAACGCCAGCCAGCTCGGGATGAGCGCCTGCCCGCGCTTGGTGACGTACCCGCGATTGAGGATCACGTCGATGATGCTCGCGAACGTCGAGGGCCGCCCGATGCCCTTCTCCTCGAGCGCCTTGACGAGGCTCGCCTCGGTGTAGCGCGGCTTGGGGCTGGTCGCGTGGCCCTTGGGCTCCACGTCGCGCAGCCGCAGCACGTCGCCCACAGACATCGCCGGAAGCGACTGGTCGTCGGACTTGTCGGCGTCGCCGCGCTTCTCGTCGCGGCCCTCCTCGTACGCCTCGAGGAAGCCCTTGAAGGTGTACACGGTTCCAGATGCCGTGAACTCCGCGCGCCGGGCGCCCGCGGCGACGTCGAGGGTCACCGTCGTCGTCTCGTACTTCGCGTCCGACATCTGGCTGGCCATCGTGCGCTTCCAGATGAGGTCGTACAGCCGCAGCTCGTCGCGGTCGAGCTGACCGGACACCTCGGAGGGCGTGCGGAACGTCTCGCCCGACGGACGGATCGCCTCGTGCGCCTCCTGGGCGTTCTTGCTGTTGTTGCGGTACGTGCGGGGGTTGAGCGGCACGGACGCGGCACCGTACATCGCGACCGCCTGCTCACGCGCGGCCTGGATGGCCTGCGTCGACAGCGCGGTGGAGTCGGTGCGCATATAGGTGATGTACCCCTTCTCGTAGAGCCGCTGCGCGACGCCCATGGCGTGCTTGGCGCTCATCGAGAGCTTGCGGCCGGCCTCCTGCTGGAGCGTGGACGTCGTGAAGGGGGGCTTGGGGCTGCGGGTTCCCGGCTTGGACTCGAGGGCGGTGACGGATGCCTCGCCCGCCGCTTCGATCGCGGCGGCGAGCTCGCGCACCTGCGTCTCGTCGAGGACGACGACGGCCTTCTTCAGCTGGCCCTTGTCGTCGAAGTCGGTGCCGCGGGCGAGCACCGCTCCGTCCACGCGCGTCAGGCGGGTCGAGAAGGCCTCATCGATGCCCTGGGGGCGGTTGGGCGCGGCGAGCGCCTCGATGTCCCAGTACGACGCCGACACGAACGCCATGCGCTCGCGTTCGCGGTCGACGACCAGGCGCGTGGCCGCGGACTGGACGCGTCCGGCCGAGGTGCCCTGCTGCACCTTGAACCAGAGCACCGGGCTGACGTCCCAGCCGTAGAGACGGTCGAGGATGCGGCGGGTCTCCTGCGCGTCGACGAGCGCGAGGTCGAGTTCCCGGGTGTTGCCGACGGCGGCCTGGATCGCGTCCTTGGTGATCTCGTGGAACACCATCCGCTTGACCGGCACCTTGGGCTTGAGGGTCTGCAGGAGGTGCCACGCGATGGCCTCGCCTTCGCGATCCTCATCGGTGGCGAGCAGGAGCTCGTCCGCCCCCTTCAGCGCTCGCTTGAGCTCGGCGACGGTCTTCTTGCCGCGCTCGCTCTCGACGTAATAGGGGTCGAAGCCGTTGTCGATGTCGATCGAGTACTTCCCGTACGCCTGCTTCTTCTCAGCGGGGATGTCTCTCTTGTCCGCGAGATCGCGGATGTGGCCGACCGAGCTGAGCACCTCGTAGCCATCGCCGAGGTAGCCCTGGATCGACCTCATCTTCGTCGGTGACTCGACGATGACGAGCTTCTTGCCTTCTGCCAACGGGGGCGTCCTTTCTTCGACGCAAACCATACACGCCGCTTCTCGGTGCGAGCGCTGTGAGTCCGGATCACGGCGGCGGCCCGGCCCGGGCGATCGCGTGCGCGGTGAGGGGGCCGATGCGCAGCGAGACCGCCACCGTCGCGACGAGTTCGTCCAGGTCGCAGGTCTCGACGACCGCGCCGAACGTGGCGACGACCTCTGCCGCCCGATCGCACGGCGCACCCGGCACGGCGCCGGAGGCCGAGTCCGCCGCGGCGAGCGCGCCCGCGTCCGCCGCGGCGGCGATCCGCTGGCCGGCCACCGCTGCCGCGCCGACCGCCGCCAGGCCGCCGGTGAGCACGACCGCGCCGGCGACCACGGCGGCCGCCGCGAGCGCGCCGGGCATCAGCCGCCTCCGTGGGACGCTGGTCCCCGCGCCGCGGCGAGCGCGCCGGTCACAGCCCACCCGCCAGCGCGCATCCCTCGGCGCTCACGCGCAGTCCCAGCAGGGCGGGCGCGGATGCCGCCACGCACACCAGGTCGCCGCGCGGTGAGATGTCGACGGACGCACCCGCGACGACGGCCGCCACGGCGTCCTGCGCGCGCGAGGCCGGCTCGCCGCGCGCGCTCAGGCGCGCGGCATCCGCCACCGCATCCTGCAGCCGCACCTGCCTCGAGGCCGCCGCCAGCGTGCCGACGCCCACGAGGAGCACGACCAGCACAGCGGGGAGTGCGACCGCGAACTCGGCGACGACCGACCCGCGGTCGTCGCCCGACCGCGATCTCATCAGGCCACCGTGAGGGCTCGGCGCACGAGGTCCGTCAGAATGCCGCGCACTTCGTCGGAGCGCATGATGACGACGAGCAGGCCGGCGAACGCCACCGCTGCCATCGTCGCGATGGCGTACTCGGCCGTGGCCGCGCCGGTGTCGTCCACCTCCCGAGGCAGGAACAGTCGCTCGGCTCGACGCCGCGTGAGGCGCGGCACGGTCGGCGTGGTGCGGAAGAGGGACATGGGGTCTCCGTTCGTTGTCGGTTGTGCGGGCACGGTCGGGGTGTCGAGGCCGTCCGGGCTGGGGCGGCAGCGGTCTCACAGCGTCAGCGACATCGTCGACATGACGCTCAGGAGCATCGGCGCGACGCCGAGAAGGAGGAACGCCGGCAGGATGCACACGCCCAGCGGGATCAGCAGCCTCGACGACAGCCGCGCGGCCCGAAGGCGCCCGTCGACGCGTGCCCGATGGCGGGCGTGGGCGGCCGAGGCCCGCAGCAGCTCGACGGCGGGCACGCCCGCCGACCGCGCGAGCGCCAGCACGCGGGCCACGTCCGCCGTCATTCCCGCAGCGGCGCGGTCGCCGGGGTCCTCGGCCCCGGCCGCTTCGACGCGGCTCTCGGACACGGCCGCGCCGACGGGGCGTGACCGGCCGACGGCCCGCGCATCCCGCACGACGGCGTGGGCGCGATCGATCGACACCCCGCCGCTCAGGGCGATGGCCACGAGCTCGGCGTCGAGTCCCGGAATGCCGCCTTCGGCGCGAGCGCGTGCGATCAGGCGGCCCGTCCACCGGCGCGCGAGCCCGAGGAGGAGGCCGCCCCCGACGAGGCTCGCGATGCCGAGCGGGTTCGTGATGAGCGTTCCGAGCATGTCGAACCCGAGCAGAGCGCCGAGTCCGAGGGCCACGAGCGGCAGCCAGCCCATGAGCCGTGCCGTCCCGGCGGGTTCGGCGAGCGCGACGCGGACGTCGTCGGCCGCCTCGTGGGCGTCGCGCAGCGCGACGGCGAGCCCCCGCAGCGAGTCCGCGAGCGGGGCACCGACGACCGAGGCGACCTTGTAGGCCGCTGCGATCTCGCGCCACACCGGCGTGCCGATCCCCGCGATGGCCTCCGGCAACGGCGAACCGTCGCGGTGCGCCGCCACGACGTGTGAGGCTGCGGCGTCGCCCGCCTGAGCGAGGTGCGTCCACGCGCGGGCGGGAGCCAGGCCCGCCTGCAGCAGCACCGCCAGCTGGAGCACCGACTCGGCGGCCGCGTCCGCCTCGGTGCCGGGTGGTCCGTCGCTGCGGCGGCGCCTCCCGCCCGCTGCCGCTGTCCGCTCGCGGCGGTGCGGCAGGGCGAGGCGGGGTGCCGCCGTCACTCCGCGTCCCATGGCCGCTCCTCGATGGCCAGCCGCCCCGACGGATCCACGATCGGGCGCCCGGTGCCGGCGACGCGGCGCACGCCGTCGGGTCCGCGCTCGACGTGGATGATGAGCCCGATCGCACTGGCGGTCTGCCTCGCCAGTGCGAGGTCGTCGAGCCCGGCCAGGGCGCCCAGCGCCTCCAGTCGCGCCGGGACGTCATGCAGGCTGTTGGCGTGCACGGTGCCGGCGCCGCCGTCGTGACCGGTGTTCAGCGCCGACAGCAGCTCGCGCACCTCCTCGCCGCGGCACTCCCCCACGACCAGGCGGTCGGGCCGCATGCGCAGCGCCTCGCGCACGAGTCTCGCGAGGCCGATGGCGCCGCTTCCCTCGATGTTGGGCTGCCGGGCCTCGAGCCGGACGTGGTGGGGGTGCGCGATGCGCAGCTCGGCGACGTCCTCGATCGTGACGATGCGCTCGTGGTCGGGCGTCTCGCCCAGAAGCGCCGCGAGGAGCGTCGTCTTCCCGGCGCCGGCCGCGCCGGTGACCAGCAGGTTGGTCCTGGCGGCGATCGCGCCCGCGAGGTGCCGCCGCACCTCGTCGCCGAACATCCCGGTGCGTTCCAGGGCATCGAGCGTCGGCAGGCCGACCCGCGGCACCCGTATCGAGATCATCGTCCCGTCAGGGGCGACGGGCGCCAGCACGGCATGCACGCGGATGCCGCCGTCCAGGCGGACGTCGACACACGGTGCAGCGTCGTCGAGGTGACGGCCACCGGCGCCGATGAGGTCGACGGCGAGATCGCGCACCTCTTCTTCTGTGGCGTGCCAGCCGGGCACCGCGACGACGCCGGCGCCGCGGTCGACGAAGAGGCCCGCGGTGCCGTTGACGAAGACGTCGGTGACTTCGGGATCGGCGAGGTGGGTCGCGAACGGCAGGAGGGCCGGGTCCCACGCCTCCCTCGGCGGCATGCTCGCCGGACGCCCGCGCTCCGGCGGTGTCGTCACGGGCCCCGGGCGCTCGGCGGCGTCGCGAGAGTCTCGCCGCTGGGGCACCCACGGCCCGCCCGACGAGCCGGGGGCAGCATCGGCGTCCTGCGCGGTCTCGCCGACGCGGAACGAGGCCACGGCGGGCACCCGCCCGGCGGGGGCGGCCGGCGCGGAGCGGGTCGCGGCATCCGTCATCCGCCCCGATGGCTCCCGCGAGGCGGAGCGGGGGCGGACGACGAAAGGAGCCGGCATGCCGTCGACGGTAGGGAACGCGGCGGCGCGCGCACCCGGCGATCACCGCATCGGTGGACGGCGATGCTGCGTGAACGGATGTGGAGGAGACTCCGGCCCGGCGGGGGAGGCGCCTTCCGACCAGAAAATGAAGGCGGCATCCCATGGGGGGAATGGGATGCCGCCGTGCGCGGGCCCGAATTCGGGGGGTGACGTCGGGCGCCGCAATGCCAGAATCGAATGTTCGGCCACCGGTCAGCATAGGCGAGGCGAGGGGGGCCACCAAACGAAAAGGAGAGGATTCTCACCGATATATCGGTGCGAGTCCGATATCCGCAGCCACCTACTATCGGGGGTAGCCGCCCCCGAGCGGCCTGGGTACATTTCCTGGCAGACTCACCGGCACCCCGCCGGCCTCCCTCAAGCCCGCAAAGGAGCGCGCTCCCATGAGCGAACAGATTCCGGTCACGCACCCCGCCAGCAGCCAGATCGACCACCTGCTGAACGAGGATCGGCGCTTCGCCCCCAGCGCGGAGTTCGCCGGCAACGCCGTCGCGACGGCCGCCCTCTACGAGCGGGCGAAAGCGGACCGGCTGGGCTTCTGGGCCGAGCAAGCCCGCGACCTGCACTGGCACAAGCCGTTCACCCAGGTGCTCGACTGGTCGAACCCCCCGTTCGCCAAGTGGTTCGACGACGGCGAGCTGAACGTGGCCTACAACTGCCTCGACCGTCACGTCGAGGCGGGCAACGGCGACCGTGTCGCGCTGCTGTGGGAGGGCGAGCCCGGCGACGCGCGCCGGGTGACCTACGCCGAGCTGACCGGCGAGGTCAAGCGGCTCGCCAACGTGCTGGAGGGCCTCGGCGTCGGCGCCGGCGACCGTGTCGCCATCTACATGCCCATGATCCCCGAGGCGATCGCCTCGATGCTCGCGGTCGCGCGCATCGGCGCCATCCACTCCGTCGTCTTCGGCGGGTTCTCCGCCGACAGCCTGCGCGCCCGCATCGACGACGCCGGCGCGAAGCTCGTCATCACCGCCGACGGAGGCTACCGCAAGGGCAAGGTCTCGCCGCTGAAGCCCGCCGTCGACCTCGCGCTCGGCGACCGCGGCGCGGGTGCGCAGGAGACGGTCGAGCACGTGCTCGTCGTCAAGCGCGGCCAGAACGAGGTGGACTGGACCGAGGGCCGCGACCTGTGGTGGCACGACGTCGTGCCGCAGGCGTCGGGCGACCACGAGGCCCAGGCGTTCCCGTCCGAGAATCCGCTGTTCATCCTCTACACCTCGGGGACGACAGGAAAGCCGAAGGGCATCCTCCACACCTCGGGCGGGTACCTGACGCAGTCCGCGTTCACCAACAAGGTCGTGCACGACATCCACCCCGAGTCCGACGTCTTCTGGTGCACCGCCGACATCGGCTGGGTCACCGGGCACAGCTACGTCACGTACGGCCCGCTGGCCAACGGCGCGACGCAGGTGCTGTACGAGGGCACGCCCGACACGCCGCACCCGGGGCGCTGGTGGGAGATCGTGCAGAAGTACGGCGTCACCGTCCTCTACACGGCGCCGACCGCGATCCGCTCCTTCATGAAGCTGGGCCGCGCCATCCCCAAGCAGTACGACCTTTCGTCGCTGCGCCTGCTCGGATCCGTGGGCGAGCCCATCAACCCCGAGGCGTGGATGTGGTACCGCAAGATCATCGGCGGCAAGACGGCGCCGATCGTCGACACGTGGTGGCAGACCGAGACGGGCTCGATCATGATCTCCGCCCTCCCCGGCGTGACCGAGACGAAGCCGGGCTCCGCGCAGGTGCCGCTGCCCGGCATCTCGATCGACGTGGTCGACGAGGACGGCTCGCACGTCGGCAACGGCAACGGCGGGCTGCTGGTCGTCACCGAGCCGTGGCCGTCGATGCTGCGCGGCATCTGGGGTGACCCCGAGCGCTTCGTCGAGACGTACTGGGAGAAGTTCCGCACGCAGGGCTACTACTTCGCCGGCGACGGCGCCCGGCTCGACGACGACGGCGACGTGTGGCTGCTGGGTCGCGTCGACGACGTCATGAACGTGTCGGGCCACCGCCTGTCGACGACCGAGATCGAGTCGGCCCTCGTCGGCAACGAAGCCGTGGCCGAGGCGGCCGTCGTGGGCGCCTCCGACGAGACGACCGGGCAGGCCGTCGTCGCCTTCGTGATCATCAAGCAGTCGTACCTCGCGGAGCACGCGCCGGACGGCCTCGCCCAGAACCTGCGCGTCTGGGTCGGCGAGCAGATCGGCCCGATCGCCCGGCCGCGAGACGTCTACATCGTCGGAGAGCTGCCCAAGACACGCTCCGGCAAGATCATGCGGCGCCTCCTCCGCGACGTCGCGGAGGGCCGCGAGGTCGGCGACACCACGACGCTCGCCGACACGATGGTCATGTCGGTCATCTCGGCGCAGGTCCGGTAGGGGAACGAGAAGAGCGGATGCCGCAGCCCTGGGCTGCGGCATCCGCTCCGTCGTCTCAGGCGTACGAGAAGACGACCTCGACCTCGACAGGGGCATCCAGCGGCAGCACCGGAACGCCGACCGCGGAGCGGGCGTGCTTGCCTGCCTCGCCGAAGATGTCGCCGAGCACCTCGCTGGCGCCGTTGATGACGCCGGGCTGGCCGGTGAACTCGGGGACGGATGCCACGAACCCGGTGACCTTCACCACGCCGGTGAGCCGGTCGACGCCGCCGACCGCCGCGGCGGCCGCGGCGATCGCGTTCAGGGCGCTCTGCCGTGCATAGTCCTTGGCGTCGATCGCCGGCACGAGGCCGTGGCCTTCACCGACCTTCCCGGTCGCCGGCAGCGCGCCCGAGATCATCGGCAGCTGGCCGGCGGTGTAGACGAGGTCGCCGTATGCCTTCGCCGGCACGTAGGCCGCGACGGGCGGCACGACGTCGGGAAGGTCGATGCCCAGCTCGGCGAGGCGGTCGCTCACGCTCATGCTCACGACCCCTCGAACTGCCGGGCGGCCTGGGCCGCGGCATCCAGTCCGGCATTCTGCTGGCCGCCGCCCGAGGGCCGCTTGAAGTAAGCGACGAGGCCTCCCTCGGGGCCGGGCACGACCTGGACGAGCTCCCAGCCCTGCTTGCCCCAGTTGTTGAGGATCGCGGCGGTGTTGTGGATCAGAAGGGGCGTGGTGAGGTATTCCCACGTCGTCATCGCGACTCCTCGGTCAGGGAAAGTGACGGCTGGTGAAGGCTGGGAAACATCTTCGCGGGCGCACGTCCGTCAGGGAATCGCCCAGGTATGTCCCCTACGATCAAGCCTATGCCTGATACCAAACGCACGGCCACCGGTGTGCTCGGCGGACTCGCCGGACTCGTCGGTCTCAGTGCCGCAGCCGGTGTCCTCATCGCCGCCACGGTCACCCCCGCGGTCGCCATCACGAGCACCGCGGCCGAGCGCGCGATCACGATGTTCGACAATCTCCCGAGCGTCCTCGAGCTCGACAAGCTCATGCTCCCGAGCAACTTCTACTACACCGACCCCAACACGGGCGAGCCGGTGCTGATGACGCAGTTCCTCGAGCAGGACCGCACCCCCGTCGCGTTCGATCAGATCTCCCCGGTGATGTACGACGCGCTCCTCTCCAGTGAGGACCCCCGCTACTACCAGCACGGCGGCATCGACCTCATCGGCACGACGCGCGCCCTGCTCTCCAACGCGCAGGGCGGCGGCGAGACCCAGGGCGGGTCGTCGATCAGCCAGCAGTACGTCAAGAACGTGCTCATCCAGAAGTGCGAGCAGAACGCCGAGACGGAGTACGAGACCGACGAGGCCGGCGAGATCATCGTCGACGAGAACGGCGCGCCGAAGGTCAAGACGAGCCGTGACGACGCGCTGCGCAACTGCTGGGTCGAGGCCACGACCGCCGAAGGCACCGAGGGGTACACCCGCAAGCTGCAGGAGATGCGCTACGCCATCGCGCTGGAGCAGAAGTACTCGAAGAACGACATCCTGCTCGGCTACATGAACATCGCCAACTTCGGCGGCATCACGTACGGCATCGAGGCCGCCGCCCGCTACTACTTCAGCACGAACGCCGCGAGCCTGACGGTCGCACAGGCGGCGACCCTCGCCGGCATGGTGCAGAACCCCAACAACTACCGCATCGACCGTCCCGGCGGCTCCATCTTCGGCTCGGACGGCGCGACCTTCAACAAGGCGCCCGACGGCGTCATCGACGAGGGCGCTAACCTCTCCGCGCTCGACGGTCTGGTCGCCTCGGGCGACATCACCGAGGAGCAGAAGCTGGCGGCCGCTGACGGCTACACCTCCACCAAGGTGCGCCAGCTGTACGTGCTCGACCGCATGCTCGAGGACGGCAAGATCACCCGCGAGCAGTTCGTCGAGGCTGCGGTGTGGCCGATCACCCCGACCATCAACCCGCCGAAGACCGGCTGCGCCGCCGCCGGCCGCGCCGCCTACTTCTGCCAGTACGTCAAGTACGTGATCCTCAACGACCCCGCCTTCGGCGAGACGACCGAGGATCGTCAGGAGACCCTGCAGCGCGGTGGGCTGAACGTCTACACGACGCTCGACCCGCGCATCCAGACGCCGGCCGAGGATGCCATCGCGACGTACGCTCCGACCTCCATCGAAATGCCGATCTCGCCCGACATCGGGGTCCCGGGCCGGTTCGGCTCGACCACGGTGAGCGTGGAGGCCACGACCGGGCGCATCCTCGCCATGGCGCAGAACACGTCCTTCAGCGAGGACGCGGCCGTCTCGGCCGACCCGAACTTCTCGTCGCTGGTCTTCGCCGGCGACAAGCAGTTCGGCAACTCGACCGGGTTCAACGCCGGATCGACGTTCAAGCTGTTCACGCTTCTCGACTGGCTCGAGAAGGGCAAGTCTGTCAACGAGCGCCTCAACGGCACGCTGCACGTCTTCAAGAAGATGACGAACTCGTGCGACGGCGACTGGTACAACGAGGGCAACACGCTGGTGAACAACTTCGGCAAGAACCGGGGGTACTACGGGACCCCGATGCGGTTCACCGCGGATTCGCTCAACACCGGCTACTTCGCCATGGCCGAGAAGCTCGACCTCTGCGACATCGAGAAGGTCGCCACCAAGATGGGCGTCACCCAGGCGAACGGCACGGAGGTGCAGATGACCAACCTGTCGTCTGTCATCGGCACGGCCGCGGTCTCGCCGCTGGCGATGGCCGAGGCGTACGCCACGGTCGCCAACAACGGCGTCTACTGCCAGCCCCAGGTGATCGACCGCGTGACGGACTCGGACGGCAACGAGCTGCCCAAGCCCGAGCGCGCGTGCAGCCAGGTGCTCGATCCCCGGGTCGCCGCGACCGCCGCGTACGCGCTGCAGGGCGTCATGAACGGTGGTACGGGTGCGCAGGGCAACCCGCGCGACGGCGTGCCGCTCATCGGCAAGACCGGTACCCACGAGTCCATCCAGTCGTGGCTCATCACCTCCAGCACCAAGGTCGCGACCGCCACGTGGGCGGGCAACATCGAGGGCGGCGGCGACATCTTCAAGACCTGGTACAACGACCGGCGGCTGTCCGACATCCGCTACTCGATCGCCCGCTGGGTGCAGGGCGCCGCCAACGCCGCGTACGGCGGTGACCGGTTCGCGAGCCCCGATGCCGAGCTCACGAAGCAGGTGCTGACGGACCTGCCCGACGTGGTCGGCAGGTCGATCGACGAGGCGACCGCGATCCTGGAGAACGCCGGCTTCGGTGTGGTCGTCGGCGATCCGGTGGATTCCGACCAGCCCGAAGGCGTCGTGGCCGGGCAGAACCCCGGTGCCGGCCGAGTGGCGGCAGGCACGGTGGTCACGATCAGCCCGAGCAACGGGCAGGGCATCGCGGTGCCCGATGTGTCGGGTCGCACGCTGGAGGACGCCAAGCGCGCGCTGCGCAGCGCCGGATTCGGCAACGTCAGCGACGGCACCTGCACGCAGGACGCCTCCCTGGGCAATCAGTCGCGCACCGGCGGGACCAACCCCGCCGCGGGCACCGTCGTCAACCGCAATGCCGGCATCACGGTCGATTACAGCGCGGCCGACTGCGGCGGCGGCGGCGGAGGCCGCGGCAACAACGGCAACGGCGACGACTAGTGCCGTCGGCTCCGGCTCGCACCGCCCTCACCGTGCTCGGCACGGCGGGGGCGGTCGCCGCGGGTGCCGCGGTGTGGGGCATCGGCATCGAACGCCACCTGTTCACCGTGCGGTTCCATGAGCTCGCCGTGCTTCCGGCCGGCGCCCGCCCGATGCGGGTGCTCCACGTCTCGGACGCGCACATGGCTCCGTGGCAGCGACGCAAGCAGCGGTGGATGGCTGCGCTCGCCGAGCTGCAGCCGGACCTCGTCGTCAACACCGGCGACAACATGGGCCACCCCGACGGGCTGCGGGGGCTGCGCACCGCGTTCGACCCCCTGCGCGGCATCCCGGGCGTCTTCGTCCACGGATCCAACGACCACGCGGCGCCCTCTCCACGCAACCCGCTCCGGTACTTCACCGGGCCCTCGAAGGTCACCCACACGGCCGAGCCGCTCGACACCGACGCGCTGGACGGCTACCTCGCCGACGAGCTGGGCTGGCTGAATCTCAACAACGCCGGCGGGACGCTGAATGCCGGAGACCTGCGCATCGCCGCGTTCGGCGTCAGCGACGCCCACCGCGGGTGGGACGATCTCGAGGTGCTCCCCGGCCTGGTCTCGCAGCTGCGCGCGGACGGCTCCGCGGATCTCACCATCGGCGTGACGCATGCACCCTATCGGCGCGTGCTCGACGACTTCGTCGACCTCGGAGCGGACGCGATCTTCGCAGGGCACACCCACGGCGGACAGGTCCGGGTGCCGGGCTTCGGGGCGCTCGTGGCCAACTGCGACATCCCGCTCCGGCAGGCCCGCGGCCTGAGCGAGTGGACCCATGCCGGCCGGACGGCGCCGCTGAACGTCAGCGCCGGCATCGGACACTCGATCTACGCCCCCGTGCGCTTCGCGTGCCGCCCGGAGGCGTCCCTGCTGACCCTCCTCCCCCGCCCCTGACGGCGGCCGGCCGGCGCTCGACGGCGCTCGCCGTCCCGCGGCACGCGCCTCCTCCCCAGGCCGCACCTGACGCCCCGCTGTCCACCGGTGCTGCCGTTCGCGATCCCGCGCGGCCGCGCGGGCGCCAGGCTCGGGATGTGCTGACGAGAACCGCCCCACGCCGCCCACCGCTTTACGATCCGCGTCCGCCCCGGCCGCCCTTGATCGTGAGGCTGCTGCGTGCGCGCCGTCGCGGCCTTCCGCCCGCCGTCTCGGCGCTCGCCCTGACCATCGCGATCGTGGTCCATCTGCTGGTGGCCCTGCTGGCCCCCCAGCCTGCGCACGCCGCATCGCAGGGCAGCGGCTTCGGCAGCTGGGCGCCGATCTCGCGTTACGGCTGGCACGGCTCGATGCTCGTCGACGGTGTGCACACCTACTGCATCACGCCCGGCGCTCCGGCCCCGACCGGGTCCACCACGGACCTCGGGCTCAGCACGACAGCCGCCGGACTCACGCCCCAGCAGCTCGCCGGCATCAACTTCCTCGTCACCACGTACGGTCAGACCGACGACCCCGTCACCGCGGCCGCCGTCGGCTGGGCGGTCAAGGCGATCGCCGACTGGGACGAGACGCTCCACGCCTTCGGCTATCCCGGCGATTCGCTGGCCGGTGCGATCCATTGGACGCTCTCGGCGCTCGCTCCGCAGCACAGCGCGGCGGTGCAGGCGCTCGCCGTGGCCTACTACGACGAGGCCCGCGCCGTGGCCGCGCCGACGACCGCGACCGGGACGATGATCTTCACCACCGATCCGGGCGATGCCCTGGCCGGCAGCGTGCGCGTCGACGCGACGGTCGCGTCCGCCACCGGCTCGCTGTCGCTCGTGAACGCGGTGTTCGCAGACACCGGCGCCGCGACCCGCGACGGGGCCGTCCCCGGCGTCGACTACGCGATCGCGGCCGCCCCTCCCGCGGAGGGTCGCCCCTTCAGCGTCAGCGGCACGGGCCGGTTCACCGCGGGGCTCGTCGCCGCCGTGCGGCATTTCACGACGCCGGGCGGCCAGGACACCGCGGGGCCGGCAGGCGACGTGTCTTTCGAGGTGAGCGGTGCGGATGCCGCACCGCGCGCTCTCCCCTTCGCGCCCACCATCACGACCCAGGTGGTCAGCCGCTACGTACCGGGCGGGCGGTTCGTAGACGACGTGACGTTCCGCGCCGAGGAGGGAACATGGCCCCGCGGCGAGGACGGCTCGTACCTGCCCGTGACCGCCGAGGCCGCGGTGTACCGCACCGACACGGAGCCGGTGACGGGGGACGCCCCGCCGGATGCGGAGCCGGTGGCCACGCTCGCGCTGACCAGCGACCCCGCGACAGGACCCACCGCGGCGTACCGGGTGACCTCGGACGAAGAGATGACGGAGGCAGGCTTCTACACCGCTGTCTGGAGCATCTCCGGCGCGCAGCAGACGGAGGAGGTCGCCGAGCGCACCGGCGTGGGCTACCGCTGGAGCGAGGAATTCGGCGAGCGCAGCCAGGTCACCATGGTCCCGGCGATCACGACCACCGCGCTGCCGCTCGCTGCGCCGGGCGATCGTCTCAGCGACACCGTGCACGTCGGGCATCCTCTACCTGCCGACGGGCTGCGCATCACGTCCGCGGTCTACCGCGCGGTCGAGGGCACTCCGGCCGCGGAGACGTGCACCGAGGAGAACCTGGTCTGGCGCAGCGACGAGATCCTGGTGACGGCGACGGGCGACCACACGGTGACCTCGCCGCCCGTGGATGAGGCCGGAACGTACTACTGGCAGGAGCAGGCGCTCGACGCGGCCGGGCAGATCGTCCACCTCGGGGTGTGCGGCGTCGAGAACGAGACGACGCGCGTCGTCGCGCCATCGCCGACGCCGACGCGGACGGCGACGCCCGCGGCGAACGCCCCGCAGCTTCCGGCGACGGGTGCCGACCCCGACACGCTCCGCGTGCCGACCGCGATCGCGGTGATGCTCCTGTCGGCGGGCGCCGCCGTCGTGGCATCCCGCCGCCCCCGCCGCCCCTGGTTCGGAGCACGGCTCGATATCGGTTAGACTCGGAGGGTTGCAAAACGGGGTGTGGCGCAGCTTGGTAGCGCGCTTCGTTCGGGACGAAGAGGCCGCAGGTTCAAATCCTGTCACCCCGACCACTGAGAGGCTCCGCCGGAAGGCGGGGCCTCTCGCGCGAAAGGACGGACTCGTGACAGACAGCGCCTCGCCCCGCCTCGTCGCCTTCGATCTGGACGACACCCTCGCACCGAGCAAGAGCCGCATCGACCCGCGCATCGGCGACCTGCTCGTGGCGCTCGCCGAGCGCGTCGACGTCGCGATCATCTCCGGCGGTCAGCTCGCGCAGTTCACCAGCCAGGTGGTCGACAGGCTCCCCGACGCGACCGCCGACGCGCGGGGCCGCATGCACCTGCTGCCGACGTGCGGTACCCAGTACTACCGGCTGTCCGACGACGGCGTCGTGACCGTGTACAAGCGCTCGCTGACGGACGACCAGAAGGCTCGCGCCCTCGCCGCCGTGGAGAGCGAGGCCCGCCGCCTGGGCCTCTGGGAGTCCGACACCTGGGGCGACATCCTCGAGGACCGCGGTTCGCAGATCACCTTCTCCGCCCTCGGACAGCAGGCTCCTGTCGCCGAGAAGATGGCGTGGGACCCGACCGGTGAGAAGAAGAACGCGCTGCGCGCGGCCGTCGCGGCGCTCCTCCCCGACCTCGAGGTGCGCTCCGGCGGCTCCACCTCGGTCGACATCACGGAGCGGGGCATCGACAAGGCCTACGGCATGCGCCGACTGTCGGAGCAGACCGGCATCGCGCTCGACGACATGCTCTTCGTCGGCGACCGCCTCGATCCCGACGGCAACGACTACCCGGTGCTGGCGATGGGGGTCCGGTGCCATGCCGTGGACGGCTGGGAGGACACGGCCGACTACCTCGAAGAGCTCATCCCCACGCTTCCGGTGCGCGTCTGAGGCGCCACCGCACACGACGAGAAGGGGTGCCCGCCGTTCCCGGCGGGCACCCCTTCGTCTCGTGACGTCAGGCCTTGGGGCGTGACGCCGAGGCCTTCGCGGGACGGGATGCCGCGGCATCCGCCTTGCCGTTGACCGTGCTCTTCGGAGCGCGTGCGGACGCGCCCGACGCGACGCGCACGCGAGGCGCCCCGCCGCCCACGGCCTCGGCCGGGGCGCCGGCGAGGGGCATGAGGCGCGTGAGCTGGGTCACGTGCCGCGGCTCGAGCTCCGCGAGCGTCGACACGCCCAGCAGCTTCATGGTGCGCTCGATCTCGCTGCGCAGGATCGCGATGGTCCGGTCCACGCCCTCGCGTCCGCCGGCCATCAGCCCGTAGAGGTACGCGCGGCCGATGAGGGTGAACTTGGCGCCGAGCGCGACCGACGCGACGATGTCGGCGCCGTTCATGATGCCGGTGTCGATCATGACCGTGGCGTCCTTGCCCACTTCGCGCACCACCTCGGGCAGCAGGCGGAAGGGGATCGGCGCGCGGTCGAGCTGGCGGCCGCCGTGGTTGGACAGGATGATGCCGTCCACCCCGGCGTCGATGAGGCGCTTGGAGTCGTCCACGTTCTGGACACCCTTGACCACGATCTTGCCGGGCCAGATGTCGCGGATGACAGCGAGATCGTCGTAGCTGATCGTCGGGTCCATCGCCGAGTTGAGCAGCTCGCCGACAGTCCCTCCGGTGGTCGACAGCGACGCGAACTCGAGCTTCGGCGTGGTGAGGAAGTCGTACCACCACCACGGCCGCGGGATCGCGTTGATGATCGTGCCCAGCGTGAGCTGGGGCGGGATCGAGAAGCCGTTGCGCTTGTCGCGCAGGCGGGCGCCGGCGACGGGCGTGTCGACCGTGAACTGCAGCGTGTCGAAGCCCGCCGCGGCCGCGCGGCGCGCGAGCCCGTACGAGATCTCCCGATCGCGCATGACGTAGAGCTGGAACCAGTTGCGTCCGTTCGGGTTCGCCTTCTTGACGTCCTCGATCGAGGTCGTGCCGAGCGTCGAGAGCGTGAACGGGATGCCGGCGGCGCCGGCCGCACTCGCTCCCGCGGTCTCGCCCTCGGTCTGCATGAGGCGCGTGAAGCCCGTAGGCGCGATGCCGAAGGGAAGGGCGGACGGGCCGCCGAGGATCTCCGTCGACATGTCGACGTTCTCGGCGGGGCGGAGGATGTCGGGGTGGAACTCGACGTCCTGGAACGCCTGCCGCGCGCGGGTGAGGGAGAGCTCGCCCTCCGCCGCACCGTCGGTGTAGTCGAACGCGGCCTTGGGCGTGCGACGCTTGGCGATCGTGCGCAGGTCGTCGATCGTGAGCGCGGCGTCCAGCCGGCGCTTCTTGGCGTTGAGCTCGGGCTTCTTGAACTGCATGAGCTCGAGCAGCTCGGCGGGGCGCGGAAGCTGACGGGTGACCATGGGGGTCCCTTTCGGTTTCTCTGTGGGGCTCAGTCGTTGGCGCGGGCGAGGCCCGCCTGTGCGTAGTAGCCGGTGATGTGGTCGTGGACGAGGGCGCGGGCGCGGGCACCGTCGCCCGCATCGACGGCCTCGAGGATCGCCCGATGCTCGGCGCGCAGACGGGCGACGGCGGCATCCCAGTCGGGGATCCTCGCCGCCCCGGCCTGCACGTAGGACTCGATCGCCGTGCGCAGACCCGCCATCATCGCGACGATGACGACGTTGCCCGACGCCTCGGCCAGCGCCAGGTGCAGCTGCGCGTCGAGGGCGAGGAACTCGGGGGGCGTGAGGTCGGCGGCCTCCATCGCATCGACGATCGTGCGGCCCTGGGCCGTTGAACGCTCCGGGTCGGCCGCGAGCGTCTCGACGACCGCCGACTCCAGGGCGAGGCGGGTGGCGACGACGTCGTCCAGCGGAAAGCCCTGAGCGGCGACCTGCAGGCGCAGCAGCGCCGACATCCCGCCCTGCGGTGTCGCGATGATGATGGCACCGGATGTCGGGCCGGAGCCGGTGCCGGTGCGGATGAGGCCCATGACCTCCAGCACCCGCAGCGCCTCGCGCACGCTCGATCGGCCGACGCCGAGGGTCGTGGCGAGCTCCCGCTCTGGAGGGAGGCGATCCCCCGGCCGCAGGGCGCCGTCGAGCAGGTCCGCCTCGATCTTCTCGAGCACCACGCGCCAGGCGCGCGCGGGGGCGATCGCAGCCTGCGGTGTGGGAGTGCCTGCCACGGGTCTCCTCGTCGATGTCGGCCCTCCCCGTTGAAGGGCGCGGTGTGGTCAGACCACGATAACTTGTGGTCGGACCACAGACAACCCGTGTGCCGGCGGATGTCGCGCCCGGAGGCGCCGTGGGCGCTACCCTGACGACATGGATCCCCTCGTCCTGGTCCTCATCGTCGCGGGCATCGCCGCCGCGTTCTGCTGGATCACCTCGCTCATCACCCACGAGACGTCGTGGATCGACCGACTGTGGTCCATCGTCCCGGTCGTCTACGTGTGGATCTTCGCCGGCGCCGCGCTGACGTCCGGCGTCGACGCCACACGCCTCATCGTCATGGCCGTGCTCGTGACGGCCTGGGGCGTGCGTCTCACCTTCAACTTCGCCCGCAAGGGCGGCTACACCGGCATGGAGGACTATCGCTGGGCCGTCCTGCGCAGCCGCATGACATCCTGGCAGTTCCAGCTGTTCAACCTCCTCTTCATCGTGCTCGCGCAGAGCGCCCTGCTGGTGCTCATCACGCTTCCCGCGTACGTCGCGTGGCAGCATCCCGTCCCCCTCACGGGATGGGACGCGGCGTTCGCGGTCCTGTTCGCCGGCTTCCTCGCGGGCGAGACGGTGGCCGACCAGCAGCAGTGGGAGTTCCACCGCGCGAAGAGGCAGGCGGGCGGCACACTCGAGCCTGGCTTCCTGTCGACCGGACTCTTCGCCTACAGCCGCCATCCGAACTTCTTCTTCGAGCAGGCGCAGTGGTGGGTGTTCTACGCGCTCGGAGCTACCGCCCTCGTGGCCGACGGCGGCAGCTGGCTGAACGGCACGATCGCCGGCGTCGTGGGCCTCACCATCCTGTTCATCGGCTCCACGATCTTCACCGAGTCGATCTCCGCCTCGAAGTATCCGGCGTACCGCGACTACCAGCGCAGCACGTCGATGCTCGTCCCGCTCCCCCGCCGGCGGCGCCGCGCGGCCGAGCCCGCGTGAGCGGCCCTTCGCCTACTGCAGGCGGCCGCCCGACGCGCGCAGGTAGTCCTCGGCGCACAGCGACTCGTACGTGACGCGCTCGGCGGTGAGCTCGTCGATCGCGACCTGGTCGCCGTCGAAGACGAATCGTCCGCCGACGAGCCGGGCGTTGAAGAGCGCCTTGCGGCCGCATCGGCAGATCGTCTTGAGCTCTTCGAGACTGTGGGCGAGCTCCAGCAGGCGGGCCGAGCCGGGGAACGCCTGCGTCTGGAAGTCGGTGCGGATCCCGTAGGCGAGCACGGGCACGCCGTCCATCACCACGATCCGCAGCAGATCGTCCACCTGCGTCCTGGTGAGGAACTGCGCCTCATCGATGAGGAGGCACGCGACGTCGACCTCGTGCTCGTCCGACTCCGGCACGAGGGCGGATGCGGCATCCCGCTTCACCCGCGCGCGGTGCTCGGCGAACAGCGTGCGCAGATCGGCGTCGGGGGCGATCAGGAAGTCCACCGTGCGCTTGACGCCGAGCCGGCTGTCGATCTGGTCGGCGCCCTTCGTGTCGATCGCCGGCTTCGCCAGCAGCACGTGCTGTCCCCGCTCCTCGTAGTTGTACGCGGCCTGCAGAAGGGACGTCGACTTGCCGGAGTTCATCGCCCCGTAGCGGAAGTACAGCTTTGCCACGGATCGAGCGTAGTCGGTGTCGTCACCGCGCTCCGGGCTCAGCGGCCGCCGAAGCCTCCGCCGCCGCCCCCGCCGCCGGAGAAGCCGCCGCCCGACGAGCCGCCGGATGACGACCAGCTCGAGCCCGACGAGGAGCTCGAGGAGGACCCCGGTCGTGAGACCGGGGTCGCAGCCAGGCGGCCGATCGACGAGGACGCGTCAGCGAGCGAGCGGGAGGTCACCGCGTCGAAGAGCGCCAGGTCCGTCGCCGTCTCGGTCCCCGCCGCCGCGCGGATCACCCGCACCCACTCCCGCTCCATGCCGAACAGCACCGCGTAGGGCAGCAGCCGCTCGTACAGGTTGACCACGTCGGCCCCGCGCCCACCGGGCGCTTCCCCGTACGGGCGGCGCCCGGACGATACGAGGTCCGCCGTCCGCGGCGACTGCGCGGCGCGCAGGCGGTCCTCCTCGGCGAGGGCGAGGTACTCGCGGATGCCGTCGAGGTAGGTCCGGTGCATCCCGCCGGCGACGGTCAGGGTCGACGTCGGCAGCGACACGAAGGGGAGGCCGATGAACGCGAAGAAGGCGCTCCCGAGGGCCGCGAAGTAGAGCACGTCACCGAGCGTCCCGAGGGGGCCGAGCACCACGAAGGCGCCGTCCGCGAAGAAGATCAGAAGGAGCGCGAGAGGCATCCCCGTCGTCTGGATGAAGCCGCGCGTCCGTCCGATCCAGGCCGGCAGCCTGCTGCGGTAGCCCCGTTGGACGGTGAACTCGTCGATCCGCCGCACGTACGTGACCGCGCGCGGCGGCGGCTTGGCGGCGAACGCTCCGAGGTCGACGTCGGCGCCGGATTCGGCCTTGCGCCCGAACAGGGTGTCGACGATCCTCCGCTCGTCCGCGTCCAGGCCGGCGGTCTCGCGCAGCACCACCTCGAAGTCGTCGGCGTCCTGCCGGTCGCCGCTCGCGCGCAGCTCGACGGCATCCTTGACGGCGAGGTCGACCACGTGCGCGGCCAGCGCACGCTCGGGCACATCCAGCACGCCCGCCGACAGCGTGAGCGACTCGTCGGCAGGCGGCGCATACTGCACGATCACCGGCGACCGGTCGGGGTTGCGGCGCGCCGCCGCCTTGACCACGAGCAGGAAGACGAGGCCGCCGACACCCGAGAGCAGGGCGAGCAGCGGGAGGATCCACAGCCACCACGGGTACGGCGGAGGTGGCGGAGGGCTGGGCGCGGCGAACGTGCCGCGCTCGAAGCCGATCGCCACGGTGACGTTCTCGTCGGGTCCGAGCCCCTCGTCGGCGGCGCGGAACGCGACGGCGCTGGTAGCCGACGAGCCCGACGCCATGGCCCACCACGAGACCTCCTCCGGCAGCGCCTCCGGGGCGTCCGCCCGCTCGATGTCGCACTGCTCGCTGGAGCCCGCCGGCCCGGTGTAGCAGAACACGCGCCCGTCGATGACGGCGGTCGCGGCATCCGTCGCCACATGCACGTCGGCGTGGACGACATCGAACGGCTGGGCGTGGTCGGTGCCCACGGTGTCCCAATAGAACTCGTCGGCCGCGGTGTCCTCGTACCGCAGCACGACGTCGCTCATCTCGTAGGTGATGACGTACGTCTGCGCGCCGTGCACGTACGAGTCGTCGCCGGTGAGGACGTAGATCCAATCGCCGTCCCGCTCGGTCCACCACGGGATCGCGACGCCGTCCTCGCCCGTGACGCCGAGCACGACGGTGCCCAGCGGAATGCCGCTGTCGACGACCGGCAGCGCGCGCACCATGCCCTTGTTCTGGTCGAACTCGGGGAACCGGGCGACGATCGTCTCGGTCGTGAGCAGCCGGCTGCGATCTCCGGTGCCCCGGACGAGCCAGTAGTCCGCGTCGAACGAGTCGAACGAGAAGTCGTCGACGGATGCCGCCGCCAGCGCGCCGATCACCGGCGGTCGCTCGGGGCCGCGCGCGGAGAAGGCGGCGGGCGCGCGCTCACCCGTCGCGAGCGCCACAGCCCCCGCCACGAGCACCGCGACGATGGACGCCGCGGCGATCCCCCAGCCGCGCCGTGCGCGTCCTGACACCGGCATGCCCCCACCCTAGGGGTCGAGCACCCCGCGCTCACAGGATCGCAGGGACCACCGCCTCATCGGCGGATCACGCGGTGAGGGCCAGCGTCTCCGCCGTCTCGCCGAGGAGCTCACGCGCGGTCTCAGGGCGCGCGTTGAGGGTCTCGCCATAGCTCGGGATGAGCTCGCGCAGACGCGGCTCCCACGCCTGGATGCGGTCGGGGAAGCACGTCTTCATCAGGCCCAGCATGATCGACACCGCGGTCGAGGCTCCCGGCGAGGCGCCGAGCAGGCCCGCGATGGTGCCGTCGGCGCCGGTGACGACCTCGGTGCCGAACTGCAGGATGCCGCCCTTCTCGGGGTCCTTCTTCATGACCTGCGCGCGCTGCCCGGCCTGCAGCAGCTCCCAGTCCTCATCCTTCGCCGTCGGCATGAAGACACGCAGGCTGTCGACCTTCTTCTTGTGGTTCTTCAGCAGCTCGCCGACGAGATACGAGATGAGGCTGGGGTTGTCCCACGCGACTTTGAGCATCGGTCCCAGGTTGCCCGGACGCACTTGGCCGACGATGTCGAACCAGGAGCCGTTCTTGAGGAACTTGGGGCTGAACGTCGCGAACGGCCCGAACAGCAGGGATGCCTCACCGTCGACGACCCGCGTGTCGAGGTGCGGCACCGACATGGGCGGCGCGCCGACCGACGCCTGCGAGTACACCTTCGCCTTGTGCTGCGACACGATGGCGGGGTTGGTGGTCTTCAGCCACTGACCGCCGATGGGGAACACGCCGTACCCCGAGATCTCGGGGATGCCGGAGCGCTGCAGCAGCTTGAGGGCCCAGCCGCCGGCGCCGACGAAGACGAACTTCGCGCGGATCTCACCGGGCGTGCGTCCGATCGTGCGCCGGTACTTCACGCGCCAGGTGCCGTCGGGAAGACGCTTGAGGCTGCGCACCTCGGTGTTGGTGCGGACGTCGGCGCCGTTCTCGGCGAGGCGGTCGACGAGCTGGCGGGTGAGGGCGCCGAAGTCGACGTCGGTGCCGGCGGGCACGCGGGTCGCGGCGAAGGGCTCGCCCTTCCGGCGCTTCTGCATGAGCAGCGGCGCCCACGTGTTGATGACGCGGGAGTCCTCGCTGTACTCGATGCCGGCGAAGAGCGGCTCATCCTTCAGCGCCTCGTAGCGCTTCTTTAGGTACGCGACATCCTTCTCGCCGCGCACGAACGTCATGTGCGGCGTGGAGTTGATGAACGTCGACGGCGCATCGAGCACGCCCTCGTCGACGAGCGAAGACCAGAGCTGGCGGCTCTGCTGGAACTGCTCGTTGATCGAGATGGCCTTCGCCGGGTCGACCGAGCCGTCCTTGCCCTCGGGCATGTAGTTGAGCTCGCAGAGTGCGGCGTGACCCGTGCCGGCGTTGTTCCACGCGTTCGAGCTCTCCATGGCGACGTCGCTGAGCCGCTCGAACAGGGCGATCTTGAGGTCGGGCTGGACCTCCTGCAGCAGGGTGCCGAGCGTCGCGCTCATGATCCCGCCGCCGATCAACAGGACATCGACCGTGCCGGTGGGGAGGTCGCTGTCGTCGGGGCTGGGCAGGGCGTCGGAGGGCGTTTCGGTCACCAGACGATTCTAGTTCGCCCCGAAAGCGGCCCTGACCGGGGACGGCGGCGCGACCGGAAAATCCGCGCGTTCTTGCCCCGGCGGCAAGCGCGGAGGGTGCCGGCGCTCGGCGTCAGACGCTCGCGCCGAGGTTCGCGGCGACGAGCTCGGCGATCTGCACCGCGTTGAGTGCCGCGCCCTTGCGCAGGTTGTCGTTGGAGATGAAGAGGACGAGCCCCTTGCCCTCCGGCGCGGACTGGTCGGCGCGGATGCGGCCGACGTAGCTGGGGTCGGTACCGGCGGCCTGCAGCGGCGTGGGGACCTCCTCGAGCTTCACGCCGGGTGCGCTCGCGAGCAGCTCGCGCGCACGCTCGGGGGTGATCTCGCGGGCGAACTCGACGTTGATGCTGAGCGAGTGGCCGGTGAAGACCGGGACGCGCACGCACGTTCCGGCGACCCGCAGGTCGGGCAGCTCGAGGATCTTGCGACTCTCGTTGCGCAGCTTCTTCTCTTCGTCGGTCTCGTTGAGGCCGTCCTCGACGAGGCTGCCGGCGAACGGGATGACGTCGAAGGCGATCGGGGCGATGTACTTCTCCGGCTGGGGGAAGTCCAGCGCGGACCCGTCGCGCGCCAGCCGCTCGACGCCGCCCTGCGCCAGCACGCCCTCGACCTGGCCGAGCAGCTCCTGCACGCCCGCGACGCCGGAGCCGCTCACGGCCTGGTAGGTGCTGACGATCAGCCGCTCGAGTCCCGCCTCGGCGTCGAGCACCTTCAGCACCGGCATCGCGGCCATGGTGGTGCAGTTGGGGTTGGCGATGATGCCCTTGCGCGCCTCGGCGATCGCGTGCGGGTTGACCTCGCTCACGACGAGCGGCACGTCGGGGTCCATGCGCCAGGCGCTGGAGTTGTCGATGACGACGGCGCCCGCCTCGGCGAAGCGGGGCGCGTGCGCGCGGCTGCCGGTCGCTCCGGCCGAGAAGAGGGCGATGTCGATGCCGCTGAGCTCGGCCGTGGCGACATCCTCGACGGTCACGGCCTGGCCGCGGAACACCACGTCCGATCCGGCCGAGCGGGCCGTCGCGAACGCCCGGAGCTCGCGCACCGCGAACCCTCGCTCCTCGAGAATGTCGATCATCGCGCCGCCGACCTGGCCGGTGGCGCCGACGACGGCGACGGAGAGTCCTGAATCGGAGATGCGGGTCATGGGTGGTTCCTCAGCGTGGGCACAAGCGTGGAGCGGACGCGCGGACACCGTCGGACGCGCGGGATTCGCCCGATTATACCTTTCGCAGCCCTGAGCCCGGGCCGCGGTTACGCGCGGCGGTACTCGTTCATCACGACGCCGGACGCGAAGCTGCGCGAGCGCTCCAGCACGAACGACGACGGCGCATACCCGCCGGCGAACAGCGGAAGGCCGTCGCCGAAGACGATGGGGTTCACTTTGAGGACGAGACGGTCGATGTGCTCCCGCAGCTCCGTGGCGAGCACTCCCCCGCCGCACAGCCAGATGTCAGCGGCCTCCTGCGCCTTCAGCTCGGCGACGACGGCACGCGGGTCCTCGGCGGTGATCCGCACTCCGGCGCCGACGTCCGCCGAGGTGCGTGTTCGCGAGAACACGATCTGCTCGAGGTGGGGGTACGGGCTGTCGGTGAACTCCAGCCCTGCGGCGAACGTGTTCCAGCCCATCAGCACGGTCGAGAATCGCCCGCGCGGGGCGCTCATGCCCCGCGCGTCGTACATCGCACCGGGGACGGTGTCAGCCCACTCTGCGTTGATGACGTCGATGTGGTCGCCCTCGACGGGAAAGGCGTCGAAAGCCCCGCGCGGCGACGCGATCCGTCCATCGAGGCTGACGGCGGCGTAGTAGACGAGATCGCGCATGTGGATCCTTTCACGACATGTGTAGTGAATGCCAGACTACGACATCTGTCGTGGATTCGCTACGCTGATCCCGTGGCACGTAACGAGGAGCGACGGCGCCTGCTGGCGGATGCCGGAATCTCCGTGCTGGCGGCGGAAGGCATGCGAGGGCTCACCCATCGGGCGGTCGACGCCCGGGCCGGCGTGCCGACGGGAACGGCGTCGAACTACTTCCGCAGCCGGAACCTGCTGATCTCAGCGCTCGTGGAGCGGATCGGCGAGCGGTTGGCGCCCGACCCGGCCGTACACGCCAGATGGCAGGACCGACCCGCCGACCGCGCGCTGTTCGCCGACTACACACGCGACATCGTGCGCCGGCTGACGTCGGAGCGGGAGGTGACGCTCGCACTCTTCACCCTCCGCCTGGAGGCTGCGCGTTCGCAGGAGATCGCCGACGCGCTGGGGGCGTGGATGCGCGCCGGCTTCGCCGCCGACGTCGCGTTCAACGAGTCCGCAGGGCTGCCCGGCGGCGCGTTCGAGATCGCCCTCTTCCACTACGCGATCGAGGGACTGATCCTCGATCGGCTCACCGTGTCCATCGACGCGGACACTCCGACCGACGACATCGTCGAAGCGCTCGTCGAGGGTCTGCTCACCGACGGTCGCGACGTCTCGGCGGGCTGACGCCGGAGCGGGGGATGCCGCGGATCGCGGCATCCGTCATCCTCTGCCGCTCGCGTCAGCGACCGGTGCCGGCGTAGACCGTCGCCTCGACGTCGCCGTCCAGGTCGTACGCGGTGTGCACGACCCGCGCCGCTTCGGCGAGGTCGTCGCCTCGGACCACGACCGAGATGCGGATCTCGGAGGTCGAGATCATCTCGATGTTGATGCCGGCGACGCTCAGGGCCTCGAAGAGGGTCGCCGAGACGCCGGAGTGCGTGCGCATGCCGGCGCCGACGACCGACAGCTTGCCGATCTGGTCGTCGTGCACGAGGTTCTCGAAGCCGATCTCGGCCTGGTCGCCGGCGAGCGCCTTGAGCGCGATGGCGGCGTCGGTCTTGGGGAGCGTGAACGAGATGTCGGTGCGCCCGGTGGCGGCCGCCGACACGTTCTGCACGATCATGTCGACGTTGGCGCCGGACTTCGCGACGACCTTGAAGATCTCGGCCGCCTTGCCGGGAACGTCGGGGACGCCGATGATCGTGATCTTGGCCTGGCCGAGGTCGGTGGCGACTCCGGCGACGATGGGCTCTTCCATCTCTTCTCCCTCTCCGGCGTCGGGGATGCTCATCCCCGGGCCGAGCACGTAGGTCCCCACGCCCGAGCTGAACGTGGAGCGGGCGTGGATCAGCACGCCGTGGCGGCGGGCGTACTCGACAGCGCGGATGTACAGCACCTTCGCGCCGTTCGCGGCGAGCTCGAGCATCTCCTCGGCGGAGACCGCGCCGAGCTTGCGGGCCTTCGGCACGACGCGGGGGTCTGCGGTGAAGATGCCGTCCACATCGCTGTAGATCTCGCACACGTCGGCCTCGAGCGCCGCGGCGAGCGCGACGGCGGTGGTGTCGGAGCCGCCGCGACCGAGGGTCGTGATGTCGCGGGTGTCGCGGTTGAAGCCCTGGAATCCCGCGACGATGACGATGGCGCCCTCTTCGAGCGCCTCGCGCAGGCGGATCGGGGTGACGTCGACGATCCGCGCGGATCCGTGGTCGGCCGTCGTGATCATGCCGGCCTGGCTGCCGGTGAACGAGCGGGCCTCGAAGCCCATCGAGTGGATGGCCATCGCCAGCAGCGCCATCGAGATGCGCTCGCCGCTGGACAGCAGCATGTCCAACTCGCGGGGCGCCGGGATCGGCGCGACCTGGCCGGCGAGGTCGAGGAGCTCGTCGGTCGTGTCGCCCATGGCGCTGACGGCGACGACGACGTCATGACCGGCGCGGCGGGTGTCGACGATGCGCTTCGCGACGCGCTTGATGCTCTCGGCGTCGGCGACCGACGATCCGCCGTACTTCTGGACGATGAGCGCCACGATGAGTCTCCACGCGTGTCTCGAGGGGCGGGCGGGAACGGATGCCGCACCCGACGTTCCATCTTACGGACGCGCCCATGCGCGCCCGGTCATGTGACGGGCCCGCGGCGTCCGCCAGCTCACCGCAGTACAGGATCGGAGATCTGCGGCAACACGCGGCGCGGGGCGCGCGCGGATCGGCGTGTCGCTGAAAGGTTCCGATTCTTTGCGCCGCGTGGCGGCGCCGCCGCGCGCTAGCATCCGTGCCATGGAGCAGATCGAGGCCTGGTCGGAGTTCAACGTCGCCATGGTGGGCGCGACGGCCGCCCTCGCGGGCCTGGTGATCGTGGCGGCGAGCGTGAACATCGCCGAGATCATCAAGGAGGCCTCGCTCACCGCCCGCCTCGCCGCCGGGATCGCGGGGCTCGTCCTGGCGCTGGCCGGCTCGGCCATCGGGCTCATCCCGGGCATCGGCCCGCAGGGCTACGGCGTCGCGATGTGCCTGCTGGCGGTCGGCGCGGCCGCGTTCGCCGTGCAGGCTGCGCGACGGATCTTCGAGAACCGGCATCCGCGGAACCGGCTCCGGGCGGGCAAGGCAGCGGTGGGCTTCATCGCACCGCTGGCGTATCTCGTGGGCGGCGCGCTGCTCGCGGCCGGCCAGGGTCACGGGCTGCTGTGGTTCGCCGTCGGCTCGATCGTCGGCGTCATGGCCGCGCTGATGGTGTCGTGGATCGTGCTTGTGGAAGTCCTGCGCTGAGCCCGAATGACCCGATCGCCCGTCACGGCGACGGGATGGGCGGGAACTCCGCCTCGGCCCGCGGCGCTCGCAGCCGCCCTCCCGTGGCGGCGAGCCAGCAGCCCACGATGACGAGGGGGAAGCCGACGAGCAGCCCGGCGGTGAGCGGCTCGCTCAGGACGATGGTGCCGAGCACGATCGCGACGACCGGGTTCACGTACGTGAACAGCGGCGCCCGCACCGGGCCGACGCGCGCGATCAGCGCGAAGAAGGCGATGAAGGCCACGGCTGTGCAGAGCACCGCGAGCAGGACGAGCGACACCGTGCTCTCGACCGTCGGGACCTGATGCTGCGTGAGGAACGCGATGGGGGTGTAGAAGATGCCCACCGCGAGCAGCGCGAGCGTGATCGTGCCGAGCGCAGGCACATCGCGGAGCTTCGTGGCGATGACGAACGGCGCGATGGCGTAGAGCAGAGCCACGAGCAGCACCTCGCCGACGGCGAGGAGTCCGCCTCCGCCCTCGACGGCCAGGCCGGGCCCCGCGACGATGACGAACACGCCGACGAACCCGACGACGAGACCGATCGCCCGGGCGGGGCTCAGCACCGAGCGGTCGCCGCCGCCGAAGGCGATGAGCGCGGCGAACAGCGGCACGGTGGCGACGAGGAGGCCGGTGAGCCCGGAGGGAAGGGTCTGCTCGGCGTGGCCGAGGAGCAGGAACGGGCCCGCCATCTCGATGGCGCCGAACACGAGCACCCAGCCGATCTTCGAGAACGCCGGGCGCAGCGCCTTCTGCTTCAGCGCGAACGGCAGCAGCAGCAGCGCACCGAGCAGCGTGCGGCCCGCCACGACCGCCGCCGGCGAGTACGACTCGACCGCGATGCTGATGAACAGGTACGGGATGCCCCACAGCACCGCCATCGCGGCGAAGAGCAGCCACGCACGCATGTCGAAGCGCTGCGAGGAGTACATGGGGTCCTTCCGTCTCAGATGCCGGCACCCGCGCGGCATCGGACCGTCGTCGACCAAGACTGGACCGACACCGCCGCGCCCGCGAGGCGGACGACCGCCAATATACGGCGGACTTCCGACATCGCGGCTAGACCGAGCGGCGCCCTTCGAACGCCCGCCCGAGGGTGACCTCGTCGGCGTACTCGAGGTCGCCGCCGACGGGGAGCCCGGAGGCGAGACGGGTGACGGCGATCTCGAGGGTGTGCAGCAGACGGCTCAGGTATGTGGCGGTCGCCTCGCCCTCGAGGTTGGGGTTGGTGGCGAGGATGACCTCCTGCACGGTGCCGTCGGCGAGGCGCTGCATGAGCTGCGTGATGCGCAGATCGTCCGGGCCGATGCCGGCGATCGGGCTGATGGCCCCGCCGAGCACGTGGTACAGGCCGCGGAACTCCCTCGTGCGCTCGATGGCGGCGACGTCCTTCGCGTCCTCCACGACGCAGATCAGGGTGTGATTGCGCCGTGGGTCGCGACAGATCGAGCAGCGCTCCTGCTCCGTGACGTTGCCGCACACCTCGCAGAAGCGCACCTTCTCGCGGACTTCGCTGAGCAGCTCGGCGAGGTGGGAGACGTCGAAGTTCGGGGTCTGCAGGATGTGGAAGGCGATGCGCTGCGCGGACTTCGGGCCGATGCCGGGAAGGCGGCCGAACTCGTCGATCAGATCCTGGACGATGCCGTCGTACATGGCCTAGCTGAACCTCGTGGGCGGCTCGTAGGGCTCTTCGCGCACGAATCGGGCGCCGAGCACCTGACGGACGACGGCCTCGCCGTACCGCTGCACGCCGCCGTTGCGCGTCCTCACAGAGGGCACCAGCGGCGGCGCCACCGTGGGGGGCACGGGGACGTCGGCGATCGCAGCGCTCTCATCATCGACATCGTCATCGTCGTCGTCGCGCTCGATCGACGGTGCGACCTCGGAGGGCGGCAGGACCTCGCCCTCGCGCGCGGGCGCGAGCGTCGCGACGCGGACGGGCGCCGCGCCGGCGTCCTCCGGCTCGTCGTCGACGGCGAACTGGCTGGGCATGGCGGCGGGACCGGGGTCGGGCGGGGGCGCGTCGTCGTCGGACGGGATCGGCGCGACGGCCCACTCGGTGACCGGGGCGGCAGCCGCAGGGGCGCCATAGGAGCCGGTGCCCGTCGCCGAGCGCGGCGCGGCGGGCGCGGACGCCCTGGGTGCGGGGCCTGCGGCGTCGCGGGAAGGTCCGCTCGCCTGGGACCGCGGAGCGGGAGCCGCCGACGCGGAAGGTGCCGGGCCGTGGTGGCGGGCCGCCGCGGGTGCCGTCTGCGGCGATGCGCCGGTCGGCCGTGCCGGTCGGTCGGGCGCGGGCGCTCGACCCTCGCCTGACGCTCCTGCCGGGTCCGGTGCGGCCGGGCCGCCGGGACCACCGGGGGCCGCCGGCCCGCCGGAGCCACCGCCGGAGTCGTGCCGCGCGATGTACTTCACCCGGATGCCGAGCTCGGCGAGGATCGCCTGGCGGAGGTCCTCGCTCGGGCCCTTGCCGGCGGCGAGGTGCTTGAACTTCACGACGTCGGTCTGGCTCCCGAAGCCGAGCGTGAGGACGTCATCGTCCAGCCCGAGGAGCCGTGCGCCGGAGGCGAGCATCCACGAGGACCTGCTGACGTCCTCCAGGCGACCGAGCACCTGCGGCCAGGCGTCCTTCATGCGCTCCAGGGTCACCGGTCCGGCCGGGACCGGCGCCGGCGCGGCGGCGGGGACCGGCGCCGGCGCGGCGGCGGGGACCGGCGCCGGCGCGGCGGCGGGCGTCGGCGCGGCCGCGGGCGTCGTCGGCGCGTCCGCCGGCGCCGTCGGGTGCTGCTCGGCCGGGGCGGCCGAGGGAGCCGCCGGGGCAGCGGGAGCGGGAGCGACGGCCGGGACGGGAGCGGCGCGGGCCGGGAGCTCGGCGGGCGCGGCATCCGCCCCTCTGGCGAGCACGCGGGCGACCATGAGCTCGAGCTGCAGGCGCGGCGAGGTGGCGCCGGTCATGTCGTCGAGCGTGCCCACGACGAGGTCGGCGATGCGCGACAGCCGCGACGAGCCGAAGGCGTCGGCCTGTCGTCGCATGCGGGTGAGGTCGTCGGCCGAGACGCCCCGCAGGACGGCGGCGGCGTCCTGGCCGGTCGCGGCGACGACGATCAGGTCGCGCAGGCGTTCCAGCAGGTCGTCGACGAAGCGGCGGGGGTCCTGACCCGTCTGCACGACCCGGTCGACGGCGGCGAACGCCGCCGAGGCGTCGGATGCGGCGAAGGCGTCGACGACCTCGTCGAGCAGCTCGGCGTGAGTGTACCCGAGCAGGGCGACGGCCCGTGCGTACCGCACGGTCATCGCCTCGGACCCGGTGCCGGGGTCGGAACCGGCGATGAGCTGATCCAGGAGCGACAGCGTGTCTCGCGGGGAGCCGCCGCCCGCGCGGACCACGAGCGGCAGAACGCCCTGCTCGACCTCGACGCCCTCCTGCGCGCACAGCTGCTCGACGTACTCGAGCATCGCCGCGGGAGGCACGAGCCGGAACGGGTAGTGGTGCGTGCGCGAGCGGATCGTGCCGATGACCTTCTCGGGCTCGGTCGTGGCGAAGATGAACTTGACGTGATCGGGCGGCTCTTCGACGAGCTTGAGCAGGGCGTTGAAGCCCTGCGGCGTCACCATGTGCGCCTCGTCGAGGATGAAGATCTTGAACCGGTCGCGGGCGGGCGCGAACACGGCACGCTCGCGCAGATCGCGCGCGTCGTCCACGCCGTTGTGACTCGCCGCGTCGATCTCGACCACGTCGAGCGATCCGCCGCCGCCGCGCCCCAGCTCGACGCAGCTGTCGCACGTGCCGCACGGGGTGTCGGTCGGCCCCTGAGCGCAGTTGAGGCAGCGGGCGAGGATGCGGGCCGACGTCGTCTTGCCGCAGCCGCGCGGGCCCGAGAACAGGTACGCGTGGCCGACCCTGTCGCTGCGCAGGGCGGTCATGAGGGGTTCGGTGACCTGCGACTGCCCGATCATCTCGCCGAACGACTCGGGCCGGTAGCGGCGGTAGAGGGCGGTGGTCACTCCCCCAGCCTACGGCGTGCGTCCGACATCCCGGCGGCCGGATCGGGGGCGGTCCCGCCGGCACGCGGGATCTCGCCGCGCCGGCACGACGCGTCTTGGCGCGGGCTCAGACGTCGACCCCCTGCTCGAGGTCCGCCGCCCCCACCACGATCGGGATGGACGAGGTCACGGTGGGCACCGACGCCGACAGCAGCGAGCCGTCCTCGCGACGCGCGTCGCCCAGCTCGCGCAGCGTCGGGCGTCCCGAGATCACCGGGCCCTGCCCCTCCAGCGCCACCACGACCTGCTCTCCGGCGCCGACCACGTAGCCGACGCCTCGCACGCTGAAGCCCACCGGGTCGCCGGCCCCCGCGCGCACCCGCAGCTCGTCGCGCGTGACCGTCACGGTCAGCGGCGTGCCGTGCCAGTGCACCACGAATTCCAGCGACGGCCACGCCGCGGGCAGACGCGGGTCGAACGACAACTCGCCGAAGTGGTCGCGCATGCCGCCGAAGCCCGAGACGAGCGCCGTCCACACGCCGCCCGCCGACGCCACGTGCACACCGTCGGCGGCGTTGTGGTGCAGGTCGCCGAGGTCGACGAAGATCGACTCGCGGAAGTACTCCAGCGCGAGGTCCTGGTAGCCGACCTCCGCAGCGAGGATCGCCTGCACGACCGCCGACAGCGTCGAGTCGCCCGTGGTCAGCGGGTCGTAGTACTCGAAGTCGGCGAGCTTGTCCTCCGCCGAGAAGTGGTTCCCCTGCAGGAACAGCGCGAGCACGACGTCGGCCTGCTTGAGCACCTGGTACCGGTAGATGACGAGCGGGTGGAAGTGCAGCAGCAGCGGCCGCTTGTCGGGAGGGGTGTTCTCGAGGTCCCAGATCTCGCGCTCGAGGAACACATGGTCCTGCGGGTGGATGCCGAGAGTCGGGCTGAACGGGATGTGCATCGCCTCTGCGGCCCGCTCCCAGGCGTCGGGCTCGCCGGGCTCCAGCGACAGGCGGTCGACCATCTGGCGGTACACCTCGCCGTCGATCTCTGCCATCTCGCGCACGGTGCGGGCCGCGAATCGGAGATTGAACCGCGCCATGACGTTCGTGAAGAGGTTGTCGTTGACGACCGTCGTGTACTCGTCGGGGCCGGTGACGCCGTGGATGTGGAACGAGTCGCCCTCGCCGTCGATGACGCCGTCGTTCGAGCGCCAGAACCCGAGCGTCGCCCACAGCCTCGCCGTCTCGACGGCGATGTCGACGCCCTCGCGGAAGAGGAACTCCTCGTCTCCCGTGGCGCGCACGTACTTCGCCAGCGCATAGCTGACGTCGGCGTTGATGTGGTACTGCGCCGTGCCGGCGGCGTAGTAGGCGGATGCCTCTTCCCCGTTGATCGTCCGCCACGGGAAGAGCGCCCCCGCCTCGTTCAGCTGGAAGGCGCGCCGACGCGCGGCGGGGAGCATGAGGTAGCGCATGCGCAGCGCGTTGCGCGCCCACAGCGGGGTCGTGTACGCGAGGAAGGGGAGCACGTAGATCTCGGTGTCCCAGAAGTAGTGGCCCGAGTACCCCGACCCCGTCATGCCCTTCGCCGGCACGCCCTGACCGTCGGCGCGGGCCGACGCCTGCGCGAGCTGGAACAGGCACCAGCGGGTCGCCTGCTGCAGGTCGTCGTGTCCGCCGATGCGCACGTCCGACCGCTCCCAGAACGCGTCGAGCCACGACCGCTGCTGCGCGCGGATCGCGTCCACGCCCTCGGCCAGCGCACGGTCGAGGGTGCGACGGCAGCGGTCGACGAGCTCGCGCGACGGCACGCCGCGCGACGTGTGATAGCTGACGAGCTTGGTGACGCGGATCGGCACGCCCGCCTTCGCCTGCACACGGAAGACGTTCTTGGCGATGTCGGGCTCGATGAGGGTGCGCGAGGTGTGCTCGTTGGCGGTCTCGACCAGGTGATCGGCGACGATCGCGATCGTCATGCCAGACTCCGTCGCGCGGTACGACAGCGCGGAGCGCAGCCGATCCTGCCAGTACTCCTGCGGCTGCAGCACGCGCTCGTGGAACCGCTCCGTCTTGCGCGGATCGAACCCGGCGCGCTTGGGCGCCGAGGGCGTGCCGCCGTAGACGTCCTCGCCGTCCTGACGGTTGATCATCTGGCAGCTCACGGTCACCGGGGCGTCGGCGTTGAGGACGGTGACGTCGATCGTCATGACAGCGAGGTGCTTCTCCTCGAAGGGCACCATCCGCTCGAACTCGATCTGCACCTCCTTGCCGGACGGGGTCACCCAGATGAGATGGCGACGCAGCACGCCGTCGCGCATGTCGAGGACGCGCTCGTACTCGCGCAGGTCGGCCACGTCGAGCGACAGCGGCTCGTCGTCGACGTAGACGCGCATGATCTTCGCGTCGGGCGCGTTGATGATCGTCTGCCCCACCTCGGCGAAGCCGTACGCCTGCTCGGCGTGGCGGATCGGGAACGTCTCGTGGAAGCCGTTGATGAACGTGCCGTGCTCGTGGGCGAAGCGACCCTCGGGGTGGTTGCCGCGCATGCCGAGGTAGCCGTTGCCGACGGCGAAGAGCGTCTCGGTGACGCCCGCGTCGTCGATGTCGAACGACTTCTCGACGAACCGCCAGGGGTCGACGGGGAACCGATCGCGGTTGATCATCGCGCGAACTCCTCCAGGTCCTGCACCACCACATGGGCGCCGGCGTCCAGGAGGTCGTCCTCCCCGACACCGCGATCGACGCCGACGACGAGCCCGAATCCGCCGGATGCGGCCGAGCGCACGCCGCTGATGGCGTCCTCGACCGCGGCGCTTCGGGCGGGCTCGACGCCCAGCATCTTGGCGGCCTCGACGAAGACGTCGGGCGCGGGCTTGGACGCCAGGTGGTCGCGCTCGGCGATGACGCCGTCCATCACGACGGTGAATCGGTCGCGGATGCCGGCGGCGGCGAGCACCTCCTCGGCGTTCTTCGAGCTCGAGACGACCGCGACCGGAGTCCCGGCATCCGCCAGCAGGTCCAGCACCCGCAGCGACCCGGGGTACGGGGCGATCCCCTCGGCGCGCAGCACGCGTTCGAAGACCGCGTTCTTGCGGTTGCCGATGCCGCACACCGTGTCGGCGGAGGGATCGTCGGACGGATCGCCCCACGGCACCTCGACGTCGCGGGAGCGCAGCAGGCTCGCCACCCCGTCGTACCGCTTCTTCCCGTCCAGGTAGTCGAAGTAGTCGCGCTCCGTGTACGCCGGCGTGATGTCCCAGGCCGCGAACAGCTCCTCGAACATCGTCTGCCACGCGTGCATGTGCACTTCGGCGGTGGGCGTCAGCACGCCGTCCAGATCGAACAGCACGGCGTCGAAGGCGGTCAGATCGGGCAGGGCGTCGGGAGCCACAGGACCTCCGGGGAGCGAGGGGAGCGGGTGGATGCGTCGGCACTCCGTCGCGCCGCTCAGCAAAGCGTAATGCGGGCGGGAGCCCAGCCGACACCCCGTGACGTTCAGGGACGGGCGACGGCCAGCGTCTGCCGGGCGATCTCGAGCTCTTCGTCGGTCGGCACGACGAGGACGGTCACGGCCGAGGCATCCGTCGAGATGATCCGGATGCCGCGCTCCTGCGCCTCATTGCGGACCGGATCGATCTCGACTCCGGCGAAGCCGAGGGTCTCCAGCGCGCCCGTGCGCACGTGCGGCGCGTTCTCGCCGACGCCCGCCGTGAACGAGATGACGTCGGCGCCGCCGAGCTGCGCCAGGTAGGCGCCGGCATAGGCGCGCAGCCTGTGCACGTACACCTCGAAGGCGAGGATCGCCCGCTCGTCGCCGCGTGCGACGGCGGCGCGGATGTCGCGCAGGTCGTTGGAGCCGGCGAGCCCGAGCAGCCCGCTGCGCTTGTTCAGCAGGTCGTCCAGCTCGTCGATCGACAGGCCGGCGCGACGGGCGAGCTGGAACAGCACGGCGGGGTCGATGTCGCCCGACCGAGTGCCCATGACCAGCCCCTCGAGAGGCGTGAAGCCCATCGAGGTGTCGATGGAGCGTCCGCCGTCGATCGCGGTGACCGACGCCCCGTTGCCCAGGTGGAACACGATCTGCTTGAGCTCGCCCAGCGGGCGCCCGAGGAAGGCCGCCGCCGCCTCGCTGACGAACTTGTGCGAGGTGCCGTGGAAGCCGTAGCGCCGGATGCGGTGGGATGCCGCGACCTCGGTGTCGATCGCGTACGTGTAGGCGGCGGGAGCCAGCGTCTGGTGGAACGCGGTGTCGAACACCGCCACGTGCGGGACGTCGGGGAACGCGTCGCGCGCTGCCACGATGCCCGCGAGGTTCGCGGGGTTGTGCAGCGGGGCGAGCACGGCGAGCTCGTCGATGTTGATCTCGACGAGCGGCGTGATGAGGGTGGGCTCGAAGAACCGCGCCCCGCCGTGGACGACCCGGTGGCCGACCGCGACGGGCGGCGTGTCGGTCAGCGAGGGACCGTCGGAGGCGAACGCGTCGAGCATGACGGCGAAGCCCGCGGTGTGATCGGGGATCGGCAGCTCGCGCGTGCGGGTGGCGTCGAGGAAGGTCGGCGAGGCGCCGTCCGTCGGCGCGGCGTACACCGTGTGCCGCGCGACGCCGACAGACTCGCCGATCCGCTCGACGAGGCCGGACGCCAGCGTCCGCTCGGTGTCCATGTCCAGCAGCTGGTACTTGAACGACGACGACCCGCTGTTGATGACGAGCACCGGTGTCATGCGTTCACTCCCCCTGCGCCTGGATCGCCGTGATGGCGATCGTGTTGACGATGTCGTCGACGAGCGCCCCGCGCGACAGGTCGTTGATCGGCTTGTTCAGCCCCTGCAGCACCGGTCCGATCGCGACCGCGCCGGCCGATCGCTGCACGGCCTTGTAGGTGTTGTTGCCGGTGTTGAGGTCGGGGAAGACGAAGACCGTCGCGCGGCCGGCGACCTCCGAGTCCGGCATCTTCGCCGCGGCCACGGCGGCGTCGGCGGCGGCGTCGTACTGGATGGGGCCTTCCACGAGCAGCTCGGGGGCGCGGGAGCGGACCAGGGCCGTGGCATCCCGCACCTTCTCGACGTCCGCACCGGACCCGGACTCCCCCGTCGAGTACGACAGCATCGCGACGCGGGGCTCGATCCCGAACTGCGCCGCCGTCGCGGCGGACGAGATCGCGATGTCGGCGAGCTGCTCGCTGGTGGGGTCGGGGATGACCGCGCAGTCGCCGTAGACGAGCACGCGGTCGGCGAGGGCCATGAGGAAGACGCTCGACACGACCGAGACACCCGGCTTCGTCTTGATCACCTCGAACGCCGGCCGGATCGTGTGGGCGGTGGTGTGCGCCGCCCCCGAGACCATGCCGTCGGCGAGCCCGAGGTGCACCATCATCGTGCCGAAGTACGAGACATCGGTGACGGTGTCGGCCGCCTGGCTCACGGTGACGCCCTTGTGGGCCCGCAGCCGGGCGTACTCCTCGGCGAACTTGTGCACGTGGACGGCGTCCAGCGGCGAGAGCACCTCGGCGGCCTTGATGTCGATGCCGAGCTCGATCGCGCGGGCGCGCACCTCGAACGGCTCGCCGAGGATCACGAGGTCCGCGATGCCGCGCTTGAGGACCGTGGCTGCGGCGCGCAGCACGCGGTCGTCGTCGCCCTCGGGCAGGACGATCCTCTTGCGCTGCGCGCGCGCCCGCTCGATGAGCTGGAACTCGAACATGAGGGGCGTGACCACGGTCGCGCGGGCGACGCCGAACGCCGTGAGCAGCTCGTCGGTGTCGACGCTCTGCTCGAACAGCGCGAGGGCGGTGTCGTAGCGGCGCTGCGAGTCGGCGGCCAGGCGGCCGCGCGTGCCCATGATCCGCACCGACGTCTCGTACGTGCCGAGCTCGGTGGTGATGATGGGGACGCTGGAGCCCAGGCCCTCCAGGAGCCGCGTCACCGGCTCGGGGATCTCGAAGCCGCCGTTGAGGACGATGCCGGAGATGGACGGGAACGTGCCCGACGCGTTGGCCAGCAGCGTGGCGAGCAGGACCTCGGAGCGGTCGGCGGGGATGACGACCACCGCACCCTCCAGCAGGCGCGGCAGCACGTTGACCATGGACATGCCCGCGACCACGACGGCCAGCGCCTCGCGCGTGAGCCGGTCGGGGTCGCCGCCGATCAGCTCGCCGTCGACCGAGCGCATGATGCCGCGGATCGACGGGGCGACGAGATAGCGGTCCTCGGGGAGGGCCCACACCGGCACCGTCTCGCCCGAGGCGCCGGCGGAGGTCTCGTGGGAGTGCGCCTGGATCGAACGGCGCAGCGCGGCGACGGTCTCATCGAGCCGCTCGGGATCGGCACGGTTCGCGACGACGGCGAAGAGCTTGGCGCGGCCGTGCTGGAGCTCGGCGAGCGCCAGATCGGCGATCTGCCCCACCTCCTCCGGCGTGCGCGGCAGCGACGAGCCCAGCTGCTCCGGCTGGGTCTGGTTCTGAGCCGACCGACCACCCAGCACGAGCAGCACGGGGGCGCCGAGGTTCGCCGCGATGCGCGCGTTGTACGCCAGCTCGGCGGGGCTGCCGACGTCGGTGTAGTCGCTGCCGAGGATCACCACCGCGTCGCACTGGGCCTCGACGGCCTTGTAGCGCTCGACGATCGTCGCGAGAGCGGCATCCGGATCATGGCGGACGTCGTCATAGGTGACGCCGAAGCAGTCGTCGTACGCGAGATCCACCCCGTCGTGGTCCAGGAGCATCTCGAGCACGTAGTCGCGCTCGATCGTCGAGCGCGCGATGGCCCGGAACACCCCCACACGCGGTGTCGCGTGGCTCAGCGCGTCGAGCACGCCGAGCGCGACCGTGGACTTCCCGGAGTGGCCTTCGGCCGACGTGATGTAGATGCTCTGCGCCACCGGTCCAGCCTACGGGCGGGCCGGAGTGCTCGGCCAGGCAGGCGGCCGCATCGGGCGCCGGGGCGGGGGCGCCGGTGCGCTCGGCTACCCTCGGGACATGGATGCGCCCCGGCCCGGTATCGACGTCCCCGACCACCGCGGCAGGACAGGGCTCGACCGCACGGGGCGCGACCTCGACCGCAACCCGGACGTGCGGGTGACCGAGGTGGAGGTCCTGGCGTCCGCGTGGCACGTGCTGCGGCGCACGACCCTGGACTACCGCACCCCGTCGGGCCGCTGGGAGACGCAGCAGCGCGAGACGTACGATCGCGGCAACGGCGCGACCGTGCTGCTCTACGACCCCGCCCGCCGCACCGTGCTGCTGACGCGGCAGTTCCGCTACCCCGTGTACGTCAACGACCACCCGGACGGGATGCTGATCGAGACGGCCGCCGGCCTCCTCGACGAGGACGACGCCGTGACGGCCATCCGGCGCGAGACCGCCGAGGAGACCGGTGTCGACATCGGCGAGCTCGAGCACGTGTGGGACGTGTACATGAGCCCCGGGTCGGTCACCGAGCGCCTGCATTTCTTCGCCGCGCCGTACGACGCCTCGACGCGGACGGGCGACCGCGGCGGCGTCGAGGAGGACGGCGAGCACATCGAGCTGCTCGAGCCGCACATCGACGAGGCGCTCGCGATGGTGCGCGACGGGCGGATCCAGGACGCGAAGACCATCATGCTGCTGCAGTGGGCGGTGCTCGACGGCCCCTTCGCCGCCGCAGGCGCCCGGAAAAATTAAGACTCTCCGCGAACCCGGCAGAGCCTGGTTACCCTTGCTACGTTTCCGTCCTGGGGGAGTTGGCCTGGATGCCGCCTCGCGGAGAGCTGCCTACAGTCTAACCCGCTCGCAGCACGACGCGAGCCACGCGCACGGTCGCTCAGTCGGCGAGCGGCACCACCCGCACGCCGCCGGCGGACTCGGCCAGGACGAGCACCCGCGGCGCGGAGACCTGCTCCAGCGCGGCGAGCACCGGCGCGGGGTCCGCTCCCAGGGTCGCCTCCCCGTCCGCCGCCGGCCACACCGACACCGCGGCCCCCGTCGCCGAGCGGACCGCGGCGCCCAGCGACGACACGTCGCCGCCCGAGACGAGGATCACCCGCCCGATCCGGCGCCGCGCCGACCGGGGCGCCGCGGCACGGTCGCGTCGCCAGATGGCGAAGTGGTACGCGAAGACGACGGCGGTCGCACTCAGCACGCCGAGGGGCGCCCGGATGTACTCCAGCAGGCCGCCGGGCTCCCCCTCCCCCAGCGCGAACTCGAAGAGGCGGTAGCCGATGAGCAGGAGCGTCACCACGGCCGCGATGGCGCTGGCACCGAAGATCACCACGAGATAGACGCGCCGGCCGGCGTCGGCGGCATCCGCAGCCCCGCCGCGGTCGGGCCGCCATGCCGCCCACCACGCCGCTCCGCCCACGAGGAGGGCGCTGATGCCCCCGAGCAGAAGGTTCAGGCTCTCGTCGTCGACGAGCGACGAGGCGACGCTCGCCAGCAGCGCGTTGACGATCACGCCGAAACCGCTCGCGGCCTGGATGAGCGCGATCGCCGAGACCACGAGACGCCCGGCCTGACGTGCGCCGTCGGGGCGCGAGCCGAGGACGCCCGCGTGGTACACCCATAGGACGGCTCCGACCGCGGCAGCCGCGACGGCCATGTCCAGCGGGGCGAGCACGTCCGCGGTGGCGCCGGAGACGAGCATCCTCAACACGGTGTGGAGGGTGTTCGCCAGCGCGATGAGCGTGGTGGCCGCCGCGGCGCCCACCACGATCACCAGGAGCACGGCGGCGAACAGCCCGGGCGCACCCCGCGCGCCCTCGCGGTGCCAGTGCCACCACCAGATCCCCGCGCCGAGTGCGAGCCAGACGAGCGACTGCAGGACGGTCTGCCACCAGAGTCCGCCGCTCGCGAGCAGGCCGGCTCCGCCGGTGAGCGCCCGAGCGATCAGGGCCGCGATCGCGGCGACGGCCCCCAGGGCGCCGATCACGAGTCCCCAGACCGCGCTGAGCTGCACGGGGAGGTCGGCGAGCCGTGTCGGCGCCGTGCGGGCGTGCCGGCGCATCCGCCGGTGCCACACCCACACGCCGGCCCACACCAGCGCCGCAGCGGCGTCGTCGGGCCGCCATTCGCCGTCGATCCCCCCGTTCGCCGTCAGCGCGAGCGACACGGTCGCGGTCACGAGCGCCGTCAGCGTCATCGCCGTCAGGTACAGCGTCCACACCAGCGACGCCCGCTCCGCCGGCTCCGCGAGGCGCCGACGCTGCCACCACCACAGCGCTGCGGCGAGGGGGGTGCCGATGACGGCGAAGGCGAGCGAACGGGCGAGGGATGCCTCCCCCTCCGCGATCACCTGCTCGAAGCCGATCGCCCGCGCCAGCAGACCCGAGATCCCGATCGCCGCCACCGTGATGAGGGCGAACAGGAGCGACAGGAGGATGATCCGCCGCACGACGGCCCCGGCGCCGCCGCCGGCGCGCGCGGGCGCGGGTGCAGGTGCCGGTGCGGGTGCGCCGGTCACAGTCCGAGCTCCCCGCACAGCGACAGCTGCCACGGCGCGCGCTCGATGAGCCACTCGCCGTCCTCCTGCACCAGCAGGAAGCTGCCCTCGGACTCCGACTCCCCCGGGCCGAGCAGGCCCGACCCGTATACGGCGGTGATGAGCACGTCGACCGTCGTGCCCGACTCGCGCTCGGTCGTGCGGACGAGCGCCACCCGGTAATCCTCGGCAGCGAACCAGTCCCGCTCGCAGTCGTCGGCGATCTCGGGTACGACATACTCGAGCGCACCCTCGAAGTCCCCGTCGATCAGGGCCTGCGAGTAGCGCTGGACGACGCCTTCCGGCGTATCGGCCGGGTACTCCTGCGGGCCGCCGCGAGCGACGATGACCACGACGGCGATCACGACCACCAGGCCGATGCCGATCAGGAGTGCCGGGAGCGCCCAGCGGCGGCGAGGGGCGTCTTCGCTCATGCTCACATCATGCTCCCCCCGGCGGTCGTGCCGCACCTGCGCGGGATCCGGCGCGCGGGACGGTATCGCCGGGCGCGCGGCGTGGCTCCTCGAGCCCACGGCATCCTCCCAGTGCCGCCCCGCCTGCGCGCGGATAGGATCGAGCCGTGGGCGAGGGAGCCCGCTCTCACCCGCCGAACCGCTCGGACGAGCGGACCAGGAGGCCGCGATGGTCGATACCGCCATGACGGATGCCGGACCCGGCGCGCACGGGGCCGGGCTGACGGCGGACGGGTTCGCGCGCATCACGGACGCGATCCTCGACGCGGTCGGCAGCGTCATCGACGGAAAGCCCGAGGCGGTGCGCAGCGCGCTGGTCTGCCTCCTCGCAGAAGGCCACCTGCTCATCGAGGACGTGCCGGGCGTCGGCAAGACGATGCTCGCCCGGGCGCTCGCGACGTCGGTGGATGCGACCGTGCGGCGGATCCAGTTCACCCCCGACCTCCTGCCGGGTGACGTCACGGGGGTGAGCGTCTACAACCCGGTCGACCGGGAGTTCGAGTTCAAGCCGGGTGCGATCTTCGCCAACATCGTGATCGCGGACGAGATCAACCGTTCCTCCCCCAAGACGCAGTCGGCCCTGCTCGAGGCGATGGAGGAGCGGCAGGTCACCGTCGACGGGCGCACGCACTTCGTCCCCGAGCCGTTCCTGGTGGTCGCGACGCAGAACCCGCTGGAGATGGAGGGGACGTACGCCCTTCCCGAGGCCCAGCGCGACCGCTTCATGATGCGCATCTCCATGGGATACCCCGACCCCCGCTCGGAGGCGCTCATGCTCCGCCAGCGCGACACCGTGAACCCGCTCGACCAGCTCGCCGCCGTGGTCTCGGCCGACGAGGTCTCGGGCCTCATCGGATGGGCGCGCGCGGTGCACGTGGCGCCCGCCATCGAGGACTACGCCGTCGGACTCGCTCAGGCGACCCGCAGTCACAGCGACCTGCGTCTGGGCGCCAGCCCGCGCGCGACGCTGCAGCTCGTCCGGGCCGCCAAGGTGTGGGCCGCCCTCGACGGGCGGGCGTTCGTCATCCCGGACGACATCACGGCGCTCCTCGCGCCCGTGTTCGCGCACCGCCTCATCCCCACCCGTGCCGCCGGCGGCGCGCGCGGCGGCAATGCGGCCGACGCGATCGCCACGATCCTGGAGCGCATCGCGGCGAGCGTGCGAGTGCCGATCGCCTCACGTCAGTGATTCCGCCGATGAGACGAGTGTGGCCGCTGACAGTCCGGGGCACCGGCGCGCTCGTCCTGGCGATCGTCTGCCTCGTCGTCGCGCAGGAGGCGAGCCTGGCCGAGCTGATGTACTTCGGCATCCTGCTGCTTGCCGTCGTCGCGGCGAGCGTCGCGTCACTCTATGCCGGCCGCCGCACCGAGTCGGTGACCCGCTCGCTCTCGCCCGACGTCGTCTCGGTGGGGTCGGAGGCCCGTGTGGCCGTGCGCGTCGGCGTGCGCACGGCGCTGCCCACCGCGCCGGGGACGTGGCGTGACGCGCTTCCGAAGGGACTTCGCGGCAAGGCCGCCGGCGCCTTCCCCGCGCTCGGGTCGGGGTTCCTCGGCGGCGAGCGCGGCGGCGCCAGGAGCATCGACCTCGTCTACACCGTCACCGGCGCCAGGCGCGGGGTGCACTCGCTGGGTCCGCTCACGGTGCAGTCGTCCGACCCGTTCGGGCTCGCGCGGCGCACGGTGGTGTTCAGCCAGCGCACCCCGGTGACCGTCGCCCCGGCGGTCGTCGACCTCGCCCCGCTGATCGACTACGCCGGCGCGACGGGCGGCCTGCTCCATACGACGACGGACCAGCTGGGTCAGGGCGCCGACAACCTCGTCGCCCGCCCCTACGCCTCGGGCGACTCCATGCGCCGCATCCACTGGCGCGCCACCGCTCACCGTGACGAGCTCATGGTGCGGCAGGAGGAGCAGGAGTCCACGCCCGAGGCGGCGGTCGTCATCGACCGGGCGGCACGTCGGTGGTCGCCCGATGCGCTGCAGGCGCCCGGCGCCGACCCCGGCTTCGAGGCCGCCGTCTCCGCGTGCGTGTCCGCCGTCGCCCGCCTCGTCCACGACGGCTACGCGGTGGAGGTCCTCGACACCGAGGGCACGGTGCTCATCGATCGCATCGACGGCGGCGACATGATGTCCGTCGACGGACTGCTCGTGCAGTTCGCGACGATGACGGCCCGACGCGACGATGATCTCCCCCGGCTGCCCCGGCTGTTCGCGGGCATCTCGACCGGACCGATCGTCCTCATCGTCGGCCGCTTCGATCCCTCCGACGCGGCGGCGGTCGGACCTGTCGCCCATCACAGCACGCTGCCGGTCCTCCTCGCCGCCGCCCCGGCCGCCGGCGCATTGGACCTCGCCGCCGACCACGGCTGGCACGTGGCGGCCATCGACGCCGAACGCGACCTGGCGCCCGCGTGGGCGAACGCGATCGGGCGGGGGGCGCACCATGTCGTCGGCTGACGCGGGCCGCGCGACGCGCGCACGCGGCGGAGAGAAGCTGCTGACCTTCTCGATCTTCGCGGCGCTGCTCGCGGCCCTGCTCCCGGTCGTGCGCGTCATCGACTCCGGCTGGTGGCTGCTGGCGGCGCTGCTGCTGGCCGCGCTCATCCTCGGCGCCGGCTACACCGCGCGCCTCTACCGCCTCCCGGCGGTCGCCGTGACCCTCATCGAGGCCACCCTTTGGGCCGTGTTCCTGACGCTGGTGTTCCTCAGGGACACCGCGCTGCTGTGGGTCATCCCCACCCTCGACACGATCCGCAGCGTGCCGCTGCTCGTGGAAGCGGCGATGGAGGAGATCAGGCTCGGCGCGGCGCCCCTCGAGGGCTCTCTTCCGCTGGCCTTCGTGGTGGTCGGAGCGATGGGACTGCTGACGATCATCGTCGACCACGTCGTGGTGACGGCACGGATGCCGCTGCTGGCGTCGGTCGGCATCGTCACGGTGTCGCTGATCCCGGCGATCGCGGCGCCCGCTGCCGTCGACGTGATCGGGTTCGTCTTCCTCGCCGTGACGATCCTGTTCCTGATCCGCTCCGAGACCCGTTCGCGCGAGAAGCCGATGGAGCGCGAGGAGGAGCGCACCGCCGGCGTGCCGGCCACGGCGCTCGGCATCGGCGCGATCGCCATCGTGGTCGCCGTCGTGGTCGCGCCGGCGCTGCCGCAGCCGGGGGCGCGCGCGGGCACGGGACTCGGACCAGGGCCGGGGATCGATGCCACCCTGCAGCTCGGCGACGACCTGCGCCGGCCGCAGGAGGTGGAGGTCATCCGCGTCCGTACCGACTCGCCGTCGGTGCCCTACCTGCGCGCGACGACGCTGAGCCGGTTCGAGGGCGGCATCTGGGAGCCCGACCGGGCGCAGACCGTCTCGCTTGAGAGCGACCGGGCGTTCGGCGAGATCGACAACACGGACGAGATCCGGATCTCGGAGTACACCACCAAGGTCGACGTGGTGAACCTGGACTCGCCCTGGGCGCCGGTGCCGTATCCGGCGGTGGGGGTCGCCGGGCTCAGGGGACTATGGGGGGCGGTGCCCTACAACCACACGGTGGCGACGACGAGCGACTCGACGATGGGCCAGTCGTACGAGGTGCAGTGGACCCTCCCCCGCCCATCACTGGAACAGGTGCGGGCGGCGACGGCCGTCGGCTCGCAGGTCCGCGACGAGACGACCGAGATCCCCGCCGACATCCCCCCGCAGATCGCCGAGCTCGCCGTGGAGGTCACCGCCGCCGCGACCAACGACTACGACCGCCTCACGGCTCTGCAGCGGTGGTTCCGGGGCGGCGACTTCGCGTACTCCCTCGACGCACCGGTCGAGGAGGGCTTCGACGGCAGCGGCGCCGAAGCGGTGGCACGGTTCCTGGAAGTGCGCCAGGGCTACTGCGTGCACTTCGCCTCCGCCTTCGCACTCATGGCGCGCACCCTCAACATGCCGTCGCGCATCGTCGTGGGCTACCTCCCGGGCACGCCGACGACGGACAGCGTCGACGGGCAGCCGGTGTTCACGGTGTCGAGCTCGCAGCTGCACGCCTGGCCAGAGGTGTACTTCGAGGGCATCGGCTGGATCCCGTTCGAGCCGACCACGGGTCTGGGCACGCCGACGATGTTCTCGTCCGCGGCGACCGCGCCGGGCGAGACGACCGACCCCGGGAGCGTGGGCTCGCAGCCGACGGCGACGCCCACCTCCCCTGGGGACCGCGCCGAGATCGATGCGGAGGAGCTGCAGTCGGCGAATGGGATCGGTGCGGCGCGCGACACCGTCGATCCGCTCCCCCTGCTCGGCATCGTGACCGCTGTCATCGTGCTCCTCTCCCTTCCGCTCCTGGCGAGGGAGGTCCGCCGGCGCCGGCTGGATGCCGCGGCCCGCGCCGGTGACGCCGCCGCGGCCTGGCAGTCGGTGCAGGAGGCAGCCATCGACGTGGCCATCCCCGTGCCGGCCAGCGAGACGCCGCGCGCCTTCGCCCGGCGCCTGGTCGAAGAGCACGGGGTGGCGGCATCCGACATCGATACCGTCCTCACCGCGATCGAGCGCGTCAGCTACTCCCGTGCGGGGACCCGCTCGTACTGGATGGGGGATGCCGCGGCCGACGCGGCCGCCGCGGTGCGCGCATCGCTGCTGACGTCGGTGCCGGCGTCGCGGCGGATCCTGGCGCTCGCGGCCCCCCGATCCCTCATCATCCGTCCCGGCAGCGTCTATGCCGGAGCGCTCCGGTTCGGGTGCGGTAGCCGAGCAGGGTAGGATGGTCGGCGGCCCTTCGGGGCCTCCTGGAGGATTCGCCTAGTGGCCTATGGCGCACGCTTGGAAAGCGTGTTGGGTGCAAGCCCTCGGGGGTTCGAATCCCCCATCCTCCGCACCTGTCCTGAGTCGCGACATCGTTTACGAACGAGCCGCGGCTCAGGACTTTTCCGTCAGTCGTGGATCAGCTCCGAGAGGAGGTGCTCCACGCGGTCGCGGATGTCGTCCCGGATGCTCCGCACACCATCGATGTCGAGACCCGCAGGGTCATCGAGCTGCCAGTCCAGGTACCGCTTGCCGGGATACAGCGGGCAGGCGTCGCCGCAGCCCATGGTGACGACCGCGTCCGCTGCCCGCACGACGTCATCGGTCAGGGGCTTGGGGAACTCCTCGGTCACATCGAGGTCGATTTCGGCGAGGACGAGAGCGACTTCCGGGAGGATGCGCTCGCCCGGCTGCGATCCCGCCGACCGAACGTGGACGCCTTCTCCGGCGATATGGCGGGTCAGCGCGGCGGCGATCTGCGAGCGGCCGGAGTTCTGCACGCAGACGAAAAGGACTTCGGGGACGGGTTTGGCCATCAGGCCCTTCGACTGCGCGAGGGCGGTCAGCCGGTCCCGTGCGAACTTCTCCGCAAGGCTGGGCAGGTGGGTCTGGACGGCAGCGGTGCGGGCGAGTGATGTGTACGACTCGAAGACGACGCGCTCGACGGTCTCTTCGTTCACCATCCCCGCGAACTGCTGGGCGAGGCGCTCAGCGGCCCGGTGAAGCACCGAGTCCGGCGACAGCAGCGCGCCTTGGCCTGTCGGGTTGATCATGCCGCCCCGCGCGCCGGGAGGATCTCGGAGATCAGCGACTCCACGCGAGCCCGGATCTCGTCTCTGATCGGACGCACCGCGTCGATGCCCTGGCCGGCGGGGTCGTCCAGCTCCCAGTCCTCGTAGCGCTTGCCGGGGAAGATCGGGCACGCGTCACCGCAGCCCATGGTGATGACCACGTCGGATTCGCGGACCGCATCGACCGTCAGCACCTTCGGCGTGTTCCCGGCGATGTCGATACCCTCCTCCGCCATCGCTGCGACGGCGACCGGGTTGATGGTGTCCTTCGGCGCCGAACCCGCCGAGAGCACCTCGACGTCGTCCCCGCCGAGCGCACGGAGGTAGCCGGCGGCCATCTGGGAGCGACCCGCGTTGTGCACGCAGACGAACAGGACGGTGGGCTTGTCAGCCATGTGCGGCCTCGCTTTCTCTTCACAGAAAGCATAGACCGTGATCTATCTAACCGGGAATCTCACCAGATGAATTGTCGGCCAACAGTTCTCCGAGAAGTCGGCGGACGTGGGCTTCGATGTCATCGCGGATCGCGCGGATCTCCTCGGGCGACTTTCCGACGGGATCCGCCAGATCCCAGTCGAGGTAGCGGCGGCCGGGATAGATCGGACAGGCGTCGCCGCAGCCCATCGTGACGACGACATCGGCCGCTCGCACCACGTCGTCGGTGAGCGGCTTCGGGAACTCACCCCCGATCGAGACCCCGATCTCATCCAGAGTCGCGAGGATGCTGTGGCGCACATCGCTCGCCGGCTCGGAGCCCGCCGTCCGCACGCTCACCTTCCCGCCCGCCAGTTGCCGCAGGATCCCCGCGGCCATCTGCGAGCGCCCAGCGTTCTGGACGCAGACGAAGAGCACATTCGGGACACCGGACAGAGCGGCATCGGCGCGCTGCAGCGCCTCCAGGCGCGCCGCGGCGAATGTCGCCGTGCGACTGGCGAGCATCGGCGAGCGGGAGCGGCTCGCGAGGAGGAGGTGGCTCTCCTCGACATAGGCGCGCACGCTCTCGGGACTGAACACGCCGGCGAATCGGACGGCGAGATCCCTCGTGATGCGCTCGAGGTCCGGCTCCGGGGAGGGCAAGTCTGTCCCGCCCAGCAGAGCATCGACTCGCGCAGCATGGTCGGGTGCGATGGAGTACCAGACCCGGCGCCCCTCGGGCTGGCGAAGGACGATCCCCTCGTCATGCAGGGCCTTCATGTGATGGCTGACCGTGGGCTGCCGCAGGTCGAGGGTCGCGGCCAGGCGCCCGACCAGCTCGCGCCCGTTCTCCGCCCCGCGGATCAGCCGGAGGATCCGCGCGCGCGTGGGATCTCCCAGCGCGGTCAGATCCCCCGCCTGATTCATAGATCAGAGTCTATCTCTCGATGGCGAGTGACGGCCTGTGCCGGTTCGGCTGATCTCACGCACTGTCAGCCGGGTTCCACGGTGGCACTGCGGCGCTCGATGAGGACGGTGTCGCGCCAGGCACCGGCGTGCGGGCCGACGGTCGATCGCGCGATGCGCTCGCGCCGTCCGACGACCCGGAACCCGGCCGCCTCATGCAGCCGAAGGCTCGCGGCATTCTCGGGGAAGATGCTCGACTGGATCGTCCAGATCCCGGACCGCTCTGCAGCCTGGATGAAAGCGTCCAGCAGTACGCGCCCGATCCCCTGCCCGCGGGCGCCACGGTCGATGTAGACGGAGTGCTCGACCACGCCACGGTAGGCCGGTCTCAAGGACACGGCAGATCCAGCGACCCAGCCCACAACGACATCGGCCGAGTCGACGGCCACGAAGCGCATGCCGGGCAGCCTCCCCGCGTCGAAGGCCGACCAGTCCGGCGTCGCGGCCTCGAAGGTCGCCTCGCCGTCCTCGATGCCCTGTGCGTAGATCCGCTCGACCGCCGGCCAGTCGTCGGGCGTCATCTCGCGTACAGCCGTCATGAGCAGCATCCGCCGCCCTTCCCGGCGTCGGTCGAGCACACGCCCGTGGCGGGAAGGACGAGCTCGACGTGCGAGGCGGATGCCGTGTCACCGGCGAGCCACGCCGTCACCGAGCGCACCTGCTCGTAGCCGGTCGCGAGGAGGAAGGTCGGCGCGCGCCCGTAGGACTTCATGCCGACGATGAAGAACCCCTGCTCGGGGTGGGTGAGCTCGCGGAAGCCGTGAGGCTCGACCGTGCCGCACGAGTGGACGTTCGGGTCGATGAGCGGGGCGAGGCGCTTGGGCGCCTCCACGATCTCGTCCAGTTCGAGACGGATCTCGCGCAGCATCTGCAGATCAGGGCGGAACCCGGTGGCGTTCACGACGATGTCGGTCTCGTGGGTCACCACCTCACCCCCGCGGTGGCCGACCAGCTCCACGGCTTCGCCCGCGCGGCGCGCCCGGATGATCTCGAAGCCGTCGACGACGGCGACGTCGCCGCGTTCGACGGCTCGGTCGACGCGACTACCCAGGTTCGCACGATCGGTCAGCTCGTCATCGGGCGAGGACGAGACCCGCACCGCCTTGGCGTTGCGGATCAGCCACGTCACCGTGGTGCCGGCCTCCTCCCGGGCGAGCTGCACGAGGGCGAGAAGCGTGTTGGCGGCGGAGTGCCCCGCACCGACGACGGTCACGCGCCGGCCCGCGAACCGGGCTCGATCCCTGCCGAGGACATCGGGAAGCGCGGCCGTCACCCGGTCGGCGATGTCGGACATCCCCAGCAGCTCGAGCCCGCTGGAGGAGAGTGAGTTCGGCGAGCGGTATGTTCCCGACGCGTCGATGACAGCGCGCGCGGGGACGTCCTCGATTCCGCCTCCGGCCGTGCGGATGCGCACGGCGAACGGGGTGGCGCTGCGACGTGCCGTGCGGGTGCGATCCATCCCCTCGCGCGTCACGCCGATCACCTCGACACCGGTCCGGATGCGCGGAACGAGTTCCTCGAGGGCGGCGAGCGGCGCCACATATCGCTCGACGAGCTCGGCCCCGGTCGGCGCCCGCTCAGGGTCGGGCAGCGCCCATCCCGACTCCTCGAGGAGACGACGGGAGGCGGGGTCCACCAGGTGCTTCCACGGGGAGAAGAGGCGGGTGTGCCCCCACGAGCGCACGCTCGCCGCAATCTCATCGCCCGCTTCGAAGACGACGAAGTCGATACCGCGCTCCAGCAGATTGGCAGCGGCGGCAAGCCCGATAGGGCCGGCACCGATGATCGCAACCGGCAGCGTCGAGAGCCGGCCGGCTTCAGCAACGCGGGGTGTCAGGTCGAGCAGGGTCACAGCATCCTCCACAAGATATCGACGAACTTCGATGCCCTGATTCTGAACCCATCTATCGACATCTGTCAATATCGAATACTCTCGATGCATGACCACGATGCTCGACGTCACCGACATCACCGCCGGCGTGTGCTGCGCCCCCCTCGTCCGCGAGCCGCTGACCGCCGAAGAGGCCGATCAGCTCGCCGCCACCATGAAGGCCCTTGCCGACCCGACTCGCCTGCGCCTGCTGTCGATCGTCGCCGCATCCGAGGACGCCGAGGCCTGCGTCTGCGATCTGATCGAGCCGGTCGGCCTCAGCCAGCCCACGGTGTCGCACCACCTGAAGATCCTCACCACCGCCGGATTCCTCACGCGCAGCAAGCGCGGCACGTGGGCGTACTTCAAGCTCGTGCCTGGCGCGCTCGACCGCGTCTCGCAGCTCCTCGTCGCCTCGTGACGCACACCGTTCGCGCCGCTGCCGGTGAGTTCCTCGGCAGCGCGGGGCTCGCCGCTGTCGTCATCGGCTCGGGGATCGCCGCCCAGCGCCTCTCCCCCGCCGACGTCGGCCTCCAGCTCTTCGAGAACGCCTTCGCCACCGCTCTGGGGCTCGCCGTCCTCATCCTCGTCTTCGCGACAGTGTCCGGATCGCACTTCAACCCCGTGGTCACGCTCGTCGACATCGCGCTGCACCGACGGAGCTGGACCATCGCCGCGGTCTACCTGCCCGTGCAGGTGCTCGGATGCATCGCCGGCGCGGTGCTCGCCAACCTCATGTTCGCAGCCCCGGCGATCGCCTGGAGCACGACCGACCGCTCGGCATCACCCCTGCTGCTGTCCGAGGTGGTGGCGACCGCCGGACTCGTGCTCCTGATCTTCGCGCTCGTGCGAACCGGCCGCTCGCATCTCGCGGCCCCGGCGGTCGGTGCCTACATCGGTGCGGCCTACTTCTTCACGTCGTCGACGAGCTTCGCCAACCCGGCGATCACGATCGGGCGCATGTTCACCGACACCTTCGCAGGAATCGCCCCGGCGTCGGCGCTGCCGTTCATCGCCGCACAGCTCGTCGGCGCGACGCTGGGATTCGGGGCGGTGCGGGTGCTCTTTCCCGTAGCGGCGCCTGAGCCCGCTGTCTCGCGAGGCTGATGGAAGGACCTCCGCGCGGCGGCGCCCGGCTGACGGCGCTCGCTTTCGCACAGATCGTCGCATGGGGCGTGCTCTACTACGCCGTCCTGGTGGCCGCACCCGCGATCGCCGCCGATACCGGCTGGAACGAAGAGGCCGTCTTCGTCGCCATCACGCTGGGACTGCTGACATCCGCCGTGTGCGCGATCCCGGTCGGCCACTGGCTGGATCGTCATCCGAGACGAACCATGGTGATCGGCGCACTCATGGGAGCCGTGGCACTGATCGCAGCAGCGGCGGCACCCACGATCCAGGTCTTCGCCGCGGCGTGGATCGTCTGCGGCGCTGCTCAATCCGCCGTGCTCTACCAAGCCGCCTTCACGGTGATCACCCATCGCTACCGATCCGCTCGACGCGGGCCCCTCACCCTGGTGACGCTCGCCGGAGGGCTCGCATCCACGATCTTCGCTCCACTCACCGGCTGGCTCGTCGTGGAGTCCGACTGGCGGGCGACGTTCGTCATCCTCGCCGGGATCCTGATCCTCGTGCCGCTTCCCACGTACGCGCTCACCGTGGAGCGCGGCTGGCACCACCTCGATGCGCGAGCTGCCGGCAACGGCGGCGCGGCACGAGTGCTGCGCACTCCGCGGTTCTGGATCGTCGCGGGCTCGTTCGCGCTCATGTCGTTCTCACTCCATGCGGTGACCCTGTCGGCGGTCCCCGCCTCGGTCGAGAAGGGCCTGGATCTTCAGACCGCCGCCTGGGTGCTGGGAGTCATGGGCGCCGGCCAAGTGCTCGGCCGACTCGTGTACCTGGCGATCCCCCGCACCGCCGCGCCGTGGATCGCGCCCGCATCGGTCGGTGCTCTTGGGGCGGCCGCCCTGACCGCATACGGGATCGCTTCGGGCCCGGGGCTCATCATCGCCACCGGGGTCGTCGCCGGCGCCATCCGCGGCGCGCTCACACTCATTCAGGCGTCCGCCGTCGCGGATCGGTGGGGACCGGAGTCCTACGGCACACTCAACGGCGCGCTCGCGGCACCGGTCACGGCGGTCGCTGCGCTGGCCCCTGGAGCGGCGGCGCTGCTGGCCGAGTCCCTCGGTTCGTACAGGTGGATGGCGCTCGCGATGGCGGTGGTGTGCCTGCTGGGCGGCGTGCTGGCGATTCGCCGCTAGCGGATCGCATCCCCTGCACATGGCCTCAGATGAAGAGCGTCGTGCCCGACTTCTCGGCCTCACCGATGCGGGCGCAAGGTACCGCGGGACGCGCCCCGACTTTGTGAGGGGGGACGAAGGTCCTCGTGCGTTCCGTCGCCGGCGCTTATGTTCGGCTCACGGCCTGGAACAGGAAGGTACGGAGCGGGCATGGAGGAGCTGAGCCGGCGCGGCGTCCTGATTCCGTCAGGGGGAGTGATTATTCACCCGAGATGAGAAGCGACATGAGATTCCTCGAGCACCTTCCCCGATTCCTCTTCTTCACCGGAAAGGGCGGCGTAGGCAAGACCTCGGTCGCATGCGCGAGCGCGGTCCATCTCGCAGACGCCGGCAAGAACGTGCTGCTCGTCAGCACCGACCCCGCATCGAACATCGGCCAGGTCTTCGGTCTGGCGGTAGGTAACACCATCACGCCGATCCCGGCGGCGCCAGGCCTGTCAGCGCTGGAAATCGATCCGGAATCCGCCGCGGACGCCTACCGTGAGCGGATCATCGGGCCCTTGCGCGGCTCCCTTGCGGACGCTGAACTGGACGGTGTCCGCGAGAGCCTGTCGGGATCGTGCACGACTGAGATCGCCTCTTTCGACGAGTTCGCCGAGCTGCTGACCGATGACACGCGGTACGCGGCCTACGATCACGTCATCTTCGACACCGCGCCGACCGGTCACACCATCCGCCTGCTGCAACTGCCGGGCTCCTGGAGCGAGTTCCTCACCCGCGGCGGTGACGCATCCTGCCTAGGTCCGCTCTCCGGGCTGGCGCGGCACAAGTCGACGTATTCGAAGGCGGTGAGCGCCCTCACCGACCCGACCCTCACCAGGCTCGTGCTCGTGACTCGCGCCGAGCGTTCGGCCCTGGCGGAACTCGAGCGCACCTTCGATGAGCTTCACGCCATCGGCATCCCGGACGGACACGTGGTCGTCAACGGGATCCTGCCCGACCACGCCGATGACGAGCCGCTCTCACGCGCCGTGCGGCGCCGGGAGGCGGCAGCCCTCGCTGCGATGCCGGCCGGTGTGGCAGCGCTGCCGCGAGACTTCATCGAGCTGAGGCCGGACAACGTGGTCGGGATCGAGGCCGTCCGGGCGCTCCTGAACGACGCGACCAGCGCCCCATCCACTGACGTCGGCGAGAGCGATCCCGTGGCCCAGGACGCACCGCTCTCGGCGCTCATCGACGCGATCGAGGCAGACGGTCACGGCCTCGTGCTGTGCATGGGCAAGGGGGGCGTCGGCAAAACCACGATTGCGGCCGCCATCGCGAACGGCCTTGCCCGGCGCGGCCACGACGTACTGCTCACCACCACTGACCCCGCCGCCCACCTCACGCACACATTGGACGGCGCCGCGGTCGACCGCCTGACGGTATCGCGCATCGATCCGGACGCGGCGATCCAGGCCTACCGCGCCCGGGTCATGGCTTCGAAGGGCAAGAACCTCGACGAGCAGGCGCGGGCCGCTCTCGCCGAGGATCTGATGTCACCGTGCAACGACGAAGTCGCCGTCTTCCATGAGTTCTCGCGCGCGATCTCGGAATCGCGTCGCACCTTCGTGATCATCGACACGGCCCCGACCGGCCACACCCTGCTCCTCCTGGACGCCACCGGCTCCTACCACCGGGAGATCACCCGGCAGATGGGCGGCGGACTCGATATCGTCACGCCTCTCATGCGATTGCAGGACCCCGGCCTCACAAAGGTTGTGCTCGTCACGCTCGCCGAGACCACTCCCGTCCTCGAGGCCGAGGAACTCGCCGGCGACCTCCGCCGAGCAGGCATCGAGCCATGGGCGTGGGTCGTCAACAGCTCGATCGCGGCCGCGAACCCGACGTCGCCCTTCCTGCGGCGGCGCGCACGGAATGAACTCGAACACATCCACCGCGTGAAGGAGCTCTCCTCCCGGGTGGCCATCATCCCGATGCAGAGCGAGGAGCCGATCGGACCTTCGCGGCTGACGGCGCTCAGCGAGCCGGCCGGCGAGCAGATACACGCCTCGCGGTCCTGAAGACCGGCGTCTCCGGCGACGTCCACCGGAGGGCGCAGACTTCCGGCGCCTCCGTCATCGCACGTGGATGGTCTCGGGTTCCCAATACCGCCGATGGCGGATGGCCCGCCTCCGGATGGCGAGGCCGCCGATCGCCCCCACCACCGCGACGGCGAGGAGCACTCCGACCGCGCCGGGCAGGCTGACCGCGCCGACCCAACCGGCCAGTGGATAGGTGATCAGGAAGCACGCGTGCGAGAAGGCGAACTGTGCGGTGTAGACGAGGTTCCGGTTCCCGGGCGTCGACGCGTCGGCGAGCAGCCGTGACGACGGCGTGTTGATCAGCGAGATGCCCGCCCCGAGCACGATCCACGTGAGCAGCAGCATCCACCATCCCGCTCCGCCCGCGACGGCGGCGACCGTCACCCCGACCGCGACAGCGAGTCCGACGACCACCGTGCCGAGGCCTGCGACCATGACGCTCGTCACCCCGAACCGGTCCACGAGCCAGGGGATGTTCAGCGCGACGAGCAGCGAGCCGACACCGTACGCACCCAGTGTCACCGCCAGCGCGGAGTCTCCGAGCCCGAACACGCTCTTGGCGTACACGACCGAGTTCACCAGCACCAGCGCCGTGCCCGCGGCCACGACCACATTCGCGAACAGCACGAACCGAAGACTCGGTGTCGCGACGAACACCTTCGCGCCCATCGGCAGCCGCTGCCAGAACGTCGACGTCGACTCCTCGGCCGGATGCGGCGGGATCGCCGAGATCAGCACGAGCAGCGCGGAGCCGGCGAACCCGGCCGCCGTCCCCACGAACAGGTCGTTGTAGCCGATGACCGTCAGCAGGGCCGCCGCGATCACCGGGCTCAGCAGCGCTTCGAGGTCGTACGCGAGCCGGGACAATGCGAGTGCGCGGGTGTAGTCCTTCGGGTCGGGCAGCACGTTCGGGATCAGCGACTGGAACGCCGGGGTGAACGTCGCCGAGGCCGACTGCAGCACGAACACCAGCGCGTAGATCTGCCAGACCTCTGAGACGAACGGCAGCATCAGCGCGATCACCAGCCGGATCGCATCCGCGCCGATCAGCACCGCCTTCTTCGGCAGCCGGTCGACCAGCGCCGCCACCAGCGGTGCGACACCGACGTAGGCGACCATCTTGATGGTGAGCGCGGTGCCCAGCACGGAGCCCGCCGCCGCGCCGGCGAGGTCGAACGCGAGAAGGCCGAGCGAGACCGTGAGCAGACCCGTCCCCAGCAGCGCGACGACCTGCGCCCCGAACAGCGTCCGATACGTCGTGTTGCGCAGCACGCCGATCATGCGTGATGCCGCGGCGCCTCGTCGACGGCGTGCTCGGCCTGCATGATCTCCTCTCGAGGGCCCGCGCCGTCCGTCGGCGCCGCCTGCCCACCCCCGCAATACGCCTCTTCGGGCGAAATTTCCAGGGGGTCCCCTGACGAGAAGCGGCTTCCTAACGTGGAAACCGGAGCGATCACCCGGATCGCCTCCGCATCACCCCTCGCATGAGACGAAGGAGCGATCATGTCCTCAGCTTGGGACGCATGGGAGTACCGAGAATCCGTCAACCGCGACGCCGGTTCGCGCAGCCTCGTGGGATATCACGTGCACGCCACCGACGGCGACATCGGGAAGATCGACGAGGCGAGCGACGACGTCGGCAGCAGCCGCCTCGTCGTGGACACCGGCCCGTGGATCTTCGGACGGAAGGTGATCCTCCCCGCAGGCACGGTCCAGCGTGTCGACGACGCCGACGAGAAGGTCTACGTCGACCTCACCAAGGACCAGATCAAGAACTCTCCGGAATGGGACCAGAGCACCGCCGGCACGGATGACGACTACCGCGGTCGCCTCGACACCTACTACGGCGGCTTCTACCGCTGATGATCATGAGGGCGCCCGGCCGACGGCCGGGCGCCCTTCGTCGGCCCGGTTCGCGGGAGGCTCGGCGAGACGCTAGCTTCGCGTGTCGTTCGGCGTGATGTCCGTTCCGGCGACGCGGATCCGGTCGACGTCCAGGCTCTCGACCCGCACCTCGCCGAGCGTCACATCGGCACCCTCACCGGGGCTGGTGGGGACCGGCCCCGTGTCGATGTTCTCCTCCACCAGGGTGATCCCGCCGGAGCTGTTCGCCGACGACGCGAGATCCTCGATCCACCTGCGACTCAGCTCGGGCTGCTCGGGGTCCTCGAAGACGAAGCGCAGCGGGATGGAGGGATGCAGCCAGATGGTGCTGCGTCCGCCCGGCTGGTCATCGGGATGCCTCCACGACAGCGTGAAGCTCTCGCCGCGACGCAGCTTGGTGGCGATCACGACCTTCAGGTGCGCCAGCGCGCGGTCCTCGATGTGGATCGGCGTCGCCGAGCCGCCGTAGAACATCGTCCCCATGGCTCGAAGCATAGACCTGCCGGATCCGCGGGCGTCTCGGTGCGCCTATCCTGGCCGAGCAGCCCCCTGACGCGATCGGAGGTCCTCATGAAGCTCGGCCCGCACCTGCACCGCATCGGCAACGACATCGTCGCCGCCTACCTCGTCGTCACGGATGACGGGGTAACCGTCGTGGACGCCGGCCTGCCCGGCCACTGGAAGGATCTGGTCGACGAGCTCACATCGCTCGGCCTCTCCCCCGCCGACGTGAAGGGCGTCGTGCTGACCCACGGCGACGCCGACCACATCGGGTTCGCCGAGCGCCTCCGCCGCGATCACGGTGTGCCGGTGTTCGTCCACGCGGCAGACGCAGAGCGGGCCCGCACCGGCGCCAAGCCGAAGGTCGCGGCAGGGCCGATGCGACTCGTGCCGACGCTGGGCTTCTTCGCCTACGCCCTGCGCAAGCGCGCCGTCCCGACGACCTACGTGTCGGAGGTCGTCGAGGTGCACGACGGCGACGTCCTCGAGCTGCCGGGTGCGCCGGTCGTCATCGGCCTGCCGGGCCACTCGCCGGGAAGCATCGCTGTCCATGTTCCATCGGCGGATGCCGTCTTCGTGGGCGACGCCCTCACGACGCGCCACGTCCTCACCGGCAGGGAAGGAATGCAGCCCGCGCCCTTCACCGACGACCCGGCCGCCGCCCTCGCGTCGCTCGATCGGCTCGCGGGCGTGCAGGCCTCCTGGGTGCTCCCCGGCCACGGCGCGCCCTGGCGGGGTTCTCCGGCCGACGTGGCCGCTGCGGTCCGGGCGGGCGCAGCCTGACGCCGCGCCGGCGACGGACCGGTCAGGCCTCGAAATCCTCCGGCTCGACGTCGTCGAGGAAGCGCTTGAACTCGTCGAGCCGTTCGGTCGCGTCCGTCTCGGTGAGGACGTCGGGCACACCGGCGTCCGCCATGACCTCGTCGGCCACCCACATCGGGGCCCCGGTGCGCGATGCCAGCGCGATCGCATCGGAGGGTCGCGCGTCGACCACCCGATCGCCGAGGGGCGTCGAAAGCGTGATCGCGGCGTAGAAGGTCCCGTCGTCGATGCGCGTCACCTCGACGCGCGAGGTCGATGCGTCCAGCGCCTCGAGCATCAGTCGCATGAGATCGTGCGCGAGGGGGCGGGGGACGTCGGCGTTCTCGACCGCGACCAGGATGGAGGTGGCCTCGAGCTGTCCGATCCAGATCGGCAGCACCAGCCCGTCGCCGGGAAGCTGGTCGACCGGCTTGAGAAGGAGAACGTGCTGGCCCGAGGCATCCAGAGCCACACCCGCCACGCGAACCTGGACCACGATCGTCACCCCTCTCCGCACCGTCTCCGCAGACGCCCTCACGAGGCATCCGATGCCATCGTAAGCACGGCGCGCACACCCAGGACAGGGGGTCGGCTCCTCGTCGCCTCACGGGTCGGCGGCTCGGACAGGATGGTCCGAGCCGCCGACGACGATGCCGAGGAGCGTCAGTGCCCTCAGTCGCCGCAGAGTCCCCGTGCGGTGTCGTTCTTGGCCTGGCCGCCGATCGCCTGGACGACCTCACCGACGGTCGAGAACCCGAGCGCGCCTTCGGTGTTGATGGTCTTGTGGATCTGGCCGAAGCAGGCAGCATCGGCGGGCGCGGCGTGCGCGGTGCCGGCGAAGCCGAAAACGGCGAGAGCGGCGATGGCTCCGGTGGCGAGAATGCGCTTCATTGGACTTTCCCCTCCTAGTGGCGGGCGCGTGTTCGCCCGATGTGAGGTACTTCTCCCTGGGGCGCCGGTTTGGATGCAGCTGTTCGCAGATTTCCCGCGACAGCGCGGTCCATTCACCGGAATGGATGCCGTGGGCGTACCGTTGCAGTCGACATGCAGCGCTTCGGAACCCTCTCCTTCGGACACTACGGGCCGCTCGGCGGCGGTCGGCAGCTGACGGCCGCGGACTCGATGCTCCAGGCCATCGACCTCGCACAGGGGATGGACGAGCTCGGCGTGAACGGCGCCTACTTCCGCGTGCACCACTTCGCTCGTCAGCAGGCATCCCCCATGCCTCTCCTCGCTGCGATCGCCGCACGCACCGAACGCATCGAGGTCGGCACCGGCGTGATCGACATGCGCTACGAGAACCCGCTCTACCTCGCCGAGGAGGCGGCGGCCGTCGATCTCATCTCGGGTGGCAGGCTCGCGCTGGGCGTCTCGCGCGGGTCACCCGAGACCGTGGTGCGCGGCTACGAGGCCTTCGGGTACACCGGGTCGGAGGATCCGCGCGGTGCCGACCTCGCACGCCGGCACTTCGATCTGTTCCTGCGCGCGATCGAGGGAGAGGGGCTGGCGGAGCGGGACCCCTCGTCGCCTTTCGGCACCGGCGCCACGGGCCGGCAGCGCATCGAGCCGCACTCCCCGGGCTTGCGCTCGCGCGTGTGGTGGGGCGCGGGCAACCGCGACAGCGCCGAATGGGCCGGGCGGATGGGCGTGAACCTCATGTCGTCGACGCTGCTCACGGAGGCCGACGGCACTGCCTTCGACCTCCTGCAGGCGCAGCAGATCGATGCCTTCCGCGCCGCCTGGCGCGACGCGGGGCACGCGGGCGAGCCCCGCGTGTCGGTGAGCCGCAGCATCTTCCCGATCACGACGGCGGAAGACCGCCTCTACTTCGGAGGGCGTCAGGACGGCGACCAGATCGGGGTCATCGACGGGATGCGCTCGACGTTCGGCAAGACCTACGCCGCCGAGCCCGACGTTCTCGTAGAGCAGCTGAAGGAGGATGCCGCGATCGCGGCGGCCGACACGCTCATGCTCACCATCCCGAGCCAGCTCGGCGTCGACTTCAACCTGCGCGTCATCGAGTCCTTCGCGAGTCACGTCGCTCCCGAGCTCGGGTGGAGATCCACCCGGGCGTGACGCGCGGTCGCATCGGCCACGCCGCCGCGCACCGGGACTCTTGACCGGGCGGTCAGTCAGGCTTACGGTCGAATCGACCCCCGATGGGGAGCCGTCAGGATTCGGAAGGAGGAGATTCGCATGAAGAAGTGGACCCGCTGGGAGGACTGGGTCGCTGTCGCCGTGGGACTCGTCGCCGCGGTGTCGGCCCTGTTCATGCCGGCGATGGGCGCTTCGATGGCATGGATGCTGATCCTCGGCGTCCTGCTGATCGCCAGCGGCATCGTGAACCTCGCGATGCCGGGCATGGCTGCGATGGAGTACGTCCAGCTCGCCCTCGGCGCGCTGCTCTTCGTCGCTCCCTGGCTCGGCGGCTATGCGGACATGCAGTCCGCGGCCGCGTGGGTCAGCTGGATCGGCGGAGCGGTGGCAGCCATCGTCGCGGCCCTCGCCATCAGGCCGGCCATGCAGACGCACGAACGCGCCCTGCCGCACTGACGTGCGGACCGAGACGGGGGCGCCGGCGCGCCCCGACGCCCCCGCCGACCCCCCGAGGACATGACATGACGCGCAGCCGGGACAGCCGGACGCTCATCCTCGACGCCGCCGAGCGCCTCTTCGCCGAGCGGGGGTTCGACGCCACCCCGACTGCGGCCGTCGCGGAGGCGGCAGGGGTGCCGAAGGGGCTCGTCTTCTACTACTTCCCCACCAAGAGCGATCTGCTGCGCACGCTGGTGGGTGAACGGCTCGACCTGGACTCCGTGGACACGTCGGCACTGGTCGAGAGCGGCGATCCGGCGCGCACGCTCCTGAACGTGACGCACCGCCTGCGCGAGCTTCAGGAGGAGTCGGCGGTGCGGCGCGTCATCGTGTGGCGCGAGCAGCGCACCCACCCGGAGGTGCGCGCGAGGCTGCGCGACTATCGTCGTCAGCTGCAGGCCGTCGTGGAGCGCGTCCTCCACGCCAGCGTCCTGCACCCGATCGCGGCCAGACGCGTGCGCGTCGCCGCCACCGCGTGGGTCGCGATCATCACCACGCCGGGGCTCCACGGTCCGGCCGGCGAGGACGTCGCTGCGCTCGACGAGGTCGAGGAACCGGCCGATCCGGCGGAGATCGCCGATCTTCCGGCGCTCGCGGACCTGATCACCGCGGGCCTCAGCGCGCCGGCGGGTTAGAGTGTCTCGATCGATCCGGCCGCCCGCTGCGGCCTTCGCAAGGGAGGGACGTTGGGGGAGCTTCTGACGCTGTCATCGCGCGACGTCGGAGTCGTGGAGGAGACGTGGCGTCAGTTCGTGCCATCCGCGGCGCTGCAGCGCGTCGACCCTCGTACGTTCGGGTTCTCGTGGTCTTCCTCGGCCATGCCCCACTTCTCGACGGTGAGGTATGAGCTGTCCGCATCGGTGCAGTCCGCCATCGATCCGGAGGGACAGCTCATGGCCTGCCGCGTCGCCTCGCGCGGCGGCTGGGTGGGAACACCGCGCGGCGAGCTGAACGCCGGGCTGCCGTGGGTGGCTCTGGACACTCCGACATCCGCCCGCTGGCAGCAGCGGGCGGACGTGCGGGCGTTCGTGTTCGACCGCGAGTGGGCGCAGCAGGAGGTGCGACGGCTCACCGGCGACGACCGCTTCTCGCTGCGCGCGCCTGGAGTCCGCCCCTCCCCCGTCAGCCGCGAGCTCGCCGCCCACTGGGAGCGCGTGTTCCTCCACGTTGCCGGCTCGCTGTTCACCTCCGGCGCCCGCGCCGACCTCGTCGAGGTGGAGTTGCGCAGGAACGCCCTTCACGCCACCCTTGCGGCGTTCTCGCCCGAGTTCGGGCTCGCGCTCCAGCGCTCGGTCCAGCGACGCGCCGCACCCCGCAGCGTGCAGCGCGCGATCTCGTACCTCGAGGAGCACGCTCACGAGGCGATCACCATCGATGATGTCGCCGAGGCGGCGGGGATCTCCACACGCGGGCTCCAGTACGCCTTCCGCCGAGCGCTCGACATGACGCCCACCGACTATCTGCGACGCCGCAGGCTCGAGGGGGCGCACGCCGAGATGGAGGCGGGGACGGCGGCGTCGGTCGGCGAGATCGCGCTCCGGTGGGGGTTCGCCAGTGCATCGCGTTTCGCCAAGCACTATCGCGACGCATACGGCCGCACGCCCCGACAGACGCTCCGCGGCCTCTGACGAGCGCCGTTCGTTTTCGGTGCATCGCTTTCGCGAGGCGGACAGCTCGAGGCCCGTCGCCCGGGCGCTGACGCAGAGTCTTCCTACGGGCCGGAGCCCGTGCAGGGAGACAGCGTGGGAAAGTTCATCTACGAAAGCAGCATCCGGGCGGATTTCGACGACCGAGTCCTCTCGCACCTCCAGGTCGCGATAGGGACGAAGCTGCGACGCAACGAGCCGTTCTTCTTCACCTGGCAGGGCGAACTGAGCACCGGCGGCGGCCGCACCACCGTCTGGGTGCACTCGGGGGCCAGCCTCGTGTTCAACTACTACGGCGGTCGCCCGGCGAGCATCAACCGCTCGTGGCTCGAGACGCTGATGCGCACGGCGAACTCGCCGAGCGGTCTCTTCGTCGTTTCCGAGCCGCCGGACGAGGGCGGAGCAGAGCCGATCGCGTGACCGGGTGCTGAGCGGGAGGTCCCTTCGGTAGACTCCGGCCAGCGCAGGCGATGGAGGCGAAGCACATGGACGGCACCGATCTGGCCGATGTGATCGAGGAGCTGGCGGCGAAGGCTCAGGGGGCCTCGAGCGGCCGGGCGGCGCGCACGATCCGCGGCGGCCACGAGAACGCGCTGCGTGAGACGGTCATCGCGCTGCGGGCCGGCCACGAGCTCGCCGAGCACGAAGCTCCCCATGAGGCGACCCTGCAGGTGCTCCGCGGACGGGTGCGCCTCGTCGCCGGCGCGGAGGCGTGGGAAGGCGGCACAGGAGACCACCTCACGGTGCCGGCAGCCCGGCACAGCCTCCAGGCTCTCGAGGACTCGGTGGTGCTGCTGACCGTGTCGAATCGCATCCCCTGACGCGGCGCGGCCCGCTACGCCGTGCAAGCAGCGCCCGCGAGGCCGACGAGCGCCTCGCCGGTGAGGCGCTGAGTGGTCCATTCGCTCATGGGCTCGGCGCCGATCGCGCGGTAGAAGCCGATGGCAGGCTCGTTCCAGTCGAGCACCGTCCACTCCAGGCGTGAGTAGCCGCGCTCGACGCAGACGCCCGCCAGTGATGCCAGCAGCGCTCTGCCGTAGCCGGAGGCACGGTGGGCCTCGTGCACGTAGAGGTCCTCGAGCCACACGCCGTGGCGACCGGTCCACGTGGAGTAGGTGATGAACCACAGGGCGATGGCGACGATGTCGCCGTCCTTCTCGACCACGTGCGCGAAGGCCTTGGGGTCCGCGCCGAACAGCGTCTTCTCGAGCGCCTCGACCGTGTTCTCGACGGCGTCCGGCTCGCGCTCGTACACGGCGAGCGCCTGGATGCACGCGAGGATGCCGGGCTCGTCGCCCGGCCGGGCCTCTCGCAGGACGGCTGCGGTGCCGAGGGTTCGCGGATTCACGTCATCGAGCGTACTCACCGACGTCGGCGTCTCAGTCACGCGAGTCCCGTCACGGAGACGCCGAGCCACTCGGCGAGGTCGTCGATCTCGGCGCGCACCATCTCGGTCTCCTCGGGGTCGAGCGGAAGGAGCTCGTGCACCGCGTCGACGCGGAGGACGCCGCGTGCCCGATCGACCTCGGCATCGAGCATGCCGACGAACCGGTCGCCGAGCAGGATGGGATGGGCGAAGTAGCCGTACCGGCGCTCCCCCTTGGGCTTGAACTGCTCGAGCACATAGGTGAACACGAAGACGTCCTCGAGCCGCTTCCGGTCGAACAGCAGGCTGTCGTACGGATTGAGGAAGGCGGCGCGTCCTCCGGCGTCCTCCTCGTCGAGCGCCGCGAGCGCCTCCGGGTCCACGCGGTACCCGGTCGTGCTCCCCTCGACGAGCGCAGGCTCCCCGGTGTCTTTCGTCACACCGCTCCAGTACCAGTGGGGCTTCGTCAAGCCCGCCGACTGCAGGCGCCGCTCGGCGAGCAGCCGCGCGGCCTCCTCCTCGCCGTACTCCGGAAGTCCGCGCGGATAGACGCGCTCGGCGAGATCCCAGCGACGATGCCGACCCTCGCGGCGGACCACCGCGACCTCGCCCTGACGCAGCAGGAAGTCGAGCATGTGCGGCACCTGATTGGACCCCGACCAGCCGTCGGGCGGGCGACTGACCTGCGCGGTGTCGGGGATGTCGCCGGCGAGCAGGGGCCCGTCGGCCCGCAGACGCGCGAGCACGTCGGCCCGGAAACCGGCGTTCGCCTCGAGCCATTGCCTGCTGCTCTCGCGCTGAGGCCACCGGCGCATCGCCGGGAGCATGAGCGGCAGCAGGCTCATCGGGCGGAAGGCGCCGTCGAACTCGAAGAGGAGGCGGTCGTCCTCGACGGCCTTGCGCAGCTGGCCGGGCTCGTACGACCACCCGATGCGGGACCACAGCACCGTGTGCTCGCACGGCGCGATCGTCCCGGTCGGGTCGATCTTGATGTAGCCGAGCTGCTCGGCCACTTCGACGACGTCGCCCGGCCGATCGGCGTCGAGGAGCTGGGCGCGCACGACGAGGCGCCGTGCCTGGTCGCGGGTCAGCCGGTGCGGGGTCACGACGACTCCGCACGCACGACCCGCCTGGGACGTCCCGAGTCGATGAGCCGATCGATGATGCGGGCGGATGCCGCAGCCCCGTCTTCGTCCGCGTACGCGTCGCGTACGCGCTCGGCCGCCGCGCGCATGCCAGGGTCCGCCAGCACGCGGCGCACGGCGTCGGCGAGCGCCGGCGTTCCCGCCTGCTTCGGGGCGAGCGCGAGGGCGTTGCCCTGATTCACGCACTGGTCGACGTTCCACACCTGCTCCGGCTGGAGGCCCATGCCCACGAAGGGGATGCCGGCGGCGCAGGCCGTCTGCACCGTCCCCTGTCCGCCGTGGAGCACCGCCGCGTCGACGAGGCCGCCCAGGCGATGCGCGGGCAGCAGATCCGTCACGTGCACGTTGCCCGGAAGGCTGTCGCCGTCGCGGAGGTAATGGCGCACGGGCGCGATGACGTTGACCGGAAGCGCGCCGAGCTGACGGGCCGCGGCGAGCGTCAGCTCGCGGCTGGCCGAGGAGCCGAGCCCGAGGTAGACGAGGGGCTCGTCGCGCGCGGCCAGCTCTTCGACGATCGGCGGCAACGGCGCGTCGAGGTGCGCGAAGATCGGACCGACGCGCTCATAGCCCGCCGGCAGCACGTAGCCGTCGAGCTCCCACGGCATCACGGTGAGAAGGTTGCGGTCGGCCTCCAGCAACGACACGACGGTCCGCAGCGGCCGCACGCCGTTGCGCTTCGCCACGTGCGCGAAGGCGCGCGGTGCCAGCGGAGCGTGGTTGTACGCCCACCTCAGCGCGCCGGTCGCCGCACGGTCGAGGAGAAGCGCGGACCGGGAGCCGCCTCGCACCAGGCCGAGACGTCGGGTCTGCTCGACGTGCGGCCGCGTGAGCGCGAAGGGGACGGGATACACGAGCGGCACCCCCTCGGCCCGCGCCGAGATCATCGACGTCGGATTGGTGCCGTTCACCACGACCGCGGCATCCGTCGTCCGGATGAGCGTGCGTTCGACGGCCACGCGCGCCGAGACCAGCGACCGGGTGTACGGGCTGCGGAGCGACCGGCCCTGGTCGTACCTCAGCGCCTGATCGCGCTCGGCGGGTGTGAACCCGGGCTCGCACGCACGGTGATCGAAGCCGGCCTCGGTGATCAGGTGGGCGAAGTCCGTCTCGTAGCCCATGAAGACGGCGTCGTGCCGGGAGTCGAGGGCGCGAGCGACCTCGATGGCGCGCGTGACCTCCGCGAGGTTGAAGGTGATGGGGCAGAAGAGGACCGTCGCCATACCGCCACCCTTGCGCATGGACGCGGTGGGGCGGAAGCGGTCGAGCCTGGTCGCCTCGCCGGCGTGGGGCCGGCGGGGCGACCAGTTCGACCGCGCCGCCCGCGTCAGACGGCGTGCGCGGCGGCGAACGTGCCGTTCGGGTCGAAGCGGCTCTTCAGCTCCTTCAGCCGGATGCCTGCGGTGCCGAAGCCCGGCGCGCGATCGACGCCGCCGCCGTCGACGAACGTGAGGGCGAGGGCGTCGGTGCGCCACGGCGCGAGGGCGGCGATGCCGGCGCGCACCGCGGCATCCGCTCCGGGCATCGCCTCGGGCACCGGCACCATCGCGACCGTGTGCATCAGGTAGGCGCCCGCGACCGATCCGACCGCTCCCGCGTGTTCGGGTCGGCGGGCGATCGCGCCGCCGAGGTGCCGCAGTTCGCCGAAGAAGAGCCCCGGCACGGACGCCGTCGCGAGGAACGCCTCCACGGCCTCCGCCGGCAGCTCGGCGAGCACCGAGTGCGCCGTGGCAGACGGGGTGGGCCCCGGCGGGTCCATGTGCACCGCGACAAGGCTCGCGGCCGGGATGCGGCCGAACGTGTCCATCTCCGGGGCGAGGGCGCGCAGCGGCTCGAGCAGCGCCGCGGCCGCGGCATCCGTCTCGAGGATCGCCCCGTCGATGACGACCACCGACCGGCCGGACAGGAACGGCGGCAGCTCGGGCAGCGGCGGGAAATTCATGATCCGCAGCGTCGTGGTGGCCGACTCGGGCGCGGAAGCCGTCCACTCCGCCCACGCGTGCGAGACCTCCGCGGCGCGTGAGGCGTCCCACAGGAGCATGCCGGCGAAGACGTCGGCGTAGGGCAGCAGGTCGAGCTCGAGCGAGACGACCACGCCGAACGCCCCCGATCCGCCGCGCACGGCCCAGAACAGTTCCGCGTTCTCGTCGGCGCTCGCGCGCACCAGACTGCCGTCGGCGGTCACCAGCTGCACCGCCCGCACGCTGTTCACGGCGAGGCCCTGGGTGCGCCCGTAGAACGACAGGCCGCCGCTCAGCGAGTACCCCGCCACCGAGACGTCCCCGGCGCTGCCGTGCAGCGCGGTCAGCCCGAGGGGCGCGGTCGCCGCGAGCACGTCATTCCACACCGACCCTCCCAGCACCCGGGCGGTGCGGGTCTCCGGGTCGACGGTGACGCCGCGCAGGCCCGCGAGCGAGACGAGCACCGTCTCGGACAGATCCGTGTCGGCGAGCGCGCCGGCCGCGTGACCGGTCGACTGCGGTGCGACGCGCAGACCGGATGCCACCGCCGCGCGCACCACGCCCACGACGTCCTCGGCGCTCTCGGGGCGCGCGACCGCGAAGGGCCGCTGATCGACGGCGACGTTCCACGGCAGGCGGGCCTCGTCGTAGCCGTCGTCGCCCGGAAGGATCACGCGCGCACCGAGCGCCTCGCGCAGCCGGTCGCCGCGGACGTCGGTGGTGATGTCGGAAAAGGTCATGAGTGCTCCAAAGGTCGCTTCGATGCCTCGGGTGAAGGCACCGCCAACTGTCCTCGCCCGGTCGGGCGGAGGCCATCCCAGCTGACGAGGGACTTCCGCTCCCCCAGATACCTGGGATGGTGCGATCGCGCCGGCAGGAGCACACTTCATGCATGGCATCGGCTCTGGCGGTCGGACGTGCGCGCAGTGACATCGACGTGATCTCGCGCGCCGGGCTGCCGCTGCACAGCTTCATGGACGAGGCCGTCGCCGCACTGGAGAACGTGGTGCCATTCGTGGCCGCCTGCGTGTCGACGCTGGACCCGGCGACCACGATGGTCTCGAGCGCCCGCAAGATGGGTGAGCTCGACGGCCGCAACGAGCAGGATGTCGCCTGGTCGCAGATCGAGTACGGCAGCGACGATCCGACCTCGATCACCGAACTGGTGAAATCGGGCCGGCTCGTCGTGGGCCTGCACCACGCGACGCGCGGCGTGCTCGACCGCTCGGTGCGCATGTCCGACCTCCTCCTGCCCTACTTCGGATTCCAGGACGAGGCGCGGGTCGTCTTCGTCGACCGCACGGGCGCGTGGGGGCACATCTCGCTGTTCCGCGGCGACGACGACACGGCGTTCGACGAGGACGAGCTCGGATTCCTGGCGGCGGTCGCGCCGGCCTTCACCCGCGGCATCCGCACCGGGCTGCTCGCTCAGCTGACGAGGACTGAGGCGGCGCCGCAGGCGGGGCCCGCCGTCATCGTGGTCGACGCCCACGACCGGATCGTCCAGTCCACGCCGGGCGCGCAGCTGCACCTGGCGCGCATGTCGGCGGTGCCCGGCATGGGCGACCCGCTGACGTCGGTGCAGGCGCTCGTGAGCGGCGCGCGGCGATTCGCGCGCGGCGAGGCGGAGCGGATGCCGCGCATCCGCGTTCGCACCAGCGACGGCGTGTGGCTGGTGCTGCATGCCGCGCCGCTCGGCGGAACCGCCGATCGGGCGGGCGACGTCGTCGTCACCATCGAGGAGGCCCGACCCCAGGAGGTTATCGACCTCGTCGCGGCGGCGTTCGAGTTGACCGCGCGGGAGCGGGAGGTCGTCGCGATCGTGCTTCGTGGCGCCGACACCCGGGAGATCGCAGCCGAGATGCACCTCTCGCCCTACACCGTGCAGGACCACCTGAAGTCGATCTTCGAGAAGGCCGGCGTCGCGAGCCGCCGGGAGCTCGTCGCCCGCGTCTACTTCGACCAGTACGCGCCGCGCATGGGCGGCGACATCGGCGCGAGCGGCTGGTACACGGCCTGAGACCGGCGGGCGAGCGCGGCGGTCGGTCTCGAACTACCCTCGGATCATGGCGACGCAGCCCGAACCCGGGTGGTACGACGACGGCACCGGCAAGCAGCGCTGGTGGGACGGCACCCGCTGGACCGAGCAGTACATCGATCTCCGCGAGCCCGACACGCAGCTGCGGACGGATGCCGGACCCGCCTCGGGGCCGGCGCAGGCCGGCTGGTACGACGACCAGCGCGGTCGCAACAGGTGGTGGGACGGGCGCCGCTGGACCGCATCCGTGCGCTACAGCGGCCAGGAGCAGGACTTCGGCGGGCTCGTGATCGACGGCCGCTGGGTGCACTTCGGCGAGCTGAGCGTTCCGGTGAGGGACGTGGTGGCCGCCGTGGAACCCGGTGACGTCCTGCTGAAGCGCCCCGCCTTCACGAAGGCCGCCGTCGAACGCCGCATGTTCGGCCACGCCGGGCTGATCACGCCGCGCACGATCAACCGCGCGATCCATCGTGCCGCCCTCTACCTCGTCGTGACCGGGCCGCAGGTGTGGGCTGTGCCGGTGGCGGCCGGGCGTGAAGACGACGCCCGCCGCTTCGCCTCATGGGTCAACACCAGCGCGGAGCACTACCGCTATCGCTGAGCCGGGGTCAGTCGCCGGGGAGGGTGAGGTCGAGTTCCCGCTCACGGTCCCACGGTTCCGCCCACCCCAGGCGGTCGAACAGTCCGTCCAGCAGCATCCCGGTGAATCCCCACACCAGGTGGGTGCCCGAGGGCTTGCTCACCAGGAAGCCCGGTCCCCGCCATTCCTGCCCGTCGCGCCGGATGACGGTGACGCCGCGGTTCGCGGGATCGAGCAGATCGGCGACCGGCGCACGGAAGACATCGGCGGACTCGGCCTCATCGACCACGCGGACGGGCGACGGATGCCGCCACCAGCCGAGCACCGGCGTGACGAGGTGCTGCGAGAAGGCGAGCGGGACGTCGGTGAGCTCGCCGAGGACGTCGACGCCGGCGGGGTCGAGTCCGGTCTCCTCGCGGGCCTCGCGGAGGGCTGCCGCGATCGGACCGTCGTCGCCCGGGTCGATGCGCCCGCCGGGGAAGGCGACCTGCCCCGGGTGCGCGCGCAGCGTGAGGGCACGCGCGAGGAGCAGCACGTCGAGGTCGCGCGACACCGCGCGCGCCTCGGCGTCGTGGCGGCTGGGGAAGGAATCGAGGACGCCGAACAGCATCAGCACGGCGGCGGGCCTGGCGTTGGGCTGCGGTGGCAGCTCGATCAGTGGGCTGCGGTCGCCCGTGGGGTCGGCGAGGGCCGCGAGCTGCGCCCGCGCGCTCAGCGTTGTCGGTTCGGCGCGCACTCGTTCAGCGTACGCCGCACCGCCGACGGTCCGGGCGGCCGCCCGGAGGCGTCAGTCCTCCGCGTGACGGCGGCGCCGGGCGGGGACCGTCGCGGCTCGTCCCAGCGTGAACGCGAGGGCGCCGGCCAGCAGCCAGGGCCCGAGGACGATGATCGGATCGAGCCACGCGTGCGTGAGGTCGGCCCTGCCGCGACCGAACCGGGAGGAGAACGGCCGGTGCCCCCGCTCGCCGAGGATGCCCGACTGCGTGAGGGGATCGTCGGGTCGGCGCGAGAACAGCGACCGCGCGTGCGCGGTGACCGAGTCGATGCGGTCTCCGGCGAGGAGCAGCAGCCAGTGCGCCGTCTGACCCTCGCTGTAGCGGTCGTACGCGAACCGGCGGACGCGGCCGGCGAGCCCGTGCAGCGGCTGCGCCGTTCCGAACACCGGCGTCAGGCGCTCGTGCTCGACGGACTTCTCCCTGGTTCCCCGCCGGGGCTGGTCCTCGGGCAGATCCCAGTGCGCCCCCGTCTCGATGCCGGGCTGCTCGCGGGGGAACGCCGGCCGGTCGGACGGGTCGAGGTCCGCACCCCATCCGGGGATGCGGGCGCGCAACTCCTCCGCGGCGGGAGTGCTGCCGGGCTTGTCGGATGTGTACGGCATGTGGTTCTCCTTCGCGCGTCGTCAAGCCGCCGGGACGATGACCGGCTTGATGATGTCGTCGAGCTTCGACGAGAAGAGGTGGTACCCCTCGGCGATCTCGTCGAGCGGGATGCGGTGGGTGATGAGCTCGCTCGGGCGGAGGTAGCCGGCGCGGATGTGCTCGAACAACCGCGGCCACTGGCGCTTCACCGGCGCCTGGTTCATCCGCAGCGTCAGGCCCTTGTTCATCGCATCGCCGAACCTCACCGCGCTGAACATCGGCCCGTAGGCGCCCATGACCGAGACGGTGCCCCCCTTGCGCACAGAGTCGATGGCCCAGTTGAGCGCGACGGGCGAGCCGCCCTGCAGCTTCAGCTTCGCCGAGGTGACGTGCTGGATCACGTGGCCGTCGGCCTCGGCGCCGACGGCGTCGATGGCGACATCCGCCCCCAGCCCGTCCGTGAGCTTCTTCAGCTCGCGCACGATGTCGCCGACCTGCGTGAACGACACCGTCTCTGTGAAGGCGAAGTCCCTCGCCTTCTGCAGGCGGTAGTCCAGGTGGTCCACCACGATCACCCGGCCGGCGCCCATGAGCCAGCACGACCGCGCCGCAGCGAGACCGACGGGCCCCGCGCCGAACACGACCGCGGTGTCACCCGCCTCGATGTCGGCGAGCTGGGCGCCGAAGTATCCCGTCGAGAAGGCGTCGGTGAGCAGCAGCGCGTCCTCGTCGGCGATGTCCTCCGGGATGACGGTCGGCCCCACGTCGGCGAACGGCACCCGCACCAGCTCGGCCTGACCCCCGTCGTAGCCGCCCGTCGAGTGGGAGTACCCGTAGATGCCCCCGATAGCGGTCGCGTTCGGGTTGACGTTGTGGCAGTTCGAGAAGAGCCCCCGCGCGCAGAAGAAGCACGAGCCGCAGTAGATGTTGAAGGGCACCATGACGCGGTCTCCGACGCTCAGGCTCTGCACCGAGCCGCCGACCTGCTCGACCCGGCCGATGAACTCGTGCCCGAACGTGTGGCCGATGCGGGTGTCGGGCATCATCCCGTGGTACAGGTGCAGATCGGAGCCGCAGATCGCGGCGAGCTCGACCCGCACGATCGCGTCGTTGGGGTGCTCGAGCGTCGGCTCGGGCTTGTTCTGGACCCGCAGCTTGTACGGTCCGCGGTATGCCATCGCCTTCATCGCGCCTCCCGGTGTCTCACGACACCCTGCGCGACGACGGCGGGACGCATCGAGGGGGTTGCGTCGGCGCGTGCGTGCTGTATCGTGCGCCCGCGCCCGGCCGTCGATCCGCGCCCGGCCGCCGTCTCAGCCGCGGAAGTACGCCTCCGCGACGCGGGCGAGGTCCCACAGGTCGCTCACGCCCGCGAGCTCCCGCGCGGAGTGCATGGAGAGGATCGGGATGCCGACATCCACGGTCCGGATCCCGAGCCGCGTCGCGGTGATCGGCCCGATCGTCGAGCCGCAGGGCACCGAGTTGTTCGATACGAACTCCTGGCTGGTGACCCCGGCCTCGGCGCACCAGCCGTTCCACGCGGCCGCGCCGGCGGCGTCCGTCGCGTACCGCTGGTTGGCGTTGATCTTCAGGATCGGGCCGGATCCGAGCAGGGGCTGCACGACGGGATCGTGCTTCTCGGCGTAGTTGGGGTGGACGGAGTGGCCGACATCGCTCGAGACGCACCACGAGCCGGCGAGCGCACGCAGCTGCTGCTCGCGATCCGCGCCGAGCGACAGCCGGATCCGCTCGAGGACATCCGCCAGGAACGGCCCCGCGGCACCCGAGCGGGTGCCGGATCCGACCTCCTCGTGGTCGAAGACGGCGAGCATCGGGATGTGGTCGGCGGCCAGGTCGCCGGCGGTACGCTCGAGCGCCACCACGCCGGCGTGGACCGACGCGAGATCGTCCAGGCGGCCCGACGCGAAGAAGACGTCGTCGCGACCGAACGTCGCACCGCGCGCGGCATCCGCCGTCACGACGTCGTAGCCGCGGATCCGCGTCGCGTCCACGCCCGCGTCCCGAGCGAGCTCCGCCAGCAGGTCGGCCGACTCGACGGGCCCGAGCCCCCACACCGGCTGGGTCTGCGACTGCTTGTCGAGCGCGAGGTGGTCGTTCGCCTCCCGGTCGAGGTGGATCGCCAGCTGAGGCAGGCGCAGCAGCGGTCCGGTCGCCGCGAGGACGCTCGACCCGTCGTCCAGCACGAGCCTTCCCGCCAGACGCAGCTCTCGATCGAGCCAGGAGTTCAGCAGCGGCCCGCCGTAGACCTCGACACCGGCCTGGAGCCAGCCGAGCCGTCCCGTCGTGGGCTTCGGCTTGAGCTTGAAGCCCGGAGAGTCGCTGTGGGCACCGAAGATGCGCACCGGGGTGTCCGTCGTCGCGGTCGACGGCGCGACCCAGGCGATCACGGCGCCGTCGCGCACGACGAGGAACCTGCCGCCGCTCTGCGCGGGCCACGGGGCATGCTCATCGAGCCGGCTGAATCCAGCGGTCTCGAGCCGGCGGGCGACCTCGCCGGCCGCGTGGAAGCTCGACGGGGACGAGGCGACGAAGTCGGCCAGGTCGTCGGCGTGGCGCAGGGCGTCGGTGGCTGCGGGAGCGGTGGATGACGACACGAGCAGGGCCTCCTCGGGCGACGGCGGGGGACGTTCCGATCGTAGTTGCGCGGGGGGTCGGGACCTCGCCGCCGCGGAATCCGCGCGATTGATCTGGCCTTTTCGGACCTAGCGCTCACATGTAACGTTCAGGTAACGCACCGGAACCGTCCAGAAACTGCGGCGAGACTCGGGGACTTGTGCCCGCCCGAACGGTCACGACGCGCTCTTCGCGGCGCGAATCTGCTGATACGGAACCCGGTCTTCATATGCGCTCCCACTCGTCTTCGCCCGCCCGCCGCACGCTACGCCGCGCGGAACGACGCACCCGCCGTCGCCCCGTCCTCGTCGTTGCGACACTGGCGGTCGGGGCGCTGGCGACGGCCGGGTTCACCACGGCGGCGCCCGCCGCCGAGGCGCAGGCGTCCGGTTCGCTGGGCGGATTCGCGCTCGTGTCCTACAGCACCGCCTCCTTCGGCACCGCTCCCGAGACGGTGACGGCGTCCGCCGTCGAGAAGGCGGTGACGGATGCCTCGACCGCCGTGTCGGCGGCGGCGACCGTCGCTTCCGACATCGCCGCGTCGGGGCTGGACGTCGGCACGACCGACACGACGGTGGACACCAGCGAGCTCGAGACCGCGCTCGAGCAGCTCGAGCGTGCGCAGGCGCTTCCGGCGATGTACTCCGCGGAGTTCGCCGACGACGTGACCACGCTCACCGCGTCGGTGAACGAGGAGACCCAGGGCCTGCGAGGGAAGCTCGATGCCGCGCTGGCGCTCAAGGCGCAGCGCGAGGCCGAGGAGAAGGCCCGCAAGGAGGCCGAGGAGAAGGCGCGCCAGGAGGCGGAGGCCGCCGCAGCCGCCGAAGCAGCAGCCGCGGCGAAGCAGTCCTCGAACTCGGGATCGGGCTCGTCCTCGGCGCCCAACCCGGTGTACGCCACCGGCGGCGCTGTCGGCGGCACCAGCCCGGCCGACGCGCAGGCCACGGCGCGCGCCATGATCGGCAACTACGGCTGGGGCGACGACCAGTTCGCGTGCCTCGTGTCGCTGTGGCAGAAGGAGTCGGGCTGGAACTACCAGGCCTACAACCGCTCGAGCGGTGCGTACGGCATCCCGCAGGCCCTCCCCGGCAGCAAGATGGGCACCGCGGGCGCCGACTGGCAGACCAACCCGGCCACGCAGATCTCGTGGGGACTGGGGTACATCTCCGGCCGCTACGGCAGCCCCTGCGGGGCGTGGGGTCACTCGCAGTCGGTCGGCTGGTACTGATCTCCGCCGCATCCGCCACCGGCGGCACAGCGAAGTCATAGCGGATCGATAGGCAGGCGACCCCGCCCGTCGAGCCGCGCGACCGAGACTGAAGGCGTGAGTCTTCCGTCCCCCGCGCGCGCGACGGCACCCCGGCTGCTCTACGTCGAGGACGAGAGCGACATCGCCCGGATCGTCGTCGAGGTGCTCGGCGACGAGTACGACGTCGATCGCGCGGCGACCGGCGAGGAGGCGCTCGCCCTCGCGCTGGCACGCCGGTACGACGTCATGGTCATCGACCGGCGCCTGCCCGGCATGTCCGGCGTCGACCTCGTCCACGCCATCCGGACCGCGCGCATCGCGACGCCCGCACTCATGCTCACCGCGCTCGGCGCGCTGGAGGACCGCGTGAGCGGACTGGATGCGGGCGCCGACGACTACCTGCTGAAGCCGTTCGACTTCGCGGAGCTCCGCGCGCGGTTGCGCGCTCTGCGACGCGGCCGTGGCGCGGGCGACCGCCGCGAACTCGGCGACTGGGTCTTCACGCCGGCGTCGCAGGCCCTGTACTCCCCCACCGAAGGGCGCATCGCCCTCACCCACGCCGAGTCCGAGCTGCTTGCGCTCCTCACCTCGAGCCCTGAGCACGTGTTCTCCCGCGACGAGATCCTCGCTGACGTCTTCCCCGGCGGCTCAGCGGCGACGGTGGACACGTATGTGCACTACATCCGCCGCAAGTCGACGCCCGAGATCATCGAGACGGTGCGGGCCCGCGGGTACCGCAGCGGGACACCGCAATGAGCACGCGTACGGATGCCGCCACCACCGCCGACCGTCGCCGCGTGCAGCAGGCGGCGCTGCGGGCCGGGCTGTGGGTCGCGATCGCTTCGGCGGCCGTGGTGGCCGCCATCACCGCGGTCACCGTGGCCGTGCTGTTCGCCACGTCGCGACCGGAGCACGGGCCGCTGCGAGACGGCCCGCCCGGCGGCGGCTGGGACGGGCCGGGCGATCGTGTCATCGATCTCGACGCCGTCGTCCCGGCGGCGATCCTGGTCGGGCTGGTGGGCGTGATCGCACTCGGGTTCATCGCCTGGTGGGCGTCCAGGCGCGCGGCCCAGCCGCTGGCGGACGCCCTCGAGGTCCAGCGCGCGTTCGTCGCGGACGCCAGCCACGAGCTGCGCACGCCGCTCACCACGCTGGACAGCCGCATCCAGCTCGCCCAGCACCGTTCGGAACGCGGTGGCGACGTCCAGGCGGTGCTGGCGGATCTCCGCCGCGATGCGGCGGTGATGGACGCGGTGCTCACCGAGCTGCTGTTGTCGGCCGAGACGGCGGGCGCCGTCAGCGGTGACGGGAGCGCCACGGCGGATGTCGCGGCGTCAGCGGAGGCTGCGATCGCGGTCATCGCACCGAGGGCCGCCGAACGCGGCGTCCGCCTGGGGGTGAGCGCGTCCCCCGGCCTCGACGCCGGTGCGGATGCGACCGCGCTCACCCGTGCCCTCATCGCTCTGCTGGACAACGCCGTCCGCTACTCGCCGGCCGGGTCGACCATCCGCGTCGAGGGGCGGAGAGCCGGCCGCCGTGTCGAGGTGCGGGTCGCCGACGAGGGCAGTGGCATCGCGGCCGCCGACCCGGAGCGCCTCTTCGATCGCTTCGCGCGCGCCGGGGACGACCCCGGCGCCGGTAGCCGCAGGGGCTTCGGTCTGGGCCTCGCGCTCGTCCGTGACATCGCGACGCGCTTCGGCGGGACGGTGACCATCGAGACCACCTCGTCCGCGGGCACCACGTTCCTCATCGACCTGCCCGCCTCGGGCCGGCGCGCGGAGACCCGTCGACGCTGAGCGTTGCCCCTCGCGACCTTATGAGAATGCCCAGATCGGCTGACTCTTTGCGCATTCTTTGAACCGCGGCGGGACAGTGGCTCCATGTCCGATCACACCGAACCGACCGCCGGCACCGCACCGACGGCCGAGCCGTCCCCCACCGCAGCCATCCCCGCTCACCCGCCGCAGCCCTCGCCTCAGGCACCGGTGCCGACCGGAGCGGCGTCGACGGGAGCGGCGCCGACCGAACCCGCGTCGACGACAGCACCCGCGAAGCCCCCGCTCCTCCGCCGGCTGTGGGTGCGGATCGCTGGAGCGGCCGGAGCAGCCCTGCTCCTGCTGGGCATCGGATTCGGCACCGGCTGGGCGGCGAGCAGCGCCGCCTCCGTCGCGGGGGTGCCTACTGGCTGGAACCAGGGCGACCACGACTTCCCCGGCGATGGGCCGGCGGGGCGCGGCGGGCCGGACGGCCGGTGGCAGGACGGCGGCCCCGGAGGGGCGCCGGGCCAGGGTGACGACCTCGACGACGACACCGACGACGGCGCCGACACCGATGCCGACGGCGACGGGTCCTGACCCCGTCACTCACGAGAGACACCGAGGAGAACGCCATGGCGACGATCGCTTCCCCGCCCGTCCTGGCCGGCGTGCGGCATCCGTCGTCCGCAGCGCCCGCCCGCAGGCGCGCCGCGGCCTGGAACGCCGCGGCGGTCGTCGTCATCTGGCTGACGAGCCTGTTCGTCGCCGAGCTGTGGGTGTCGGGGGGCGGCGTCGACGCCGTGCTCGCGGGCGGGCCCGAGGCCGTCAACGCCGCCGGCCGGCTTTGCGGGCTGGTCGCGGCGAACCTCCTGCTCTACCAGGTGCTGCTCATGGCCCGCGTCCCGCTCTTCGAGCGGGGGTTCGGGCGTGACGGGATCACCCGCATGCACCGGCTGGGCGGCTTCTGGTCGTTCTGGCTGATGCTCGCGCACATCGCGCTGCTCGTGGTCGGCTACGCCGCGGTGGCTCAGGTCGGTCTGCCGGCACAGCTCTGGCAGTTCGTGTGGGACTACCCCGGCGTGCTCCTCGCAACGGCCGGTACGGCGCTCATCGTGCTCGTCACCGTCACCTCCCTCCGCCGTGCGCGCCGGCGGCTTCGCTACGAGTCGTGGCATCTCCTCCACCTCTACGCCTACGTCGGCGTGGGCATCGCGATCCCCCACCAGCTGTGGTCGGGGCCGACTTCACCGCCTCGCCGTGGGCCACCGCGTACTGGTGGACCCTGTGGGCACTCGCCACCGGCGCTGTCGTGGCGTTCCGACTGGCACAGCCGGCTTTGATCTCGCGGCGCCACAACCTCCGGGTGGCCCACGTCGCCGCCGACGGCGTCGGCGGCGTGACGGTGACGATGAGCGGCCGTGGGCTCTCCCGGCTGGGTGCGCGGGGCGGGCAGTTCTTCGTGTGGCGGTTCCTCGGCGGACGCGGCTGGTCCCGGGGTCACCCCTTCTCGCTCGCCGCGGCGCCCCGCGACGACGCCCTCACGATCTCGGCCCGGGTCGTCGGCGACGGCACAGCCCGGCTCGCGGGGCTCGCACGCGGGACGCGTGTGCTCATCGAGGGCCCTTACGGCCGACTGACCGGAGACGCCCGGCGCGGCGGCAAGCTGCTCCTTCTCGGTGCCGGCGCCGGCGTGGCGCCCCTGGTGTCCCTGCTCGAGTCGGAGGACTACGCGCCCGGAGACGCGGTCCTCGTGACGCGCGACTCCGCCGCCGAGGCGGCGCTGCGGCGCCCCGCGATCGAGGGGCTCGTGCGCGACCGCGGCGTCCGCCACATTGCTCTCGACGGGCCTCGCGCCGCCTCCGGCGCACCGTGGCTCCCCGACTCGCACCGTGCGTGGGAGGGCGCCGATGTGTTCCGCTTCCTCGCCGCCGACCTGGACGAGTACGACGTGTTCGTGTGCGGCCCTCCGGCCTGGATGGATGCGGTGACCGGCGATCTGCGCGCAGCGGGCGTCACCCGCGACCGCATCCACACCGAATCGTTCTCGATCTGACCCCCGGAGTCCAAGGAGTCGCCATGAAGAAGATCGTCTACGGCATCCTCGCCACCCTCAGCGGCCTCGTGCTGCTGTTCAGCTACCGCACGTCGCACGTCGAGAACGTGACGTCGCTCGCCGCGGAGACCCCGCCCAGCTCGTCTTCGACGTCGTCGGACTCCGGGGCCGGCACAGGCGGCGGCGCGGGAGACAGCGGCTCCGGCGCCGCGTCGGACAGCGGAGCCGGCTCCGGCGCCGCGTCGGACAGCGGAGCCGGCTCCGGCTCGGCCGGCACCGCCACCGGCTCGACCGGCGCGACATCTGGATCCTCCGACGTGACATCCCTCGCGGACGGCACCTTCACCGGCGACACCGTGAACACCCGATTCGGTCCGGTGCAGGTGCAGATCACGGTCGCCGGCGGGGTGATCACGGACGTCCAGGTGCCCGAGTACCCGTCGAGCAATCCGCGCGACCGGCAGATCAACGAGCGCGCGCTGCCCGTGCTGGTCTCCGAGACCGCCGAGGCGCAGTCCGCCGACATCGACATGGTCTCGGGTGCGACGTACACCAGCGAGGGCTATCGGGAGTCCCTGCAGAGCGCGATCGATCAGGCCCGCTCATGAGGGGCCGCCGCCACGTCGAGGTCGCCCACATCATGGGGACCGCGATCAGCGTGCACGTCGTGGGCGATGTCGACGAGGACGCCTTCACCACAGCGGCATCCGCGTGCTTCGCGGAGCTCCGCGCGGCCGACGCGGTCTTCTCCCCGTATCGCGACGACTCCGACATCTCGCGGATGGCGCGCGGCGAGCTGGTGATGGCGGATGCCTCCCGCTGGGTCGCCGAGGTGGCCCAGGCGTGCGCCGAAGCGGAGGTCGAGACGTCCGGCCGATTCTCCGCGACCTGGGCGGGAGCCTTCGACCCGACGGGGTATGTCAAGGGATGGTCGGTCGAGCGCGTCGCGCGGGCCCACCTCGCGCCGCTCCTCGCGCGCCCGGGCGTCGTCGCTGCCGGGATCAACGCGGGCGGGGACATGCAGCTGCTCACGGCTCCCGACGCCGACTGGACCTGGAAGGTCGGGATCGTCGACCCGGCCGACCGCTCGCGGGTGCTCGCCGTCACGTCCGTACGCAACGGGGCGATCGCCACGTCCGGCGGCGCAGAGCGCGGCCCGCACATCATCGATCCTCGATCCGGCACGCCCGCGACCGGCGCCGCCTCGGCGACGGTGGTCTCCGACGCGCTCTCGCACGCCGATGCGTGGGCGACCGCCGCCGTGGTCGCCGGCGTCGACGACCTCACCTGGATCGCGCGCGCCGGCCGCACCAGCGGATGATCGTCGGACCGGGCGGACGGGTGCGGCGGTGGCTCGAGGGGGTGGAGGTCAGCGTCGCCGATGCGGCAACTCCGGGTCAGGCGGGCCGCAGCACCTTCTCCATCGGCTTCCCCTTCGCCAGCTCGTCCACGAGCTTGTCGAGGTAGCGGATCTGCTGCATCAGGGGATCCTCGATCCCCTCCACGCGGACACCGCAGATCACGCCGGTGATCTGCGAGGCCCGGGGGTTGAGGCGGGCGTCCGCGAAGAAGTCCTCGAACGTCGTGCCCTCGGCGAGATGCCGGCGAAGCTCCGCGTCGTCGAACCCCGTCAGCCACTGGATGACCTCGTCGACCTCCTCGCCGGTGCGGCCCTTCTTCTCCGCCTTGGCGACGTAGAGCGGGTAGACCGACGCGAAGCTCGTCGTGTAGATGCGGTGCACGCGGCCAGCGTATTCGACGGCGGCCGGCGTATTCGACGGGTGCGCCGTGCGGCCGATCGCCCGGCACAGGCAATGATGGTCCCGGTGGGTAGCCCTCCCACCGGGACCATCGCGCGATTACGGGAGACTGGACGGCGACCCGAACGCCGAAGCTCGACCGCCCCGCGCTGCTTTGCTTGCCTGCCCTGCAAGCGTACGTCGCCCGGTTTCGCCCGACTCGGCCTTGACACGCGAGGCGGCGCCCTGATAGGCGATGAGCGCCGCCGCGGCGCGCCGCCGGCCGTCACCGATCGGGCCATCCGAGGTCAAGGCCCTTCTCGCGCTCCGTGCGCCTCGGATGGAATGTCACCATGTCGAACGCTCCGCGCATCTCGGTCGTCATCCCGGTCAAGGACGACGACACCGAGCTCGCGCGGTGCCTCCAGGCGCTCGCGCGCCAGACCCGGCCGCCGGACGAGGTGGTCGTCGTGGACAACGGATCGACGGATGCCTCCGCCGGCGTCGCCCGCGTCTTCGGCGCCCGCCTGGAGCGGTGCGAGACGCCCGGCATCCCCGCGGCGAGCGCGGCCGGGTACGACGCCGCCACCGGGGATCTGATCCTGCGACTGGACGCCGACTGCGTTCCGGATGCGTCGTGGGTGGGGACGATGGCCGACGCGTTCGCCGCACGCCCGGACGTCGCCGCGTTCACCGGCGGAGCGCGCTTCATCGACGGTCCGCCGGGCCTGCGCGGTCCGCTCGCCGTCCTCTACCTGGGCTCCTATGCCGCCGTCATGACCATCACGCTCGGTCATCCCCCGCTGTTCGGATCGAACCTCGGCATGCGGCGAGACGCGTGGCGCAGCATCCGTTCCCGCGTTCACCGTGACGACGCGGAGCTGCACGACGACATGGACCTGTCGTTCCACCTCGGTGAGCGCGGACGCATCCGCCTCTTGCCGAGGGCCCGCATGGGCATGTCGATGCGGCCGTTCACGAGCGTCCGCGACTTCGCGCGCCGTGTCGAGCGCGGCCTGCGGACCGTCATGGTGCATCTCCCCCGCGACTTCCCGCCGGTGCGATGGTCCCGCCGCACGCTGCGCGCTGTGCGCGCGAGGTGCCGCGGGAACCGCCGCGCCGCAGCCCTCGTCGCCTCCCGGCGGTGGCGCTAGGCTGACGCGCACGGCGCATGCGGTCCTCTGCCGACCGCGTCGACGCCAGGAGGGAGCCGACCGATGAGCGAGGTCGCAGCGACGACGCAGGAGGCACCGCCGCCGGAGCCCGCTCCGCGACGTATTCCGCTCTGGGCATGCCCGGTCATCGGCATCGGCGCCGCGCTCGCCGGGTTGCTGCCGTGGCTCGTGAGGGGGCCCCGTCTGCCGCTGCAGGACCTGTGGGCCGTCGACACCGCGCCCGGGGACATGCCGCTGGTCCTGCTGCCGTTCAGCCAATACTCCCTCACGCTGCTGTTCGGCCTGATCGTCGTCGGGTCCGCCGCGGCCGGCATCGTCGCCCGCGCCACCGCCGAGCGGCTCCCCCGCGGCGGGTTCGCGCTGATGGCCCTGGGCCTGCTCGCCGCTCAGGCCGCCGCGATCACCCAGTCCGCTCTCGTCGTGCGCGGCGGGCTGCAGGAACGCAGCATCTCCACGCTGTACCTGGGGGCGCTGGTGGCGGTGTGCACGGTCTCGTTCCTCGTCGGGCTGGTGTCTGTCCTGCTCATCGCGCGCGCCCCGCGCGCGGGCGCGCTCCTCGGCCTCACGCTCGGGGCGATCGCCGCCGCGCCCTGGGCCGGGGGGCTGGTGCAGCCGCTGCTGACGACGGACCAGGGCACGCTCTCGTCGATCGTGTGGCTGCTGCAGTGGGTGACACCGGTGCTGACCGGGATCGCGATCGCGTGGACGGGGGTGAACACCGTCGGCAGGGTGCTGGCGGCACTGGTGAGCCTGGCCCTCATCTGGATCGCTCCGGCCGCGATGACCGGCATCGCCAGTGCGGCGGGGAGCCGCGCGCTCGCGCGGGACCCCCTCGACATGATCGACTACGGCGTCTCCGTGTTCCGCATGGCGCTGTTCATCCCGGAGCTGGCCCTGCGGCCCATCGTCGCCGCGCTCGCCGTCGCCGTCATCGGCCTGCTCGTGCGGTGGGCCGTCGCCAGGGCGCGGCGGGACCGGCGGTCCGCCGCCGTCTCCTGACGGCTGCGGCCGGCTAAGACACGCGGCCGTCCCCGGGGCGCGACACCCGCAGCCACCGGTAGCCGTATGCCGGCACCTCGAGCTCCACTCCCCCGCGATCGTCCAGCGGCAGGCGATCCGATCCCAGCAGGTCGACCAGTGCCGTGCCCTCCGGCTCGTCGGCGAGCGCGAACCGCGTGGTCGCCGGGACGCCGGCGAGGTTGTGGATCGCCACCATCCGGCCGACGTCGGCGCGCAGCGAGTGCACGAGGATCGCGTCGACCGGCTGCTCGAGCACCTCGAAGTCACCCCACCCGAGCTCGGGCGAGATGCGGTACCGCGAGATGAGGTCGCGGAAGAAGTGCAGCAGCGAGCCGCGATCCTCGATCTGATCCGCCACGTTGACGTGCTGGGGCGCATAGCCGTCCCCCGGCGGGCGCGCGACGAGTCGTGACGGGGACGCCTGCGAGAAGCCGCCGTTCTTCTCGGACGTCCACTGCATCGGCGTCCGCACCGCGGTGCGCCCCGGGATGTCGATGTTCTCGCCCATGCCGATCTCCTCGCCGTAGAAGAGCACGGGTGTTCCGGGGAGCGTGAACATGAGGCTGTACGCCATGCGGATGCGGCGCGGATCGCCGAGCATCGGGGGCAGCCTGCGGGTGATGCCCCTTCCGAACACCCGCTGCCGCTCGTCGGGCGCGAACGCCTCGAACACCTCCTCGCGCTCCTCATCGGAGAGCTTGTCGAGCGTGAGCTCGTCGTGGTTGCGGAGGAAGTTCGCCCACTGCACCTCGACGGGCAGCGACGGGCGGGACGACAGCGCCTCGACCAGCGGGGCGGGGTTCTCGCGCACGAGCGAGAGGTAGAACGCCTGCATGCCGACGAAGTCGAACTGCATCGACAGCTCGTTGGCGTCGGCGCCGCCGAAGTAGTCCACCTGCTGGTCGTACGGCAGGTTGACCTCGCCGAGCAGGATGGCCTCGCTGGACCGGCGCTGCAGGAATCGCCGGAAGTCGCGCAGCAGCTCGTGGGGGTCGGGGATCTGCGCGCCCGGAGGCATCTCGAGGAAGAACGGCACCGCGTCGACGCGGAATCCCGCCACGCCCAGCTGCAGCCAGTACCCGATCACGCGGGCGAGCTCGTCGCGCACCGCGGGGTTCGCGATGTTGAGGTCGGGCTGGTGCTCGTAGAAGCTGTGCTGGTACCACTGCCCGGACGCCTCGTCCTTCGTCCAGATGCCGTCCGCCTCACCGGGGAAGACCGCGTTCTTCTGCCCTTTCGGAGGCGCGTCGTCCCGCCAGATGTAGTAGTCGCGGTAGGGCGAGTTCACGCTCCGCTTGGCGCTGACGAACCACGGATGCCGATCGGAGGTGTGGTTGACGACGAGGTCGACGATCACACGCATTCCGCGATCGTTCGCGGTGCGGATCATCTCGACGAACTCGCCGTGGTCGCCGAGCCGCGGATCCACGCCGTAGAAGTCGGAGACGTCGTACCCGTCGTCACGATCCGGCGACGGATAGAACGGCATGAGCCACAGGCACGTGACCCCCAGCTGAGCGAGGTAGTCGATGCGCTGCGCGAGGCCTCGCATGTCACCCACCCCGTCGCCGTTGCCGTCGAGGAAGGTCTCCACGTCGAGGCAGTAGATGACCGCGTTCTTCCACCAGAGGTCGCTGGTATCGGTGATCTTCATCGCGCCTCCTTCAGGCGGGGCAGGATGCCGGACTCCGCGGCACCCAGGAAATAGGACTGGTCACGGCCGACGTGGTGGATGTATACGCGGTCGAACCCGATCTTCACCAGCGCCTCGATCCGCTCGGCGAGGGAGACGGGGTCGGGATCGACGAGGACCGCCTGGCGCAGCTTCGCCTCGTCGACCTCGCCGACCGCCGCGTCGAAGTCCTCGGGCTGCTCGAGATCCCACGCCAGCGGCGGTGAGACGAGACCATTGCGCCACTGGTCCTTCGCGATCGCGTACGCCTCGGCGTCCGTCTCGGCGATGCTCACGTGCACCTGCAGCACGCACGGGCCGGCCCCGCCGTTCGAGCGGTAGGCGTCGACGACCCGCTCCAGCGCGTCCGGCGCCTGCACGACAGTGGCCAGGCCCTCGGCCCACGACGCCGCCCACGCCGCCGTCTCGGCGCTGACGGCCGTCGCCATGAGGGGCGGCGGCTCGACCGGCCGGCTCCAGAGGCGGGCACGGTGGACCGTGACCAGCCCGTCGTGCGTCACCTCCTCGCCGGTGAGCAGCCGTCGGATCACGTCGACGCTCTCGCCCAGGCGCCGGGTGCGCACATCCTTGGGAGGCCAGGGGTCGCCGGTGACGTGCTCGTTCATCGCCTCGCCGCTGCCGAGCGCGGCCCAGAAACGCCCGGGGAACATCTCCTCGAGCGTCGCGAACGCCTGCGCGACGATGACGGGGTGGTATCGCTGACCGGGGGCGTTGACCATGCCGATGGAGAAGTCCGTCCGCGCGAGGGCGGCGCCCAGCCAGCTCAAGGCGAAGCCCGACTCGCCCTGCCGGGGGTTCCAGGGAGCGAGGTGGTCGGAGCACATGGCGCCGTCGAACCCGGCCGCCTCGGCCTGCTGCACAGCGGTGAGCAGGTCGCTGGGCAGGATCTGCTCATGGGACGCGTGGAAGCCTACGAAGACCATCCAGCGAGTCTGCCGCGCGGGCCGTCCATCCGGGAAGCCCTTGAGATCCGGCGCGGTGTCGGTTACACCCGCGCCCGACCGTCCGCGCGGCGGGAGTCAGCGGCAGGCCGCAAGCCCTTGCGTCCGCAGGCAGGGATCTGCGTACCGTGAGCAATGCACACCCGACCGACGACGCCCGCAGATGAGCGCAGATCCGGGCCGCTCATCGGACCCGTGGCCGCGCCGGAGCTCCACGTGATGACCTTCAACGTCCGGCGCCGCATGAACGGACTCGCGTGGCGTCGCGCCGACCGGTGGCGTCACCGCGAGGCCGCCGTCAGGGCTCTCCTGCGGATGGAGCACCCGACCATCGTGGGCGCGCAGGAGGTGCTGCCGGATCAGGCCGAGGCGATGCGGGACGCGCTCGGCGCGCGCTACCGCTTCATCGGACGCGGTCACGGCCCGCGCGGCACCGGCGAGGGCTGCCCGCTCTTCTTCGACGCCGAACGTCTCGACCTCGTCGAATGGGAGCAGACCGCGCTGTCGGAGCACTCCCGCGAGCCGGGCTCGCGCTCGTGGGGCAACCTCATCCCCCGCATCGCGGTGACGGCGCGCTTTCGCGACCGGGGAACCGGGCTCGTCTTCACCGCCGTCAACACCCACCTCGATCCGTTCTCGCCCCGCTCCCGCATCCGCTCGGTCGAGGCCCTGCTGGCGATGGCCGATCCGGGCCCGGCGATCCTGACCGGGGACCTGAACGCCGGCGAGGGGTCGCGCACCCTCCGGGCGCTGCTCGGCGGGGGTTCGCTGCGCGACGCCTGGACCGCCGCCGACGAGCGAGTGACGGCATCCGTCGGCACCTTCGCCGGCTACCGCACGCCGCGACCGGACAGGGCGCGGATCGACTGGATCGTCGTGACGCCGGATGTCGCCGTGGCGCGGGTGGCGATCAACGCCTTCCGCCACGAGGACGTGTGGCCGTCCGACCACCTCCCCGTGCAGGCCGTCGTGACGGTGCGACCAGAGCGGACACGGCCGTGATCCGGCGCTTCCTCAGGCCGCCGAGCGGCGCCGGCGAGTGGATCGCCGACGCGATCCGGGTGCTGGGGCCGCTCAGCGTCGTCGCCGGGTTCGTCTGGTGGGCGCCCACCGACGCCGGGGTGCTCGCCCTCGCCCTCTTCGGGCTCGTCCTCCCCCGCTTCGTGGGAGTGAGACCGGGATTCGACATCGCCTTCTGCGTCACGGTGCTCGTGGCGGCCTGGAGCAACGTCTTCCTGCTGTACCAGACGGTGCTCGGCTGGGACCTCGTCGTGCACTTCGCCTTCACCGGCATGGTGGCCGCCATGGCGTACCTCCTGCTCTCACGACTCGGGCTCGTCCCGCCGCCGCTGGCGCCGGACACGCGGCCTGCGACGCCGATCCTGCTCGTGACGAGCCTCGGGATGGCCCTCAGCGCCGTGTGGGAGATGCTCGAGTGGATCGGCTGGCGGTTCATCTCGGAGGAGATCTACGTCGCCTACGAGGACTCGATCGGCGACATGGCCGCCGGGGGCCTCGGGGGCGTTCTTGCCGGTCTCCTCGTCGCCCGCGTCAGGCTGCTGGAGGAACAGGACTGACCTCCGACAGGAACTCAGAGCGCGTTCCCAGGTTCACGGGACCAAAACCGGCGCGGCATCCGTTCTCCCTCAATGACGCCGCAGCCAGCGGCGTCGCATCAGGAGGAATCGTGAGCAACGAGTACCGCAGGACCCCCGAGGCACTGAGCCGCCTCACCGACGCCCAGTACCGCGTGACGCAGGAGGACGGCACCGAGCCGGCTTTCCGCAACGAGTACTGGAACAACCACGAGCCCGGCATCTACGTGGATGTCGTCTCCGGCCAGCCGCTCTTCTCATCGACCGACAAGTACGACAGCGGAACCGGATGGCCGAGCTTCACCAAGCCGATCGAGCCCGACGCCGTCGCCACCAAGACCGACTGGAAGCTGCTGATTCCGCGCACCGAGGCGCGGTCATCGGGCGCCGACAGCCACCTCGGGCACGTCTTCCGCGACGGCCCCCGGCGGGCCGGCGGCCTGAGATACTGCATGAACTCGGCCGCATTGCGCTTCGTGCCCGCCTCGTCGCTCGAGGACGAGGGCTACGGGGCCTACCGACACCTCTTCACCATCGAGAACCAGGAGCACGCATCATGACCAGCGGTCCCTTCGACACCGGCGAGATCACCCGCACCCCCGGCACCGAGACGGCAGTCCTCGCGGGCGGGTGCTTCTGGGGCATGGAGGACCTGATCCGCCGCCAGCCCGGCGTCCTCGATACGCGGGTGGGCTACACCGGCGGCGAGAACGCGCACGCCACCTACCGCAAGCACCCCGGTCACGCCGAGGCGGTCGAGATCGTCTTCGATCCGACGAAGACCACGTACCGCGACATCCTCGCGTTCTTCTTCCAGATCCACGACCCGTCGACGCTGAACCGTCAGGGCAACGACATCGGCTCCAGCTACCGGTCGGCGATCTTCCCGCTCTCTCCCGAGCAGGAGCAGGTCGCGCGCGAGACCATCGCCGACGTGGACGCGTCCGGGCTCTGGCCGGGCAAGGCCGTCACGACGATCGAGCCCGCGGGCCCGTTCTGGGAGGCCGAGCCCGAGCACCAGGACTACCTGATCCGCATCCCCAACGGGTACACGTGCCACTTCCCGCGCGCGGGCTGGGTGCTGCCCAAGCGCGCCGACGCCACCGCGTAGGCGAAGAGCACGAACGGATGCCGCGACCCGGCCGGGTCGCGGCATCCGTTCTGTGCGCTCAGTGCGTGGAAGCCCAGGACTGCAACTGCGTGAGCGTGATGCCTGACTTGGAGTCCTTCACGCTCAGCCGCAGAGCCTTGGCGATCTGGCCCGCCGAGCAGCCGCCGGCGTCGACCACCGTGAGGTTGGCCGAGCGACCGGTGCCGTCGACGAATGCGCCCGTGGACTTCGCGTAGTAGCGGCCCGCGACGGGCTTGCTGATCGCATCGGGCAGGACGGTCGCCGCACAGGCGTCCGCCGAATCCGCGACGCCGTCCCGGTCCGAATCCGCCACGATGGGCGTCGTCGTGCCTGAAGAGGTCGAGCAGTCGAAGGTCCACGTGATGCTGGACGGGCGCGTGCCCGCCGCTTCGAGGGACCAGCCGAGGTTGTACGTCCCGTCGGCGGGAGCCTTGAACGCGAGACCGGTGGTGGCCGGCGCCGAGTACATCGTGATGCTGAAGCCGCGGGCGACGCTCAGCATGATCTTGTCGCCCGTCGCGGCGGGGGACATCTTCGCCGTGATCGTCTCGCCCGACCGCAGCGTCACACCGGTGTAGCTCACCGTCGACTGGGTCAGCGCGAGTCCTTCGAACGTTCCGCACGAGTACGCCGCGGTGGCCGTCTGAACGCCGCCCGATGGAGCGGCCGACGCCGGCGACACCGCCAGCCCGATCGCCATGGCCAGTCCTACTAGAGCTCCGCTCAGAGCGAGCCTCGATCGCCGTGCACGCATGCGTTCTCCCCTCGGATATACGAGTCGACGCCCGCGCCGGGCGGCGGGCAGTCGAAGTCAAGAAGTATCAGACGGCGACTGAATATGCCATGTGTACGGCTCAATACGTGCTTCCGCGGTCCTCGTCAAGAGGGTGCGAGGGGGCGGGGCCGACGCGCAGGCTGGGGGCATGAGTCAGATCATCGAGACCATCGACGTGGACGTGCCCGTCACCATGGCGTACAACCAGTGGACCCAGTTCGAGACCTTCCCGAAGTTCATGGACGAGGTCGAGTCGATCACTCAGATCGACGACACCCACAACCACTGGAAGGTCAAGGTCGGCCCGGTCGAGCGCGAGTTCGACGCCGAGATCACCGAGCAGCACCCCGACGAGCGGGTGGCATGGCGCAGCATCGACGGCGAGACCGTGCACGCCGGCGTCGTCACGTTCCACAAGCTCACCGACACCAGCACCCGGGTCACCGTGCAGATCGACTGGGAGCCGACGGGCGTCGTCGAGAAGGTCGGGGCCGTCGTGGGCGCCGACAACTTCGCCGTGAAGCGGGACCTCGAGAACTTCAAGAAGTTCATCGAGAAGGCCCCGCAGGAGACCGGAGCCTGGCGCGGCGACGTGCCGCGCTGACACGGGCTCAGCAGACCCGCGGATGCCGCGCCCCGGCTGGGGCGCGGCATCCGCTGCGTCGTCAGTCCCGGGCGGCCGGCTCCACCGGCTGTCGCAGGATCGTGCGCAGCCGCTCGGGCGCCGACCGGCGCGGGTCGGTGAGGTAGATCTCGTGGTGACGCCCGGTCATGCGCAGCCCGTGCGCCGGGATGAACCGCTCGTGCATGTCGGCCAGGACCGGTGCCTCGTCGTCGTACGAGCCGACGTGCAGCGTCTGGACGCAGGTGCCCTCCGCGAGATCTCCGAGCCGGAGGGAGCCGAGGGCGGCGGAATCGCCCTTCTCGGCGGCCGCCCGGCGGGCGCGCTCCGCATGGACCTCCTCGATCCATTCCGGCACGAGGATCATCATCGTCCAGCTCCAGCGGGATTTGTCGCGCGACGTGGTGAAGGTCGCCATGTCGTCGGACCACCACAATCCCTCGAGCGGCATGACGACGTAGTCCCGGCCCAGCTCGGTCTTGCTGAGGAACTTCAGGCGGTATGCCGTGCCGAAGAGCGCCGCGACCGCATCCGTGTACTGCCCGGACGCGTTGGGGTCGCCGTGGCCGTCCACCATCAGGTAGCGGAGCGGCGGCACCTCGACGACCTCGAACGCACCCCGGGGCGCCGTGTAGGAGGGGATGGTCCGCTTCAGGTCGACCTTCGTCACCCGGCGTCCTCGGCGGTGCGCGACTGACCGCCGGCGGAGGACTCGGACTTGCGCCCGCCGGCCTCCAGGACATCGCCCGCCGGGAGCTCCTGGTGTCCGCCGAACTGCAGGCGCATCGCCGAGAGGACCTGATTGGCGAAGCGGTCCTCGTCGCGCGAGGCGAAACGCTCGAACAGCGAGGCCGCGAGCACCGGCGCCGGCACCCCGGTGTCGACGGCCGCCTTGACGGTCCAGCGCCCCTCGCCGGAGTCCGAGACGCGCCCCGCAAGCCCGTCGAGCGTGGGGTTGCCGTGCAGGGCAGCGGCCGTGAGATCCAGCAGCCAGGAGGAGATCACCGAGCCCCGGCGCCACAGCTCCGCGACCTTCGGGGTGTCGATGGTGAACTGGTAGAACTCCGGCTCCTCCAGGGGAGCGACCTCGGCGGAGTGCTCCGCCTCGCGCACACCCGCATCGGCATGCTCGAGGATGTTCAGTCCCTCGGCCAGCGCCGCCATCACGCCGTACTCGATGCCGTTGTGGACCATCTTCACGAAGTGCCCGGCACCGGACGGACCGCAGTGCAGGTACCCGAGCTCCTCCGGTGCGAAGTCGCCGTCGCGGCCCGGCGTGCGAGCAGCCTCCCCGCTGCCCGGTGCGATGGTCCTGAGGATCGGCTCGATGCGCCGGAACGCCTCGTCGGGGCCGCCGACCATGAGGCAGTAGCCGCGCTCCAGCCCGAACACGCCTCCGCTGGTGCCGATGTCGACGTAGTGGATGCCGGTGTGCTGGAGCGCGACCGCGCGCCGCACGTCGTCGCGGTAGTTCGAGTTGCCGCCGTCGATGATGATGTCGCCGGGGTCGAGCAGCGCTGCGACCTCGTCCACCACCGTGCCCGTGAGGCCCGCCGGGATCATGAGCCACACCGCGCGCGGCGCCTCGAGCTTCGACACGAGCTCGGCCAGGCTCGTCGAGCCCTCGGCCCCCTCGCCGGCCAGCGTCGCGACAGCGTCGGGGCTGACGTCGTACACCACGCAGTCGTGCCCGTCGCGCATCAGGCGCCGGACGATGTTCCCGCCCATCCGGCCGAGTCCCACCATTCCCAGCTGCATCCCCGCTCCTCCACTCGTCGGTCGGGCGCCTCGCGGACGGAGGCCCGTGGTCGAAGTCTAGGCAGGCTCAGGGCGTCGGGGACCCGCCGGTCACGGCGAGGGTCTCGCCGGCGACGTAGCTGGACTCCGCCGACGCGAGGAAGACGTAGGCCGGCGCGAGCTCGGCCGGCTGACCGGCACGTCCCAGCGGCGTCTGCTCGCCGAAGCTCTCGATCTTCTCCTGCGGCTGGCCGTCGGTCACCTGCAGCGGAGTCCAGATCGGCCCAGGAGCCACCGCGTTCACCCTGATGCCCTTCGGCGCCAGCTGCTGCGCGAGCGCCTTGGTGAAGGCGTTGATCGTCGCCTTCGTCGAGGCGTAGTCCACGAGGATCTCCGACGGCTGATACGCCTGGATCGACGTGGTGTTGATGATCGCGGATCCCGGCTTCAGATGCGGCAGCGCCGCTTTGGTGATCCAGAACATGGCGTACACGTTGGTCTTGAAGGTGTCGTCGAACTGCTCGTCGTCGAGGGTCGTCAGATCCTCGTTGAAGATCTGCTTGCCGCCGTTGTTGACCAGGATGTCCAGGCCTCCGAGCCCCTCGACCGCTCGCTCTACGAGGTCCCGGCAGTAGGCCGGATCGCGCAGGTCGCCGGGGATGGTGAGCGCCGTCACGCCGGCATCCTGGAGGATCCCCGCGACGCGCTGCGCGTCCCGCTCCTCCTCCGGCAGGTACGACATCGCGACATCCGCGCCCTCGCGCGCGAAGGCGATCGCGGTAGCCGCGCCGATCCCGGAATCCGCACCCGTGATGAGGGCCTTGCGACCGGCGAGCCGGCCGGTGCCCCGATACGTCTCCTCGCCCAGATCGGCCTTCGGCTGCAGCTCGGCGTCGAGACCCGGCTCGGGCTGACGCTGCTTCTTCGGATCGAAGTCCGCGTACAGCTCGGCGGGGTTGGTGAACGTGTACTGGTCGCGCTGTTCGCCTGTCATGAGGCCACGCTAGGCACGCCGCGCGCCGGCGTGACGGGGGTTGCGCCGGGACGGAACGGCCGTTAGTGGCCGGCCGCGTGCTTGACTTGAGCCATGCGCGAGGTGGCGATGTTCCCGCTGGGGAGTGTGCTGTTCCCCCACACGCCGCTCCTCGTGCGCATCTTCGAGCCCCGCTACCTGACCATGCTGGGCAGGCTGCTCGACGAGGAGGACCCGCGCTTCGGCGTCGTGCTCATCGAGCGAGGACGCGAGGTCGGGGGCGGCGACATCCGCACCGGCGTCGGCACGTTCGCCCGCCTCATTCGCGTGGACGCGGCGAGCGAGGCGATGTACGCCGTCGCGGTGGGGGGCGACCGGTTCGAGGTGGCGGAGTGGCTGGACGACGACCCCCACCCGAGAGCACGCGTCGACGCTGTGCCCGAACTGGAGTGGGACGATGCCCTCACGGCGTTGCGCGGCGAGGCCGAGGCCATCGTGCGGCGCGTCGTCGCCCGCGCGTCCGGCGCGGAGTCCGGGGGCCTGGAGATCGTGCGGTGGGATGCCGACACCCCGCTGTCGGACGATCCGGTCGAGGCCGCGTGGCAGCTGGCCGCACTGGCCCCGCTCGGCGAGCTCGACCGCTACTCGCTGCTGCAGTCGACCACGATGGGCGGGCTCCTTCGCATGATCATCGACCTGACGCTCGACATCGAGCCCGTCATCACCGCCGGCCCGGCGGACGGCGGCGGCTACTCGCCGGCGGGCTGATCAGCCGCTGATGATCGTGCTGAAGGCGAGCACGATGATCAGCGCGTTGAGGAAGAAGCTCGTGACGGTGTGCCACACGACGGTCCACCGCATGCGCGTCGTCATCACCTGCACGTCGGAGACAGAGAAGTTCGTGGCGTTGGTGAACGAGAAGTAGACGAAGTCGGCGATCCGGGGCGCGTCCGTGCCGGGGAAGACCAGGGGGGCGACGTCGGCGACCCGGAAACGCCGGTGGTAGATGCGGGCGAACCCCCAGTGGTACAGCGCCCAGGACAGCAGCATGGCCGAGATCGCGACCGGCTCGACCCACCCGGCCCAGTCGGGGTCGTCGCGGAGGATGAGGATCTCGATGGCGGCGACGATCCCGACGATGCTCGCCAGGAATGTGGCGGTCACGCTGACGACGGCGACCGCGGGGTGCAGGTCGAGCCGCCCCAGCCACGCGGGTGCCGCGACTTCGGACCGGCGCACGCTGATCGCCACCGCGATGACCGACGCCAGCCAGTACAGGCCCCCGATGACGCACCACAGCGCCAGCGCGTCCAACGTGCTGTCGGGATCCTCCACGAGGATGATCGCGAGGCCGATCCCGATGAGGCCCAGCTGCACGAGCAGGTCCGCGACCCGCAGCATCATCACGCCGAGCACTGGTCACCCCCGCAGTCAGGTCCTCCGTGACACCGTAGCGGGTGGCTTCAGTCGCCCGGGCCCTGGCGCCCGGCGAAGCCCGCGAACAGCGTGTGCAGGAGCGGGATCACCGACCCGACCATGAGCACGGTGCCCACGAACAGATCCTCCGCGCGCAGCACCGCGCCGCTGATCAGGAGCGCGGCGAAGAGCACCGCGGACACGGCGCGGCGCCCCATGCGCTCCAGCCGGCGAAGGCGCTGCTCGAGCTTCGGGGCGTCGGCGACGAGCCGGCCGTCCTCGGCGCGCGTGATCATGTCGTCGAGCCGGCGCGGAAGGCGGGCGACCACGGCCGCGGTGGAGGCGGCCTCGCGGGCGAACGCCTGCACCACGTTGCCCCGCTCGTCGCGCAGGAGGCGGTCGGCGTAGGGCTCGACGGCGTCCCAGACGTTGAATTCGGGGTCGAGCGAGCTGCACATGCCGCTGGTCAGCGAGACGGCGCGGATGATGAGCAGGAAGTTCTCCGGCAGCTGGAAGGGCAGCGAGCGCACCACGTCGCCGAACTCCGTGGCGAAGGCACGGAACTCCCGCGGGTCGACCTTCTGCAGCTCCGCGAAGCCCATCCCGCCGAACCGGGCGAACAGCGCCGTCATCGCCCGCTCCAGCTCGTTCGTGTCGGCGGACGGCAGCAGCACGCCGACCGCGCGGATGCTCTCGATCATCTTGGCGCTGTTGCGCGACGCCACGGCGATGACGAGCTGCTGCAGCCCGTGGCGCAGCCCGTCGGGCACCTCGCCCATCATGCCGAAGTCGATGAACGTCAGCTTCCATGCCTTCCCGCCCTCGCCGGCGCCGCGCTCGACGGGCGTGACGAAGATGTTCCCCGGATGGGGATCGGCGTGGAAGAAGCCGTTCGAGAACAGCTGATCGAACATGACGTCGGCGAACTCGATGGCGACGTGGCCGGGGTCGATGCCGGCCGCGCGGAGCCCGTCGACGTCGTTGATCTTGATCGCGGTGACGTCCTCCAGGGTGAGGACCCGCCGCGTCGTGCGCTCCCACGCCACGTCCGGCACGCCGACGCGGGGGTCGCCGGCGAAGTCGGCGGCGAACCGCTCGGCGTTCTGCGCCTCGTGGAGGTAGTCGATCTCCTGCCGGCTGGTGTAGGCGAACTCCTCCAGCAGCGCCGGCAGGTCGACGTGGTCGCGGACCACTTTCACCCGGCTCAGCCACGCCGCCACGCGCCGCAGGGCGGCGAGGTCGACGTCGACGATCGCCTCGATCCCCGGGCGCTGCACCTTGATCACGACGTCCGCGAACCCCGTCTCGGCCGCGTCGGCCTGGGTGAGCCGCGCACGATGCGCCTGGCCGAGGGATGCCGCGGCCACGGGGGTCTCGTCGACCCATTCGAACGCGCGCCCGAGCGGGACGCCCAGCTCCGCCTCGGCGAGTGTGCGGATCGCCGGGAACGCGACCGGCGGCACCTCGTCCTGGAGCCCCTCGAGCTCCTTCGTGATCTCGGGCGGCAGCACGTCGAGCCGCGACGACAGGAACTGGCCGACCTTGATCATGAGCCCGCCGTACTGCACGGCGAGCACATGGAACCGGCGAGCGATCGTCTGCAGCCGTCGGGCGCGCCCGCGGGCGGCGAGGGCGCCGAACCCCAGGCGCGGCAGGAAGAGCTCGTACCACCACGCCTGGACCATGTAGCGTCCGGCGAACCGGAGGATCCTGCGGTAGCGGGCGCGCGTGTTCCCGACGTCGGCCATCGAATCTCCTAGATCGCGGTGCCTGCGATCCCGATCGTCCGGGATCGCACGCCCCGTCGAACCCGCGGGCTCGGGCCGGCGTCTACCGGCACGCGGCCGGCGATCAGTCCTGAGCCAGGATCGAGTAGAGCTTACGCCGCGCCTCGTCGAGCACTTCGACAGCCTGCGCGACCTGCTGCGGCGTGCCGCTGCGACCGACCTGGGCGGCGGCCTGTGCGAGCTTGGCACCCGACTTGGGCAGCGCCGAGGTGCGACCGGTGTCGCGTGAGCTGAACGATTCCCACGGCGCGGACTTGTCCTCGGCCGACGCCGTGGCCTCGGCCCGGCCCGCCTCGGTGAGCGAGTACGTCTTCTTGCCGTTGGACTCCTCCGCCGCGACCAGTCCCTCGTCGGCGAGCAGCTGGAGAGTCGGGTAGACGGAGCCGGGGCTCGGCTTCCACGCACCGTCGCTGCGCGCCTCGATCTCCTGGATGATCTGGTATCCGTGCATGGGCTTCTCCGCCAGCACCGCCAGCACCGCCGCACGGACGTCGCCCTTGGCGACGCGCGGCGAGAATCCCTTCTCGAAGGCCTCGCGCAACTGATCCATCGCGTCCCACAGGCTGTTGGGCAGGCCACTGCCCTGACCTCCTGGACGCGAACCGAAACCGGGGAATGAACCACTCATGGCTGTCTCCTAACGAGCGTCTGCCGATACCCCGACGATACATACCGATATATCGGTGCGGAAGGGCACCGGCCTGGGTGTTCCCTGTGTCACCGCTGAGAGGTCACCACCCCATGGAGCCCGGAACGCCCTTGAACGGGCCGGCGATGTCGGGGGTGATCCACCCGCCGTAGAAGCGGCCCGGCTGTGGTGTCACCTCGACCCCGTCGATCGTGCAGCGGTCCATGTCACAGGCGTAGACCGCCACCCGATCGGCCAGCTGCTCGTAGCCGGCCGCGGGCCGCGGATACGTCCACGCCGCCCGTGGCCGGACCTCGCCGCCGCCGCGCACGTCGAAGTAGCGCGCGCCGCCCTTGAACTCGCAGAACGAGGAGCCCTCCCCGTGCGTGAGTGCGCCGTCGGCGAACGCCGCGATCGGCAGGTAGTAGACGGGCGGGTGGCTCGTCTCCAGCACCCGCACGACATCGTCGGTGTCGAGGATCTCCCGGCCGCCCAGCTCGATGCGCACCCGCCGCGCGACCCGCTCGACGCGCGGCGGTCGGGGGTAGTCCCACACCGACTCCTGGCCGGGGCCGACGGGATCGGGCTCGGGTCTCATGGGCGACCGCATTCCTCGAGCCAGCGCAGCCACACCTCGCTGATCGTCGGGTACGACGGCACCGCGTGCCACAGGCGGTCGATCGGCACCTCGCCGACCACGGCGATCGTCGCGGCGTGGAGCATCTCGCCGACGTCCTGCCCCACGAATGTCGCCCCGACGACGACGCGGCGATCCTCGTCGACGATGACGCGGGCGCGCCCGCGATAGTCGTCGGCGTGCTCACTCGCGCCGGCGAGCCATGAGAGGTCGTAGTCGATCACGCGGATGCGCAGGCCCGCGGATCGAGCCGACTCCTCGGTGTGCCCGACCGCGGCCACCTCCGGATCGGTGAAGACGACCTGCGGCACCGCCGAGTGATCGGCGGTCGCCACGTGCGCTCCCCAGGGGCCGTCGTCGACCTCGCCCTGCGTCGCGCGGGCTGCGATGACGTCGCCCGCGGCGCGGGCCTGATACTTGCCCTGATGCGTGAGCAGGGCGCGATGGTTGACGTCGCCCACGCCGTAGAGCCAGTCCACGCCGCGCACGCGCAGCGTGTCGTCGACATCCAGCCAGTCGCCCGGCGCCAGCCCGACCGCCCCGAGCCCCAGGTCCTCCGTGCGGGGCCGCCGCCCGGTGGCGACCAGGACCTCGGCGGCGCGCACCTCGGACCCGTCGGAGAGCGTGAGCACGACACCGTCGGCGTCGCGGCCGGCACGTTCGACCTCGACGCCGGTGCGGACGTCGGCGCCGGCATCCGTCAGCGCCTTCGCCACCGCCTCACCGGCGAACGGCTCGACCCCACGCAGCAGACCGGAGCGCGCGATGACCGTCACCTCCGCGCCGAGTGACGTGTAGAGCGTCGCCATCTCGCTTCCGACGACGCCGCCGCCGAGGATCGCGAGGGACGCCGGGACGTCCCGCACGCCGGTCGCGTCCCGGCTCGTCCAGGGCTGCGCCTCGCGCAGGCCGGGGATGTCGGGCACCAGCGCCGCCGAGCCGGTGCACACGGCCACGGCATGGCGGGCCCGCAGGACGGTCTCGGCGCCGTCCGCAGCAGCCACGGTGACCTCCCGCTCGCCGCTCAGGCGTCCGTGGCCGCGGACCAGGTCGATGCCCGCCCCGTGCAGCCACTCCACCTGTGAGCTGTCGTCCCAGTCGTGGACCAGCACGTCGCGCCGGCGCAGCGTCGCCGCCACGTCGACCGTGCCGGTGACCGCCTGCGCGGCGCCGCCGACGGCCCGGGCGGCACGCAGGGCGGCGCCAGGCCGCAGCAGCGCCTTGGAGGGGATGCAGGCCCAGAAGGAGCACTCGCCTCCGACGAGCTCGCTTTCGACCACGACGACCGACAGGCCGCCCTGTCTCGCGCGGTCGGCCACGTTCTCGCCGACGGGCCCCGCGCCGATCACGATCAGGTCGTACTCCCGAGCAGTCATGCGCCCAACGTAGCGGCGCCCCCCGACGGCGGGCGAGACCCGCCCTCGCGATGAGTGTGGCCGGGCCGCAGCACAGACGATGCGCGCAGGTCAAGATCCGGCATCAACGGGCCCGATGTCGCCGACGTGTGGTTTTCTGGGTTCTCCGCCGAAAGGACAGCATGGCGATCGAATTCCGCGCGGTTTCCAAGCGCTTCGCGGACGGCACCCTCGCCGTCGATGACTTCAGCCTGCTTCTCCCCGCGCACAAGACGACGGTCCTCGTCGGCTCGTCGGGGAGCGGCAAGACGACGCTGCTGCGCATGATCAACCGCCTGGTCGAGCCCTCGGACGGCGTCATCACCATCGACGACGAACCGATCTCGCAGCGCGACCCGGTCGCACTCCGGCGCGGGATCGGGTACGTGCTGCAGAGCGCGGGCCTGCTCCCCCATTTCTCGGTCGTCGACAACATCGCCACGGTGCCGGTGCTCACGGGCGTGCCGCGGGCGCAGGCGCGGCGGCGCGCTCTCGAGCTCATGGACGTCGTGGGCCTGGAGCGAGGACTCGCCAAGCGGTACCCGAGTCAGCTCTCCGGCGGGCAGCAGCAGCGCGTCGGCGTGGCGCGGGCGCTCGCCGTCGATCCCGACATCCTCCTCATGGACGAGCCCTTCGGGGCCGTCGACCCCATCGTGCGACGCGAGCTGCAGGCCGAGATCATCAGGCTCCAGCGGGAGCTGCACAAGACGATCGTGTTCGTCACGCACGACATCGACGAGGCGTTCCTCCTCGGCGATCAGGTGGTGATCCTCGAGAACGGCGCCCGCGTCGCCCAGATCGGCAGCCCGAGCGAGATCATCGAGAACCCCGCGAGCGACTTCGTCGCCGATTTCATCGGCGCCGAGCGCGGCACTCGCGCGCTGCGGGCGAAGCAGACGCCGCAGGGCACGGTGCTCGTCGATGCCGCGGGGCGCACGCAGGGCGTGCTGGTGGAGGACTCGCCGTGAGCTGGGTGCTCGACAACCTGGACCTCATCGGCGCGCTCACGGTCGACCACCTGCGGCAGAGCGCCATCGCGATCATCATGGGATTCGCCGTCGCCATCCCGATCGGGTGGCTCGCGTTCCAGTACACGCGGCTGCGGGGCCCGGTGCTCACGGTCGTCGGGCTGCTGTACACGATCCCGTCCCTCGCGCTGTTCCCGCTGCTGCAGCTGCTGGGCATCCCGTTCCTGTCCGAACTGAACCTGATCGTGGCGCTGGCGATCTACGCCGTCGCGATCATGACCCGATCGGTCACCGAGGGCCTGGCCTCGGTCGATCCCGCCACGCGCAGCGCGGCCGTCGCCGTCGGCTACGGCACCTGGCGACGCTTCTGGACGGTCGACTTCCCGCTGGCCGGCCCGGTCATCCTCGCCGGGCTGCGCGTCGCCGCGGTGTCGACGATCTCGCTGGCCACCGTCGGTGCCCTGGTGGGCGTGCAGAACCTCGGCTATCTCTTCACGAACGGGTCGCAGCGGCGGATCGTGGCCGAGGTCTTCGCCGGAGTGGTGGCCGTCGTGGTGGTGGCGCTGGTGATCGATCTGCTCCTGGTCCTCCTCGGCCGCGCGCTGATGCCCTGGGTGCGCAGGACCTCGCCGACGCGCGCCTCGCAGCGGCGGGCGGTGTCGACGGCGGTGGCGACGTGAACCTCCTCGCCGAGGCCCTCGCCTGGATCTTCTCGCCCGACCGCCTCACCGGCTCGCTTCCGCTGCCGACCGCGATCGCGCAGCACCTGGCGTTCACGTTCGGCTCCGTGGCCATCGCCGCGGTGATCGCCATCCCCGTCGGCTGGGCGGTCGGCCACACCGGGAGAGGACGCGACGTGGTCGTCTTCCTCAGCGGCGCCGCGCGGGCCCTCCCCGCGCTCGGCCTGGTGGTCCTGCTCGTGCTGCTGGTAGGGGTCTCGCAGAAGACCGACGCCGCCGTCGCCGCCTTCGTGCTCCTCGCGATCCCCTCGATCCTCGCCGGTGCGTACGCCGGCGTCGAGGCGATCGACCGCTCCGTGATCGATGCCGGGCGCGCGATGGGAATGACCGAGTGGCAGATCCTGTTCCGGATCGAGATGCCCCTCGGACTCGCACTCCTGATCGGCGGACTGCGGTCCGCCACTCTCCAGGTGGTCGCCACGGTGACCATCGCGGCCTATGTCGGCCTCGGCGGCCTCGGGTTCTATCTGATCCAGGGGCTGGCTCTGCGCCGGTTCGACCAGATCCTCGGCGCCTCCATCGTCATCGTCGCGCTCGCGCTCGCCCTGGACGGCCTCTTCGCCCTTCTCGCCCGCTTCGCTGTGCCTCGCACCGACGGTCCCCGCTCGCGCCGCGAGGCCGCGGCGCAGGCGCTCGCCCCCGTCCCCCAGCTGTCCCGCTGACCCCTCACCACATCGGAGGTTCCCCCATGTCCACAGCACGCACCCGCCTCGCCCTGGCGCTCGCTGCGACAGCCGTCACCGCGCTCACCCTCGCCGGGTGCGCCTCCAGCGACCCGCTCGAGAGCGACGGCGGAGACACCGGCGACGCCGGCGACTCGTCGACCATCGTCATCGGGTCGCAGGCGTACTACTCCAACGAGATCATCGCCGAGATCTACGCCCAGGCCCTCGAGGCCGAAGGCTTCACCGTCGAGCGCGACTTCAACATCGGCCAGCGCGACGCCTATATGCCGGCCATCGAGGACGGCTCGATCGACCTGTTCCCCGAGTACACCGGAAACCTCCTGCAGTACTTCGAGCCGGACACCACCGCCACCACGCCCGACGACGTGTACGCGGCGCTGCAGGACGCCCTCCCCGACGGGCTGACCGTCCTCGAGCAGTCCTCGGCGACCGATCAGGACTCGTACAACGTCACAGCCGCGTTCGCCGAGGAGAACGGGGTCGCCTCCATCGCCGACCTCGCCGGCATCGACGGGCTCGTGCTCGGCGGCGCGCCCGAGCTCGAGGAGCGCCCCTACGGCCCGAAGGGCCTCGAAGAGGTGTACGGCGTGACCGTGTCGTTCCAGGCCACCGCCGACACCACGGTCGAGGAGCTCGTCGCGGGCAACATCCAGGTCGCCAACGTCTACAGCGCCGACCCGCGCATCGAGACCGAGGATCTGGTGACGCTGGAGGACCCGGAGGGTCTGTTCCTCGCGTCCAACGTCGTCCCGCTGGTGAACGCCGACGTCGCCGAGGAGATCGCCGACGTCATCAACGCCGTGAGCGCCGCGCTGACCCCCGAGGGCCTGGTGGCGATGAACGTGCAGTCCACCGAGGAGCAGCTCTCCGCCGAGGACATCGCCGCCGCGTGGCTCGCCGACAACGGACTGGCCTGACGCTCCCGGCATGACACGTCACGCCCCGCCCGGCCGCCTTCCGGCCGGGCGGGGCGTCGCGCGTGACAGACGCTCAACCCGGATGGCACCGCGCACCGCGGGCGATGCGCGAGCCCGCAGGTGCGCCGAGAGGCCGGCGGAACGCTCACGCCGCCGCAGGGCGCGGGGCGGTGGAGCGCGGGGCGAGTGCCGGCGTGAGGGCTTCGCGCCCGTCGAACACGAAGCAGTCGCCGTTCCAGTGGGCGCCGCCGACGCGCTCGAAGTACCCCAGGATGCCGCCGTCCAGCTGATAGGCGTCCACGCCCGCCTCGCGCAGGTAGATCGCGGCCTTCTCGCAGCGGATGCCGCCCGTGCAGTAGCTCACGACGGTCTTGCCGGCGAGGTCGGGCGCGGCGGCGGCCGCGGCATCCGGGAACTGCGTGAACCGCTCGATGCGCCAGTCGATCGCACCGTCGAAAGCGCCGTAGTCCACCTCGAACGCGTTCCTGGTGTCGACCAGCACGACCTCTCGACCCCGGTCGTCGCGTCCCTCGTCCAGCCACCGACGCAGCGTCTCGGGCGCGACAGCGGGCGCGCGCTCGGCGTCCGGGCGGATCGTCGGGTGGTCCATGCGGATGATCTCGCGCTTGACCTTGACGAGCATCTTCCCGAAGGGCTGCGTGTCGGACCAGCTCTCCTTCGTGGTCAGCGGCGCGAACCGGGGGTCGATCCGCAGCTCGTCGATGAAGGGGCGCACGGCGTGGGCCGCGCCCGCGAGGAACAGGTTGACGCCCTCCTCCGCGATCAGAATCGTGCCCTTGAGCCCGGCCGCGAGCGCTCGCTCGCGCAGCACCTGCCGCAGCGCGCCGGGGTCGGCGATGCGGGTGAACAGGTACGCCGAGACGTTGAGAACGGATGCCACGCCCTCCAGCCTACGGAGGTGTTGGCACCGCCCCACGCAGCCGCGGGCACCCTCTCGGCGTCCGGTACCGCGGCGGTCCGACGCGGTCAAGACCCTCGCGCGCGGTCCGCGCAGGGTCGAAGGTGGGAGGACGTCAGCGGCGCCGCCGCGACACGACGGCAGGAGTGAGATGACCGATCCGACCCTCCCCGAACCGCTCCCGGGCCAGACGCCGCCCGGCGAAGTGCCACCGGGCCCGCCCTCGCCGGCACCCGCCGACCCGCCGCCCGGGCTGCCGACCGAACCGCCGGCACCCTGGCCGGACGAGCCGCTCGCGCCCAACCCCGAAGAGCCGACGTTCCCGCAGACGCCCGAGACGCCGTTCCCCTGAGCATCACCGCTGCTCAGGCGCGTGCCGGACACGTCCACCCGGGCGTCACCGTGCGCGCACTCGTCCGGCGAGCAGGCGCTCGGCGACGTCCCAGACCCGCGCGCCGGCAGCCGGATCGGTGACCCGCCGGTATGCCTTCAGTGGACCGGCAGCACCCCCGAGGTGCAGTGGTCCAAGCGGTCCGAAGAAGCCGGGAGGCGCGGCATCCGTCACCGCGGCCAGCAGGGCCGGCTGCGCGGCCTCGGCGGGCGTGTTGCCCCATCGCTCGGCCAGCGCCTCGCCCGCACCGCCGCGGCTGCGCTCGCGCATCGCGGGCGCGATGGCGGTGCCGGGCGCGATGCCCGGATGGCTGAGGTGCACCGTCAAACGCCCGTCGCTCGCGGCGGAGCGCCGCGCGAGCTCGTAACCGAACAGCCCGAGCGCGACCTTCGATGCGCCGTACGCGCGCAGGGGCGCGTAGCGACGCTCGCTCTGCAGGTCGTCCCACGCGAGCCGTGCCACACCGGCGGCGAGGCTCAGCTGGATCACGACCCGGGTGCGCCGGTCGCGCAGCAGCGGCAGGAGCGCGGTGGCGAGCGCGAAGTGCCCGAGGAAGTTGGTCTGGAAGTGCAGCTCGAAGCCGTCGACGCTCGTGTGCCGCTCGCCGTCTCCGAGCAGCACGATGCCCGCGTTGAGCACCACGATGTCGAGGGGCGCGCGTTCCGCGGTGAGGGCCGCCGCCAGTGCGGCGACGGAGTCCAGCCGGGCGAGGTCGAGATCGCGAAGCTCGATGCGGGTCTGCGGGGCAGTGCTGCGCAGGCCCGCGACCGCGCGCTCGCCCTTCTCGCGGCGACGGACCGGCAGCACCAGGTCGGCTCCTGCCGCGGCCAGCCCGCGCGCGATCTCCACTCCGACGCCGTCGCTCGCCCCGGTGATCAGAGCCGTGCGGCCACGCAGGTCGGGCAGCGCCACAGGCGGGGCGGGAGTGCGGGCCATGGGTCCTCCGTTCGGCGTCCGTCAGTCAGGAGGGGCGACAGATGCCGCTGATACCACGGGCAGTGGACCCGCACCGGTCTCCACGGCCCGGCCCGCCGCGAGCACGATCGCCTCACCGAACGGCGGGCCGATCAGCTGCACGCCGGTCGGCATCCCGTCGCCGCCCATGCCGGTGGGGAGCGCGAGCGCCGGCAGCCCGAGGAAGTTGGCCGCCACGGTGAGCCACAGTGCGCGCCAGGCTTCGTCGGCTGCGGACGTTCCGCCGAGGTCGTAGTCCGGTTCGCGCATCCTCGTCGTCGAGACCGGCCCGAGGATCAGCGGGACCTCGGTCTGGAGCCGCCGCCATTCCGCCGCGATCACCGCGCGCCGCGCCCAAGCCGCGGCGTACTCGCGCGCCGTCTCGTACGGCCGGGCCGCCGCCGTGCTGTCGCGCAGGAACGCGGTCGCCGAGCGCCCGAGCGGCTGGCCGAGGGCGGCGGGGTCGAGGGAGATCAGCATGTCGGTGCACGAGAGCCTGCGCCACAGCACCGCAGCCTCCTCGAGCAGAGGTGGGTCGAGGTCGACCGTCTCCCACCCGGCCCGGCGGAGTGCCTCGGCGGCGCGCTCGATGCCCGCGGCGACGTCGCGGTCGACCGGCGCTCCGCCCGGGTCGCGCACCACGCCGACGCGACGCGGAACGTCGTCGGCGCGGAGAGACGGCGCGTCGAGCGAGACCGGGTCGTCGGCATCCCACCCGCTCATCACGTCGAGCGCGAGGCCGACGTCGCCGACGCTGCGCGCCAGGGGTCCATTGACCGAGAACTCCTGCAGCGTCAGCGCGACCGGACGGTCCTGCACCGCCGCCCGGGGAACGCGTCCGCGCGTGGGACGCATCCCCACGATCCCGGCCGCGTAGGCGGGAAGGCGAAGGGATCCGCCGAAGTCGTTCCCGAGCCCGACGGCGCTCATGCCCGTCGCCGCGGCCACGGCGTCGCCGGCGCTGGATCCGCCGGGGCTGCGCCCGCGGTCCCAGGGGTTGAGCGTGCGGCCGAAGAGATCGTTGTCGGTGTCCCAGCGCATGCCGAAGTCGGGCATGTTGCCGCGACCGATGGGCACGGCGCCCGCCGCCCGCAGTCGCCGGACGATCGTCGCGTCGCGCGCCGGCACGGCGTCGGCGGAGCCGCGCCAGCCGTTCGTGGTCGCCGACCATGTGAGCTCGATGTTCTCCTTCACCGACACCGGGACCCCGGCGAGCGGACCCGGATCGCGCCCGTCGGCGATGGCCGCGTCCACGTCGGCGGCCGCAGCCCGTGCCCTGCCGGCGAACACGACGGTGAGCGCGTTGAGGTCACCGTTGCGGTGCGCGATCCGGTCGAGGTGCGCTTCGACGACGGCCACGGCGGTCGTCTCGCCCCCGCGCACGGCGGCGGCGATGTCGACGGCGGACGGCAGAGCGGTCGGAGTCATCGGTTCCATCCCACCACGACCACCGGCGCCGCGTCAGCCGTTAGCACGCGGACGCGCGGAGGGCAATCCCCGGGCCTGCGCGGCCGGCTCTGGCTACCGTCGATGACACACCCCACCGCGGCGCGGATCCCTCACGGCCGGTCCCCCGCGGCAGGCGACCGACGAAACGGAGCGACAGTGGCGACGACGACCGCGAAGAAGAGCACGGCGAAGAGCAGCACGAACTCCTCCGGAGCCTCGGGCAACAAGAGGCGGGCCGCGCGCGGCGGAGCTGGCGCCGAGCTCACGCCGGAGCAGAACGCGGAGCGGGGCTTCACGGCCTCCGAGACGCTCAGCGAGAACCTGCAGAAGGTGCTGGTCGACCTCATCGAGCTCTCGCTGCAGGGCAAGCAGGCGCATTGGAACGTGGTGGGCCGCAACTTCCGCGACACCCACCTGCAGCTCGACGAGATCATCGAGGCCGCACGCGACTTCGCCGACACCGTCGCCGAGCGCATGCGCTCGCTGCACGCGCTTCCCGACGGACGCAGCGACGAAGTCGCACGGACCACCACCCTCCCGGAGTTCCCGCAGGGTGAGATCGCGACGACGGAAGTCGTCGATCTGATGACGGAGCGATTGGATGCCGTGGCCGCGACGTGCCGCGACGTCCACGACGACGTCGACGAAGAAGACCCCACGAGTGCCGACATCCTGCACGCCATCCTCGAGCGGGTGGAGCAGCTCTCGTGGATGGTGAGCGCGGAGAACCGCACCCCGCAGCGGTGATCCCAGGCGCCCTGACGCTGCCCGCCCGTCCCCGGACCGGCGGGCAGCGCCGCGTCCGGGCACGGCGGCACGGTCGCGCGACCGCGGCCGCGATAATGGGAGCATGACCGGCGGCTACAGCGCGATCTCGAGCTATTCGCGCGTCGAGATCATGCGCCTGCTGCAGGAGCGGCCGCAGCGGGCCATCGCCGAGCTCGTCGAGGCGACCGGACTCCACGCCAACACGGTCCGCGAGCACGTGCAGCGTCTCATCGATGCCGGCTACGTCATCGCCGAGACCGAGCGTCGCACCACCCGCGGGCGACCGCGCGTGCTCTACTCGGCGGCGACGGGCGCCGCGCAGGCGTCGAGCCCCGTGGCGGCGCGCCGGGCCGAGGAGGCGGCGCGCCGAGGCGACCTCCTGCGCCGCGTGTACGGATCGGACGCGGATGCCGAACTCGGCGCGGATGCCCTGCACCAGCTCGACGCACTCATGGAGGACCTGGGCGACGCCGGATTCGACCCCGTGGTCGACGAGCGGGAGCTGACGGTCGACCTCACGCCCTGCCCGCATGCGGCCTCGGCCGACCATCGGGGCGTGCTGTGCGGCGTCCACGTCGGCCTCATGGACAGCGTGCTCGCGCAGGCCGGCGGACCGCTGCGGGTCGAGGGTATCGCGCCGTCGTGCGACCCGACGCAGTGCGTCGTGCAGCTCGCCGCGGCCCCCGCCTGAGCGTCAGCCCGGCGCCGGCACCCGCACGCGGTCGGGCCGCGCGTAGACGTTCATCGACGACCCGCGCACGAACCCGACGAGGGTGAGCCCCGAGGCGGCCGCCAGCTCCACCGCGAGCGAGGACGGCGCCGAGACGGCGGAGAGCACCGGGATGCCGGCCATGACCGCCTTCTGCACGAGTTCGAAGCTCGCCCGGCCCGACACCTGCAGCACGGTGCCGCCCAGCGGAAGGCGGTCCTCCAGCACCGCCCACCCCACGACCTTGTCGACGGCGTTGTGGCGGCCGACGTCCTCGCGAAGGACGAGGAGCTCGCCGGTGGCGGCGTCGAAGAGCGCCGCGGCGTGCAGACCCCCGGTCTTGTCGAACACCGCCTGCCCGGCCCGCAGCGCGTCGGGGAGCGCCGCCAGGGTCACCGCGTCGACGGTCGCGGCATCCGTCGACACGTCGTAGCGCGATGATTTCTCGATCGCCTCGATCGACGCCGTTCCGCACACGCCGCACGAGCTGGTCGTGTAGAAGTTGCGCGCGATGTCGGTCACCGGCGGCGTGACTCCCGCGGCGAGCGCGATGTCCAGGACGTTGTACGTGTTCTCGGTGGCCGCGGCCGTGCCGACCAGGGCCGGCCCGATCGTGAGGAGCGGCCCGTCGCCGGCGGGAGCGGCCGCAGCCCCGGTGCCGGGACCGCCGCAGTGGATCGCCGACCGGACGTCGCGGCCCTCGGTGATGACACCCTCCGACACCAGGAATCCTGCGGCGAGCTCGAGATCATGCCCGGGGGTCCGCATCGTGACGGTCAGCGCCTCGCCGCCGATGCGGATCTCCAGCGGCTCCTCCACGACGACGGTGTCGGCGCGGCGCCGGACGGCCGCGCCGCCGTCGCCGAGCGCGATGCGGGTCACGGGGGTGCGGGTGGTGAGGCGTCCCACGTCAGCCGCCGATGGCGTTCATGCCGCGCGCGGGCTGCAGGAACGACGGATCGTTGATGGCGTGCCCCGGCATCTTCCCCCGCACGCAGGAGCGCAGCATCCCGTCGATCTCGCCCTCGTCGCCCCCGGCGCGGAGGATCGGGAGCAGGTCGTACTCGGTCGTGGAGAACAGGCAGTTGCGCAGCTGGCCGTCGGCCGTGAGGCGCAGCCGGTCGCAGTCGCCGCAGAAGGGCGCGGTGACCGAGGCGATGACGCCCACCGAGTGGGGGCCGCCGTCGAGCATCCAGCGGGCGGCCGGCGCTCCTCCGCGCCCGGGCACGGGGGTGAGCGTCCATCGCGCCGACAGGGTCGCGAGGATCTCGTCCTGCGTGACCATGCGTGCGCGGTCCCATGTGTGACCGGCGTCGAGGGGCATCTGCTCGATGAAGCGCATCTGCGCATCGTGGCGGATCGCGAACTCCACGAGGTCGACCAGCTCGTCGTCGTTGACGTCTCGCATGGCCACCGCGTTGAGCTTGAGGGGACGCAGGCCCGATGCCTCGGCCGCCGCGATTCCCGCCAGCACGTCCTCGAGGCGGTCACGGCGCGTGAGCTCGCGGAAGCGGTCACGCCGGAGCGTGTCGATGGAGACGTTGAGGCGCTGCAGGCCGGCGTCGACGAGCGCGGGCAGCAGCTCGGGAAGACGGATGCCGTTCGTCGTCATCGCGATCTCGACGGGACTGCCGGACGGGCCGATGATCGCCGCGAGGCGACGCACCACCTCGACGATGTCGGTGCGCAGCAGCGGCTCGCCGCCGGTGAGCCGGAACGTGGTGATGCCGTCGGCCGCGGCCACGCGCGCGATGCGCTCGATCTCGTCGAGGGACAGGATGCTCGTCTTCGCGAGCCACTCGTTGCCCTGTTCGGGCATGCAGTAGGTGCAGCGCAGCGAGCACCGGTCGGTGAGCGAGATCCGCAGGTCGCGGTGCACGCGTCCGTGCGTGTCCACGAGCGGCGCGCCGAGGCCGGCGTCCGCAGCGGATTGAGCGGATGCCGGGGGCAGCGGCATCCGTCGTCCGATCGTGACCGGGATCGCGGTCACGCGGACGGCCCCGTTCGCAGTGCCCGACTCGCCATGGTTCGAGGGTAGCCGCGTCGGGAGGCGGGGGCGCCGCGGCCGCCCGATTATTCACGGCCGGCGAGGCCGTCGGCCGACGGCGTTCCTGCCACGCTGGGGTGCGACGGGCGCCCTGCGGGGAAATGTCGCCCGTGTGGTCTGACCACATGTTACTGTGGTCAGACCACGTCCGAAGCGATCGGAGAACGCATCGTGGATCTGCTGGACCCTCTCCTGCTGGCGCGCTGGCAGTTCGGCCTCACGACGCTGTACCACTTCCTCTTCGTGCCCCTCACGCTGGGCATGGCGCTGACCGTCGCGATCTTCCAGACGGCGTGGTTCCGCACGGGGAATGTGAAGTGGCTTCACCTCACCCGCTTCTTCGGCAAGATCTTCCTCATCAACTTCGCGATGGGCGTCGTCACCGGCATCGTGCAGGAGTTCCAGTTCGGCATGAACTGGTCGGCCTACTCGCGGTTCGTCGGCGACGTCTTCGGCGCCCCGCTCGCCTTCGAGGGCCTCATGGCCTTCTTCTTCGAGGCGACCTTCATCGGCCTGTGGATCTTCGGGTGGGACAAGCTGCCGCGCGCCCTCCACCTCGCGAGCATCTGGATCGCCACCGTCGGCGCATGGTTCTCGGCGTACTTCATCCTCGCGGCCAACGCCTTCATGCAGAACCCGGTCGGCTTCCGCATGGCCGACGACGGCTCGCGCGCCGAGATGACCGACTTCTTCGCGGTGCTGTCCAACCCGGTGGCGCTCGCCGCGCTCCCCCACACCCTGTTCGCTGCGTTCATGATGACCGCCGGCGTCATCATCTCGATCTCGGCCTGGCACCTGCTGCGCAGGCAGAACGTCGAGATGATGCGCTCGTCGCTGAAGTACGGGCTCTGGGGCATGATCGTCGCCTTCGCCGGCGTGGCGCTCTCGGGCGATCAGCTCAGTCTCGTCATGGTCGCGACGCAGCCGATGAAGATGGCGGCGGCCGAGGCGATGTTCGACAGCGCATGCGGGGCGGATGCCTCGTTCTCGGTGTTCACGCTCGGCACGCCCGACGGCTCGACCGAGCTGTTCTCGATCCGCGTGCCGTACCTGCTGGCGCTGCTGTCGACCCACTCGCTGGACGGCTGCGTCGAGGGCATCAACGACCTCAACCTGCAGTACACGACCGAGCTGTTCCCGCAGTTCGCCGACCAGGTCGACGGCAACTTCGCACCGATCCTCTGGGTCACCTACTGGTCGTTCCGCTGGATGATCGGCCTCGGTGGCATCGCCGCGCTGACCGCCGTCGTCGGCCTGTGGCTCACGCGCAAGAGCGCCAAGCGCGAGGTGCCCGCGTGGGCATGGAAGCTCGCGATCTGGGCGTGGCCGGCGTCGCTCTTCGCGATCCTCGTGGGCTGGGTCTTCACCGAGATGGGCCGCCAGCCGTGGATCGTCTTCGGCCTCATGCTCACCGAGGACGGCGTCTCGCCCTCGGTGCCCGGATGGACGGTGCTGATCTCGCTCGTCGCCTTCACCCTGGTCTACGCCGCGCTGGCGGTCGTGGAGGTCGGCCTCATCATGAAGACCGCCAAGAGGGGCCCCGAGCCCCTCCCCGAGCCGGGCGCGCCGGACCCGCGCACCCTGGCGGTCGAAGACACCCCGACGACGGTCTACTAGGAGCCCCGGAGCAACGTCATGGATCTCGCCTACCTCTGGTTCTGGATCGTCGGATTCCTCTTCGTCGGCTACTTCGTGCTCGACGGGTTCGACTTCGGCGTCGGCATGTCGCTGCCCTTCCTCGGCCGTGACGACGTCAGCCGCCGCCAGGTCATCAACACCATCGGTCCGGTGTGGGACCTCAACGAGACCTGGGTCATCGTGGCCGGCGCCTGCCTTTTCGCCGCGTTCCCCGAGTGGTACGCGACGCTGTTCAGCGGCTTCTACCTCGCACTGCTGCTGATCCTGCTCGCCCTCATCCTCCGCGGCGTCTCGTTCGAGTACCGCCACCAGCGGGACTCGCTGCGCTGGAAGAAGGGGTTCGACACCATGATCATCGTGGGCTCCGCTGTGCCGGCGCTGCTGTGGGGCGTCGCCGTCGCCAACATCGTGCAGGGCGTGCCGCTGGATGCCGACCACGAGTTCACCGGGTCCCTGCTGACGCTGCTGAACCCGTACGGGCTCCTCGGCGGCCTCACGACGCTCCTGCTGTTCTTCACCCACGGCGTCTACTTCGTCGCCCTCAAGACCGACGGCCAGGTCGCCGCGGATGCCCGTCGCCTGGCGGGCCGCGCAGGCCTGCTGACGATCGTCGTCGCGGCGGCGTTCCTGGTGTGGACCGTCGGCATGGCATTCGGCGAGGGGCGCGACTTCGCGCTCGTCACGGCGGTCCTGTCGGCCGTGGCGGCCGCGGTGCTCATCGCGTCGTGGCTCGCCAACGCCCGCGGGCGCGAGGGATGGGCCTTCGGCTTCGGCGCCGTCACCATCGTGTCGGCCGTGCTGGCGGTGTGGTTCGCGCTGTTCCCGTACGTGATGCCCTCGACGACCGATCCCGCCGGCTCGCTCACCATCGAGAACGCCTCGAGCACCGACTACACCCTGACGATCATGTCGTGGGCGGCCCTCATCTTCCTGCCGCTGGTGCTCGCGTACCAGGGCTGGACCTACTGGATCTTCCGCAAACGCGTCACCCGCTCGCACATCGAGGCGGCCGCGGCGGCGCCCGTGCACTGAGACGGCGAGGGGCGCATCGGTAGGGTCGAAGGAGCAATGGACGACACGCAGGACGACGGACCGCCCCCGAGTTCAGGCAAGCCCGTCGACCCCCGACTGCTGAGGTACGCGCGCGCATCGCGGTGGTTCTTCGCCGCCGTCGCCGCGCTCGCCCTCGCGCAGACCGCCGTGATCGTCGCGTTCGCCTGGCTGCTCACGCGCGCGGTCACGGACGCGATCGACGGGATGCCGCTTGCTGCTCTGACGCCGACGCTCGGCGCGCTCGCGCTCGTCGTCGCCGCGCGGGCCCTTCTGCTGTGGGCGCGGGAGGCCGTCGCGGCGCGCGCGGCGGCGCGCGTGCAGTCGCAGCTGCGGGCGGCGCTCGTCGACGCCATCGGGACGCTCGGGCCGGAGTGGCTCGCGGGGCGCAACTCGGCTTCGCTCGCGGTGATCGCCGGGCGCGGGCTCGACGCCCTCGAGGCCTATTTCGGGCGCTACCTGCCGCAGCTCGTCCAGACCGTCGTCGCGACGCCGCTCATCCTCGCCGTGATGTGGTGGGCGGACTGGATCTCGGGGCTTACGGTCCTGCTCACGCTCCCCCTGATCCCGATCTTCATGGTGCTCATCGGTCTGGCCACGCGCGCTGTCCAGCAGCGGCAGTGGCGGACGCTGCAGCGCCTGGCGGCCCGCTTCGCCGACACCGTGCAGGGGCTGTCGACGCTCAAGGTGTTCGGGCGGCAGCATCGCGCCGCGGCCTCCATCGAGCGCGTCACCGACGACTACCGCCGCGAGACCATGCGCGTGCTGCGCGTGTCGTTCCTGTCGGGGTTCGCGCTGGAGTTCCTCGCGTCGATCTCGGTCGCGATCGTCGCGGTGTCGATCGGCTTCCGACTCATCGACGGCGCACTCGCCCTCGGCGTCGGCCTCTTCGTGCTGCTGCTCGCGCCCGAGGCGTACCTGCCGCTGCGGCAGGTGGGCGTGCAGTTCCACGCGGCCGCCGAGGGCATCGCCGCGACCGTCGACGTGTTCGACGTGCTCGACGCGGCCCGCGCGAGGGGACCTCGGCCGGTGTCGGGCGCCTCCGCACCGTCCCCTGCCTTGCGCGCGGACGGCACGGCGCCCGTCCTGCGCCTGGACGCCGTGCGCGTGCGGCGCGGCGAGCGGCAGTTGCCACCCGTCGGCCTGACCGCCGCGCCGGGGTCCGTCACCCTGATCGAGGGCCCGAGCGGCGCCGGCAAGTCGAGCCTCTTCGCAGCCCTTCGCGGCGTCGCGGCGTTCGACGGCGACGCGTCCTGGGACGGCGTCGACGTGCGGGCGCTCGCGTCGTCGGACTGGCTGGCGTGGGCCGGGCAGCGACCCGGCCTGATGACGGGGACGATCGGCGACAACGTCGCCCTCGGCGACCCCGTCCCCGACGCCGCCGTCGTGCGCCGCGCGCTCGACCTGGCCTGCGCCGGCGGGCTCGATCCGGCACACGGACTGGGGGTGCAGGGTTCGGGACTCTCGGGCGGCCAGGCCCAGCGGGTGGCCGTCGCACGCGCCTACTACCGCCATCTGCGCGGCGCCGCACCGGTGATCGCGCTCGACGAGCCGAGCTCGGCGCTGGACCCCGAGACGGAGCACCGGCTGTGGCGCGGCATCCGCCTGCTCGCCGACGACGGGGCGACGGTGCTGCTGGTGTCGCATCGGACGTCCGCCCGCGCGATCGCGGACGACGTGGTGCGGCTCGAGCCGAGCGAGGTGCCGGCATGACCGCCGCCGGCGCGGTGCTGCGCGGAGCGATGCCTCCGGCCCGACGGTTCTGGTGGACGATCGCGGCGGGTTTCGCCTCCGAGGCGTCGGCCGTGGCGCTGCTCGCCGTGAGCGCGTGGCTCATCGTGCGGGCGAGCGAGCAGCCGCCGGTGCTCTACCTGTCGTTCGCCGTCGTCGGTGTGCGCTTCTTCGCCATCTCACGCGCCGTGTTCCGCTATCTGGAGCGCCTCACCGGCCACGACGCCGCACTGCGGCAGCTCTCGTCCACGCGCGCCGACCTCATGCGGCGGCTGGTCCCGCTCGCCCCCGACGGGCTGGGCCGCACCCGTCGCGGCTCGGTCCTCGGCGCGCTGGTCGACGACGTCGACGAGCTCCAGGACCTGCCGCTGCGGGTGGTGCAGCCGCTGGCGTCGTCGGCGCTCGTGGCCCTCGGCGCCGTCGTGCTCGTCGCGTTCGTCTGGTGGCCGGCTGCGCTCACCCTGCTGGCGTGCCTCGTGGTGGCGGGTGCGGTCGCGACACTGTGGGGCTGGGCCGCCGGCGCCCGGGCCGAGCGCACGATCGCTCCGCTGCGAGCCGATCTGACCGACGCGGTCCTGGACCACGTCTCGAACCTCGACGTGCTCGCCGCGTACGGCGCCGAGGAAGGCAGCCGGGACCGGATCGAGCGGGCCGACGCGGCGCTCCGCCGCGCGGTCGTCCGGCGGGCCGGCGCCCAGGCGGGCACCACCGCCCTCGTCTCATTGCTGGCCGGCGCCGCCTCGATCGCCGCGGTGCTCGTGACGGCGCCGGGCGTGGCATCCGCGACCCTCGACGGCCCGGCGCTCGCCGTGGCCGTCCTCGTGCCCATGGCGGTCTTCGAGGTGTTCGGCGCCGTCGCGCTCGCGTCGGCGGCCTGGCGCAAGGTCCGTTCCGCCGCCGGCCGGATCGCGGACGCACTGCCCGCCACCCCGCCGCGCGAGCTCGCACCCGAGACGGCGTCCCCCACCGGCGAGGCGCCGGAGCTGGGCGAGGGCGTCCGCCTGCGTGGCGCGAGTGTGCGCTGGCCGGGTGCGGCGCAGGCGTCGCTGCACGACGTGGATCTCGACATCCGGCCGGGCGAACGGATCCTCGTCCTGGGCTCCAGCGGCGCCGGCAAGAGCACCCTGGCGCACGCGCTGGTGCGCTTCCTCGAGACCGAGGGCTCCTACGAGATCGGCGGGCGCTCGGTGCACGACCTCTCCCCCGACGACGTGCGGCGGTCGGTCGGCCTCTGCGAGCAGCATCCGATGCTCTTCGACGAGGACATCCGGCAGAACCTGCTCTTCGCGCGCGACACCGCCACCGACGCCGACCTCGAGGCGGTCCTGGACCGCGTGGGGCTGGGCGCGTGGCTGCGCGAACGGGGCGGGCTCGACGCCCGGGTCGGCGAGCGCGGGGCGCTCGTCTCGGGCGGGCAGGCGCAGCGCATCGCCCTGGCCCGTGCGCTGCTGCGCGGCTTCCCGGTGCTGGTGCTCGACGAGCCGACCGCGGGCGTCGACCCCGAGGCATCCGCCGCGCTGCTCGTCGACCTGCTGGGCGCGGTGCGCGACGACCAGGCCGTCGTGCTCATCTCGCATGTCGCCGTGCCCGAGGCGCTCGTCGACCGCGTCGTGCGCATCGACGACGGCCGCCTGCACGACGGGTCGACACCGGGGCGCACGCCTGACGCGCGGCCCGCGGTCAGTCCGATGCGGCCGTGACCTCCGCCTCGTCCCCCGTGCCCGACTGGGCCTCCGCGGTCGCCGTGATGCGCCGCGCCATGCCGGCGAAGACGAAGCCGTGGAAGGGCAGCACCGCCAGCCAGTAGAGACGGCCGGCCAGCCCGCGCGGGAAGAACACCGCCCGCTGGTCGTACCGTGACCCGCCGCGCTCGTCATCGGCGGAGGAGCGCAGCTCGAGCCAGGCCAGACCGGGAACCTTCATCTCGGCGCGCAGGCGCAGCATGCGCCCCGGCTCGAGGGCCTCGACCCGCCAGAAGTCCAGTGCGTCGCCCACGGCGAGGCGGTCGCGGCTGCGGCGGCCGCGTGCGAGTCCGATGCCCCCGACGAGCCGGTCCATCCAGCCGCGGATGGCCCACAGCACCGGTGAGGAGTACCACCCGTTCTCGCCCCCGATGCCGATGATCACGCGCCACAGCGCCTCGGGAGAGGCGGAGGTGTGCGCGGAGCGGACGTCGGTGAAGACCACGCGGCCCGCCCAGTCGGGGTCGTTCGGCAGCGGGTCGCTCGGCGCGCCCATCACCTCGGAGTCCTGCCAGCTCGTCTCGATGGCGTCCGCCTCGACCCGGCGCAGCGCCCGGCGCACGGCGGTGCGGTACGGCATGAGGCCGTCCTCGGGCGGCGGGATGAGGGCGTCGACGTCGTGGTCCTTCATGATGCACTCGTTCTGCAGGGACTCCACGAGGGGCCGCGCGATCGACCGCGGGATCGGCGTGACGAGGTTCACCCAGTGCGAGGCGAGGCGCGGCGTGAGCACGGGCAGCGCCGCGATCGGCCGCTGCGGAAGGCCGGCCTCGACGGCGTAGCCGTTCATCATCTGGCCGTAGCGCAGCACGTCGGGTCCTCCGATGTCGACGGCGCGGTTCACCTCGGCGGGCACCCGCGCCGCGCCGAGCAGATAGTGCAGCACATCGCGGACGGCGATCGGCTGGATGCGGTTGCGCACCCACTTCGGTGCGGGCATGTAGGGCAGCACCTCGGTGAGGTGGCGGACCATCTCGAACGACGCCGAGCCGGATCCGATCACGACGCCGGCCTGCAGCACGAGGGTCGGCACGCCGCTGTCGAGGAACATGCGGCCGACCTCGACGCGCGAGCGCAGGTGGGGTGAGAGCGGAACGCCTTCGGGATGCAGGCCGCCCAGGTAGACGATGCGGCCCACGGATGCCGCCGCGGAAGCCTTCGCGACGGTCTCGGCGGCGCGCCGGTCCGCGTCGCGGAAGTCCTTGCCGCCCGACATCGAGTGGACGAGGTAGTAGAGCACGTCGACGTCGCGCACGGCGTCGGCGACGGATGCCGCGTCGGTGGCGTCGCCGTCGACCACCTCGACCCGATCGCCCCACGGGAAGGCCGACGCCCGCGCCGGGTCGCGGACGAGCACGCGCACCTCGTACCCGGCGGCGAGCAGGCGCGGCACGAGGCGCCCGCCGATGTACCCGGTCGCACCGAGCACGAGGGCACGCGGTGCGCTGCCGTCGGGGCGCGGCAGGGCCGACAGCACCGGCTCACGGCCGGTCGGCGAGGAGACGTCTTCCACAGGGGCAGACTACGCGCGCCCTCGCGCGACCCGGCAGGCTTGACGACCCGGCCCCGAGGGCGTAGTCAGAGGCGCTTGGCGAAGACCTGCGTGCCCTCGGGCGACGCGAGGGGCTCGAAGCCGACGCGCGGGTAGAACGCCACGGCTCCGGTGTTCTCGGCCGAGGCGACGAGGTGCAGGCCGCCGACACCGGCGGCGCGCAGGGCGTCCTCGAGGGTCTCGATGAGCCGGCGGCCGAGTCCCTGCCCCTGGGTCTCGGGGAGCAGATCGATGTGGAGATGGGCCGGGTACTCGTCGCCGAACGGCTGAGAGCCGCCGCGGCGCGCGTGCGCGTACCGGACGATGCCATCCTGTCGCGAGACGCTCACCGGCTTCGGATCGCCCTCGGGCCGGGGCCACCGCGTCGCGTGCCGCGGCCACCACTCGGTGGCGAACCAGTCCTCGAACGCCGCGGAGTCGGGCGCCCCCACGATGTACCCGACGACCCGGCCGTCGTCGGCCTCGACGACGAAGGAGAACTCGGGGTGGCGCGCGACGTACGGCAGGACGAAGATCTCGGCCCAGAGATCGTCGTCGTCGAGCAGCCCGGTCGCGTCGGCGCCGGCATCCGCCGTCCTGAGACAGATCTCGGCGAGCGCCGGCTCGTCACCGGCGCGGAAGGGGCGGATGCTGCTCACCGGCCGAGTCTAGAAGACGCCGCCGTCGCCGGCTGAGACGAACCGCACGTCGGCCGGGTCCAGGCGCAGTGTCACGGCGTCCCCGACGCCGAGGCCCGTCGCGCGCTCGGCGACGACGTCCACCGCCACATCGGGATCGGCCGTGCGCAGCCGGACGCCCGCGGGCGTCTGCTCGAGGCGCACGACGCGCGCCGTCCATTCCCCGGGACCCGCGGGAGGCGCGTCGACGATGCGCACGTCGCCCGGCCGGAAGACCGCGGCCCGCGCCGCGCCGACCGGGACGGCGGGGCGGGGCAGCACGAGGCCGCCGGCGCGCCAGGTGGCGGCATCCGTCGTCCCCGTCACACGGTTCAGCCCCCCGACGGCCGCCGCGAACCGGGTCGCCGGATTCGCCAGCACGTCCCGCACGGGGCCGGACTGCGTCACCCGCCCGTCCTCGAGCACGACCAGTCCGCCGGCCAGCGCCACGGCGTCCACCGCATCGTGCGTGGCGACGACGGCGGTCGTGCCGGTCGCCGCCAGCTGCTGGTGCAGGAGAGCCCGCACGTCGCCGGCCGTCTCGGTGTCGAGCGACGTGAGGGGCTCGTCGAGGAGGAGCGCCTCCGGCGCGGTGGCGAGCGCCCGCGCCAGCGCGACGCGCTGCTGCTGTCCGCCCGACAGCCGCGAGGGGCGGCGGTCGCCGAGCCCCTCCAGTCCGACGCGCCGGAGCCAATCCGCGGCGCCGCGGGAGGCGGCATCCCTGCTCACCCCGTGCACGCGCAGACCGAACGCGATGTTCTCGCCGGCGCTCAGGTGCGGGAAGAGTCGCGGGTCCTGGCCGAGCAGCACCACGCCGCGGGCGGCGGGCGGCGTGCGGCGACCCGGCGCGACGTCGAGCGTGCGCTCCCCCAGGGCCACGTGCCCTTCGTCGAGCGGGGCGAGTCCCGCGAGCACCCCGAGGAGGGTGGACTTTCCGGCACCGCTGGGACCCATGAGCGCGACGACGCCCCCCGCGGGCACCTCCAGGGCGGCGTCGAGCGTGAATCCGCCGCGCCGCACCACGACTCGCGCCTCGAGCCCCGCGGCCGTCGCCCGGGCCGCGGTCATCGCGGTGCCTCCGCGCGCCACGCGCGCACGAGCAGCAGCACGCCGACGGCCGTGACCAGCAGCAGCAGCGACAGCGCGACCGCGGTGCCCTGCGAGACGCCGGCCCCGTTGAACGCCGTGTAGATCGCCAGTGGCATGGTCTGCGTGACCCCCGGCGCGTTGCCCGCGAACAGCGCCGTCGCCCCGAACTCGCCGATCGCGCGCGCGAAGCACAGCACGACGCCGGCCACGAGGCCCGGCGCGGCCAGCGGCAGCGTCACCCGGGCGAGGATCGTCCAGCGCCCGGCGCCGAGGCCGGCCGCGGCCTCTTCGAACCCGGTGCCGGTGGCACGCAGCGAGCCCTCCAGCGCGAGCACGAGGAACGGCAGGGCGACGAACGTCTGCGCGAGCACGACCGCGGTGGTGGTGAACGGGATGCGGATGCCCCACTCCGCCAGCAGCGCGCCGAGCCAGCTCGTCCGGCCGAAGAGGAACAGCATCGCCACACCGCCCACCATCGGCGGCAGCACGAGAGGCACGGTGACGATCGCGCGCAGCACCGCCGCCGTGCGCACCGTGCTGCGCGCGATGAGCAGCGCGAGGGGCACGCCGAGCACGACGCACACCGCCGTCGCGACCGCTCCCGTCGCCAGCGACAGTCCGAGGGCCGAGAGCGCCTCCGGCGAGGTGACGTCACTCCACAGCGTCGACCATTCGACGCGGAGCACGAGCGCGCCGAGCGGGAGGACCAGCAGCGCGAGTCCCACGGCGGCCGGAATGACGAGCACGCGTGGGACGAAGCCGGAACGTCGGCTGCGATCGCGTTCGCCGATCGCCCGCTCCCCGGTCACGGCGCCCCGAAGCCGTGGTCGGCGAGCACCGCCTGTGCATCGTCGCCGAGCACGAACGCGACGAAGGCGTCTGCCGCCGCCGCATTCGCCGCACCGGCCAGCGCCGCGACCGGGTAGCGGTTGACGACGCCGTCGGCGCCCTCGGGCTCGATCGCATCGACGGCCGCCGTGGTGGAGGCATCCGTCGCGTAGACCAGCCCGGCGTCCGCCTCGCCGGCGGCCACCTTCGTGAGCACCGCGGTGACGTTCTGCTCGTAGCTGTCGGCGCTGGCCTCGACACCCGCGCTCGACAGCAGGGTGGCCGAAGCCGCGCCGCACGGCACTTCGGCGGCGCACAGCACGATGGTCGCGGCCGGGTCGGCGAGATCGTCGAGACCGCGGATGCCCGCGGGATTGCCGGCGGGGACGACGAGCACGAGCGTGTTCGTCGCGAACACGCGCGGGTCATCGGCGAGACCCTCGTCGACGACCCGCGTCATGCTGCGCTCGTCCGCGGCTGCGAACACGTCCGCCGGCGCCCCCTCGATGAGCTGCGTCGCCAGCGTCGAAGAGCCCTCGTACGCTATCGGCCGGACGTCGACGGACGGATGCCGCTCCTCGAACATGGTCGACAGCTCGTCGAACGCCGCCGCGAGCGAGGCGGCCGCGTACACGGTGAGCGCGCCCGAGAGCCCGGATCCCGAGCCGGCCGCGGACGGGGTCGCCGCTCCTGTGCCGTCCTCGGCGGGCGCGCAGCCGGTGAGGCCGAGCGCGAGGGCGGTGACGACGGAGGAGACGCCGAGGACGATTGGGCGGTGCACGTCAGGCCCTGGGCGTCTCGACGATCACCGTGGTGGCCTTCACCACCGCGACAGCGAGGGAACCGGGCTCGAGGGCGAGCTCGCGGACGGCCTCGGACGACATGAGCGACACGACCCGGTGCGGGCCGGACTGGATGTCGACCTGCGCCATCACCCCGTCGATCTGCACGCGGGTGACGAGGCCGACGAAGCGGTTGCGGGCGCTGGTGAGCACGTCGGCCGGGTCGCGCGGCGACGCCGCGAGCTCGACGGCGTGCGCCGCGAGCGCGTCGCCCGGGATGGCGGTGGGCGATGCGCCGGTTGTCGGCAGCGTGCCCGCGTCCACCCACCGCCGGACGGTGTCGTCGCTCACCCCGAGCAGGCGGGCGGCTTCGGCGATCTTGTATGTGGCCACGCTGCCACGGTACCCGCATCTGCGGATAGATGTTCATACTTTCTCCGCATGCGCGGGCGATTCTCCTGGCGCGCCAGGGCTGGCGGAGGGCGCGACGTGGCGGTCACTGTTTGTCAACCGGGGTCCGCGAGCCCGCGGCCAGACGTAGGTTGCTGGCACGACGGAAGGAGTCAGCGATGGACCGGGACACCAGCGCATCGAAGCCGGAGGACGAGGGCACGCCGAAGCCGGGAGGCCTCGGACCGGACGGCACGATCCCCGACGACCCGGACGGTGTCGCCGCCGGTCACACGGGTGAGCCGTCGACGTTCGAGCCCGAGGAGGACGAGAGCGGTGCCTAGCCCCGACGCCGTAGACAGCTCCAGGGCGGCACGCAACGAGACCCACCACCGCGTCGTGGTCATCGGCGGCGGCAACGGCGGGATCTCCGTCGCGGCGCGCCTGCGCCGGCGCGGCATCAAGGACGTCGCCGTCATCGAGCCGCGCGACGAGCATCAATACAAGCCGCTGTTCTCGCATGTCGCAGGCGGCACGGCTCCCGCGAGCATCACCGTGCGCCCGCAACGGGAGGTGATCCCGAAGGGCGTGGAGTGGATCCAGGATGCCGTGACCGCCGTGCAGCCGGAGGCGAACGCCGTCGTGCTGGCCGGCGGCGGGCGGATCAGCTACGACCACCTCATCGTCTGTCCCGGCATCCAGCTGGACTGGAACCGGATCCCCGGGCTCGCCGAGGCGATGCAGACGCCGGCCGCGGCATCCCACTACGCACTCGAGCTCGCGAAGAAGGCGTCCCGGCTCCTGCGAGACCTCACGGAGGGGACCGTCGTCTTCACGCAGCCCGACGGACCCGCATCGTGCGCGGGGGCGGCGCAGAAGCCGATGTACCAGGCCTGCGACTACTGGCGGGCGAAAGGGGTGCTCGACGCGATCCGAGTGGTCATGGTCGTGCCGACCGAGACGGCATACCTCGCGCCGTTCGACGAGGAGCTCCAGCGCAAGATCGACGAGTACGGCATCGAGCTGCGCACGCGCAGCGTCCTGCTGCGGGTGGACCCGGATGCGCACGAGGTGGTGCTCGGCGGCCCGGACGGCCCGGAGCACCTGCACTACGACGTGCTGAACGTCGAGCCGCCGCAGTCCGCCCCCGACTGGCTGAAGGCGTCGGAGCTCGCCGCGCCCCGCTCGTCCGGCGGGTTCGTCGAGGTCGACCCGCAGACGCTCCGGCATCCCCGGTTCCCGAACGTCTGGTCGCTGGGGGACGCCGCCGCCACGACGAACTCGAAGTGCGGCGGGGCGCTGCGCAAGCAGACGTGGGTGCTGGCGAAGAACCTGTCGAAGGCGCTGCGGGGCAAGGAGCCCACCGCTCGCTACGACGGCTACGCGGTGTGCCCGTTCACCGTCTCGCGGTCGACCGTCGTGTGGGCCGAGTTCGACGACAAGGGCAGGCAGAAGCCGACGATCCCCTTCTACAAGCGCATGTATCGCGAGAGCCGGCTGTCGTGGATCTTCGACCGGCACGTGCTGCCCTGGGTCTACTGGAACCTCATCCTCACCGGCCGCGTGTGAGGAGGCAGGACGGGTCGTCGGGCCCACGCCTGTCCGGGCATCGCAGCGCCGCCGCCGCGGGCGCGGCGTAGCCTGTCGGCATGGCCTTTCCTCCACTCGTCGAGCCGGTCGCCGAGCTCACCGCCGCGGAGAGCACGCGCACCGCGCGCCACCGCGTCCTGGCGGGATTCGGCGACGTCGCGCAGCGCCGCCTCGCCGCCGCCCACGTCGCCGTGGTCGGTGCGGGCGGTCTCGGCTCCCCCGCCGTGCTGGCCCTCGCGGCCGCCGGCGTCGGCACCCTCACCATCATCGACGACGACCTGGTGGAGGCATCCAATCTGCAGCGCCAGGTCATGCACCGCACGCGCGACGTCGGGGCGCCGAAGGTCGACTCGGCCGTGCGCATCGCCGCCGACTTGTCGCCGACCACCGTCGTGCGCGCGGTGCGAGCCGTGCTCACCCCCGCGAACGCCGTCGAACTCCTGGCCGGCGCGCACGTCGTCGTGGACGGCACCGACACCTTCGAGACGCGCGAGACCGTCGCGGCCGCCTGCGAGCAGCTCGGCGTGCCGCTCGTGTGGGGCGTCGTGCAGGAGTTCCACGCCCAGGCGACGGTGTTCTGGTCGTCGCCGCCGGCCGGAGCGGCCCCCGTGCGCCTCGCGGACCTGTACCCGCCGGATCCCGCGCGCGACGCCCCCACCTGTGCGCAGGTCGGCGTGCTCGGTGCGCTGTGCCTGCAGGTCGGCTCGCTCCTGTCCATCGAGGCGATCAAGCTCATCACCGGCGTCGGCGAGCCCCTCCTCGGGCGCGTGCTCGTCATCGACGCCCTCCGCGGCCGCACCTCCGAGGTCCCGCTGCGCCCCGCCGCCACGACCGCCGGCGGAGGGCGCGCGACGCCCGCCGAGCGCGGTGCGGCCGCCGAACGCGGGGCGCCCGCCGCACGACCGGGTGCGGAGCCGACCCCCCGCACGCCGATCCCGCAGCTGACGCCCACCGAGGCGCTCGCCGCGCAGCAGGCGGGCGCGGTGCTGCTCGACGTGCGGGAGCCCTTCGAGACCGAGCGCGGCGTCATCCCGGGATCGACGCTCCGCCCGCTCGCCGAGGTGCTCGCCGACCCCGGCAGGATGGGCGCCGCGCCCGTGGTCGTGGTGTGCCAGGTGGGGATGCGCGCGCAGCGCGCGGCGGCGGCCCTCCGCGGCGCGGGGATCGAGGCATCCGTGCTCGCCGGCGGCATCGAGGCGTGGACGCGCGAGACCGCCGACGCGGCGGTGGACGCGTGAGCGGGCTGCGCAGCGTCGAAGAGCACCTCGCCGACGTGCTGGCGGCCGCCGAGCCGCTCGAGGCCGAGCGGCTGCCGCTCGCCGCGGCGCACGGCCGCACGCTGCGCGCGCCGGTGCACGCCGCGGTCGACATCCCCGTGTTCGACAACTCCGCCATGGACGGGTTCGCTGTACGCTTCGCGGACGTCGCGGATGCCGCGCCCGCCGCACCCGCCGCCCTCCGGGTCGTCGCGGACCTGCCCGCCGGCTCCGACGCCGACCCGCGCGTGGCTGCGGGCGAGGCGGCCCGCATCATGACGGGATCGGCGCTGCCGACCGACGCCGACGCCATCGTCCCGTTCGAGGACACCGCGGGCGGCCTCGCCGATTCCCTCGGAACGATCTCGGTCCTCGCCGCCCCCCGTGCGGTGGGGGCCCACATCCGCCGCGCCGGCGAGGACGCGCGCGCCGGCGACGAGGTGCTCCCCGGCGGCGCGCTCCTGGGCCCCCTGCAGCTCGCGGCCGCCGCGGCGGCCGGTGTCGCCGAGGTGGTGGTCGCGCGGCGCCCGCGTGTCGCCGTCATCTCCACGGGCAGCGAGCTCGTGGAACCGGGCTCGCCGCTGCGCCGCGGCCAGATCCCGGAGTCCAACAGCTTCCTGCTCGCCGCCCTCGCCGCGGAGGCAGGAGCGGACGTGGTGCGCCGCGCGAGCGTCTCCGACGAGGGCGGCGGACTCGAGACGCTGCTCGCGGAGGTGACCGACGCGCGATCGTCCGACCGCGCCGACGTGGTGATCTTCTCGGGCGGCGTGAGCGCCGGAGCGTACGAGGTCGTCAAGACCACGCTCAGCGGCCGCATGAGCTTCTCGAGGGTGGCGATGCAGCCCGGCAAGCCGCAGGGGTTCGGCCGCCTGGAGTCGGGAACGCTGCTGTTCGGGCTTCCGGGCAACCCGGTCAGTGCCGCGGTGTCGTTCGAGGTGTTCGTCCGGCCGGCGCTGCTGCGCCTGCAGGGACGGGAGGTGCTCGATCGGCCCGTGATCACGCTCCGCGCCGCGGCCGGCTGGCGCACCCCGCCCGCGCGGCGGCAGTACCTGCCGGTGACGATCGACCGGTCGGTCCCTGGCGGATGGCTCGCCGTGCCCGCCACGAGCGGCGGGTCGCACCTCGCCGGCGGACTCGGCCGCGCCGAGGCCTACGCCGTGGTGCCGGCGGAGACGGATGCCGTCGCGGCGGGCGATCCCGTCGATGTCATGCTGATCTCATGAGCACGCACGAGCAGCCGACGTTCACGCATCTCGACGACGCCGGGAACGCCCGCATGGTCGACGTGACCCTCAAGCAGCCGACGGTGCGTTCGGCGACCGCCCGTGGGTTCGTGCGCTGTGCGCCCGAGGTCGTCGCGGCGCTGCGGGATGGGTCGGTGCCGAAGGGCGACGTGCTCGCCGTCGCCCGCATCTCCGGCATCCAGGCCGCCAAGCGCACCCCCGAGCTGCTCCCACTCGCCCATGTCATCGGCGTGCACGGCGCAGCGGTCGACCTCGCGATCGAGGACGACGGCGTCGCGATCGAGGCGACGGTCCGCACCGCCGACCGCACCGGGGTCGAGATGGAGGCCCTCACCGCCGTCTCGGTGGCCGCCCTCGCGGTGGTCGACATGGTGAAGGGCATCGACAAGGGCACGTCGATCGAGAACGTGCGGATCATCGCCAAGACCGGGGGCAAGAGCGGCGACTGGCGCCGCCCGGCCGGGGAATGATGGCCGCGCCGACCGATCCTCGCCGACTCGGCGCGATCCTCCTGGCCGGCGGCCGGTCCACGCGCGTCGGCGGCGCGACGAAGCCGCTGTTCGAGGTCGGCGGCCGCACGCTGCTGTCGACAGCCGTGTCGGCGGCGACGGATGCCGGGGCCCGGCCGATCACCGTCGTGGCACCGGTCCTCGACGAGACGCTGCCGGTGACCTGGGTGCGCGAGGACCCGCCGTTCGGCGGCCCCGCCGCGGCGGTCGTCACCGCGCTCGGGACGTGGCCCGCCGCGACGGACCCGGAGTGGACGCTCCTCCTCGCGTGCGACCTCCCCTGGGCAGGGCAGGCGGTGCGCCGCCTCGTGGACGACCTGCCGCTCCTGCCGCCCGACACCGACGGCCTCTGCCTCGGCGACGGGTCGAGCCGGCCCCAGTGGCTCACCGGCGCCTACCGCACGAGGGCGCTGCGGGCCGCGGCATCCGCTCTCCCGGACGCCGGACGCGACCAGCCGGTGCGCGCGCTCGTCGCCGAACTCGCGATCGCCGTCGTGGCGGCGCCGGACGACCTGACCCGCGACGTCGACACGTGGCAGGATCTGGAGGAGGCACGCGCGCGAGCCGATCGCGCGGCGCACGACCGGATCTCGGAGGAGCCGTCATGAGCGAGCAGTCCCGCACCCTTCCGCCCGAAGCCCTCGACGACTGGGCGGCGGCGCTGCGCGACCGCTTCGGCCTCGGCGAGGCCGACGTGCCGGTCGGCGCGGTGCTCGACCTCGCGCGCGATGTGGCCAACGGCGTCGCCCGGCCGGCCGCTCCCCTCGGCGCCTTCGTCGCGGGCCTCGTCGCCGGACGCGCGGGGACCGACCCGGAGGAGGTGCGCGCGGCGCTGGCCGCGGTCACCGCGATGGCGAACAGCTGGGAGCAGTAGTGGCCGTCGTCCGCTATTTCGCCGCCGCACAGGAGGCCACGGGTCTCGACAGCGAGCGCCGCACCGAGACGACGCTCGGCGATCTGCGGCGCGCGGTGGCGAAGGAGCACCAGGGCCTCGGCGGCATCCTCCCCCGCTGCGCCGTGCTGGTGGGCGGCTCGCGCGTCGGCGACGACACGCCCCTCGGCGCCGACGACCTCGTCGACGTGCTCCCGCCCTTCGCCGGCGGCTGAGCCGTCACGCCGCGGCGGGATCAGCCGCCCAGGCCGAGCCAGGTGGCGGTGCCGTCCGATTCGACCTGCTTCTTCCAGACGGGGAGGTCGGTCTTGATCGTCTCGATCAGCGTGCGACACACCTCGAACGCCGTGGCCCGGTGGGCGGAGGCGACCGCGATCACCACGGCGGCGTCGCCGACCTGGAGCGTCCCCACGCGGTGGGACACCGCCACCAGCGCCTCGGTCGACCCGACGGCGGCCGTCGCCAGGCGCCTGAGCCCGGCCTCGGCATCGGGGTGCGCCGAGTACTCGAGCGCGACGACTGTGGTCGCGGCATCCGGATCGTGATCGCGGACGCGACCGACGAACGTCGTGACCGCCCCCATCCGCGGGTCGTCGATCGCACGCAGGTGGGCGTCGACGTCGAGCGGCTCAGCGCTGATCGCCGCGATCCGCACCGCATCGGTCGAGACGGCCATCAGTGATCGCCGCCGGTGAGCTGGTCCAGCACGTGACGGGCCACCGACACGACGACGGGCATGCCGGATGCCACGGCCGCCGGCGACCCCGGAAGGTTCACCACGAGCGCGCCGTGCGGGTCGACCGCACCGGCGATGCCGCGTGTCAGGATGGCGGCCGGCTTCTCGGCCGCGCCGCGCCGTCGCAGCTCCTCGGCGATGCCGGGGAGCTCGCGCGTCACCACGCGCGCCGTGCCCTCGGGCGTCTGGTCACGCGGCGACACCCCGGTGCCGCCCGTCGTGATGACGAGCTTCACGCCGGCCATGATCTCGGCGGTCAGGGCCCGCTCGACGTTGTCGGCGCCGTCGGGCACGATCACCGCGTCATCGCAGTCGAAGCCGGCCTCCCGCAGCGCCGCGACCGCGATCGGGCCGCTCTCGTCGGGTCGGGTGCCTGCGGCCGAGCGGTCGGAGAAGCAGATGACGGCGGCTCGGGTCATGCCCCCAGCCTAGGCATGCGCCGCGCCCTCACGCGCGGGACTCGAGGCGCACGACCACGGACTTCGACGTCGGGGTGCCGGAGACATCGGCGACCGAGTCGAGCGGCACCAGGACGTTGGTCTCGGGGTAGTAGGCGGCCGCGTTCCCCCGGGGCGTGCGGTACGCGACGATGCGGAACTCCTCGGCGCGACGCTCCTCGATGCTCCCGTCGGGCCGCGTCCACTCCGAGACGAGGTCGACGACGTCGTCCTCGGCGAACCCGAGCGACACGATGTCCTTCTCGTTCACCAGCACGACGCGGCGGCCGCCGTGGATGCCGCGGTACCGGTCGTCCTTGCCGTAGATCGTCGTGTTGTACTGATCGTGGGAGCGCAGCGTCTGCAGCAGCAGGCGTCCGCGCGGGATCACCGGGTACACGAGGGGGTTGACCGTGAACCGGGCCCTGCCGTCGACGGTGGCGAACCGGCGCGCGTCGCGCGGGCCGTTGGGAAGGTGGAGCGTGCGCCCCTTGTCGATGCGCTCCTCGTAGTCCTCGAACCCCGGGATGACGCGTTCGATGTGGGCCCGGATCAACGCGTAGTCAGCCTCGAGCGCGGCCCAGTCCGCCTGCGGGACGTTGTGCGGCCCGCCGCTGGTCCCGGCTGCCGGGACGGTGCCGTCGCTCTCCTCCGCCGGGGTGCGCTCGGGATAGCCGCGCTCGTGGCGGGTGGCGCCCGTGTGCGCGGACGCGGGCGCGAGAGTGGCCGGCGCCTCCTCGGTCGCGCCGGGCTCAGGACCGAAGACCAGCGCGCTCAGGCGCGAGACGATCGCCACCTCGCTGAGCAGGTCCTCGGCGGGGGGCGCCAGCCGGCCGCGCGAGGCGTGCACGGCGCCCATGGAATCCTCCACCGTGACACGCTGCTCGCGACCGCCGCGGCGGTCCCGGTCGGTGCGCCCGAGGGTGGGGAGGATGAGCGCCCGCCGCCCCGTCACGACGTGGGAGCGGTTGAGCTTGGTCGACACCTGCACGGTGAGTCCCACCCGCGCCATCCCCGCCTCGACGACGGCGGTGTCGGGCGTGGCCGACACGAAGTTGCCGCCCATGCCCATGAAGAAGCGGACGCGTCCGTCGCGCATCGCCCGGATCGCCTCCACCGTGTCGAACCCGTGCTCACGCGGAGCGGCGAAGCCGAACTCCTGGTCGAGCGCGTCGAGGAAGGCGGCGGACGGCTTCTCGTAGATGCCGACCGTGCGGTCGCCCTGCACGTTGGAGTGCCCCCGCACGGGGCACACGCCGGCGCCGGTGCGTCCGATGTTGCCCTGCAGCAGCAGCATGTTCACCACGTCGCGGAGCATCGGCACGGAGTGCTTGTGCTGGGTGAGTCCCATCGCCCAGCAGACGATGGTGGCCTTGGAGGCGCGCACCGCCTCGCCCACCCGGCGCAGCGCCTTCTCGGGCAGCCCGGTGGCGGCGACGAGCTCTCGCCACGGGGCATCCGCCATCGCCTGACGGTAGGCCTCGAAACCGCTCGTGTGCGCCGCGATGAACTCGTGGTCGAGCACACCGCCGTCGGCCGCCTCCGCCTCGAGCAGGTGCTTGCCGATCGCCTGGAACAGCGCCTGGTCGCCGCCGAGCCGGATCTGCATGAACTCGTCGGCGAGCTTCGTGCCGCCGAAGGCGACGCCGCGCACCGTCTGCGGATTCTCGAAGCGCATCAGGCCCGCCTCGGGGAGCGGGTTCACCGCGATGATCGTCGCCCCGCGCTGCTTGGCCTTCTCGAGCGCCGACAGCATGCGCGGATGGTTTGTGCCGGGGTTCTGCCCCGCGACGATGAGCAGGTCGGCGTCGTGGATGTCGTCGATCGACACCGTGCCCTTGCCGATCCCGATGGTCTCGGTGAGCGCCGAGCCGCTGGACTCATGGCACATGTTCGAGCAGTCCGGCAGGTTGTTGGTCCCGATGCCGCGCACCAGCAGCTGGTAGAGGAACGCGGCCTCGTTCGACGTGCGGCCCGAGGTGTAGAACACCGCCTCGTCGGGGTCCTCGAGCGATCGCAGCTCGTCGGCGATCAGCCGCAGCGCGTCGTCCCACGAGATCGGGCGGTAGTGGGTCGCGCCCTCCTCCCGCACCATCGGGTGCGTCAGCCGCCCCTGCTGACCGAGCCACCAGTCGTCGTGCGCGCGCAGCTCGTCGAGGGAGTGCTCCGCGAAGAACTCCGGCCCGACCCGCCGCAGCGTCGCCTCCTCGGCGACCGCCTTCGCGCCGTTCTCGCAGAACTCCGCGACATGGCGCCTGTCCTCCTCCGGCCAGGCGCACCCGGGGCAGTCGAAGCCGTCCTTCTGGTTGACGCGCAGCAGCGTCTGGACCGAGCGGGTCACGCCCATCTGCTCGGTCGCCATCTCGAGGGCGTGCAGCACCGCCGGCACGCCCACGGCGACCTTCTTCGGTCGTGTGACGTGCACGCGGGACTCGTCGATATCCGCTCTCGGGGGCTTCGTCGCCATGTCTCCAGGCTATGCCTCGCCGGGCCGCCCCGGCGCGTCCTCCTCCGCTGAACGGGAAGGAGAGCGGATGCCGGGCCAAGCCGCGGCGGCGCGCGGCCGGCCGCGGCGCCCCGGGCACGCTGCGGCGCGGGGCTCAGCTCCACCACAGGCGCGCGACGCCGCGAAGGTCCGCGAGCGGTACGCCGCCGTGCCCCGGCTCCGACACCGACAGGCGCGAATCGGCGGAGGCGGCGCGGTTGTCGCCCATGACCCACACGGCGTCCTCCGGCACGGTGACACGGAAGGGGATGTCGCCGCCGGGGCGGGATGCCGGGGCGTAGGGCTCGTCGACCGGCTGCCCGTTGACGACGAGCCTCCCGGTGCCGGCCTCGCAGCAGACGACCACGTCACCCTCGACGCCGACGACCCGCTTCACCAGGAGCGCATCCGGCGTGCCCGACCAGCCCTCGCGATCGACGAGCAGCACGACGTCGCCGCGCGCGGGTGCGCTCCAGCGGTCGAACACCACGGTGTCGCCGCCGCGCAGCGCCGGGCTCATGGAGTCGTTCTGCACGGTCGCGACCCCGAGCCCCGCGGCCAGGACGGCGGCGACCGCGACAGGCCCGGCGGCGGCGAACGCCCACGCGAGCGGGCGCCGGCCCCGCCGGGCGGCGGGCGACTCCGCCGAGGGGACGGTCGCTGCGCGCGCGCCGGTCCGGGTCATGGCGGGCCTTCGAGCAGCGACGTCATGGCGGCGACTTCGCGTTCCTGCTCGATGAGCACGTGCTTGCCCGAGGTGCGCGCGAACGCATTCGTGCCGTCGCGCACGACACGCTCCGCCATCACGAGGGCGCCCTCGTGATGGACGATCATGAGCTCGAGGAACATCCGGTCGGCCGCGGCGCCCTCGGCGGCGTGGAGGGCGGCGAGCTGCTCGACGGTGGCCATGCCCTTCATCTCCGTGTGACCGTGATCGTCGCAGCCGGACGGGATGCCTCCCGCCGGCGCGACGGCCGCCGCGTGCGCCCCGTGGCCCGTGTGCTCCGAATCCGTCGGGAGGGCCCGTCGCCAGGCATCCTGCCATGCCCGCATCGTCTGGATCTCGCCGCTCTGATCGGCGACGATGAACTCGGCGAGCGCCCGGGTGCGATCCCTCACGCCGTCGGCGTCGAGCACGAGCCGGCTCAGCTCGAGCGCCTGCTCGTGATGCGGGATCATGCCCTCGATGTAGCAGTGGTCCACCACCGTCGGGTAGGCGGCGGTCGCGGCATCCGTCATCCCCGAGGCGGCGACGGCCTGGGGCGCGGACGTCGCGGGAACCGTCATGCCGAGAGCGACGGCGGCGCCGCCGACGAGCGCGGTGGAGACGGCGAGAACCACCCCGGTGGCCGCGATGCGATGGGGCATCGGATTCCTTTCGGGTCGGACGGCGGGTGCGTCGAGCGGGGCGGCGCGCTGCGCGCACCGCCCCGCGGCGGGGTTCAGGCCTGCGCCCTCAGCCCCTGCTGGCGACGCATGTGCCACGCGGTGCCCGCGAGGCCCGCACCGGCGACCAGGAGCACCAGGCCCGACATGGCCCAGCGGTTCGCGTCGGTGCCGGTCGTCGCGAGCGCCCCGAAGACCGCCGAGGGCGAGGCGGATGCCACTGTGAAGGTGCCCTGCGCCGCCGCCGACGACGTCTGACCCGTCAGCACGAGCGTGTGCTCGCCGGCCGGGGTGTCGGACGGGACGACGAACTGCACGGTCACCTCTCCCTCGCTGTCGGCGACGAACGTGCCGACGTCGACCGGGTCGGAGTGCATCACGGCGCTGACGGTCTCGCCGGGGGTGAACCCGCCGGCCGACGCGGTCTGCGCCGCGCCCGGGGCGACCTCGGGCTGGCCGAAGGTGACGGGTGCCGCCGTCGAGGCCGCCGCGTCACCTCCGCCGCTGCCGCTGCCGTTGCCGCCGCCGTTCCCGTTGCCGTTGCCGTTCCCGCCGTTGCCGTTGCCGTTGCCGTTGCCGTTGCCGGCGTCGGTCGGAGTCGGCGTCGGGGTCGGGGTGGGCTCCGTCGTGGGGGCCGGCGTCGGCGACGCCGTCGGGGTCGGGGTGATGTTCGGGTTCGGGACGCCCCGCATGTCGCCGTTGACCCACTTGCGGCCCTCGGGGATGTTGGGGTTCTGTGCGGCGAAGTCCCGCGGGTAGAGGGTGAAGCCCTGCCAGTGGATCGGCATCGGGCTCTGGTCCTCGTCGCGGTTGATGTGGTGGAAGCCCACGTTCACCCACGCCACCGGGTCCTCGAGCGTCTCGCCGTCGGCGATGTAGTCGGTGACCATCTGCCCCGCCTTCGACGGGATCAGGTTGTAGCTGGCGTGGATCTCGTCGGACTTGGCGGCCGTGAAGGCGATGTCGAAGTCCGTCTCGGGGTTCAGGTTGTACGCCTGGTCGCGCGGCACGATGATCTCGTACGAGCGGGCGTGTCCGTCGGCGTTGAGGCTCTCGGGGTTCACGACCCGGTACGCCTCGCGGTTGGCCCCCATCGTCTTGGTCTCGTTCGTGACCTGCGTGACCTGCGTCTCGAGGATCGCGGTGTGGCCGGTGTCGCCGGTCGTGCCGTGCTCGCCGGTCGGCGTCGTCGCGAACTTCTCGACCACCTGGCCGGCGCCGGAGTCGATGCCGAAGTCCACGCGCCAGAACGCCGAGTGGTAGTGGTTGACCGCGAAGTCCTCCTGGCCCGGCGCGATCGGCCAGCCCTGGTTGACGACGTCGACGTAGTCGTTCGGCGACAGGTCGCCGGTCGCGCCGAGGCGCACCGAGATCTCGCCGTCGTCGTGGAAGCGGTACTCGGTCTGGTACTCGTACCACCCGATGCGCGACACCGTGTGCAGCACGAGGTCGGTGCCCTGCGCGGCGTACAGCGCATCCCGCGCGATGTTCGAGCGGTACGCGAGGCCGGAGTCCTCCTCGCCGATGCAGATCGCGGGGATCTCGCCGCGGGTGGCGTCGACCCACGAGGTGCGCACCTCGCCGACCGGGCAGTCGACGGCTTCGATGGCCTGCAGGCGACGGCCGCCGACCTGATAGGTGGTGACGTCGTTGTACTCGGTCGCGCCGGTGTCATAGGGCACGTTCAGCTGTGCGAGGGCGATCGAGTCGAGCACGAGGATCGGCGCCGCATCGTCTCGCGGCTGGTAGGCCACCTTGTCGAGCACGAGGCCCCGGTAGGTGTCCAGGCGCCAGCACATCTGCCAGCTCGATCCGGCCTCGAGCGTCTCCGAGACGAGGGAGTCGCCGGAGCAGGATGCCTCGGTGACGGTCTGCGCCGAGGCGGCCGCGGGCGCCGACAGCACCAGTCCGCCCGCGAGCAGGGCCATCGCGGTGCCCGCGCCGAGCAGCCGGCGAAGGGAGGGTCGTTTCATCGGGAGTGTCTCCATGGTCATGAGATGGACAGGACGGCACGCGTCGAGAGGTTGACGACGAACGTGCTGGTGGTGAGGAAGGCCCCGCCGTCGACCTGGGCGAGCACCTGCACGCACCGGTCGACGCCGCACGATTCGGCGCCGAAGGATCCGGCATCCGTCACGAAGGAGTGGGCGGTGAGGAGGACCTCGGCGGATGCCGGGGTGAGCGCGGAGCCGCCCGTGAGCGCCGCGAACTCGTCGACGACGGGCTGAGCCGCCTCCGAGCCGAGCAGCAGCTCCCACGCGAGCGCCGTCTCGGCGTCGGTCGGCGCCGGCTGGGTGCCCGACGCGCGATCGACCGACTCGACGGCACCGGTGGTCGCGTTGACGATCATGCTCACCGTCTCGTTCGTGCCGTAGTCGTAGTAGAGCGAGAGCAGACGCCGCTGCCCGTCGGCGTACGCCTGCGGGTCGGCGACGTCGGTGGACAGGAACTGCAGTCCGGCGTCGCCGAAGACGTCCTCGCCGGCGGCGAACGCCGCGTCCTGGGCGCCGAGGAAGCGGACGTACTCCACCTCGGCTCCCGTGAGAGCGTCGTAGGCGGCGGCGATCGCCGGGGGCTTGGCGACCTCCGCCGCCTTCTCGGGCGCGTCCTCGTCGGTGCTGTCGGCGGCGATGGGGGTGGCCGGCGGGGTCTCGGGAGACGACGTCGCCTGCACGGCGGTCTGCGTGGCGAAGACGAGGGCGACGGCGGCTGCCGCGGCGGCGACCGCGGAGCCGATGCCGAGCGCCCGCGGCGTCAGCACACCGCCTCGGCGAGCGCGCTGCCGCTCCGGGGGTGGCGAGTCCCCGTCAGGAGAGAGCTGTGTATCGGTCACAGGAGTCCTTTCGATGGCGAAGACGCGGCTGCACCCGCGTCGGGCCGATTCTTCGCCGGCGCCGTTTCCCCGCGGTATGGAGCGGCGAACGCCGATCGAAATCATGCTGAGACGACGGGGCGGCCGGGCGCCGCGGATGTCTCAGGCGGTGTCACAGCGCCGAAACACACTCCGCGCTTTCCGGCAACGCACGGGCGGTAGCCTCGCGCGCAGCCGGATCGCGGCGAGCCCGGTGCGAGGAGGACGCGTGAGCAGTGCACTCGCGGACGCGATCGAGCAGGCTCGACCGCGGCGGGATCTGGGCGGCAGTTCGCCGTTCGCGGGGCTGCGCCGGCGGCACGCGCACACGGTCGACGTCGTCGCGCAGTCGGTCGCCGCGACCGCACCCGCCGGCGTCCTGCTCGTGCACCCGGGTGCCCTCTTCGCGCGGAGCGGCTCGTTCGGGTTCTTCGACATCGCCCTCACCATCACCCTGGTCGTCGGCGTCGGCCTCGTCATCGGCATCTTCGCCCGGCGCATCGCGAGCACCGGCGCGCTCTACACCTTCGCCGCGCGCGGTCTCGGACCCCATATCGGCCTCGTGACCGGGGCGGCCCTCGGCATCGGCTATCTGGCGGTCGCGATGAACACGCTCGCTTCGGGTTCGCACCGACTCGCCGATCTCCTCAGCGGCGGTCCCGCCTCGCCGCTGCTGGTGATCGCGCTCATCATCGGATTCGGCGCGGTCATCGCCCTCGTCGTCGCGCGCGGCCTGCGCATGTCCACGCGCGTCCTCCTCGTGCTGGAATCCGTCGCGGTGCTGACGGTGCTGGGCCTCTCGGTGGCGGCGCTGGGCGTGAGCCGCTGGGACGTCGGCCTGCTGGTCCCGCGCGCGGCCGACTTCTCGATGGAGGCGATCATCACCGGCGTCGCCTTCTCGCTCATCGGCTTCGTCGGATTCGAGAGCGGCGCCGCGCTGGGTCCCGAGACGCGGCGTCCGTTCGCCGCCGTCCCGCGCGCGGTGATGTGGAGCGTCGGTGCGACCGGCCTGGTCATGCTCGTCGGCACGGCTGCCCAGCTGTCCATCGTCGCCGAGCAGCCGGGCGCGGCATCCCTCGCCGCCGTGACCGGGTTCGCGCACCTCATCGATGTCATCGTCGCGGTCTCGTTCCTCGCCTGCGCGCTCGCGATGACCACCGCCGCGACCCGCCTCGCGTTCGCCATGAGCCGCGAGGGGCTGCTCCCCGCCGCGCTCGGGCACGTGTCCCGGCGCGGGGTGCCCGCGATCGGCGGGCTGATCCTCGCGGCGACGGTCACCGCCGTCCCGGTGGCGGTGCTCGCCGCGGGCGGCAGCCGTCAGGACATGCGCGTCGTCACCTCGCCGGCTTCGATCCTCGGTTTCGTGCTGGCGTACGCCCTGGTGTGCGCGGCCGCGCCCGTCTTCCTCGGGCGGATCGGGGAGCTCACCGCCCGGGCGGTGGTCGTGAGCACGGTGCCGCTCGCAGGTCTGCTGTGCGTGCTCGCGTTCTACGTCGGCGTGACGATGCGCGAGAACCCCGCGGGCCTCCTGTGGGCGGCGGGCATCCTCGCCGCCGTCGTGGGCGCCGGCACCGTGCGCCTGCTGCGCAACCCCGCGGTGGCGGCCCGCATCGGCGTGCACGACTGGCCGGTCGACGCAGACACGATCGACGGGTCGGCGCGGAGGTGAGCGGGGCGGGTCTCCCGCGCGACATGCCGTTGCCGGAGAGGGGCCTGGGACTCGCGCTCGAGATCCTCGAGCAGGTCGCGCGCGACCATCACGGCGCCTCGGCCGCCGAGATCGCCCGCGCGGTCGGCGCGCCGCGGGCCACCGTGTACCGCGTCGTCAACGCGCTGGTGCGCGACGAGTACCTGGTGCGCCGTGCCGACTTCTCCGGCTTCGTCCTCGGCACCCGCGTGCTCGAGCTCGCGGCTGTCGTCGGAGCCCGCTCCCGACCCGACCACGCGGACGTGGTGGACCGGCTGCGCGCCGAGACCGGCGAGGCGGTGCACCTGTTCGCCTTCCACCGGACCGGCCTGGTGGTGCTCGACGAGGACGGCACACGCCCCCTCTCCGACCGCGACGCCCTGCTCGGCGATCCGCTGCGCTCGGCGATCGGGCACCTGTGGCTCGTCGCCCACCCCGACCGCCGCATGCCGCGGGCCCCGAGCTGGGGCAGCGGCGCACCGGCCGAGGACGTCCGAGCGATCCGTGAGGCCTACGCCGTGCGCGGGTACACCGAGCAGGGCGCGCTCCTCGCACCCGACCGCGGGTGCCTCGCGGTGCCCATCCACGACCACGCCGCCCGCCCCGTCGGCGCCGTGACCCTGTCGACGGCGATCGGGCGGCTCTCCGTCGCGGCGCGCCACGTCGGAGCATTGCGCGACGCGGCGCGCGCCCTCGCTCCGCTGGGCTCCCTCAGCGGCTGGTGACCCGCGGCGGGAGAGGGCGACGGATGCCGCGCCCCGCCGCCCGCGCTCACGGCGCCGCGTCGAGGATCCCGCGCAGCGTCTCCTGGTCGGCGCGCGCCTGCCTCAGCACCGCCTCGGCCGACTCCGCGACGGCCGGGTGCGGGTCGCCGTCGAGGATGAGCCCGATGAGTGCCACCATGCCGGCGTTCTGATCGCGCAGGATCTCGGCGAACCGGCGTTCGGCGTCGGGGTGCTTCGCGTCGACGAATCCCTGCACCGTGCTCCACGTCGGCATGCCGGGCATCTGCGCGTGGTCGGCGCCGTGACCACCGCAGGGGCCGTCCTTCGGCGGCTCGACCGGGCGTGCGTCCGCCCACGAGAGGTACCACTCGCGAAGCCGGTCGAGCTCGTCGGCGTCGCGCGCCGCGATGCCACCGGCGAACCCCAGGGCACCGGCGTCGATCCCGTCCTTGCGCAGCAGCGTCGCGGCCAGCTCAGACTCCTCGACGCGGTAGTAGATCATCGCCTCGACGTAGCAGTAGTCGTCGGGGGTGACCTCGTGCGCGCCGGCCGACGGTGTCCGGCTGGGCGAGGGCGCGGCATCCGTCTTCCCCGCCGAAGGCGCCCCTGCCGCCACGGCCAGCGCGACGCCCGCGGCCGCCGTCGCCAGGGCGAGCGTCAGCGCGACGACGACGACTGCTCTGCGGCGCACGCGAGACCTCCGGAACGGCGAGGATCCGGTTCGGGTCGGATGCCTCAGCGCCTGCCGGTGCCGAAGATCCCGCGGATCACCCCACCCAGTATCGTCTGCGTGGACTTGGAGTCGAGGATCTGCTCCAGCGGGGACTTCGACGACGAGCGCGACGTGCGCGTGGTGCGCGTGGTGCCGGCGGTCTTCTTGAGCAGGCGCTCGTACTCCTGCCGCGCCTTCTTCTCGGCCGCCGCCTGCTGCTTGTCGATCGCCGCCTTCTGCTTCGCGTACTCGGCGTCCGCCTTGGCCTTCGCGAGGGCCGCCTCCTCCGCGGCGGCGGCTTCGTCGGCCGCCCGCATCTTGGCGGTGAGGATCTCGCGCGCGGACTCGCGGTCGATCGCCGTGCCGTACTTCGCCAGGAGCGGCGACGCCTTCACCGCCGCCTCGATCGCGGGGTCGGGGGTCGGCGACATGAGTCCCTGCGGTGCGCGCAGCCGCGTCCAGGCGACCGGTGTGGGTGCTCCCTTCTCGCTCATCACCGTGACGATCGCCTCCCCGGTGCCGAGCTCCTGCAGCACGCGCTCGAGGTCGTAACCCGACGTGGGGTACGTCCCGACGGTCGCCCGCAGGGCTTTCGCGTCGTCCGGCGTGAAGGCGCGCAGGGCGTGCTGCACGCGCGAGCCGAGCTGGGCGAGCACGTCGGACGGCACATCCTTGGGCGTCTGCGTCACGAAGAAGACGCCGACGCCCTTCGAGCGGATGAGGCGCACGGTCTGCACGATCGCCGCGAGGAAGTCCTTCGAGGCGTCCGTGAAGAGCAGGTGCGCCTCGTCGAAGAAGAAGACCAGCTCGGGCTTGTCGGGATCCCCCACCTCGGGCAGGATCTCGAACAGCTCGGCCAGCAGGTACATCAGGAAGGTCGAGAACAGCTCGGGCTTGTCGATCACGCCCGGGACCTCGAGCAGGCTGATGACGCCCCGCCCGTCGGGCGCCGTGCGGATGAAGTCGGCCACCTCGAACTCGGGTTCACCGAAGAAGACGTCGGCTCCGGCATCCGCGAACGTGATCAGCTCGCGCAGGATCACGCCGGCCGTCGCCGCCGACAATCCACCCAGCTCCTTGAGCTCGGCCTTGCCCTCGTCGCTCGTGAGGTGCGTGAGCACGGCCCGGAGGTCGGCCAGGTCGACCAGCGCCAGGCCGTTCGCGTCGGCGTAGTGGAACACCAGGCCCAGGCTCGACTCCTGCGTGGCGTTGAGCCCCAGCACCTTGCTGAGCAGCAGCGGACCGAAGCCGGACACCGTCGCCCGCACGGGCACGCCCTTGCCGATGCCGCCCAGGGCGAAGTACTCGGTGACGGATGCCTCGGGCGTCCAGTGCTGCCCGATCCCCCGGGTGCGCGCCAGCAGCTTCTCGCTCGGCTCACCGGGCGTCGCCACCCCCGACAGGTCGCCCTTGATGTCCGCGGCGAAGACGGGGACCCCCTTGGCGGCGAGCTGCTCGGCCAGCCCCTGCAGGGTGCGCGTCTTGCCGGTTCCGGTGGCGCCGGCGATCAGGCCGTGCCGGTTCATCATCCCCAGCGGGATGCGGACCTGGGCCTCCGGCACCGGCTCGCCGTTGACCAGCGCGCCGAGGTCGAGCGTGGCGCCCTCGAATCCGTAGCCGTCGGCGATGTCGCGGACCTCGTTCGCGTCGAGCGGGCCGGCGGGCGTGTGCGGCAGGTCCGTACCGGCGGCGGGCGCCGGGGTCTGCGGCTCCGGGACCGGGGGCGCCGGGGCTGCGGAAGGTGCGGGTGTCGCGTCGACCGTCGGGGCCGACGGCGCGGCGGGCTCACCCGCGACGCGGGCCTTCGCGGCGGCCGCTTCGGCGGCGGCGAGCGCGGCCTTGGCCTGCGCGGCCTTGAGCTGCGCCTCGGCCGCCTCCGCTTCCGCCCGCAGGCGGGCCAAGTCGGCCTCCGCGGCGGCGACGGCCGGGTCGGTCGAGGGTGCGGTCGCAGGCGGGTCTGGCGCGTCGGCGGCGGTCATCCGCTCAGCCTATCGACGCGCGTTTCGCCCTGACATCGAGTTTCTCCCGCTCCCTCGCCATCGGGACCGCGAACGCGGCCGCCACGAGGAGGGCGGCGCCCGCGCCGATCAGGGCTCCGCCGACGGTGTCACTCAGCCAGTGCGCGTGCAGATACGTGCGGCTGAACGCCATCAGGATGATCCACACCCCGCCGACAATCGCCACCCACACCCGCGGGAAGATGACGTAGGCGGCGACGGCGATCGTGGCGGCGTTGGCGACGTGCCCGGACGGGTACGAGCCGTAGTCCGCGATCACGACGATGTCCTCGGGGCGGACCCGTCCGAACAGGTGCTTGAGCACCTGGACGCCGCCGGCCGACACCGCCTCCGCCGCGACGAAGTACACGGCCGCCCACGGCCGCCGCAGCAGGACGAGCACGAGGGCGCCGCCGATGGGCACCGCGAGGACGGCGACCCACCCGCCGCCGACCCAGTCCATGAAGTACGAGAAGGCGCTGAACACCGGGTTGAACATGGCGGCCACCAAGGCGTTCCACCCGAGGTCGATCGCGAACGGCTCGTCGCCCCTGCTGAAGACCCACCATCCGAGCAGGCACGCGAGCAGCGCGAGGCCTCCGCCCACGATCAGGAAGGCGACCACCGGTACCGCGACCCGCCGCTCCGCCGATGTCGTCATCGCCCCATTCTGCCGCGCGGCACGACCGCGGTCACCCTCTCGCCGTGATCGCCACGCGGATGCTATGGTTCGGACTCGATCCGCGCCGCGGCGGGACGGAGGTGGCATGACCCGCGTCGTCGACGTCGTACGGGCGGTCGTCGCGCCGCTCACCCGCACGCGCCTGTTCAGGCGCATCATCGGCCCGACGCTGCTCCCGCCGATCGAACGGGCGATCGCCCGCGCGACGCACGGCCGCGTGCAGCTGAGCGCGCTGCTCGTCCCCTCGCTCGTGCTCCACACGGTCGGCGCCATGTCGGGTGAGCCGCGGGACGTGCCCCTCATGTACACCCCCGACGGGCGCGGGCGGGCGATCGTGGCCGGAACCAACTTCGCGGGGGCGCGGCATCCTGCGTGGACCGGGAACCTGCTCGCGCACCCTGACGCCGCGATCACCGTGCGCGGACGGCGCATGGCGGTCCGCGCCGCACTCATCCCCGCCGGCGAACGCGAGGCCGCCTGGTCCCTCATCCAGCGCCAGTGGCCGGGCTACCGCGACTACGAGCGCGAGTCCGGGCGCACGGTGCGGCTGTTCGTCCTGCAGCCGGTGCGACCGCCCGCGCCCTGAACCGGTCGGCTCAGGGCGCGAGCCGCTCCACCGTGCGCGGGCGCACGATCAGCCACAGCGCGAGCACACCCACGACGGAGCATCCGACCATGACGGACGCCATGGTGGTCGCGGTGATGCCGGCATCCGCCGCGAGCCACCCCACGAGCGGCGAGATGATCCCGGCCACGCCGAAGTTCGTGGCGCCGATGATCGACTGGGCCGTGCCCGCCGCCTTGCCGTGCCGGTCGAGCGCCAGCACCTGCACGCAGGGGAAGGTGAATCCGCAGCCGGTCATGAACACGAACAGCGGGATGATCGTGCCCCAGATGCCGAGGCCGAGCTGGTCGGTGACGATGATGGCGGATGCCGAGACCGCGAGCACGGCGGTCGACCACGCCATGACCCACTGCGGGCCGAAGCGCGCGGCCAGGCGCGACGCCGTCTGGACGCCGACCACGACGCCGAGCGAGTTGGCGGCGAAGAGCAGGCCATACTGCTGGGCGTTGAAGCCGTACTCCTGCTGGAACAGGAACGATGAGCTCGACAGGTACGAGAAGAGGCCGGAGAAGGTCATTCCGCCGATGATGAGCACGCCGATGAACACGCGGTCGCTGAAGACGCTGCGATACCGCTGCCACACGGTCGTCGCGCCCCTCTCGTGCCGGCGAGCCGGCGGAAGCGTCTCGGGGAGGAAGATCATCGCCGAGACCAGCATCACGGCCCCGTAGACGGCCAGCACGACGAAGATGCCGCGCCAGGGCATGACGGCCAGGAGCGCGGAACCGACCAGCGGCGCGAGCACCGGCGCGACACCCGAGACGAGCGCCAGCCGGGAGAGCATGACGACCAGACGCCGGCCGCCGAAAAGGTCGCGCACGATCGCTGCCGCGACCACGCCGCCGGCGGCCGCCCCCGCTCCCTGCAGCACGCGTGCCACGGACAGCAGCTCGAGCGTGGGCGCGAAGGCGGCGGCGGTGCTGGCCAGCACATGGAGGGCGGTGACCGCGAGGAGCGGCACGCGACGGCCCACCTTGTCGCTGAGCGGGCCGACGATGAGCTGACCCAGAGCGAAGCCGATCATGGTGCCGGTGAGGGTCAGCTGGATGGCTGCCGCGGTGGTGTCGAAGTCCGCCTCGAGCACCGGGAACGCCGGCAGGTACAGGTCGATCGTGAACGGACCCAGCGCCGTCAGCGCGCCGAGCAGGACGATGTAGAGCACCCGGCGGCGATGCGGGATCGAGTCGCCCGGGTGCAGCACGATGGGCGCGGTCGCCGGATTGCTGCCGAGGGTGCGGATGGCGCCCGTCGACGTCGCGTGGGGCTTCGGGGGGAGGGCGGCGCGGCCCTGGTCTTCGGGCCGGGGCTCGGCGGGGACGCGGTCTTCGCGCCGCTGGACGGGGATGGATGCGGTATCGAGCAACAGGGACTTCGTTTCGTGGCAAGGCCGTCAGGAGCGAGGCGGGGAAAGCGATCGCACGGGCGGTGCGCCGGGAGGGCGTGCGGGTGCGGAGGGAGCGGGCGCGAGTCGTCCGACGCTGCCGATCGGCGTCGCTGCTCGTGCGGGAGACCGTCAAGGTCGAATCGATTCGAGCACCATGTTACCGGATGGTCCCGCCCCGCTCGCAAGCGCTCTCCCGCAGGGCGCCGGCACAGGTCCCGGCTGTCGGGCCCTTCTCAGGGCAGGGCTCATTCGCTCGCATAGGATGAGGGCAACCCGTCAGCCTCCCGCCGAACGGCGTGGGCCGGGCGCCCCGACCGCTGTTCATCGATTGGCAGAGATCACGAGCATGACCCCGTCCCAGGCCGACAAGCGCAAGAGCGGCAACCCGGCAACGCAGGCCCAGATCGACCTCACGGTCAAGCAGCAGCGCGAGCAGAAGCGCCAGGAGAAGCTCGCGGAGTACCAGCGACAGCTCGCCAAGCGGCGCCGCAGCCGGCTCGTCTGGTGGATCGTCGGCTCGGCGGCCGCGCTGCTGGTGGTGGCCGCGATCGTCGCGTCGATCGTGTTCGCCCCCGCAGCCCCTCCGACCTACGACCGCGGCGACAGCGACGGCAGCGGCATCGAGGGTCTCGAGACGTTCGAGAACACCGCCAACCACGTCGACACGACCGTCGACTACGAGCAGACCCCTCCGGCCGGCGGCGACCACAACGCGATCTGGCTGAACTGCGGCGTCTACACCGAGCCGGTGCCGAACGAGAACGCCGTCCACTCGCTGGAGCACGGCGCGGTGTGGGTCACCTACGACCCCGCCCAGGTCTCGGACGACGACATCGCGGCGCTCGAGGCGCAGCTGCCCTCCACCTACACGGTGCTCTCGCCCTACGAGGGCATGGACACCCCGATCGCCGTCAGCGCGTGGAACGCCCAGCTCAAGGTCGACGCCGCCGACGACGAGCGCATCGAGGAGTTCGTCCGCGCGTACTGGCGCAGCACCAACGCCCCCGAGCCGAACGCGGCCTGCACCGGCGCGTTCGACGCCCCCGGCAAGCAGTAGGGTTCCGTCGTGTCGGACGACGCCTCGACCGGATCCCCCCGGCGCTGGGTGGTCATCGTCGTCGGGCTCGTCCTGATCGCCGCGCTCGGTTTCGCGGTCGGCCGGTTCTCGACGTTCGGCGCGGCGCAGAGCGTCGCCGCCCCGGGGACGAGCTCACCCGAGGCCGGTTTCTCGCGCGACATGCAGGTGCACCACGCCCAGGCGATCGAGATGGCGATGGAGATCTACCGCAAGACCGAGGACGACGAGCTGCGCGTGCTGTCGTACGACATCGCCACCGGCCAGGCCGGCCAGCGCGGCGAGATGTACGACTGGCTCGTGCAGTGGGGGCTCCCCCAGACCGGCGACCCGATGATGCAGTGGATGGCGGAATCCTCCGTCGACCACGACCACGGTTCGAGCACGGGCGAGGCGATGTCCGAGGACGAGGCGCGGGCGGCCATGGGGATGGCTTCGGCCGAAGAGCTGACCGCGCTCCGGACCGCCACCGGCCAGGAGGCGGACTGCCTCTTCCTCGAGCTGATGATCCGGCACCACGAGGGCGCGATCCCGATGGCAGAGGCGCTCCTCGAGCTCGGGAGCGACCCTCGCGCGCTGCAGGTCGCCGGGACGATCCAGTCGGGCCAGACGGCCGAGATCGACGCGATGCAATCCATCCAGCGGCGCCTCGGCTGCAGCGCCTGACACACCGACCCTCGGACGACGGATGCCGCGGACCGGCGCTCAGCGCCTGGCCGCGGCATCCGTCGATCTGCTGTGTCAGCCCTTCGTGGCACCCGCCATCAGGCCTCGCACGAAGAAGCGCTGCATGGCCAGGAACACGATGAGCGGCACGATCAGCACGAGGAAGGCTCCTGCCGACAGCAGGAACCACTGATCGCCCCACGAGCCCGACAGGGAGTTCAGCGTCTGCGTCATCGGCAGCGACGAGGTCGGCGCGAAGATCGTCGCGACGAGCAGGTCGTTCCACACCCAGATGAACTCGAAGATGGCGAAGGACGCCAGCGCGGGCGTTGACAGCGGGAGGATGATCCGGAAGAAGATCTGCCCGTGTCCTGCGCCGTCCACCCGAGCCGCCTCGATCACATCCGAGGGGATCTCGGAGATGAAGTTGTGCAGCAGGAAGATGGCCAGCGGCATCGCGAAGATGGTGTGGGCGATCCACACCGTCGCGAAGCTGTGGTCCACCTCGCGCATCTCCAGGCCGGGGAAGATCATCACGTCGCCGATCTCCAGCCCCCGCGAGAACAGCGTCAGCAGCGGCACCAGGGCCATCTGGATCGGCACGATCTGCAGCGCGAACACCGCGACGAACAGGAACCCGCGGCCCTTGAAGTCCATCCACGCGAAGGCGTAGGCCGCCAGCGAGGCGATCGCGAGCGAGAACACCGTGACGGGGATGGTGATCGCGAGGGAGTTGAGGAAGGACTCCCCCAGGGTCAGCGCGGTTCCCCCCGACGTCAGCGCGGCCTCGTAGTTGCCGAGCGTGAAGTCCGGGTTCGTGAAGACCGTCCACCAGCCCGACGTTGCCGAGTCCGCACCGGGGCGGAACGACGTGATGAGCAGGCCGAGGGTCGGGATCGTCCACAGGAAGGCGATCGCCACCGCGATCACGGTCGCCAGCGGCGACGTGAGCCGCTTCTGCGCCTGCGACTCGTTGCGACGCGTCTCGCGTGCGACCTTGCGCGCGGCCGCTCTGTCGAAGCTCGTCGTCTCGGATTCGACGGCGGTCATCAGCGGACCTCCCTCTGCTTGCGAAGCTGGATCACGTTGTAGACGAGCAGGGGCGTGACGAAGAGGAAGATGAGCACCGCCAGCGCCGCCGAGTGCCCGTAGCTCTGGAAACGCTGCTGCTGGTTGACCATCTCGAAGCCGAGGACCGTCGAGTTCGACCGGCCACCGGTCATCACCGCGACGATGTCGTACAGCTTCAGTGCGGCGATCGTGATCGTGGTCAGCACGACGATGATCGCACCGCGGATCCCGGGGACCGTGACGTTGATGAAGCGCTGCCACGCCGACGTCCCGTCCAGCTGGGCCGCCTCGAGCTGCTCGGCGGGGACCGCCTTGATCGCAGCGGACAGCACCACCATGGCGAAGCCCGTCTGCGCCCAGACGAACACGAAGAGCAGGCAGAACGTGTTGACCAGCGGCCAGATGTCGAGCCACCGGACCGGCTCGCCGCCGAAGGCGACGACGATGGCGTTGAGGAGGCCGACCTGCTCGCCCTGGCGGTAGTCGTACACGAACCGCCAGATGATGCTCATGCTCACCCCGGCGAACGCGAACGGCATGAAGACGAGGATCTTCAGCAGACGGTCACCGCGCGCGCGCTCCATGAAGGCCGCGTACGCGAGCCCGACGATGAGCGAGAACACCGGGGCGAAGATCGCCCAGATGAGCGTGTTGATGATCGACCAGAATCCCTGCGGATTCGTGAAGGCCCAGACGTAGTTCTCCATCCCGACGAAGTTCTCGCCGCTCTTGTCGTAGAACGACTGGATGACCGTCGAGATGGTGGGATACACCAGGCCGACCAGGAGCAGGATGGCGGCCGGCGCCATGAAGAGCACCAGCTGGTACAGGTAGCCGGACCCTTCGCGCGCGCGGTGGTCGGCGTAGAACAGCAGTCCGCCGGAGATGAGGGCGATGGGGACCACGTACAGGACGGCGCCCTCGTACGGGCGCAGCATCATGAACGCCAGGAACGGGATCGCGAAGCACGAGATGAGCCGCAGCCAGAAGTAGCCGCGCCCCGCACGCGGGGCGTACTCGATCAGCACGAGCAGGATCGCGACCACCACGCCGAAGATCAGCACGATGACGGGGATCTGGGCGATCGGCCCCAGGTTGCCGATCCACTGGAAGAACGAGTTGAACGAGATGCCCAGCGAGACGGGCCTGGCGTCCTGATTCGGAGGGCTGAGGAGCAGGAAGACCACCAGCGCCGCGATCAGGATGAGCCCGATCGTGACGACGAGCCGGGTCGTCTTCTGCGACGGCGGCTTCCTTCCGCCGCGCTCGGCAGGCGGGGGCATCGTCTGCCCCTGATCCGCCGCCGATGTTGTGGTCTGAGACATGTTCTGCCTTCCCCCGTCGACGCCGACGGATGACGTCACGCCGGTGCCGGGACCGCGTGCGCGGATCCCGGCACCGACGTGCGGTGCGTCAGTTCTCGTAGCCTGCCTGGATGTCTTCCAGGACCTGCGGCGTCGGCTTGCCGTCGATCCAGTCGACCATGCCGCGCCAGAAGGAGCCCGAGCCGACAGTCGCCGGCATCAGGTCGGAGGCGTCGAAGCGGAACACCGTGTTCGGGTCCTGCACGATCTCCATCGCCTCGGTCAGGAACTCGCTCGACGCCAGCGACGGGTCGGCGCCCGTGTTGGCCGAGATGGCGCCGCCGAGCTCGACGCGCGCGTCGGCGAACTCCGGGGTCGACATGTACTCGAGCACCGCCTGCGTCGCGGCGTCGTCCGAGAACGCCGTCACGAACTCGCCGCCGCCCTCGACCGCCAGCTCGCCCTCCTCGATGCCGGGGAGGATGAACGCGTAGATGTCGCCGTCAGGGGCAATGGTCGGCGTCTCGCCCTCCGCCGTCTGGGCGGTGAGGAAGTTCGCCGTGAGGAACGAACCCTGGTGCGTGAGCGCGCACGTGCCGTTGGCCACGGCCGCCGCGATCGGGTCGCCGAACGCCGTCGAGTTGATGCTCTTGACATCACCGAATCCGGCGTTGACGTACTCGGGGTTCAGCAGGATCTCGCCCACGGCGTCGAACGCGGCCTCGATGTCGGGGTCGGTGAAGGGCGTGTCGCCCGCGGCCCAGCTGTCGTACACGTCCGGGCCCGCTCCGCGCAGGACGAGGTCCTCGACCCAGTCGGTGCCCGGCCAGCCCGACGCCGCCTCGGACGAGAAGCCGGCGCACCACGGGGGCTCGCCGGTGGCGTCGCGGATCGTCTGCGTCAGCTCGAGCAGCTCGTCCCAGGTCTTCGGGACCTCGACGCCCCACTCCTCGAAGCTGGCGGGCGAGTAGTACACGTAGCCCTTCAGGTTCGCCAGCATCGGAGCGGCGTAGAAGGTGCCGTCCAGCGAGCCGTACTCCTTCCAGTCCTCCGACCAGTACTCGTCGACGTTCGCCGACACCTCCTCGGTGGCCTCCTGGACCTCGCCGGTCTCGATGAGCGAACGGAGCAGACCGGGCTGCGGCACGATCGCGATGTCGGGAGCGGATCCGCCCGCGACCTTCGTGACGATGTTGCCCTCGAAGCCCTTGTCGCCGGTGTACTCGACGATGATGCCGGTGTCCTCGGTGAACTGGTCGAACGACTTCTGGAGGTTCTCCGCCTCCGAGCCGGTGATGCCGCCTGCGATCTCGACGGTCTCCCCCTCGACCGAGCCGTCGTCACCGGCCTCGTCACCGCCTTCGGCGCAGCCGGCGAGCGTCAGCGCCGCGATGGTCGCCACTCCCAGTGCGATGTAGCCGCGTCCGCGGCGGGATCGCAGTGCAGTCATGGTGTCTGCCTCCTCCTTGAGTTCGCGGAGCCGCGCCTCTCGGGCTCCGCACGTGAGAGATCGGGAACCGATTCCATGATCACGCTAGGGGATGCCGCCGGGGCGCACAATCTCCCCCGGTCACAACTCGGTAAACCTGCGTATCGGGGGTGGTGCCGTCCGCACCTGCACGGCACAATGAGGCCTGGAACCGGTTCCAGATTCCGGGTGACGGTGATGTCCCCGGACGCACGAGGAGGACCCCGATGGCGGGCATCGCCGACGTGGCTCGGGTGGCAGGCGTGTCGAAGTCGACGGCCTCGCGCGCGCTCACCGGCTCGGGCTACGTCTCGGCGGCCACGCGGGCGCGCGTCCAGGACGCCGCCGCTGCGCTGGGCTACGTGCCGACCACCAGCGCGGTCAGCCTCGTCACCGGACGCACGCAGACCGTGGGCGTGGTCATGCCCTCACTCGACCGGTGGTTCTTCGCGCAGGTGCTCGAGGGCATCCAGGACGCCCTCCTGGAGCGGCGGTACGACCTCGCGCTGTACGGCGCACCGCCGGAGTCGGCCGCCCGGCGCGAGATGTTCGAGCACTTCCTGGCGCGCAAGAGGTTCGACGGACTGATCGCGGTGGGGATCGAGCCGAGCGCGCACGAGCTCGAGCGCCTGGTGGCCTTCGGCAAGCCGGTCGTCGCCGTCGGCGGCTACGACATCGGCACAAACGCGGTGACGATCGACGATCAGGCAGCGGCGCGCATCGCCACCGATCACCTCGTCGGCCTCGGGCACCGCGAGATCGCGTTCCTCGGCGGCGACCCGGACGGCCGCCGCACGAGCTTCGGGGACGGCCGTCGCCTCCACGGCTACCGGGCGGCGATGTGCGACGCGGGCCTGGAGGCCCGGATGCGCCATGTGCCGTCCGAGGTCACCCTGCCGGGCGGGTACGGCGCCGCGGTCGAGCTGCTGGGCGACCGTCGCACGCGGCCGACCGCCATCGTCGGAGTGTGCGACGAGGTGGCCGTCGGCGCCATCATCGCCGCCCGCCGGCTCGGCATCCGCGTGCCGGAGCGCCTCAGCGTCGTCGGCATCGACGACCACGCCTACGCCGAGATGTTCTCGCTCACGACGCTGCAGCAGCGGCCCCACCAGCAGGGCCGCGCCGCGGTGCAGCTGCTCATGTGGCAGCTCGACGACCCCGGCGCGCCGACGCACCGGCTCTACGAGTCGTCACCGCTCGTGGTCCGCAACTCCACGGCCCCCGTCGACGACGAGGCGTCGGCGGTCATCGGCGTGGGGCCGTGGGGCGGCTCTTGATCGGCGGACATGACGAAGGCCCCGGATGCGCAGCATCCGGGGCCTTCGAATTCGCAGAAGCGAGATTACTTGAGGGTAACCGTCGCGCCGGCCTCCTGGAGGGCGGCCTGAGCCTTCTCGGCGGTCTCCTTGTTGGCGCCCTCGAGGACGGCCTTGGGAGCACCGTCGACGACGGCCTTCGCCTCACCGAGGCCGAGCGAGGTCAGCTCGCGGACGACCTTGATGACCTGGATCTTCTTGTCGCCGGCGGCCTCGAGGATGACGTCGAACGAGTCCTTCTCCTCGGCCTCCTCGGCGGGGGCACCACCGGCGGGAGCGCCGGCAGCGGCCACGGCCACGGGGGCGGCGGCGGTGACGTCGAAGGTCTCCTCGAACGCCTTGACGAACTCGCTGAGCTCGATGAGCGTGAGCTCCTTGAACGCGTCGAGCAGCTCCTCAGTGCTGAGCTTTGCCATGATGATTCTCCTTGATTGTGGTTTTGCTTAGCCGAGGCCCGTTCAGGCCGCGGACTCCTGCTTCTCGCGCAGTGCGTCGACCGTGCGAACGGCCTTCGACGGCAGTGCGTTGAAGACGTAGGCCGCCTTCGTCATCGAGGCCTTCATCGCGCCGGCGAGCTTCGCCAGCAGGACTTCACGGCTCTCGAGGTCGGCGAGCTTGTTGACCTCGTCCGCGCTCAGGGGGTTTCCGTCGAAGAAACCGCCCTTGATCACGAGAAGAGGGTGTGCCTTGGCGAAGGCGCGCAGACCCTTCGCGACGGCGACCGGGTCACCGTGCACGAACGCCACGGCCGACGGACCCTTGAGGTCGTCGTCCAGCGACGTGATCCCCGCGTTGTTCGCGGCGATCTTGGTCAGCGTGTTCTTCACCACGGCGTACTCCGCGTCCTGACGGATGCTGTTGCGCAGCTCCTTGAGCTGCGCAACCGTCAGACCGCGGTACTCGGTCAGCAGAACGGCGGTCGAGTCCTCGAAGTGCTTCGTGAGCTCGGCGACCGATGCTTCCTTCTGCGCCATGGCCACTCCTTGTGTGTACGAGACGCTCCGCGGTGGCGGGCGCCGGCCGGAGGCATCCGTCATCTGGTCTCGTCACGGGAATGAAAAAAGCTCCGGCGCAAGCGCACGGAGCAGAATCCTGGATCCAGGAGAATCGTTCGTGACACCTGCGCGGGCCCCTGCATTCGCAGTGCTTCGATCTCGTACGCTTACACGCACGTCGATGACCGGCGGTCTTCGGCTTCCCCAAGGGTACGCGATGCCGCCCCCTCCGCCAAATCGACGCCCCTCCCCCGGCCGCCCGGTCTCCCGGTCCCCCTCCTGCCCGGTGGCCCTTCCTCCCCCCAACACTCCCCAACCCTCCGCCGACATCGCAGTATCTCGGCGAGCGACCACGTTGTCGGCGCCCAGAACATGGTTGCTCGCCGAGATCGCGGTTACTCGGCACGATGTTCCGGCACGGCGACGGCTCTACGGCAGGCGGATGCCGAATGCCGTGAGGCGCTCCGCGAGCGACTGGGCGGTGCGCAGGTGCTTGTCCTCTACGCGGACGAAACGCTGCTGGGTCGTGCCGCGGATCCAGTCCTCGCGACGCTTCTCGTCGAGGAGCACCTGCTGGAGCGTGCGCCCCGACCTCAACGCCTCATCCTCGTACTTCCCCATGCCGTCCACCTCGAGGAAGGTCCTCGCCTCCTCGATCTCGGCATCCACGCGGTAGTCCTGACCCTCCGGCCCGGCCACCGGCACCTGCAGCCGGACCCGCTCGAAGCCGAGCCCGTGCAGCAGAACTCGTGCAACGCTCTCGGCGGGCGACTCGGCGCGTCCATCCGCCATCTCGACCACCGTCGCGGCCTGCCTGACCCCGCGCTTGCCTTTCGCTCGCGCCACTCGCGCGCGCATACGCTCCCGCCAATCCTCTGCCGCGTCCTCGTCATACGTACGGTCGCGGAACGCGACCTGGCGCAGCGCGGCGTCGGCTGCGGCGACGGCGGTCTCCAACCCGACAGAGCGGACGAGGTCGAACACCGTCCTGTCGAGCGTTGTCGTGCGGATGCCGTGCCGCTCTGTCACATCGTCCGCCGGCATGGCCTCCAGGTGACGCCGGAGACCGGTTCGGCTGGAGACGTGCTTGCCGCCCGGAAGGGTCACGTGGACGGCGCGAGGGACGTGGCGGTGAAGCGGGAGCTCCCACAGCACCGCACTCGACTCGCGGCATGCGACGCCACCGCCGCCACGCATCTCACCGAACGCTGCGGCCACCTCGACCCGATGCCGCGATTCGGGCCAGAGGTCCGCCCAGTCGGCCTCGAGGACATAGCAGTTGCGGTGCAGCCGGATGAGCGTTCCGTTCGCCAGCGCCCTCCTGACGTCTCGATCACCCCAGCGATTGCGGTCGAGCAGCTCGCGGGTGAGCACGGCGCGTCGTGCGTCGTCGAAACCGATGTGACGGGGCATCCGAGCAACGTCCCAGACGCCGGCCGCGAGAAGCCGTCGCCCAACTCCCTTCTGTGGATCCGATGAGCGGAACGCCGGCTCGTCCGATGCTGGGGAGGAGAGGCTCCCGGGCTCGGGATCAGCACCCTGGGCTGCCGCGTCGCCGGCACACGTGCGCCGAGTTCGCACGTCGTCGGCGAGTGACCACGTCCTCGGCGCCGAGAACGTGTCGGTTCGGCGAGAAACCGCGATGTCGGCACAAGAAGGGAGGGAGGGAGGGAGGGAGGGAGGGGCTACGCCGGGGGGCGGGTGTCGCGGGCGGCGGATGTCGCGGCGGCGGCGTACGGTTGATCCGTGACACCCGAGCTCGCCGCCCGCATCGTCGCGGATTCCCGCGACCGGGTCGCGTGGGTCCGTGCGCGGTCGCGCGGCATCACCGCGACCGATGTCGCGGCGCTGACCTCCGACAGGGCGATCTCGCGCGCAGCCGACGCGAAGCTGATGGGCTCAGGGTTCTCCGGCAACGCCTACACCGCGCATGGCCGCGCGCGCGAGCCCGAGATCGCGGGGTGGGTCGCCGCTACGCACGGCATCCAGCCGTCGTCGGCGCTCTTCCACGCCGTCGTCGAGAAGCGCCATCTGGCCACACCCGACGGCATCGCAGTCGACGGCGCGGGCCGCGTCATGCTGGCCGAGATCAAGACGACCAACAAGGCGTGGCGCAGCATCCCCCGCTCCTACCTTCGCCAGGTGTGGTGGCAGCAGCACGTGCTCGGGGCCGAGCGCACGCTCGTCGCGTGGGAGCAGCACGACGGCTTCGTGCCGGTCGGCGACGAGCCGCGCTGCGCGTGGGTCGACCGCGACGAGGCCGAGATCGCGAAGCTGGTGCGCCTCGCCACCGCGCTCATCGACGAGCTCTATCTGCGCACGACGCGCGCGCGACGCACGGATGATCGGATGCCGCAGCCCCCGGCTCCGCCCCGCGAGCCGTTCCGCGCCCTCGCCCTCGCCGACTGAGTCCGCTCAGCGCAGGGTCGTGACCTGCTTGGCCGAGGCATCCCACACCCGCAGTCCCACCGCGTGCCCTCGAGCATGCCCGAGCTGCACCGCGCGCAGCGCGAGCGCCAGGCGTTCGGGATCGAGTCCGCGGGCGAGCGTCATGTGCGGCGACCAGCGGTCGGGCGCCGTGTTGGCGTAGTGCGACTCGGGCGGGCCGATCCGCCGCGTCACCTCCGCGTGGAACGCGAGCAGCGCTGCGACGGGCACGACCTGCCGGGTCAGGACCAGCCGCGGGCTGCGGCCGAAGAGCAGCACGCCGCCGAGTTCGAGCGGCAGCGGCAGGAGGTCGGCGATCCCCTCCAGCTCACGCGGGTCGATGTGCTCCCGCACGGCGAGGGTGACGTGGGGGCGGTTGCTCGGCGCGGGGTTGCGCCCCGAACTCGGCAGCCCGGCGTCGATCAGGTGCGTCCAGTCCTCCCTCACAGCGCGGTCCACGGCGTCGTCGGGGACCAGCTCCACACTGAACACCTCTCCATCTTCCGCCGATCCGCGCCTCCCGGATGGTTGACACACCTCAACCATCAATCTATAGTTGATCCACATCAACTGTTGACTTCGATCAACCAGCTTCCGGCGCCGCCGCCGATCCTCCCGTCCATCGCCTCGGAAAGACCATCCATGACTGAACCCACCCCCGCGACCGGATCGGTCGCCGCTGTCGACGACAGGCGCCGGCACCGCACGGTGCTGCAGGCGCTCACCGGCCTCCTGCTGGGCATGTTCGTGTCGATGCTCGCATCGACCGTCGTGTCGACCTCGCTGCCGGTCATCGTCCACGACCTGGGCGGCGACCAGGCGGCGTTCACCTGGGTCGTCACGGCGACCCTCCTGACGACGGCGATCTCGACTCCCATCTGGGGAAAGCTCGCCGACCTCTTCGACCGCAAGCTGCTGATCCAGCTCGCGATCGTGCTCTTCGTGCTGGCCACCGCGGCCGCGGGCTTCTCGCAGGACCCCGGCACGCTCATCGCGTTCCGCGCCGTGCAGGGCCTCGGCGCCGGCGGCCTCGCCGCGCTGAGCCAGGTCATCATGGCCGACATCATCAGCCCGCGCGAGCGGGGCCGCTACATGGGCCTGTTCGGCGCCGTCATGGCCGTGGCGACCGTCGGCGGGCCCCTCCTCGGCGGCTTCATCACCGACACCATCAACTGGCGCTGGAACTTCTTCATCGCGCTGCCCTTCGCCGTCGCGGCGCTCATCATCATGCAGCGCACGCTGCACCTTCCCGCCCGCCCGAAGCAGAAGGCGCGCATCGACTACGTCGGCATCGTGCTGCTGTCCACCGCCGTGTCGCTGCTGCTCATCTGGGTCACCGGCGCCGGAAACGACTACGAGTGGTGGAGCGTCGAGACGGCCCTCATGGTCGGGGGCGCGCTCCTTGCGGCCGTGCTCTTCGTGATCGTCGAGCTGCGGGCGAAGGAACCCCTCATCCCGCTCACGCTCTTCCGCGACCGGACCTTCACGCTCGCCGTCGTGGCGTCGATCTCCATCGGCATCGCGATGTTCGGCACCTCGGTCTTCCTCAGCCAGTACATGCAGCTCGCGCGCGGGGCGACCCCGACGGAGGCGGGGCTCATGACCCTCCCGATGATCGGTGGCCTCCTGCTCGCGTCCATCGTGATCGGCGGCCTCGTGACCCGGCACGGCCACTGGAAGCCCTACCTCATCGCCGGCGGCGTGCTCCTCATCGCCGGCTCGTACCTGCTGTCGACCATCCACTACGACACGAACTTCGCGCTCGTCTCGCTCTACATGTTCCTGCTCGGCGCGGGGGTCGGCATGACGATGCAGAACCTCGTGCTCATCGTGCAGAACACCGCGAAGCCGAGCGAGATCGGGGTGGCGAGCTCGGGGGTCACCTTCTTCCGCAGCCTCGGCGGCACCGTCGGCGTCTCGGTGATGGGCGCCGCGCTGGCGGCGTCGGCGACGGACCTCTTCGCCGACCGCACGGACGACATCGCGTCAGCCATCATGACGCTCGGCGAGAAGGGCGCCGCCATCGCGGAGCAGCTCCAGTCCGGCACGATCCCGCAGGTCTCTGCGCTGCCCGAGGGCGTCCGCGTGATCGTCGAGGACATCTACGCGCAGGCCATCGCGCACTCGTTCCTCATCGCCGTGCCGCTGGCCGTGGTCAGCCTCATCGCGATCCTCTTCCTGCCGAACGTGCCCCTGACCCGGATGACGACGAGCGAGCGCGTGCAGGCCAGCGAGGCCGACCTCGCGACGGTCTCGACGGCCGAGGGCATGGCGGCGCTGACGGCGACCGCTCCGCGGACGGGGAACACGGATGCCTCCGCCGCCGCACAGCCCGAACCGTCCGGCGACGCGTCGGACGAGGCATCCGTCCGCCGCTAATGTCGATCACGATGACCTCCCCCGACACCCGAGCGGCGCGCACCGAGGCGGTGCGCGCCCTCGAGGCGGAGTTCGGCGAGCTGGTCACGCGCTTCCGGCGGGTGATCAGCGAGAACGCCAACAGGGTGAGCCCCGGCATGCTGCCGGGCGCCTACAAGGTGTTCACCACCATCGTCCGCCGGGAGCGGATCACCCTGTCGGCCCTCGCCGAGGTCCTGATGGCCGACAAGGGCCAGATCAGCCGCACGGTGCGCGAGCTGGAAGCACTCGGCCTCATCGAGCGCACGCCCGATCCGGACGACGGGCGGTCCCACCTGCTGTCGCCGACCGCGTTCGGGCTGGAGCGCCTCGCCGAGGCGCGCGCACCGCAGGAGAACACGCTGGTCGATGCGCTCGCGGAGTGGCCGCTGGAGGACATCCGCAACCTCACGCGGCTGCTGCACGCCCTCACCGCGGGCGAGACGCCTCACCGCTGACGCCTGACCGCTGACGGCCGACGCCCCACAGGCGCTCTGCGGCTGGGCTTAGCACCGGCGTAACACGGTCGAGACGTGGGCAGGGTTGACTGGTGCCACGGGGATGGAATCCGGTGCCGACGGCGGCACGCCCGCGGAAGGAGTGCACGATGAGGATCCGGCCGCTGCGATCATCGCCCGACGTCCCGCTCACCGAGGTGGCCGACCCGCCCGATACGATGCGGGCCATGGTCGTCGACGCGCCGGGGACGCCGGACGCGCTGCGCGCGGCATCCGTTCCCGTCCCCTCCCCCGTGCTCAGCGAGGTGCTCGTGCGGGTGGTGGCCGCGGGCGTGAACCCGATCGACGCCAAGACGCGGTCGGGCGCGGGGGTGTCCGCCTCCATCGGCGGGTATCCCGCCATCCCCGGGTTCGACTTCAGCGGGATCGTGGTGAAGAGCCCGTACGAGTCCCACCCGTTCCCGCCGGGAACCGAGGTGTTCGGCATGGCGGCGTTCCCGCGCACCGGCGGGACGTACGCGGACTACGTCGTCGCGCCGACGCTGTCGGTCGCCCGCAAGCCCGCCACGCTGTCGCACGTCGAGGCGGCGGGCGTGCCGTTGGCGGCCCTGACGGCCTGGGGGCTCGTGGTCGAGACCGCTCACGCGCACGAGGGTCAGCGCATGCTGATCCACGCCGGCAGCGGCGGCGTCGGTCACTTCGCGGTGCAGTTCGCCGCGTACTTCGGCGCGCACGTGACCGTGACGGCCTCCGCGCGCAACTCCTCGTGGCTGCGCGAGCTCGGCGCAGCGGTCGTCATCGACTACACGACCACGCGCTTCGAGGAGGTGGTCCCCGAGGTGGATGTCGTGATCGACCTCGTCGGAAACGTCTCCGCCGACACCGGCTCCCGCTCCCTCGAGGTGCTGCGCACGGGCGGGCTGTATGTTCTGGTGCCCACCGGCTCGTGGCCGGGGTACGCGGCGGCCGCGGCCGGGGCCGGCGTGCGCGCGACGTCGTACAAGGTCATCCCCGACGGCGGAGCGCTGGCGACGATCGCCCGCCTGCTGGACTCGAGCGCGGTCCAGGTCTACGTCGAGCAGGTCTTCGAGCTCGAGGAGGCGCCCGGCGCGCACCGCGCGATCGAGGCCGGTCACACGCGCGGCAAGGTGGTGCTCCGCGTCAGCGACGGCTGACCTGCAGTGTCACCGCACGGGCGCGAGCACGCGCCTGCCTTCGGCGACGACCTCGTCGGCGATGGCGTCCAGGAGCGGCGAGCGGAGGTTCCACTGCTGCCAGTGCAGCACCACGTCCACCGGGCGGCCGCCGAGCAGGACGAGCTCGCCGCGCTCGATCGCGTCGTGCGACTGGAACCGCGGCAGCATCGCCCAACCCAGTCCGAGCCGCACGGCGGTCGCGAAGTCGTTCGAGGCCGGGACGTAGTGGCGCGGTGGCCGCGCCGGATCGACGCCCTGTTCCGAGAGCCACTCGTTCTGGAGGTCGTCGCGGCGGTCGAAGTCGACCACGGGTGCGGCGGTGAGGGCGGCGAGCGGCTCCCCGGCGAGCCAGCGCGCCGCGAAGCCCGGCGTGGCGACGGCCTCGTACCGCATGGCGCCGAGCACCGACGAGCGGCATCCGGGCACCGGCGCCGCCCGTGAGGTGACGGCGCCCATCACGGTTCCCGACTCCAGCAGCCCGGCCGTGAAGTCCTGGTCGTCGCGATGCAGGTCGAAGACGACCGGATGCCGTTGCGCGAGCCGGGCGAGCGGCTCGAGGAACCACGTCGCCAGGGAGTCGGCGTTGACGGCCAGCGGCACGCTCGCCAGCGCGGCGTCAGCGGGGTCCGCACCGAGCTCGGCGAGCGCGTCGTGCTCGAGCAGCGCCGTCTGGCGCGCCAGCCGGATGACCGACGCTCCGGCCTCGGTCGCGCGGGCGGGCTTCGAGCGCACCAGCAGGAGACGCCCCAGCTGCTCCTCCAGCGCCTTGATGCGCTGACTGACGGCGGACGGGGTGATGTGCAGTCGCCGGGCGGCGGCGTCGAGCGTGCCCTCGTCGACGACGACGGCCAGGGTCTCTGCCAGCTCGAAAGGGATGCGCATCTTCAGTGGAGCTAATGGTACTGAAGAACCATGAGCTGGACTACGGATCAGCCAGCTCGTAGCGTCGAAGCGTGCCCAGTCCCCTCATCGCCGGCCTCGGCCTCGGCTTCTCCCTCATCATCGCCATCGGCGCGCAGAACCTCTTCGTGCTGCGGCAGGGACTCCGCCGGGAGCACGTCCTGGTCGTGGCGACGATCTGCGCCGTGTCCGACGCCGCGCTCATCGCGCTCGGGGTGTCGGGCATCGGGCTCGTCCTGCAGGCCGTGCCGTGGCTGGTCGACGTCGTGAGGTGGGCAGGGGCCGCGTTCCTCGTCGTCTACGGCCTCCTCGCAGCGCGGCGCGCCTGGCGGCCGACCGGCGACGTCCTGGGCGGCCCAGACGACCCGGATGCCGCGCACGACGTCGTCGGCGGCGGCGCCGTCGAGCTGCGATCGGGGGCCGAGGCACCGGCATCCGTCGCCACCCGCGTCCGCCCCGCCTCCGCCGCAACGGCGCGGGTGCTGCCTGTCGTCTTCACGTGCCTGGCACTGACGTGGCTCAACCCGCACGTGTACCTCGACACCGTGTTCCTCCTCGGCACGGTCGCCAACACGCACGGCGATCAGCGCTGGCTCTTCGCCGGCGGCGCGATGGCGGCGAGCTTCCTCTGGTTCTTCGGCCTCGCGTTCGGCGCGCGCCTGCTCGGCCGCTGGCTGTCGACGCCCCGCGCCTGGCGCATCGTCGACGCCGTGATCGCGGTCGTCATGATCGCGCTCGGCGTCTCACTGGTGCTCCCGCACTGACGAGCCGGACCCCACCGGGCTGCGCCGCAGCCGGCTCAGCGCTCGATCTGCTCCCGACGAGCGACGACCAGAGCCCGCACCACGTCGTCCGGGAGCGGGTGCTCCGGCTGGTACCGGATCGTCCCCTTGTCCAGTCCGACACCGGGATGCCCCTCGAGCGCGCCCGACACGGCCGCGACAGCGTCCGGGCTGAAGGGATAGACGCCGATGTGCTTCTTCGCCCTCATCACGGAGACGAGCGGCTTGCCGCGGTAGACCAGCGCCGGCATCCCGTAGCCGGTCCCCTGTTCGGCGTCGGGCGCCTCCTCGCGGGCGATCTCATAGATGCGCTCGACAGAGGGCCGATCGGAGGGATCGAGCCCTGCGAGCAGTTCGTCCACGGTTCCCATGGAGGCATCCTGGCATCCGGCGCTCGCACGCGTCACCATCGGCAGGGCACGATGGGCTCATGAGACGGGTGCACGTGACGGTCCGCGGCGAGGTGCAGGGCGTCGGCTACCGGTACACCATGCGCATGGTCGCCCGGGAAGCGGGGGTCGCCGGGTGGGTGCGCAATCGGCGCGACGGGGCGGTCGAGGCCGAGGTCGAGGGCACTCCCGGCCAGGTCGACGAGGTGCTCGCCTGGATGGCAGAGGGGCCGCCCGGGTCGCTCGTGGAGTCGGCGACGGTGACGGATGCCGCGCCCACCGGCGAACGCGGCTTCGAGGTGCGCCCGACCGGCTGACTACTCGTCGTAGGGCCGGAGGATCCGGTCGATGAACCGCCTCGTGCGCTCATGCTTCGGAGCGGTGAACAGCTGCTGCGGCGCCCCGCGCTCGACGATGACGCCCTGGTCGAAGAAGACCACCTCGTCGGCGACCTGGCGCGCGAAGGCCAGCTCATGCGTGACGATGAGCATCGTCCAGCCCTCGTCGGCCAGCTCCTTCAGGACGGTGAGCACCTCGCCGACGAGCTCGGAGTCCAGGGCGCTCGTCGGCTCGTCGAAGAGCAGCAGCGCCGGCTGAAGGGCGAGCGCCCGCACGATGCCGACCCGCTGCTGCTGGCCGCCGGAGAGCTCGAACGGGTACGCATCGCGCTTCTCGCTCAGGCCCACGCGCTCGAGCAGCGCCTCCGCGCGCGCGATCGCCTCCCCTTTCGGCACGCCGTGCGCGTACACCGGCCCTTCGATGACGTTCTGCAGCACGGTGCGGTGCGGGAAGAGGTTGTGGTGCTGGAACACCATCGCCGACCGGTCGCGCAGCGCGATGCGGTCCGCCTTCGACACCGGGGCGGCGAAGTCCACCGCGGGTCCGCCGGTGAACGCGACGGTGCCCGCCTCAGGGATCTCGAGGCCGTTGAGCGAGCGCAGCACGGTCGTCTTGCCCGAGCCGCTCGGACCGATGAGCACCACGACTTCGCCACGGCGCACCTCGAGGTCCACGCCGTCGAGCACGCGGTTGTCGCCGAAGCTCTTCGTGAGCCCCGACACCGTCAGGAGCGGGCGGTCGTCGGCGGGCGCCGGAGGGGCCAGCGCGTCGTCGTGGGAGTGGTCAGTGGGCGACATAGCGGTCGAGCCTCCGTTCGATCGCGCTCTGGCCGGTGGAGAGCACCAGGCAGATCAGCCAGTAGATGAGGGCGGCCTCCAGGTAGATCGGGAGCACCTCGAACGAGAACGCGGCGATCTGCTGCGCCTGGCGGAACATCTCGGTCACCAGGATCGTGGACGCGAGGGACGTGTCCTTCACCAGCGAGATGAAGGTGTTCGACAGCGGCGGCACGGACACCCTCGCCGCCTGGGGCAGCACGATCCTGGTGAGGGTGCGGGTCTGCGAGTACCCGACGGTGTGGGCGGCCTCCCACTGTCCCTTGGGCACCGAGAGGATCGCCGCGCGGACGATCTCGGCCGCGTAGCCGCCGACGTTGAGCGAGAAGGCGATGATCGCCGCCGGCCAGGGATCGATGACGATGCCGACCGACGGCATCCCGTAGAAGATCACGAACAGCTGCACCAGCAGCGGCGTGCCGCGGATCACCGAGACGTAGAACCGTCCGATGTTCGACAGCACGGGATTGCGCGACAGTCGCAGCAGCGCGATCGCCACGGCGATCACCATGCCGATCGCGAACGAGGCGATCGCAAGCGGGATCGTGCCGGTGATCGCCGCCAGCAGCAGCGGCCAGAACGAGTCGACGAGCAGAGTCCAGATGGTCTCGTCCATGGGCGCTCCTCCTTCGCACAGAGCCGCCGCCCGCCCAGGGCAGGGCGAGCGGCGGCTCGGGATGCACTACTCGGTGACGTCGGCTCCGAAGTACTTCTCGCTGATCTCGGCGAGGACGCCCTCCTCGCGGAGCTCGGCGAGGGCGCCGTCGATGGCCTCCGCGAGCGCTTCCTTGTCCTGGGTGAGCGCGAACGCGCTGAGGCCCGGCTCATCGGTCTCCGCGGCGATCTTCAGACCCGTCGGGCCCTCGCTCTTCTCGTAGTCGAGGAACGTCAGGTTGTCGTTGATGGTGGCGTCGACGCGGCCCTGCTGGAGCAGCGCCACGGCCTGCGCCCATCCCTCCACGGCCTCGATGGTGGCACCGCTCTCCTGGGCGAGCTCGTACCAGTTGCTCGTGAGGGACTGCGCGGTGGTCTTGCCCTCGAGGTCGTCGAAGCTCGTGATCGAGTCGTCGTCCTCGGGCACGACGATGACGCCGGGCGATACCGTGTAGGGCTCGCTGAAGAGGTACTTCTCCTGGCGCTCCGGGTTGATCGAGACCTGGTTGGCGATGACGTCGAAGCGGCCTGCGTCCAGCCCCGCGAAGATCGCGTCCCACTGGGTCTCCTGGAAGGAGACCTCGAGCCCGAGCTTGTCTGCGACGGCCTCGGCGATCTCGACGTCGAAGCCGACGAGGTCGCCCGACTCGTCGTGGTAGCTGAAGGGGCGGTAGGTGCCCTCGGTCGCGACGGTCAGCGTGCCCGCGGACACGAGACCGAGGTCGTCCGCCTCCGCGGACGCTGCGGGGTCGGCGGATCCGCCGCTGCTGCAGGCGGTGAGCGCGAGGGCGGCGGCGGTGGCGACGACGAGGGCGGTGATACTGCGGCGTGACATGTAGCTGTTCCTGGTGGGGTGAGTGCGAAGGACGCGCGAAGGGGTGGACGCGCGTCCTGGGGCCTTCCAGTACAACACGGGTCGCGCCGAGGCTCTTCCCCGCGTTACGCCGCGTTGCCTCCCGCCGCCTGCGGGACGCCCGCCCTCAGCTCGGCGAACACGTCCGTCGCATCGTCGAGGACCGCCAGGCCCGCGGCCTGCCCGGCCCACAGCGAGACCAGCTCGCCCTCGCCGCGCCGCGCGGCCTCCGTCCGGAACTGCCCCGTGAGCCAGTTCTGCGCGGGGAACGGCGCGATGACGCCGGCGGTCTCGAGAGCGCGCATCGCGCGGTTCGGGATGCCACGCGCCAGCCGTCCGCTCATGGCCCGGGTGAGCACGGTGCCGGTGTCGGCGGCACCGGCGATCGCCTGCCGGTGGGCGGCGGTCGCGGCGGACTGCCGCGTGCGGAGGAACGCCGACCCGACCTGCACGCCCGAGGCGCCCAGCGCGAACGCCGCGGCGACGCCACGCCGGTCGGCGATGCCGCCTGCCGCGATGACGGGCACCCGCACCGCGTCCACCACCTGCGGCACCAGCGCGAAGGTGCCGATGAGCGACTGCTCGGCCGGGCGCAGGAAGGAGACGCGGTGGCCGCCCGCCTCCGCGCCGGTGGCGACGACCGCGTCGACGCCGGCTGCGTCCAGCGCCACGGCCTCGGCCACCGTCGTGGCCGTGCCGATGAGCCGGATGCCACGGCTGTGCGCCGCGGCGACGAGCCGGTCGGAGGGCACGCCGAAGACCACGCTGAGCACCGCGGGCGCGGCATCCAGCACCGCCGTCACCTGGGCGTCGACGTCGGGCATGAACTCGAACGGCGGCGCCGGACGGGCCAGGCCCAGCTCCTCGAAGAGCGGCGCGGCCGCCTCGATCGCGGGGCGGAGGTCGACGTCGCCGGGGGCCACCTCGTCGCCGGTGGGAAGCCACAGGTTGACGGCGAACGGTCGCGTGGTCGCAGACCGCAGCGCCGCGATCGTGTCGCTGATGCGGTCCGCCGAGTACCCGTAGAGCCCGTACGACCCGAGCCCCCCGGCGTCACTGACCGCCGCAGTGAGCTCCACCGACGACAGCCCGCCGAACGGGCCCAGCACGATGGGTGCGTCGATGCCGAAAAGGTCCTGAAGGGGCGTGGGCATGACTCCGACGCTACTCCGAACGCTCGGCGCCGCGCACAGAATCGGAGGCCCCGCCCGACACGCCGGGTCGCGGCATCCGTCCCCCGGCGGGGATCATCCGACGTTGCGCCCGCCCGCTCACGCCGCTCGGAGACGCCGAAGGCCCCACCCGAGCGGGTGGGGCCTTCGGACGGACAGTCGCTGCGACGGTCGAAGCGTCAGGCGAGCGCGTTGACGTCCAGCGGGATGCCGGGGCCGAACGTGGTCGACACGGCGCCCTTCTGGATGTAGCGGCCCTTCGAGCTGGACGGCTTCAGGCGCACGATCTCCTCGAGCGCGGCCTTGAGGTTCTCGTCGAGCTGCTCGGCCGAGAACGAGGCCTTGCCGACGACGAAGTGCACGTTGGCGTGCTTGTCGACGCGGAACTCGATCTTGCCGCCCTTGATCTCCTCGACGGCCTTCGCCGGGTTGGGGGTCACGGTGCCGGTCTTGGGGTTGGGCATGAGGCCGCGCGGACCCAGCACCTTGCCGAGGCGACCGACCTGGCCCATGAGCTCGGGCGTGGCGACGGCCGCGTCGAACGCGGTCCAGCCGCCGGCGACCTTCTCGATGAGCTCAGCGCCGCCGACCTCGTCGGCACCCGCGGCGATCGCGGCCTCAGCGGCCGGACCGGTCGCGAACACGATGACGCGGGCGGTCTTGCCGGTGCCGTGCGGGAGGATGACGGTGCCGCGCACCATCTGGTCCGCCTTGCGGGGGTCGACCGAGAGCTTGAGCGCGACCTCGACGGTCGAGTCGAACTTCGCCGAACCGGTCTCCTTCGCCAGGGCGACGGCCTCGGTGGGAGTGTAGAACTTGTCCGCCTCGATCTTGGCGGCAGCGGCCTGGAAGGCCTTGGACTTGGTAGCCATGGTTACTGTTCCCCTCAGTCCTCGACCGTGATGCCCATGGAGCGGGCGGTGCCGGCGATGATCTTCGAGGCGGCCTCGATGTCATTCGCGTTCAGGTCGGCCTGCTTGGTCTCGGCGATCTGACGCACCTGGTCCTTGGTGAGCTTGCCCACCTTGGTCGTGTGCGGCGTCGGCGAGCCCTTCTGCAGTCCGGCGGCCTTCTTGATGAGCTCGGCGGCCGGCGGGGTCTTCAGGATGAACGTGAAGCTGCGGTCCTCGTAGACGGTGATCTCCACGGGGATGACGTTTCCACGCTGCGACTCGGTCGCGGCGTTGTACGCCTTGCAGAACTCCATGATGTTGACGCCATGCTGACCGAGCGCGGGGCCGATCGGCGGCGCCGGGTTGGCTGCACCGGCGTTGATCTGAAGCTTGATCAGGCCGGTCACCTTCTTCTTCGGTGCCATTCTTCTTCCTCTGTTTCGTGCGCCCGTGCGGGCACGCTTCCACGGATCAGGCGGACCCTGAATGTGGTGGGGATGGTCGCGCAGACACGCGCAACCGCTCTAGTCTACCGGATGCCGCGAGCCGCAGCATCCGCTAGCGCCCCTTGGCCATCTGCGCGTGCCCCTTGGCCATCCGCGCGCGTACCGAATGACGGAGATGTGCCAGATGACGGATGCCGCGGGGGCGAGGCATCCGTCATCGTGCACATCTCTGTGGTCATGCGCATGACTGGTGAGCGTCATGCCGCGCGGTGACGGCCCTGGGGCCTGCGCGCGACGGTGAGCGTCATGCCGCGCGGTGAAGGCCCTGGGCGATGGCCCGCACGATCACGTCGTGCACCTCGGGCCACCGCGTGACCACCTGGACGTAGTCGATGCGGATCACGTGGAAACCCATCAGGGTCAGCCGCGCGTCGTGCGCGATATCGCTGCGCCGTTGCGCGCCGACGTGGTGGCCGCCGTCGATCTGGAGCACGAGCCTGTCTCCGATGAGGAAGTCGACCGGGTGACCGGCGAGCCAGACCTGCTGGCGGATCGGCAGCCGGAGGAAGCGCAGCCGCACCGGAATGAGCGTCTCGAGCCCCGAGTCGGAGTGACACGAGCACTCGGCCAGGACATCTCGCGCAGACGAGGGCAGGGGCATCCTCTCAAAGGACCAACGCTCCACCAGCTCGAGCCGAAGCGCCGCCTCCCAGATCGTGAGCGCCTCCTCGCGCGGCAGGCACGCCGCGGCGATCACCAGCACGTTCTCGATCGGGTCGACCAGAGCGTCTGGATGCCTTGGCACGAGCGGCCGCGCCCAATGCACGTGGGTGTCCCGTTTGACCTCGCCGACGTGCCGGTGAGGAGGAGCAGCCACGTGCACGGGACGCTCCTCGAGAACCCACAGCCCGAGCCTTCGCGCCTGGGTGTGGCACGTGAGCACCACCCCGGCGCGTGCGGCCGCGACGAGGAGCGGATCGGCGCCGGGCATGGCGACCCAGCCGTTGCGCGGACGGGTCAGCGCTCGCGACGACACGGCATTCTCGATCGTGCGGCGCGAATGCCCCCGCGCCCGCAGCGAAGCGACGCGCGCAACCCCGCCCGCCGCGCGCACCTCGCCCAGAAGGTGATCCATGGCCTTCAGGGTGCGACATCCCGGGGGCCGCGCCGACAGTCACGCCCGCGACGGTGGAGAGCCGGGACCCTACCCAGCCCTGGGGAGGAGGCGCCGAGTCTTGGAGCCGGAGCCCTCCCCGGCCTGGGGAGGAGGCGCCGAGTCTCGGAGGCGGAGCCCTCCTCGGCCTGGGCAGGAGGCGCCGAGTCTCGGAGCCGGGACCCTCCCCGGCCCTGGGGAGGAGGTGCCGAGTCCCGGCGACGTGGAGGGTCTCCTGCCGACGCCGAGCAGGACGCCGGAGATCTGCAGAATCACGGATGCCGCAAGCCCAGCGGATCCGGCATCCTGCGCTTCTCCGCACTCGCGCGCCGAAGCGTTCGGCACCGCCGACTGCCGCGCACGACGAAGCGCCCCGCCGATTCGGCGGGGCGCTTCGGGGAATCTCGATGAGTCAGAGCTTGGTGACCTGGTCGAACGACAGCTCGACCGGGGTCTCGCGCTCGAAGAGCGAGACGAGGACCGTGAGCTTGCCGCTCTCGGGCTTGATCTCGCTGATCGTGCCGGGCAGGCCCGCGAACGAGCCCTCCTTGATCGTGATGGTCTCGCCCACCTCGAAGTCGACCTCGGCGGGGATGACGCGGGCAGCGGCGGCAGCGCCCTTCTTGGCGGCACCGCCCTTGGCGCCGGCGACCTCCTTGACCTCGACGAGGCTCTTCAGCATGTTGAAGGCCTCCTCGAAGCGCAGCGGGGTCGGGTTGTGGGCGTTGCCCACGAAGCCGGTGACGCCGGGAGTGTGGCGGACGACCGACCAGGTGTCCTCGTTGAGCTCCATGCGCACGAGCACGTAGCCGGGGATCCGGACGCGCGTGACCATCTTGCGCTGCCCGTTCTTGATCTCGACGACGTCCTCCATCGGGACCTCGATCTGGTAGATGTCCTCCTCGACCTCGAGCGTCGACTTGCGCTGCTCGATGTTGGCCTTCACCTTGCGCTCGAAGCCGGCGTAGGAGTGGATGACGTACCACTTGCCCGGGAGGGTGCGCAGCTCGGCGCGGAACGCCTCGTACGGGTCCTCGTCCTCGTCGGACTCGTCGTCGGAATCCGTCTCGGCGGCGTCGGATGCCTCGTCGAGCTCCGGCTCGTCCTCGTCGCCGTTCACGTCGGGGCCGTCGTAGGGGCTGACCTCGTCGGCGGCCTCGGCCTCCCGCTCGGCGACCTCCTCCGCGATGGAGTCGTTGATCACCTCGGCGGCAGCCTCGGTCTCGGCCGTCTCGTCCAGGTTGAGAGCGTCGTTCACGATGGCATCCGCCTCCGGGTCGTCGATGTCGATGTCGTCCAGGTCGGCGTCGTCCTCGTCGGCGTCGGCGTCGTCGACGATGTGGATGGCGAGGTGCTCGGCGGGCTCCACCGAGCGCTCCTCGGCGGCCAGGACGTTGCCCTCCTGCGCTTCGTCGTCCTCGGACGACTGCTCGGCGGCCGTCGCCCAATCGGCGTCGTCGACATATCTTTCAGTCACGTGAATTCTCTTCCGTTCCGTCCGCTTCCGGACCTGCGGCCGCCCGTGCCGTGCACCGGCGAGCCGGGGCGCTCAGGATCAGGCGCCGGGCACTCCGAAGACGTAGGCCGTGATCCACACGAACAGCACGTCCAGGCCGTAGACGATCGCCATCATCACGACGACGAACCCCAGCACCACCGCCGTGTACTTCAGCAGCTCCTGGCGCGTCGGGGTGACGACCTTGCGGAGCTCGGCGAAGACCTGACGGATGAACAGGGCGATGCGAGCGAAGACGTTCGGCTTCTTCTCGCGAGGCGCCGCCGTTCCCTCAGTGGGGACGACTTCGCCCTTCGGCTCGTCCTGAACCATCGATGCCACCTGATTACCTTCCGTGAGCCGACGCGGGTCGGCCGCACATTACATGTCAACGCAGGGTGTTGTGTTCGACCGGAGCCATGTCACCGGTGTTGCGCTGATGCGCAGGGCGGACAGGAATCGAACCTGCAACCTGCGGTTTTGGAGACCGCTGCTCTGCCAATTGAGCTACCGCCCTAGAGACCCGGAGGTCTCGTGAAGCCCGCACTCTTCCCCTCTCACCGCGGCTTGAGGATGCGTACCCGACCGGCGGGCACACCGAAAGAATGCAGAATTCAACTGCACCATCAAGTGTACGGCATGCCCGCGGAGCCCGCGAACCGGGGCCCCTCCGCAGGTGTGTCCCGGGCATGGTGCGACAGCGTCAGTACTGCTGCACGCCGTAGCGGTCGGGCTCGGGACCGCGCCGGAACGCGCGGCCCGAGATCGACGTCGCCTCGACGCGGACGTACGTGTACTTGAGGGTGGGGATCCAGGGCCGAAGACCCAGGCCGTCGGCGCGCTCCACGTCCGCGGAGCGGTCCAGCGGATGCGCGTGACCCCGCACGATGACGCTCCACGCCTCGGCGTCGGTGTGGTCGTCCACCTCGAACAGCACCTCGTCGTTCACGGTGAGCTCGAAGAGCTTGCTGCCCTGCGCGGTGCGGAACAGCACACCCTGACCGTCGACGACGTAGTTCACCGGGAAGATGTCCAGCACGTCGCCCACTCGAGTGACGAGCCGGCCGAGCTCCTGGGTGCGCAGGCGCTCCCAGCACTGCTCGTCGGCGAGTGCGACGACGGGGTCGGTTGTCTCTGCCATGCCCTTATCCTCGCGTTTCCGAGGTCGCGGCGACACCCCCGGATGGCGGTCCCGCCGTCCAGGGGTGGCGCGGGGAGGTCGCGGCGTCAGGGGGCGACTCGGATGAGCTTCTTGTTGACGAACTCGTCCGCGGCCAGCAGCCCCATCTCACGGCCGGTGCCGGAGCGCTTCACACCGCCGAAGGGCAGCTCGGGCGAGTCGGCGAGCACGATGTTGACGTAGACCATGCCGGCGTCGATCCTGTCCGCGATGCGCTGAGCCTGCTCGGGATCGGTCGTGTAGACGTACGACCCGAGGCCGAAGCTGGTGTCGTTGGCCACCTTGACCGCCTCGTCCTCGTCCGCGACCTTGTACACGACCCCCGCCGGCCCGAACAGCTCCTCGCGGTACACGTCCATCTCGGGCGTGACGTCGGTGAGCACCGTCGGCTCGTAGAACGCGCCGTCACGTGTGCCGCCGGCCACGAGCCGCGCCCCCTGCGCCACCGCCCGGTCGACCTGCTCCTGAAGGCGCTCGGCGGCCGCCAGCGACGACAGCGGACCGAGGACGGTGTCGTCGGCGAACGGGTCGCCCATCTTCGACGCGGTCATCGCCTCGGTGAACTTCTCGAGGAAGGCGTCGTAGAGGCCCTCCTGCACGATGAAGCGCTTGGGGGCGTTGCACGACTGGCCGTTGTTGTCCATGCGTGCCTCGACGGCGGCGGCGACCGTCGCGTCCAGGTCGTCGGTGGACAGCACGATGAACGGGTCGGATCCGCCGAGCTCGAGCGCGACCTTCTTCAGGTTCTGTCCGGCCAGCGCCGCCACGGCGGACCCCGCCCGCTCCGAGCCGGTCACCGAGACGCCCTGCACCCGCCGGTCGGCGATGATGGCGGCCGCCTGGTCGTTGGTGGCGTACACGTTCGTGTAGACGCCCTCGCCGAGCCCGGCATCCGCGTACATCCGCTCGATGGCCGCGGCCGACTCGGGGCACTGCGGTGCGTGCTTGAGGAGGATCGTGTTCCCCAGCACCACGTTGGGCGCTGCGAAGCGGGCGACCTGATAGTAGGGGAAGTTCCACGGCATGATGCCCAGGAGCGCCCCGAGCGGGCTGCGGCGGATGACCGCGGTGCCCTCGCCGAGGATGTCGATCGGCTGGTCGGCCGTGATCGTCTCGGCGTTGTCGGCGTAGTACTCCGTGATGTCGGCGGCGAAGTCCACTTCGCCCAGCGCGGCCGACAGCGGCTTGCCCATCTCGCGCACGATGATCGCCGCCAGCTCGTCGCGGCGCTCGCGGTGAAGCTCGGCGACCTTGCGGATGCGCGCCGCGCGCTCGGCGACGGGCACGTCGCGCCACGTGCGGTACGCGGCATCCGCCTTCGCGATCGCTGCCTCCAGGGCCTCGTCGGTGATGGTGGGATAGGTGGCCAGGGTCTCTCCCGTGGCCGGGTTGACGACGGCGTAGTCGGTCATGCTTCCTCTCCGATCGGATGGATTGGGGACAGTCTGCCCGTCAGCGGCGGGCGCGTCGAAGGCTTTCGGGCGCGTCGATACCGAGTGTCTCACCGCGGAAGAACGCCGGACGCTTGATCGCCTGCCAGATCATGATCACGATGCCGAGACCGATGATCAGCACGCCGAGCACGAAGACGCTGCCGAGGCCGAACCACTCGGTGCCGCTGCCGTACGCCGGGTCGAGGCTCTCGACGAGGGTGATCACGAACAGGGCGACGAGGATGACGCCGCCTACCAGAGGGAACAGCAGGGTGAAGAAGAAGGTGCGCGCCGAGTCGAACCACTGCCTGCGGAAGTACCAGACGCACGCGAACGCGGTGATGCCGTAGTAGAAGCAGATCATCATGCCGAGCGTCGTGATCGTGTCCCACAGCACGTTCTCGTTGATGAACCGCATCACGGCGTAGAACACCGACGCGACGACGGCGGAGACGATGGTGGCGTAGCCGGGCGTGAAGAAGCGCGGCGAGACCTTCGCGAACGCCGGCGGCAGCGCCCCGTAGTGCCCCATGGCGAGAAGCGTTCGCGCGGGGCCTACGAACGTCGACTGCAGCGACGACGCCGAGCTCGTGAGCACGGCCAGCGACACCAGGAACGCCAGCGGCCCCAGGATCGGGCCCGACAGGTAGAAGAAGACGTTCGCCTGGATGTCGGGGTTCCCGAGCCCGAGGCCCTCCTCTCCCGTTCCCGCGAACGCCAGCAGCGCCACCGAGATCAGCAGGTACAGCGTGACGATGGTGACCACGGTGACGGTGGCCGCGCGGCCCGGGGTCTTCTCGGGGTTGCGGGTCTCCTCGTTCATGGTGAGGGTGACGTCCCACCCCCAGAAGATGAAGATCGACAGCGACAGGCCCGCGACGATCGCGAGCGGCGGCGTCACGACGAGCGGGTTGAACCAGGATGCCTCGACGGGACTCGCGTCGAAGGCGGTGCCGTTCGCGACGTGCACGAACGCCGCGATCGAGAAGACCACCAGCACCAGCACCTGGAAGCTCACGAGCACGTACTGCAGCTTCTGCGTGGTCTGCATGTCGCGGTACGAGATGTACGTCGCGCCGAGCATGAACAGCAGACAGACCGCGACGTTGATGAACGGGTTGAAGGCGAGCTCGGCGATGGTCCCCGGACTGCCCGCGAGCTGGTCGATGAGGAGGAAGAGGAACTCCACGGCGATGCCGGCGAGATTCGACAGCACGAGGATCGTGGCTGCGACGAGCCCCCAGCCCGCCATCCAGCCCACCCACGGCCCGAAGGCGCGCGCCGCCCACGTGAACGACGTGCCCGAGTCGGGCATCGAGCGGTTGAGCTCGCGGTAGCCGAATGCGACGAGCAGCATCGGGATGAAGCCGAGCAGGATGATCGCCGGCACCTGGAACCCGACCTCCGACACGGTCGGGCCGAGCGCCGCCGTGAGGGTGTAGGCGGGCGCGATGCACGAGATGCCGATGACGACGGCGCCGATGAGACCGACCGTTCCGGCGCTCAGCCCCTTCTTCGACAGTCCGCCCGTGAGCGGCGCGGATGCCTCGGCGAGAGGCATCCGCGATTCCTGGCCAGCGCTCATCGCTGTGCTCCGTTCTTGCTCTCATGGCGGGTGCGGGGCACGACCACCATCGGTACGGTCAGCTCGTGCAGCATCTTCGCCGCGGTCGAGCCGAGGAACAGCCGACGAGGCTGCGCGAGACGGCTTGAGCCCACGACCGCGAGCTCGCGGGGGTCCCACGAGAGGTCGGCGACGGCGTCCTCGATGCTGTCGCCGAGCGCCACCACGGAGTCGGCGTGGATGCCCTCGGGTAGCGCGGCCCGCACGTGGACGTAGACCTCGTCGGCGTGCTGCGCGGCCGACTCGTTGCCCGCGAGGCCCGCCGGCAGGTCGAGCGCCACCAGCGACACCAGGCGCAGCTCCGCGCCGGTCGCCTTGGCCAGTGCGATGCTCTCGTCCAGCAGCACGTCGGCGCCTGGGCGCAGCCCGATGGCGGCGGTGATGCGGCTGACGCCGCCGGCGGGGTCGATGTTGCGCGTCCCCTCGGGGGCGAGTGCGACCGGGACGTCGGCGGAGTGCAGGAGCTCGCTGGCGACGGTGCCCAGGCGGTGCCGGCCCCGCAGCCCGCCGTTGGCCGCGCCGACGACGATGAGCGAGGCGCCGGACTCGTGGGCGCACTCGAGCAGCCCCTCGGCGAAGGACTCCGCACGCCGGACGTGCGACTCGTGCGCGACCCCGTCGATGACGCGGTTCGAGGCGTCGGCCAGCCAGCCCTCGGCCTGCTCCTGGATGTAGCGGTCGTACGAGGCGTTGGGGGGCGTGATGACGCTCCGCTCCTCGCTGGGGAGCACGACGACGAGGTCCAGGACCGCACCCGTCGCCTTGGCCAGGCGCATGCCCAGCGAGAGCGCGTCGGCGCCGGCATCCGTCGCGGTGTAGCCGACGACGATCCGCGCGCTCATCGGCGGGCCGCCTCGACGATGCTGCCGGCGACGAGGCGACCCATGCGGATCGCGCCGTCGACGTGCTGGTAGCCGGCGCCGGCCATGTCGCTGCACGCGAAGTGGATGGGCCCGACCGGCGTGCGCAGGTCTGCGCCGTAACGGGCGAGGCCGCCGAGGTCGAAGCTGGCGGCGTAGGCGCCGCGGGTCCACTCCTCGGCGCCCCAGTCGCTCTCGAAGTACACGAGCGGCGTCTTCGCCTCGGGGCCGTAGTAGTGCGACAGCGACTCGAGGATGCGCTCCCTGCGCTCCTCGGCCGGCACGCGGAAGAGGTCGTCGGCGTTGCGGTCCGACACGAAGCCGACGAGGGTGCCGCGCTCGTCGCCGTGGTTGGTGTTGTCGTAGGCCTCGTGCGAGATCTCGTACGGGCTGAACGCGGTGCCCGACAGGCCCTGGTCGCGCCAGAAGGGACGGTCGTAGACGGCGTGGACCTTGATCACGAAGCCCATCGAGATGTGCTGGTGCATCTGCTGCTTCAGGCGCGGCAGGGCCGGCTGGAACTCGATCCACGGATAGAGGATCGGGGCGTGCGCGAGCACCACGAAGCGGGCGCGCACCTGGAGCCCCTGGTCGGTGACGACGCGCACGCTCTCGTCGGACCAGTGCACCTCGTTGACGGGCTGGCCGAGCAGGACGTCGTCGCCCAGCCGCTCCGCCAGCAGCAGCGGAACCTGCTGCAGGCCGCCCACGACGCGCTCGTCGAGGATGAAGTCGGCGTCCACGAGGTGCGAGAAGCTGCCGGCGCTGGCGGCCATGAGCAGGGCCTGCAGGGTCGAGAACGCATAGGCGGGCTTGGTCAGCATCGCGCCGGCGATGAAGAGCGCGATGTTGTCGCGCGCCTCGGCGTCGTCGGTCTGGGCTTCGAGCCACGCCTCGAACGAGACGCGGTCCAGTTCCTCGGCGTCGGGGTGCTCCCACGGCTTGTCGGGATCGATCTCGGCGACCATGCCGTCGAGCAGCTCGATGAGACGGACGATCTCCTTCTCGGTCTCGGGCGCTACCGGGAAGATCTCGCCGGTGAAGCGCTTGAGCTCGCCGTCCCGGCCGATGTAGACCGAGTCCCCCTCGCGGTAGCGGCTGTAGGTCTCCAGCCCCAGCTCGGCGAGGGTCTCCTTCAGCGCGTCCTGATCGGGCGAGACCCACTGACCGCCGATCTCGAGCATGGCCCCGTCGACGACGTCGGTCCACAGGCGCCCGCCCACGCGGTCGCGCGCCTCGAGCACGACGACCGAGAGGCCTGCCTTCTTCAGCTCGTTGGCGGCGGTCAGGCCGGCGGCTCCGGCGCCGACGATGACGACATCGCGGCTCAACTCGGTCATTCGGACTCCTTCGTCGAGTTCTCTTCGTCAGGTCTGCGCGCCGTGGAGCGCAGGACACGGATGCCGCGGATCACGCAGCCGCGAGTGCGGCGGCGACGACGTCCAGGCCCTCGTGGAGCAGGTCGTCGGTGATCGACAGCGGCGGCAGGAAGCGGATGACGTTCCCGTACGTGCCGCAGGTGAGCACGATGACGCCCTGTGCGATGCAGGCCTTCGCGACCGCGGCGGTGAGCGCGGCATCCGGCTCTCCGGTCGCGGGATCCACGAACTCGGCGGCGATCATCGCGCCGTGCCCGCGCACGTCTCCCACGCGCGGGTCGGCGGCCTGCAGCCCGCGCAGCCGTTCGGTGAGGACGGCCTCGATCTCGCGGGCGCGCTCGAGCATCCCGTCGTTCTCGAAGACGTCGATGGCGGCCAGGGCCGCGGCGCACGCGATCGGGTTCCCGCCGTAGGTTCCGCCGAGGCCGCCGGCGTGCGACGCGTCCATGATCTCGGCCCGGCCGGTGACCGCAGCCAGCGGCAGGCCGCCCGCGATGCCCTTGGCGGTGGTGATGAGGTCGGGGACGATGCCGAACACCTCGCTGGCGAACATGCGGCCGGTGCGGGCGAAGCCGGTCTGGATCTCGTCGGCGATGAAGACGACGCCGTTGGCGCGGCACCAGTCGACGATGGCGGGGAGGAACCCGTCCGCCGGAACGATGAAGCCGCCCTCGCCCTGGATGGGCTCGATGATCACCGCGGCGAGGTTGTCGGCGCCGACCTGCTTCTCGATGAGCGAGATGGCCTTCTTCGCCGCCTCGGCACCGCTCAGTCCGTCGCGGTACGGGTACGACAGCGGTGCGCGGTAGATCTCCGAGGCGAAGGGACCGAAGCCGTGCTTGTACGGCATCGACTTCGCCGTCAGCGCCATCGTGAGGTTGGTGCGGCCGTGATAGCCGTGGTCGAACGCCACGACAGCGGGCTTGCCGGTGTACTTGCGGGCGATCTTGACCGCGTTCTCCACCGCCTCGGCGCCCGAGTTGAACAGCGCGCTCTTCTTGGCGTGGTCGCCGGGGGTGATCCGGTTGAGCGCCTCGGCGACCGACACATACGAGTCGTACGGCGCGATCATGAAGCACGTGTGGGTGAACTGCGCGACCTGCTCCTGAACGGCCTTCACGACCTTCGGATGCGCGTTGCCGATGGTGGTGACGGCGATGCCCGAGCCCAGGTCGATGAGCGAGTTGCCGTCGGCGTCGACGATGACGCCGCCGCCGGCAGCCACGGCGTGCACCGGTGCGGTGTGGCCGACACCGGCGGCCACGGCGCCCGCCTTGCGGTCGAGCAGCTCCTGCGACCGGGGACCCGGGATGCTCGTGACGAGGCGTCGCTGCTGAGGCAGGGTGGGACCGCCGAGGGGCGTTTCGGTGAGGGTGTCGGCTGCGCTGCTCATGGAGGGGAGCGTATGTCGGCCGTTTCCGACGCCGCACCTTCCCGGCCGTACATTCTCGATGGACCGCTGTACGAAACGTACACTCGGAGCATCATGGACGCCGACGCCCCCACGCTGCGCGCACTGCTCGCACGCAGAGATCTGCAGCTGTCACTGGCGATCGACGACGTCGATCCGGCGGCCCTGGACCGAGCGATCCGATGGGTGCACAGCTCGGATCTCGCCGACCCGACACCGTTCCTCTCCGAGGGGCTCGTGCTGCTCACGACCGGGACCCAGTTCCCCCACGGCGACGACGGCGGCGCGGACGCGGCCGAGGTGTACCGCGCGTACGTGCGCCGCCTCTCGGCGCGGGGCGTGGTCGGTCTCGGCTTCGGCACCGAGGTCGTGCGCGCCGGCATCCCACCGGCGCTCGTCGACGCGTGCACGGATGAGCGGATGCCCCTGTTCGAGGTCCCCTACCGCACGCCGTTCATCGCCGTGGCGCGGGCGAACGCCGAGGCGATCGCGGCCGAGGCGTATGCCCGGCGCAGCTGGGCGCTGGCCGCTCAGCGGGCGATCGCGCTCGCCGCGCTCCGGCCGGACGGCCTCGGGGCGACGGTGGCGGAGCTCGCCAAGCAGCTCGACACCTGGGTGGGCATGTTCGACGCGGCCGGAGAGCTGTCGCGCGAGCACCCGGCCGGGAGTCTCGGCCACGACACGGCGGCCGCGCTGCAACGCGAGGTGACGGGCGTTCTCCACCGCGGGGCGCGCGCGGGATCGTCCCTGCACATCGGCCAGACCCCGTTCACGCTCCAGACGCTCGGGCGCGGCGGGCACCTCCGCGGCGTGATCGCGATCGCCGCGGGAGACCTCGACCAGGAGGGACGCGTCGTCGTGACAGCCGTCATCGCGATGGCCGGCCTGGCGCTCGAGCAGCAGCAGGGCCTGGCGCGGGCGCGATCGGCGCTGCGCGCGGGGCTCGCGCAGTCGCTCATGACCGGCGACCCCGGCCTCGCCCGGCGGACGTCGCGCGAGCTGTGGGGGCCGCTGCCGTCCGCGCCGGTCATGGTCGGACTGACGGATGCCTCCGCCCTGCGCGTCGACGGCATCGCCGAGCTGCTCGAGCTGTGGGCGGAGGAGCGGCGCGGCGCGCTGTTCTTCGGCCGCGGCGACGACGGCATCGTGCTCGTGGTCCCGTCGGACGACCGCTCGGCCGTGGACGAGCTCGCCGACCGCTTCGACGTGCGGGTGGGACTCTCGGACCCGACCGGCTACGACGGGTTCGCCGCGGCGGTGGGCCAGGCACGGGTCGCGCGGGATCGCGGTCTCGCCCCCGTGACGGCGTTCGCCGACGTGTCGGGCGCGGGCGTCCTGTCCGCCCTCGGGGATGAGGCGCGAGCCCTCGCACGGGCCGAGCTCGCTCCCCTCGTGGATCACGACGCGGCGCAGGGCACCCGACTCCTCGAGACGCTGTGGGTGTGGCTCGACGAGGACTGCTCGCACGAGGCATCCGCTCGATCCCTCGGCGTGCATCGCCACACCGTGCGCACCCGCCTGGCGCTCATCGAACGGGTCCTCGGGCGCGATCTGACGTCGTTCGCGACGCGCGCGGAGCTGTGGGCCGCGCTGCGCGCGCTGGAGGACTGAGCGCTCGCACCATGCGGCGGTCGCGCGCCGTACACCGGATACGGGTGGACGCCGCGAATCGGACGGATCGACGACCCCTCGGCGCCGGCGTGCGCGGACGGCGGCGGTAGCCTGTGCGCGTGCCGCCGACCCGAGACCTCGATGACATCCGCAACGGCGACGTGTCGTGGTGGTGGCGCAGCGCCGGCGGGACTCCTGCCCCGCGACCGCCGCTGAACGGCGACCTGCAGGCCGACGTGGCGATCGTCGGCGCGGGCTACACCGGCCTGTGGACCGCCTACTACCTCAAGCGCGCCCAGCCCGACCTGCGGGTGGTCGTGCTCGAGCAGCGCTTCGCCGGGTTCGGGGCGTCCGGCCGCAACGGCGGATGGCTCACGAACACCGTCACGGGCGGCCGCGACGCGTTCGCGGCCTCGCACGGCCGCGACGCGGCCATCGCGCAGCAGCGGGCGCTCAACCAGACCGTCGACGAGGTCATCGGCGTCGCGCAGCGCGAGGGCATCGAGGCCGACATCGCGAAGGGCGGCGAGCTGAACGTCGCCCGCTCCGCCGCGCAGCTCGCCCGCCTGCGGGCCGCCGTCGCGCACGATCGCTCGTGGCCCCACACCGACATCGAGGAGTGGGATGCCGCGGCCACGGCATCCCGTCTCCGCATCGACGGCGCGCTCGGGGCCGCCTGGCATCCGCACTGCGCCCGCGTGCACCCCGTGAAGCTGGCCGCCGGGCTCGCCGAGGCCGTCGAGCGCCTGGGCGTGACCGTCTTCGAGGACACGCGCGTGACCGAGATCACGCCGGGCCGCGCGGTGACCGACCGCGGCACGGTGCGGGCGGCACACGTCCTGCGTGCGACCGAGGGGTTCACGCCCGACCTGCGAGGGCACCACCGCGCGGTGCTCCCGATGAACTCGTCGATGATCGTGACCGATCCGATCCCCGCTGCGGTGTGGGCGCGGATCGGCTGGGAGGGCCGTGAGACGCTCGGCGACTTCGCCCACGTCTACATGTACGCCCAGCGCACCGCCGACGACCGCATCGCGTTCGGCGGCAGAGGCGTCCCGTACCGCTACGGCTCGCGGGTCGACACGGACGGGCGCACCCAGGAGCGCACGATCAGCTCGCTCACCCGGCTGCTGCGGCGGTTCTTCCCGGATGCCGCGGACGTGCCGATCGCGCACGCCTGGGCGGGCGTGCTCGGCGTCCCGCGGGACTGGACGGCCTCCGTCGCGCATGACCCGGCGACCGGCCTGGGCTGGGCGGGCGGCTACGTCGGCACCGGTGTGACGGCGACGAACCTCGCCGGCCGCACGCTGGCCGACCTCGTGCTCGCGCGCGACACCGAGCTCACCCGGCTGCCGTGGGTCGGGCACCATGCCCGGCGCTGGGAGGTCGAGCCGCTGCGGTGGGTCGCGGTGCACGCGATCTACACGGCGTACCGGGTGGCGGACCGGGTCGAGGACGCGCGGTCGTCGCCGCGCACCGCGTGGCCGGCTCACGTCGCCGGCTGGGTCGCCGGCCGGCACTGACGATCAGCGCGGCGCGTGCGCCTCGAGGAACTCGTAGACGTCGGTCGTGTCGACCCCGGGGAACGCCCCCGTCGGCAGGGTGGCCAGGAGGGTTCTCGGTGTCCGCACGTTCGGCCACGACTGTTCGCGCCAGGCCGCCTCGAGGTCGGCAGGGGCCCGGCGGCAGCAGACCTCGACGGAGTGCTTCGACACCCCACGGTTCGTCGTGTCGCGGCCGAGGAACCACCGGGTGTCGTCGAACCGCACACCCACCGACACCGAGTGGGCGCCCTCGCTCGACAGCTCCACGCGCGCGGTGCACCAGTACGTACCGTTGCCCGTGTCGGTGTACTGGTAGTACGGGTTGAAGTGGTCGTCGACGTCGAAGACGACTCGCGACGTCCACTTGCGGCAGCACATCTGGCCCTCGATCGCGCCGAGGCGGTCCGTGGGGAAGTTGACGTCGTCGTTCTCGTACGCCTTGGTGATGGTGCCCGACTCATGCACCTTGAGGAAGTGCACCAGGATGCCGAGGTGCACGGTCGCCAGGTTCGTGAAGCGGTGCGCAGCCGTCTCGTACGAGACCGAGTACGCGTCGCGGAGGTCCTCGATCGAGATCGCGCGGTCCTTCTTGGCCTCCTGCAAGAACGGCACGACATGGGCCTCGGGGATGAGCAGCGCCCCGGTGAGGTAGTTCGTCTCGACGCGCTGACGGAGGAACTCCGCGTACGACGTCGGCTCGCGGTGGCCGAGGATGCGGCTCGACAGCGCCTGCAGCAGTGCGGTGCGGGGGTCTCCCTTGGCCGTGACCCGGCTGGAGAGGTAAAGGCGGCCGTTCTTGATGTCGGCGACCGAGCGCGTCGTCTGCGGCAGGTCGGGCACGTAGTGGAGAGTGAAGCCGAGGTGGGCGGCGATGTCGGATGCCGTGCGCTGCGTCAGCGGACCCCCCGGGTGGTCGACGGCATCGAGGAGCCGGCGCGCCTCGATCTCCAGCTCGGGGAAGTAGTTGTTCTGCGTGCGCATCAGCCGCCGCAGCGCCACGTTCGCCCGCCGGGCCTCCTCCGGCGTCGCGGCCCGCTCGTCGCGGAGACGCTCGATCTCGCCCTGCAGGGCCAGCATCGCCTTCAGCGCCTCGGTCGGCACCGCCTTGCCGATACGGAAAGGCGGGATCCCCAGCGCCTGGAACGTCTGGCCGCGCATGGCGCGTTCGAGGGAGATCTCGAGCGTTGCGCGCTCGTCCAGCGGCTCCGACTCGAGGATCGCCTCGATCGACGAGCCCAGCGCGCGGGCGATCGCCTGCAACAGCGTCAGCTTCGGCTCGCGGCGCCCGTTCTCGATCATCGACAGCTGGCTCGGCGCGCGGTCCACGGCCGCGGCGAGCTCCTCCAGCGTCATGCCGCGGTCGGTGCGCAGCTGCCGGATGCGGCGGCCGATGGTGAGCGGGTCCACCCCGCCATCGTCGGGGACTTCTGCGGCGGCATCCCTGGTCAGCGTCGTCGTCATGGGCCCGATTCTGTCACGAAAACAGAAATAGACGCAAACTTCACAGCCCGATTCGTCGGGTAGTTCCCCGAACTTCACCGCAGAGTGGTCTCACGACATACCGCCGATCGGCCCAGAACGCAGATCAGGGGCAACCGCGAATCCGGCCCACACGCCGGATCGAGGCATCCCACTCTCCACGCACTGCTCACAGGAAGACAGGGACCATGACACCTGCAACCGCCACCCCGATGCGTACGCGCACCGGACCGATCCCCACCCAGACGCACGAGCCCTCGATCGAGATCGCCGGGCGCCTCGGCCCCCGCTACGACGAGATCCTGACCCCCGCGGCTCTGGCGTTCCTCACCGAACTGCACCACCGCTTCGGCGCCCGCCGGCACGACCGGCTCGCCGACCGCATGCGCCGCCGGTTCGAGATCGGCAACGGCCACGACCCGCAGTTCCGCGACGAGACCCGGCACATCCGTGAGGACGCGCAGTGGAAGGTCGCCGGCGCGGGCCCCGGGCTCGAGGACCGCCGCGTCGAAATCACCGGCCCGACCGACCCCAAGATGACCATCAATGCGCTGAACTCGGGCGCGAAGGTGTGGCTCGCCGACCAGGAGGACGCCACCAGCCCGACGTGGAAGAACGTGATCGAGGGGCAGCTGAGCCTGCGCGACGCGATCCGCGGCGAGCTCTCGTTCACCAGCCCGGAGGGCAAGCGGTACGAGGTGACCGCGACCGAGACCCCGACGATCGTGATGCGACCGCGCGGGTGGCACCTGCCCGAGCAGCACCTCCGCTTCACCGACCGCGCCGGCCGCGAGATGGCCGCGTCGGGGTCGCTGGTGGACTTCGGGCTGTACTTCTTCCACAACGCGAAGCAGCTCATCGCGAACGGCCGCGGGCCGTACTTCTACATCGCCAAGCTCGAGTCGAGCGAAGAGGCGAAGCTGTGGGACGACGTGTTCACGTTCAGCGAGCAGTACGTGGGCATCCCGCACGGCACCATCCGCGCGACGGTGCTCATCGAGACGCTGCCGGCCGCGTTCGAGATGGAGGAGATCCTCTTCGAGCTGCGCGACCACTGCGCGGGCCTGAACGCCGGCCGCTGGGACTACATCTTCTCGATCATCAAGAACTACCGCGGCCGCGGCGCGCGCTTCGTGCTGCCGGACCGCAGCGAGGTCACGATGACGGTGCCGTTCATGCGGGCCTACACCGAGCTGCTCGTGCAGACGTGCCACAAGCGCGGCGCCTTCGCGATCGGCGGCATGAGCGCCTTCATCCCGAACCGCCGTGATCCCGAGGTGACCGAGCGCGCATTCGAGAAGGTCGCCGCCGACAAGAAGCGCGAGGCCGGTGACGGCTTCGACGGCACGTGGGTGGCGCACCCCGACCTCATCCCGGTGGCGCGCGCCGAGTTCGACGCGGTGCTGGGCGACCGGCCCAACCAGCTCGACCGTCAGCGCCCCGAGGTGGAGGTGCGGGCCGCCGACCTGATCGACGTCCACATCGGCCGCCCGATCACGAGCGCCGGCGTGCACGGCAACGTCTCGGTGGCCATCCGCTACATCGAGGCGTGGCTGCGGGGCCTGGGCGCCGTCGCGATCGACAACCTCATGGAAGATGCGGCCACTGCCGAGATCTCGCGCTCGCAGGTGTGGCAGTGGATCCATCAGGACCGCACGACCGAGGACGGCACCCCGATCACCCGCGAGCACGTCGAGGGCCTGATCGCACAGGTGCTCGGCGAGGTGGACCGCCGCGACGGAGACCGCTTCGACGACGCGGCCGAGATCTTCCGCGACGTCGCCCTCGGCCGGGACTTCCCGGCGTTCCTGACGCTGCCCGCGTACTCGCGCTTCCTCGTCGAGACCGAGTGACGCGGCATCCGTCCCCGCGACACCCACACCACCACCCAAGGAACTGACATGACCGCGTACCAAGACGACATCGAAGCCATCCAGGCGCTCAAGGAGCAGCACGGCTCCGGCTGGGAGGCCATCAACCCCGAGCATGTGGCCCGCATGCGGGCGCAGAACCGCTTCCGGACGGGCCTTGCGATCGCCCAGTACACCGCCGACATCATGCGCCGAGACATGGCCGACTACGACGCCGACTCGTCGGTCTACACCCAGTCGCTCGGCGTCTGGCACGGCTTCATCGGGCAGCAGAAGCTCATCTCGATCAAGAAGCACCTGAAGAGCACGAACAAGCGCTACCTGTACCTGTCCGGCTGGATGGTCGCCGCGCTCCGCTCGGAGTTCGGGCCCCTGCCCGACCAGTCGATGCACGAGAAGACGGCGGTGCCGGCCCTCATCGAGGAGCTCTACACGTTCCTGCGTCAGGCCGACGCCCGCGAGCTGGACCTGCTCTTCACGCAGCTCGACGAGGCGCGCCGCGCGGGTGACGAGACCGCGGTCGAGTTCATCCAGTCCCAGATCGACAACCACGAGACCCACGTGGTGCCGATCATCGCCGACATCGACGCGGGCTTCGGCAATCCCGAGGCCACCTACCTGCTCGCCAAGAAGATGATCGAGGCGGGCGCCTGCGCCATCCAGATCGAGAACCAGGTCTCGGACGAGAAGCAGTGCGGCCACCAGGACGGCAAGGTCACCGTCCCCCACGAGGACTTCCTCGCGAAGATCAACGCCGTCCGCTACGCGTTCCTCGAGCTCGGCATCGACAACGGCATCATCGTCGCCCGCACCGACTCGCTCGGCGCCGGGCTCACGCAGAAGCTCGCCGTCTCGAGCCGGCCCGGCGACCTCGGCGACCGGTACAACGCGTTCCTCGACGTCGAGGAGATCTCGGAGGCGGAGCTGAGCGACGGCGACGTCATCATCCGGCGGGAGGGAAGGCTGCTGCGGCCGAAGCGCCTGGCCAGCAACCTGTACCAGTTCCGCCCCGGCACGGGCGAGGACCGCGTCGTCCTGGACTGCATCACGTCGCTGCAGAACGGCGCGGACCTGCTGTGGATCGAGACCGAGAAGCCGCACGTCGAGCAGATCGCCGGCATGGTCGACCGCATCCGCGAGGTCGTCCCCGACGCGAAGCTCGTCTACAACAACAGCCCGTCGTTCAACTGGACCCTCAACTTCCGTCAGCAGGCGTACGACCTGCTCGCGGAGCGGGGCGAGGACATGTCGGCGTACGACCGCGGCGACCTGATGAGCGTCGAGTACGACGACACCGAGCTGGCGCGACTGGCCGACGAGAAGATCCGAACGTTCCAGCGCGACGGGTCGACGCGCGCCGGCATCTTCCACCACCTCATCACCCTCCCGACGTACCACACGGCGGCGCTGTCGACCGACAGCCTGGCCAAGGGGTACTTCGGCGACGAGGGCATGCTCGCCTACGTGAAGGGCGTCCAGCGCCGCGAGATCCGCGAGGGCATCGCGACCGTGAAGCACCAGAACATGGCCGGAAGCGACATCGGCGACAACCACAAGGAGTACTTCGCCGGCGACGCGGCCCTCAAGGCCGGCGGCAAGGACAACACGATGAACCAGTTCGGCTGAACGGCAGACGGATGCCCCGGACCGCCCGGCCCGGGGCATCCGTCGTCGCTCCGCGGCATCCGTCACGGATCCGGAATTCGGAGAACCGAAGCGTTTCCGGATCGATGCGCCGCCAGCTCTCCGGAAACGCTGCGAAAGTCCGAATTCCGGATCCGCGAAGTGGAGCAGGAGCCGACGAGGACGCCGGCGGAAGCCCGTTCGCGGTGAGCCGGCCCAGCCGGCGTCAGGAGAGCAGGCCGCGCTCCATGGCGAGCGTCACGGCGCGCGTGCGGTCGGCGACTCCCAGCTTCTCGAACACCTTGAGCAGGTGCGTCTTGACCGTCGACTCGCCGATCCCGAGCGCGACCGCCACCTGCTTGTTGCTGTGACCGGTGGCGACCAGCCGCAGCACGTCGAGCTCACGGGCGGTGAGTACGGCGCCGGGCTCGGGGCGGCGCATCCGCTCGACGAGCCGCACCGCGACCTGCGGCGACAGGGCCGACTGCCCGGCGGCGACCGAGCGGATGCCGGCGACGATCTCCGCCTGCGGCGCCGCCTTCAGCAGGTAGCCCGATGCCCCCGCCTCGATCGCGGCGAGGATCTGGTCGTCGGACTCGTAGGTCGTGAGGATCAGCACGCGCGGCGGCGGAGTGCCCGCCTCTCCGCCGACGAGCCGCGCGGTCGCCGTGACGCCGTCCACCCGCGGCATGCGCAGGTCCATCAGCACGACGTCCGGGTGCGTCGCGGCCGCCAGGCGGACCGCCTCGTCTCCGTCGGATGCCTCCGCCACGACGTCGAAGCCGGGCTCGTCCGACAGCAGACCGGCCAGGCCCGCGCGCACGACGGGATGGTCGTCGGCGATGAGGAGGCGGATCACGGCGCCTCCCCCGCCCGGCGTGCGTCCGCGGACGCCACAGGGGGCTGCCCCGGCGAGATCGGCAGCCGTACGCGCACGGTCGTGCCGGCGCCCGGCGCGGAGTCCACCTCGAACGTGCCGCCCGCCAGAGCCACGCGTTCCGCCATTCCCGCGAGGCCGAATCCGCCGCCGGTGCCCGCAGGGTCGAAGCCGCTGCCGTCGTCCACGATCTCGAGCAGTGCGCCCTCCTCCGACTCCCGCACCGCGACCGAGACGTGCGTGGCGCGCGCGTGCCGTGCGACGTTCGAGAGCCCCTCCTGCACGCAGCGCAGCAGCACGACCTGCCGGTCGCGGTCGAGCGCCTCGGCGACGTCGTCGACCTCGATGTCGATCGCGGCGCCGTCGTGCGCGCGGAACCGCTCCGCGAGACGCTCGACGGCAGCGCCGAACGCGGGCTCGTCGGGCACGGCGGCCGTGCGGGCGACGAGCGCGCGTGCCTCGCCGAGTGCGTCGCGCGCGACCTGCTCGACGGTCGCGATCGTCGCGGCCGCGGCATCCGCCTGCCCCTCTCGAGACTGCCGCCCTGCGCGCTCCGCGAAGATCACGAGCCCCGCGAGGGTCTGAGCGAGCGTGTCGTGGATGTCACGGGCGAGCCGCTCCCGCTCCTCCGACGCACCACGCTCGTGGCTCAGCGCCCGCACCTCGGCCTGCGCCGCCGTCAGCTCGTCGAGCAGTCGCGCCCGCTCCTCGCCGTACTCCGCGATACCCGAGATCCACAGGCCGAACGCGGTCGCGAAGGCGAACGAGAACCCGGCGGTCGTCAGTCCCGCGACGATCGCGCCCACGGTGAAGCCGCCGCCGATCGCGTAGCCGAGCATCACAGCCGCGGCGATCACAGCCGACCCGATGACGCCGCGGCGGCGGGTGTCGCCGAGCACCCACGCCAGCGGGTACGCGAGCACCTGGAGGGTCGCGAGGAACGCGGTCGCCGCGGTTCCGACGGTGAGGATGACAGCGATCGTCATCATGAACGCGACGAACCGCACCGTCGACGCGGCGCCGATCGCGGGGCGCGCGATCACGAAGTACGCCAGCGCGAACGCGGCGATGGCCACGAACGCGATCGCCCGTTCGGCCGCGCCCCCCGACCCCAGGCCGAAGGCGATGGCCATCGCGATCGACGCCGATCCGGCGACGACCGCGATGTCCCACCACCGCTTCTGCAGCATCCGTCCTCCTGTCCCTGAGTGAGGCTACGCGTTGCGGCGGATCCACCGGAAGGTGACGAGGGAGAGCACGAGCCCCACCACGAGCCAGATCCCCAGCGCCGCGGCGACGCCGCCCAGATTCCACTCGCCGCCCTGCTCGAGCGCCGCGAAGGCATCGGGGAGGAAGACCGCCCGCATGCCCTGCGCCATCCATTTCAGCGGGAAGAGCGACGCGATGTTCTGCAGCCACTCCGGCAGCTGCCAGAACATGAGGTACACGCCGGAGATGAACTGCAGGACGAGTCCGACCGGGATCACGACCGCGGTCGCGCTCTTGGCCGTGCGAGGCACGCTCGACAGCGCGATGCCGAGGAGAGCCGACGTGGCGATGCCGAGCACGAACACCCATGCGAACGTGAGCCACTGCGCCGGCTCGGTGGGCAGCGGCACGCCCAGCAGGATGCCGGCGACCGCGAGCAGCAGCACCGTCTGCAGGACGCCGGTGACCAGGACCTGCGCGATCTTGCCCAGGAAGTAGCTCACCGGGGAGAGGGGGGACCCTCCCAGCCGCTTGAGCGTGCCGTCCGAGCGCTCCAGGGCGATGTCGATCGCGAGGTTCTGGAACCCCGACAGCAGAAGCCCTGCCGCCATCATGCCGGGCAGGTACAGCTGCGCCATCGGCAGCGCCGGCACGCCCGGCGCGATCTGCACGTCGCCGTCCCCGCCGAAGGCGACGCTGAAGAGTCCCAGCATGAAGACCGGGAACAGGAACGTGAAGAAGAGCGTGTCGCCGGAGCGGAAGTACTGCCTCAGCTCGAACTGCGCCCGCCACAGGCCGGTCGGGACGATCCCCGGCACCCGTATCGCCGTCGTGCTCATCGCACCGTCTCCTTCATGTCCGCCGCCGCGACGCCGGATGCGCTCGCGACCAGTTCCAGATAGATGTCCTCGAGGCTCGGGCGGACGATCTCGAGCTGCTCCGGCTCGTGCCCCAGCCTCTCGGTGAGCTCCCCGACGAAGCGCAGCGGCGCGGTCGCGCGCTGCTCCCGCCGGACGCCCTGCTCGTGCCACCGGACGAGCGGCACGCGGGCCTGCGGTCCGCCGAACGTGTCGACCGGCCCCACCGCCTGCAGCCGGCCGTCCGCGATGACGGCCACCCGATCGGCGAGCTGAGCCGCCTCATCGAGGTAGTGGGTCGTGAGCAGGATCGTGGTGCCGTCCGCCTTGAGCCCGCGAATCAGCTCCCAGAACTCTCGGCGGGCCTCCGGATCGAAGCCGGTCGTCGGCTCGTCGAGGAAGAGCAGCTCGGGCCGGCCGATGATCCCCATCGCGACGTCGACCCGGCGCTGCTGGCCACCCGACAGCTTGGAGGTCCGCATCTTCGCCTGGGCCGTGAGGCCGACGGCGGAGATGACCTCGTCGACGTCTCGCGCGTCGGGGTAGAAGCCCGCGAACTGCCGCAGCTGCTCGCGGACGGTGAGCAGACCGCTCTGGCCGCACACCTGCAGCACGATCCCCAGACGCGCCTTCCACTCGAGTCCGCCGTGCTCGGGGTCGACGCCGAGCACGCTCACCGTGCCACCGCTGCGCCGGCGGTACCCTTCGAGGATCTCGACCGTCGTCGACTTGCCGGCGCCGTTCGGGCCGAGCAGGGCGAAGGTCTCGCCCTGCTCGATGTCGAAGCTCACGTCGTCGACGACCGCGCGGCCGTCATACGTCTTCTGCAGGTTCCGCACCTGCACCGCTGGAGTTCTCATGCCTTCAGCCTCGCGGCGCCGAGCCGCCTCGCCCAGCCGTCATCCGCAGGAGGAGGCATCCCCCATTCGGTGGATGCCCGCGTCCACCGGGTCGGGGTGCGGAGCGAAGCGAAGCGGGCCGCGAACCGGCGCGCGAACGGGCAGTCGCCGCGTCAGATGCTGCGCGGGCGTGCGGGCGCGGTGGGCGCCACGAGGGCGTCGGCGGCGGCATCCGCTCGCTCTTCGGCGCGAAGCATGCGCTGACCGCGGATGCCGCCGGCCAGCGCCCACGCGAGCAGCCAGACGCCCGACGCCACCGTGCCGATCGCTGAGACCCGCAGGCCGGTGTCGAGGTCGAGCAGCACCGCCAGCGCGACGAGCGACATGACGCCGCCGACGATGGCGCCGGTCGCGCCGATCATGGTGAGGACGCAGCCGCGCGCGAGCCACCAGGCGATCCCCCCGGCGATCACGAGCACGATGGCGAGCACGACCGCACCCCAGATCCACGCGTCCACGAGGCACAGGCTATCCCGGCCGGGGGAGCCGCGGAAAGGGCTCGCCGGGCGGCGGCGGCGAGACCCGCCGTCGCCGGCGCCGCTCCCCCACCGGTCGCAGGCCGCCCGTGCGGAAGCAGCGGCTGAACCGCCGCGCCGCTCGGACTACGCTCGAAGCGTGACCGAACGCGCACCGCTCTCCCGCAAGCTCTCCGCCATCGCCGAGTCCGCGACCCTCAAGGTCGACGCCAAGGCCAAGGCGCTGCAGGCCGCCGGCCGCCCCGTCATCTCGTACGCGGCGGGCGAGCCCGACTTCGCGACGCCCGGATACATCGTGGATGCCGCCGCCGAGGCGCTGCGCGATCCCGCCAACTTCCGCTACACACCGGCGGCCGGCCTGCCGGTGCTGCGCGAGGCCATCGCCGCCAAGACGCTGCACGACTCGGGCCTGGACGTCGACCCGTCGCGGATCATCGTCACCAACGGCGGCAAGCAGGCCGTGTACCAGGCGTTCCAGACGGTCCTCAACCCGGGCGACGAGGTCCTGCTCCCCGCCCCGTACTGGACCACCTACCCCGAGGCGATCGCCCTGGCCGACGGCGTCCCGGTCGAGGTCTTCGCCGGGGCCGATCAGGAGTACAAGGTCACCGTCGAGCAGCTCGAGGCGGCACGCACCGAGCGCACGACGGCCCTCGTCTTCGTCTCTCCCTCCAACCCCACCGGCGCGGTGTACACCGCCGAGGAGACCACCGCGATCGGCGAATGGGCGGTCGAGCACGGCATCTGGATCATCTCCGACGAGATCTACCAGAACCTCGTCTACGAGGGCACCCGTGCGATCTCGATCGTCGAGGCGGTTCCGGATGCCGCGGCCCAGACGATCCTCGTCAACGGCGTGGCCAAGACCTACGCCATGACCGGCTGGCGCCTGGGCTGGATGGTCGGACCCGCGGACGCCATCAAGATCGCCGGCAACCTGCAGTCGCACCTGTGCTCGAACGTCAACAACATCGCGCAGCGCGCGGCGCTGGCGGCCCTCACCGGCCCGCAGGGAGAGGTCGAGCAGATGCGCCTGGCCTTCGACCGCCGCCGCCGCACCATCGTGTCGGAGCTGTCGAAGATCGACGGCGTGACCGTGCCCAACCCGCTGGGCGCGTTCTACGCCTACCCCGACGTCCGCGGCCTCCTCGGCCGCGAGTGGGCGGGCAAGACCCCGACGACGTCGCTCGAGCTCGCCGACCTCATACTGGAAGAGGCCGAGGTCGCGGTCGTCCCCGGCGAGGCCTTCGGCCCGTCCGGCTACCTGCGCCTCTCGTACGCCCTCGGCGACGAGGCCCTGCTGGAGGGCATCCAGCGCCTGCAGCGCCTCTTCGCGTCCTAGCGACACAGCTCGTTCGGGGCGCGTCCCGCTCGTTCGGGGCGCGTCGCGCGCGCCCCGAACGGGTGCCGCGCGCCCCAAACCCGGGATGGGGGGTGTCAGAGCTCGACGTTGACCAGCACGGGCTCGGGCTGGAGGAGGAGCCCGAACTCGGACTGCACGCGACCCTGGATGAAGCGGGCGAGCTCGGCCAGCTCGGCGGCGGTCGCGCTGCCGCGGTTGGTCAGCGCGAGGGCGTGCTTGGTCGACAGTCCCGCGCGCGAGCGGGGCAGCTTGAAGCCCTTGCGGACGCCGGCCTGCTCGATGAGCCATCCGGCGCTCACCTTCACGTCGGACTCGACGGTCGTGGGCGCGGGCACGTGGCCGTCGAAGGTCGCGAGCGGGATGACCAGGACCGGATCGAGGTCTGGGTGCACGGGCCAGCGCGGGCACGCGTCGGGAAGCGTCCGGGCGAACGAGGCCGACACCACGGCGTTCTGGAAGAACGAGCCGGCGCTGTACGTGTCGGGGTCGTCGGCGTCGAGCACCATGCCCTTGCTGCGACGGGTCTCGAGGATCCGGTCGCGCACCCACGCGAGCGTCACCTCGTCGTCGGGGCCGACACGCAGCGCCGTGCGCAGCTGGTCGCCGGCGATGCGACGGGCGTCGGGGCCGATCTCGGGCAGGTCGAGGGTGACCGACAGGATCACGGCACGACGCTCGGGCACCGAGCCGTAGTGGTGCTTGAGCACGGACGTCCGGAACCCGAGGCCGAGCTCGGCGGCCGGCACCGTGGAGACCTCGCCGGTCGACTCGTCGAGCAGTTCGACCTCGCTGAGCGTCTGGACGATCTCCTGCCCGTAGGCGCCGATGTTCTGCACCGGCGCCGCGCCGACGGTGCCGGGGATCCCCGACATCGCCTCCAGACCGCCGAGGCCGGCGTCCACGGCGTACGCGACGAGGTCGTCCCAGTCGTGTCCTGCCTGCACCCTCAGGCGCACCCGGCCCGGCAGAGGCGACGGCATCCGCTCGATGCCCTTCGTGAGCACGCGCACGACGGTGCCGTCGAACGGCTCGTCGCCGACGAACAGGTTCGATCCGCCGCCGAGCACGAGCCATTCGTCGCCGGACGCCCACACGTCGCGGAGGGCGTCGACGAGCTCGTCACGAGTCGTCGCCTCGATCATGCGGGCGGGCAGACCGCCGGTGCGGAGTGTCGTGAGCCGCGACAGCGGCACGGGGATGACCTCGGGCATGCGTCAGGCGGTCCGCACGCGCACCTGCGCCTTGACCAGCACGGTGGTGCCCTCGTACGACACGGTGAGATCGATGCGGGCGGACTCCTCGTCGACCGCGCCGACCTTCGCGACCACGGTGACGTCGGCGCCGGACTCGGGGTCGACCACGACGGGCTTGGTGAACCGCACGCCGTACTCGAGGATGCGACCGGTGTCGCCGATCCACGACCCGACGGTGCCGACGGCCAGGCCCATCGTGAGCATGCCGTGCGCCAGGACTCCCGGCAGTCCGACAGCGGCGGCGACATCGTCGCGGTAGTGGATCGGGTTGAAGTCCCCGGAGGCGCCGGCGTAGCGCACGAGGGATTCGCGGGTCAGGTGGACCGTGCGCTCGGCGACGACGTCGCCCACGGCGAGCGCATCCATCGCCGGGCCCGTCGATGCAGCGCTCACTGGTCGCCCTCCCCCACGAGCAGCACGGAGGTCGCCGTCACGACGTGGTCCCCCGCGGCATCCGTGATCTCGGACTCGCTCGTGACCATCGACGCAGCGCCCATCGCGCGGATGCCGGTGACCGAGAGCTTCGCCGTCAGCGCGTCGCCCGCCACGATCGGCCTGGAGTAGCGGAACTTCTGCTCGGCATGCAGCACGTTCTTGAGGACGATGCCGGAGTCGGGCTCGCCCAGCAGCTGCTGGAGCGTGGCGTCGGTGACGACGATGGCGAACGTGGGAGGGGCGACGACGTCCTTGTAGCCCAGCGCCTGCGCGGCCGACGGGTCGATGTGCTGCGGGTCGTCGGCGAAGACGGCGCGCGCGAACTCGCGCACCTTCTCGCGACCCACGAGGTAGGGGGCCGTCGGCGGGAAGTCACGCTCGACGAGCTCGGGGTTCACTGGCACCAGGCCATCCTACCGAGCGGCTTCGGACCCCCCGGCCGGACGGGAGCGGCCCTTCCAGGCACGGATCGCCATCTGCACGGCGATCACGACGAGATACGCCGCGAAGAGGGCGTTCGCCACGACAGGGTCGATCAGCACCGCCGCCCACGCGCCGAGAGCCGTCGTCGTGCAGGCTGCGATGCCCACGATCGCCGCCGCCACCAGGTCGACGTTGCGGCGGCGGATGTTGCCGACGGTGCCCGACAGCGCGGTCGGGATCATCATGAGCAGCGAGGTGCCCTTGGCGACCAGATCGCTCGTTCCGAACAGCACCATGAGCGCCGGAACGACGATGATGCCGCCGCCGACGCCGATGAGACCCGAGAGGATGCCGGTGACGACTCCCAGCACGACCAGCGCGGCGCCGCTCAGCCACGTGAGGACGAGCTCGGCGTCGCGCGACGGGATCACGACGAAGAGGCTCACGATCACCGCGACCAGGAACCCGACGAACGCCGACCGCAGCACCGTGAGCGAGAGCCTGGGCAGGAGCCACGTGCCGATCTGGGCGCCGACCACCGCGCCGGCGGCGAGCAGCAGCGCGGCGATCCAGGCGACGGAGCCGTGGACGGCGTAGGAGATGACGCCCACCGTGGCGGTCGGGACGATCGCCGCCAGAGACGTCCCCGCGGCGAGGCGCTGGTCGAAGCGCAGCAGCATCACGAGGAACGGCACGATGACGGTTCCGCCGCCGACGCCGAAGAGGCCCGACAGCAGGCCCGCCAGCAGGCCGATCCCCACGCAGGTGAGGTAGAAGCGCGCGTCGCGCGGAGGACGGATCGCCTGCGCCGCGCTCATCCGCCGGCGACGTCGTCGACGAGCCAGGCGCCGCCGGAATCGACCACCGTGTACTCGTACACCGCGGAGCCCGGGGTGGGCTCGGCGTCCTCGCCGATCTCGGCGTAGCTCTCCGTCGTCGTCACGACGATCACGTCCGCGACGGTCTCGACGTCCGTCACCTCGATCTCGTACTCCTGGAGGGCCGCGTTGAAGGCGGCGGCCTGCTCCTGGAAGGCGGCGCAGTCGTCGAAGCCGTTCGCCGCCCGGAACTCCTCCGTCGTCGCCTCGGCGAGGGCGTCGCAGTCGCCCTGCTGATAGGCCTCGTCGAACAGCTCCACGGCGGCGACGGCCGAGCGCTCGTCATCGCTCTGCGCGGAGCCGCCGGACGTCGACGCCGAGAGGATCAGCAGCGGGATCAGCACGGCCGCCGCGATGACGACGCCGAGAAGCACGACGCCGAGCACCACCCACACGATCCAGAGCTTGGACCTGCGAGGCTCGGTGGCGGCTGTGAAGGCGCCGCCCGCAGGTGCACCGCCGGGGTACGGCGGCTGGGGCTGCCCCGCGTAGGGCGGCGTCGCCGCACCGGGCACGACCGCCTGGGCAGGCGCGCCGGCGGCATACCCCGGAGACGCGACGGATGCCGCCCCCGGGGCGGCCGCGGTCGCGGCGGGTGCGGCGGTGACGGGCTGAGCGGGCGCGTCAGGGCCGGCGGTCCCCGCGGTCGCAGCGGGCTCGCCGCCGCCGAAGCCCAGCTGCGCGGCCACGATCTCGGCCTCGGTCGGGGCCTCCGACGCCTCCGGATCGGGCTGAGCGACGTGCTCCGTCCACTGACTGCCGTCCCACCACCGCAGGGCGCCGTGGCCGTCGTCATACCATCCGGGAGGAGTCGCGCTCATGCTCAAACCCTATCCCCGCCACGGGCGAGGCGATGGGGGCGGATGCCGCGACCCGTCGCCTCGCCCCGGCGTCAGCGTTCGAGGACGGCGCGGGCGCTGTGCTCCGGGCTCAGGTCGAGGCGGCGCAGCAGCTGGGCGTTGAGGGCCACCACGACCGTCGACAGCGACATCAGCAGGGCGCCGACCGACATCGGCAGCACGAAGCCGACGGGGGCGAGCACGCCGGCCGCCAGCGGCACGGAGAGGAGGTTGTACCCCGCCGCCCACCACAGGTTCTGCGACATCTTGCGGTAGCCGGCGCGCGACAGCTCGATCACCGAGAGCACCGAGCGCGGATCGCTCGAGGCGAGGATGACCCCCGCCGACCCGATGGCGACGTCCGTGCCGGCGCCGATCGCGATGCCGACGTCGGCGCGGGCGAGCGCGGGAGCGTCGTTCACGCCGTCGCCGACCATCGCGACCTTCAGCCCCTCCGACTGCAGCTCGGCGACCTTGGCCGACTTGTCCTCGGGTCGCACACCCGCGAACACGCGACGGATGCCGAGGGCCTCGGCCACAGAACGCGCGACGGGCTCCGCATCCCCGGTGATCATGACGACCTCGACGCCCAGCGCGTGCAGCGCCTCGACGGCCTCGCGGGACTCCGGCCGGATCTCGTCGGCCAGCGCCAGCCCGCCGACGACCTCGCCGTCGCGGACCACGTGCAGCACGGTCGAACCCTGCTCCCGCCAGTCCTCCGCCGCCGTCACGTCCGCCGCGCCGATCTCCTCCAGCAGGCGAGGGCCGCCGACCCGCACGACCTGACCGCCGACGGTGGCGGTCACGCCGACCGCGGGCGAGGACTGGAAGTCGGCCGCCGTGGCCGCCGCGAGTCCGCGCTCGTGCACAGCCCGGACGATGGCGCGGGCGAGGGGGTGCTCACTGTCGGCCTCGGCCGAGGCGGCGAGCGCCAGCACGGCGTCGGCGTCGATGTCGGCCACCGCCGCGACGTCGACCACCGTGGGCTCGCCCTTGGTGAGCGTGCCTGTCTTGTCGAAGAGCACCGCGTCGACCGTGCGCATGCTCTCCAGCGCGAGGCGGTCCTTCACCAGGACGCCGCCGCGGGCGGCGCGCTCGGTCGCGATCGAGACCACGAGGGGGATCGCCAGCCCGAGCGCGTGCGGGCACGCGATGACGAGCACCGTGATCGTCCGGACCACCGCCTCGTCCGGCATCCCGAACGCGGTCCACACGACGGCCGTGACCGCAGCGGCGCCGAGCGCGAACCAGAACAGCCATCCCGCGGCGCGGTCGGCCAGGCGCTGGGCGCGCGATGTCGAGTTCTGCGCCTCGGCGACCAGACGCTGGATGCCCGCGAGCGTGGTGTCGTCGCCGGTGGCGGTCACCTCGACGCGCAGCCCCGAATCCGTCGCGACGGTCCCTGCGGTGACCTGGTCGCCCCGCGAGCGCGCGACGGCCCGCGACTCGCCGGTGACCATCGACTCGTCCATGTCGGCGCGGCCGTCGACGATGCGGCCGTCGGCGGGGACGCGCCCGCCGGGGCGTACCACCACGACGTCGCCGACGGCCAGGTCGGCGGGCGGCACCGTCACGATGCGATCCCCCTCGACGCGCTCGGCCTCGTCGGGGAGAAGGGCTGCCAGCGAGTCCAGCGCCGACGTCGTCTGCGCGAGCGAGCGCATCTCGATCCAGTGGCCGAGCAGCATGATCACGATGAGGAGAGCCAGCTCCCACCAGAACTCGAGCTCGTGATGGAGAAGGCCGAGGCTCGCACCCCACGACGCGAAGAACGCGACGGTGATGGCGAGCCCGATGAGGAGCATCATCCCGGGCTTGCGGGCCCGCAGCTCCGAGACGGCTCCCGTGAGGAAGGGCCAGCCGCCCCAGAAGAACATGACAGTGCCGAGCACCGGTGAGATCCAGGACACGATCGGGGCGTCGGGAAGCGTGTAGCCGAGCAGCATGGCGAACATGCCCGAGAAGGCGACGACCGGGACGGCGAGGACCAGGTTGATCCAGAACAGCCGGCGGAAGCGCGCCACGTGGTCGGCCCCGTGCCCGGCGTGACCGCCGTGACCCGCGTGTGCGTCGTGGCCTGCGTGCCCGGCCTGTGCGCCATGCCCTGCGTGTGCGTCATGGCCGGCGTGAGCGTCATGACCGGCGTGATCGGCGTGCGGATCGTGGCCGGCGTGCCCGGCGTGTGCGCCATGCCCTGCGTGCGCGTCGTGCCCTTCGTGGGGCGACTCGCTGTGCACCGTATCGGTGTGGTCGTGTGCGACGGCGCCGGCGGCGGCGTCGTGGTGCGGATCGTTCACGGGATTCTCCTCACGAGCCTGTGCTTCCGTTATACCCCCGTGGGGTATCACCCACAACGCCCCAGGCACGCTGCTATTCCCGGAACGCGGAGAAGAGCCGATCACGGAAGGCGTCCATCCCCCACACCGGAGAGGTCGTCCCGGGTCGGAGCCCCGGCGTCCACTCCCACCCGGCGATCGCCTCCAGCACGGCAGGATCCTTCGCGATGATGCTGACCGGCACGTCGCGGCCGGCGCCTTCTCCGGTGACGATCGGCGCCGGCTGGTGATCGCCGAGCGCGATGAGCACCAGATCGCGGTCGTCCACGTTCTCGAGGAACGCGAGCATCGAGCCGAGGGCGTACTCGATGGATCTTCCGTAGTGCCGCTGAACCGTCTCGGCGTCCTCCCACACCTCGCCCGCCGACGCGCTCCGCGACCGCTGAGCGTGGTAGAGGCTCCCGTCTCCGACCTGACCCCACGGCACGAGCTCCGGCAGCGGCGCCCACGGCGTGTGCGACGACACCAGGTCGACCTCCGCCATGACCGGCTGTGCGGAACCGGCGAGCTCGTGGTCGGCGAAATGCTTCCAGACATACTGGTCCGGGACGCGCGCATACCCGAAGGGCGGGCCGCGGTACCCGAGATCGGTGGCATCCCAGATCTCGTCGAAACGGTAGAAATCCTGGCCGACCGGCCACGGCTGGGTGTTCGACGGCACCACGCCGACGGTTCGCCAGCCCGCCTCGGCGAACGCCGCGCTCAGCGTGAGGCGGTCGCTGCGCATCACCTCGCTGTAGGCGGTCTGCGAGTCGATCCACACGCCGCTCTGCAGCGTCGCGTGCGCCAGCCAGCTGACTCCCCCGGACGTCGGCGAGGTCAGCCACGCGCTCTCGGCGACGTACCCCTCTGCGGCCAGCGCACTCTCGCCTCGGCGCAGGGTGTCGCTCACTCCGGACGAGAAGCCGCCGCCTTCCAGCGCCACCCGCCCGTAGCTCTCGATGAACGCGATCACGACGTCCTTGCCCCGGAGAGCCCTGACGAGGCCGCCGGGCGCGGCATCGGCGTAGCGGTCGTCGGCGATCGCGCGCGCGACGGCTTCCCGGTCGTGCAGCGCGGTGACCGTCCGCGAGACGGCCGCGCCGACGGACCCGGTGGATGCCGCCGCCGCGACGGGGCCGGTCGCACCCAGCGGGATCGCAGCCGCCGCGAGCACGATCCAGACGCCGGTGACGGCCGCGAGGGCGCGGTGGCGTCGGTGGCTGTGGCCGGCTCCGACGGCATCGATGCGCAGTGCGGCCCACGCCAGCGCGCACGCCGCCGCGACGAGCACGGCCAGCGCCGCGCCCACCAGCGCACTCGCGGGCAGCGGGCCGATCGCGGCGGCCAGCACGCCGTAGGCGTCGCCGAGCTGCGGCCAGTCGAGCGGCACGAAGCGCGTCCCCAGCGCGACGTCGTATCCGCGATCGACAGCGGCCAGGACGACGGCCACACACACGAACGTCCCGAACGCCGCGGCGAGCGCCACGCGGCCGGGACGCCACGGCACCACGGCGAGCAGCAGCAGGATCACGAGGGACTCGACGGGGATCCCCACGAGTCGGAGGGCCGAGCCGGTCGAGATCACGCCAGGCACGAGCGGCACGACGATCAGGAGCGTCAGCGCGGCGGCGGTCCTGAGGCGCCAGCGCGGCGCAGGGACGACTCGTCCGCCGACCGCGCCCACGTCAGCGCCGTTCGGCGGGCACCGTCTCGGTCGCGTTCCGGCGTGATGCGGCGCCGTCGCCGAGGCCGTCGCCGTCAAGGGCGCCGAATCGCTCCGACAGCGCATAGCGCAGGAGCACGACGTCGCCGATCCGGAACGTCTCGGCAAGCCGGGCACGCCGCGAGGCCGTCCACGGGAAGCGCCCGGCCCCGACCGCACGCGGAGCGCGGTCCTCGCCCACGAAGAACGGCGCGACGACGAGGTGGAACTCGTCGACGAGATCTGCGGTGAGGAACTGCGTCAGCACCTTGCCGCCGCCCTCGACCATGAGACTGCGCACCCCCCGGTCGCCCAGGTCGTCGAGCACGGCGGTCATGGTGACGCAGTCCTGGCCCGACCCGACGACCGTCGCCCGCTCCCCCAGCCGATCCCGGAGCGGCACCGCGACCTCGGCGGGGCAGTACACCATGCGCGGCGCGTCGCCGGTGGTGAAGAAGGCCGCATCGGCGGGGAGGTCTCCGCTCGCGGTGACGGTCACCTTCGTCGGCGATTCGGGCAGCCCGAGCGCCAGCCGCCGCGCGCGCCGAGCGGTGTCGCGCACCAGCAGGCGCGGATCGTCGCGGCGCACCGTCGAGGCCCCGACCATGATGGCGTCGCTCCGCGCGCGCACCTCGTCCACCCGGTCCAGGTCGGAGGCGTTCGACATCGCGAGACGCCGGGGCTCGGCGCTGTCGAGGTATCCGTCGATCGACATCGCGCAGCTGAGTGTGACGTACGGTCGCTCTCTCATGCGGATCTCCTGCACCCGATGATGCCCCTCCCGCGCGGGGAACGGAAGCGGTCCCGGCCCGCGAGGCCGGTTCCGCCGGCCCGGGGAGCCGCACTCAGCCCGGCCATGCGAGCAGATCCTCGTGCCCCACGACGACCCGGAGATCGCCGGCGTCGGCCTGCGCGCGGCGCCGGCGACGCAGCTCCCCGGCCGGGCCCGCGAGGTCGGGACGCTGCTCGATCGCCGCGTCGACCCAGCCGTCGAGCCACGCGGCGGCCAGGGCGCGGTCGTGAGCGCCCAGTCGCCACGGCGTCGGCATCGTCCTGATGCGCCAGTCGGCTGCGGCGAAACGCTCCGCGACGACGCGCACCGCGTCGGGGCCGAGCATGCGCCGCCCGTCCGCATCGCGCCGCTGATGGGCGTCGAATGACGCGCCGATCGCACGCTCCAGCGCCGCGTCGCCACCCGCGCGGGGCCGCAGCGCGGCCTCCCCGGTCACGCTGAGGCTGAACAGCGCCGGCACGTCCGCGGCGGTGCACGCGGCCACGATGTGCGCGGCTTCCTGCTCCGTGATGACGTCGAGGAGAGCGGATGCCGTCACCGCCGACGCCCCGTGGAACGCGTCGCGCGGCAGCTCCGCCAGATCCTCCACCACCCATTCCGCGGCGATCGGACGCCCGTCTCGGTCGGCGACCGACCGGAGGTCCGCGTGCGCGAGGATCCCCGCGTCACCGTCGCGCAGGGTCCAGCGCTGCGGACCGGGAAGCAGCGGCGCGAGCCAGCGCGCCATGGCGCCGGTTCCCGCGCCGAGGTCGTGCACGTCCACGGGTCCCGGTCCGACCAACCGGGCCAGCTCGCGCGCCAGCTCGGCGGAGCGGGCGGCGTCGTCGGCACGGGCGCGCAGCGCGAGCCATTCGGCCGTCGCCGTCGAGATGGAGCTCATGCCGACTCCAGGGCGGCGGCGACGCTCTCGATCGTGTCGTCCCATCGCGGCAGCGCGTCCCGCGCGGCGAGCGCCTCGCGGCGCAGCCGCGCGCGAAGGCCCGGATCGCTCATCCACGCGTGCAGGGCGGCGGCCAGCTCGACGGCGTCGCCGGGCCGGACCAGGACCGCGCCGCCGCCGGCGACGGTGTCGGGGATGCCGCCCGTCGCCGCGGCGACGACGGGAAGCCCGCGGCCTCGCGCCTCGCCCACGGCCATGCCCGCGCTCTCGACGCGCGACGGCGCGACGAGCACGGCGCTGCGCCGGTACATCTCGGCGAGCTCGTCGCCTGTGAGCACTCCGGTGAGCGTGACGCGGCCGCCGAGCGCCTGCGCCTCCCGCTGGATCCGCGAGGCGAATCGCGGGTACGGCTCGGCGGACCCGACGATCGCACACGACCAGTCGGCTTCGCGCAGGCGGGCGAGGGCTGCCAGCAGGGTGTCCTGACCCTTGTGCGGCGCAAGCACCCCCACGCAGAGGAACCGGTCGTCACCGTCGGGGACGCTCACCTCCGCCGCCGCGACCCCGGGCGCCGCGACGGTGACGCGATCACGCGTCGAGAGCCCTCGGTTCACGAGCTGGTCGGCCGTCCAGCGGCTGGTCGCGATGACGCGGCGAGCGCCCTGCGCCGCACGCCGCTCCGCCGCGACGGTGTCGATGTCGGCGTCGGGGAACACCGCCGCCACCATGTGCATGAGGAGCACGAGCCGCACCCGCGGCGACGACGCCTCGACCTCCGCCGGCGCCCAGCACGCGGCCAGACCGTCGACCAGCACGAGCGCACCGTCGTCGGCTGTCCGCAGGGCGGACGCGACAGCGGCACCGTCGGATGCCTCCACCGTCGTCACCGCCCACCCGCGGCGGCGCAGGCCGTCGCGCACGTGCTGGTCGTAGACGTTCCCGCCGCTGACCCGGCCCGGGTCATCGATCCCTGCGGGGACGATGAACACGATGCCGGGTCGTGTCACACCGTCACCTCGTACGAGGCCCAGGCCACGTGCGACTCGTGGAGCGTCACCGTGATGCCGGTCAGCGCCGTCTCGCCCAGCGCGCCGTCGCGCGCCCGCCCCGCGAGGCGGTCGCCGATGATCTGGCAGAGGCGCTCCGTCGTCGTGTTGACGCCCTGCAGGTCGGGCTCGTCGTCGAGGTTGCGGTAGTTGAGCGATGCGACGATCTCACGCACCGCCTCGGCCGCCCGCCCCATGTCGACCACGACGCCGTCGTCGTCGAGCTCGGCGGCCCGGAACGTCGCGTCGACGAGGAACGTCGCCCCGTGCAGGCTCTGGGCGGGGCCGAACACCTCGCCCCGCAGACTGTGCGCGACCATGAGGTGATCGCGAACGGTGACGCTGAAGCTCATGCCGCACTCCAATCGAAGGTGTGACAGAGCCCTCCCGCCGTGCCGTCCGCGAGCGCGGCCACGACCTCGGGGAACTGTCTCCACGAGGAGCTTGCACCCAGCAGCGCGTCGAAGGCAGGGTCTTGCAGCAGGCGGAGGGCGAGCGCTAGGCGATCCCGTGTCGTGCGCCGCGATCGCCTGCTCGACGCGACGGCCCCGACCTGGCTGGAGCGGATCGCCAGGCGCCGCGAGTGGAAGTCGGCCCCCAGCTCCAACGGCACGGGCCGGTCGCCGAACCAGCTGGCGACCACCACCTCCCCGTCGGCGGGTGCCGCGCGCAGGGCGAGCTGAAGCCCTTCGGCGCTGCCGCTGGACTCGATGACCACATCGGCCTCGCCGATCGGACCCTCCGCCGGCGCGAAGCGAACCCCGAGCGCATCGGCCACCGATCGCTTGGACTCGTCGACATCGACGACGGTGACGTCGGCGCCCGGGATGCCGCGCGCCACGCGCGCGATCGCGCCGCCGATCATGCCGGCGCCGACGACCACGATGCGGTCACCGACGAGCGCCCGGGCATCCCACAGCACGTTGACCGCCGTCTCGACCGCACCTGCGAGCACCGCACGACGGGCCGGCACGCCTTCCGGGACGACCGCCACGGCCTCGGCGGGTACGACGAACCGCGACTGATGCGGGTACAGCGCGAACACCGTCCGCCCGCGCACGTCCGGGGGGCCGTCCTCCACGACACCGACGTTGAGGTAGCCGTACTTCACGGGGAACGGGAAGTCGCCCTCCTGGAACGGGGCGCGCATGCGCTCCCGCTCGCTGACCGGGACCTGTCCTCGCGCGACGAGCGACTCGGTGCCCCGGCTGACCCCGGTCCACAAGGTACGCACCGACGCCTCGCCGTCCGACCGCGGAGGCAGCGGCGCCGGCCGGAATTCCCCCGAGCCCGGAGCCACCGTCCACCAGGCGGTCGCAGCATCCCGCTCCTCCCGGTGAACCGCGGCGGGTGTCTTCGTCGTGTTCCCGGTGACCGCCATGATGGGAACACGGGGAGCGGATGCGAAAAGTTCAGTGGACGCCGTGGTGGTGGGCCGTGGGCGGCTGCGTGCTGCTCGTCCCGGTCGGCGTCGTCGTCCCTCTCCCGCCGCCGGCATGGGCAGCGGGCATCGGCTACCTCGTCGTGTCCACGCTGCTGCTGACCGTGGCGCTGCGCCGCCGCCGAGCCGAGCGGTTCGGGGCGGCCAACGCCGTCACCGCGACGCGGTCGATGCTCGTCGGAGTGGTGACCGCGATGGTGGTCGCGTCGTTCTGGGGCGAGGCATCCGCTGCCCTGTTCGTGTCGATCGTGGCGGTGGCTCTCGTTCTGGACGGCGTGGACGGCTACGTCGCCCGGCGCACCGGCAGCGAGAGCGAGCTGGGTGCGCGCTTCGACATGGAGGTCGACGCGTTCCTTCTGCTCGTGCTGAGCGTGTACGTCGCACCGTTCGTCGGCTGGTGGGTGCTGATCATCGGGCTGCTGCGGTACGGCTTCGTCGCCGCGGGCTGGGCCCTGCCTTTCATGCGCGCGACGCTGCCCCCGAGGTACTGGCGCAAGGTGGTGACGGCAGCGAGCGGCATCGCCCTCGCGGCCGTGGCGTCGCAGCTGCTGCCTCTCGGGGCGAACGTCCTCGTCGTCGTGACGGCACTGGCGCTCATGCTCGAGTCGTTCGGCCGCGACGTCGTCTGGCTCGTCCGGATGAACCCGGCGCGCCGCGAAATCGTGTCCCTGGAGAGGGCCGCCACCGCGTCGCCTCCGGAAGAGAGCGGGTAGGACGATGAGCCAGACCGGTCTGCGCGTGCTGTGGGTCATGCGCATCCTGAGCGCCCTCGCGCTCGTCGCCGCCGGCGGGATCCACCTCTACCTCGCGCTCAACGGGGTGGGCGGCATCCTCGGCGTGCTGTTCATCCTCAACTTCGTCGCCGGGCTGGTCCTGGCGATCGGGATGCTCGCGCTGCGCGGCCGGCTTCTGCAGCTCACGACCGTCCTCAGCCTGCTGTTCCTGATCGCCACCCTGCTCGCGCTGGTTCTCGCACTGACCGTGGGGCTCTTCGGCATCACGCAGGAGTGGGACTTCATGCTGGTCCCCGAGACGGTGATCGTGGAGTCGGTCGGCATCCTGATCCTCGCGGTCACGACGTTCCTGGTGTTCCGGGTGCCTCCAGCGGAGCCGGTGACGCGCCGGGCCCCGTGATCTCGCTCTCAGACGAGATACGCGTCGACGAGGAGGCTGCCGCGGATGCCGCGCAACGTGTCGATGAGCGGATCGAGTCCACGCCGCGACCAGGCCGCCAGCTGCAGGTCGTGCGGGCCGAGCGGCTCGAGCTTGCCGGTGCGGATGCGCACGACCTCCCAGCCGGAGGCGCGGACCACGCGATCCTTGCGGCGATCGGCGTCTTCGCGCCCGCCGACGTGCTCCAGGCCGTGCCTGCCCACGGTGTCGTACTCGATGGCCACGCGCAGTTCGGGCAGGAGGATGTCGGGCCACACCTCGAGATGGTCGAAGAACGGCCGGGCGGCGCGGATGGCGTTCATTCCCTGGGATACAGAGAGTCGTGAGAAGACGTCGGCGCGCAGCCGCGCCTCGACCGCGGACGCCGGCTTCGGGGCGCATGCGCTGGCGAACGGCTCCCCCACCGGCAGGTCGGGCGTCTTCGGGCAGAGCGCCCGCTCCCGCTTGCGCCGAGGCGGGCGCGCGGGGGTCGCGGCAGGGATGATGCGCGGCGGCCGGGCGAGGGTGGAGCAGTCCGGGCACCACGCCGACCGGCGCCGCTCGCGTCCGGGACGTGCACGCTGCTCGGCGGGCGTGGCGGCGAACCGGTGCCCCGCCTCGCACTCCCACAGCAGCAGCACGTCGGCCGCGGGCGGGACCTGCGTCAGCGTGATGCCCGCGTTGAGCTCGGGGTGGTACTGCCGGATCAGCGCGGGGTAGGCCGCCCATTCCGTGCGGTACGTCCCCACCGGGTACGGCACGTCGAGGCCCTTCGAGAACTGGCGCCTCGCCCACCACAGCTCCACGCGCTCCGCCATGCGCGCACTCTACGAGGAGCCGCGGACACCGGCGCCGGGCCCGGCGGGCCGGACGAACAGGCGGGAACGGCGGCGCCCGGTGCTGCGACTCGATGCGAAGCGATCCGTAAGCTGGACGTGTGCCGGACATCAGTCGAGACCCTCGCGGGACTGCCGCGACCGATCGGCTCAACTACACCGCCTATCGCCTGGCGCGCGCACTGAACCGCGCGGCGGAGAACACTGCGCTCGCGCAGGGCATCACACTCTCGCAGCTGCTGATCATGCAGGTGCTCGGAGAGGGCATGCCGCTTTCCAACGCCCAGATCGCCCGGCGCACGTTCGTGAGCTCGCAAGCGGCCCATGTCGTCTCCGCGGAGCTCCTGTCGTCCGGGCTCATCGAGAAGGTCGATCATCCGACGAACCGGCGCGTCCGGCTGGTGCGCCTCAGCGAGAGCGGATGGGCGCGGCTCGCCGAGTGCGAGCGGGAGATGCGGGAGCGAGAGGACCGGCTGGCGGCGGCGATCGGGCCCGATCTCGGTGAGACGCTGGCAGAGATCCTCGACCGCGCCGCCGACGCCCTCGCAGGTGGCTACTTCGGCGACAAGGACGCCGAGGCCGAGGCGGTCGCCCGTCGTCGCCGTCCGAGCAGCGGAGTCGGCATGACGCCTGCCTGACCGGCTGTCAGGACGAGCGCCTAGGACCGAGCCGGGCTCGCACGAAGACCGCGCAGGCAAGCGCGGCAGTCCCGCCGATCGCGAGCGCCGCCGGTCCGCCGCGCTCATCGATCACCCAGCCCATCAGCAGGGCGCCGAACGGCACCACGCCGTAGTTCCCGAGCGTCACCAGCGACATCGTGCGGCCGATCTGCTCGGGCGGCACGCTCACCTGCGCCGCGGCGTTGAGGACGCCGTGGTAGTACCCCACGCCGAGTCCCAGCAGCGGTCCGAGCGCGAGGAAGACCGGCAGCGCCGGCGCCAGGGCTGTCGCGAGGAGGGAGAGTCCGAGTCCGGCGCAGGCGGCGATGAGCGAGCGCACCGACACGCTCGCGCGCGACGCGGCCAGCACACCGCCCAGGATCGCACCGACGGCGTTCAGCGTGTGCGCGACTCCGACGGCGGTCGCATCGCCGCCGAAGGTGAGGGCGACGGTGGACGTCAGCGTCAGCATCAGGTTGAGGGCGAGGAGCGCGACGACCGCATTCACGATGAGCAACGTGACGAGGGGCCGGTCCTCGCGCACACGGTACCGCCGGTCCGCGGCTCGGGGCCGGCTCGCACGACGATGCAGCTGCTCGGGGCGGATCACGGCGATCGAGAGGAAGACCAGCAGGAACGACAGGGCGTTGACGAGCATGCACACGGTCGGCCCCGCCACCTGGAACACGACACCCGCGAGCCCCGGGCCGATCGACCGGGCCGAGGCGAGCGCGATGGTGCTCAGTGAGACCGCTCGGCTGAGCTCGCCCGGCCCGACCAGCTCGAAGATGATCGCCTGCGCCGCGATGCGATCGAAGGCGTGCACCGCGCCGAGCGCCGCGATCAGCGCGTAGAGCACCCCGACAGGAGCATCCGGGGCGAGCGTCGCCACTCCGAGACCCGTGACGATGACCGCGGACAGCAGCGACGTGATCAGGAGGATCGTCCGGGGCCGCACGCGATCGGCCACCCGGCCGGCCGGCACGCTGAGCAGCAGCAGCGGCAGGAACTGCGCGACGGTCACGCCGCTGAGGGCGCGGGCGCTTCCGGTCGCCTCGAGGATCACGAGCGAGAGCGCGAGATTCTGGAACCACGTCCCGGTGTTCGAGACGACCTGCCCGCCGAAGTAGAGCGAGAAGCGCCGGTTCGCGAACGGCTCGAACACTCCCCCGCGGATCACCGCCTCACGCGCTCGCCGGCACGCGGTCGCGCAGGAACCGCGCGATGCGGTCGCGCACATCGGCGGTCGACCGGTCGTCGGCGTTGCTCCCCCGGATCTCGAGGACGGGGATGCCGCGTTCCTCCAGTGCTGCCGAGATCAGGGCTCCTCCCGGGGTGTCGTCGGCCACGAGGTGCACGACCCCGTCGACCCCGTGGGACACGGCCTCCTTCACGTACCAGGACGACGACATCGGGGGCACGTAGAGGAGATCGGTCAGCCCGACGAAGCGGGCGGCGAGGGCCCGCACCGGGTCGTCTCCGTACCGCACGTAGCCGTCGGCGGCGATCGCGAGATACATCGACCACACGAAGACAGCGTCGAACTCTTCCTGGAACGACCGGTACATCTCGAGGTCCGACCACAGCCCGCGCCCGATCCACATCAGCCGGCGCCGCTCACGAGGCGCCACCGCGGCGCCGTCGTCGATGCGCTGGGCGACGTCGTCGTGGAGTCGCCGCGCCGCCTCGACCGCCCACCGGGTCCCCCGATGCCACTGCGGCACCATGACGCTGGGGATGATGTCCGTCACCGCGACCGGGAGCGGGCGCGCCGACGCGAGCAGGTCCCGGGTCCGCCGGTTCCACTCGGCCTGCTCATTGGCGAGTCCCATCACCTCACCCAGGCGTGCACGGTCCAGCCGTCGCCCGAGCCGAGGCTCGAGCCACGTGATGAGGTTCTCGATCTCACCCTGGAGCAGATCGATGCGGGGCCGCCCGAACACCTCCTCCCAGCGGTGCGCGACGATGTCCCACCAGCCCTCGGGTGCCGGGACGGCCGCCGTGCGCGACAGCAGGAAGGTCTCGGTCTGCGGCCGCCGGCCCCACTGCTCGAAGATCTTGTGCGTGACATCCCCGCCGCGCTCGGCGATCGCGAACCGCGGCTCGGGCAGTCCGCCCCATGGCGCGTCCTGCGCCGGCAGGTTCTGCGCGCCGAGCGGCAGCGCGTCGTATTGGCGGCTGTAATCCGGAAGCCCGGCGGCGCCGATGGCCTGCAGGCTTGCCGGACCCGCCCGCTTCGCCGAGATGATGGACGACCACCACTGGTTGACCACGTAGTGCACATCGAGCGCCCGCAGCACCTCGTGTGGCGCATCGGCGTTGGCCAGGGCGAGCGGCTCGCCGTCGCGGACCCTCCCGGCGAGGCCGGCGAACCACTCCCGCTGGTAGGCGGTCGCCGCCGCGGCGCTCGGGAGCCTCTCGGGGGTGAGGAGCCGTGCACTCATGCCGAGACCGCCCGACTCGAGGCCTGCGTCGCCAGTTCGCGCGCGGTCTCCGACTCGTCCCCCGGTCGCACGCGGGTGCGGGTGAGGATCGGAACACCGATCTCGGCGAGCAGCCGCTCCTGGTCTGCGAGGTCCCACGCCGGGGCCTCGTCCAGTTCGCGGATGAGAGCGATGACGGCCTGTGCCTCCGCGGTCACCGTGGCATCGCGGGTGAGTTGCGCCCGAGCCGCGCTGGAGGCAGTGGGCGACGCACCGACGCGGTCGAAGTGGAGGTCCACCAGGGCGTCCAGCATCCCGTCCCGATCCGCCGCGTCGACGGCCGCCCCGAGCCATGCCCCGTCACCGGTGTCGTGGTCCTCGCTCACCACGACGCACCCGTGCTCCTCGAGCACGCGGTAGAGCGCGGCATCCGGATGACTCGATCCCGTGACGTGCACGCGGAGCGCTGAAGCGACGACGTCCGACCGCGCCGCGTCGATCCGCGCGATCGCCTCGGACGGGGACAGCCGTGCCGACGCGATGAGGGCTTCGAGCGCGACGGCGCCGTGGCACCGCGAGGGGACGGCATGGCGGCGGTCGCGCAGCCGCTGGATCGCATGCCCCAGCTCCCGCTCCTCCCGCCCGGCGTCGGCGAGGGTCGACGCATCGGGCGCCCGGCCGGTAAGGCCGCCCAGGAATGCGGCGAGATCGTCGAACTGCACGCGGGCGAATCGCCGGGCCGCGGCGGATCCGGCGCGCGGCAGGTCCACGAGGTGCAGCGGCAGCTCCGGCAGGATCGAGCGCACCACGTAGAACAGCCGCACGTGCGCCTGGCTGTCGGCGCACACGATGAGCGCGTCGCAGCCGGAGCGCCCCGCGACGAGCTCGGTGAGGATGCGCGCGGCGGGTGCGTCCGCCGCGCCGAGCAGCTGCGCGGCTGCCGGATCGACGGCTCCCTCCCACGAGCCGGTGAGCCGGTGCGGGAGCGCACCGGCCGCGAGCACGACCTGCCGCGGAACGTCGTTCCCGACGATCCCGACCACCACGCGGCGAGCGCTGGTCACAGCACTCCGTCCCGTCGCAGGGCCTCCACGCGCGCGTCGTCGTATCCGAGCAGCCCGCCGAGGACGTCGGCGGTGTGCTCGCCGAGCGCCGGGGCGGGGCGGGACAGGTCGGCGGAGCTGCGGGAGAAGACCACCGGAAGTCCGCTGCCGTACAGGCCCTCGAAGTGCCCGAACCGCGGATGGACGAGCGGGACGACCTCGCGACGGCTGGTCACGATGTCGTCACGGACGGCGGTCGCCGTGTCGCGCACGGGGGCCGCCGGCACCCCGTTGCGCTCGAGCGCGGAGAGCACCTCGGCCGACGATCGCCCCGCCGCCCACTCCGAGATCATCCCGTGGAGCTCGTCGGCGTGGGCGACGCGGGCATCCCGCGAGGCGAAACGCGGATCGTCGACGAGGTCGGGGCTGCCCATGGCCGCGAGGGTCCCTTCGGCGAACTGGTCGGTCGGGGCGCAGATCGCGAACCAGCCGTCTGCGGACTGGAACGTGCCGAAGGGTGCGAGCCGGGGCACGACGGATCCCGTCCGCAGCGGGAACCCCACCGACTCGAGCGCGTCGAACGGCTCGCAGGCGACCAGCGAGGTGAGGCTGCCCAGCATCGACACGTCGACGTGCTGACCCTCACCCGTGGCCTCGGCGTCCATGACGGCGGCGAGCGTGCCGATCACCGCGAAGAGCGGTGCGACGAGGTCTCCGATGGGCAGGCCGAAGCGGATGGGCGCATCGCCCGGCTCGCCGGCGGTCATCATGACCCCGCTGAGCGCCTGGATGATGGTGTCCATCGCCTTGCCGTCGCCCGAGACGCCCTGCGCGCCGAAGCCGCTGATGGACGTGTAGACGATGCGGCGATTCACCTGCTGGACGGCGGCGTAGTCGATGCCCAGTCGCCTGGTCACCCCGGCGCTGTAGTTCTCCACGACGATGTCGGCGTTGCGCACGAGGTCGAAGAAGACGCTCCGACTCTCGGGGTGCTTGAGGTTGAGCGTGATGCTCTCCTTGCCCCGCCCCCGCGACATCATCGACACCGACATGTCGTCCGGTCCGGACCGGCGCATCTGCAGGCCGTCCGCGGTGACGTACGGCGAGTTGTTCCTCGAGGAGTCGCCGCCGCGTGTCGGGTTCTCCACCTTGATCACCCGCGCTCCGAGGCTCGCGAGCAGCAGCGTCGCGTAGGGCCCGGCCAGGGCGGTGGTCAGATCGATCACGGTCTTGCCCGCGAGCGGGCCGCCGGTGGTGCTCATGTCAGTCTTCCTTCGTCCGCGCGAGGAGCCGGTCGCCGGCCCACGCGAGTTCTGTGGTGAACCCGGCCTCGCTCGTGATGCGTTGCAGGTATGCCGCGACGTCGTCGCCTCGTGCCGACCGCCCGACGGGCACCGGGCGGGCGTCGTCGTCGATCCAGCAGGGGATGAGGCCGGCCTCGACACGGTCGCCCTCGATGGTGAGGACGGCGATCGCGGTGTTGCGGCTGTCGGGGTGGAACGGGTAGTCGGGCATCGCGGGGTCCGGCTCGAAGCCGAAGATCCGCCGTCGCTCCCGCGCCCACGCCTCCCGCTCCGGCGCATCGCCCGACATCGCCGAGAGCGCCCTGGTCACGGTGGCGAAGTTCCCGAGCCCGTGGAAGATCGGACGCCCGCAATACATCTCTACGCCCTTGAAGATGTGGGCATGGTGCCCCACGACGGCCGTCGCGCCCGCGTCGACGGCCGCGTGCGCGATCTCCGTCTCGTAGGCGGCGATCTCGACGGGGACGTGCACCAGGCCCTTGTGGAGGGCCACGACCACGATGTCGGCGCGGGTGGCGGCATCCGTCACCGCCGCGATGAACCGACGAAGGCTCGCGGGCTCGACGAACGTGTCGATCCGCGGCGGTCCGCCGGGGTTCGCGTTCCGCGGCTCGTAGTGGGTCACGACGTCCACGTGGGCGGCCCCCGGCTTGAGCGTCGTCGCCCTGCTCTCGCGGGGGCCGACGCAGTTCACGCTCACCACTGCGATTCGCGTGCCGTCGACGTCGGCGATCACCGGCTCGAACGCCTCGTCGATCGTCTCGCCGATGCCCACGGTCCGCATGCCGCGCGCCTCGCAGTGCCCGACGGTCTCGCGCATCCCCTCGGGCCCGAAGTCGTACACGTGATTGCCCGCGAGAGTCAGGATGCCGAATCCGGCCTCGGCCAGGGCATCCAGCGCTGACGGCGGCCCCGGGAGCGCCGGGACGTCGGTGGTCTGCACGACCGCTGCCTCGGCCGACGCCACGTGCGGGATCTCGAGCTGCCCGATCACGAGGTCGGCTGAGCGCAGGGTGTCCGCGACGGCGGCCAGGAGGTCCCGCGCGTCGTCGCGCTCGAGCACGAGGTCGCCGACCGCGTGGATCGTGATCACGCGACCCCGCCCGCCGGCGCCGCGGACGTGCGGGTGAGGAACGTGCGCAGCCGCGTGGACTCCGGGCGGTCGAAGAAGTCGGCGGACGGCCGGTCCTCGATCACCTGGCCGTCGGCCATGAACACGCATCGGTCGGCGACGTGCCGGGCGAACTCCAGCTCATGCGTGACGACGATCATCGTCATGCCCGCCTCGGCGAGGTCCTTCATCACCTGCAGCACCTCGTCGACGAGCTCGGGGTCCAGCGAGCTGGTGGGCTCGTCGAAGAGGAGGATGCGGGGATTCGTCGCGACGGCCCTGGCGATCGCGACGCGCTGCTGCTGACCGCCCGAGAGCTGACGCGGGTGCGCATCGGCCTTGTCGGCGAGCCCGACGCGGGCGAGGAGCTCCATGGCACGCTGCTTCGCCTCCGCCGGCGGCACCCCGTGCACCTTCACGGGCGCTTCGGTGATGTTGCGGAGCACCGTCCAGTGCGGGAACAGGTTGAACTGCTGGAACACCATCCCCATGCGACGCCGCTGCCGCTGCACCTCCGTGTCGGTCAGCGGACGGATGCCGTCGCGGTGGCGCTCGTACCCGAGCAGCCGGCCGTCCAGATAGATCGCTCCGCCCTCGATCGACTCGAGCTGGTCGATGCAGCGGACGAGCGTCGACTTGCCGGACCCCGAAGGCCCGAGCACTGCGACGACCTCGCGGGCATGCACCTCCAGATCGACGCCGGACAGGGCGAGGTGATCGCCGTACGACTTGCGCAGCCCGACGACCTGGAGCACCGGCGTCAGATCCTTTCCCTGCGCGGTCATGCCGTCGCCTCCGTTCGCTCGACCGTGCGCCGCGCGACCGCGGCCCGCGACATGCCCTTGCTGAAATGCCGCTCCACCCGTCGCTGCACGAGCGTGAGCGCGGTCACGACGACCAGGTACCAGATGACCGCGACGATCAGCATCGGCACCACCTCGTACGTCCGGTTGTAGATCACCTGCACGGAATGCAGCAGGTCGCCCATCGCGATGACGCTGACGAGGGAGGTGCCCTTCATCAGCGCGATCACCTGGGACCCGGTCGGCGGGATGATCACGCGCATCGCCTGCGGCAGCACGACCCGCGTGAAGGAGTGCCAGCGGCTGAAGCCCATCGCCGCGGCGGCGTCGCGCTGCCCCGAGTCGACCGAGAGGATGCCGGCCCGGATGATCTCGGCCATGTACGCGGCCTCGTGGAGGGACAGGCCGATGATCGCGGCGGTGAGCGGGGTGATCAGGTCGTTCGTCGGCCAGCTCAGGAGCTCCGGCCCGAACGGGACGCCGACCGCCAGGCGCGGCACGAGGTAGGCGAGGTTGTACCAGAAGATCAGCTGCACCAGCGGCGGGACCCCGCGGAAGACGCCGACGAAGACGATGCACGCCCACCGCAGCGGTGCGAAGTCGCTGAGCTGGCCCGCGGCGAGGGCCGTGCCCAGGATCGAGCCCAGCACCATGCCCACGATGGTGAGCATGATGGACATGCCGAGCCCCATCAGGACTGTCGGGTTGAACAGGTACTCCGCGACGACGGGCCAGTCGAACCGCTCGTTCGTCACCAGGAAGATGACGATCTGCGCGGTGACCAGGGCGAGCAGGGCGCCCACCGCAACCCGCCAGGGATGGATGCGACGCCGGGCGTCGGCGACGTCCACCGTGCGGTCCGCGGACGGATTGCGCACCGGCTGCGTCGTGAGATCGGTCATGGCTGTCTCACTCGCTCGTCATGGGGTTCAGCACAGGCGCCTCGACGGCGGCATCCTCGATGCCCCATTCGGACATGATGCGGTCGTACTCGCCGTTCTCGAAGATCGCCTCGAACGCCGCGAGCATCGGCTCGGCCAGCCCGTTGCCCTTCGGCATGAACATCGCGAGCTGGTCGACGCCTGCGCCCTGCTCGTCCGACTGGATCAGGTAGCCGTAGCGGTCCGGGTCCGACGACTGCAGGTCGATCGCGGCGGACTGCGTCGTGCCGGCGTAGTCGGCGCGGTCCGAGTTCACCGCCAGGAACGTCGCATTGCTGTCTTCGAGGCCGATGAACTCGGCGGGATCGAGACCCTCGGCCGCGCACCACTCGTTGTACCGCGCGAGCTGGCTCTCGGTGACGGATCCCGTCACACCCGCCACGCGCGAGCCGCACAGGGCCTCAGGGTCGTCCAGCTCGCCCGCGCGCTCTTCGAGGAAGACGTAGGACGTGCGGGTCGTCATCCAGACCACCGCATCGAACTCCGCCTCCCGCTCCGGTGTCGTGCGCACCGGGCCGTTGAAGGCGTCGAAGCGGCCCGAGAGCATGCCGGTGAGCATCGCGTCCAAGCCGGACGACGTGATGATCTCGAACGGCACGCCGAGCTGCTCCGACAGCACGGCCTGGAGGTCGGGATCGATCCCCGTGATCTCGCCGCCCTCCTCGATCGTGCGGTAGGGCGGGTGCGTGTCACCGGCGATCTTGATGACCCCGGCGTCCTTGATGGCATCGGGAAGCTGGTCGTACAGGGGCGCCTCGGCGGCGGCCGCGTCGTCACCCGGAGCGGGCTCGGAGGCGGGCGACGCCGAGCAGCCCGCGAGAAGGGCGACGGCGAGCAGGGGGACGAAGGCGACAGTGCTGGTACGCATGGGAACTCCACATCGTTGTGCAGGAGGAGCGGCGTCTCGTGACGCGCAAATAACATCATAAAAGTTGATGGTTGAGATTTTCAACTATCAATTTCAACCACGATAGGCGGCCATCGCGACCAGAGTATCAATTTGGTTGACATTCTGCCCCGACGCGGGCAGGCTTCCGCACAGGCCGGCCGAGGGGCCGGATCAACGATGACGTTGGATGAGGGAGCACTGCAGATGCCTGATGCACACCGGACGACCCGCGCCATGATCGCCGCCGCAGCGGCACTGGCGCTCACGGCGACAGCCGCCCCGGCGGTCGCGGCCGAGGAACCCGACACGATCGTCTCGGGCCGGTTGTCGGACTCGACGGCCTACCGGTTCGTCGTCCCCGCCGACTGGAACGGGACCGTGTTCGTCAACCTGGACTTCGCGGGCGGCTCACCGTCGGCGGCGCAGAACGAGCTGATCGACCGCGGGTACGCGTACGGCGGCACGACGCGCAATGTCACCGGCTGGAACCTCGGTGACGCGGTCGACAACCAGATCGAGGCGCTCGACGCGTTCACCGCGGCGGTGGGAGAGCCGGATCGCGCCATCGCGATGGGCAACTCGATGGGCGGCATGATCGCCGCCGCGACCGGCGAGCTGCACCCCGATCGCATCGACGGGGTGCTGGCTGCGTGCGGCGGCCTGTCGGGCACCGTGTCGCAGTGGAATCAGAAGCTGGACACCGTGTTCGTCCTGTCGGAGCTGCTCGACCCCGAGGGGACCCTGCCCGTCGAGGACGTGCCGGCCGACATCGAGGGAGCGCGCAACGCCTGGTTCGCGCGGCTCGCCGAGGCGCAGCAGACCCCGGAGGGGCGCGCCCGCATCGCCCTCGCCGCCGCGATCGGGCAGCTGCCGGCCTGGTCGCAGGCGATCGCCGATCCGGACCCGCGAGACCGCGATGCCTACCAGGCGGCCTGGTACGGCGCGCTGGCCGGAGACCCGCTGCCCTACATCGGTCAGGCGATGAGCAGCCGCCACACGAGCACCATCGTGTTCGGCGGCATGCCGTCCTGGAACACCGGCATCGACTACGTCGAGCAGCTGCGAAAGGCCTCCCCCGAGTCGCGTCGCGTGGTCGCCGAGCTCTACGACGCCGCCGGACTGTCGCTGGACGAGGACCTCGCGGCGGTCAACGCCGGCGAGCGCGTCGAGGCCGACCCGGACGCGGTCGAGCGATTCGCCGCCTCGTACGAGTTCACGGGCCGCATCAGCGTGCCCACCGTGACCTTGAACAACGTCGGCGACCAGATCTCGACCGTCGCGCAGCAGCAGGAGTACGAGGAGCGGGTCACCCACGCGGGCAACGCCTCGCTGCTGCGGCAGACCTACGTCGCATCCGCCGGTCACTGCAACTTCACCGCGGCCGAGACCGTGGCGGCGACAGAGCTGCTGCTGGACCGCCTCGACACCGGACGCTGGGGCAGCGCGAACTCCGTGCAGCTGAACCGTGCGGCGGACGCGCTCGACCTCGGCGATGCGCGTTTCCTCGCCTTCCACCCCGATCGGTTCAACCGATGAGACCGGACACGAAGGCGTCTCGTCGTACCTCGGTGCGTGCCGCCGCCCTGATGGCCGGGTTCGGTCTCGTCACCACGCTCATCGCCGCGCCGCCCGCGAGCGCGGCGGGCTCGGCGGATCCGAGCGACGGCGCGCCGCCGGAGATCCCGGCGGCCGCGCCTCCCGCCGCGTTCACGGAGGAGCCCGTCCTCGCCACGCCCGCGGCGTGGCCGTTCTCCGATGACTTCTCCCGCACCTCCGGGACAAGCAGGTACGACGGCGGCGCCCTGCTCTGGACGGACTGGCTGTTCGACGATGTGGGCGACGGCTCGCTCACCTACGCCGACGCGGCGGCGCACGCGAACGGCGCGGACGTCTTCCGAGCCGGAATCGGCGTGCGCGGCGACCGCTCGTACTGGCGCGTCGACTGGACCACTCTCGCCGATCCGGAGCTGCCGATCGCCGTGTGGGCGCTCGACACCGACGCCGACGAGCGGACCGGCACCTCGACGTGGCCAGGCGACGCCGGCGTCACCTCCCCCGGCAGCGACGCGTTCCTCATCGTGTCGGCCGCCGGAGTGTGGCTCGAGGACGCGGACGGCAGCCGGCGCGAGCTGACCCGGCACGGCGCGCGCGTCGACGTCGACGTCGACGCGAAGTCGTTCGTCGCCGAGGTGCCGCGGGCGGCGCTGCGCGTCAACGGAGTGTTCACGGTCCGCCTGGCGACGGGGATCGCGGATGCCACCGGCACGGGCTTCGCCGCCGCACCGGAGCGCGATGACATGCGCGTCTACAACGCCGCGTTCCGCAGCGCCGAACAGGAGGACATGCGGGCCGCCGGCCCTGCGCGGGCGACGGCGTGGAACAACGGCGCGCAGAGCGCGGCGCTCGCCGACGGAGACATGTCGCCGTTCGCGCTCGAGGTGGACTGGCGCGAGCTCGCGCGCGGCACGGTGGAGCAGCATCCGTCGCCCGAAGGCTTCTCCACCCGGTGGTACGTCTCGTCCGTCGATCTCGGTCCCGGTCTGCACCCCGACACCCGCCAGCCGACGGGCCAGCCGCCCACCACGGCGCCGCGGGTGTACGGGCAGGTGCAGCCGTACCTGGTCTACGTGCCGACGACGTACGATCCGTCCGAGCCGGCAGCGCTGACGATCCTGCTCCATGGCGGTGGCAGCAACCACAACGGGTTCCGGGGTTCGCGGGAGGATCACCTGTTCGGCCCTGTCTGCGAGGACCGCGGGTCGGTCTGCCTCTCTCCGCTCGCCCGCGGCGACGGCACCTGGTACGTCAATGAGGCGGAGCTGGACGTGTGGGAGTCGTGGAACCGGGTCGCCGGCGTCTACTCGCTCGATGGCAGCCGCACCACGATCGCCGGGCACTCGATGGGCGGTGTCGGCGCGACGCGCTTCGCGACCAACCATCCCGACGTCTTCGCCGGCGTCGGCATCGTCTCCGGTGCCGGGTACATGCACGCCGCCGGAATCCGCGACGGCGCCGACGACAGCGCCCGCGTGGAGAACCTCGCGGCGATGAGCGTGTTCCTGGATGCCGGGACCGCCGACATCGCCGAGGGCAACACGCGCACCTGGGCGTCGGCGCTCGAGGCCGCCGGTGTGGAACACCGCGCGCACTACTACGGCGGTGCGACGCACGGGCACTTCGGATGGCTCGGATGGCGCGAGTACGCCCAGCACGTCGCTGAGGCGCAGCTCGCCACCTCGCCCGGCACGATCGCGTTCCGGTGGGATCCGCGGGAGAACCGTCCCGATCTGGGGATCGCGATCGACAGCGCGTACTGGGTCGACGGACTCGCCGCGCGCGACGCCGCGGCCCGGTGGAGTCGTGTCGAGGCCCACTCCGGCGCACTCGACCTCGTGGCGACCGAGCCGGTGGTGACCACCGACAGCGCGGTGTTCGACGGGTTCCCGACCGAGATCCGGGTGCTGGACCGCCACCCGGCGGGCAGCGTCCCCGCGAGCGATGTGCTCGACCTCGCGCTCGTCAACGTCGCCACCGCGGACGTCGACCTGGCGGCCGCCGGGTTCGAACCCGGTTCCGAGGTGCGGCTTCAGGTGACCACCGACGGGCCGACCACGTTGCACGTGCACGGGGACGGCGCGACGGATCGTGTGGATCTGGAGGCCGGCACGCACGTCGTCCTCCTCGGGTGATCCTGCGGCGCCCGGCTCCCGCTGCGGCGGGGCCGGGCGTCGTCGTTCCTGCCCCCGTTCGCGCCCCGCTCGCCGCAGCGGCTCACGGCCCGCCGGGCGGCGAGCCCTCCTCGGGTGCATCCGCGGGCCTGCTCGGGCCGAGCCGCCCCACCTGCCAGTCGTGCACGTCGGGCAGCCACTCCAGCGGGGCCGCCGGGCCGACCCGCGGATCGTCGAAGTCCGATCCATCGCGGAGCGTCTCGACGTACACCCGGTCCTGGGCGATGCGCGCCCGCAACGAACCCGGTCCGCCGACCGAGCCGTGCCCCGGCACCACTGCGTCCACCTCGTCGACCAGGGTCTCGAGGAGCGCCAGCGCGGCGAGGTAATCCGCGATGGGCGTCTCAGCCTCGAAATCGAGGAACGGCATCAGGATGTCGGAGAGCATGTCGCCGGCGACGAGCACGCGGCGCTCCTCGACGAGGAGCGCGGCGTGACCCGGCGCGTGGGCGCGATGCTCGATGATCCGCACCTCCGGCCCGTCCCACGGGACACGGGTGGCACCGGCGGGCAGAGCGGTGATGTCGCCGAGCAGCTCCATCGGAATGTCGTCGGCGTACTCCGGCGGCAGCCCCTCGGCGATGGCATCCCGCCAGTCCGGACGCGCCAGCACCTCCCGGATGGATGCCGCACCGCGGGCCGTGCCGTAGCGCGGCACGTCGCCGAACCTCGGGTGCCATAGGACGTGGTCCCAGTCCGGATGCGTCGAGAAGCCGGCCACGACGGGCTGTCCCCGCTCGCCGAGATCGTCTGCGAGGTGCGCCATCTCGGCGTCGGTGATGCCCGGATCGATGAGGAGCACGCCGTGGCGTCCCTGCACGACCGTGCAGTTGCTTCGGATGAACTCGCTCTCGTGGACGAACACGCCCTCTGCGATCCGCCTCAGCATCGCCGGCCTCCGCTCGCCCGGCGCGGCCGCCGGTCAGGGCTCACCCTAGCCGGGCAGGCACGAAAAAGCCCCCGGAATCCGGGGGCTTTCGTCTGTAGCAGGAGCGGGGCTTGAACCCGCGACCTCACGATTATGAGTCGTGCGCTCTCACCAACTGAGCTACCCTGCCGCGTGGCATCCGATCGCTGGAACGGATGCTGCGAGCCCCGAGTCAGGATTGAACTGACGACCCCTTCCTTACCATGGAAGTGCTCTGCCACTGAGCTATCGGGGCGTGCTGCCTGCGAGCAGGCAACTAGAAGAGGATACCAGAGGCCCGGCATCCTTCCGAACCGTCAGCCCACCGTGTGGGTGCCGTCGGTGTGGGTACGAAGCCACGGCATCGGGTCGATCGCCGTGGTGCCGTTCTGAAGCAGTTCGAAGTGCGTGTGGGCGCCGTACGAGCGCCCGGTGTTGCCGGTGCGGCCGAGGACCGTGCCGACCGTGACGCGCTGACCGGCCGAGACCTGGAGCGAGCCGTACTCCATGTGCGCGTAGTGGCTGGAGATGAGCTGGCCGTCGACGATGTGGTCGATGATCACGTGCACGCCGTACGCGCCGCCCGCCTCGGAGGCCACGCGGACGGTGCCGTCGGCGATGGCCTGGATCGGGGCTCCGGCGCCGGGCGTGAAGTCGACGCCCTCGTGCATGCGGCCGGACCGCATGCCGAACCCGTACGACATCGTCACACCGACCGTGAAGGGCCACTGGATGTTCGAGTTCGGGTCGTTGCGGAACAGGTTCGAGAAGTTCTTGATGCCGGCCTCCGACGCGAGCTGAGCCGTCGTCGTGGTCGTGTAGTTCTCCGGACGGTCGAGCGTGTCGGCCTCGATGCCGGCCGGCGCGACATAGGCCTGGATCTCGGCCTCGTCGATCACCGATGCCTTCGAGTCGCCGGGGGCGAGGACCGACAGCGAGGCGTCGACGCCGCGAGCTGCGGCGACGGCCTCGGCGGGTGTCGTCATCCCGACCGCCATCAGCCCCACGACGCCGAGCACTCCGACCGAGAACGAGGCGGTGGCCACGCGACGGAACGCTGCACCCCGGCGGGCCTGCGACCGACGCGGCGCGGTGTGCGCGGCGGGCTGCTCCTCGGCCGAGGGGCCGGCGGCAGGTCGCGACTGCTCCTGCTCCTCGGCCGGCTGCTGCACGGGGGTCTCGCCGGTGAACTCGAACAGGCGCGCCGCGACCTCGAACTCGTCGACATCAGATGCCGCGGGCTGGGCGATCGGGCCGGTGAGGGGGTGGATCTGCTCGGTCGCCGGGCGGGCCTGAGCTGTCTCGGCAGCCGCCGCAGGCTCGGGCGCCGAGGGCCGCACGGTCTCGACCGGCGCGGCGGTCGTCGCGGCTGCCGCCACGGCCTCCGCCGCGAGGATCTTCGCGAACGACTCCGACATCCACGTCGAGGCGCTCGCGGACGACGCCGAGGCAGCCGAGGCGGCTGTGGAGCTCGGCGGTGCGGGGATCGGAGCGGTCTCCGACGCGACCAGGGGCTCGAGGAGCTGGAAGGGCGGCGCGGGAGCGACGGCCTCAGCAGGGGTCGCGGGAGCGACGGCCTCAGCGGCGGGCGCGCTGAACGCGGCGAACTCACCGGTCTCCGCGGGCGGCGCACTGACCGCGGCGAACTCGCCGGTCGGCGCGAGCGGCGCCCTGACCGCAGCGAACTCGCCGGTCTGCGCCCGGCGTGCACGACGGCTCACGGGCGCCGTGGCCGGGAGTTCGGCAGCCGGCGACGCGGGAGCGACAGCCGCAGCCTCCGCGACCTCCGCCGGAGCAGCCGCCGGAGCGTGCGCCGCGGTGTCGGCGGCCGGTGCGACGATCGGACGCACGGCGGGCCGCTGGCGTCGGGAGGCCGGCGCCGGGTGCGGGGCGGTCGTCTGCCCCGCGGGGGCCGACAGCTGCGCCTGCGTCGCGGTTGCGGGTGCGTCATCCGCCTTCTTCAGGTCGACGGAACGACCCCACACGACAGCCGGACGCTCGGGGGCGATCTGCGCGGCTTCGCGCCGCGCGGTGGCGCGACCTGCTCCCGGCGTCTCCGGGGTCGCCTGGACAGGCGTGGCGGAGGTGCGGCTCGACCGGCGCGTGGGCGCGGGTTCAGCCATGGGGGCGTCGAAAGGCAAAGCGGCGGCGGGCTCTCGGGTCGTACCGCGAGGGGAACGCGGCGAGGCGGTCGTGGGCTATGACGACCTCCGCCGTTCGGGCAGCGAAGGTAACGATCGGGTAAACACTACCCCGGGCGTCCTGGGAATGCCATGTACGGCTCGGATTTCAGCGCGCGTCATAGATGAGAGTTGGATGAGAGCGCTCTTCACGAGAGCCCTGCCGCAGCGGCGAGGCGGTCATAGATCGCCGGTGTCGACGCGACCACGACCGGCGCGCGCGGCGAGCCGTCGGGCACGGCACGGCCGAACCGGCCGCCGGCCTCGGTCACCAGGAGCGATCCGGCGGCGAGGTCCCACGGCGCCAATCCCCGCTCGAAGTAGCCGTCGAGGCGGCCGGCGGCGACGTACGCGAGATCCAGGGATGCCGCTCCCCCGCGGCGGAGGTCACGAGCCAGGCCCGGCATCACGGCCGAGATCAGCTCGATGTCCCCCGGCCGCGTGGCGGGGTCGTAGCCGAAACCTGTCGCGAGCAGCGCGCCGGCGGGTCCGACCTCGCTGTTGACGCGCAGCGGATCAGCGCCGAGCCAGGCTCCGTGATTGCGGGCGGCGTGGAACAGCTCGCCGATGACGGGGGTGTACACGGCGCCCGCCAGCGCCTCCCAGTCCGCCGGAGTGGGCTCGCCGCGGACGGCCGCGATGCTGACCGCGTAGGCCGGGATGCCGTAGGCGTAGTTGACCGTGCCGTCGATCGGGTCGACGACCCACGTGATGCCGCTCGCACCGCCCTCGGCGCCGGTCTCCTCGCCGAGGAACGCGTCGTCGGGGCGCTCGGCGGCCAGCCGGGCGCGGATCAGCGTCTCCACCTCGCGGTCGGCCTCGGTGACGATGTCGGCGAGCGCGGACTTCGTCGCGGCGATCGACACGCCCGCCTCGCGGCGCACCCGGGCGAGGTCTCCCGCCTCCCGGGCGATGTCCATGGCGAGTGCTTCGAGATCCTGCGCGAGAGTCATGCGTCCACGCTAACGTCCCGCGCGCCCGGTGCCCGGTGCCCGGGCGACCGTGGTGGCTGTTGTCCGCGGCGTCTCGCTAGCGTGAGGGGATGGCCGACGCAGTCCTGCACCGCACCTACGACGTCGCGATCGTGGGCGGCGGTCACAACGCGCTGGTCGCCGCGGCCTACCTCGCCGGCGCCGGCCGGTCGGTCGTCGTCCTGGAGCGGCTGGACCACCTGGGCGGGGCAGCGGTGTCCGAACGCCCGTGGGACGGCGTTGACGCGCGCCTGTCGCGCTACTCCTACCTGGTGAGCCTGCTGCCCCGGAGCATCGTGCGCGACCTCGGGCTCGGCATCCGTCTGCTCCGCCGGCGGTACTCGTCGTACACGCCGGACCCCGCGGATCCGTCGCGAGGGATCCTGATCGACAACGCGGATGCCGCGGCCACCGCGGAATCGTTCGCCCGGGTGACCGGCGACACGGCGGAGGCCGAGCGGTTCGCCGCCTTCTCGGGACGGCTCTCGCCGGTCGCCCGCCTGCTGTTCCCCTCGATGACCGAACCGCTGCGGCGTCGATCCGAGCTGCGCGCGCGTCTCCGCGATGACGGTCTGTGGTCGGAGCTGATCGAGCAGCCGCTCGGCGGGCTGCTGCGGTCGTCGCTGGGCACCGACCTCGCGCGCGGCATCGCCCTCACGGACGGCCTGATCGGCACGTTCGCCGCGGCTGACGAGGGCGACCTGCGCCAGAACCGGTGCTTCCTGTACCACGTCATCGGCGGCGGCACCGGCGACTGGGACGTGCCCGTCGGAGGCATGGGGCAGGTGTCCGCGGAGCTCGCACGGGCCGCGGCGCGGGCGGGTGCCGAGCTGCGCACCGAGAGCGAAGTCGTCGCGGTCTCGCCCGACGGCGAGGTGCAGCTGGGCGACGACTCGACCGTGCACGCCCGGCTGGTGCTGAGCGGCGTCGGCCCGGCGGTGCTCGCCGACCTCCTCGCCGCGGGTGGAGCGGGCGGCTCGGCGGGCGATGCCGACGCCGCGCGACCGGAGGGCGCCCAGCTGAAGGTCAACATGCTGCTGCGGCGACTCCCCCGCCTCCGCGACCGGCGCGTCGCGCCCGAGGCGGCGTTCGCCGGCACGTTCCACGTCAACGAGGCGCTGTCACAGCTGGACGCGGCGCACGCCGCGGCGGCGAGCGGTGGCATTCCGGATCCGCTTCCCGCCGAGATCTACTGCCACTCGCTCACCGACCCGTCGATCCTGGGACCCGACCTGCGGCGGTCGGGGGCGCAGACACTCACCCTCTTCGGTCTGCAGGTGCCGCACCGGCTCCTCCCGGGGAGGGATCCGGATGCCGCGCGCGCCGAGCTCCTCGCCGCGGCCCAGCGTTCGCTCGACGCCGTGCTGGCCGAGCCGATCTCCGACTGCGTGCTCGAAGCGCCTGACGGCACGCCGTGCGTCGAAGCGCGGACGACGGCGGACCTCGAGCGCTCCCTCGGCATGGTCGGCGGCGACATCTTCCACGGCCCGCTCTCGTGGCCGTGGGCGGACGACGACGAGCCGCTGCGGACTCCCGCCGAGCGGTGGGGCGTCGCCACGTCCCACCCGTCCGTGCTGTTGTGCGGATCGGGCGCGCGACGCGGCGGCGCGGTCAGCGGGCTCGGTGGCCACAACGCCGCCATGGCCGCGCTGGAGCTGCTCGCCGGGTGAGCCGGCCCCGCGACGGTCAGGGGCGCGGCGGAAGCGGCGGCGGGGGCGGGTAGCCCTCGTACCCGGGACGCTCCGGCGCCCGGGCCGGCGCCTCCGCGGCGGGCTGCGGCGCATCGCCGTGCGGAGCCGGCGCTCCGGCGGTCGCGGGCGACGGCTCGGCGACGGCCGGTGCGAGCGGCGTGAACACGTGCGCCCCCGGCGAGGGGTGGCCGGTGTAGTAGGCGTTCCAGTCCGGCGACCCATCGGGCAGCATGGGCAGCGGCGTGCCGCCGTCCGCATACGTCGGCCACGGCAGCAGCTCCTGCGTCGCGGGAGCGGATGCCACCGGAGCCGCCGGCACCGGGCCGGATGCGTGCGGCGGGGGCACCGGGTGCGGGTGCGTTCGCGGCCGCTTCGGTGCGAAGAGCACGTTCACCAGCGGCACGAGTGCCGTTCCGACGGCCGCCAGGATCGCGACCGCCACGACGATGCGCCAGTAGAGGTCCGCGAGGGACAGCCACTCCCCGAAGGCCAGCGGGATGATCAGGAGCGCGGCGAGCGCGACCACGAGTGCGATCGTGACGATGACCACGGCACGCGTGAACGTCGTGTCGTACCGCTGGAACGCCTTGATGTAGAGGCGCAGGTGAAGCAGCACCAGTTGCAGGATGAGCACGATCAGCAGGAACTGGATGAACCGGGAGACGCCGAGCCACGGGAAGCGCTCGGGCATCCAGATCATGATCGCCCCGAGGAGCAGCGCGATGATCCAGGACGCCATGCTGGCGAGAGCGAACCACGCGGGGCGCCGGGGTGCGAGGTGTGCGTCCAGGATCGCGACGCCCGCGAATGCGACGAGCAGCAGGATGGTGAGGAAGGCGCGCCCGACGAGACCGTTCTGCGAGCCGACCAGCACCCACACCACGCAGACGATGGCTGCGGCGATGAGCGCACCGATGGCCACCCAGATGGCGGCTCGCAGCAGCGGCGAGAGGGAGGCGTCGCCGCGCTCCGGCTGTGGCGTCGCATACGGATCGGGCGCGGTCATGGCGTTCCTCTCGTGACGCGGGCGGTGGACCCGGCACGCCCATCCTGACACGCGCGCATCCCCGGTTCGAGATCCGCGGAGGCGCGCCGGGATCGGGGGTGCGTCCCCGCCCGACGGCTCGTACCGTGTGCATATGGAGAGCTCCTCGCCCGGGCCGGCGCCGGGGCTCGCTGCGAGGCCGGCGCTGCGGCTGCCGCGCTGGGTGGGATTCACGGTGCTGGGTGAGGGTCTCGGCTTCCTGATCCCGGTGACGGCCTTCGCGCTGGCGTCGGCGCTCGGACTGAGCGGCTGGGCGGCGTGGGCGATTCTCGTCGTGTTCGGCGCCGGCGAAGGCGCTCTGCTGGGCGTCGGCCAGGCGCTCGGCGCCCGGGGCTCCCGCGCCCAGGTGCCTGTCGGCCGGTGGGCAGCGGTGACGGCGGTGGCGGCATCCGTCGCGTGGGCGATCGGCATGCTGCCGTCGACTCTCGCGGATCTCGGTGCCGACATCGACTGGGCCTCGCCGTCGACCTGGGCGGTGGCGGCGCCGGCCGCACTCCTGCTGCTGGCGACAATCCCGCTCGCTCAGCGCCCGGTGCTCGCACGGGCGGGCGTGCCCCGGTCGTGGCGGTGGGTGCCCATCAACATGGTCGCGTGGCTGATCGGCATCGTCTTCACGTTCCTGCCGTCGCCGTGGGTCGACGAGTCGACGCCCGCTGCGGTCGTGTTCGCGCTCTTCGCGGTCGGCGGGGCGCTCATGGCGGCGACCGTCGCGGTGCTGACCGGGCTCGGTCTTCGCTGGATGCTGCGCAACGAGGAAACGCGCCCCGCAATCGGGACGCGTTTCTGATCTCGGGTGGCGAGTGAGGGATTCGAACCCCCGAAGGCTATGCCGGCTGATTTACAGTCAGATCCCTTTGGCCGCTTGGGTAACTCGCCGAGTGCGCACCCGTCCGACTTTTCCAGACGACCGGAGGCGCGATCCACAATCTTACGCGTAGATGCGCGAGGTCAGAAATCGGCGGCCACCCGTGGCCGTCACCGCCCGCGCCGGCCCATCGTCACGTGCCGATGCGATCGAGGTCCGTGCCGTCGAGGGCGCTCGGCGTGCGCAGCAGGGCACCCTCGAAACGGCAGGTCGCGGCCGCGACATCCATCGCGGTCTGCAGCGCCGTCTCCCAGCCGTCCTCGTCCACCGGAGCGCCGTCCACGAGGACGGCCACCGTCGCGGCGAACGCGGCGTCGCCGGCGCCCATCGTGTCGACGATGCGGCCGGGGAGGCTCGAGATCGGCCGGGTCACCACCACGTCGCCGGCCTCGATCGTGGCGCCCGCTGGCCCCTCGGTGGCGAGCACCGCCTGCGCACCGAGGTCGATCAGCCGGGCCCGCAGCACGTCGAGTCGGTCGTCGTAGAGCAGCGCCGCATCGTCCTCCCCCACCTTCACCAGGGCCGCGCCGGAGGCCAGGCGCTCGAAGCCGCGCACGAACTCCGGCTTGTCGCTCATCATGCCCGTACGGGGGTTCGGGTCGACCGCGACCGGGACGCCCGCCGCGTCGACCGCCTCCGCCAGCTCGGCGGTCTGCTCGGGATCGTCGAACGCGAAGCAGCTGATCACCACGAGGTCGGCATCGGCCATCGCCGCGCGCTCGGCGTCGCCGAACCGGATGCGGCGCTGCTGAGAGGCCTCGTTGAACTCGTACACCGGCTCACCTCCCCCGGACCGCGTGCTGAGCGCCCGCGCCGTCCCCAGCAGCGACGGCGTCGCGATGAGGTCCACCCCGAAGTCCGCGAGATAGCGCCGCACGCGTGAGGCCGGCTCGTCATCGCCCAGCATCGCCACCAGCGTCGCCGGCACGCCCAGACGGGTGAGGCCCACGGCGACGTTCAGCGCGGCGCCGCCGACGAATTCGCGCACGCCGTGGTCGTCACGGAGCTCGTCGATGAGCGCGTCACCCACCACCACGACGGTCATCGCGGGACCCCCGCCGTCTCGAGGACCCGCCCGACGAACGCCTCGGTGCGGCGCCGCGTGCCGTCGATCTTGCGGTCGACGCTCGCCCTCACCTCGTTGGGCGCGAGCGGAGCGGCCAGCCGCACCGTCTCGTGGCAGGACAGATCCGCGCAGATGTAGGTGCCGACGCTGTCACCGTGCGCGCCCGCCTCGCCGGCCCTCCGCGCGGTGTACATCACGACTTGGTCGGCCGGCTGCATGGTGTGGCACAGATTGCACATCGCGGCCCGACCGCGGGATGTGCCCTCGGCCGCACGCAGCACGACGCCCGACGGCTCTCCGTCGATCTCGGCGATCACGTAGCCGCGACTGCGCGTGCGCGGATCGCGCCACGCGAGGAAATCGAGGTGATCCCAGTCGGTCAGCACGAAGTCATGCGGCAGGGCGACGAGTCTCAGCTCGTCGGGTGAGGCGTTCACGAACGACGAACGCACATCATCTTCGGTCAGCGGGCGCATGGCACCTCCTCGCCGACCCAGTCTACGAACGACGGATGCCGCCGCCACCCCGCGCGCTCGATCTCAGGGCGGCCGCGGCATCCGCCGGGCCGGGTCAACTCCAGCCGAGGCGTGCCGCCACGACGTCGGCGGCCCGCGAGGGGAAGTCCTCCCACCCGGGCTCCAGGATCCGGCGCGTGAGGCGGTACAGCTCGAAGGCGGTCTCCTCGATGGGCAGATCCAGCGATGCGGCGATGTCGCCTCCCCACGCCGGGAAGTCGCGCTCGAAGCGCCGCACGGGATCGATCGCGTCGCGGAGGGAAGTGGATGCCGCGGCGAACCGTCCACGGATGGCCCGCACCAGCAGCTGCACGGCCCACTGCCGGATGAACGCGTTCCCGTTCAGAACCTCGCCGCGGCGCACCCGCCCCACGCCGATCAGCAGCTTCACCAGCACGAGTCGCGCGTCGTTCGCGGGGTCGAACCGGTCGTCCTCGGCGGCGCGCGCCCGCGACTCCGCGAGCAGCCTCGCCGTGGTGCCCGCCTCGTCGTCGACGAGGACCGTCGCGTCGCCGGCGCGAGCGCCGGCGAGCTCCGCGGCGTCCGAGAAGGCGAACTCGAAGACGTGCCCGTCATCGTAGACGGCGACGAACCCGATCTCGCCTTCGCGCGCGGTGAGCACGAGACGATCCTGATCGGGCAGCCAGGACAGGTCGGGACGCACCTCGCTCCCGCGGCCGGCCGCCGTCAGCGCGAAGAAGTCGTGGTCCGACCACTCGTCGCGCCGCTCGCGCGCCTCGTCCGACGCCGAGCCGAGCAGCACGAGCCCGACCAGTCCGGGATGCGCGCGAACTCCGGCTGCCAGCCCCGCGCTGAGCGCGTCGAACCGCTCCGGCGCCGTCACTCCGGCTCCACCCGGGTCGGCCGGGGTCGTGTCCTGCGCCGACACGACGCCGCGCGAGACCTCGTCCACCCGGTCCATGCCCGCCTGCGTCACTTGACGCTGCCGGCGGTGAGTCCGCCCACGATGTATCGCTGCAATGACAGGAACAGCGCCATCGGCAGGATCGCCGCAACCACGGCGCCCGCTGCGAAGACGCTCCAGTTCTTCGACTGCGCGTTGGAGACGAACTGATAGAGCCCGACGGCCAGCGTCTGGTTGGCGGGGTCGATGAGCACGACGGAAGCGATCACGAACTCGGCGAAGGTGGAGAGGAAGACGAGGAGGACCACGACGGCCAGGATCGGTGCGACCAGGCGGAGCACGATCGTGAAGAAGATCCGCGCATGACCCGCTCCGTCGATCCGCGCTGCCTCGTCGATGGACGTCGGCACGGTGTTGAAGAACCCGTAGAGAAGGAACGTGTTGACGCCGAGCGCACCACCGAGGTAGATCATGATGAGCCCGAGGAGAGAGTTCAACCCCAGAGCCGGGAAGACGTCGCTGATCGCCGACATGAGCAGGAAGATCGCGACGAAGGCGAGGAGCTGCGGGAACATCTGCACGAGGAGGATCGACAGCAGCCCGAACCGCCGTCCTGTGAACCGCATGCGCGAGAACGCGTACGCCGCGAGCGCCGACAGGAAGACCGCGCCGACAGCTGTCGACAGCCCGACGATCACCGTGTTCGCGAGCCATCGCCCGTAGGGGTAGTTCGGATCCTGGAACAGCGCGACGTAGCTGTCGAAGCTGATGTTCCGGAACAGCCCGTTCGCTGTCAGCAGCGTGCCGCCGGGGTTCAGCGAAGCCGACAGCACGTAGACGAGCGGGAAGACCGAGAACAGCACCATGACGATGCCGACGATGTGGCGCCACCCGGTCTCGCGGAAGTACTTTCCGAACGGACGCCGCGGCATCGGTGCGGTCGGACGCTCCTTCTCCGCAGCGGCCTCGAACCCGATGGCGAGACTCTCGGCGCCGCCCACCCTGGTCTGATCCGTGGACATGTCAGTTCAACTCCTCGAGCGCTTTGGTCTGCCGGAACGCGATGTACGAGATCGCGCCGACGATGAGGAAGATCAGGATCGAGAACGCGGCAGCCAGCCCCATGTCGCGCTGACCGCCCACGAAGGCCACCTTGTAGACCATCGAGATGAGGATGTCTGTCTGCCCGACCGGGATCGGCGCATCGGGGAACCTCGGCCCACCGTTGGTGAGCATGTAGATGAGGACGAAGTTGTTGAAGTTGAAGGCGAACGACGAGATGAGCAACGGTGCGACCGAGACCAGCAGGAGCGGGAACTTGATGTGCCGGAAGATGCCCCACGCACTGGCGCCGTCGACCTTGCCTGCTTCCTGGATGTCGTCCGGGATGGACTGGATAGCCCCCGTGCAGACGAGGAACATGTAGGGGAAGCCCATCCAGAGATTCACGACGAGGATCGCGATCTTCGCGAGCAGCGGATCGGTCAGCCACGGAATCTGCGCGCCGCCGAAGAACCACTCGTTGATGATCCCGAAGTCCTGATTGAACATGCCCGCCCACACCAGCGCGGAAAGGAACCCGGGGAACGCGTAAGGCAGGATCATCGCCACGCGGTAGTACTTCTTGCTCTTCATCCGCGGATCGTTGAACGTGATCGCGAGGAACAGTCCGAGCGCGAACGTCGTGGCGACGGAGAGCAGCGCGAACACGAACGTCCAGATCAAGACGTAGATGAAGGGTCCGCGGATGGACTGCTCCGTGAAGGCGCGGACGTAGTTGTCGAAGCCGACCACGACCTGCCATCCGGGCAGCAGTTCGGTGCCGTCCTCGGCAGTGAACGCGCCGGTGCCGATGTCGCTGTACACGACGCCGGTGGTGGTGTCGGTCATCGTGTCAGCGACGGGATCCCACTCCAGCGACGAGGTGAAGAGATACGCGGTCGATCCGTCGGTCGTGCGAAGGTACCCGTCGTTGAGGTCCTCCGATACCGGAACGGCGAGCCCGGCGATCGCCTCCTGATTGGCGAGGATGCCGCCGAGATCGAGGGTGTTGTATCCCGGTGCGCCGGTGGCGGTGGCACCGTCGACCGGCTCCAGCGGCTGCTCCTCCCCGCCGACGACGAAGTCGCCGGTGTCGGGGTCGGTGGTAAGGAAGAAGAACTCGTTCGCGCGCTCCAGCACGGTGACGGGGAAGGCCGGCGAATCCTCGACGCGGGTCTGGGACTGGAGCAGGAGCGCATTGACCGCATCCTCTTTCGTCGAATTGTGCCCGGAGCCGTAGTTCGTGAAAGAGATGAAGACCGTATAGACGATGAGGAAGATCTGGAAGACCAGCAGGAAGAGGATGCCGGGCGTGAGGTACTTCGCGGGCAGCAGGCCCGGCACCAGATAGATGACGTTGACCGCGATGGTGACGACGGCGATGATCAGCGGCACGAGCCACTCGCCCTGGAACGCCAGGATGAGGATGCCGTAGACCGCGAAGGCGTCGATGAGGCCGAGCAGGAGGATCTTGACCAGCCAGATCTTCCAGCCCTGTCCAGCCGCCTCCGCGAGGGCGGTCGCCCGCTTCTGCCGTCGGAGCCGGGATCGGTCGTCCGGTGTTCTGGCGGGGGACGTGGTCTCCTCGAGGACGGGACCGGCCATCGTCGACTCCTTCGGGGTGGTGCGATAAAGACGTGCTGCGGTGGGGCGGCGACGAGTCGCCGCCCCACCGCACGGGCGTCAGCCGTCGATCTTGGCCTGGATGTCCTCGGCCATCTTCGTCCAGGTGGCAGCAGGGTCGGCACCGCCGATGATCGCCGCCTCCGCGACGCCCCAGAACTCCCACACCGATCCCATCTCGGGGATGCTCGGCATCGGGAACCCGGTCGCGCCGACATCGCCGAATCCCTTGATGATCGGGTCCTCAGCCGCCTTCTCGTACGCGGAAGTCAGCGCCGGAGGCCGGTTGCCCGCCTCGTAGAGGGCGTACTGGACCTCTTCGGTGCCGATGTAGTTCACGAGGAACTGGTTGGCCAGGAGCGCGTTCTCCGACTTGGCGTTCACGTAGAAGCCCTGCACGCCGACGAAGGGCGATGCGGTCTCGCCGCCCGCGGTCGGAATGGGGTCGATGGCGATGTTGATGCCCTTGGCCTCGGCGTCCGTCGTGTTCCACGGGCCGGTGAGGATGAAGGGCGACTCGCCCGCGTTGAACGCTTCCTTCGCGAGATCCTGCGTGAGGTTCAGGTTGATCGCGCCCGCCGCGCCCTGCTGACCGAGCCACGCCGCGAACGCCTGGCCGGCCTCGTCACCGACGGTGAGCTGAGAACCGTCGTACGAGCCATCGGCGTTCTGCGCGAACACGGAGTTGCCGAACGAGGTCTGGAAGCCGTACAGGTGGTACGGATCCGCGTTGGCCGGGTCGAGTCCGACGACGAACGGGTACTTGGTGCCCGCGGCGGTGCCGGCGGCGATCATGTCGTCGAAGGTGGCAGGCGCCTCGGACACGAGATCCGCGTTGCGCATGAGCGCAACGTTCTCGGTCGCGTACGGCAGACCGTAGACCTTGCCGTCGTACGTGAAGGCGGAGATGGCCACCTCCTGGAATGCGGACGCGGAGTCGCCGAGCTCGATCGGCGCGACGAGGCCGTCCTGCACGAACGAGCCGAGCCAGTCGTGGGCGCCGATGGTGACGTCCGGACCCTTGCCGGTCGGCACCTGCGCGGTGAAGTCGTCGCGGATCTTCTCGTTCTGCTTCACGACGAGGTCGACCGTGACGCCGTTCTCCTCTTCGAAGTCCGAGATGGTGCCCTCGAGCGCGTCTGCGCGGTTCTGGTCGACCCAGACGGTCAGCGTGGCATCGCTTTCGCTTTCGCCCCCGCCCCCGTCGGTGCTGTCCGCGCCGCCGCCGGCGCAGCCGGCGAGCAGCAGCGCGCTCCCTGCAATGAACGCGCCGGTGGCAAGCGCGCGCTTCATGTTCACCCTCATCGGTGTGTGCCTCTCTGGAGTGCTGGTGAGTTGAACCGGCCCTCGGCCGGTGCGGTGGCACCGATGAAGGCCGTTCTTCGGCTTGCACGAATCTGCAAGCGCTTACATTCTGCATCATGCGGTGAATCAGGACAAGGTGGGCGAAGCCAATCGATATCTCCTCGTGATCTTGCGAGAACTGGAACCGCTTCCAGCCGACGACTCGCTCAGCAACGGGCGCATGCCCGGAAAGCGGCATCCCACTCTCCGCCAGCCGTCCGCCCGCCGATAGACTTCCGGCCATGGCAGATTCCTCGTTCGACATCGTCAGCAAGGTCGACCACCAGGAGGCCGACAACGCGCTCAACCAGGCCCGCAAGGAGGTCGAGCAGCGCTACGACTTCAAGGGCACGGGCGCCTCGATCGAGTGGAGCGGCGAGGCCGTGCTCATCAAGGCCAACTCCGAGGAGCGGGCGAAGGCGGTCCTCGACGTGTTCCAGTCCAAGCTCATCAAGCGGGGCATCTCTCTGAAGAGCCTGGAGTCCGGCGACCCGGTCGCCAGCGGCAAGGAGTACCGGATCACGTCGACGATCAAGGACGGCATCTCGTCCGAGAACGCGAAGAAGATCTCGAAGATCATCCGCGACGAGGGCCCGAAGTCGGTGAAGTCGCAGATCCAGGGCGACGAGCTGCGCGTGCAGTCCAAGTCCCGCGACGACCTGCAGGAGGTGCAGCGCCTGCTGAAGGCCGCCGACCTCGACGTCGACCTCCAGTTCGTCAACTACCGGTAGTGCCCTAACCCGGCCGCGACCTCGTGTCAACACGTCAGGCGGCCACGAGCCTCCTGAAAGAATGGGGGCACCCGCGGCGAGACCGAGTGCTCGCCCGGACTGGGGCGGATACACAGTGATCGAGATCGCGGAGATGACGCGTGCGCTGCGGCGCGCGCTGAGCCGCGGCGAACTGGCGGCGTGGTTCCAGCCGCAGATCGACCTGAGAACGAACCGGCTGGTCGCCGCCGAGGCGCTCTGCCGTTGGCACCACCCGACGTGGGGCACGGTGGGCCCCAATGAGTTCATCCCGGTCGCCGAAGAGGACGGCACCATCCACGACATCGGCCGGTACATGACCACGCAGGCCATGGGAGCGATGACCGAGTGGGGCATCGATCTCTCGGTCAACGTCTCCCCCGCCCAGTTGGAAGGCGCCGGTTTCACCACCTGGATGGAACGGATGATCCACCGCATCCGGCGCCCTGCGCGGCACCTGACGCTCGAGATCACCGAGGGTCGTCGCATCGGCGACGCCCCCGCCCTCGTGGCACGGCTGGACCGGTTGCGCGGGCTCGGCATAGGCATCGCAATCGATGACTTCGGTGCCGGGCAGGCGTCGCTCACCCAGGCCAAGCGGCTGCACGCCACGGAACTGAAGATCGACCGGGCTCTCATCGTCGACGACTCCCCGGAGGCCTCCGAAGTGGTCTCGGATGCCGTGACACGTGCTCATGACGCCGGCATCCGCGTCGTCGCCGAAGGCGTCGAGACCGCCGAGCAGCTCGCCAAGGTGACCCGGCTGGGGTGCGACCGCGCGCAGGGTTACCTGCTGAGCCGCCCTATCCGCCGCACTGAGATGGCCCGCTTGGTGGCCAGCGCCTGAAGACAGGCATCCCGAGCCGCGAAGAGCCCTGCCGACGATGCCGGGGGTCGGTCAGTGCGCGACATGCTGCGCGAGGCGGTCCAGGAGCGCCTCGAGCGAGACCTCGAACTCCTCGTCGCTGCGATCCTCGCTGAGCAGGGCCCGCAGGCGGAACACTTCCGGCGCATCCTCGAGGGTGCGGGTGCCGTCCTGCTCGGGGATGGAAGCGCCCCCTTCGTCCAGAGGTTCGCCGACGGGGCCGGTCGCTGCTCCTCGGACAGCCGCCTCCAGCAGCAGCTGCCCCAGGAGGAAGCTGCTGAAGGACCGGTAGGCGTCGACGGCCTGCTGGTCGGTGAAGCCGTGCCCGATCAGCGCCGCGAGGAACGCATTGACCACCTCGATGCTCCGCAACGGCGGCCGCAGCCACGGCGCTGCAGGATGCCGCGACGCGATCAACGGGAAGACCTTCGGGTGCTTGATCGCGATCTGCCGCACCTGGTGGGCGGTGGTCTGCAGATAGCCCTGCCAATGCTCAGCGAGCTGGGCGTCCAGACTCGACAGCAGGTCACCCATGAGCAGGGCGACGACCCCCTCGAGGAGATCCTCCTTGCCGTGCACGTGACGGTACAGCGACATCGCCTCGACACCGAGCTCCTGCGCCAGCGACCGCATCGACAGGCTCTGCGCGCCGGAGACATCGATCTGCCGCAACGCCGTCTCGATGATCAGCTCGCGACTGAGCTTCGGCGCCGCGGTCTTCGCCGGCTGCGTGCTCCTGCTCTTGGCCACTGACCTATCCTTCCCTACCTGCGGTCGCCGGTTGAGGGGTTTACGTGAGATGCTTCTCGCTACGCTTACACCGTAAGCACAGACTCGCCCCGTCTGTGACCCGCCTGCCCCGAGAGGCCCCCCAGCATGCCCGCTGTCCCCGCCCGCGCTGCGTGCGCCGTTCACGCCTCCGAGAGTGGGCGGTTCCTGTCATGACCTCCACCGTAGACAACGACTGGTTCCACCGGGCCCCCTGCGGACTTCTTGCCACGACGTTCGAAGGCTCCATTGTCGAGGCGAACGACATCCTGCTCACCTGGACGGGCCGCACCCGCCAGGAGCTCTCCGGCGCAGGACTGACTGCGCTCCTCGATCCGGCCAGCACGCTCACCTACGAGACCAGCTACCGTCAGGTCCTCCTTCGCAACGGCTCGGTGCAACAGGTGACGCTCACACTCCGCACGCCTGCGGATGCCGCCGTGCCGGTGCTCGTCAACGCGGTTCGTGATGACGAAGCCGGACTCATCCGGTTCGCGCTCTTCGACGCCACCGAACGCGTCCGCTACGAGCAGGACCTCCTCGCCGCCAGGAGAACCGCGGAGCAGTCCGAACAACGCGTCCGGATCCTGCAGGAGGTGTCCACGATGTTCGACGTGAGCGCCACCGACCGAGACGTCGCCCAGTCCTTCGCGGCCGTCGCGCGGGACGCGTTCACAGCGACGGAGACCGCGGTCCTGCTCGCCCAGGACGACGGGCACCTCGTCCTCAGCGGCGGCACGAACCCGCTCGAGGGCAAGGTCGCGCCCGTGCACGCGCTGAGGGAGACCACCGAGGTGACGGTGGTGCACAACAACGACGCCGGGTATCCGGAACTCAGTGCTGCGATGCGGAGCAACGGTCTCGCCGCACTCAGCGTGATGCCGCTCGTCGCCGACGGGCAGCGCCTGGGGATCCTGGTCTGCTTCTACAACCGGCGCACCGACTTCGATGCGCACTTCTTCGAGCTCCAGCAGGCGCTGGGGCGACAGGCCTCGCAGACGCTGCTCCGGGTTCGCCTGCAGCGCACCCTCGCGCGGCTGGCCCTGCACGACCAGCTCACCGGTGCGGCCAACCGGCAGCTTCTCCAACTCACCCTGGACGAGGCGATCGCGGCGGCCGACGTCTCCGGCGAGCCCCTCGCCGTGCTCTTCCTGGACGTCGACGACTTCAAGGGCATCAACGACGCCTTCGGCCACGCCGCGGGCGACATGGTGCTCGTCGAACTCGCCACGCGCCTGCGAGGCGGCGTCCGCGCCGGAGACATGGTCGGGCGGATCGGCGGCGACGAGTTCGTCGCCATCTGCGCCGGCGCGGACGCCGACGCCGCCGAAGCCATCGCGCAGCGCATCCTCACCGTATGCCGACTGCCCATCCCCGTGCCGGACGGGATCATCTCGGCGTCGGTCAGCGTCGGCGTATCCCTCTACCGTCCGGGAATCGACCCGTCCACCGCCGCGCAGCAGCTGCTCGTGCGCGCCGACGCCGCGATGTACGACGCCAAGCGGGCGGGCAAGGACCGCGTCACGATGAACGCGGGCTGACTCACTCGCAGATACTCGTGTGGCGGCGGACACCATGTCGGCGCCACGCACGACTCCGGCCCGGGCTGCGAAGATCCCCGGGCCGGAGCGGCCGTGCGTACGAACGGCGTGAGCGGTTACAGGCCCAGGCCGGTCAGAAGACGGTTCAGCAGCGCACCGATGCCCTGCAGCGGGCCGTCGCGGTCCAGGAGCCCGGCGACCGCGCACAGCAGGTTGCCGAGCAGGTTGCCGGCGCCCGGAACGGCGGTGATGTCGAGCTGCACCTCGTTCAGGTCGACGACGAGGCCGAGGAGGTCGAGGTGCAGCGGTCCGAGATCCAGGTCGAGGATCGTGCACGCGTCGTTCGCCTGCAGGTTGTCGATCGTCGTGGTGAACGGGGTGGCGGCGATCGGAACACCGTCAAGGGTTCCCGAGATCGTTCCGGTCAGCTGCAGCACGCCATCCACGGTGCGGACGGTCAGGTCACTGATCTCACCGACGAAGCCGTCACCTGTCACCGGCAACGACGTCGGAACAGCGGGAGCCTGGTGAACGACCGCGGCGGACGCGGTCGTCGGGGGTGCGGCGCTGGCCGCCATGGCAGGCAGCACTCCCAGTGTGGTTGAAAGGGCGAGGGCGACTCCGGCGCTGGCGATCTTCGTCTTGCGCAACATGGCTTGCACTTCCTTTCGTTGGGCTCGTGGCCGGGGCGCCGCGAGCTCAGGAATGTTCAAGCTAGGTCGCATCGTCTCGCCGAGCTTCTCGGTTCCCTTCGTCGCGTCCCGCGGGTATCATCCGGGTCCTTCAGCGCGCCGCGACCCGACCCCGGCGACCCGATTTCCGGGGAATTCGCCGCGTCGGCACAGGCAGGCGGCCGACTGAACCGGGTGCCCTTGACGATTGTGTTCGCCGACCGCGAAACCGGCGTAATAGAAAGGCGCTTCGCCGTCGCTTCGCCGGAAAGGCTCCCCTCGGACGCCGGGTCACGCCTGCGCGGCGGTGGGCGCGAGGGCGTCCGCGATCTCGGCCGCCCACGCGTCGATGACGTCCCACTCGCGGAAGTCTCCCTGCGGCAGGATGTCGCGGATCGCCGGCATCCAGGCGATGATGCGATCGGCGCCGCGGACCTTGTCGTGATCGTAGGCGCCGCGGAAGACCTGGGTCCCCCGCGGGTGCAGACGGTCTTCATAGTCGGCGAACTGCTTGGGCTCGGCACCCTTCAGCACGTCTTCGCCGTCTTTGTCGACCTCCTCGGTGCCGAGCGGCCCGCTGCTGAAGAGCCACACCGGGTGCGCGGCGAGCTCAGCCGCGTTGCGTTTCACGAACCGCCGCGCGTCCTTCCTCCAGTTGAACTCGTACGTCGCCGACCCGACCACGTACGCGTCGTAGCCGGTGGCATCGTGCACGTCTCGGCATCGGCTGACGTCGACAGCGAGACCCCGCTTGCGCAAGCAGTCACCGATCCGCTGCGCGATGCCCTCGGTTGCGCCGTACTTGCTCGAGTACGCCACCAGTACCCTCATTGCGCTCATCTCCTTCATCCCGGCGCTGCGATGCACCGTTCGACGTGCTCCCGGCCCTGATCAGATCAGCCGGTCAGAGCGACGTGCTGTGCGGTGCCCTGGATGGCTCGGCAGACGCCGGCTGGCCGGGCGAGCGCAGTCCGCGCTGCCCCACGCCGAGGAGCACGGCTCCGGCGACGATGCCGGTCAGTCCTGCCACCAAGAGGATGCCGCCGAGCACGAGCAGCGCCGTGGCCGCCGGGGCGATGAGGTCGCTGCGTGCGCCGACGCTCATCTCCACGTCGATCCCGCGGGCGCCGTCGGGGTTCATGACGACGATCCCCCACTCGCCCGGCGTGAGCGTCCAGCGCACCTCCTGCGGCCCCGAGCCGCTCGCCGACGACACCCAGATGTCGAGGTCGCCCGGTTCCTCCGACGGCGCCGAGCCGTCGTGCTCGCGGTAGCGCACGTCCGAGCGGAAGTCGAGCCGGCGCACCTCGCTGTGCGCGACGTCCGCGAGGTATCGATCGATGTCGTCCTGGGCGGCGATCCCGACGAAGACCGGCCCGTCCGCCGATTCGACGGTCATCCGCAGCACGGCGACATCGAACGGGAGGTCCGGCACGTCGCTGTCGACCGTGACCGCGTCTCGTGCGGGCGACGTGAGCGCGTACGAATCCGTCGACATCTCGATCGGGCCGGCGGAGATGAATCCGTCACGGCCCTGCAGCCCCTGGACCCCGGCGGCCGTCACTCCGACGAGAAGGACGGCACCGCCGCCTGCCGCGACGAGGAGGCCGATGATGAGCAGCACGATCCCGACGATCGTGGCGGTCGCGCCGGGCTGCCGCGGCGGGGTGGCGACGCTGGGTGTGGTCGATCCGGTCATGTTCCCAGAGTGCGCGGCGGCGGTGGGATGCCACGGGGCGAAGGTCCCATGGCGGCGCGGCGGATCCCGGCGCGACCGCCCTACACTCGGGGCCATGCGCTTTCTCCGGGCACTGCTGTCAGCCGTCGTCGCGACGCTGCCGGTGCTGGCCATCCTGCTGATCCCCGATCTCGTCCGGGGCGACGCGGGGGGCGTTTCGCTCGTCGGCATCGGCAGCACGCTCCTCAACGCGGCGTTCATCGCCGCGATCATCCTGGTCCCGAAGGTCAATGGATGGCTCGACCCGGAGGCGCCCGACTGGACCTCGGCGACCGCCATGGCGGCCGTCGGTGCCGTGTGGCGCAGCCGCATCTGGCTCGCGCTGCTGGCCGTGCTGGCGCTGCTCGCGGTCTACGCCGCCGGGCAGACCGTCGCGTACTTCGTCGGCCAGGCGAACCCCGCCGTCACGGACGGCGCGCTGGACTACAGCACGTTCCTCGCGCAGGAGATGACCGTCTACCTGCTCGGGTTCGTGCTGTCGCTGACGACCTACCTGCTCATCATGCGGGCGCTGACTCGCCGGGCCGACTGAGACGCCGACGCAGCGGGACACGTAAAAGGCCCCGGGTGCTGGGGACACCCGGGGCCTGTCGTCGTCTGCTCTCGCTCACCAACCCCCCGGTTAGCGGCGCCCGACGACGGGATGGGAAGGATTCTTGGGGAGGGCCTTCCCTGAGATGCTGGGGACATCTCTCCTATATGTTAACCCGTCCGGCAAGGGGTCCGATGTCCCCTCTTCGGGGGACATCAGCCGTCGGACGCGACATACCCCCGCAGCCACCGGTCGAGCGCCTGGTAAGCCGCGGCCCGGGGACCGGGTCTGGAGAGGAACACGTCGTGGATGGCTCCCTCGATCCGCGCGATCGTCACGATACCCCCGATGCGGGTCGCGGCGCGAGCGATGTCGTCGACGACCAGCACCGAATCCGTCGACGTCATCGACTCCCGCCACGACAGCGGCACGGTGGAGTGCGTCGAGAGCAGCACCATCGCCGGGCATCCCACGTCCACTCCCGCCGCGATGCGACGATGCCCGTCCATGACGGCCGAGAGCCAGCCCGGTGCGGTCGGGAACCCCCGGTCCGGCCGCCACCGCGCCCGCACCTCATCAGCCGGCAGCGAGCCGATCTCCTCCTGCGCGCGGGTGTAGAACCCCAGGTCGACGGCGGGCTGCGCGCCGCGCGGGTCGAGGCGGGCGCGGATGTCGACCAGCGGCGCCAGCGCCTGGCGACCGAGCGCGCCCAGCTGCAGCTCGAGCCACGGGCTGTTGAGCACGACGGCGTCGGCCCGTCCCGGGTGCCGCGCCGCCCACAGAGTCAGCGTGAGGCCGCCCGTCGAGTGGCCGAGCAGCACGAGGCGGCGCCGAGAGGCGGCATCCGCTCCCGTGCCGTGCCCCATCGCCTCCAGCGCCGCGGCGATGTCGAGGTCGTAGTCCTCGAGGGAGTCGATGTAGCCCGGCGCCTCCCCGTCTCGCAGGCTGCGTCCGTAGCGCCGCAGGTCGAGCGCGTAGAAGCGCGCTCCCCGCGTGGTCCAGAAGTGCGCGAGCTCCCGCTGGAAGAAGTAGTCCGACCACCCGTGCACGTAGAGCACGTCGACGCCGCGCAGCGGCGCGAACAGCGTGGTGAGACTGTTCGGAAGGCAGCGCACGAGCGTCGCCAGCAGCTCGCCGTCGACGCCGGAGGCATCCAGCGGCAGCGTCAGCTGCTCGAACGGCTTCCCGAGGACGTCGGGGCTCCACGCGGCGGACGGCCCGGCCATGACCTCAGCCTAGGTGGCGGCGGTCACTCCCCGCGGGAGATCGTCACCATCTCGTCGCGCGGCACGACCTTGACGCGGGCACGCTCGTGCGGCGCGCCGAGCGCCATCTCGTGCTCGTCCAGGCGGTGCCAGCCCTCGAGGTCGGTCCACTTCACGCCGCGTGAGGCCAGCAGCTCGGGGATCGCCTCCTCGGACGGGTCGGCCGGCTGCCACCAGGTGCCCTGATCGTTGATCAGATGGCGGATGGTCTCCATGGCGTCGGACTTCGTGTGACCGATGAGACCCACCGGCCCGCGCTTGATCCAGCCGGTGGCGTACACGCCGTTCACGCGCTGGTTCGAGTCCTTGCTGAGCACCTGGCCCTCGCGGTTGGGGATCACGCCGTGCTTCTTGTCGAACGGCACGCCCGGCAGGGGCGAGCCGAAGTACCCGACAGCGCGATAGATGGCCTGGATCGGCACCTCGCGCAGCTCGCCCGTGCCGACGACGCCGCCCTCGCCGTCGGGCCGCGTGCGCTCGTAGACGAGGGCGGCGACGCGGCCCTCGGCATCCGTCTTCACCTCGATCGGCTTGGCGTAGAAGTGCAGATGCAGGCGACGGGATGCCGTGCCGCCGGCGTTGTTCACCGAATCGCGCTTGCGCCACGACTGCAGCACGCGGTCGATGACCATGACCTGCTTGTTGCTGGCGATGGCTGCGCGCGACGCCTCGTCGTAGTCGAAGTCCTCGTCGTAGACCACCATGTCGACGTCGCGCAGTTCGCCGAGCTCTCGCAGCTCCAGCGGGGTGAACTTCACGTTCGCCGGGCCGCGCCGGCCGAAGACGTGGACGTCGGTGACCGGCGAGGCCTTGAGGCCTTCGTACACGTTGTCGGGGATCTCGGTCGGCAGGAGGTCGTCCGCGTGCTTGGCGAGCATGCGCGAGATGTCGAGCGCCACGTTCCCGTTGCCGATGACGGCGACGGATGCCGCATCCAGCGGCCACTCCCGCGGCACGTCGGGGTGCCCGTCGAACCAGCTCACGAAGTCCGCGGCGCCGTACGAGCCGAGGGCGTCCATGCCGGGGATGTCGAGGTCGGTGTCGCGGATCGCGCCGGTGGCGAAGATGACCGCGTTGTAATGGCGCTTGAGGTCTTCGAGGGTGATGTCCTCGCCGAAGCGGACGTTGCCGAAGATGCGGATGTCGCCGCTGTCGAGCACCTCGCGCAGGGCCGTGATGATGCCCTTGATGCGCGGGTGGTCGGGCGCGACACCGTAGCGGACCAGGCCGTAGGGCGCCGGGAGCTGCTCGAACAGGTCGATCGACACGTCGAACTTGCGCTCGGCCTTCAGCAGGATGTCAGCGGCGTAGATGCCCGCCGGGCCTGCGCCGACGATCGCCAGCCGGAGCTTGGTCATGGTGGTCCTTTCGGGGAGGAGCGGCTTCGCGTGCGGTCTTCGCCTGAGCGTGTCGAAGGGCTCGGGGGCCCGACCCCTCGACGTGCTCAGGGACCGGGGATGCTAACTGGAGCGATCCGCGACGGCCTGGGCGAATCGGGTCAGGGCCTCGCGCACCGCGCCGTCGGGCAGCGGCGCGAGGGCGTCGATGGCCTGCTGCGACCACGCGTGCGCGAGGTCCAGTGTCGCGTCGGTCGCCTCGTGCTCGCGCAGCTGCGCGAGCGGCTCGTCCAGGAGCGACGGGTCGGCGCCGTCGGCGATGCGGGCGACGCCCTCGTCGATGCGCTCGCGCAGTGTGACCGAGCCGGCATCCGTCCGCTGTCCGAGCACCAGATAGGGCATGGTCGGCACGCCGGCACGCAGGTCGGTGCCGGGGACCTTGCCGGTCTCATCGGGGTCGGCGGAGAGGTCGATGACGTCGTCCAGCAGCTGGAAGGCGACGCCGGCCTTCTCGCCGAACGTCATCATCGGCTGCTCGAACTCCTCGGGGCCGTTGGAGAAGATGATGCCCGACTGGGCTGCGGCGGCGATGAGCGAGCCGGTCTTGTCGGACAGCACCTGAAGATAGAACTCGACGCGATCGTCGGTCTCGGCCGGCCCGACGGTCTCGTGCATCTGCCCGAGGACGAGCCGCTCGAACGTGTCGGCCTGCAGCCGGATGGCGCGGTCGCCGTGACGAGCCATGATCTGGCTCGCGCGGGAGAAGAGCAGGTCGCCGGTGAGGATGGCCACGCTGTTGCCCCACACCGCGTGCGCGCTCGGCACGCCACGGCGCTTGTCCGCGGCATCCATCACGTCGTCGTGGTACAGCGAGCCCAGGTGGGTCATCTCCAGCGCGGTGGCCGACTCGATCACTTCGTCGGTGGCCCCGTCGCCGAGCTGGGCGGTCAGCAGGGCGAGCATCGGGCGCACCCGCTTGCCGCCGGCGTCGTAGAGGTAGCGGCTCGTCGCATCGGCGAGCGCGTCGGTGACGCGGAGCTCCCGCTCGAGGGCGCTGTCGACGCGCTTCAGGCCCGCCTCCACCGTCTTGAGCAGGGTGCGCGAGCGCGCGCCCGCGAAGACGCGGTCGGTCAAGCCCAGCTTGCCCGCGATGCGCGAGCCCGGCGCGGTCGGTGTCACACGCCCAGCCTACCGGGGGTGCGTTCGGGCTCGGCTCGCGCGGGCCTCGGCCCGCTCACCGGCTCCGCGGCTTGGTGGCGCGATGCAGCGCCACGATGCCCATCGACAGGTTGCGGTACGCGACGCCGGTCCAGCCGGCCTCGCGGATCCACGCCGAGAGGGTCCTCTGATCGGGCCAGTCGCGGATCGACTCGTTGAGGTAGTCGTACGCGTCGGCGTTCGAGCTGACGGTCTTGGCGACCACCGGCAGCACCCTGTCGTTGTAGAAGCGGTAGAGGCCGTTGAACGCCTTCGACGGCGGGTGCGAGAACTCGCAGATCACGAGGCGCCCCCCGGGCCTGGTCACCCGCAGCAGCTCGCGCAGCGCCTTCTTCGGCTCGTTCACGTTGCGCAGCCCGAACGACATCGTCACGGCGTCGAACTCGTCGTCGCCGAAGGGCAGGTCGGTCGCGTCCGCCTGGACGAACGAGAGGTTCCGGATGCCACCGTGCCGACGCCGGCCCTCGGCGATCATGCCCGGGGAGAAGTCCGCCGCGACGACGTCGGCGCCGCGGCCGGCCAGCGCGACGCTGGATGCCCCGGTGCCGGCGGCCAGATCGAGGATCCGCTCCCCCTGCCGCGGTGCGACCGCCCGCGTGGTCGCGGCGCGCCACAGGCGGTCGTTGCCCATGCTGAGCACGGTGTTGGTGCGGTCGTACCCCGCGGCGACCTGGTCGAACATGCCGCTCACGCGCGACGGGTCCTTGTGGAGGTCGGCGCGGTTCGGCTCGTGATCGGACGGGTCGGATGCCACGGGTCCGAGTCTATGCCGCGTGTTCGGGTGGCAGCGGGACGGCGCCTCGACGGCCGGCGCGGGCGCCGACGCGCCGTCGCCGTCAGGACGCGCGGCCGAAGGCGGCGAGGCGTCCGAGCCAGTGCGCCGCGGTCGCATCGTCGAACGGCGCCTCGTCCGCGCGGACGCGCCGCTCGAGGTCGAGTGCCACCGCCTCCAGCCGCTCGACGACGTCAGCGGGGTAGCCGTACGTGATGCGGTGCTCGTCCCATTCGTCACGGTCCTCGATGTAGACGTCGCCGGGCTGCCGCAGCACCCCCTCGCGATCGATGTACGGCGCGTCGGGCATGCGACGCACGACGTCGAGGTCCATGTCGATGCCCGTCGGCTCACCGGCGCTCCACCGCACGTCCCACGCGAGGTCGATGTACACGCGCGTGCGGTGCGGTGCCGCGTTGTGCGTGAAGGCGTACTCGCCGCTGGGCGGGACGAGCGTCACGTTGTCGTTCTCGGCGACCATGTCGCGCCCCGGACGCGAGCTGCGGTCGCCCGCGTGCTGCCCGAACCACTCCCCCCAGCGGTCGCTGCCGAGGTACACGCACTCGTGCAGCCAGTGGGGCGAGCCGTCCCACTTGCGCCAGCGGAACCACAACCGCGTCCCGGGATCCGGGCGCTCTGCGGAGCCTGCGGCGGGGGGCCGTGCGGCGGGGGGCGGTGCGGCGTCCTCGGTCACCTCGCGAGTCTAGGCTGGAGGGGTGACATCTTCGCACCGCCCGCTGGCGCTGGTGGTCGAGACGCGCGAGATCGACCCGGTCGACGACCTCCTCGCCTACACGTCGCCCTCTGCGCCCCTCGCCTGGCTTCGTCGGGGCGACGGCATCGTCGGGATCGGCGACCTGGGCGGCTACGAGAGCGGGCCGGCGGACGCGCGGGACGCGTCGCGATCCGAGAGCCCCGCCGACACCTGGCGGGCCATCGCGGCCGCCGCGCACGTGGACGACCCGCTGCGCCTGCCCGGCACGGGGCTCGTCGCCTTCGGAACCTTCGTCTTCGACGAGCGCTCGAGCGGAACCAGCCGGCTGATCGTCCCGGAGGCGATCGTCGGCCGTCATCGCGGCCGGTCCTGGATCACCCGGATCCGCCGCGACGACGCGTCGCCGCACGACCTCCTGCCCGTGGAGCCCACCGCCTACGGCCCGTACTGGTCGGCGACCCTCGGACCCGGCACGCTCGATCCCGAGGGCTACCAGGCCACCGTGCGCCGGGCGGTCGAGGCGATCCGCACGGGCGGCCTCGAGAAGGTGGTGCTCGCCCGCGACCTCGTCGGCACCATTCCCGGCGGCACCGATCTGCGGCGCCTCGTCCGCGCCCTCGCCGACGACTATCCCGACACGTGGACGTTCGCCGTCGACGGCCTGATCGGCGCGAGCCCCGAGACGCTCGTGACCGCGTCACGCGGAGTGGTCACGGCCCGGGTGCTCGCCGGGACGATTCCGCGCGGCACGGACGCGCACCGCGACACCGAGGCATCCGCTTCGCTCTCGCACAGCGCGAAGGACCTCGAAGAGCATCGCTACGCGGTGCAGAGCGTGCTGGACACGCTCGGCCCCCACGTCCGCGACCTGCGCGCGGATCCCGAGCCGTTCACGCTGAAGCTGCCCAACCTGTGGCACCTGGCCACGGACGTCGCGGGCGACCTCGCCGACCACGCCTCGTCGCTCGACCTCGTGGCGGCGCTCCACCCCACCGCCGCGGTGGCGGGGACGCCGACGGATGCCGCGGTGGAGCTCATCCGCCGGCTCGAGCCGTTCGACCGCAGGCGCTATGCCGGCCCCGTCGGGTGGATCGACGGGGAGGGCAACGGCGAGTGGGCGATCGCGCTGCGCTGCGCGCAGATCGGCCCGCGCTCGGACGCCCCCGCGCTGGGCGGCACGATCCCCGTCGTCGCCCACGCCGGCGCCGGGATCGTCGCCCAGAGCGACCCGGACGCCGAGCTGCTCGAGACGCGGGTCAAGTTCCGTCCGATCGTCGACGCGCTGGCATGACAGGGCCGCCCCTCCCGAAGTTGCCGGAGCGAGAAGCCGCGCTTCACCGCGCGATGAGCCGTCGCAGCGGATCGAGCCCCATCGGACCCAGCGCCAGCGCGTCGCGATGGAAGTCCCGGAGCGAGAAGGCGGCGCCGAGCTGCTCCTGTCGAGCCGCGCGAGCCTCAGCCCACAGTCGCGCCCCCACCTTGAACGCGAGGGCCTGACCCGGCCAGCCGAGGTAGCGGTCCACCTCGAATCCGGCCAGCGCCGGTTCCACGAGCGCGAGGTCGATCAGCATGCGTCGCGCCAGCGCGGGCGTCCACTCCCGATCGGCCACCAGCGCATTCGGAGGAACCAGGCGCCCGGTATGGAGCCCGATGTCGGCGACGATCCGGACCGCTCTCCAGATCTGCCCGAGGAGAAGGCCCAGTCGCTCGGCGTCATCCCGGATGAGCCCCAGCTCGTCGGCCAGCTGCTCGGCGTAGTGGGCCCAGCCCTCGGCGTAGCCGTGCACGTGGCAGAGATGGCGCTGCCACGGATGCAGGTCCGGATACGACGCCGTCAGCACGAACTGCAGATGGTGCCCCGGGACGCCCTCGTGGTGGACGCTCGTGACCTCCTGCCAGCTCGACACGACGGGCACGCCGCTCGGGATCGTCCACACCACGCGCCCGGGAGTCGAGCCGTCCGGGGCGCCCGGGGTGTAGTACACGACGCCGGAGGCGGCCTCCGAGACCAGGCACTCCACCTCCCGCACCGCCGCCGGCAGATCGAACGCCGGTGCGATCGCATCGATGGTCTCGTCGACGCGGGCGGCGAGCCAGGCCCGGATCGCCGCTGTGCCCTCCAGCCGGCGGCGAGGGTCGCCGTCGAGCAGGGCGGCCGCCGCCCGCACCGGATCGTCGCCGGTGCCCCCGAGCCGGAGGGCCAGCGAACGGGCCTCGGCGACGAGGCGCTCCAGCTCCGACCAGCCGTAGGCATAGGTCTCGGCGACGTCGATGCGCGCCCCGAGCATCCCGGCGGCGAGATCGGGATAGAGCCGCTCGCCGACGCCGTCATCCACCGGCGCCGCGGGGCGCAGCTCGTCCCGGAGCAGGGTCACGAGCTCGCCGAGCGCGGCCCCGGTCTCATCGGCAGCGCTGCGCACGCGCGCGGCGGCTGCGGCATCCGTGCCCTCGGCAATCGGAACGGCGCCGAACCAGTCTCGGTCGATCCATATCTGCACCTGGTCCGCGAGGGTGTCGAGCTGGCGGACAGGCGCGACCCCCGGGCCGGCGAAGCGCGCTGCCTCGTCGCGTGACCACCGCAGCGCGGCGATGTACCGGCGCACGGCGAGCGGGGCAGCCTCGAGCCGGCGCAGCAGGGCCTCGCCTGCGGCATCCGGTGTCACCGTCAGGCCTTCGACCGCGTAGCGCACGAGGTGCACCGGGGTGGCGAGCCCCGCGACGAGCCGCGGGGTGAAGCCCGAGTCGAAGAGCAGTCGCTCGCGTTCGAGCCGCTCGCGCAGCGCAGCGCGCAGCACCTCGTCGCCGGCGGGCGCCGCGTCGAGGGCCGCCAGGGTCTCGCGCTGGAGCTCGTGCCTGCGCTGCAGCCACTCGGGACCGAGGTCGGGCAGCGCCGGACCCTCGAGCCCGACCGCGAGGGCGGCGTCGGGCTCGTGGCCGGCGAGCTCCCGGACGTAGGCGTCGGCGATGGCGCGCACGGGGTCGGTGTCTGTCACCGCACCAGGCTATGCGCCGTCCGCCGCGACTCCGCGCCGCGCGCCCGCGTCGCCCTGGGGCGCGATGCCGTCGTGCCGCTCAACTCGCGGCGAGCCGCTTCTTCTCCTCCTCGACGTCGAACGTGGCCGTCGGCCACTGCGGGTCGATGTCCTCGAGGGCCTCCAGCAGCAGGTGCTGCACGGCCAGCCGCGCGTACCACTTGCGGTCCGCCGGCACCACGTACCAGGGCGCGTGGTCGGTCGACGTCCGCTCGAAGACCGTCTGGTAGGCGGCCATGTACTTAGGCCACAGCGCCCGCTCGTCGACGTCGCCCGGGTTGTACTTCCAGTGCTTGTCGGGCCGCTCGAGGCGCTCCATGAGCCGGTCCCGCTGCTCGTCGTGCGAGATGTGCAGCATCACCTTGACGATGCGGGTGCCGCTGTCGGCGATCCGCTTCTCGAACTCGTTGATCGCGCCGTACCGGCGCTCGATCTCGTCCAGCGGCGCCAGCGATCGCACGCGGCCGATCAGGACGTCCTCGTAGTGCGAGCGGTCGAACACCCCGATCATGCCCGATTCCGGCAGCCGCTTCTCGATCCGCCAGAGGAAGTCGTGCTCGAGCTCTTCGGGCGTGGGCTTCTTGAACGCGGCGAGGTCGACGCCCTGGGGGTCGACGGAGCCGACCACGTGGCGGATGACGCCGCCCTTCCCGGCGGAGTCCATCGCCTGCAGCACCAGCAGGACGGCGGCGTCCGTCGCGTCGACGCGGCTGCGGGCGTACAGGCGCTCCTGGTACTCGTCGAGCTCGGCCGCTCCGGCGGCGAGATCCTCGGCGGCTTGATCCTTGTCTTCGCCGTACCCGGGCGTGGCGCGGGTGTCGACGTCGGCGAGGACGAAGCCCTCCCCCACCTTGAGGAGATCGGCGACGTCGCCGCTCCAGTGCTTCTGACTCGACGCGATCATGGAGCCATCATGGCGTGCCGGAGCCTGCGACGGCCAGGATCGGCCGACGGGCGACGCCGAGGCTCAGCGGTCGAGGGGGACCTCGATGAGCTGGCGCCCGCCGACGGGCGAGGTGAGCGCCTGATCGAGTGCGGAGCGGGTCGTGACCCGCCGGTAGTCCCAGCCGTACGCCGCGGCGAGCTCCTCGAGGCGCACCGCGTGCGGCGTGAAGAGGACGCGATCCATCACCTCGCGGCCGGCGACCGACGCGACCTCCAGTCCGTCGAAGATCGTGCCGCCGCCGTCGTTGCCCACGATGACCTGGATCCGCGGCTCCTGCTCCTGCGGCGGCAGCAGCAGCGCCCCGACGTCGTGCAGGAGGGCGAGGTCGCCGAGCAGCACCCGGGTGACGCCGGGTCCGCCGCCGGCCTGGCTCGCCACCGCGATCCCCGTAGCCGTCGCGACCGTCCCGTCGATCCCGGCGAGCCCGCGGTTCGCATGCACCGGGACCTTCTTGCCCGGCAGCACCTGATCGGCCACTCGCACGAGACGCGACGAGCCGAAGACCAGGCGGTCGTGGGGCCAGGTGGCGCGCCACACCGCGTCGACGAGCCCGGCACGGTCGATCGGAGCCCGGATGACCGACAGCTCGGCGGCGATGGCCCCGAGGCGCTCGCCGGGCACCGCCGACGACAGGCCGTCGGCATCGGGCGCGGGCGGAGTGAGATCGACGGATGCCTCGCGCGAGGCGTGCATCCACGCGCCGAGCCACGCGCGATCGGAGTCGCCGGTCGCCACGGCGATGCGATCCGCGGCGAGGGTCGAGCCGTTGAGGTTGAGCGGCTCGCCGGGCCCGCGGACCGCGACGACCTCGATGTCGGGGTCGGAGAGCAGCGCGGCCGCCTCGCGGCTGAGTGTGGGGTGGCCGAGGACGACCGCCCGCTCCACGCGCCCGCCGAGCTCGGGGTCGCGCAGCAGCGCCCGGTAGCCATGCACGAGGTGCCGTCCGTAGCGCGCGCCGCTCACGATCTCGGCGATGAGCGGCCAGCCCCCGACGTGGGCGAGCTCTTCGGCGTCGGGGCCGGCGTCTGCGCCCGCGATCACCACCGTGCGGGGTCCGCGCTCCAGCACGTGGGGCGCGTCCTCGGGCTCGGTGGGGACGTCGGACTCGCCGATCCCGCCGCCGCCCTGGTAGAGCGCGCCGGATGCCTCGTCCTCCGGGTCGGCCGCCACCGGCGGGCCGTCCGGGTGCCCCACGACCGTCGCCTGGAGCTCTGCCGCCGGGACGCCCAGCCAGGCCGGGAGGACGCCCGCGAGCGGCTCGCGGTAGGGAAGGTTCAGGTGGACCGGACCGGGCGACCGGGTCCCGGCGCCGAGTGCGGCCGCGACGGCCTCCTCGGCGACGGCGCGCAGCATCGCGCTCTGCTCGGTGTCGCCGTCGGGATCGGTCGCCTCGGGAACGGGGACGTCGGCTTCGAACCGGACCGTCGGAGCGAACATCCCCGGCTGACGGGTGGTCTGGTTCGCGCCGACACCGCGCAGCTCCGGCGGGCGGTCGGCGGTGAGGAGCAGCAGCGGCACCCCGGCGTGGTGGGCCTCGAGCGCCGCCGGCAGCAGGTTCGACACGGCTGTGCCCGACGTGCACACGACGGCCGCCGGCATCCGGGTCTCCCGTGCGATGCCGAGGGCGGTGAATCCTGCGACGCGCTCGTCGATCCGCACGTGAAGCGCGATCGAGCCGCGTCGCTCCAGCTCGGCGGCGACGAGGGCGAGTGCCTGCGAGCGCGACCCGGGGCTGAGCACGACGTGACGGACGCCGAGCTCCACGAGCCGGCACAGCAGCGCGGCGGCGGCGTCCGTCGCGGGCGCACCGCCGGAGGGTGCGCCGACGGCGCTGTGGACTGTGCTCACGTCAGCCGATGATCCCGCGCTGACCGCGGGCGTCGTCGTCGCCGTCCGCGGGGCGGATCGGCGGCTTCGCGGGCGGGATGCCGGGGGCGGCCGTGCCTCCCGCCGCCGCGGTGCCCGGCGCGGGCGCCTCGTCGGATGCCGAGGGGGCGGCCGGCGGGTTGAAGCGCGGGTCGTCGTCCTCGGCGTCGAGCTGGGCGAGCTCCTCCTCGAGACGGCGGATGCGCTCGTCCTGGTCGCTGATGGTGCCGATGCGGCCGAGGAACTCGGGGTCGTCGTCGGGTGCCCGGCGGGCGGCGGCGGACGAGCCGCGCGCGCGGCCGACGATGAGCCAGAGGATGCCGCCGAGGACCGGCAGCAGCACGACGATGAGGAGCCAGACGGGCTTGCTGACGCCGCGGTGCCGGGTCGGGGGCTGCACTGCGCAATCGACGATGGTGAAGACCCAGAACGCGGTCGCCACCAGGGCCAGAATCAGCAGCACCCGAGGCATATCCCCATCCTAGGCGGGCATGGCCCGGCGCGGGCGGTTCGCGATCCGTCCGTGACTTAACCGTCGCCCGAGCCCCGGTCGCGGTGAAACGTAGGATGGACGGGTGAAAGCGCGCTCGGCCATCGTCTACTCGGTGCTGCGGCTGCTGGCGTTCCTCGTGCCGTTCGGCATCCTCATGCTGTTCCCGGTCATGCAGACGTACTACTGGCTCGCAGCGATCTTCGCCGCCCTCATCGGGCTGAGCCTGTCGCTGCTGTTCCTGCGCAAGCCGCTCGAGGACGCGACGTCGGGGCTCGCCGCACGCCGCACCGAGGCGCGCGCCGCTGTGAGCGACGAGGACGCCGAGGATGCCGCGGCCGATGCCGCAGCGTCGCCCTCCGCGCCCGCGGCTCCCGCCCCGCACGAGGCGGAGCGGCCGGACTCCCGGTCCTGACACGCTTCCCGCCGGGCGACGGAAGGATCAGCCGATGAAGGCCCACATCAGGAACGCGCCGTAGGCCACCGAGGTGAGCGACGTCAGTCCCAGCGCGACGACGAGCTCCCGCGGGACCCGGTAGGTCCACACGATGAGGATCGCGGGCAGCGCCGCGAGCAGCGCGAGCAGCGTCAGCCACGCGATCGGGTAGCCGATCCACGCGAGGAATGCCGCGATCGCGAAGGGCACGAGGACGAACACCGAGAAGAGCCACCGCGTCGCGGTGCGCCCGATGAGCACCGTGAGGGTGCGCTTGCCGGCGGCGCGGTCCTGGTCGATGTCGCGCAGGTTGTTCGCCAGCAGCACGGCGCAGGCGATGAGGCCCGCGCCGACCGCTCCGAACCACGCCTCCTGGGGCAGCGCGAGCGCCTGCACCCAGGTGGTGCCGAGCGTGGCGACCAGGCCGAAGAACACGAACACGAAGACCTCGCCGAGGCCGTAGTACCCGTAGGGCCGCTTGCCGCCGGTGTAGAGCCACGCGGCGACGATGCACACCGCGCCGACGGCGATGAGCCACCACTGCTGCGTGCGGATCGTGATGGCGAGACCGGCGATCGCGGCGATCGCGAAGAACGCCAGCGCCACCAGCAGCACGGTGCGCGGCTTCGCCTTGCGGCTCGCCGTGAGGCGCGCGGGTCCGACGCGGTGATCGTCGGTGCCGCGGATGCCGTCGCTGTAGTCGTTGGCGTAGTTGACGCCGATCTGCAGCGACACCGACACGATGAGGCAGAACAGGGCGATGACCCAGTGGAAGACATCCGTGACGAGGATCGCCGCGCCCGTGCCGATGAGGATCGGCGTCACGGCGAGCGGCAGGGTGCGCAGGCGCGCCGCGCCGATCCAGTCGGCCGCGGTCGCCGGCTCCACGCGGTCGGGGGCGCGCGACACGTGCGCCTTCTGCGGGTTGCCGCGCGGGTGCTTCTTCTTCCGACCGGCGGTGCTGCGCTTCTTGCTGGGGGTTCCTGCCACGAATGCACATCATAGGCGCCCCCGGCCCGGGCCCCTATGCGCCACCCCCTCGCATGGGCGCGGCGCAGCACGCAGGATGGGGCCATGCTGAGCATCGGATCGACCGTCCTGACCGTGGAGGACATCGGACGCGCGGGCGACTTCTGGCGGGCCGCGCTCGGATACGTGAACCGCCGGGAGCCGAGCGACGACTGGGTGGTGCTCGACCCGCCCGGCAAGGAGCACTGGGCGGCCCCGGGGGCGAGTCTCGCGCTGTCGGTGACGGGCTACCCGCAGCACTATCCCCCGCGCATCCACCTCGACCTGTACGCCGAGGATCAGGCGGCGGAGGTCGAGCGGCTGCTCGGCCTCGGGGCGCACGAGGTCGACTGGGACGACTACCCGGAGGACGCGGACTGGATCGTCCTCGAAGACACCGAGGGCAACCGGTTCTGCGTCGTGCAGACCGGCCCCTACCCGCCGTCGGCCGGGCCCGGTGCCACCCGGTCGTGACGGGCGGCCGGTCGGCGGTCAGTGCAGCGCGAGGACGGCGCGCCGGATGGCCTCGCGGTCGGGCTTGCCCGACGGCAGCAGGGCCAGCTCGTCGACCAGCACCAGGCGCGACGGCCGCGCGTGCGGGCCGATCTCGGCCTGCACCGCGGCGCGGGCCTCCTCGAGCTGGACGGCTTCGCTGCGACGGAGCGCCTCGCCGCGCGAGGCCACGACGACGGATGCCTCGCCCCAGCGGTCGTCCGGAACCCCGACCACGACGGCACCGGCAAGGCCCGGGATGCCGCGGACGATCCGCTCCACGCGGTCGAGCGACACGTTGACGCCGCCGGACACGATGACGTTGTCGATGCGGCCGCGCACGCGCAGCACGCCGTCCTCGAGCAGCCCGGCGTCGCCGGTGCGGTACCACCGGGTGCCGTCGCGTTCGCGGAGGAACGCCGCGGCCGTCAGCTCCTGCGCACCGAGGTAGCCGTCGGCGAGCGTGGGGCCTGACACCTGGACCTCGCCGCGCTCGATCCGCAGGCCGACGCCGCGCAGCGGCACGCCGTCGTAGACGCAGCCGCCGCTGGTCTCGGTCGACCCGTAGGTGCGCACGATGCGTGCCCCGATCGCGTCGGCGCGTTCGAGGGTCGCGGCCGGCAGCGCCTGGCCTCCGATGAGGATGGTCTCGAACGAGCGCAGCGCGGCGAGCACCGCGGGGTCGTGCTCGGCGGCGTCGAGCAGCTTTGACAACTGCGCCGGCACGAGGGACGTGTAAGTGGGGACTCGTTCGCCCCGATCGGTCGACACCATCATGAGCGCCGTTGCCGCGAACGCCTGCGGTGTGAACGCGCCAGACAGGATCGCCGGCTCTCGATCGGCGACCAGCGACCGCACCAGCACCTGCAGCCCCGCGACGTACCCCGCAGGCAGCGCCAGCAGCCACGCGCCGTCGCCGATGCGGTCGGCCGTCGCGAGCGCGCTCGCCGTGAGGGCATCGCGGCTGAGCACCACGCTCTTGGGCACGCCGGTGGAGCCGGACGTGGTCACCACAACGGCGGTCCCCGCGCGCACCTCGCCCGGAAGACCGCTCACGAGTCCCAGCCCCAGCGCGGGACCCGCGCCGTGGAGGGCACCGCGCAGGCCCCGCAGGATCTCGCGCGGATCGTCACCGAGGACGGGTACCAGCTTCATGGCGTGCAGCAACTCCTCACGCGCGAGCCCGACGGGGCCGACGCCGCGCGGGTCCGGCCCCGCTCGGGGCGATGCTGAGGAGTTCCGGTCATCGCCGCGCTCAGAAGTGCCAGGGGTAGGGCGACCAGTCCGGGTCGCGCTTCTCGAGGAACGAGTCGCGGCCCTCGACCGCCTCATCGGTGCCGTACGCCAGGCGGGTCGCCTCGCCGGCGAACACCTGCTGGCCCACCATGCCGTCGTCGACGGCGTTGAACGCGAACTTGAGCATGCGGATGGCCGTCGGCGACTTCGTGAGGATCGTCCGCGCCATCGCGACGGCCTCGCGCTCCAGCTCCCCGTGCGGCACGACGCGGTTGACGGCGCCCATCTCGTACGCGCGCTGCGCCGAGTACTCCTCGGCGAGGAAGAACACCTCCCGCGCGAACTTCTGGCCGATCTGGCGCGCGAAGTAGGCCGAGCCGTACCCGGCGTCGAACGAGCCGACGTCGGCGTCGGTCTGCTTGAAGCGGGCGTGCTCAGCCGACGCGATCGAGAGGTCGCACACGACGTGCAGCGAGTGCCCGCCGCCGGCCGCCCACCCGGGGATCACGGCGATGACCACCTTGGGCATGAACCGGATCAGCCGCTGCACCTCGAGGATGTGCAGGCGCCCGGCGCGTGCGGTGTCGGTGACGGCATCCGTCTCGGAGTACTTGTAGCCGTCGCGGCCGCGGATCCGCTGGTCGCCGCCGGAGCAGAACGCCCAGCCGCCGTCCTTGGGACTGGGACCGTTGCCCGTGAGCAGCACGACGCCGATGCGCGGGTCCTGGCGGGCGAGGTCCAGCGCGCGGTACAGCTCGTCGACGGTGTGCGGGCGGAACGCGTTGCGCACCTCGGGCCGGTCGAACGCGATCCGGGCGATCCGGCCGTCCTTCGAGACGTGGGAGGTGATGTCGGTGTAGCCGCCCTCGGGGGCGCCGGGCGCCGGCATCCACTCGTCTTCGTCGAACAGTTGCGAAACGCTCACCCGGCCAGCCTACGGCGGGCCGCAACCGGGCGTCATCTGCCGTCGGGCATCCGCGCCGCGGCCTAGCCTGGATCGGTGACCTCGACTCTTCGTGCTGCGGCAGCTGCCGCAGCATCCGCCGTCCTCCTGTTCGCCCTCGCCGCCTGCGCATCGCCCGCCCCCGAGCAGGCCCCGACGCCCACGGAGACCAAGACGGTGGCCGTGCTCGACGAGGCCTGCGCCGAGGACGCGGGCGTGACGGTCGTCGTCGACGCCTCGTCGCTGGAGGACGGCGACAGCAAGACCTGGTGCGTCGGCACCGACGAGACGCTCGCCGCGGCCGATGCGCTCACGCTCGTGGGGGTCGAGACCGAGGGCACCGAGGAGTACGGCGACCAGGTCGTGTGCCGTGTCAACGGCGTTCCCGCCGAGAGCACCGCGCTCACCGCGGAGGACGGCTCCGAGTACTTCGAGACCTGCGCGTCGATGCCCGCGGCGTTCGCGTACTGGGCGCTGTGGGTCAAGCCCTCGGGCGACGAGTGGGGCTACGCGCAGGGGGGCCTCTCGACGCTGCAGCTGGAGCCCGGCGACTCGGTCGCACTCCTCTTCACGGTGAACGGCGAGCCGGCCGCTCCGGCGACGTGACATGACCTTCCGGCCCGGTCCCCTGCGGGCGGCGGCGGTCCTCGCCGCCGTGTTCGTGGCGGCCCGGGTGGTGTACCGCGTGCTGTTCCACGGCGCCGACGGCGACGGCGTCGTGCTGCTGGCCCTGCCCGAGATCCGGCTGCCCGCGCCGTTCGCGCACGTCGTGCTGCTCGGCCCGGTGACGGCGGACGGGCTGTGGGATGCCGCCGCCGGCGCGCTTCCGATCGCGCTGGCGATCCTCGCCTTCGGCGTCCTGAACGCCGTCGTCGACCTCACCCGCGTGTTCGCGCGCCTCTCGCGTCGCGGCCCGCTGCGGGGCATCGCCCGCGCCCTCGCGATCGCCGCGGCCACGCTGCCGTCGCTCGCGGACGGCGCCCGCGCGGTGGGGTTCGCCCAGCGTCTCCGCGGCGAGCGCGCCGGACCGCGCATGCTGCTCCCCCTGCTCGAGCGCACCCTCGAACGCGCCGGGAACGTCGCCGCAGCCCTCGAGCTTCGCGGCTTCGCGGGGCGCGGGCTCGACGGCGACTGCCTCATGCCCGTCGAGGCTCACGACGTGGAGATCGGCTTCGGGCCGGCCCGCTCGGGCCGGGGCAGACCGGAATCCGCGCCGGATGCCGTCTCGCGCGCCGACGCCCCGCGCACCGCTTCGGCGATGGCGGATGCCGCGAGCCCCGGCATCCGTCTCCCCGCCGAGCTCTTCCTCCACGCCGGCACGCTGACCCTGGTGTCGGGCGCGACCGGGTCGGGAAAGTCCACGCTGCTGCGAGCGATCGCCGGCCTGCACTCGCACACCGACGGCGGCTGGATCGCCGGGTCGATGGGCGTCGTCGGGCACGAGCGTGTCCCGGTGCCGCCGCGCGACCTCGCGCAGCGCGTGGGCGTCGTGCTGCAGCATCCGCGCGAGGCGTTCGCGACCGAGCTCGTTCGCGACGAGATCGGCCTCTCGCTCGAGCTGCGCGGCGTGGCGCCCGTGATCGCCGCGGCGCGCGTGTCCGAGGTCGCCGAACGGGTCGGGGTCGCGAGCCTGCTCGACCGCCCCACCCGAGGACTCTCGGCGGGTGAGGCGACGCTCGTCGCGATCGCGGCCGCGATCGTGGAGCACCCGATCCTGCTCCTCGTCGACGAACCCCTCGCCGATCTCGACGCCGACGCCCGCCGGCGGATCGCCCGGCTGCTCGACGCGCTCGCGCACGACGCCGGCATGAGCGTGGTCGTCGCCGAGCACCGCGTCGAGTCCCTGTCGGGGATCGCCGATCTGGTACTGCGCGTGCGGAAGGGCGAGGTCGAGCCGGTCGAGCGAGGCGAGGTCGAGCAGGGCGACGGGGCTGTCGAGCGAGTCGACGGCGCCGAGGTCGAACGGGGCGGGATCGAGCGGCTCGACGGGCCTGTCGACCGGATCGACCACGACGTCCATCCGGTGGGGCCGGCATCGGCCGGGTCGGCCTCTGCGCCGCCGACGTCGGGTTCGGGGCGCTCCATAGGCGTTCGGGGCGCACCGGATGCGCCCCGAACGTACGGAGTGCGCCCCGAACCCGAGGAAGCGCCGGCGACCCTGGGCTGCGCCGGGCAGGAGCCGGTGTTGCGCGCGCGAGGCATCACCGTGCGCCACCGCAACGCGATCGCCGTGACGGGGGCGGATCTCGACCTCTACCCCGGCGAGATCGTCGCGCTCGTCGGACCCAACGGCGCCGGCAAGTCGAGCCTGCTCGCCGCGCTCGCACTGCCCGAGCGCGGGGACCATGTCTCGACGCGCGGCCGCGTGGCGCTCGTTCCGGATGCCTCCGACGACCTCTTCGTCAGCGATTCCGTCCTCGCCGAATGCGTGCGCGCCGACCGCCGCGCCGTGAAGAGGGCGCCCCACGCTGCGCGCGATCCGCGCCGGCACACGCGCCGCCTGTTCGCCGGCCGGAACGAGGAGAGCCGCCGGAACGAGGACGCCATCGGTCCCATCGATCCTCTGTCCGGCAGATCTCCTCTTCTCGTCGGCCACGGCGGCTCGTCGACTGCCGACAGGTTCGCCGGCTTCCTCGGCCTCGACCCCCGCGGCGCCGAGTTCGCGGCGCGACTCGCTCGGCATCCGCGCGACCTCTCCGCCGGAGAGCGGCGCTGCCTGGCGCTGGCCATCCAGCTCGCCGCCCGGCCCCTCGTGCTCATGGTCGACGAGCCGACCCGGGGACTCGACCCCGCCGCGCGCGAGATGGTGTGGGCCGCCCTCGCATCGGTCGCCGCCGCGGGCGCCGCCGTGCTCGTCGCGTCGCACGAGCCGGGCTTCACCGCGCGCGCCGACCGCACCCTCGCGATGCACGCGGGCGTCCTCGCCGGCGAACACGCCGCTGCGACGACCGCACCGACGTCGGAGCCTGCCTCGCACGCCATGGACGCGTCACCGGACGCGGCCTTCGAGAAGGCGTCCGGGCTCGCAACAGAGGCCGACGCGATGCCGGATCAGGAAGCCGCGACGACACCCGCCGCCTACCGCGCCACTCCCGCGCGGACCGGCGACACGAGCGCGCCCCCTACGACCCCGGCCACCGCCGGAACGCCGCCGACGGCACCGCGCGGGGCTGCGGCATCCGTCCACCTTCGACCCCTCCCCCGGCAGCGCAGCGGGCTCCGTCGGCTGCCGCTGATCGCGCTCGCGGCGGCGAACCTCGTCGCCCTCGGCGCGTTCTGCTGGCCGCTCGTCGCCACCGCGGTGCCCGAGCAGGCGCACGCCGCCGTGCCGGTCGCGGCGCTCGCGCTCGTGCCGCTGGCCGCGCTGGTCGTCGTGGCGACGCTCGACGGCACGGTGCGATCGGCGCATCTGCTCGCTCTCCTCGGCACGCTCGCCGCGATCGGCGCGGCCGTGCGCATCGCGGGCACCGGCGTCGGCGGAGTTGAGGCGGTGTTCATCCTGCTGATCCTCGCGGGCCGCGCCTACGGCGCGCGGTTCGGGATGCTCCTCGGCATGGCGACGATCGCCCTGTCGACGCTGATCACGGGGACCTTCGGCCCGTGGACGCCCTTCCAGCTGTTCGCGTGCGCGTGGGTCGGTGCGGTCGCGGGGCTCCTCCCCCGACGGTCGACCTCGACACGGCGCGGGCCTCGGCGCTCGATCCAGCATCCGGGCTCCGCGGAGATCGCGATGCTCTGCGTCTACGGCGTGGTGGCCTCCTACGTGTTCGGCCTGCTGATGAACCTGTGGTTCTGGCCGTTCGCCGTCGGGTACGGCACCGGCATCTCCTACGACGGCGAGGCGCCACTGGACGTGAACCTCGCCAGCTTCCTCGTGTACTCGCTCGTCACCTCGACCCTCAGCTGGGACACGCTCCGCGCGATCACGACGGTCGTCGGGCTGGTCGTCGTGGGGCGACCGATCCTCGCCGCCTTGCGCCGCACCAAGCCGCTCGCGTCGCGGACACCCGCCACTCGCGTACCGCGAGAGCGCGCCCCTGCCCTATCGTGAAGCGGCGTGGGTGCACACCACGCCGCCCCCGGGCATCACGGTCCAGCTCACGACGAAATGACGCGACGGATGCTGCGGGCCGCGGCATCCGCTCTCCTTCGCGTCTCGGGTCAGACCGAGAAGTACTTCGCCTCGGGGTGGTGGAAGACGAAGGCGTCGGTGGACTGCTCGGGGTGCAGCTGCAGCTCCTCGCTGAGCTCGACGCCCATGCGCTCGGGGCGCAGGAGCTCGACGACCTTGCGGCGGTCCTCCATGTCGGGGCACGCGGGGTAGCCGAGTGAGAAGCGCGCGCCGCGGTACTCGAGCTTGAACAGCCCGGCCGTCTCGGCCGGATCCTCGTGCGAGAAGCCGAGCTCGGAGCGGATGCGGGCGTGCCAGAACTCGGCGAGCGCCTCGGTCAGCTGCATCACGAGGCCGTTGAGCTCGTAGTAGTCGCGATACTTGTCCTCGGCGAAGAGCTTGGCGGTCACGGAGTCGATGTTGGCGCCGGCCGTCACCAGCTGTACCGGCATCACGTCGACCGCGCCCGATTCGCGCGATCGCACGAAGTCGGCCAGGCACAGGTGGCGGTCGCGGCGCTGGCGGGGGAAGTGGAAGCGCAGCCGGTCGGAGCCGAGCTCGCCGCCCGAACCTCCGTCGGGCGCGAGCAGGCCGGGCACGCCGAGCACGCCGGACGGGTCGTCGCCGTGATGCAGCACCACGACGTCGTTGCCGTCCGACACGACGGGGAAGTATCCGTAGGCGACCGACGCGTCGAGCATGCCCTCGGCGAGGATGCGGTCGAGCCAGTACCGCAGGCGCGGGCGGCCCTCGGCGTCGACGAGCTGCTCGTACGAGGCGCCGTCCTCGCCGCGGCCGGGCTTGAGGCCCCACTGGCCCATGAACGTCGCGCGCTCGTCGAGGAACGCGGCGTAGTCCTGCAGGGCGATGCCGCGGACGATGCGCGTGCCCCAGAACGGCGGCGCGGGGACGGGATTGTCGGATGCCACATCCGACCGCGCCGGCATGGCCTCGGGCTCCGTGAGGGTGAGCTTGGACCCTGCGGCGTGTCGTCGCTTCTTCAGCGCCGGCAGCCCGACCGTGGCCGGGTCGGCGCCGCGCGCGATCCTCACGAGCGGCTCCATGAGGGCGAGCCCCTCGAACGCGTCGCGGGCGTAGCGCACCTCGCCGTCGAACAGCGCCGCGAGGTCGTCCTCGACGTACGCGCGCGTCAATGCGGCGCCGCCGAGGATCACCGGCCACTTCTTCGCGAGGCCGCGGGACTGCAGCTCCTCGAGGTTCTCCTTCATCACGACGGTGGACTTCACGAGCAGGCCCGACATGCCGATGACATCGGCGTCGTGCTCCTCGGCGGCGGCGATGATGTCGGCGATCGGCTGCTTGATGCCGAGGTTGATCACGTCGTACCCGTTGTTGGTGAGGATGATGTCGACGAGGTTCTTGCCGATGTCGTGCACGTCGCCGCGGACCGTCGCCAGGACGATGCGGCCCTTGCCCGAGGCATCCGTCTTCTCCATGTGCGGCTCGAGCAGCGCCACGGCCGTCTTCATGACCTCGGCCGACTGCAGCACGAAGGGCAGCTGCATCTCGCCGGCGCCGAATCGCTCGCCGACGACCTTCATGCCCTCGAGCAGGTGGTCGTTGATGATCTGCAGCGGAGCCAGCCCGCCCTCGCGGGCGAGGTCGAGATCGGCCTCGAGCCCCTTGCCCTCGCCGTCGATGATGCGGCGCTCGAGCCGCTCGCCGACGGGCAGCGCCGCGAGCTCGGCGGCGCGCTGGTTGCGCAGGGCCGCCGTGTCGACGCCGGCGAAGAGGTCGAGCATGCGCGCGAGCGGGTCGTACGTGACGTTGCCGTCGGCGTCGTGCTCGCGTCGGTCCCAGACCAGGTCGAGGGCGACCTTGCGCTGCTCCTCCGAGATCGACGCCAGCGGCACGATCTTCGCCGCGTCGATGATGCCCGACGTGAGGCCGGCCTCCACCGCCTCGTGCAGGAACGCGGAGTTGAGCACGCTGCGCGCGGCCGGGTTGAGGCCGAACGACACGTTCGAGACGCCGAGGGTCGTGTTGATGCCCGGGTACTTCGCGGAGATCTGCCGGATCGCCTCGATGGTCTCGATCGCGTCGCGGCGCGTCTCCTCCTGGCCGGTGGCGATCGGGAACGTCAGGCAGTCGACGATGATGTCGCTCACCCGCATGCCCCACTCGCCGACCAGCTCGTCGACGAGGCGCGACGCGATCGCCACCTTGCCCTCGGTCGTGCGGGCCTGGCCGTGCTCGTCGATCGTGAGGGCGACGACGGCGGCGCCGTGCTCCTTCACGAGCGGCATGATGCGGCCGAAGCGCGACGTGGGGCCGTCGCCGTCCTCGTAGTTCACCGAGTTCACCACGGGGCGGCCGCCGATGAGCTCGAGGCCCGCGGCGATGACGGCGGGCTCGGTGGAGTCGACGACGAGCGGCAGGGTCGAGGCGCTCGCCAGGCGCGACACGACCTCGCGCATGTCGGCGGCGCCGTCGCGGCCGACGTAGTCGGTGCAGACGTCGAGCAGGTGCGCGCCGACGCGGATCTGGTCGCGGGCGATCTCGACGCAGTCGTCCCACCGCTCCTCGAGCATCGCCTCGCGGAACGCCTTGGAGCCGTTCGCGTTGGTGCGCTCGCCGATGGCGAGGTACGAGGCGTCCTGCTGGAACGACACATGCTGGTACAGCGACGCGACACCCGGCTCGATCGCGGGATGCCGCTCCCCCGCGCCGCGCAGCGGGCGCAGGCGCTCGACGACCGCGGCGAGATGCTCGGGCGTCGTGCCGCAGCATCCGCCGACGAGGCCCAGCCCGAACTCGCGCGCGAACTGCTCGTGCGCCGTCGCGAGCTCGGCCGGCGTGAGCGGGTAGTGCGCGCCGTTCGCGCCGAGCACGGGAAGCCCCGCGTTCGGCATGCACGCGACCGGCACCGTCGCGTGCTTCGACAGGTGCCGCAGATGCTCGCTCATCTCGGTCGGGCCGGTGGCGCAGTTGAGGCCGATGGCGTCGACGCCCAGCGGCTCGATGGCCGTCAGCGCCGCCCCGATCTCGGACCCCATGAGCATGGTGCCGGTGGTCTCGACGGTCACCTCGACGAAGATAGGCAGTCGGATGCCGCGGCTCACGATCGCCTGACGGCAGCCGTTGATGGCGGCCTTGGTCTGCAGCAGGTCCTGGCTCGTCTCGACGAGGAAGGCGTCTGCGCCGCCGTCGATGAGTCCCTCCGCCTGCAGCGCGAACGTCTGCTTGAGGTTGTCGTAGGAGGTGTGGCCGAGGCTCGGGAGCTTGGTGCCGGGTCCCATCGACCCGAGCACCCACCGCACCCGCCCGTCGGCGGCCTCCGCCGCCTCGACCCGCTCGCGCGCGATGCGCGCCCCCCGCTCGGCGAGCTCGGCGATGCGGTCGTCGATGCCGTAGTCGCCGAGGTTCGACCAGTTCGCGCCGAACGTGTTCGTCTCGACGGCGTCGACCCCCACCTCGAGGTACGCGTCGTGGATGGCCGCGACGACGTCGGGCCGGGTGACGTTGAGGATCTCGTTGCAGCCCTCGAGCCCTGCGAAGTCGCCCTCGATCGACAGGTCGTACCGCTGCAGCATCGTGCCCATCGCCCCGTCGGCGATGACGACCCGCTCCCGCACGCCGTCCAGCAGCTGCTGCGACCGCTCGGGCCTGGGCACGCCCTCGATGTCGAGGGCGAAGCGCGGGGCAGACGGTGCGGCGGTCACCCCCGCGATCTTAGCCGCGGCGCCTCGTGCGACTGCGGTTCATGACGGATGCCGCGACGCGGCGAGCGCGGTCGGTGCGCGGCATCCGTCCCCGCCGATATCGCGCGTTCTCGCCGAGAGACCACGTCGTCGTCGCCCGGGACGTGGTCGCTCGGCGAGATCACGGTCTCTCGGCGGGAAGGAGGTCAGCCGTTCTTGGCGTCGCGCCAGCGCAGCCAGCGCTTCACCAGGTCGTAGTCCCAGTCCGGGCCGTGGAACGCGAGCGTGAAGAGGCGCACCCCGGCGGCGTGGAGCTCGTCGGCGAATCCCTCGCCGCGCTGGTGCAGCTCGTTCGAGATCACGAGATCCGACGTGTCGCGCTGCTCGCGCTCGGCCCACCGCTCGATGACCTCGAGCTTGCGCGGCAGCTCGTCGGGGCGCACGAAGCTGTGCCAGATGTCGGCGTGACGGGCGACCAGGCGCAGCGTCTTCTGCTCGCCCTTGCCGCCGATCATGACCGGGATCTCTCGCGTGGGCGCCGGGTTCAGCTTCTGCCAGCGCGCCTCGATGCGCTCCAGGCCCGCCGCGAGGTCGTCCAGACGCGAGCCGGCGGTGCCGAACTCGTAGCCGTACTCCTCGTAGTCGCGGGCGAACCAGCCCGATCCCGTCGCGAAGATGAAGCGGCCCACGCCGTCCTTGGCCGAGATGTGGTCGACCGTGCGGGCCATGTCGGCCTGCAGGTCGGGGTTGCGGTAGCTGTTGCAGTTCACCAGGGCGCCGAACTCGACGCGCTCGGTCTGCTCGGCCCACGCGGCGAGCATGGTCCAGGACTCGAAGTGCAGGCCGTCGGGGTCCCCCGACAGCGGGAAGAAGTGGTCCCAGTTGAACAGGATGTCCACCCCCATCTCCTCCAGACGCACGACGGCGTCGCGGAACGCGGAGTACGGGGCGTGCTGGGGCTGCAGCTGCACGCCGAGGCGCACAGGAGTGTCGAGAAGGGGCATGGGAAAAAGACTAGGGCCGCCGCGAGGGGGCGGTCCCCGTTCCGGCGGCTCCTCAGCGCCGTGCCCGCGCCGCCTTGAGGAAGGAGTCGATGCTGTCCCACGCGGCGATCGCGACGACGCCGAACGCGAACCCGGTCGTGACGACGGTCGTGACGGTGCCGGAGGAATCGGAAGGGATCACCGCGTCGAGAAACTCCGGGTTGACCAGCTGCTGCTGCGACAGCAGCCACAGCGCGCCGCCTGCCACGGTGAGGTTGAGGAACAGGTTCACCGTCGCCGACCCGATGTCCCACCGGCCCTTGGCGTACACCGAGATCGCCAGGAGCGCCTCGAGCACCATGACCGCGAAGAGGCCGCCGATCCACCAGGGCCACAGGCTCGGGGCGAGGAACGACATCCACCCGGTCTCGGGCGTGTACACGAACCCGACGAAGTGGTCCCACAGGATCGCGCCGGCAGCGATCGCGAGGAACACCAGCGATGCCACCAGGTCGCTGAGACCGGTGCCCCGCTCCCGGGGCTCGGGCAGGTCGTCGGGCGTCCAGCGGCTCACGAGCCCGACGTCGGCGCTGTGGGTGGACCGCTCGACGATGAAGAAGACCAGCGTCGTCCAGAAGCCGATGTGGACGATCACGCTGAGCACGACGCTGATCACCGAGCCGATGATCTCGCCGAACTCCGCCCCCGACAGCGTCTGGCCCAGCGCCACGCCGAAGGCAGCGCACACCGGAACGATCGCCCACAGCAGCTTCGTGAGGCGCCACCACGTGAGGTAGTACCGCGGACCCACCAGCCACAGCGGCCGGTCGGTGTACTGCGCGGCGAGCTTGTCGGGGTCGCCGAGCTCGACGAGCACCGCGCGCTCGGCGTCCGGGCGGGGCTCGCCCTGCTCCACGCGCGCCTCGACCTGGTCGTCGATCGATGCCCGCAGCTCGGCGGCGAGGTCGGCGCGCTGGTCGTCGGGCACCGTGCGCATGGCGGCGTCGACGTAGCGGTCGGTGAGGGTGACGGGGGTGGCGTGCATGTCAGTGCTCCTCGGGGAGTGCGTCGATCGCGGCGGCGATCGCGTGGAAGTCGTCGATGAGGGCCGCCGCCAGCCGGGAGCCGGTGGCGCTGGTGCGGTAGAACTTGCGGGGCCGGGCCTCGTCGGTGTTCCACTCGCTCGTGAGGTACCCCTGCTTCTCGAGCCGCCGAAGCAGCGGGTACAGCGTGTTGGTGTCGGTGGCGAACCCGCGCTCGCCGAGCTGCTCGAGGAGCCCGTAGCCGTAGCCCGGCTGCTCGAGGAGCCGAAGGCACGCGAGCACGACTGTGCCGCGCCGCAGCTCCTGCAGATGGGTCTCGAGGACCTCGGATTCGCTCATACCCGACACGATACTGTGTGTCACACAGTATCGTCAACCACACATTGTTCTGACGGGACTGCCCCGCGCGCGGACGAGGAGAACGGGCAGGATGGGGGCGTGAGCACTCCCGCACCCCTCCCCCCGCTCTCCGAGATCATCGCCGGCGCCCGCGTCGTGGCCCTGCCGCTCGTGACGCGGTTCCGCGGCGTCGACGTGCGGGAGGCCCTCGTCTTCGAGGGGCCCGAGGGCTGGAGCGAGTTCTCACCCTTCCTCGAGTACGGCGACGACGAGGCCGCGACGTGGCTCGCCGCCGCGATCGAGGATGCCTGGATGCCACGACCGCAAGCCCGCCGGGATTCCGTCGGCGTGAATGCGACGGTGCCGGCGGTGGACGCGGCATCCGTCCCCGCCGTTCTCGCACGGTTCGACGGCTGCCGGACCGCGAAGGTCAAGGTCGCCGAGCCCGGCCAGCGCCTGGCCGACGACGTCGCCCGCGTGCGCGCCGTGCGCGAGGAGATGGGGCCGGAAGGCCGCGTGCGGATCGACGCCAACGGCGCCTGGAACGTCGACGAGGCCGAGCGTGCCCTCCATGCGCTCGCCGAGTTCGACCTCGAGTACGCCGAGCAGCCCTGCGCGACCGTCGACGAGCTCGCGGAGCTGCGCCGGCGCGTGAAGTACATGGGCATCCCGATCGCCGCCGACGAGAGCGTGCGCAAGGCGGCCGACCCGCTCGCGGTCGCCCGCGCGGGCGCCGCGGACCTCCTCGTGATCAAGGCGCAGCCGCTCGGCGGCGTGCGGCGCGCGCTCGAGATCGTCGCCGAGGCGGAGCTGCCGGCGGTCGTGTCGAGCGCCCTCGACACGTCGGTGGGCCTGTCGATGGGCGTCGCCCTCGCGGCGGCGCTCCCCGACCTCGAGTACGACTGCGGGCTCGGCACGGCGTCGCTCTTGGCGGCCGACATCGCCGACCCGCCGCTCACCCCGCGCGACAGGGTTCTGCACGTCGGCCGCGTGAGGCCCGACCCGTCGCTGCTGGCCGCGCACGCGGCATCCGCCGACCGCACGCAGTGGTGGCTCGACCGCCTCGCGCGGTGCCACGCGATCCTCGCCGCAGCGGGCTGACCGAGGTCAGGCCGGATCGACCAGCGCGGTCGCGAGCCCCGCGGTGCGGTCGTTCACGAGCCGGTGCGTCTCGGCGGCGTCGAGGCCGGTCATGACGGCGTACGCCGACGCGTCCTCCCAGGTCTGCATGATGAGGCCCGCGAACTCGGCGGCCGGGAGCCGCAGCCGGAACCCGTACGACTGGGCGAGGCTCTCGATGAACGAGCCGACGCGCTCTGCCATGCCCTGCTGCCAGGCCACGTAGGTCTCGGCCAGCCGCGGGTCGCGCATGGCGCGGGTGCGGATCTCGCTGGTCAGCACGATGCCCTGCTTGCGGTCGAACGCCACGTCCAGCAGCTGGCGCACCAGCGCGCCGGCCTCGAGGTTCTCCCCGCGGGACTGCAGCTCGGTGACGCGCTCGGCCACGGCCTCGATCTTCTCGCCGGCGACGCGCTCGGTGAGGGCGAGCATCAGCTCGTCCTTCGTCTCGAAGTTCGAGTAGAAGGCGCCGCGGGTGAAGCCGGCGCGCTCGCAGATGGCTTCGACGGATGCCGCGTCCAGGCCGAGCTCGGCGAACACCTCGGCGGCGGCATCCAGCAGCTTCTGCCGCGTCGCCTCACGCCTCTTCGAGGTGCCGGACGCCTCGACCACGGGGGTGTCGCTCATCGGTCCTCTCCTCTTTCACCAGTCTCACACGGACTGTTCAGCTTCGGGCGCGCAACCCGCCTTACGATACACTCATGTATCCGATACAGCGCTGTATCGACAGATCCCGATCTTCCCACCCGTGAACCGGAGGCGCTGTGTCGACTCTTCTCTATGCGCTCGGACGCTGGGCATACCGCCACCCGTGGCGCGTGCTCGTCTCGTGGGTGCTGCTGCTCGCACTGGCCGGCGGCGGCGCACTGGTGTTCATGAAGGGGACCGACAACTCCTTCTCGATCCCCGGCACCGAGGCGCAGGAGGGCATCCAGCTGCTCGATCGCAGCTTCCCGCAGGCCAGCGGCACCAGCGCGCAGCTGGTGATCGTCGCCGCAGACGGTGACCGGGTCGATCAGGAGCCGTACGCCGCGGCGATCGACGACACGGTTGCGCACCTCGAGGACCTCGACGGCGTGATCGCCGTCACCGACCCGTTCGACGAGATGGTCACCGGGATGGTGTCGGACGACGAGTCGGCCGCGATCATCCGCCTGCAGTTCGACGGCCAGGCCACCGACGTCTCGGACGAGACGAAGGCCGGCCTGGAGGACGTCGCCGACGATCTGCGCTCGGCGCTGCCGGAGGGCTCGCAGGTCGCGATGGGCGGCGACCTGTTCTCGACCTCGGTCCCCGCGCTCTCGCTCATCGAGGCCGTCGGCGTGCTCATCGCGCTGTTCGTGCTGATCGTGACGTTCCGCTCGTTCGCGGTGGCGTGGTTCCCGCTGGTGTCGGCGCTGATCGGCGTCGGCCTCGCGATCGCGCTCATCTACGTGTCGACGGCGTTCGCGTCGATCTCGTCGACCACCCCGATGCTCGCCATCATGCTGGGTCTGGCGGTCGGCATCGACTACGCGCTGTTCATCGTGGCCAGGCACCAGGACCAGGTGCGCGCCGGCATCGAGCCGGAGGAGTCGGCGGCCCGCGCGACCGGTACGGCGGGCTCGGCGGTCGTCTTCGCCGGCGTGACCGTGCTGATCGCTCTCATCGGCCTCGGCTTCGCCGGCATCCCGTTCCTCACGACCATGGGCGTCGCGGCCGCCGTCGCCGTCGCCATCGCGGTGGTCGTCGCGATCACGCTGACCCCCGCACTGCTCGGCTTCGCCAAGAGCCGAGTGGCCGGCTGGGGGCACGGCCGGAAGCGCCGGGGGATGCCGCTCCCCGGCCGCTCACGGCCGGTCGGCGCCGCCGCCACCCCTGCCGCCGACGAAGCGGCGCAGGCTCCGGGGCGCCAGGCAGACGGCGCCTCGCCCGCGTCCCCCGCGGTGGCCGTGAAGAAGCCCAACCGCTGGGTGATGCTGGTGACCACGCACCCGCTGATCACGACGATCGCCGTCGTGGTGACCCTCGGGATCATGGCGATCCCCGCCGCGAGCCTCGGCCTCGCGCTGCCCAACGCCGGCGTGCAGCCGGAGTCGAGCCAGGCGCGGCAGGCGTACGACCTCACGGCCGAGCACTTCGGCCCCGGTGCGAACGGTCCCCTCATCATGACGGGCACGATCGTGACCTCGACCGACCCGCTCGGACTCATGGAGGACCTGGCCGCCGAGATCGAGCAGGTCCCCGGCGTCGAGGAGGTCGCGCTGGCGACGCCGAACGAGACGGCCGACACCGGACTCATCCAGATCGTGCCCGAGACGGCGCCCGACGACCCCGCGACCGCCGACCTCGTCCGCGCGCTGCGCGACCTCGCTCCAGAGCTCGAGGACGAATACGGCGTCGACCTCCTCGTGACCGGCTTCACCGCCGTGGGCATCGACATCTCCGATCGCCTGGGCGCCGCCCTGCTGCCGTTCGGGGTCTTCGTCGTCGGCCTGTCGCTGGTGCTGCTGATGATCGTGTTCCGGTCGATCTGGGTGCCGATCAAGGCGGCGCTGGGCTACCTGCTGTCGGTCGCCGCGTCGTTCGGGGTCGTCGCCGCCGTGTTCGAGTGGGGCTGGGGCGCCGACCTCCTGCACGTCACCCGCACGGGCCCGGTCATCAGCTTCATGCCGATCATCCTGATGGGCGTGCTGTTCGGCCTGGCGATGGACTACCAGGTGTTCCTGGTCAGCCGCATGCGCGAGGACTACGTGCACGCACGCCGCGGCGCCGGCGGTCACGCCTCGCACAGCCGTCGCGACATCGCCATCGGGGCCGTGCGGTCCGGCTTCACGGCCTCGGCCCGCGTCGTCACCGCCGCGGCGATCATCATGTTCGCCGTGTTCGCGGCCTTCGTGCCCGAGGGCGACTCGTCGATCAAGCCGATCGCGCTGGGGCTGGCGGTCGGCATCGCCGTCGACGCCTTCCTCGTGCGCATGACGCTCGTGCCGGCGGTGATGACGCTGCTGGGCGACAACGCGTGGTGGATGCCACGGTGGCTCGAGCGGATCCTCCCCCACTTCGACATCGAGGGCGAGGCCGTCGAGCGGGAGCTCGCGCTCGCGTCGTGGCCGGAGCCCCACACGACGGCGGTCGTCGTCGGCGAGTCCGTCGGCGTCCGTGCCGACGCGGGTGGAACGGCCGGCGAGGTGGTCCTGTTCGAGGATGCCGCGTTCCGCGTGGAGCCCGGCGGTACCCTGATCGCCACCGGCGACCCGCGCGCCGCGCGCGCGTTCGCCCTCACGATCGCCGGCCGCTTGGCCCCCACCGACGGGCGCCTCCGTGTCGCGGGACACCTGCTGCCCGAGCGCGCGGCATGGGTGCGCGCGCACGTGGGCCTCGCCCTCCTCGGCGACGGCGACGAGCGCGTGCCCGCGCTGCGACGCGCTCTCGCCGGCAGGGCGAGCCTCGTCGTCATCGACGGGGTCGACACCCTGGACGCCGCCGAGCGCGACCAGGCCGCGGCGCTCCTGCGCGACGCGACGCAGTCGCTTCTCGATGACGCCCGCCTCACCCTCGTCCTGACCGCGCGCACCGAGAGCGCCGCACTCGCGCTCCTCGCGGACGCGCACCGACCCGACGTCGCAGCGATCGCGCTGCGGGCGGGCAGCACACAGACCACTCGCTCCGCAGAGGTGAACGCATGACGCTTCCCATCGAACGCTCCCGCACGCGCCGGCCCGTCACCTGGCTGACGCTCATCGGCGTGCTGCTGCTCCCCGTCGTCATCGGCGGCATCCTCGTCGCAGCCCTCTACAACCCGGTCGAGCGCCTCGACGCCCTCACCGCGGCCGTCGTGAACGAGGACGAGCCGGTCACGATCGACGGACAGATGGTGCCGCTCGGCCGCCAGCTGACGGCCGGGCTCGTCGAGGGATCGGACGAGCTCGACAGCAACCTCACCTGGAGGATCTCCAACGCCGAGGATGCCGAGGAAGGGCTCGCCGACGGCACCTACGCCGCCGTCATCACCATCCCCGAGAACTTCTCCGCCGCGGCGACGTCGACGCAGCCCGGCGAGACGCCCGAGCGGGCCACGATCGAGGTGACGACGCCGCCGGACAGCCTGATCGTGGACGACGCCATCACGGCGCAGATCGCCACCGCCGCCGCGGGCACGATGGGCGCGCAGCTGTCGACCGTGTACCTCGAGAACGTGTTCCTCGGATTCACCACGCTCGGCGAGCAGCTCGGCAGCGCGGCGGACGGAGCGACACAGCTCGCCGACGGCGCTACGCAGGCCGCGGACGGCGCCGCCGAGCTGCCGGGCGGGATCACGGCGCTCGCCGACGGCACCGCACAGCTCTCGGACGGTGCGACGCAGCTCGCCGGCGGCGCCGGTCAGCTCGCGGGGGGCGCGAGCTCGCTGCAGTCCGGCCTCTCGACCATCGCGGGCAAGACGCGCGATGCCGCGGGCGGCGCGCAGCAGCTCGCCGACGGCGTGACCGGCGGCGCGACCGAGCTCGAGCAGACCGGGCTCGTCCCCGACGAGCTGTACGCGGGAGCCGACATGACCGCGACGCTCGCCGGCGACACGGAGGCGGCCGCCGCGAAGACGCTCGAACTCGCGAACAGGTGCTTCGCCGTCAGCAGCGACCCGCAGCTCTGCGTGGACCTCGTCACCCAGGCGACGATCACGCAGAAGACCGCCGAAGGTGCCGAGCAGGCGGCCCAGGGGACGGCGGGCGGGCTGCGCGCCTTCGACACCGGCGCCACCGCCGAGTTCGCCGCCCAGTTCCGCGAGATCGCCGCGAACGTGTCCACACTGAGCGGCGGCCTCTCCCAGCTCGCGGGCGGCATCGACCAGTCCGCCGCCGGCGCGGGTGAGCTCGCGAGCGGCGCCGTCGGCATCCAGACCGGTGCGAACGGACTCGCCGCCGGCGCGTCGCAGCTCGCCTCCGGCGCCGACCAGGCAGCCGACGGCGCCACCAGCCTCGCCGACGGCGTGGCTCAGCTCGCGGACGGCACCGGAGAGCTCGCGAGCGGGCTGGCGACGGCATCCGATTCCATCCCCACCTACAGCGATGCCGAGGCGACGGATCTCGCCTCTGTCGTGGCTGACCCGGTCGAGGCGGAAGGCGTGGGCACCTCGCTGTTCGGCGCGTCGGCCGTTCCGCTGCTGGCGACGCTGGCGCTGTGGTTCGGCGGCCTGGGCACGTTCATCGCACTGCAGGCGGTGTCACGCCGCGCACTGACCTCGCGGGCGCCGTCGGCGCTGCTGGCGCTGCGCTCGTTCGCACCGGCCGCCGGCATCGGCGCGCTGCAGGGATTCCTCGTCGGCGGCGTGGTCCAGCTCGCGGCGTCGTACTCGTGGGCGGAGTGGACGGTCTTCACGCTGGTCTGCGTCGTAGCGGGCATCGCGTTCGCCGCGGTGAACCAGGGCTTGGTTGCGGTGTTCGGCGGTGCCGGCCGGTGGGTCTCGGCGCTCGTGGGCACGTTGGCGATCGCGACCGGAGTGGTCTCCACGGTGCCCGGCGTCCTCGCCGGCGTCGCCGCGCTGATGCCCACGACGCCCGCGTACCAGGGCATGGTCGCGGCGCTCACGTCGGCGTCGGGGCTGGGCGCGGCGATCGTCGGGCTGGTCGTGTGGACGCTGCTCGGGCTGGGGGCGACGATCCTCGTCGTCGCTCGCCGCCGCAGCACCTCGGCGCAGGATCTGCTCAAGGCCGTGCCCGCCGCGGCCTGACCCGCGCGCACGAAGGCCCGCGACCCCAAGGTCGCGGGCCTTCGTCATGTCAGGGGTGCGTCAGCGCCGATTCGCCGGGCGGGTCCTCGGGCCCGCGCTCCTGCCACTGTCGCCGACCTGCTGCGCGGAGCCAGCCGGGTTGACATCAAGACGCCGGGAGGCGAGGGGCACGATCAGGGAGTCAGCTCAGGCCGGAATAGGCGTGGAGGCCCTTGAAGAACATGTTCACGATGGTGAAGTTGAAGATCACGGCCGTGAAGCCGATGATCGACAGCCACGCGGAGCGCGCCCCGCGCCAGCCGCGCGTCGCGCGCGCGTGGATGTAGCCGGCGTACAGCACCCAGATGACGAAGGTCCACACTTCCTTGGTGTCGAAGCCCCAGTAGCGGCCCCACGCGTCGTTGGCCCAGATGGAGCCGGCGATCAGGGTGAACGTCCAGAAGATGAAGCCGAGGATCGCGAACCGGTACGCCAGCGACTCCAGGGCGTCGGCGCTCGGAAGCGTGCGGAGGAACCCGGGGCCGGTCTTGACCGTCCCGCTCTCGCCGGCGCCGTCGCGCGCCGCACGGTCGGCGGCAGCCACCTTGCGCTCGCGGCGACCCTGCATGAGCTGCAGCACCGAGAGCCCGAAGGCGAGGGCGAACAGCGCTGTGGCCAGCGACGCGACGAAGACGTGGATGACGAGCCACACCGACTTCAGCGGATCCATGAGCGGGACGATGTCGGTGTAGAACCAGATCGCCGTGCCGCCCAGCAGCACGACCGTGAGGCCCGTGATGAACGTCCCGAGGAACCGCAGGTCGTAGCGGAACAGCACCCCGAGGTACACCGCGACGATGAGGAGCGTGCCGGTGAGGGCGAACTCGTACATGTTCGACCACGGCACGCGGCCTGCCGCGATCCCGCGGGTGACGTCTCCGCCGAGGTGGAACAGGAATCCGAGCACGGTCAGGGAGGTGCCGATGCGCGCCCACACGAGGCGCTGACGGCGGCCGACGGGGGCGTTGAGCGCCGCCTCCGACGCGACCTCCTGATCGCGGAGCCGCTGGACGGGGCCCGAGCGGTCCGCACCGGGGCCGCCGGCGGCGACGAGCTGACGCTCGCGCACGCTGCGGGCTGCGGCATCCCTCGAGTCGACGGCGACCGCACCGCGGCGTGCGAGGTCGACGGCGTACGCGATGAAGGCCAGTGCGTAGACCGCGATGGCCGTCCAGACCAGGAGCACCGAGACCGAGTCGAGCGAGAACGAGGAGGCTTCGGGCATGGGCTCAGTCTACTTCCGGGGTGGATTCGGGCCTCGGGCTCCGGTCGGGCGCGGACGAGGCGGCGGGGGCGGCCAGCGACGCGAGATGCTGCTGGGCGAGCTGGGCGACCGCTGCGTCGAGGGTCGGGTCCTCGCCGCGGGCGAGGCCGGCGTACTCCAGCCGGACCGTGTGGCCCTCGGTCGTGGCCTTGACCCACATGCGACGGCGGGGGACGAAGAGGGCGGCGAGCAGCCCAGCGGTCGCGAGCGTCGCGAACACGAGGACCCAGGTCGCCGACGCGTCCCGGTGGATCGACAGCGACACGTAGCGCTTGACGGACTCCTTGAAGTCGGCGGCGCCCTCCCCGGACTCGTCGTCGAACGAGATCGAGCCCAGCCCGTCGGGCAGGTCCACCGTCTCGCCGGGCATGAGCGCCAGCGCCTGCGTACCCGAGTCGCCGCCGGCGAGCTGCGTCATCTCGCTCGGATCCAGCGTGTACACCGACCGGGGGACGCCGTCGTTGATGCCGAGATCGCCCGAGTACACCCAGAACGTGAGCATCGGGTACTCGAGGTCGCCGTACACCGACGTGAACGCGCCGTTGGTGAGCTCCTGCGCGGTCGGGTAGAAGAACCCGACCAGGCCGACCTGCTCGCGCAGTCCGTCGGGCACCTTCACGACGCCCTGCGAGGTCATGTTGTTGTCCTGCGGCAGGAAGGGCACCGGCTCGGAGAACACGACCTCGCCGTCGGTGTCGCGGATCGTGATCGTCGGGGCGTAGCCGTTGCCCATGAGGTAGATGCGGTCCCCGGCGATCTCGAGCGGATGGTTCACCCGCACCTCGCCCTGCGCGGCGTCGGCGTCGGGGAACTGCGTCGTCAGGTGCGCGACGAAGTCCCCGGCCTGCCCCGCGCCCTGCTGACCCGGAGCCACGTACGACAGCGAGAACTCGTCGAGCGTCAGCGCATACGGCTCGAGCGCGTCCTCGTCGACGAAGCGCCCGGGGTTGAAGGACGTGTAGTCGAGCATCGTGTTGACCCACGTGCGGCCTTCGATGATGACCGTCTGCCCGGTGTAGGTGAAGCCGCCGCCGATGCCGACCGCGAGCAGGACGCCGACGAGCGCGCCGTGGAAGACGAGGTTGCCCGTCTCGCGCAGGTAGCCGCGCTCGGCCGACACCGACGTCGTCCCGGCCGCGTCGTACCGCTGGACCCGGTAGCCGGCCTTGCGCAGCTGCTGCCGCGCGGCGTCGATCGCGGTCGACGCGCCGGCGGCGGCCTCCTCGGCACCCGCGAACTCCAGGACCTCGGAGCGGTGCGCGTCCAGCCGCGACAGTCGGGCGGGGGTGCGAGGCGGCTGGGCCCGCATGGCCTTGTAGTGGTGCTTCGTGCGCGGGATGACGCACCCGACGAGCGAGATGAACAGCAGGATGTAGATCGCCGAGAACCAGGGCGACGTGTAGACGTCGAAGAGGCTCAGGTTGTCGAGCACGGGCGCGAGGTCGGGGTTGTCGACGAAGTACTGGCGGACGCCGTTCGGATCGGCGCTGCGCTGCGGCACCAGCGACCCCGGCACGGCCGCGATCGCGAGCAGCAGCAGCAGCACCAGTGCCGTGCGCATCGACGTGAGCTGCCGCCATCCCCAGCGGAGCCAGCCGACCACGCCCAGTGCGGGCTGCTCGACGTCCGAGGCCGCCGCCGGCGCGTCGCCGTCGGCGTGGTCCGAGGGACGCAGGGTCCCTTCGACGGGCTCGGCACGCGATGACGGGCCCGCCGGCGACTCAGAGCGGGGCCGGGACACTCGCGAACACCCCCTGCAGCTGAGCCATGATCGCCGTCCAGACACCCGTCACCATCAGCAGGCCGAGCACGACCAGCAGTGCGCCGCCGACGAGGTTGACCACGCGGATGTGACGCCGCACGAACGACACCGATCTGGTCGCCCACCCGAAGCCGAGAGTGAGGAGCAGGAACGGGATGCCGAGGCCCAGCGAGTACGCGACGCCGAGGAGCGCGGCGCGCGCGGCGGAACCCGAGTCGAACGCCATCGTGAGGATGACGGCGAGCGTCGGGCCGATGCACGGCGCCCAGCCGATCCCGAGCGCGACGCCCAGCAGCGGGGCCCCGATGAGCCCGAGGTTGCCGCGCACCTGCGGGCGCGCGATCCGCTGCGCGACCCCGAGCCAGCCGATGAAGACCAGGCCCATGGCGATGATGACGACGCCCAGGATGCGCGTGATGACCTCGGAGTACTCGACCAGGAAGCGGCCGAGCGTCCCGCCGAGCATCGCGATGCTGACGAACACCACGGTGAAGCCCGCGATGAACAGGACGACGCCGAGCACGAGCCGGCCGCGGCCGGGTCCTTCGACGGCGTCCGGCGCCGGCGCGCCGGCCGCCGCAGCGCCGGTCCCGGTGCCGGTTCCCGTCGCCGAGGCCGTCGAGGCTCCCACCGTCACCGCGGCGGGACGCGGGCTCACCGCGCCGCCGATGAAGCCGAGGTAGCCCGGCACGAGCGGCAGCACGCACGGCGAGAGGAACGAGATCGCCCCGGCGAGGATCGCGATCGGGATGGCGACGAGGAGCGACCCGTCGGCCACCAGCGCGCCGATGCTCACGTCTCCTCCAGCGTCTCGCGCACCAGGGTCTCGAGGATCGACGCGTCGTCGATCTGTCCGACCAGGCGTGCCGCGACGCGGCCGTCCTTGTCGAGCACGAGCGTGACCGGGACGGCGTTCAGCGGCGTCTCGCCCGCGAACGCGAGCTTGATCGAGCCGTCCTCGGTGGCCAGCGCGCTCGGGTATTCGACGCCGTACGTCGAGGCGAACGCCCGCGACGCCTCCGCGCCGTCGTACAGGTTCACCCCGAGGAACGACACGTCCTGGCCCTCGAACGCGGCATCGGCGGCGGCGAGCTCGGGGGCCTCGACGCGGCACGGCGCGCAGCCGGCGTACCAGAAGTTCACGACGAGCACCTGGCCGGCGTAGTCGGCGCTGGATGCGGTGCCGCCGGTGTCGAGGACGGCCTCGAAGTCGACCGGGTCGGTGCGCTCCGCGGCCGGGATCTCGACCACGCGGAAGCCGTCGGCGGCGACGAAGCCCTTGTTGTCACCCGAGCGGTACTGCTCGGCCAGCGGGTCCTCCGAACACGCCGCCAGCCCGGCGATCAACCCGATGGCCAGGAGCGCGGATGCCGCAGCCCGCGCCCTCGCTCCGCGACGCGTCGTCCGCGGCCGGTGCCCGGTGGTCATACCGCCCCCACATCCACGGCGCCGGCCGTCGACGCCGGCTCGGCGTAGGCGGTCTCGGTCCACTTCCCGTCGACCATCTCGAAGCTCGTCACGCTCGACAGCGCACAGCGTCGCGCGCGAGGGTCGTGGCGCAGCGGGAGGCCCGCCACGGCGAGGTGGGTGATCCAGATGGGCAGCTGGTGCGAGACGACCACGACATCGCCCCCGTCGGCCGAGTCCCATGCGTGGGTCATCGCCGAGTTCATGCGGCCGACGACGTCGGCGTACGGCTCTCCCCAGCTGGGCAGCGCGGGCTTGCTCAGGTGCCGCCAGTTCCACGGATTGAGGAGGGCCATCATCATGCGCTTGCCCTCGAAGACGTTGGTGGGCTCGATCACACGCTCGTCGAGCACCGGCTCGAGCCCGAACAGTTCGGTGAACGCCTCGGCCGACTCCTGCGTGCGCTGCAGCGGCGAGGCGACGAGTGCCGAGACGGGGCGTTCGAGCGACTGCAGGTACTCGGCCGCCTGGCGGGCCATCCGACGCCCGTCAGCGCTCAGCCCGAATCCCGGAAGTCGACCGTAGAGCACGCGTCGGGGGTTGTGGACCTCCCCGTGACGCACGAGATGGAGGCGGTCGGCGGGCACCGCACCAGTCTACGTGCGCCGGTTCTGTGGGGCGGCTGAGCGTCAGTCCAGGTCCGGCTCGGCGCTTCCCGCGCGCTCGCCGAGGAGCGCACGGATGCGCACGACGAGGAACCAGCCGACGGCGAGCACCGTGACGCCGATGACGACGTATTGGAGGAGGTCGGCGTACCGCTCGACGATGTGCCACGACTCTCCGAGGAAGTAGCCCGACAGCACGAAGATCGAGTTCCACAGCAGGCTGCCGGCCGCGGTCAGCAGCGTGAAGCGCCACACCGGCATCCTCGTGATCCCCGCCGGGATCGAGATGAGGCTGCGGAAGATCGGGATCATCCGCCCGAAGAACACCGCCTTGCCGCCGTGCCGGCCGAACCAGGCCACGGTGCGGTCGATGTCCTCGGGATGCAGCAGCGGCACCTTCGCGGCGATCGCGCGCAGGCGCCCCAGCCCCAGCCACACCCCCAGTCCGTACAGGAGGAGCGCGCCGATCACGGAGCCCGCCGTGGTCCACACCAGCGCCTCCACGAGCGAGAAGGAGCCTCGGCTGGCGGCGAGCCCGGCCATCGGCAGGATGACCTCGCTCGGAAGCGGCGGGAAGAGGTTCTCCAGCGCGATGGCGACGCCGGCTCCGACCGGTCCGATGATCTCCATGAGCGACACGGCCCAGTCTGAGAGCGTGGTGAGCCACGAACCGTCGGTCGTCGCTGCGGTCGTCGTCGCGGTCGTCATTCGTCGGATCCCGTCCGTCGGTGGCATCTGGTGGCGGCGGCCGCGGCCCGTCCGGGCGCGACTCCTCCACGCTACGGAAGGAACATGGGCGAAACCCGGGGGCTGGCCCCCCGATCGCCGTGGGGGATGCCTGAGCCGCCGTCAGACGCCGGCTTCGGGCACTCCTGCGGCGGTCACGGTGAAGGCCAGCACGAGGGAGAGCACGATGAGCGCCGCACCGGCCAGCGGCACCCAGAATGCGAGCCGGCGCTTGACCATGAGCACGATGGACACGATCGCGGTCGCCGCGAAGGCCACCCACGGCAGGATCATGCCCATGAGCCAGCCCAGCGTGATCAGATCGGTGCTGCAGTCGCGGACGCCGCACGGGTCCGACGCCATCACGAGGAACATCCCCATGAAGGACGCGAGGCCGGCCAGCACGGCGTCGCCGACCAGGAGGATGACGGTGATGACCACGTCGAGGGTCCTCACGGGCGGTTTCGCCGGTAAGGGGGCGGCGTAGGGCCCGCCGGGATACGCGCCTGTCATGCCGGACCTCCAGCCGTCTCGCGAACGCCTCGCATGGATCGGAGGATAGCTCCTGCGCGGGCGGGCGGGCGACCCAGGCGGTCGGCAGCGCATCGCACTCCGGCGACCCGGCGTCAGCCGGGCGGAGCGCCGCCCCAGGACGCGACCAGGTCCGCGGTGGCGTCGTCTCCGGCCGTCCGCGCGCTCTCGACGCACGCTGCCGCCGCCTGAGCGAACACCTCGTCGAATCGCGCCGGGGCGCCCGATCGTGCGGACGCGACCGCCGCCTCCACCATCGCCAGGCTCCAGATGTTCGATCGGATCTCGCCCGAAGGAGCCGGCCCGCCCTCGAGCGCGTCGAGGAATTCGGCGAGGGCGGCGTCCAAGCCCTCGGGCTCGTCCGCCGGCTGCCGCATCCGCACCGGTCCATCGCCGTCCTGCGCGCGCACCGACGTCTCGCCGTCCCACTCCACCGAGCCTCCGGCCGCGCTCGCCCGCCAGGCGCCGTTCCACGACGTCGTGAGCCCGTCCGCGCACCAGCTGCCGGAGTAGCCGAACCTCGCACCGTCCTCGAAACGGAAGACCGCGTGGGCCGCCGCCCCGCCGCGGTACCAGCTCCAGGGCGGCGAGAACTCGTCGCAGAAGACGGACTCCGGTTCGCTGCCGAGCACGAAGCGCGCCTGATCGAACGTGTGGATGGCCATGTCGACGAGCAGCGGCGATTCCATCTCGTCGCGGAAGCCGCCGAAACGCGGGTTCTGGAAGAACGCCGCGTCCAGCTGGGCGGCGCCGCCGTATGCCGCCACGGCGTCTCTGAACGCCCGCAGCCCCGGCGAGTGCCGCCGGGACTGGCTCGTCGCCAGCAGCGTGCCGCACTGCTCGCTGATGGCGGCGAGCGCCAGCGCGTCGGCCACCCGCGGCGTCACCGGCTTCTCGCTGAGCACCGGGACCCCGGCACGCAGGGCGGCCTCGCTGACCGCGCGGTGGGCGTCGGGGACGGTGACGTTGAGAAGCAGGTCCGGCCGGTCCCCCGTCGCCAACGCCTCCTCGACGGTCGCGACGCACGGGACGTCCCAGCCGCGCTCGCGTGCGGCCTGCTGCGCCGACGCGACCGACAGGTCCACCACCGCACCGACCCGCAGATCCGGCCGTCGGGCGACCGTGTCCATCCACGCGCGGCCCATCGCACCCGCGCCGACCAGGACGACCTGCCTCATCGAAGCTCCTCCCCGTCCCACGAGCGGGGCGTCGCGAACTCTCCGGTGCGGTGCATGGTCAGGCGCGGAACCTCGCGCGGCCTGTCCTGGAACGCCCAGCCGGCCGCGTTGCCGAGCACGCGCTGGATCTCGGGCTGGTGGTAGACGGGGTAGTCCTGGTCACCGGGTGAGAAGTAGAAGATGCGTCCGCGGCCGCGCGAGAACGTCATCCCCGAGCGGAACACCTCTCCCCCGGAGAAGCTCGAGACGAACACCAGCTCGTCGGGCGCCGGCACGTCGAAGAACTCGCCGTACATCTCCTGCGCCGGAATGACGATCGGATGCGGCACGCCGGCCGCGATCGGATGCGTCGGCGCGACCGTCCAGACCAGCTCGCGGTCCTCGCCTTGGCGCCAGCGGAGGCTGCAGGTGGTGCCCATGAGGCGGATGAAGATCTTCGAGAAGTGCCCCGAGTGCAGCACCACGAGCCCCATGCCGCCCAGCACGGCGCGATGCACCCGTTCCACGACCGCGTCGTCCACGGCGTCGTGCCGCGCATGCCCCCACCAGAAGAGCACATCGGTGTCGGCCAACCGCTCCTCGGTGAGCCCGTGCTCGGGCTGGTCGAGCGTCGCCGTGTCCACAACGGCGTCGGCGCCGAGGACGGCCCGCAGGCCTGCGGCGATCGTCTCGTGCATGCTGTCGGGGTACAGACGCTGCGTCGCCTCGTCGTGCTTCTCGTGGTGGTTCTCGCCCCACACCAGGACCTTCATCGGACGCGACTGCGTCATTCCGTCTCCTCCGGCTCGATACCGTCCACATGCCACACCGTCGGCGGAGCGCGGCCGGGGACGACACGCCGATCTCCTCGCTGAGAGATCTCGATACGCTCGTTCCTCGCTACTCGATCTTGACCCGCTGCGGGTCAACGTAGACTTGTCGACCGTGACTGAACGCGTCCTCGTCAACCAGCTGCAGGGTCTCTCCGACGGCCCCGTCTCCGTCTCCGGGTGGGTCGAGACCGTCCGCGACCAGAAGAAGGTGCAGTTCGTCATCCTTCGCGATGAGACGGGCGCGGTGCAGCTGGTGAATCCGGCGACGCGCCCGGCGGAGGACGGCTCGGAGCAGGATGCCGCGGCCCTCGCCCTCACCGAGACGATCTCGAACCTCGCGACGGGCACGTTCCTGACCGTCCGCGGCGAGCTGAAGCACGACGAGCGCGTCAAGCTCGGCGGCGTCGAGGTCAAGATCGGGAGCCTCGACATCGCGGCCGCCGCGCTGCCCGAGACTCCCATCGCCGCCGACAGCGGCATGGACAAGCGCATGGACTGGCGATTCCTCGACCTCCGTCAGCGCCGCAACAACCTGATCTTCCGCGTGCAGACGACCCTCGAGCACGCCTTCCGCACCTACTGGATCGAGCGCGACTACATCGAGGTGCACTCGCCGAAGCTCATGGCCTCGGCATCCGAGTCCAATGCGGAGCTCTTCTCGCTGGAGTACTTCGGCGAGCAGACGGCGTACCTCGCGCAGTCCCCGCAGTTCTTCAAGCAGATGGCCCAGGTCGCCGGCTTCGGCAAGATCTTCGAGATCGCGCCCGCCTTCCGCGCGGACCCCTCGTTCACCTCGCGCCACGCCACCGAGTTCACCTCGATCGACGCCGAGATCAGCTGGATCGACTCCCACGAGGACGTCGCCCGCATGCAGGAGGAGCTGCTGCAGGCAGGCTTCCAGGCCGTCAAGGACAAGCACGGCGCCGAGATCGAGGAGCTCTTCGGCGTCGAGGTGCAGGTGCCCGCGATCCCGTTCCCGCGCATCCCGCTCGCCGAGGCCCGCGAGATCGTCAAGAGCCGTGGCTACGAGATCCCGCGCACCGACGGCGACCTCGACCCCGAAGGCGAGCGGCAGATCTCCGCGCACGTCGAAGAGACGTACGGCCACCAGTTCGTCTTCATCACCGACTACCACCCCGAGATCCGCGCGTTCTACCACATGCGCGACGAGGAGACCGGGCTGACGAAGTCGTACGACCTCCTGTTCAAGGGCGTCGAGATCACGACCGGCGCGCAGCGCGAGCACCGCGTCGACGTGCTCATCGAGCAGGCGCAGGAGAAGGGCCTCGAGCCCGAGCACCTGGACTTCTACTTCGACTTCTTCCGCTACGGCGCCCCGCCCCACGGCGGGTTCGGGATGGGTCTCGCCCGCGTGATGATGCTGCTGCTGGGCGAGTCGTCCATTCGCGAGGTCACCTACCTCTTCCGGGGCCCCACCCGCCTCGCTCCCTGAGGCGGATGCCGCGGCTCAGCCGGCGAGCGCCGCGCGCAGGCGGTCGGGCGACACGCGCCAGTGGCCGTGCAGCTCGCCGTCGATGAGCACGACCGGGATCTTCTCCCACCACTGCGCGTACAGCGCCGGGTCGTCGGCGATCGACAGCTCCTGGATGTCGACGGCGTCCTCGGGCAGCTCGGCGACGACGGTCTCGACCACCTCGCGGGCCACGTCGCACAGATGGCAGTCGGGCTTGCCGATGAGGGTGACGATGGTCATGCCGGCCGCTCAGCGCTCGACGGGAAAGCCCGAGGCGACCCAGTCGTTGGTTCCGCCGTCGACGTTCGTGGCGTCGTAGCCGCGAGCCTCGAGGGCCTCCACGACCCGGCCGGAGCGGCCGCCCACCGCGCAGATGACGTCGAACGCGCCGTCGGGGAGCTCGTCGAGCCGGCCGCCGATGGCCGACATCGGGATGTTGATCGCGCCGGGCACGTGGCCGGCGGCGAACTCGTCGACCTCGCGGACGTCGATCAGCGGAACGCCGGTGCGCTCGCGCAGCTGCTGGACGGTGATGGACTTCATCGATGCCTCTCGGGACGCGGATTCCGGATACACGAAGCGCCCCCTTCCGACGGTTGCTGGGCTTGTCGAAGCGCAGCGCCGTGGGGGCGCTTGGTGCGGATGCCGCTTACTTCTTGTTGCGGCGCTGGTGGCGAGTCTTGCGAAGCAGCTTGCGGTGCTTCTTCTTCGCCATGCGCTTGCGGCGCTTCTTGATGACAGAACCCACGGAGAACCTCACTATGTCGGGGTCTGGGCGCGGCGTGTGCGCACCCGGGAACGGGCAGATACGGAAAATGCCTCGGAACAGTCTAGCCGACGTCGGCGATCGGCCGTTGCAGGGCCTCGGTCACCGCCGTCTCGGGCACGCGATAGCTGCGACCGAACCGGACGGCCGGCAGTTCGCCCGAGTGGACGAGGCGGTAGACCGTCATCTTGGACACCCGCATCAACTCGGCGACCTCGGCCACCGTGAGGAAGCGCACATCAGGCAGTTCCGCCATGTCGATCCCCTTCCCCAGAAGTACTGCGATCACTTTAGACCGCCGCGGACCGGCGTGTAAACCGGGGCTGCTGTGAACTGCTGTGACGGATGGTGCTGGTGAGCGCCGTCATGCATCGGAGCGCTGGCGGGCGCGACGATCCTGCGCCTCGCGCGCGACCTGCCGCTCCATCTTCCGGGCATCGCGCAGCGCCTTCTCGGCCGCCCGCACCGCCCGCTGCGCCTCCCGGTACCGCTTGTCGTCGACGAGATCCGCATCGTCGGGAGCGAACCAGGACTCGCGGGGCGGGCGCTGCCCCTCCCCGATCGCCTGGATGTAGCCGCCTACGCCGTCGAGCCCGCGCGCGAGCGCGAACGAGAACGGATCGGACTCGTCCAGGAACGCCCCGGCCTCGATCGCGGCGCGCAGCTCGGGATACGCGTCGGCCGTGATCAGGGCTCGGAACAGCGCGTCCTCCTTGCGGGCGATCTCGTCGTCGCGAAGTCCCTGCTCGCGCTCCACCCGCGCGTAGGCGGCCAGCACCGTCCCCGCCCAATGCGCGGTGCCCGTGACGAGCAGCATCACGGCGAGGCGCTCTTCGTACGACAGCGGGGTGTCGGCGAGCGCGCTGAGGCCGGCATCCATCCACGCGGCGCTGTTCGGCGTCGCCGGCACGCCCGAGATCGGGATCTCGAGCACCCAGGGGTGGGCGAGATAGTGCTGCAGCTGCTCGCGGTACAGCGCCTCGAGCCGTTCCCGCCAGCCCCCCGCGGTCCGCGTCGCCTCCGAGGGTGCACCGGTGGCCTCCTCCTGCATGAGCAGCATGAGGTCGTCCTTGGCGCTGACGTAGCGGTACAGCGACATGGGCGTGAATCCGAGGCGGGACGCGACCGCAGCCATCGACACGGCGCCGAGACCGTCGGCGTCGGCGATCTCCACCGCCGCCTCGACGATGCGCTCCACGCTCATCTCGCGCTTCGGCCCCCGCTGCGGACTCGCGGCGATGCCCCACGCCAGGGCGATGCCGCGCGGGAGCTCGGGCTCGACTGCGTCCGTCATGCGGTCAGTCTAAGACTGTTTATGTTGTACACCTCATGATCGTGTGATACACAGTTAGTAGCATAAACAGTTTACGACGTACTCGAAAGGAACCTCATGCACTCCCCTGCCGCTCCGCCGGTCATCGTCGCCGACGGGCTCCGCAAGACGTTCGGCCGCGAGCGCGTCCTCGACGGCGTCAGCTTCGCCGTGGGCCGGGGCGAGGTCTTCGCCCTCCTGGGTCCGAACGGCGCCGGCAAGACCACCACCATCAATGTGCTGACGACGCTCGTCCGCCCCGATGCCGGCACGGCCGGCGTCGCCGGCTTCGACGTGACCCGCGAGCCCGAGCAGGTGAAGCGGCGCATCAGCCTGACCGGCCAATCCGCCGCGGTCGACGACGCCCTCACCGGCATCGAGAACCTGGTCATGCTCGGCCGCCTGTCGGGCCTGAACCGCCGCGCTGCCCGTGCCCGCGCCGCCGAGCTCCTGGAGCGATTCGGATTGACGGATGCCGCGACCCGCCGCGTCGGCGCCTACTCCGGTGGCATGCGACGGCGGCTGGACCTGGCGCTCAGCTTCGTCGTCGCGCCCGAGGTGCTCTTCCTCGACGAGCCCACGACGGGACTGGACACCCGCAGCCGTCGCGAGCTGTGGGACGTCATCCGCTCCCTCGCCGACGCGGGCACCACCGTCTTCCTCACCACCCAGTACCTCGAGGAGGCCGATCAGCTGGCCGACCGCGTCGCCGTGCTCGACGGCGGTCGGGTCGTCGCCGGTGGCACCGCCGCAGCGCTCAAGTCCCGCATCGGCGGCGACACCGTCGAGGTGCACGACCCGCAGGGCGCCCTCGTACGCGAGGTCCCCACCGACGGCTCGGTCTCGGGCCTGCGCCGGGCCCTGGACGTGCTCGACGAATCCGGCGCCGAGGGCATCGTGACCCTCCGGCGGCCGAGCCTCGACGACGTCTTCCTCGCCCTCACCTCGCCCGACGGCCGCGGCGCACCGGGCGTCCGGCACTCCGACACCACCAAGGAGCTCGCATGACCGCCCTCGCCCCTGTCCCCGCCCTCCGCCCCCGCATCTCCGGCCTGACCGCCGAGAGCGTCTTCGTCGGCCGGAGCCTGCTGCACTCGCTGCGGGACGGCGAGTCGCTCGTCATGGCGATCATGCTGCCGGTGCTGCTCATGGTGCTCTTCACCTACGTCTTCGGCGGCGCGATCGATCCGACGGGCGGCTACGTGGACTACGTGGTGCCGGGCATCATCCTGCTGTGCGCCGGCTTCGGCGCGGCGTCGACGGCGGTGTATGTCGCCAACGACATGAAGGCCGGGATCATCGACCGGTTCCGCACCATGCCCCTCCGGGCGAGCGCCGTGCTCACCGGCCACGTGGTCGCCAGCCTGCTGCGCAACCTGCTGGCCACCGGCGTCGTCATCGGCGTCGCGCTCCTCGTCGGCTTCCGTCCCACGGCCGGCGCGTGGGGCTGGGTGGGTGCGATCGCCCTCATCGCGCTGTACATCCTCGCGATCACCTACCTGTTCGCCGCGATCGGCCTGGCGGCAGGCAGCCCAGAGGCCGCGAACGGCTACGGGTTCATCATCCTGTTCGTGCCGTACCTCTCGAGCGCCTTCGTGCCGGTCACGACCATGCCGGAGTGGCTGCAGTGGGTTGCCGAGAACCAGCCCGTGACGCCCATCATCGAAGCGCTGCGCAGTCTCCTGCTGGGCACGCCGATGGACGACAACGCCTGGTGGGCCGTGGGCTGGTGCCTGGCGATCCTCATCGTCTCGTTCGCCTGGGGAGCCTGGCTGTTCCGGCGCAAGGCAGGATGGCGCTGACCGGCGCTGCGCCGGGCGACGACCGACGGCGGCCTCAGGGTTCGTCGCAGGTCACCGACCGGGCAGGCGCTTGAGCGCGTTCTCCAGGGCGTGCTTGGCCGACGCCGCTGCGCGGCCGACGACCTCCGCCGCGTGAGCGGCGCTGTCCGGCAGCGCAGCGGCGGCGCCGTCGTCGGGCACGGCGGCGCCGTTGTCGTCGAGGAAGGGGACGAGCCAGTCATCGACCTCGTCGAGCGGGGCGGCGGACAGACTGTAGTAGCGGTGCTGGCCCTCTTCGCGCACCGACACCAGGTGCGCGTCGCGCAGCACCTTGAGGTGCTTCGAGACGGTCGGCTGGCTGGCTCCGAGCTCTGTGACGATGTGCGAGACGCTGGTGCCCCGGTCTCCGGCGGATGAGCGGTCGAGGAGGAGTCGCAGGATGTCGCGACGCGTTCTGTCCGCGATCACGTCGAAGATGTCCGCCATAGGCTCAGAGTAGTCGGGACCCCAGCGGAGTACCATGATGGCGCCCCACGCCCGTCGACATGGGGTCGCACTGCACGAGGAGACCACATGACGGATGGCAGGCGAGGCGCCGCCGTCACCCCTGCGGCCCGGCTTCGCAGCGCCGGCCGCGGTGTCAAGGAGTACTTCCGCGAACTGACCCAGCGCTCCCCGGCACGGTTCGCCATCATCATCTTCCTGTCGCTGATCCTCGTCTTCACGGGCCTCTTCTCGCTGCCGATCGCCTCCGCGACCGGCGAGGTGACGCCCTTCGCCGACGCGTTCTTCACGGCCGTCTCGACGATCTGCGTCACAGGCCTGGCCACCGTCGACATGGCGACGCACTGGTCGCCGTTCGGCCACGTGCTGGTGTTCGTGGGCGTGCAGATCGGCGCGCTGGGCGTGCTGACGATGGCATCGATCCTGGGCCTGGTGATCTCGCGCCGTCTCGGGCTGCGCGCGAAGCTGATGGCCGCGAGCGACTCGAACCCGCTGCGCACCCACGGCGGTCCGGTCAACGAGGGCCAGACGGTGCAGCTCGGCCAGATCGGCAGCCTGCTGGCCACCGTGGCGCTGTCCACCCTCGTCATCGAGGCGATCATCGCCGTCCTCCTGTTCCCCGGCCTCATCCTCGCGGGCGTGCCGTGGAACGCGGCACTGTGGGAGGCCCCGTTCTACGCGGCGATGGCGTTCACCAACACGGGCTTCACGCCCAACGCCGAGGGCCTGGAGCCGTTCCGTCACGACTACTTCTTCCTGACGGCGCTGATGGCGGGCGTATTCCTCGGCTCGATCGGCTTCCCGGTCATCTACACGCTCCGCCGCGAGCTCTGGCACGTGCGCCGCTGGTCGCTGCACGCCAAGCTGACGCTCATCACGACGGTGCTGCTGTTCTTCCTGGGCGGAGCCGTCTTCCTCGTGCTCGAGTACGACAACCTGCTGACCCTGGGCACCGAGGACGCCTGGGACACCACGTTCCAGGCGTTCTTCCTCTCCGCCATGACCAGATCCGGCGGGTTCGCGATCCTCGACATCGGCGAGCTCAACCAGTCCAGCCTGCTGGTCGGCTGCATGCTCATGTTCGTCGGCGGCGGCTCGGCGTCCACGGCAGGCGGGATCAAGGTCACCACGCTCGCGGTGATCGCGCTCGCCGTCGTCTCGGAGGCCAAGGGACGCGCCTCCAACCAGGTGTTCGGCCGGCGCATACCCAGCGACGTGCTCCGGGTGGCGCTGTCGGTCGTGGCGTGGGGATCGACGATCGTCGCGCTCTCGACCATCATCATCACGCAGATCACGAAGGCCGATCTCGGAGACGTGCTGTTCGACGTCATCTCCGGCTTCGCCACCGTCGGGCTGTCGACGGGGCTCACCGCGGAGCTGCCGGATCCGGCTGTGTATGTGCTGGCGATCACGATCGTCATGGGACGCGTTGGTACAGTGACTCTCGCAGCGGCGGTGGCCGCGGCATCCCGTTCGCAGTTGTACTCGCTGCCTGTCGAAAGGCCGATCGTTGGTTGAGCGGATCAGGGGCGACGCGCCCGTCCTCGTGATCGGACTCGGTCGCTTCGGCGCCGCCTGCGCCGGAGAGCTCGACCGCCTCGATCGGGAGGTGCTCGCGATCGACGAGAGCCTGGACCTCGTGCAGAAGTGGTCCGAGCGCGTGACGCACACCGTGCAGGCCGACGCCCGCAACATCGATGCGCTCAAGCAGATCGGCGCTCAGGAGTTCCAGGTCGCCGTCGTCGCCGTCGGCTCATTGATCGAGGCCTCGGTGCTCATCACGGCCAATCTCGTCGACCTGAAGGTACCGCAGATCTGGGCGAAGGCGGTGTCGCAGTCGCACGGCAAGATCCTCGCCCGCGTCGGCGCGAACCACGTCATCTACCCCGAGCGCGAGGCCGGCGAGCGCGTCGCGCACCTCGTGAGCGGCCGCATGCTCGACTTCATCCGCTTCGACGACGACTTCGCGCTGGCCAAGCTCTACCCGCCGAAGTTCATCCGCGGCGTCGGACTGAACGAGTCGGGCGTGCGCACGAAGTACAACGTCACGGTCGTCGGCGTGAAGAGCCCGGGCAAGCCGTTCCGCTACGCGGAGGCCAACACCGTGGTCACCAACCACGACCTGATCATCGTGTCGGGCACGAACTCCGACATCGAGAGGTTCGCCGCGCTCGAGCGCTGATCCACGGCGGTCCCGCACTCAACCGCGCGACCTCTCGGCATCGCGCTCACGCGCCGGCGGCGAGCTCCTTCGCGCGGGCGAGTGCGGCATCGGTCGCGTCCGCGAACACCTCGTCCAGGCGCGCCTCCTGCAGGACGGCGATCGCGCGCTCGGTCGTGCCCTTGGGGCTCGTCACGCGCCGGCGCAGCTCGGCCGGATCGTCGGCGGATGCCTCGAGCAGGGCAGCCGCACCGATGAAGGTCTGCTCCGCCATCACCCGGGCTTCGGCCTCGGCGAAGCCCTTGCCGATCGCGGCCTTGGTGAACTCCTCCACCAGCAGGAAGAAGTACGCCGGGCCCGACCCCGAGATCGTCGACAGGGCGTCGATCCGGGACTCCGGGACCTCGACGACGGTTCCGACGGTCTCGAACAGCCGGCGTGCGACGTCGAGGGCGGCGGCGTCCGCGCGGGGCCCCGCCGCGAGCCCCGTCACCGCGCGGCCGACCACCGCCGGGGTGTTCGGCATCGATCGCAGCACCGCGATCCCGGTGCCGAGGATCTGCTCGAACGTCTCGATGGTGACCCCGGCGGCGAGGCTCACCACGATCGTCCCCGGGCGCACGGCCGGCGCGATCTCACGCAGCAGGTCGGGCACCATGGCCGGCTTCACGCCCACGAGGATGACGTCGGCGGCGGCCGCGGCATCCGTGTTCCCCGTCGCGTCATCCTCCAGCGCGACGCTCGTCACCGCCTCGAGCCCGTCCAGCTCGGCGGCCTTCGCGCGCGAGCGGTTCGTCGCGGTGACGCCCGCCCCGGCGAGCCCCGAGCGCGAGAGACCGCGGGCGATGGCACCGCCCATCGAGCCGGCGCCGAGGATCGCGATGGGAGGGAGTGCCGGAGTGTCGGATGCCATGGCGTCATCCTACGAGCGCGGGCCGCCCCGCCGTGCGAAATAATCACTGTTGACTTATATAAGTTCGCGCGCAATGATGGAGCCGTGCACGCGCTCGACGTCCTCGGCGATCCGGTCCGCCGACGCATCCTCGAACTCCTCGCGGAGGGCGAACTCAGCGCCGGCCGGATCGGCGAAGAGGTCCAGCGCGAGTTCGGCATCTCGCAGCCGGCCGTCTCGCAGCACCTCCGCGTGCTGCGAGAGGCGGGATTCACGACCGTCCGCCCCGACGGCACGCGGCGCCTCTATGCGATCGACCCCGCGCCGCTGGAGGACGCGGCGGCGTGGTTCGACCCGTTCCGTCGCTTCTGGCAGCCGCACCTGGACGCGCTGGCGACGGAACTGGCGCGTGGTCGCAGAGAGCGGCGCCGCGCCGCCGCAGGGACGGACGCCGCGGAGCCGGATGCCGAACCCGGGCAGTCCGAGAAGACAGACGAGTCAGGAACAGACGAGAAGGAGGACTGACATGGTCGACGTACAGGCGCAGGTCGCCGCAGTGACGCGAGAGGTCGCGAGCGAGGAGATCGACGGGTTCCCGTCGCGGGTGCAGACGCTCGCGCAGACGTACCCCTCCCCCATCGATGACGTGTGGGACGCGGTCACGACGGCACCCCGCATCGCCCGGTGGTTCCTCCCGATCTCGGGCGACCTCGCGCTCGGGGGCCGGTACCAGCTCGAGGGGAACGCCGGCGGCGTCGTGCAGGAGTGCGCGCCGCCCTCGGGCGGCCGGGCACACTTCAAGGCGACGTGGGAGTTCGGCGGCGGCGTGACGTGGCTGACGGTGCGGCTGACGGCGGAAGGGGCGGATGCCACCCGCCTCGAGCTCGAGCATGTCGCCCGCACCGAGGACGTCCCCGAGGGGTTCTGGGAGATGTACGGCCCCGGCGCGACCGGCGTCGGCTGGGACGGCGGGATGCTGGGCCTGGCCCTGCACCTGGCCGGAGCCGGCGACGGCCCGACCCCGGAGCAGGCGGAGGCCTGGGCGGTCACGGACGAGGGGCAGGCGTTCTACCGTGCGGCGGCGGACGGCTGGGCCACGGCGCACGCCGCCGACGGCGCGGACCCCGAGACGGCCCGTCGCGCCGCCGACAGCACGTTCGCGTTCTACACCGGGCAGAGTGCCGGCGGCGACGGAATGGCGTGAGCCCGACACGCGCTCGTGCGCCGGCGGGCGCGTGTCGTGGCATCCGCACGCCGAAGTCGATTGCGCGCGGCGCGGGCCGGTCTATTCTCATGAGTGCGGGGACGCAGAGGCCCCCGCAGGACGTGGGAGGCACCCGACATGACCCTCTTCGACGGCATCACCGCACGCCGCGTCGAGACGCCCGATCTGACCGTCAACGTGCTCGAACGCGCCGGCGACGATCCTGCGACGCCTCCCGAGCGGACGGTGGTCTTCGTCCACGGAAACGTGTCGTCGTCGCTGTTCTGGCAGCAGACCATGCTGGATCTGCCGACCGATCTCCGCGCCGTCGCGATCGACCTCCGCGGCTACGGCAGCACCGAGCACGCTCCGATCGACGCGACCCGCGGCGTCCGCGATTTCAGCGACGACGTCCGTGCGACGCTCGAGGAGCTGGAGATCCCGACCGCGCACTTCGTGGGCTGGTCGATGGGGGCCGGGGTCATCATGCAGTACGCCCTCGAGCACCCGGTGCTGAGCCTCACCCTGGAAGCGCCGATCTCGCCCTACGGGTTCGGCGGCACGCGCCGGGACGGCAGCCGTCTGACCGACGACGACGCCGGCTGCGGCGGCGGCACCGTCAACCCCGACTTCGTGCAGCGGCTGATCGATCACGACACCGGCGACGAGGCGCCGACGTCGCCGCGCAGCGTGTTCCGGTCGGGATACGTCGCGCCGGGCTTTGCGACCGAGCATGAGGACGTGTGGGTGGAGTCGATGCTCACCACGTCCACCGCCACCGGCAACTACCCGGGCGATTCGGTCTCCAGCGAGAGCTGGCCCGGATTCGCCGCGGGCGGGATCGGCGTGCTCAACACGATGACGCCGGGCCACTTCGACGTGTCGGGGATCGTCGACCTCGACCCGAAGCCGCCCGTGCTGTGGATCCATGGCCGTCTCGACCCGATCGTGTCGGACTCGTCGTTCTACGACTACAACAACCTGGGCAAGCTGGGGATCGTCCCCGGCTGGCCGGGCGACGAGATCGCACCGCCGCAGCCGATGGTGTCGCAGACCCGCGACGTGCTGGCGCGGTACGCCGACGGCGGCGGGGAGGTCACCGAGCTCGACCTCGAGGACGTCGGCCACACGCCGCACCTCGAGCGTCCGGGGCAGTTCCGGCACGCGCTGCTCGAGGTGATCGGATACGTCGGGCACCCGAGCGACCCGGCCCCGCCGACCGAGGCCATCATCCTGCGCTCGTCCGACTGACACGAAGGGCGCCGGCCACGCAGCCCCTCGGCTCGCCTGACACGGAGCGCGGCGCGACGCAAGGGGTTCCGGGCGCGTCGTGCGGCGTCCGTAGACTCGTCGCATGAGTGCTTCCGGCGGCGGCAAGGCCATCATGGCCGCATTCCTGGCGAACATGGGCATCGCCGTGGCGAAGTTCATCGCGTGGTTCCTCTCGGGCTCCGCGTCGATGCTCGCCGAGGCCATCCACTCCGTCGCCGACTCGGGCAACCAGCTGCTGCTCCTGCTCGGCGGCCGGCAGGCCAAGCGCCGCGCGGATCGTGAGCATCCGTTCGGCTACGGCCGCGAGCGCTACGTCTACGCGTTCGTCGTCTCGATCATCCTGTTCTCGGTCGGCGGCCTCTTCGCCATCTACGAGGGCGTCGACAAGCTGAGGCATCCGCACGCCCTCGACGAGCGCTGGTGGTGGCTGCCCATCGTCGTGCTCGTCGTCGCGATCGGGCTCGAGTCGTTCTCGCTGCGCACGGCCATCGTCGAGAGCAACCACGTCCGCGCCGAGGGGCAGTCGTGGGTCTCGTTCGTCCGCCACGCGAAGGCGCCCGAGCTCCCCGTCGTGCTGCTCGAAGACATCGGGGCGCTCACCGGCCTGGTGTTCGCCCTCTTCGGCGTGGGGCTCACCGTCATCACCGGCAACACCGTGTTCGACGCCATCGGCACGCTCATGATCGGCACGCTGCTGATCCTCATCGCGATCGTTCTCGGCATCGAGACGAAGAGCCTCCTGGTCGGCGAAGGGGCGACGGATGCCGACCACCGGCGCATCGTCGACGCCATCGAGGCCGGACCCGAGGTGCAGCGGATCATCCACATCAAGACCCTGTACCTCGGCCCCGACGAGCTGCTGGTGGCGGCGAAGCTCGGCTTCCCCTCGGACGCGCCGCTGGCGCAGGTCGCGTCGCACATCGACCGGGTCGAGCAGCGGGTCCGGGCGGCCGTGCCCACGGCGCGCGTGATCTACTTCGAGCCCGACATCTACCGCCCCGATGACAGTGCGGCCCCGCCGACGTCCCAGTTCGTGATCAAGTCCGCCGACTGATCCGCCGCCCCCTCGGGCCGGCATCCCGGCCGCAGCGCGGCTCGACGCCGCCCGGGGCCGCCCGTCCTTCATCCCCATGCGAGGAGCACCCATGCCGATCGAGTACTGCGTCTTCACCGAACCCCAGCAGGGAGCGAGCTACGACGACCAGCTCGCGTTCGCGCAGGCGGCCGAGCGGCTCGGTTTCGACGGGTTCTTCCGCTCCGACCACTACCTCCACATGGGAGACGGCGACGGACTGCCCGGTCCCACCGACGCGTGGACCACGCTGGCCGGCCTCGCCCGCGAGACCTCGCGCATCCGGCTCGGCACGCTCGTCTCGTCGGTGACCTACCGCGTGCCCGGCCTGCTCGCGATCCAGGTGGCGCAGGTCGACGCGATGTCGGGCGGACGCGCCGAGCTCGGCCTCGGCACCGGCTGGTTCGCCCGCGAGCACGAGGCATACGGCATCCCGTTCCCCGCCAAGCGGTTCGACATCCTCGAGGAGCAGCTCGAGCTCGTCACCGGCCTCTGGTCCACCCCTGTCGGCGAGACCTACAGCTTCGACGGGGCGCACTACCGGCTGACGGATGCCCCCGCGCTGCCGAAGCCGGTCCAGCGGCGGGTGCCGGTGATCGTGGGCGGCGGCGGCCCGCGGCGCACCCCCGAGCTCGCAGCCCGCTTCGCAACCGAGTTCAACATCGGCTTCCGCTCGGAGGCGGAGTCGGCGGAGAAGTTCGCCGGCGTGCGCACGGCGTGCGAGCGGATCGGACGCGACCCCGCGTCGCTGAAGCTCTCGGTCGCGCTGCCCACGCTCGCCGGGGCATCCACCGCCGACCTCGACCGGCGCGCCGCTCGTATCGAGCGGACGGTCGACGAGCTGCGCGGCGACGTGAACATCGTCGGCGACCGCGACGAGATCGTCGCGAAGGTCGAGCGGCTCGTGGCGCTGGGGGCCCAGCGCGTGTACTTCCAGCTCATGGACCTGCAGGACGTCTCGCACGTCGAGTATCTCGGCGAGGTGCTGCCGCACCTTCCGCGCTGACGTTAGCGGCGCGCGTCGAAGAAGGCGCGCAGGAGAGCGGATGCCTCGTCCTCGCGCACACCCGCCACGACCTCCGCGCGGTAGGGCAGGCGCCGGTCGCGGACCACGTCGTACATCGACCCGGCCGCCCCGGCCTTCTCGTCCCACGCGCCGAACACCAGTCGCGAGATGCGGGACTGCAGCACTGCGCCGGCGCACATGACGCAGGGCTCGAGCGTCACGACGAGCGTGCAGCCCTCGAGGTTCCAGGATCCGCGCGCGGCGGCGGCTGCACGCAGCGCGACGACCTCCGCGTGCGCGGTGGGGTCGTGGTCGAGCTCGCGCAGGTTGCGGCCCTCGGCGATGACCGCGCCGGAGGCATCCGTCACCACCGCCCCCACCGGCACGTCGCCCGATTCCCCCGCCTGGGCGGCCAGCGCGAGGGCGCGCTGCATCGCCGCGAGATCGGCGGTGTCGGGGTGCACACGACGAGCGTAGCCGCGCGGGCCCACATCGGCCCGGCGCCCACGGCGGGACGCACTACCCTTGGGCGTATGCGCCTGCACGTCGCCGACCACCCCCTCATCACCCACAAGCTCACGGTGCTGCGCGACCAGCGCACGTCGTCGCCGGTGTTCCGTCAGCTCACCGAGGAGCTCGTGACGCTGCTCGCCTACGAAGCGACCCGCAACGTGCGGGTCGAGCAGATCGAGATCCAGACGCCGGTCACCACGACCACCGGCGTCAAGATCGGCGACCCGCGTCCGCTCGTCGTGCCGATCCTGCGTGCGGGGCTCGGGATGCTCGAGGGCATGGTCAAGCTCATCCCGACCGCCGAGGTCGGCTTCCTCGGCATGGTGCGCAACGAGGAGACCCTCGAGCCGTCCACGTACGCCGAGCGCCTGCCCGACGACCTCAGCGACCGCCAGTGCTTCGTGCTCGACCCCATGCTCGCGACCGGGGGCTCCCTGGGCGCGGCGATCGAGTTCCTGTTCCGCCGCGGCGCACAGGACGTCACGGCGATCTGCCTCCTCGGCGCCCCCGAGGGCGTCGCGGCGATCGAGAAGCAGGTCGACGGACGCGACGTCACCCTGGTGCTCGGCGCCCTCGATGAGCGGCTCAACGAGAAGGGCTACATCGTGCCCGGCCTCGGCGACGCCGGCGACCGCCTCTACGGCACCGTCTGACCCTCCGGCGCACGCAGCTCGACTCTCGGGAGGGCGGTCGCGCCCGTCACCGCACCGCCGTCGACGACCGCGACCGGCGTGAACGGGCGCCCGTTGAACCGCGTCGCGGTGACGGTGGTGTACGCGCCCATCGTCGGGCTGACGAGGAGGTCGCCCGGCTGCAGGTCGGGCAGCAGCACCTCGCGCGCGATGACATCCGACGAGTCGCACGTGGGGCCGGCGAGGGTGGCCCACCGGTGATCCTGCGGCATCCGGCGGCGGCCGTCGTGGCCGACGCCGCCGAGATCGCGCTCCGCGAAGACGAGCGGGTGCACGTCCTCGGTGAGCACGTTCGAGTACGACCCGTAGAGCCCGTCGTCGAGGTAGTACCACCGCCCGTCGGCGCGCTCGGCGACGCCCACGACGCTCGTGATGAGGCTCATCGCCTCGGCCACCATGACGCGACCCGGTTCGGCGATGATGTCGAGCCGCCGCGCGTGCGGGGCGAGGACCGGCCTCAGCGCGGCGGCGACCTCGTCGATCCCGGACGCCTCGCTGTCGTACGACGCCGGCAGCCCGCCCCCGATGTCGAGCGTGTCGAACTGCACGTTCAGTCTTCGCTCGAGGATCCCCATGAGCTCGAGGGTGTCGGCGGCCGCCGCGGCGAAGCGCGGCGGGTCGTCGAGCTGGCTGCCGACGTGATAGCTGAAGCCCGCGACCCGCACCCCCGACGCCAGCGCGCTCTCGACGAGCCGCGCGGCCTCGAACGGCCCGACGCCGAACTTGCTGGACAGGTCGCTCTTGGCGTGAGGGCTGCGGTAGGCCAGGCGCACCAGCAGCCGGGTGTCGGCCGGGGCGCCGTGGAACTTGGCGATCTCGGCCTCGTTGTCGACCACGAACGTGCGGACGCCGGCTGCGAGCGCCTCGGCGATCTCGGCCGGCTTCTTGATCGGGTGCGTGTGGATGATCCGCGTCGCCTCTACGCCGCGTCGGGTGAGCAGCCGCAGCTCCTCGCCGGTCGCGACATCGAACCCGCACCCGGCGCCGTCGAGGACGTCGAGCACCGCCTCGTGCGCGAGGGCCTTCACCGCGTAGTGGAAGCCGACGAACGGCAGCGCGGCGCGCAGACGCCCGTACTGCGCCTCGACGCGCGCCGGGTCCAGCAGCAGCACGGGAGTGCCGTGCACGGCGATGGCGGCGCGTGCAGCGACGGTGGACAGGAGAGCGGATGCCTCGGCCCGGCGACGGTCCTCATAAGGGCGGGTGGTGCGCGGCTCGCGCCGCAGCGCGCCGAGGTTCATGACGCCACCGCCCTCGCGTGCCGGCCGTCGCGCAGACCGGACCTGGCGGTCACGGTGAAGGCGCCGGCGGCGATGGAGTAGAAGACGACGTCGGCGGCGATCTTGCCGGCGAGCATTCCCCACAGCGGGTCGGGGATCAGCCACACGCCGAGCAGGAGCGCGGCGGGACGGATCACGAAGGTGTCGAGCAGCTCCGCCGCACCGAACTCGGCGAGCAGCAGCATCGCGGTGCGCGCCACGGCACGCCGCCGCGTCGCCGACACCCGCGCCTGCTCGCTGTAGATGGTGACGGCGAGCACCAGGTAGAACCCGAGGATCTCGCCGCCGAGCGCGGCCAGCGCGATGAGGGGCGCGGCGTCCGTCCACATGGCGGCGAGGAGTCCGCCGAACACCATCGCGGCGGTGCCCGCCAGTTCGGCAGGGAGGTAGCGGACGATCCAGAAGACCAGCCCGCGGCGCCGGGCTGCGGCATCCGTCCGGCTGTCCTCCGTCGCCGACCCGGTCCCGGCGAGCCGGTGCTCGATGGTGCTCATGTCGTCCTCCTCGGTGTGGAGGAGGAGGGGGCGCCGGGGGTGATACCGCACGAATACGGCGCGGCATCCGCCCCTCGCCGAACGGATGCCGCGCCTCTGCGTCTATGCGACGCATGCCCCACCCAATCACGTGGGAGAAAGACCCCCAACGGGGTTGACATCGGCGAGCCGTTTGCTTACGGGAGGCGTGACCGCGCCGGCCCGGTGCGTCAGTCTCCGAGCGGCTCCTGCGGGTTGCGGCGGCCCGTCTCGCGCTCCCAGAACTCCAGCTGCTGGGTCAGCGCCTTGGCGAGCTCGAACACCTGGTCGGGCGGGATGCGGATCCGGCTCACCACGCGGGCGGGCACGACGGTGTGGCGCTGCCCGGTCTCGGCGTCCACCTGCTCCCTCGGCGGCTGGGCGAGCGTGAGGAAATCCATCACGAACACCGTGGGCGTATGCCACACGTTAGCGAAGTCGGCGTAGGCGCCGCCGATCAGTTCCGGCGGGAGATCGATCTCGAACTGCTGGGATGCGTCGTCGGCCATGCGGGCTCCTCTTCGGGCGTCGGGTCTCGCGGCGTTGGGACCGGGGCAGGACGCGCCGGTGCTGTCTGTGCGACGTGTGCGCGAGTCTACGCGGCGCTCAGCCCCTGCCGACCAGTCGCGCGAAGCCGCTGAGACGGGCCACCGCCTCCGGCGTGTACGGGAGGTCGTCCAGCAGCCCGGGCGAGTACACGACGTAGGCGGTGTGCATGGCGCGCGAGATCGCGACGTTCAGGCGGTTGCGCAGGAGCAGGAACTCCAGGCCCCGCGGAGCGTCCCGCCCGCTCGATGCGGCCAATGACACGATCGCGACCGCTGCCTCCTTGCCCTGGAACTTGTCGACCGTGCCGACGGGGACGTCGGGGAAGCCGGCGGCGGCGAGCGCGGCCTCGACCGCGACCTGCTGCGCGTTGTACGGCGTGACCACGATGATGTCGCCCTGCTCGAGCGGGCGCGGCGGCAGGGCCACCGACGTCCCGTCGGCGTCCGCGGTCGCGGCGTCCGTCCAATCGCGGCCCACCAGGTCCGATACGAGGCGAGCCACCTCGGCGGCCTCCTCGAGGGACTGCGTGGCGTTTCCTCGATGGCGCAGCGGAACAGGAACGAGGCCCGGACGGATGCCGTCGATGCGGCGCAGCGCGGTCGACGGGTGCGCCTCGAGCTCGCCCCGGTACGACAGCGTCGAGACGGGCGCGGCCACCTCGGGCCGCATGCGCCGGGTCTGAGCGAGGAAGTAGCCGTACTCGGGCGGCACGACGTCGGCGCCGTCCATGACCCAGCCCAGGGCCGACGTGTCGACGGGCGCGGGGTGCGTGCCCTGGCTCACCTGCGGCAGCTGCTGGGGGTCGCCCAGCAGCAGCAGGCGGGGGGCCGCCAGCGACACCGCGATGGTGGACGCGAGCGAGAACTGCCCCGCTTCGTCGACGACGAGCAGGTCGAGGCTCCCGCGCGGCACGCGCCCCTCGTGGCTGAAGTCCCACGCCGTGCCGCCGATCACGTATCCGGATGCCTCGTGCTCGGCCGTGAACGCCGCGACGCCGTTCTTCGGGAGCACCGTGAACGAGTGGGCCGACGACGCGTCCTTCGGCGCCTTGCCGACCTGGACGGCCGGGACGCCCGCGGCGATCACGCGGTCGAGGAGCTGCTCGATCGTCGCATGGCCCTGGGCGACGACGCCCACCCGGTAGCCGTGCTCGCGGACGAGGCGCGCGATCACGTGGGACCCCACGTAGGTCTTGCCGGTGCCGGGGGGTCCCTGCACCGCGAGGTAGCTGCGGTCGAGGTCGCGGACCGCCCGTGTGATCGCGTCGACGATGTCACCGCCCGCCGCGGGCAGCAGGCCCGACAGGGTGCGCGGCGGACGACGGCAGAGGATGTCGGTGGCGGGGCCCGGGGGAAGTTCCGGTGCGGCGGCGATGACGGCATCCGCCCACGCGTCGATCGCCGCCTGCTGGTTTCCTGCCGCCGGCGGCGCCTGAGGGGTCAGCGCCAGGGGCAGGTCGGTCCAGGTCACGCCGTCGACGGCCGTCTCTTCGACGACCGCGCCGTCGTCGAGCACCTCGAGGACGGTCACCGAGCGGTACGAGTGGATCCACCGGGGCGACGGCTCGAACGGGTAGGGCGCCGGCAGCTCGTACAGCGCGAAGGGGTTCGTGCCCTCGCTCAGCCGCGTTCCCGGCGCGAGATCGCCGCGCAGTTCGACGATGCGGCGCTCCCCGCCGCGGCCGCTCTCGGCGAAGTGCCAGTCCTCGCGCACGCGGCTGCGCGCGGGATCGATCGTGACGACGTCGCGCGTCTCGTCCCAGAGCGACACCGGCTCGCGCAGCCGGAGGAAGTGCGTCGCCCAGAACGACTTCGCCTCGCGGGGGTAGTAGTCGATCGCGGCGGCCCCGAGGCGCAGCGATCGCGCGGGGACCGAGTCCTCCGGGTGGCGGTGCGCGAGGGCCTCGAGCGTGGTCGCCCGGGGCGACGGCTCGTACGCGCGCTCATCGGGCTCGGGATTGGGCGAGGGCACCAGGGCGGCCTCGCGGGCGCGGTCGACCAGCCAATCGCGCAGACGGCGCGTCGACACGCAGTCGTAGCGGTTGTAGTCCGCGAGATCGTCGAGCACGAGCCGGGCCTCGGCGTCGTCGCCGTCGTCCTGCAGCGCCCGCGCCTGGACGTACCGCACGATCGAGTCGTCGCCCTTCTGGACGTCGCTCGTGCGCACCTCGTCGCCCATGTAGAGCGGTTCGAGCTTCTTGATCGAGTACGAGCGCGATCCGACCCGCAGCGCACGGCGCACGATCGGGTAGAGGTCGACGAACACGCCGTCGCGCAGGAGCCGGTCGACGTCTGCCTCACGCACGCCGTGCCGCGCGGCCATCGCCAGCAGGTGCGTGGGCTCGTAGGGGGCGTAGTGGTAGATGTGCATGCCGGGGTGCTGCTGCCGGCGCAGGTTGACGATGTCGAGGAACGTCTCGAGAGCGCGCTTCTCGTCGGCGAACGAGTGCGCCCACAGCGCCGTGTACTGCTCGCGGCTGTCGACCCATCCGAACAGGTAGTCGATCCCCCACTGCGTGGGCTCCCCCGGCAGCGACGGCTCGGTGTGCAGCGGATCGCCCTCGAAGTCGAAGAAGAGGTCGCCGTGGTCGGGACGCGGCAGCGCCCCGAGCGCCTTGGGCGCCACGACCTCGAACACCGGGACGGGCGGCGGCTCGGGCACCGCAGCCGGCACCTCGAGGACCGCGGCCAGCGTCACCGTCCCCTCCGCCGCGACGCCGCCGTCGGGCGCGACGATGCTCTCGGCCGCCGGCGCCTGCTGTCGGGCCGGCTTCGGCGGTGTGAGCGGCGGCGTGCCGGCCGGGCTCTCGAGCTGCAGCCGCGCCTGCGTGCGCAGGGAGGCGAAGACGTCCGGATTCATCCCGACGGGACCCACTGCGTGGGCGAGCTGCTCGATGGTCGAGATCCCCGCGGCGCGAAGGCGCTCGCGCTGCACCGGGCGCATCCCCGCCACGAGGAGCAGATCGCGGGATGCCACCACCTCGGCGTCGCACGTCGCGCAGCGCCCGCAGGCGACGACGGCGAGGTCGCCCCGCGGGTCTCCCCACGGGACCGGGTCGCCCGCCGCCCCGAGGTCGAGCCGGCGGTCGGCGATGAGCGCCGCGAGACGCTCGCGCCGCAGCGAGAACACCGGGAGCAGGTCGTCGACCTCGTGCTCGCTGACGCTGCCGTCGCCGAGCAGCAGCTGCACCCGGTCGGAGCGCGGAACGGCGAGCCGGTCGAGCTGGTCGACGTATGCCGCCAACTGCATGAGGGCGGTCACTCGCGCGTGGCGCGCGAGCTTCGTGTCCTGCACGAGCCACGGCCTCGTCGCCCCCGCGCCCGACGACGGGTCGCGCACGAGGAAGTCGGCGAAGCCGACGAACGAGTCGGTGGCGAAGGCGGCCTGGTAGACCACCTCGGCGTCGGAGTCCAGTGCCGCGTTGGTCAGGGCGACGGCCTCCGCGAGGGCGGCGGCGTCGGACGAGCGCGTCTCGGGGATCTGGACGACCCGATCGCCGTAGCGCCCGACGTAGTCGGCGAGCACGCGCTGCTCGTGCACCGTGCCGAGGCGCCCGGCCCGCTCGAGCGTCAGATCTTCGGGCTCTTCCACGGCGGCGATACGCCCGAGCCGCGCGTCGATCGCCCGCAGCCACGCGAACTCGCACTCCGCGGCGGCCTTGAGATCGCTCGCGCTCCAGACGATCCGGCCTTCGTCCTCGATGTATCGCATGCCCCGCCCTTCCCCATCGACCCTAGCCGCGGCATCCGACACCCCCGGCACGACCCCGGACGGCCCGCGGGGGCACCTGACAGACTGGTGCGCATGAGCCTGCCCTTCGAGAGCGCGTACCGGCACGGATTCGCCCGCGTCGCGGCCTGCACCATCCCGATCTCGATCGCCGATCCGCAGTCCAACGCCGAGGCGGTGCTGGCATCGGCCAGGGAGTGCGACGCTGAGGGGGTCGCCGTCGCGGTCTTCCCCGAGCTCTGCCTGACCGGCTACAGCATCGAGGACCTCGTCATGCAGGACGCCGTGCTCGACGCCGTCGTGGCGGCGATCGAACGGCTGGTCGAGGCATCCGTCGATCTGCTCCCGATGCTCGTGGTCGGCGCGCCGCTGCGCCATCGCAGCCGGCTGTACAACTGCGCCGTCGTGATCCACCGCGGCGAGCTGCTGGGCGTCGCGCCCAAGTCGTACCTGCCGACCTACCGCGAGTTCTACGAGCGGCGCTGGTACGCCGCCGGCGACGACCAGGGCGGGCAGGACATCCGGGTGGGTGCTCTCGAGGCGCCGTTCGGCCCGGACCTGCTGTTCGAGGCGCTCGACGTGCCGGGGCTCGTGGTGCACGCGGAGGTGTGCGAGGACGTCTGGGTCCCGATCCCGCCGTCCTCGGCCGCGGCGCTCGCGGGCGCGACCGTGCTGCTCAACCTCAGCGGCAGCCCCATCACCATCGCGCGCGCCGAGGACCGCAAGGACCTCTGCAAGTCGCAGTCGCTGCGGTGCCTGGCCGCCTACGCGTACGCCGCCGCGGGCGACGGCGAGTCCACGAACGACGTCTCGTGGGACGGCCAGACGATGATCTACGAGGGCGGCAACCTCCTCGCCGAGACGGAGCGCTTCCCCGACGGTCCCCGCAAGTCCGTCGCCGACGTCGACCTCGACCGGCTGCGGCAGGACCGGCTGCGACAGGGCACCTTCGACGACAACCGCAGGACGACGGGGGCGGATGCCGCGTTCCGCACCGTGCACTTCGAGCTCGATCCGCCGCAGGCCGACGTCGGCCTGCGGCGCGTGCTCGACCGCTTCCCGTTCGTGCCCGACGACCCGGAGCGCCTCGCGCTGGACTGCTACGAGGCCTTCAACATCCAGGTGTCCGGCCTGGTTCAGCGCATGCGCGCGATCGGCGGTCCCAAGCCCGTCATCGGGGTCTCGGGCGGCTTGGACTCGACGCACGCGCTGCTCGTGGTTGCCCGCGCCATGGATGTGATGGGCCGCCCGCGCAGCGAGATCCTGGCGTACACGATGCCCGGCTTCGCCACCAGTGAGCACACCAAGTCCAACGCCATCGCGCTGGCCGAGGCGGTGGGCGCCTCGATCGAGACGATCGACATCCGCCCGCTCGCGATCGAGATGCTCGAGCGACTGGATCACCCGTTCGCCGACGGCGAGCCGGTGCACGACATCACCTTCGAGAACGTGCAGGCGGGCCTTCGCACCGACTACCTGTTCCGGCTGGCGAACCACCACGGCGGCATGGTCATCGGCACGTCCGACCTGTCGGAGCTCGCCCTCGGCTGGGCGACCTACGGCGTCGGCGACCACATGAGCCATTACGCCGTGAACGCCGGCGTGCCCAAGACCCTCATCCAGCACGTGATCCGCTGGGTGATCTCGCACCGCGGCGACGAGGGCGGCTCGGCCGATCTGAGCGATCGCGCGCGCGAGGTGCTGCAGTCGGTCCTCGACACCGAGATCTCGCCCGAGCTCGTCCCGGCCGGACAGGACGGCAGGATGCAGTCCACCGAGGATCGCATCGGTCCGTACGCACTCCACGACTTCGCGCTGTACCACGTGCTGCGCTTCGGGTTCCGGCCGTCGAAGATCGCGTTCCTCGCGGCCGCCGCGTGGGGCGACAAGGACGCCGGCGCCTGGCCGCCCGGCTTCCCCGACGAAGACCGCTACGCCTACGACCTGCCCACGGTCGCGAAATGGCTGCAGGTGTTCCTGAAGCGCTACTTCGCCTTCGCGCAGTTCAAGCGCTCGGCGATCCCGAACGGACCGAAGGTGTCGCCGGCCGGCTCGCTGTCTCCTCGCGGGGACTGGCGGGCCCCGTCCGACGGCAATGCCCGCGCCTGGCTCGCGGAGCTGAAGGCGGCGCTTCCCGAACTCGTCGAGGAGTGACGACGGATGCCGCGGATCAGCTCGCCGGAGCGTGGGTGTACGCGAGCGTGATGATCCAGCTGTCGCGCGAGAGGTCGGCCAGCTGGTAGAAGACCTTGCGATCTGGGATCCAGCCCTTCGAGAGCGGGCTGTCCAGGCGCACGTGGTCCGCGGCGACGCGCGCGCCGCGCCCGTCCGCGTCGCGCACTGCCTGGACCCGCGTCCAGTGGGCGAGGAGCTTGCGCAGGTCGTCCTCTTCGAACAGGTGCGAGTGCCGCTTCATCAGGTGCAGCTCCGCGTCGTCCGGGTGTGCGTCGCGCAGGTCGAGCCCCAGGGCGGTGTCTGCGTCGCTGACGGCCACGACCGTGGCGGCGCGGAAGCTGACGTTCCGGATCTTCAGGGGCACCTCGGCGCCGTCCACCTCCGCGATGAGCTGGGTGTGGAACCCGAACGTTCGGGGAGCCTCCCGCTCGACGCGCACGCTCTCCGGCTCGACACCGAGGCGCGTCGCGACGAGCTCCTTCGCGAGGAGGCGTTTGCGGTCATGCTCGGGCAGCTTGGGATCCCAGCCGAGCCGGGCCGTGATCCCCGTCGGAGTCTCCAGAAGCACCGATTCCATGATCCACACCCCATCCCCGCGGGCCGTCCGCACCTCCATCCTGGCGAAGCACCGAGCGGGGTGGTAGACCGCCACGCGGGCGTCGCGCAGGGGGCGCCGTCCGCGTGAGGGCGTCCGCGCGTCAACCCCCTGCCGCGCGCCCGGTCCGTGTCGCAGGATGGCACCATGAGCGGGCGGGCGGCGGAGACCGAGGCGTGACGGCGGGCACAGCTCACCTATGGACGGTTTCGCGGCGGTCGACTTCGAGTTCGCGCGGCAGGTGCTCCAGCGGGGGATCGCCGCGCTCTTCGTCGTCGCCTTCGTCTCGTCGCTGAACCAGTTCCGGCCGCTGCTCGGCGAGCGCGGGCTGCTCCCGGCGCCCGAGCTGCTGGACTGGGCCAGTTCGTCGGCCCGGGCAGGGCGCCTGCTCCGCCCTACGCTGTTCCGGTACGTGCGGTACACCGATCGCCGGCTCGTGGCGCTCTGCGCGGCCGGCATCGTCGTCGCGGCCGCGCTGGCGGCCGGCATCCCGCAGCTGGGCCCGCCGTGGGTGCCGATGGCGTGCTTCCTCGCGCTGTGGCTGGGATACATGTCGATCACGAGCATCGGCCAGACCTTCTACGGCTTCGGCTGGGAGATGCTGCTGCTCGAAGCGGGGTTCCTCGCGGCGTTCCTCGGCTCGGACGGCCAGCCCCCGCCGACGGCGGTGATCGTCCTGTTCTGGTGGCTGGTGTTCCGTCTCGAGTTCGGCGCCGGCATGATCAAGATCCGCGGCGGCCGCGAGTGGCGCGACCTCACGGCGCTGATGTACCACCACGAGACGCAGCCGATGCCGGGCCCGCTGAGCCGTCAGGCGCACCTGCTCCCCCGCTGGTTCCACCGCGGCGAGGTGGTGGGGAACCACTTCGCACAGCTCGTCGTGCCGTGGTTCCTGTTCGCTCCGCTTCTCGGCACCGTCGTGCCCGGCCCGGTGCCGGCCGTCATCGGCGCGGTCGCGGCCGCCGTCGTGATCGCGACGCAGGCGTGGCTGGTCGTCACGGGCAACTTCGCCTGGCTCAACTGGATGACGATCGTGATCGCGTTCTCGGCGATCGGGCTGCCGGGGATCGGGAGCGACGCCCGCCCTGCGGCATCCGACCCGCCCTGGATCCTCGACGGGATGCCGCTGTACTGGGTCGTCGTCACCGGCGCGGTCGGCGTGCTCTACGCGGTGCTCAGCTGGTGGCCGCTTCGGAACCTCTTCGCACGACGGCAGCTGATGAACGCGTCGTTCAACCGCTGGCAGCTCGCCAACGCGTACGGCGCCTTCGGGACGGTGACGAAGGAGCGCATCGAGATCGTCGTGGAGGGCACGATGGACGACGACCCGGATGTCGCGACGTGGCACGAGTACGGCTTCAAGGGCAAGCCCGGAGACGTCCGCCGGATCCCCCGCCAGTACGCGCCGTACCACCTGCGCCTGGACTGGCTGATGTGGTTCCTTCCGCTCGGACGGTCGCTGGATGACTGGTTCACGGCGTTCCTGGTGCGATTGCTGGAAGCGGATGCCCCGACCCTGCGCCTTCTCGCGCACGACCCGTTCGCGGGCGAGCGGCCGCGGTGGGTGCGGGCGGTCTCCTACCGCTATCGCTTCACCGGCCGGGAGGAGTTCCGGCGGACACGAGCACGGTGGACGCGCGACCGCCGGCGGCCCGTCCTCGGGCCGGTCTCGCTGCGGCGGTGACGCGGCGGGCGTGCGGTGGTCAGGGCACAGGGTCGCCGCCGCCGCCGCTGCGGTCGGCGGCCCGGCTGCGCCGCGCCGTCAGATCGACGATCGCGACGAGGAACGCGATCCCGAGGAAGACGCCCACCGACAGCATCCCGAATGCGTAGGCGTCGTGGTACACCACGAGCTCGTCGGCGGTGCCCGTCTCGCGGTAGATCGCGGAGTAGAACAGCGACAGCCCCACCGCGGTGCCCACCGCGGCGCCGATGCGCTGCCCCAGCTGGCCGACCGAGCCTGCGAGCCCGCCCCGTTTGACCGGGATGTCCGCGAGGGTGAGCGCCTGGTTCGGCGCGATGACCAGACCCCCGCCTGCCCCGCCGACGGTCATCATGGCCGCCGCGAGGTAGGGCGTCCACGCCGGATCGCTGTACAGGGCGATGAGCACGAGGCCCCCGGCGCACAGCAGGACGCCGACCAGCCCCCACACCACGACGACGCGACCGTGGGCGCTGACGAGGTTGCCGCCGATCCACGAGGTGGCGGCGCTGGCCAGCGCGAAGCCGATCGACACCATCCCGGCGAACACCGGCTCGAGGCCGAGGCCGATCTGGAGGTAGAGCGTGGTGAGCAGGAACAGCGCGGGCAGCGCGGTGAAGTAGGCGGTCTGCAGAAGCGTGCCGTTGCGGTACGACGCGATGCGGAACAGACCGAGCGGGATGAGGGGGTTCCGACCGCGGGCGGCGTAGCGGCGCTCCCACGCGATGAACGCCGAGGCGAACAGCGCGAAGCCGACGAGCAGCCACCACCGCGCCGGGTCGTCGGTCGGCGCCCCCGTGGTGAACAGGAAGGGCCACATCAGCGACACGATGCTCGCGCCGAACAGCAGCACGCCGATGGGGTCGAGCTGTACGGGGCGCTGCGACGGGGTGCGCGTCTCGGGGAGCAGCCACAGGGCGAGACCGATCGCGGCCAGGCACAGCGGCACGTTCATCCAGAAGATCAGCCGCCAGCCGTCGGTCGGGCCGCCCAGCGCGATGAGCAGACCGCCCAGCGTCGGGCCGAACGCCGTCGCCAGCCCGATCGTGGCCCCGAAGAGGCCGAACGCGCGGGCGCGCTCCTTGCCCTGGAAGAGCTCCTGCGCCATGCCGAGCACCTGCGGCATCTGGATGCCGGCGGCCACGCCCTGCAGCAGCCGCGCGACGAGCAGCACCTCGGCCGTCGGCGCGAGCGCGCACAGCACGCTCGACGCGGTGTACAGCGAGAGGCCGACGACGAAGAGGGTGCGCCGCGAGCGCTGGTCGCCGAGGCGCCCCATCGGGACGAGCACCAGTCCGAACGTCAGCACGAAGCCCGACACGATGAGCTGCAGCTCGGTCGATCCGGCGTCGAGCACCTCCCCGATGGAGGGCAGCGCGACGTTGACCTTCGTCATGTCGAGGATCGTGATCGCCGCGACCGACACGCAGACCCAGAACGCCCGCCACCGTGCCCCGGCGGAGAGCGGGATCACCGCGGTGTGGGCCGGCGCGGGCCGGGCCGGCGCAGGACGGCCGGCACCGGGCGAGTCCGTGCTCGCCGTCTCCGAGACTGTGCTCGAGGACTTCAGCGGTCGCGACTCTTGCCCAGGCATCGTGCCCAGGCTAACCCCCTCCCGCCCCGGCTCGGGTCGATCGGGTCGGGTCCCGGGGGCTTGCAGGACGGGAAGCGGGAGATGATGGAGGGGTGAGACTCCTCGTCGCCGCCCTTTCCTCCGAACTCGTCGCGTTCCCCGACGACCTCCCCGGATTCCACCGGCTCGTCACCGGTCCCGGCAAGCTCCAGGCGACCTACGCCCTGACGCGCGCGCTCGATGCGACGGCCTATGACGAGGTCGTGGTGGTCGGCACCGCGGGCGCCATCGACGCGCGGCTCGAGGCATCCGTCTACGAGATCGCCGCGGCGCTGCAGCACGACGTCACCGACATCGACGGGATCGTCGGCCAGCACGTGTCGCTGCCTTCGCTGGTGGAGCTGGGCGCCGAGGGCGTCACCATCGCGACCGGCGATCACTTCGTGGACGACGCTGAGGCCGTCGAGGTGATCCGCCCGCTGGGCGCGGGCCTGGTGGACATGGAGACGTACGCGTACATCTGGGTGGCGCAGCGGTTCGAGGTGCCGATCCGCGTGCTGAAGGCGGTGTCCGACCGCGCCCAGGACGGCGCCATCACCGACTGGCACGCCGCGGTCGCCGCGTGCAGCCACCAGCTCCGTGAGCGCATCCGCGCCGACTACGGCGTCTGAGCCGCCCTGCACGCGGCATCAGACGCCGAGTCGGAGCCGTCGATCAACGACGGACTCAGGGCACCATCCACTGCGTCTTCGGCCAGGTGATCGCGGCGAGATTCGCCTGGCCCGACAGGGACGGGTGGAAGTAGTCGCGCGTGGAGAGGTCGGACCGGGCGAACGCGTAGTCCGCCACGGCGAATCCGTCGAACCGGCACTTCGCCGTCGCCGCGCACGCGTCCGAGAGCGCCTGGTTGTATTCGTTCACCCGCTGCTGCACCGCGGCCCGGCGCTGCACGTCGGCGGCCGCGGTGCTGGACGGGTTGGCCAGCATCGATCGGCACGTCTGCAGCAGGCCCCACGCGAGCCGCGCCGAGAGGCTCGATCTGTTGAGCTCGTACAGCCGCTGCAGGCTGGGAATGCTCGCGACGAAGATCTCCGGCGACCCAGGGCTCGCCGCCAAGGTGGTCAGCGCCGCGGTGACGTTCGCCGCGAAGGCGGCCGTGGGCGTCATCGCGCCGACCGTCCGGGTGCACGCGTCGTTCGCGCCGACCTCGATGGTCACGTACTGCACCGTCTGGGTGGCGGCCGCGTGGGCCTGGGCCGGGAGCGACGCGGAGGCGGCCCCGGAGGTCGAGAGGTTGTACGCGGCGAGCCCGGTCGCGCCGAGCGCGCGAAGCCGGAGGAAGTGGGAGTTCACCGTTGTGCTGGAGCCGGTCGACCAGCTGTTCGCGGGGCACGACGTGAGGCTCGAGCACGTCATCGCGGCCTGCGAGATCGAGTCGCCCAGCGCCGCCATGCGGACGATCTGGGCGGTGGCGGGCGCGGCGCCGGCGGCGGGGGCCGAGGCGAGCGTGCCGGCGAGCAGGAGCGCGGATGCCGCGAACGCGGCGACGGCGCGGCGCGCCCGGGTGCTGGAACGCATGATTCCTCCGTACGTCGACGTGACGGATGGGTGCGGCACGGCGCCGCGGCGGGATGCCGGCGGGTCGAACCGGATCGCGGATTCCCCCAGGAATCCGACGGCGTCGGGTCACTGCCGCGAACGATACTCCTCGGCCCGGGTCTGCGACAGGGCGAAGCGGACGCCCCCTGCCCGAGCCGTCAGACGGACGCGACCGCGTCCTGCGTGATGACGCTCGGCCCTTCCGGCGTCGCCTCGACCGCGAGCTGTGCGGGCAACTGCTCCTTCATCGCGGCGACGTGGCTGATGACGCCGACCGTACGACCGCCCTGGCGCAGCTCATCGAGGGTGCGCATGGCGAGATCCAGGGTCTCCTCGTCGAGCGACCCGAACCCCTCGTCGACGAAGAGCGTGTCGAGACGGATGCCGCCCGCACGCGCCGTCACCACCTCGGCGAGCCCCAGCGCGAGAGCGAGGGATGCCAGGAACGTCTCGCCGCCGGAGAGGGACTGGGCGGGACGCGCCTGCCCCGTGTAGGCGTCCATGACCTCCAGGCCGAGGCCCGACGCCGCACCTCTGGCCGCGCGCGCGTCGGTGTGCTGCAGGCGGTAGCGCCCGGAGGACATGTCGGCGAGGCGCACGTTGGCGGCGGTGACGATCTCTTCCAGCTCGGCGGCGAGGACGAACGTCTCGAGGTCCATCTTCATCGTGTTGGGTGCCCGACCGGCGACCGTGTCGGCCAGCCGTGTGACGGCCTCCGCATCGGCGGCCTTCGCGGCGATCCCCGCGTACGAGTCGTCGATCTGCAGCGCGAGGTCGCGCAGCGCCTCGACGAGCGCATGAGCATCGCGTTCGGCCCGCAGCGCCGCCGTGCGCGCCGCGTCCGCGGCGTCCAGCGCGGCCTTCGAGCCGACGGTGTCGGCAGGCCCCTCGGGGGCGCCCGCGAGCTCCAGCTCGAGGTCGAGCAGCCGGGCGCGGGTCGCCGCGAGCTGCGCGTCGTGCGTCGCGATGCGCTCCGCCAGCGCTTCGGCCTCGCGCGGCTCCAGCAGTGCCCGCCTCGCCTCCTCGGCGTCGGCGAACGCGGAGGTGCCGATCCTGTCGTCGGCATCGGCGAGGCTCTCCGCCGCCGACGCGGCCGCGCGGGCGGCCTCGGCCTGCGCGTCGTGCGCGCGCCGGGCGGCATCCCGGACTCTCTTCGCCTCGGCGACGCGGTCGGCCACGCTGACGTGGTCGCCGCGGGCGTCGTCGACGGCCCGCCGGGTGGCCTCGACCGTCGCGGCGAGCGCGGCCGCGCGCGTCCGGGCGGCCGCGAGCAGGTCGGCCAGCGCGGCACGGGATGCCTCGGCCTCGGCGTCCAGTGCCGCCAGCTGGGCGTGCTGCGTCATCACCTCGTCGCGGCGCTGCACCGCGCGCTCGGCCGCGGCCAGCTCATCGGCCGCCTTGTGGAGCGCATCGCGCAGCATCTGGACGCCCTCGCCGCCGGCGCGGGCCGCAGCGTCGCCGTGGCGCTCGCGCGCGGTGCGCGCGGCCTCCGACGCGGACCGCTCGCGTGCGAGCGCCGCGTCGCGCTCACGCTCGGCCTCGGCGACCATCTCGTCGGTGACGGGCTCGTCGGCGGGACCGGCCAGTGCCGGGTGGGAGGTCGCCCCGCACACGGCGCACGGCTCCCCGTCGACGAGGACCGCCGCGAGCTCGCCGGCGTAGCCGTCCAGGCGGCTCTGCAGCAGCGCGGCGACGCGCGCGGCAGCCGCCGCGGCCGCGGCGGCCTGGTCGCGGTGCGCCGCCTCGCTGTCGCGCCGGACGACGGCGAGGCGCTCGGCCTCCTCCGCGGCGGCCAGGCGCTGCACCAGCTCGTCGTGGCGGGTGCGGGCGGGATCACGGCGAGCGGCGCGCTCGCGCAGCGGCTCGAGCTCGCTCTCGAGCCGCGCGAGTTCCGCCGGCACCTGGGCCCGCTGCGCGTCGAGCGCGGCGACGTCGCCCTCGAGCCGCGACGTCTCGGCCTCGGCGGCCGCCAGCTGCGCCTGCTCGTCGGCGAGCGCGGTCTCGTGCGCCAGCGCCGCCGTCCATACGGCGAGCTCGCCGGTGACGCGCTCGACGACGGCCTCGAGGTCGGCCGCGGCGTCCTCGCCGACGCGCTCGGCGATGCGCAGCCACGCCGTGTCGGCCTCGGCCGCCGCCGCCGCGGTCGCCGCGGCGGTGCGCTCGGCCCGCTCTGCGGCCTCGAGCGGCGCGCGGAGCGACTCGGCCGACCGGGCACGATCGAGCCGGTCGCGGTCGGACGCGATCCGGCTGCCGTCGGCCTCCAGCGTCGCCAGCCGCTCGCGCGCGCGCGCCAGCTCGGCCTGCGCCTTCGACAGCGCGACGAGCTCCGCGTGCGCGGCCTCGGCCGCCGAGCGCGCGGCGTCGGCGGCCGTCCGCTCGTGGGTGAGCGTGTCGAGGCGGTACGCCGCACGCTGCCGGCCGAGCTCGACGGCGTCGCGGCGGGCGCCGAGGTCCGGCGTCGCGGCGACGTCAGGGCCGGCATCGGCGCCCTCGGTGTGCTCGGGGTCGTCGGCCTGCGCCGCGATGAGCCGCTCGGCCTGGGCGAGCAGCGTCCGCGCCCGCTCGGCGAGCGCATCGACCTCGCGCTGCGCGGCCTTGCTGCGTTCCCCGAGCTCGCGGGCGTACTCCTCGTAGCGGCGCGAGCCGAAGAGCGCGCGCAGCAGCGACTGCCGCTCCGCGCCGGACGCGAGGAGGAAGCGCGAGAACCGGTTCTGGGCGAGCAGGATGACCTGCTGGAACTGCTGAGCGCTGAGCCCGAGCACCTCGTCCAGCAGCAGGCCGACGTCGCGCGGCCTGGCCGCCCGGCCGATCCAGGTGCCGTCCACGAGCTCCTCGAGCTCTGCCCGGGTCGGCTCCGCCGTGAGGCCGCCGCCCCGGCGCGACGGCCGCTGGTACTCGGGAGCGCGGGTGACGCGCCACCGCCGCTCTCCGACGGTGAACTCGAGCCGCACCTCGGTGGGGTCGTCGGGCTCGCAGTGGTCGCTGCGCAGCCGCTTGTCGCCGGACTCGTAGCGCGGCACGCTCCCGTACAGGGCGAAGCAGACGCCGTCGAGGATGCTCGACTTGCCGGCCCCCGTGCGCCCGGCGATGAGGAAGATGCCGTCACGATCGAACGCGTCGAAGTCGACGCTCTGACGCTCGCGGAACGGCCCGAACCCGGTGAGCTCGAGGCGATGCAGCCTCATGCGCCGGCCTCCACCCGCGTGCGCTCCTCGAGGAGGTCCCTCACGAGGTCGGCCTCGCGCGCGGACGCCCCCTCGCCCTCGCGCACGTGCGCGAGGAACGCGTCGACGAGTTCGGCGTCGTTGCGTGCGGCGCGCACCCGCTGCGCATACGTGCGGACCTCGCCGGGCCGGGGCGCCGCGGGGGCGTGCCGGACCTCGGCGCAGAAGGGGAAGCGCGCGAGCAGGCGGCGCATGGGGTCGCGCTGCGGGAGGGCGTCGGTGTACTCGGCACGGACCCAGTGGCCGGCGTGCGCTGCGAACCGCTCGTCGGCGAGGAGCTCGTCGAGTGTGGCGCTGACGGTCGCGAGGGCCCGCGGCACCGGGAGGGGGAGCCACTGGACGTCGGCGAGTCCGTCGGCGTCGAGCTCGACGAGCCAGCACCCGCGGGGCTTGTCGCCCTCGTCGAAGCTGTAGTGCAGCGGCGCGCCGGCGTAGCGCACGCCGCGCGCGAGCTGCTGGCGACCGTGGATGTGACCGAGCGCCATGTAGTCGACACCGTCGAAGGCCGACAGCGGGACCACGTCGAGACCGCCCTGCTGGATGTCGCGCTCCAGGTGGGGCGTCGGCGCGACCCCCGCCGCGAAGCAGTGTGCGACGGCGACCGACCGGCCGCCCCGGCCGCGGGCATCGGCGCGCACCAGGTCCATCGCGCGGGTGACCACGTCGGCCTGGGTGCGCACCCCCGGCCATACGGTGCGCAGGAGCACGGGCTCGAGGTAGGGGATGCCGTAGATGTGGACGGGGCCGTGCTCGTCGCTCACCGTCACCGGCGTGCCGACGGCGGCCGGATCGGTGACGACGTGGATGCCGTCGCGCAGCAGCGCCGACTGGAACCCCAGCCGAGCGGCGGAGTCGTGGTTGCCGCTGGTGACGACGACCGTCGCTCCCGCGTCCGCGATCGCGCGCAGCGTGTCGGTCAGAAGGGTGTAGGCCGGGGCAGCGGGTGCGGCCGAGTCGAACACGTCCCCCGCGACGATCACGGCGTCGACGGCATGCTCGCGCACCTGCCCGACCAGCGCTTCGAGCACGCCGCGCAGCGCGTCGAGCGTCGAGTGGCCGTGGAACGACCGCCCGATGTGCCAGTCCGAGGTGTGCAGGATGCGCATGCCCACACGGTACGTTCGCCTGCCGACATCGCCGGTGAGGCAGGCCGGGCATCCGGGGATCGCGCGGGCCCGCACGGTCCGCGCCGGGCGCCGGGCGTACCCTCGACGCATGTCCTTGCCCGAGGTCTGCGTCGTCTATCTGCTGCGGCGCGGGCCTGGGGGCACGGAGGTGCTGCTCGGCGACAAGCGGACCGGTCTCGGCCAGGGGAAGGTCGTCGGGATCGGCGGCAAGCTCGACCACGGAGAATCGGCCGAGGAGGCCGCGGTGCGCGAGGTCGAGGAGGAGATCGGCGTGCGGATCGAGGCATCCGCTCTGCATCTCGCGGGCACGATCGACTACCACTTCCCCACGCGGCCCGCCTGGTCGCAGCGGTCCACGGTCTTCGTGTGCCGCAGGTTCCAGGGCGAGCCCGTCGAGACGGCGGAGATCACGCCTCGCTGGTACGCGCTGGACGCGGTGCCGTACCCGCGGATGTGGGACGACGCCTCGCGATGGCTGCCCGGCGTGCTGCGCGGCGGCACCGTCGACGCCCGCTTCACGTTCGGGTCCGATCTGTCCACCGTCGTGCTCACCGCGGTGTGAACACGCGAGCGGCGCACTCCCGCTCCGGGGTCGCGACGTCTTATCGTTGAGCATGGCGCTGACCGCAGACACCGCTCCACGATCGACCGTCGTGGCACTCGTCGGCGCCGACAGCGACGAGCTGCTGACCGGCTTGGCCGATGTGCCGGCCCTGGTCGCGCTGTCGCTGCGCGAGGCCGAGCCGGCCGTCGCGGCGCACCTCGTCGCGTCGGTGTCGATGCCCTACGTCGTGCACGACGCAGATCCCCTCGAGCACGTGGCATCGGCGTGGGTCGAGCTCTACGAGGAGCGCTCGACGCTCGGGTCGCTCGAGACGGAGGTGGGGGCGCTGCTCGACCTCTTCGCCTCGGGCGAGGCGGTCATGCCGGACTACTACGTGGTCGCCGGCCCCGAGGCGATCGAGGGGACGTGGCGGCACTGGTGGCTGGGCGCGCTCGCGCATCGTGCCCCGTCGCGGGTGCTGCCGGTCGAAGCGTCGGGGGCGGCCCTGCGGGCGCGGCTGCGCAGCCTGCCCGCGTCACGGCCGTGGCCCGATCCGTCGGCATGGCTCCCCCGCGTGCAGTTCGACATCCCCGATCGGGTGGGACTGCGGGACCAGAGCGGCGCCGCCTGATCGATGGCGACAGTGGAGGAGTTCGCGTACGCCGGCGCGTCGATCGTCGCCGAGCGGCGTGGCAGCGGCACGCCGCTGTACGTCCTGGTGCACGGGATCGGAATGGGGCGCAGCGTTTTCGACGATCTGGCACACCACCTCCGGGACGGCGAGGTGATCATGCTCGACCTGCCGGGGTACGGGGAGGCTCCCGAGCCCCGCCGCGTGCTCACCATCGAGCGCACCGCCGACCTGGTCGCGGCGTATCTGCGCGCGCGGGTGGGCCGGCCCGCGGTCGTCATCGGCCACTCGATGGGAGCCCAGATCGCGCTCGAGGTCGCAGTCCGGCACCCCCGCGTGGCCGAGCGCATCGTCCTGGTGGGACCGACCGTCGACCCCGCGGCCCGCAGCGCCCCGCGCCAGCTCTGGCGCCTGCTGCGCGACATCGCGATCGAGAGCCCGCGGGTGATCGCGCGTGGCGCGCGCGAGTACGTGCGCGCCGGACCGCACCTGCGCGCGAAGTTCCGCGCCATGCTCGTGCATCGCCCGGAGGACGTCCTCGCCCGCGCCGGCGTGCCGGCGCTGGTGCTGCGCGGCGAGCACGACCTCGTCGCTCCGCCGCAGTGGTGCCGGAGGATCGCCGACACCCTCCCCGACGGCCGGCTGCGCGAGGTGCCCGGGCACGGTCACGAGACGATGATCCGGGATGCCTCCTCCGCCGCCCGCCTCATCCGCGAGTTCGCCCGGGAGGGGTGATCCGCAGTGGCGGGACTGCCTGGTGGCGGTGGATTCCTGCCATGTGCGGCCGACCCGGCAATGTCCGACCCCCGGCGTAGGTTCACTCTGTCGGAACCAACGGAGGAAACCATGTTCGCTGTCTATGCCGCCGAGCACCAATACCGTCACGACACCTGGGCGCGGGAACGCGACCGCGCGCTGCTCGCCTCGATCCGTGAGCGGACCTCCGCGCGGGCGCCGCACCCCGCGACGCGGGCCGTCGTGCCCGCGCCGGCCCGCGCGCAGCGCGCGCCGTGGGCACGCCCGATCGGCCTGCACAACGGCGCCGAGTGCACCCCTGCGTGCGCACCCGCCTGATCATCCGCGGCCGGCCGCGCGTGTCAGCCGTGTGAGCGGCCGCGCTCAGCGCGGGCCTGGCTCGGGCGCGGCGGTGCCGGCGGCCTGGCTCGCAGCGCGGTCCCGCGCGACGGCGTCGCCGACGACCTGACCGCCGCTGCGGAGGATCGCGCGACGCCAGGGCAGGGTGCCCTCGATCTCGATCTGGATGGAGATCGACAGGATCGTCCGGATGAGGACGATGAGACCCAGGATCGCCGCCTCCTCGAGCGAGGGCTTGGACGTGATCGTGCGGATGAGATCCGCGGCGACCAGCACCTCGAGCCCGAGGAGGATGGCGCCGCCCAGGGTCGTCCGCAGCACGGTGAACGCGGTGCGCCCGCCCTCGTGCCGGCCGAGGGACCTCATGCTCAGCACGAGCGCGATGACGAAGCCGACGATCATCGCGCCGGCCCCGATCGCCTCGAAGCCGACGGCGACGACGGTGAACACGTCCTCCATGGGCACGCGCTCAGCCTAGGGCCGAGCGGTCCGTCGCCGCCGCCGGATCGCGGAACTCAGCGCGAGTCTTCGCGCCCCGATTGGGCGGGGGTATCCGCATCGCCGGTGGACACCTGCCGCGCCAGCTCCTCGACGTCGTGCTCGGGCAGGTCGATGCCGGACTGCGTGAGCCGCTGCCGCAGCACCTCCGCGATGCGCTCGAGCGGCTCGGCACCGACGTCGGAGCGCGTCTGCGCGACGATCCCGGAGACCTTGTCGACGTCGGAGGCGTTGTTCTGCGCCATCGCGGGCAGCCGCTGCTCCTGCTCCGCACCGAGCGCTCCCGGCGTGCGCTGGGCCTCGCTGACCGTGAGCGTGTCACGGCCGCCGTCGTGGCCGTGATGATCCCCGCCGTCGATGACGCCGATGCCGACCGCCTCATGACTCGGCTCGCCGCTCAGCGCGCCATCCGACGGCACGGTCGCGGCTGCGCCCTGCGCCGGCTCGGCGGGCGCCGCGGTGGCCGCTGCCTGCTCGGCCGACCCCGCGTCGGCTGCATCCGCACGGCCGGTGTCGCCGCTCTGATCCGGCGCACTCGTCGGGGGCGGGGGCGCCGCGGCGCCCGCGCCGCCCTGCTCGGGCGCCTCGGTCCAGGTGCCGGCGGGCTTGGAGTCGGGGGCGGGCTCGCCCAGGGCGGGCGGCGCCTCCGGCTGCTCGTCACGCGTCGGCTCGTGGGGCGCCGGGGTCCCTTCCGCCCCCGCGGCGTCGCCGCGATCGGGCTGGTTCACACCGGGCTGCTCGTACTCATTGCCTGTCGTGCTCATCTCAGGGCTCCTCTCCACGCTGTGCATCGGACGCGAGATCGGGGTCGGCGCCCTGGCGGGCCGCCTCGCCCTCGACGGGATCGTCCGGCGCGAGGGCGGCGTCCGTCAGCAGGTCGCCCTCAGAAACTGCGGCGCTGCGCTCCCGCGACTCGACGTCGTCCACCTGATCCCAGCCGCCTTGCGGGTCCGCGTCGATGACGCCTTCGGGAAGGTCCTGATCCGACCGATCGCGCTCCATGTCGCGCTCCTCTCGTCCTTCCCCAGCATCCCCCGCCCGCCGCGGGGCGTCATGGGGTTGACAAGATGGGCGGGCGTCGGGACGCGCGTCAGGAGCGGGACTGCAGCATCCCGCGGTGCGCCGGGTTCTCCTCGAACCAGTCGGCGACGTACCAGCAGACGGGCACGATCTTCCGGTCGCCCGTCTGCTCGAGCTCCTGCACGGCCCGGCCGACGAGCTCGCCGGCATAGCCGTGGCCCCGGAACGTCGGCACTGTGTAGGCGCGTGTCATGGCCACCGTGCGTCCGTCGTCGCGGTAATCCAGCACGCTGACCAGATCCTCGCCCCGGTGCAGCGTGTAGCGCGAGGAGTCGGTCTCTTTGGTGAAGCGGAGCTCGGTCACCCGCACAGGCTACGCCCGCGGGCTCGGGCGGGGCGGCTGACCTGGCGATGTCGCGGCATTCCTTGAGCAGGCGTCCTGCCGGCCTTCAGGGACGGCGCCGCCCGGGAGCCTGCCCGGCGCTCGCGTCAGACTGAGCAATCTGTCACATTCCTTCATGATCAAGCCTCGACATCCGTGCGATTTGACGTTTTCCGACAAACTCCGTCATAATCGGCCACATGACTGACAACGCGCTGTATCTGTCCGCCCGGGAGGCGAACAGGACTGCCGGCATGATGATGGCCGGCCGCATTGTCATGTGTTGTCGAATGTGCCACTAGCACGGTGACCCCCGTCGGACTCCTCCTCCGCTTCTGAAAACGGATCGCACGGAGTCCCCCGAAGCACCGGTTTCGTGCGTCGATCACGCGCACCCGGATCCGCTTCGCACATCGCCCAGCGTCGGGCAACAGGCCATCACCCGGCCGACGGCCCTCGCCTCCGACGACATGGGCCGCAGCACACACCAACCCGGCTCCGCCCCCGGGTTCCTCCCGCAAGGACCATCATCATGTCGAACACCGCTCTCCTCGACCGCCCCGCCACCGCTCCCGTCCGCCACCTCCGCGCCGTCGACCGCCCGGTCGGCGTCCAGCCGCCCGCGCCGGAGCCGGCCCAGCCGGCCGCGCGTGCCCTGCCCGCCGGCACCGCGCCCCGCGGCTTCGCCCTCTACGTCGGAATCGACGAAGCGAAGGCCGCTGCGTCGGGAGTGAGCCTCGGCGTGCTCGTCGACGCACTGCGACGCACCCTGGCCGACCTCGCGCCTTCCGCCGAGACGTACGCCACCGTGGCCCTCGCGCCCGTCGGCTCCGGCGGCCGCGACGTGGACGTCGTGCGGCTGGCCCTGCACGAGCCGTCCGCCGTGGCGCGCACGAAGCAGGACGAGCCCGAGGACGAGGAGATCGCCGCCGGCGGCGTCGTCGTCGACATCTCGCGCAAGCGCGTGCTCATCGACGGCGAGTCGGCCGCGTTCACCTTCAAGGAGTTCGAGCTGCTGCAGTACCTCGTGCTCCGCGAGGGCCGCACCATCGAGCGCACCGAGCTCGTCACCTCGCTCTGGCAGGGGACCTCCGACGACGACGCCCCGGGCGAGCGCACGATCGACGTGCACGTGCGCCGCCTCCGCGCGAAGCTCGGGCGCTACGAGGACATCGTGCGCACCGTCCGCGGGGTGGGCTACCGCTTCGACCGTCACGCAGACGTCGTCATCCGCTACGGTCACGGCACGCCTTCGCCCGACCGCTTCTGAATCGCGCTCCGACAGCGTGTCGGAGGCGGGGGCGTAGGGTGGGCGGCATGGCCACGTCGCTCTCGCGCACTCCCCGGACGAGGGATGCCGGGCGCTCCGCGACGCGCGCCGAGCCTCGCGATCCGCGCCCCGATCACGGGCGGCCGCTCGAGACGGAGTACCGCCCCCGTCAGCCTCTCGACCTGCGTCGCACAGTGCTCTTCCAGCGGCGCGGGGCTGCTGACCCGACGATGACGGTCTCCGGCGCCGTCATCTGGCGGGCGAGCCGGACTCCGGCCGGCGTCGCGACCCTCGCGATCCGCGAGACCCACCCCGGCGTCGTCCGAGGAGCGGCATGGGGCCCCGGTCGGGAGTGGGCGCTTGCTCAGCTGCCGGCGCTGTGCGGCGCCGACGACGATGTCACCGGCTTCGACGCGGCGCGGCATCCGCTGATCGCCGACGCCCACCACCGCAACCCGGGCCTGCGGCTCTCCCGCACGGGGCTCGTCTTCGACGCGCTGGCCGGCGCGATCTTCGAGCAGAAGGTGACCGGCATGCAGGCGTTCGGCGCGTGGCGCCGCATCGTGACGTGGTGCGGCGAGCGCGCGCCCGGGCCGACGCCGGTGCCGATGTTCGCACCTCCCACCATCGACGGCTGGCAGCACGTCCCGTCCTGGGTCTGGCACCGCGCGGGGCTCGAGCCGCCGCAGTCGAAGACCGTGGTGCGCGCCGCCCGCCGCGGCGACGCGCTCGTGCGCGCCGTGCTGAGCGCAGAGGACGGCGAGGCCGTCGACCGTGTGCTCCTCAGCCAGGCCGGGATCGGCCCGTGGACCTCCGCCGAGACGCGCATCCGGGCGCTCGGCGACCCCGATGCCGTGAGCGTCGGCGACTTCCACGTCGCGCACGAGGTCGGCTACGCGCTGACCGGGCACCGCGTCGACGATGACGGGATGCTGCAGCTGCTGGCCGCCTGGCCTGGCCACCGCCAGCGCGTGATCCGCCTCATCGGCGCGAGCGGCGTGCGCGAACCGCGACGCGGTCCGCGGCTGCACCCGGAGGACCACCGCGACCGCTGACCGACGCAGGCCCGGCCCGGCACGCAGGCGCATCGCCCGGAGACCCTCTTGCCGATGTCGGAGGCCCGGACGACACTGGGACGCGCCACGCGGCCGGGCGCGGCATCCACCATCCGTCTTCAGGAGTTCGACATGCCCAGCCTCAACCCGTATCTCTCGTTCAAGAACCAGGCCCGCGAGGCGATGACGTTCTATCAGAGCGTCTTCGGGGGCGAGCTCGACATCTCGACCTTCGGTCAGTTCGAGGGCATGGTGCAGGACCCGGCAGAGGCCGACCTGGTCATGCACTCCCAGCTCACCACCCCGGACGGCTTCGTGCTCATGGCCGCCGACACCCCGACCGGCATGACGTGGCAGCAGCCGGCCGGCGTGTCGGTGTCGGTGAGCGGCGACGATGAGGCGCCGCTGCAGGGCTTCTGGGACAAGCTGGCCGACGGGGGCACCGTGACGATGCCGTTCGACACGCCGCCGTGGGGCGGGCGGTTCGGCATGCTCACCGACCGCTTCGGGATCGACTGGATGGTGGCGGTCAACGCTCCTCAGCAGTGAGCGCCCGCCGCCGTCGCGTCAGGCGTATTCGCTGTCGTCGACCGGTGACGGAGCCGGCCCGAGCGCGTCCAGCTGGGTCCACACCTCGTCGGGGATCGGCGTGGCGGCGAGCTCGTCGAGCTGCGCGAGCCGGCGAGCCGACGAGATGCCGACGATCGTCGAGTCGACCAGCGGCGAGCGCAGCGAGAAGTGCAGCGCGACCGCGGGAAGAGCCACGCCGTGCGCCGCGCACACCTGCTCGAGGCGAGCCACCCAGTCCTGCAGAGCAGGCGGTGCCGGGCGGTAGCCGTACATCGCCCCCTCCCGGGCGCCGGTCGCGAGGATCCCGGCGCCGAACGGCGCCGCGTTGAACACCGTCATGCCCCGCTCCCGCGCGTCGGCGAACACCGGTGCGGCCGACTGGTCCACGACCGTGAACCGGTTGTGGACCAGCACCGCGTCGAAGACCCCGGTGCCCACGTAGCGGGCCATCATGGGGGCGGGCCCCGCCGCGACGCCGATCGCGTCGACGCGACCGGACTCCCGCAGCTCGATGAGGCCCTCCACGGCCCCGCCGCGTGCCATCGCCTCGTCGAAGGTCACGGTGTACGGGTCGTGCAGGTGCAGGAGCGGCAGGCGGTCCACGCCCAGGCGCGCCGTCGTCTCGTCGAACGACCGCAGCACCCGCTCGCGATCGAAGGCCCCCGTCTCGGGATCGCAGTCGACCTTGGAGATGACCCGGGTGGCGGCATCCGGGCCGGTCCGCGCGATGGCGAGCCCGAGCACCGCCTCGCTCCGGCCTCCGGCGTAGTTGTTGGACGTGTCGACGAAGGCGTGCGTGCCTGCGAAGAGCTGCTCGGCGAACGCGACGGCGGCCTCCTCTTCGGGCGAGCCGGGCGCGGTGTCGCGTCCGAGGCCCGAGGTGCCGAGGGTGAGCGGGCTGACGTTGAGGGTCATGGCATCCGTTCCATGTGGGGGCGTTCTGTCCAACCTACCGAGGCGCGATCGGCGTGGGCCGCAGGCCCGGCCGCGCTCTAGGCTTTCGGCATGGCGACGACGCGCAAGGGCTGGACCCGCGGACACTCCGGATGGGCGCTCGGCACCGCCCTCATGTTCACCCTCGGGATCATGTTCGGGCTGATCTGGGGGAACGTGCTGCTGGGCGTCCTGCTTGCCGCGGCCGTGTCGATCGGGTGGCTGATGGCCTACGAGTCGTGGCGGGGTCGCAGCGTCGGTCTGGAGGATCGCGACGACGACGGGGCGCGCCTCTGACCGGACGCAGCGTCGGCTCTACCCCTCGCTGCCCGCCCGTCGTATCGTGTGCGCCAGGAGGTGGTCCACATGCAAGCGAGCGTCGGGGACCGCGTGGTCATCCATGGCCGCGTCGTCGGAGCGGTGGAGCGCGCCGGCGAGGTGATAGAGGTGCGAGGCAGCCAGGAGAACCCGCTGCTGGTGGTTCGCTACGACGACGGGCACGAGGCGATCCTGTCGCCCGGCAGCGACTGCGAAATCCGTCACGTGTCCTGATCGGGCGCGCGAGCACCGCCGGCCGCTGGGGCGCACCCTATCAACACCGAGCCTGAGCACAGTCAGGCTAGCCTCGCCTGCATGGACAACCGAACTTCGTTCAGGCTCGAGCCCACCGGACTCGAGCTGCGCTTCCGCCGCGCCACGTTGGCTGCCCGCGAATGGCTCACCCCCTCGTACGTGCGCGTCCGGCTGCAGGGCCCGGAGCTGACGGGCTTCCGGTCGCTCGGCGCCGACGACCACCTCCGCCTCTTCTTCCCCGAGGGCGCCCCGGAGACCGTCGAGGAGCTTCGCGCCGCGCCGAACCGGGAGTACACGCCGCTCGCGTGGGGCGAGGACTGGCTCGAGATCGAGTTCGCCATCCACGGTGACCCCGCCGACGGGACCGCGGGGGTCGCCGCGGCGTGGGCGGCGACCGCCCCCGTGGGTGCCGTCGCCGGTGTCGGCGGCCCGCGAGGCTCGAAGGTGCTGACCGGCCGTCCCGACGCGTGGCTCCTCGCCGGCGACGAGACCGCCGTGCCGGCGATGCGCCGCTTCGCTCAGGCGATGGACGCCGACGCCGTCGGCAGCATCCACGTGGAGGTGACGGATGCCGCGCACGCGCTGCCCATCGATGCTCCGGCCGGCGTCCGCGTCGAGCAGGTGCACCGCGGCACCGGTCCCGCCGGCGTCGCTCTCGCCGCCCGGCTCGACGCGCTGACGGCCGAGGACCGGCCGACGGGGTCGGTGTTCGGCTTCGTCGCGGCGGAGCAGTCGATCGTCAAGCCCGGGCGCGCGCTGCTGCTGGACCGGTGGAGCCTCGCGCCGGAGCAGATGATCGTGAAGGGCTACTGGAAGCGCGCCGAGATGGAGTACCACGCCCCGCACTGACCCGGCGCCTACCCCAGAAGCTCGGGCCGCTGGAACTCCTCGCCCCGCAGCTGCTCGGCGAGGAACGCGAACACCGTCTCGTACCAGATCACGGCGTGCTGCGGTTTCAGGACCCAGTGGTTCTCGTCGGGGAAGTACAGGAAGCGGTGCGGCATGCGGCCGTCCTCGTCCGCGTGGTGCTCGGCCAGGTCGGACCACAGGCGCAGGCTCTCGCCGAGCGGCACGCGGTAGTCCTTGTCTCCGTGGACGACCAGGAGGGGTGTGCGGATGTCGCGCACGAACCGGTGCGGCGAGTTCTGCTCCATCGCCTCGCTCGTGAAGATCCGCTGCCAGTACTCGGAGTTGTCGGTCGTGCCGGCGAACTGGTCGAGTGCCCACAGGCTCGCGTGCGTGACGATCGCCCGGAAGCGGTCGGTGTGGCCGGCCACCCAGTTCGCCATGTAGCCCCCGAAGGAACCGCCCATCGCGGCGGTGCGGGTCTGGTCGATGTCGTCGCGGGACTCCACTGCCGCCGTGATCGACAGCAGGTCGGTGTAGGGCTTGCCGCCCCAGCTGTTCCAGCCGCGCGCGATGAAGTCCAGGCCGTAACCGGTCGACAGCGCCGGATCGGGCAGCAGCACGGCGTAGCCGCGGGCGACGGCGAGCAGCGGCGCCCAGCGCCAGCTCCACGCGTTCCAGCTGTTGAGCGGGCCGCCGTGGATCCACAGCAGCAGTGGCGCCGGGGCATCCGCGGACGCGCCGTCGGGCAGCAGCAGCCAGCCTCGCACGCGCGCGCCGTCCTCGGCCGTGGTCTCGACCTCGGTGATCGACCCGGGTGCGACGGGCGCCGCGGCCGGTGTCGCGAGGGGGGTCACGTCGCCGTCCCGCGCGATGCGCACGGGGTGGGGCGGCACCACCCACGACGAGCGAAGGGCGACGAGGTCGCCGGTGCGGCCGTCGACGGCGACGTTCGAGTACGCGAAGTCGTCGGCGGTGAGCTTCTGGGCCGAGCCGCCGTCGAGAGGGAGACGCCACACCGGTCCGCGGCCGTCGTCATCGGCGGTCGCGATGAGGGCGGCGTCGCCGGCGTCGAAGGCCAGCGACGAAGCCCAGCGATCCCAGTCGGCGACCACGCGACGGGCGCCGGCGCCGTCGATGCGTGCGGTCCAGACCTCGTAGTCGGTGGGGGCGTCGGGCGTCGACTTCACCGTGCGGAGGTACGCGATCCGGCTGCCGTCATGGCTCACCGCGGGCATCTCGTAGTCGACGCCGATCTCGTCGAACAGCGTGCGCCGCTCCCCCGTCGCCGTGTCGATCGCCACGATGACGCGGCGTCCCGCCCGCTGCTCGCGGTGCTCGAGCGAGACGATCAGCGTGGCGCCGTCCGGGGTGAGCGCGGCCTCCGCGTGGTCGGCGGAGCGGCCCGGCCGCGGCGTGAGATCGCGCGGGCGGGGCAGCGTGGCGGGGTAGGGCGTGCCGGCGGAGCTCGCCGGGGCAGCCCTGCCGTCGCCGGCCGCGGCATCCGCCTGCTCCTCCTCCTCGGCGGCGGACTCGGCCACCGCGGCGGCGATCGTGTCTTCGAGGGCGCCCGTGTCGACGGCGAGCAGGTGCGGTTCGGCGGGTCCGAGATCGTGGTCCCAGAAGCGCACCGGGTACGCGTCGTGCAGGATCGCCGAGACCTTCTTCTCCTTGCGCCGGGCGCGCAGCGCCGCCTCGCTCTCGAGCGTGTCCCCGCCCGGCAGGAGCGATGCCGAGAGGACGACCACGTCGGACGCCTCGGCCGTCGCCGCGATGCCGTCGACGCCGCCCGCGAGCCGCGTGACCGGCCGGGCTTCGCCGCCCGCGGCCGGAAGCAGCCACAGCTGACCCGACTCGTCGTCGGCGTCGCCTTCGGAGTCGGGCCGCGCCGACACGAAGAGGATGTCGCCGCTCGCGGTGAACGCGGCGCCCGCCTCGCCCTTGGCAGATCTGGTCAGCCTGCGGGGCGTTCCTCCGCCCGTCGCGGGCACCGCCCACAGGGCCCGCTCGTAGCCGACGCCGTCCTTCTTCAGCGCGGCCACCGTGAGCACGGCGGTCGCGCCGTCGGGCGAGAGAGCGATGCCCTCGACCCTCGGCAGTGCGATGTAGTCGGTCAGCGAAGCGAACGCAGTGGAGCCGGTGGGGGTCGCCATGCCCTCCACGCTAACCGAGGGCCGGCCGCCGCCTCACGACCACTGCGTGAGCTTGTCGGGGTTGCGCATGATGTAGACGTCCGTGATGCGGCCGTCGCGCACCCGGAGCGTGAAGTGTGCGCTCGGCTCGTCGCGGAGCGTCGCCAGGAATCCGAGGCCGTCGGGCGTCTGGACCGCGTGGAGGACGGCGTCCGGCTCGAGACGCGGCAGCCCGAGGAGGAACCGCGCCACGCGATCGGCGCTTGCGACGGGCCGCAGCGCCGCCGAGGCGCGCCCGCCGCCGTCGGAGCGCAGCACCACGCCGGGATCGAGCACCGAGACGAGCGCGTCGAGGTCGCCGGTGGTGGTCGCGGCGGCGAAGGCCCGCGCGACGGCATCGTGCTCCGCGCGCGAGGCGTCTCCGGCGCGCCGCTCCTGCACCCTCCGCCGTGCGTGCAGGGCCAGCCGGCGGACCGCGGCGCTGCTCCTGCCGAGCGTCGCGGCGATCTCGTCGAACGGCACGCCGAAGACGTCGTGCAGCACGAACGCAACCCGCTCGGCGGGCGTGAGGGACTCGAGGACGACCAGCAGCGCCAGTGAGACCGAGTCGTCGAGCGCGACGCGGTCGGCCGGATCGACGGGGACGGATGCCGCGACCGGCGAGTCCTCCGGAACCGGTTCGGGAAGCCACTCCCCCACGTAGCGCTCACGCCGGGCGCGCGCCGACCCCAGCATGTCGAGGCAGACGCGGCCCGCGACGCGCGTCAGCCACGCTCCGGGGTTGCGGATCGCGGCGCGATCCTCCTCGGGCAGCCGCAGCCAGCGGACGTACGTCTCCTGCACCGCGTCCTCGGCGTCGGCGACCGTGCCCAGCATCCGGTAGCACACGGCGAGCAGGTTCCCCCGCTCGCCGTCGACGTCGATGGGCGGCATCCGTCCTCCTCACGCGGGTCTGCGGCGCGACATGTCACATTCTGTCGTGCTGCGTCGTCGAAGAGGCGAGAGGTTCCCGTCGACCGCGCGGGACGAGAGGAGACATGTCATGAGGATCGCAGTCGCCGGAGGCACCGGGACCGTGGGCGTCCACGTCGTCGACGCGCTGAGGAGCGACGGCCACGAGCCCGTCGTGCTCAGCCGCAGCAGGGGGACGGATCTCACCACCGGCTCGGGGCTCACCGCCGCGCTCGAGGGGGTCGAGGCGATCGTGGACGTCGCGAACGTGTCCGCGCTGTCGGCCGAGGCGGCGACCCGGTTCTTCCACGCCGCCACCGGCAGCCTTCTCGACGCGGCGCAGCGGCTGGGCATCGCACGGCTGGTCGTGCTGTCGATCGTCGGGATCGAGCGCATGCCGCACGACTACTACGCCGGCAAGCTGGCGCAGGAGCGGCTGGTCGAAGCGGGGGACGTGCCCTGGACGATCCTGCGCGCCACGCAGTTCCACGAGTTCGCCGCGCAGCTGTACGACCGCGCGACGCTGGGCCCGCTTCATGTGGCCCCGCGGGCGCGGGTGCAGCCGATCGCCGCCCGGGAGGTGGGAGCCCGCCTGGCGCAGCTCGCGACCGGCCCTGCGCGCGGCCGCGTGGCCGACCTCGCCGGGCCGCGGGAGGAGCGACTCGACCAGATGGTGAAGGCCTATGCCCGCCGGGCCGGACATCGAGGATGGGTCCCCTCGGTCTCCCTCCCCGGGGCGCAGATGAAGGCCATGCGGGCGGGCCTCGGCCTGCCGGGCCCAGGAGCGGACCGCGGCACCCTGAGCTTCGCCGACTGGCTGGAGGATTCGGCCGACCTCGCGCTCCGCTGACACGGCGTCACGACGTCGCTGCGGCTGCGGCGCGGCGGGCTGGGGCGGCGCGCTCGGGGCCTCGCGGCATCGGCCGCCGTCGGTCACGATGGGGAGTCCAGACGACCCGCACCCGAGGGGGATCCGTGAGACTCGCGATTGCCGGCGGCACCGGCATGACCGGCGCGCACATCGCCGCGGTCGCGCGCGAGCGGGGTCACCGGGTCGTCGCGCTGTCACGCAGTGCCGGGATCGAGCTGCTGAGCGGCGCGGGGCTCGGTCCGGCCCTCGAAGGGGTGGACGCGGTGATCGACGTCACGAACGTGGTGACGGCGAGGCCGGACGTCTCGGTGATGTTCTTCGCGGGGGTGACGAAGACCCTGCTCTCGGCGGAGCGCGCGGCCGGCGTGCCGCATCACCTCGCGCTGACGATCGTGGGGGCCGAGGCGGCGCCGGACGGCTACTACGCCGGAAAGCTCGCGCAGGAACGGCTCGTCTCGCGCGGCGCGGTGCCGTGGACGATCCTGCGCACGACGCAGTTCCACGAGTACGCGGCGATGATGTTCCACCGCACGCACGCCGGCGCCCACGTCGCCCCGACCGGACGCGTGCAGCCGATCGCGGTGCGCGAGGTGGCGCGACACCTCGTCGACCTCGCCGAGCACGATCCCGCAGGTCGAGCCACCGACCTCGGCGGTCCTCGCGAGGAGAGCCTGGCCGACATGGTGCACCGGTACGCGCACGCGATCGGCTACCGCGGCCCGCTGCCCGAGCTGCACACCCCCGGCGCCCTGGGGCGCGCGCTCCGCTCCGGTGCGCTGCTCCCCGGCCCCGACGCGCTGCACGGCACGCAGACGTACACCGAGTGGCTGGACGCCCTTCCTGACGCCTGAGAGGGTGAGCCGGCTTACATCTCCTCGTGCGTGAGGGGGTCGCCGTCCCACAGCCGACCGCGCTCCAGACCGCTGATCGCGGCGAGCTGGTCGTCGGTGAGGGCGAAGTCGAAGATGTCGGCGTTCTCCCGCTGCCGGTCGGGGTCGACCGACTTCGGGATGGGCGTGCTGCCGATCTGCGTGTGCCACCGCAGGACGACCTGCGTGGGCGTCACGTCGTGCACGGTGGCCAGCTCCTGCACCAGCTGCTCGGTGAGCAGCTCACTGCGGCGCGCGAGCGGGCTCCAGCTCTCGGTGCGGATGCCGTGCGTGGCGTGGAAGGCGCGCAGCGCCTCCTGCGGGAAGTACGGATGCAGCTCCACCTGGTTCACGGCGGGGACGACCCCCGTCTCCTCGATGAGCTCGGTGAGCATCTCCTCCGTGAAGTTCGAGACGCCGATCGAGCGCACCAGCCCCTGCGTGCGGGCGTCGATCAGGCCGCGCCACGTGTCGACGTACCGGCCGACGCTCGGGTTCGGCCAGTGGATGAGATGCAGGTCGATGCGGTCCAGCCCCAGGGCGTCCAGCGACCCCTTGACGCTGTCGACGGCCTCCTGCCGCCCGTGGTGCCGGCCGGGGATCTTCGACGCGACGAGGATCTTGTCGCGCGCGACGCTGCTGCGGCGGACCGCCTCGCCGACCTCGCGCTCGTTCTCGTAGTTGACCGCGGTGTCCAGCAGCCGGTAGCCGGCTTCGATCGCGGCGACCATGGCCGTGATCCCCTCCTCGCCCCGCAGGTTGTAGGTGCCGAGGCCGAGTTCGGGGAACCAGGCTCCGTCGTTCAGGATCACGGTGGGGATCGCGCTCATGCTTCCATCCTGGCGTGGATCCCGCACGGCGGGGCGGCCGGGCCGGGTGTCGTCACGGGAGCTGATCCGTGCCGATCTCCCCCTCGCGCGCTGCGCGCTCGTCGGCTTCCGCGCTGTCGACCTGGTCGTCGTCGATGTCGGAGTCCAGCGGGCGATCGTCCTCGTCCGGGCGCAGCAGCGGGTCGAGGATGGTGTCGTCGTCACGGTCGTCGTCCATGGGACCGTCGTAGGGCTGGCTGGTCATGGTGCCCTCCTTCCACTGCCCCGACCGTACGACCGGGTCGCCCTGGGGTTGGAGGGGCTTGCGCCGCGGCATCCGCTCGCGGTAGCGGGCCGGGCGACGACCCTCGTGGTGCCGGCGGCTCGCGCATGGATATCTTCTCTAGTGATCACTGGACGATCACGGATGCCGCGCTGCGGCGATCGCCGACACGAAGGGACCCACGACGATGGCGTGGAGGATGCCGCACGAGGGCGACCCGCACGAGCGCACCTGGATGGCCTTCCCGAACGAGGGCCCCACCCTGGGCGACGATCCCACCGAGCAGGAGCGCTTCTACGCGGCATGGAGCGACGTGGCCAACGCCGTCGCCGGCTTCGAGCCGGTCACGATGCTCGCCGATCCCTCCAAGACCGAGCGCGCGCGGCGCATGCTGGACTCCGCGATCGAGATCGTCGAGACCCCGGTCGACGAGTTCTGGTTCCGCGACCACGGCCCCACCTTCGTCGTCGACGACGAGCGCCCGGGCGTGCTCGGAGCGGTGGACTGGGTGTTCAACGGGTGGGGAGCCCCGGCGTGGGCGTCGTGGGCGAGGGCCGCCGAGCACGCCCGCTTCACGGCCGGGCTGGTGGGGGCCGACCTCGTCAGTTCGCTGCTGGTGAACGAGGGCGGCGGCATCCACGTCGACGGCGAGGGCACCGTGCTCGTCACCGAGACCGTGCAGCTGGACCCTCGCCGCAACCCCTTCGCCGACAAGGCCCGCGTCGAGGCGGAGCTTCGCCGCACCATCGGCGCCACGACGGTGGTGTGGCTCCCCCGCGGCCTCACCCGCGACTATGACGCGTTCGGCACGAAGGGGCACGTCGACATCGTGGCCACGATCCCGACGCCCGGCCGCGTGCTCCTGCATGTGCAGCAGAACCCCGAGCACCCGGACTTCGGGGTGTCGCGCGAACTGCACGCGTTCCTGTCGGAGCAGACGGATGCCGCCGGCCGCACATTCGAGATCATCGACCTGCCCGCCCCCGCGACCCTCCGCGACGACGAGGGCTTCGTCGACTACAGCTACGTCAACCACCTCGTCGTCAACGGCGGTGTGATCGCCTGCGGCTTCGGCGAAGAGCGCGCCGACGCCCAGGCGCGCGAGATCCTCGGGGCGGCGTATCCCGGTCGGCGCGTCGTGACGGTCGACGCCCGCCAGATCTTCGCCGGCGGTGGCGGCATCCACTGCATCACCCAGCAGCAGCCGAAGGTCGTGGCCCCATGAGCCCCAGGTGTGACACGTGATGTACCCCGTGGTCGAGAAGACGATCGCCGAGCTCCGCGAGGCCCTCGAGTCCGGCGCCGTGACGAGCGTGGAGCTCGTCGACGCCTACCTCGCCCGCATCGACGCGTACGACGCCACGGGCACCGAGACCGCCCTCAACGCCGTGGTCGTGCGCAACCCCGACGCGCGGGCCGAGGCGGCGGCATCCGATCTCCGGCGCGCCGAAGGCCGCGCGCTGGGTCCGCTCGACGGCATCCCGTACACCGCCAAGGACTCGTTCATGGCGAAGGGTCTCACCGTGGCGGCGGGGTCGCCCGCGTTCCAGGATCTCGTCGCCCAGCGGGACGCCTTCTCGATCGAGCGCCTCCGCGGGGCCGGCTGCATCCTGCTCGGGCTCACCAACATGCCCCCGATGGCGAACGGAGGCATGCAGCGGGGCGTGTACGGGCGCGCCGAGAGCCCCTACAGCGCCGACTACCTCACCTCGGCGTTCGGCTCGGGGTCGTCCAACGGCTCGGGCACCGCGACGGCGGCCTCGTTCGCGGCCTTCGGCCTCGGCGAGGAGACCTGGTCGAGCGGCCGCGCGCCCGCCTCGTACAACGCGCTGTGCGCCTACACGCCATCGCGCGGCGTCATCTCGGTGCGCGGCAACTGGCCGCTCGTGCCCACCATGGACGTCGTCGTCCCGCACACCCGCACGATGCGCGACCTGCTCGAAGTCCTCGACGTCCTGGTCGCCGACGACCCAGAGACCCGGGGCGACTTCTGGCGGGCGCAGCCCTGGATCCAGATCCCGGATGCCTCGGCCGCACGCCCCGCGTCCTACCCCGCGTTGGCGGCGCCCGACGGGGATGCGGCGCGGGCCGCCCTGGCCGGGCGCCGGTTCGGCGTGCCGCGCATGTACATCGGCGCCGACCCCGAGGCGGGGACCGCCGGGGGCATCGGCGGCCCCACCGGAACCCCCATCGAGACGCGCCCGTCGGTGCTGTCGCTGTGGGAGCAGGCGCGCCGCGACCTCGAGGCCGCCGGCGCGGAGGTCGTGGAGGTCGACTTCCCCACGGTCACGAACTACGAGGGCGACCGCCCCGGCGCGCCGACCATCAGAACCCGCGGCCTCGTGCCCGAGGAGTTCCTCCGGCGCGAGATCGTCGACCTCTCGGCCTGGGCGTGGGACGACTTCCTCCGGGCGAACGGCGATCCCTCGCTGGACCGGCTCGATGACGTCGACGGCGCCGCCATCTTCCCCCACCCCGAGGGTGCGCTTCCCGACCGCTACACCGGTTTCGACGACGACATCGCCACGTACCCGGCACAGGTGCGCGAGCACCCGTACGCGTCGTTCACCGACATCCCCGAGATCGAGCGCGGCATCCGCGGTCTCGAGGAGACCCGCCGCCTCGACCTCGAGGAGTGGATGTCGCGGCAGGGATTGGATGCCGTGCTCTTCCCGGCCGTTGCCGACGTCGGCCGCGCGGACATGGACGTGAACGTGTCATCCGCCGATCTCGGCTGGCGCAACGGGGTGTGGGTCGCCAACGGGAACCTCGCGATCCGCCACCTCGGCATCCCGACGGTGACCGTGCCGATGGGCACGATGGCGGACATCGGCATGCCCATCGGGCTGACGATCGCCGGGCGCGCGTACGACGACGCCGCGTTGCTGGCGTGGGCGTCCGCGTTCGAGGTTCTGCGCGTGCGCCGGAGAGTGCCGCCGCGCACGCCCGAGCTCTGAGCTGCCTCGGGGGAGCCGTCGCGCGATCAGCGCAGGCCCGAGCGCAGATCCTCTCCGGCCTCGCCGATCGCGTCGAGCGTGCGGTCCGGTCCCCCGGCCCCGTCGTCCTCGTCGCGCGGGCCGAGGGCCGACGTACCGTCGTCGGTGGCCAGCGACGGCGGGGCCGCGGCGTACGCGGCGGACAGGTCGCGGTACGGCTTGGAGAAGAAGGCGAGCAGCACGACCAGGAGCAGCAGCAGGCTCGCGCCGACGAACGCGAGCGCGATGCCGCGGGCCTCGCCGTCGCCGAGGAGCCAGCCGAACCTCTCCTGCCCCTGCGGCGACTCCATGTACGGGATGAGCCAGAACTGCGCGACCGGCCCGATGATGAATGCCGACACGGGCGCCGCGGCGGACTCCACGCTCGCCGCGAACCCGAACACGCGCCCCTGCTTGTCATACGGCACGACGCGCTGCACGATGGTCTGCTCCGAGGCCTCGGCGATCGGCATCAGGCTCATGAAGATGAGGATCCCGAGGGCGTACAGCCACCACCACTCGCGGATCGCGAAGGTCATGCCGAGCAGCGCGATGCCGATGTTCACGAGCAGCAGCGTGCGGACCGGGTTCCTGCCCAGACCGAACTTCGCCACCAGTGCACCGCCGATGATGAAGCCGAAGCTCGTCACGCCCAGCACGATCCCCCACAGCTCGACGGAGAACAGCGTCAGACCGTACGGGTCCATCAGAGCCATGAAGACGCCGCCCACGAGATTGTTGAAGGTGGCGAACAGGATCAGGGCCAGCAGACCCGGGACGGCCATCACCGCCGGGATGACGCCGCGGAAGCCGAAGCTCTTCGGCGCCTCGCCCTCGACGTGCGCCACGCCTCGCTCGGGGATCGGCACGAAGAGCAGGTGAACGAGCGCCACGCCGGTCGCCGCGATCGCGATCGCGATGGTCCACCCCATGCCGAGGAGTCCGATCGACAGGCCGGAGAACACGCTGGTCACCATGAACGCGATGCCTTGCACGGCGCCCACCAGGCCGTTGGCCCGGTCCCGTCGCTCCGCCGGCACGAGCAGCGTCACGGTCGTGGACAGCGCGATGTTGCGGAGGTTCTCCACCACGCCACCGAGGAGGATCACGCCCGAGAACACCCAGAACCACGGCCCCTGCCAGTCCAGCAGCGTGCTCTCGGGGAACGCGAGGAACAGGGCGCCGGCGACCAGGTAGGCGGCCGTCGTGACGACGCTCGACAGGAGCATCACGGCCTTCTTCTTCATGCGGTCGACGATCACGCCGAAGACCACGCCGAACACGGCGACCAGGAGCATGTACGAGCCGCCGATGATCGCGGTCGCCAGCACCGACCGGGTCTCGAGGTACACCCAGAACGTCAGGGCGAACCAGAGATAGCTCGTCGTGACGTTGGCCACCGCGGTGTTGACGAGCACCTGGTAGAACGCGCGCAGCGTGCGCTCACCCGGCGTGTGCTGCGCCATCTCGTCGGAGCGCGCGGCACGCCCCGGGGTCGGCTGGCTCATGGGTCCTCCGGCGTGTTCGCGGTGGGGGCTGGGGGTGGGCGATACAGTGAATGTGGACACCGTTCACATGGAATGTTCACACCGTACACACCCGAGCGGGGCGGCGCAATGATCACACCGCGCACCTATCATCACGGCGACCTCCGACGTGCGCTCATCGCGGAGGGGCTGCAGCTCGCCCGCACCGGCGGCCCGGGCGCCGTGACGCTCCGGGAGGCGACGCGCGCGGCGGGCGTGTCGCCGAACGCCGCGTACCGGCATTTCCGCGACCGCGACGCCCTCGTGCGAGCCGTCGCCGCCGAAGCGCAGCTCGCCCTCGCCCGCGCCATCGCCGACCGCGTCGCGCTCGCGCCCGCCGACCTCGCGCCGGCCGACCGCGCGATCGAGCGCCTCCGCCGCGTCGGTCTCGCCTACATCGACTTCGCCCGCGCCGAGAACGGGTGGTTCGAGACCGCCTTCTTCACGCAGGACACGCACGCCAACGACGGCATCGTCACGCTGGACGACGAGATCGTGGCGCCGTTCCGGCTCTTGATGCAGACGCTCGACGAGATGGTCGACTCCGGCGCGCTGTCGGCCGATCGCCGCCCCTACGCCGAGTGGGCCTGCTGGTCGTCCGTGCACGGATTCGCCGAGATCGCCGTGCACGGTCCGGTCCGGTGGCAGCCGCCGGGCGTGATCGACGCCCTCGCCGCGAACGTCGTCGAGGCGGCGATCACCGGCGTCCGGGGCGCACCCGCGGGCACGGCACCGGCCCACCCCACCGCTTCACCCTCCTAGACTTTCGCGCATGGCGGCCACTCGCGAGGCGATCCCGACCGCGCGGCACTCGCTGGTGCGCCGAGGGCTGTGGTGGGCGGCGGACTACGCCTACGCGGCGCGACGGCAGCTCGCGGTGCTGTCGCTCCCGTGGGCCATCGGGCGTCCCCGCCCCGCTCCGGCCGCGTGGAGCCGGGACGACCCGGAGCTGCCGGAGGTGTATCTGCTGCCCGGCGTCTACGAGCACTGGACGTTCCTGCGCCCCCTCGGCGACGCCCTCGCCCGCGCGGGGCACCGAGTGCGGGTGGTGCACGGCCTCGGCGTCAACCGACGCGGCGTCCCCCACACGGCCGAGATCCTGGGCCGGATCCTGAGCGACACGCCGCCTCCTCCCGCGGGCCGGGTGCTCGTGGCGCACAGCAAGGGCGGGCTCATCGGCAAGCACCTGCTCGTCTCGTCGGGCGCGGCGGCGCGTGCGGCGGTCGAGGCCGCCACCGGCGGCGACCCCGCGGCGGCGGCCGCCGCGACCACCGAGGACGGCCGCCCCCTCGGCGTGCTGGGTCTCGTGGCCGTGGCGACCCCCTTCGGCGGGTCGCGGCTGGCGGGTCTCTTCGTGATCCCGAGCATCCGCGCCTTCCGCCCCGACGACGAGACCATCGTGACCCTCGGGCGCGACGCGTCGGTGAACGGCCGCATCGTCTCGGTCTTCGGGCCCTGGGATCCGCACATCCCCGAGGGCAGCGCGCTGGACGGCGCGACGAACATCGTCGTGCCGACGGCCGGCCACTTCCGCGTCCTCGGCGCCGCCGCGACGACGCGCGCGGTGCTCGACGGCATCGCGCTCCTCAGCCGCGGAGGTGTCTCCGAGGAGTAGATCCGGGGTGCGATCGCCGGCGTCCTCCGCCGTTCACGCGACCGATCGGTGCGGCCACCACGCGGGAAGCAGCGCGGTGTACACGCGCAGGAAGTCCTCGACCCGCGGATCCGGATGCCGCAGCCAGCCGCCGATGACCCCGACCGTGCCGTCGGCGAGGAACCGGGCGGCCGCGTCCGACACCGTCGCGGCGGGCATGTCCTTCACCGGCAGGTCGAGCTCGACGCGACCGCGCGCGAGCAGCGTCTCGGTGGTGCCTCGGAAATGGCGGCTGAGCATGGCGTGCAGGGCTCCGCCGCCGCCGGCCAGCTCGCGGCGGTAGATGTCGGCGTGCCGCAGGATGTGGCGGAGCACACCCTCGGTCACCGTCGCGAGGGCGGTCGCGGCATCCGACCGGTCTTCCATCAGCTCGCGCCGGAGAGCGTCGAGCTCGGCCATGAGCGCCTCCTCGACGAGCCGCTCCGGCGAGTCGGCGTGCTCGTAGAACGTCGAGCGGTGCACGCGCGCGGCTGCGGCGATACGGGTGACCGTCAGCTGCGAGATGGGCTCTCCCGCGGCGAGGTCCAGCGCCGCGGCGAAGAGGCGATCGCGGCTGCGTCGCTTGCGGGGATCCATCAGGCCTCCGGGAATGTTTTCCGACAGGTGTAGGTTAGGGCATGTATAGCCGACACATGTCGGAAAGTCACAGGGCGCCACGCGATGACGCCACCAACGGAGGTAATCATGGCTACGTACGATGTCGCGGAGCGTTCTGCCATCGTCACGGGCGCCGGGTCCGGCATCGGCCGGGCGGTCGCCCTCACCCTCGCGGCGAACGGAGCGGCCGTCCTCGTCGCCGACGTGCGACAGGAAGCCGCCGACGCCGTGGTCGCGGAGATCGCCCAGGCCGGCGGCACCGCCGCGGCGTTCGTGGGCGACGTCGCGGACCCGGCCGCCGGACAGGCAGCGGTGGACGCCGCCCAGGCGATGGCCCCGCTGCGGATCGCCGTGAACAACGCGGGAATCGGCGGCGCGGCAGCGCCGATGGGCGAGTACCCGATCGACTCGTGGCAGAAGGTCATCGATATCAACCTGAATGCGGTGTTCTACGGCACGCGGGCGCAGGCCCCCGCCATCGCCGCGAACGGCGGCGGGTCGATCGTGAACATCTCATCGGTGCTCGGCTCGGTGGGCATCCCGATGTCGTCGGCGTACGTCACCGCCAAGCACGGCGTCGTCGGACTCACCAAGAACGCCGCGCTGGAGTACGGCGCCCAGGGCGTGCGCGTCAACGCCGTCGGGCCCGGCTTCATCCACACGCCGCTCGTCGACGCCAACCTCGACGCCGACGCGCAGGCGGCCCTCGCGGCCAAGCACGCGCTCGGTCGCCTCGGGGACCCGCAGGAGGTCGCGAACCTCGTCGCGTTCCTGTCGTCGGATGCCGCGACCTTCGTCAGCGGGAGCTACCACCTGGTCGACGGCGGGTACGCCGCGCAGTAGCGGGCATCCCCGCGGAGCGACCCGCGCGACCCGGACGCGCGGGCCGCTTCGCGCACCCCGGCGGGCCGGAGGTCGATGCTCAGGAGCGCTCCGGAGCCTCAGAGCCGGCGCGTCGGCCCCCCGGCGCGCCGGCCGGCGCCTCGACCACCGTCGCCGATGCCCGCCACGCGGCCAGCACCTCGATGTGACGGAGCAGGAAGGCCCGCTCGTCCAGACGCTTGCGACGCAGCCACCCCGTCACCTCGTCGTTGCACTTGCTCGCGTTGCACGAGCGGCACGCCGGCACGACGTTCTCGAACGTGTACCGGCCGCCGCGCGAGATCGGCAGCACGCAGTCCTTCTGGAACGGGCCCACTGCCGTGCCGCAGTAGGCGCAGGCGCCCCACGCCTCCAGGAGCGCCTGCCACTCCTGGACGCTCAGGTCGTTGTCGGCCGCGCCGACGCGACGGGCACGCCGGCGCGCCGCTCGAGCCCTCCGGGACTGACTCACCGCCACGCCGCAACGCTACCGAGCCCCGACGGACGATCGCGTCGGCACACCGTCGAGCAGCGGGATGCGACACGTCCGGGTGGCCCGGAAGCGCACCGACGGACGGGAGGTCGGACTCACAACGCACACGATCCGGCCGTGAGCAACACGAAACCGTGCCGCCGACCGGCGCGAGTACGGTAGTGGCGTGACTGCTCCCGTCGATGCCACCGCCACGTCCGCCTGGGCCGAGCTCAGCTCCCTCCGCGACTCGTTCGCCCCCGACCTGCGCGAGTGGTTCGCGATCGATCCCCGCCGCGCGGAGCGTCTCAGCTTCGAGCTGGCCGACCTCCACGTCGACCTGTCGAAGAACCTCGTCACCGACGGGATCCTCGCCGCCCTCGTGCGCCTGGCGGAGCAGACGGGGGTGGCCGAGCGCTACGCCGCGATGATCGCCGGTGAGCACATCAACACCACCGAGGACCGCGCGGTGCTCCACACGGCGCTGCGGCGCCCCGCGGGCGCGCAGCCGGCCCTCGTCGTGGACGGGCAGGACATCGACGCCGACGTCCAGTCCGTGCTGACGGCGATGACCGCCTTCGCCGACCGGGTGCGCTCCGGCCAGTGGAACGGCGTGACCGGCAAGAAGGTCACGCACATCGTCAACATCGGCATCGGCGGATCGGACCTCGGTCCCGTCATGATCTCGGCCGCGCTCGAGCCGTACGCGACGGCCGGGATCCAGGCCCGCTTCGTGTCGAACATCGACCCCTTCGACCTCGCGAGCAAGACGAAGGACCTCGACCCCGAGACGACGCTCTTCATCGTCGCGTCGAAGACGTTCACCACGCTCGAGACGCTGACGAACGCGCGCCTCGCCCGGGACTGGCTGTGGGCCGGGCTCCAGGGTTCCGGGGCGATCGACGGCACCGAGGAGCAGAAGACGGATGCCGTCGCCCACCACTTCGTCGCGGTCTCGACCGCGCTCGACAAGGTCGCCGCCTTCGGCATCGACCCGGTGAACGCGTTCGGCTTCTGGGACTGGGTGGGCGGCCGCTACTCGGTGGACTCCGCCATCGGGCTGTCGCTCATGATCGAGCTCGGACCCGACGTGTTCCGCGAGCTCCTGGCCGGCTTCCACGCCGTCGACGAGCACGTTCGCACGACCCCCCTCGAGCGCAACGTGCCCGTGCTGATGGGCCTCCTCAACGTCTGGTACTCGAACTTCCTGGGCGCGCAGTCGCACGCGGTCCTTCCCTATGCCCAGCAGCTCAGCCGCTTCGCCGCCTACCTGCAGCAGCTCACGATGGAGTCCAACGGTAAGTCGGTCCGCTGGGACGGCTCCCCCGTCACCACCGACACCGGCGAGGTGTTCTGGGGGGAGCCGGGGACGAACGGGCAGCACGCGTTCTACCAGCTCATCCACCAGGGCACGCGGCTGATCCCCGCCGACTTCATCGCCTTCGCGAACCCCGCGTACCCGCTCGAGGACGGCGGCCGAGACGTGCACGGGCTGTTCCTGTCGAACTTCCTGGCGCAGACGAAGGCGCTCGCGTTCGGCAAGACCGCAGCGGAGGTGGAGGCCGAGGGCACGACAGGCGCGCTCGTGGCGGCCCGCACCTTCGCCGGCAACAAGCCGACCACGTCGATCTTCGCGCCCGCGCTGACCCCCGCCGTGCTCGGTCAGCTCGTCGCGCTGTACGAGCACATCACCTTCACGCAGGGCGTCATCTGGGGCGTCAACTCGTTCGACCAGTGGGGCGTCGAGCTCGGCAAGCAGCTCGCTCTGCAGATCGCGCCCGCGATCGAGGGCGACGAGTCGGCGATCGCGGCTCAGGATGCCTCGACCCGCGCCCTGCTCGCGTACTACGCCGCCCACCGAACGGTCTAGCGAAAAGCGTCGGAGGGGCGGATGCCGGGAGGATCGGCATCCGCCCCTCTTGTCTGATCCCCTGGCGAGAGGTGGATTTCCGGCGTCCGGATCAGCACTTCTGCGGGAAAGCGCTCTGAGGTTCCGTTCAGCAAACGGCCGGGAGTCGTCCAGACGGGATGAGGCAGAATCGGGGACTTGTGTGTCCGACCCGAGGGCGCACGGGCGCCGGTACCCGCGGCGCGATACCCGAGAGATTCGTTACGTTCCCCATGCATACAGACCAGTCGCCTGCTCCCTCCCGTCGCTCCCTCCGCCGCCGTCACCGACTCTTCGGCCCGGCCGTCGCCACCGGCACCGCCTTCGGCATCATCCTCACCGCGGGCCTCACTCTCGCCTCCCCCGCCCTCGCGGCCGCCGCCCCGCTGGCCGCCACCGCGATCGCCACCGCCGCCGCGCCGGATGCCGCCGCCGAGACCCTCCGCGACATCCGCGTCGAAGCCCAGGGCACGCTCCTGGCCGCTCGCGTCGCGCAGACCGAGGCCGATGCCCTCACGGCCGACATCGAGGCCTCGGGTCTCGACATCGGCGTCGAGGACACCACGATCGAGACGTCGGCGCTGCACGATGCCGCCGAGCGCCTCTCGAAGCTCGACGTCGTGCCCATGCTGCTCATCCCCGGTCTCGCCGCCGACGCCACGGCCGTCACCGCCGAGGTGCAGGAGCGCGTCGCCGACCTGCGCGGGCACCTCGACGCGGCCAAGGAGAAGAAGGCCGCCGAAGAGGCCGCCGCCGCAGCCGCCGCTGCTGCCGCCGCCGAGGCGCAGCGCCAGGCGGAGGCGGCCGCTGCCGCCGCGGCCGCGCTGGCCGCCGCCAACACCGTCGACGGCGCGAAGGCCACGGCCCGCCAGATGGCGGCGTCGCAGTACGGCTGGGGCGACGGCGAGTTCTCGTGCCTCGACTCGCTGTGGGACAAGGAGTCCGACTGGAACTATCAGGCCTACAACGGCTCGAGCGGCGCGACGGGCATCCCCCAGTCGCTCCCGGGCGACAAGATGGCCAGCTTCGGCTCCGACTGGCAGACCAACGCGACGACGCAGATCGCGTGGGGCCTGGATTACATCAAGCGCGCCTACGGCACACCGTGCGCCGCGTGGGGACACAGCCAGGCCACGGACTGGTACTGACCGGCGCGCGCTGATCGGCGCGCTCGGATGACGGATGCCGCACCCCGGCCGCAGTCGCGGGGTGCGGCATCCTCGTCTTGAGGCTCAGTCGCGACGGGCCGAGCCGGCTCCGTAAAGCTCTGCCACCTGCTGCGAGCTGAGCCAGCCGTCGAACGTGTCCGATCGCGGCCAGCCCTCCGGAGAGTCCTGCCAGGACTCCTGCCGTCCGAACGGGAGGAGATCGATGAGCGGGAAGGTATGGCTCAGCTGCTCGGTGCCGCGGCCGTCGGTGTGCCACGTGCGGTACACCGTGTCGCCGTCGCGGAGGAAGACGTTCACCGCAAACCCGCCGCCGGCCGGCGCATCCATGTCGGCGCCGAACGGGCTGTCCGCCGTCGAGAACCACTCCATCCGGTTCCCCGTCCTCTCCTTGTAGGCCAGCGCCTCGTCGATCGGCCCCGTCGTGACGATCACGAAGCGGGCATCGTACGGCTCGAGGAACTCCAGCCGGGTGAACTGCGAGGTGTACCCGGTGCAGCCGGGGCAGTGCCATTCCTTCCCCTCGAACCACATGTGGTGGTACGTGATCAGCTGCGTCCTGCCGTCGAAGACGTCGACGAGCCGCAGCGGCCCGTCCTTCCCGACGAGCATGTAGTCCGGCAGCTCCACCATCGGCAGGCGCCGCCGCAGCGCGGCGATGGCGTCGAGCTCACGAGTGGCTGCCTTCTCGCGGACACGGAGCTCGGCGAGTTCTCGGCGCCACGACTCGGCGTCGACGACGGGCGGAAGAGCGTGGTCGGTCGTGCTCGGCATCGGAACCTCCGAGTGTGCGGATACGTATGTTCACACTGTACACATCCCGACGCCGTGGTCAAGTGTCCAATGACAGTGAATCTGTAGTTTCTGCCATCGATGTTGTGGCTGAGATCCCGCACGATTTCACCTCTCGGTGACCGTTGCTCGGGAGCTTTGCGTCGGCTGTCTGACAACGAGCCTGTAGGCGGTCGGACAGTCGATCAGCTAGACGGGGCTCGACGCCAGTACCCGAGCGCGCAGGACCAGGCCACGCACGCGCGAGCCCGCCCAGATAGCTGAACCAGCTGCAAGAAGCGCAAGCAAGAGTCCTACCGAATGCCCGACGAGCGCTGCGGCGCCGCGCTCGGGTAGCAGGAACCCGTAGGGCACCCACCCGTCTGTAGCTCCGCGAATAAGGACGACCGTGAGCCAACCGACCGGATATGGCAGGACGATCCATAATCTGCGCCAGGGAAGAGGCGCACGATCTCCGACGATCAACCAGTCGCCCAAGACGAAGAGTGGGAAGCCCACGTGCAGGACGGCGCTCACCCAGGCGGGCGCCGTTCCAGTCCCGGGTACAAGCACGTTGTAGATCACAGCGACCACGACGAGGCATGCCGCTGCGACGCCCCGTGCGGACATGAGCCAACTGGGCACGGGTCTGCCAGCAACCATGAGTGAACCTGTTGCTACAAAGACGATGCTCGCGAGCAGACTGGTTTGGTTCGTGAAGTAGCCGAAGTAGTCGAAGGGGTTCGTGTCTCCCACGGATATGCGCCCTACAAAGGTCAGCACCAGAACGAACACCACGAGAATGGCGACGCAGATGCGCGTCAGCCCAACGATGAGCATCGCGCGTCGATCGGCAACGGAGGAAGACACGTAGACCAGCGTAGGTAGGCTCTGACCCGAACGACGAAAGGTGGCCAATGGTGATCAGGAGATGGGTTCTCTCAGTCAGCGTGACCGTGGCGGCGCTCGTCGGATGTTCCGGATGCGCGACGGTTCCCGCCGCTCCGGGCGCGGTTGGCGAGAACTACCCCGGCACCTGCATGCCGTCCGAGCTGTCGTGGCCCACAGACTTCCTGGAGTCCCTACCGGGCGAGTCGGACGCTGTCGGCGGGAGCATCGTCGGTTTGCGACTCGAGTACGTGGATTCGCGATGGGTCTGGCGACTTCGCAGCGCTGACACCAGACACGACGTGCTCGGCGAGCAGAAGAACGACCCGAGCTACGGCCGAGAGTCGATCGTGGATGTCCGCACCCTCGAGACACTCGCCTCGCACGAGGTGGAGCTCACTGAGGCCGAGCAGCAGCTCTCCGGGAGCGGCATCCTCGATGCCGCTCAACGCTCAGGCGAAGAGTGGCCGAGCCCATTGATCATCGAGATGGCCCGCGCGATGGAGGGCGGCGAGCCCGAGTGGCGCATCACGACCTGCGACACGGAAACGAACGAGTATTCCGTGCTGGTTTTGCCCTGACCTCACCCTTGGCCCGGTGCACCGTACTGCCCGCCGTCCGGCAACGCAGGGCAGGACGCCTCGGCTGTCTGCGCTGCGACCTCGGCGCGCACCGCGACGCCGTTTGTGGTCTTCTCGACGGTGTAAACGATTCCCTCCTGTGCACCCTCGGCTGGGATGTACCCCACGATCGCCGATTGGATGCCGGGATCGTCGGGGACCGCCCCCACCGAAGTCGAGATGAGATCTGCAGTCGAATTCGCGCGAAGCCAGTTCGCAGTTGCGCTCACGGTTGCGTCAGGAATTGACCAGAACCCCTCCAGCTCAGCGACGGGACCACAGGGCCAGCCCGTGTACGAGCTGAACGTCGCCACGCTCGCATCGGCAGGGACCGCACCGGGGGGGAGCGCTGCGGAATTGAGCCATGCGCGCGCTTGCGCCTGCGCTTCAGGGTCGGTGCTCCCCATCGTGGCGATCGCCGCCGATTCACTAGGCGAGGATGACGGTGAGGTGGCAGCCGACGCCGCACTCCCCGCTCCCGTATCGGCCGTTGCGCAGCCGGTCAGGCTGAACGCGATCAGCGAGGTGAGCAGAAGCACTAAGCGGGGCCGCATATGACCCACCCTAAAGGGCGGGTCCGAACAGCATCGCGAGGTGAACCGCGCGCGATAGCCTCGCGTAGATCGTGCAGCTGCGCGTCAGATTGGTCCTCATAGGATGGCGGGGTGTCTACCGCCCCTCTCGTCAAAAACGATGGTGAGACAGCCTCACGGTCGCGGCGCGGACGCAAGATCGTGGTCCTGATCGCTGGTGCGATTCTGTGCAGCGCGATGATCATCCTCACAACGCTGCTTTCCATCTCCACGGCATCTGACGGCGCGACTTCAGTCCTGATCGGCACACTTGACTCCGATCGACTCGGAGGCCTCGCGCTCATCGCCGCGCTGGGAGCACTGGCCGTGGGCCTGTGTGCCATCCCTGTTCCTCGCGTCTGGCTCCTTCTCCTCGTTCCTGCGCGAATCGCGGCAATCGGGGCGACTGGGCTCGCGGGCGTCGTGTGGTTACTCACTTCCTCGGCAACCGTCGTGCCACTGGTGGCCAGCGGCTGTGAGACCGGATACGTCATCGAAGAGGAGTCGTTTCTTTTCGCGGCGTGGGGGACCGTGTCCCGAAGGGATGGTCTGCTGGTCACCACCGTCGACCAGTTCACCGCTGATGACGGTTACCACCCCTTCGCGGACGGCGCCTACACCGTGGTCGATACGGGCGATTCGCTCGAGGTCTGGTACAGCTTCGCCTTCGACTACTCGGCAACGCCGGTGTCCGCCGACGGCAACCCGGCGTTCACGCTCCCGAAGCTCACCGACCGCACGCTTTCTTGCGGGTTCAGCGCCGGCGCACGGACACCGATTCCTTCTACGCCAGCAGCGCCGACCTACGACACGGATGAGGCACGAGCAGGCCTCCGAAACATGGTCGCAGCGTCATTGGACGCAGCGGTCGGCCCGGTGCGCGACTCCGCAGGGGGGCTACTCGACCCCGCTGAGCTCTCGGTAGTGTCGACCACGTGCGGTGAGAACGGTACGCAAAGCGGACTCGGGATCACGTTCGCGACCGCGGACAATGGCTCCTCACTGGCACGAATCCTCCAGGTCTGGGACGCGGAGGGCTACTCCGCAGATCGAGCCATGCAGGAGGACATCCGCTACAGCGACGCGCTGCCGGTGGAGAAGATGAGCATCCGCGACTCGTCGACGATCGACGGATTCATCCATATGCAGGTCACATCCCGGTGCAGCGTCGACTAGTGCGCCGCGCCCACCTTCAGCTTGCGGACTCGTCGGCCAGGTCCGGCACCGACCTTCGACGCGAGAGCACCCGACTTGAAGGAACGGCAACTCCCGGCGTATAGGGCAGGATTTGGATCCTCACGGTGCTGAGGTGGCGGAGCAAGCAGGAACGGTGCCGTTGCGACGAGGCGATGAGTGCCTTCTCGAGGTTCGCGGGGCGTGTGTTGTGCGCGTTCTGGCGCATGCCGAACGCGGTCTCGACGGCCAGCTTCCCTCGCGCCACGATCCGTTCAGCAACCTGATGGAGCCGTGGGGTCGTGCAGCCGTTCATGACGGTGACGACTGCGGCTTCGAGAGCCCAGACTTGCTCTGCAAGGCTGAATCGCGGGCTCAGAAGGTAGCTCGCGAAGGACAGGTCGGTGATGATCGTGGTCAAGCGCACGATTTCGGGGTAGGCCGCGAGGAACACGTTGTCGGCATCGAGCGAGTCGACCCCGATCGTTGCCATTCGATCGGCGATTCTCCCCTCGGCGCGCTCCTCGATCGACCAGTACCGAATGAGAGAAGCGGCCAGTTGGAGCTCGCCGGTAGTGAGTCCGATGCCGCGCTTCCAAAGCGTGCCGGACAGGCAACGCTCAGCGTGGGCGTACTCCGGGAACGGGGTGAGGTCGATGTCAGCCCCGTCAATGTGCCAGCGCTGATGGCGGTTGCAGACCGCGCCTCCCCTTCTACGCACCGAAGTCTGCTCACCTCTCGCGCATCGACGGCAGGCAGTTCGCGCCGCCTGCGTGTACCCGCAGCGTTTGCAGAGCGTCGGCTGCCAGGCATAGTGCTGGCAACGGACATACATCGCGTTCCTGCGGGCAGCGTCCCCGAAGTGCCCGGGCTTGATACCGCCGAGCCGCTCTACCCACGCTGCAGCGCGCTCGAGGTTGGGACGTGTGGGCGACAGCCCAGCGAGGTCCGTGACGTGCAGCCGAAGATCGCGGGGAGTGAGGGCGTTGGCGGTGGCGAGCCGGCCGAGGAATCCTGTGATGGTTTCGGCGGCGAGGGGCTGCACCATCACTGGTAGCGGGCGCAGGCTCCCCACCGGCGTCGGCACCCTCATGTTGTCGCGGGCATCTGGTCAGGCGCGGCAACCGGAACAGTGCCGAAGGCGGTGTCCAGGTCGAGGCGTTCGGTGCCGTTGTCGATGGCCTCCATCGCGAGCATGTGCACCATCCCGGCGAGATCGCCGATCACACCGCCCGTCGCGGCGTGGAGATGACTCGCGTGGCGCAGAATCGCTCCGGGATGCTGGTCGATGAGTCCGAGTGAGTTCTCGATCGCGACAAGGAGATCTGCCCATCCCGCTTTGCCTTTGCCTGTGTTCTCAAACTTGTGCAGGTTCAGGATGTCGAATCGGCTGCTGATCTGCCGTCCGCGTGTACCGTCCAGCAACCCGCTGGCTTCAACATCGACTCCGGCGTAAACGAAGGTGCCGGGGCACTTCTCGGACAGCTGCTTGAGAGTGTCGGATGCCTCGCCCATCTGCTTGTACTTCTGGTTGATGTTGTGGATCTCGTCGACGATGATCAGCTCGGTTCCGCACGCAGCGATGACGCTGGCGACGGTGTTCATCAGCTCGCCCGTGTTGTAGTGCGCGCGCACGGGGAGGCCGAGGAAGTGGGCGAACTCTCCGAGCATCAGTTTCGGGGTGCAGGACGGCGGCACCGACACGTAGATCACCGGGATCGAGTTGCCGCCACCGGCGCGTCCGATGTCGCGGCGGCGACGCTCGAACCTGCGGGCGATATGCGAGACGGTGGTGGTCTTGCCGATGTTCGGCTCCCCCGACACGATCACGCCGAGCTTGCCGTGCGACTTGTACTGGTTGAGCATCAACCGTCGCAGAATCTCCGTCTCGATCGCCGCGAACTGCGCCGTGTTCACCACCGGGCCGCGGATCATGAACTGCTTGCGGGCTTCACGGTTCATCGCGCGGTCGGCCGGCGGGAGCGCGTGCAGTTCGTCGCGCGTGATGGGAAGCGGCTTGTCCAGAGTCTCGCTGACGAATGCGGACCAACCTTCCCGCGTACTGATGGCCTGGGTCATGTCAGCCGCTCCCACACCCCGTCGTCATCTGTGAGCAGCGAGAACCCGCCGCCGCGTTCCCAAATGACCTCGTCTCCGTCAGGCGCGGTCGTTGGTGTCTCCCGGGCGATCGTCTTCGAGACACCTGTCATGTGCATGGGATCGCGGTTGACCTCGGCCGCGCGGACCGCGCGATTGCGCTCTTTGCCGGGCCTCACCCATTGGGCGCGCTTCATCCGGTCTGCAAGGTATGCGGCCTCTTCGCGGGTCGCCGTGTCCGCGGCCGTGTCGACAGCGTGGGCCGCTTGCCAGATCTCTCCTCCCATCGGCTCGTCGAGGAGATCGCCAACACACCGGAAGGGTACGAACTCGTCACCGTGCTCCACCCACACGAACAGTGGATTGTGCGGGTCGTAGCGGATCACGCAAGGTCGGGTGGCGCCCTCTCCGCCCGCTCCAGCAGCTCGAAGCTCGGTGAGGCGGTTCGAGCGATAGACGCGCCGTGCGTGATTGATCCCGTAGTCCTGCAGCGTGCAGGTCTTGGCGGGAAGGAATCCGATGAACTCGTCCAGGCCGAAGGGGACGTGCAGCTCGGGTGCGATCCGCCGGTAGGCGCGGAACATCTCGTTCGGTGTGAGTGCACGCCCCGGGAGCATGGGATCGGACAGACCAGCGTGCGGTCGGTTCTGCCACTCGATCGCGATCCAGTCTTCGAGCAGCTCCTGCAGCTGGTTGAGGGCGAGTGCCCTATCGGTCGGTTCGTCTCTGCCGCGGCGCTCGACGCTGCCACCGGTGAAGCCCTCCAAGTACTGCACGAAGCCGTCCTTGATTGCGTCGAAGCCGCTCTCGACATGCGGTTTGTCGGTGCCGGTCTCATGCGCCGCATGGATGAGCGAGATGCCCGCTCGCTCACAGCCCCGGCGGAATGCCTCGGATCGATAGATCTTGCCGTTGTCGGTCGTGATCGTCTCGGGGAAAATGTACGGCTGCGCGAGCCGGTGGTGGTCCAGTCGCTCCTGATCGATCATGAATCGGCCAGTCCATGTAGCCGCAACACGCTCCCGCTGCTCCCGCGCGCCCGGCGGCCGCAGCTCGTAGGGTGTCAGCGCCCGCGCGAGCACGCCCGCGAGATCTGCCGAGTTCGTTGCGACTGCCCGCACGACTCCCGCAAGGATGGAGCGGCACGAGACGTCGTGGATGACCGTCAGCTCCGCGCGGTTCAGCCGACCGTCCAGCAACCGCGATGGCACGTCGATCACCGTGGAATCGATCTGCACATGCTCCCCCGGTCGAAGCGAACCGTGCACTCCGAACGCTCTACCGGGTTTGTTGGCGGACGATTGACGTGACTTGGCGGAGCCGTTCAGCTTTCGGGCCGTGGGATGGGCCGCGACCATCCGGTACAGCGTGCGCTGACTGGGAATGTCGATCGCATCGCCGTAGTCCTCCTCCAGCATCCATCGCAGTCGGTCGAGTGTCCGGCTCGTCGTGCCCGACGATCGCGTCGTCCCCTTCTCGCCGAGCTCGCTCAGCGCCATCCCGATACGAGAGTCGATGTCTCGCTTCCCGCGGTTGAGGTGCCGCGCGTCAATAAGCCCGAGTACACCTTCCGCGCAGTAACGGTGGAACTTGCGGCGGACCGTCTCCAACGAGGTCACGGACGTGAGACTCGACATCGCCGTGCGCACGTCCTCAAAGAAGAACTTGGCCGGCTGCCCGTTGTCGACCGCGGCCTTGACCACGGCGAATTGCTCGGCCCAAGCGTCGACAATGCGTCTCTCGTCTTCGTCGAGTCCGTCGAGGACGCGGGCTGCCGAGCCTGTCGCCGAATTGGTGCGCTCCGCATGCCAGATCACGGTTGGCAACCTGACCAGTTCATCGGCGTCGACGACCCGCGTGAAGTCACCCTCCAGAGAGCGGAGAGTGACGTGTCGGTAGTCAGCGGCAATGATCGTGAACCGCTCCTCGTCCCAGGTCAGCGTCACACCGATGCCGACCCGCACGATCACGCCGCCTTCGCGACCGTCGTCAACGACAAGCGTCGCGAGGGGTCGAAGATCAGATCCCTCCACCACAACGCGGAGTACACGACCCCCAGCGGCTGAGGCGCTACGCCCTCCATCATGCTCGCCCACTCCGACAGCCGCGCGGACTCGCCGGAGTGCGCACGCATCACATCCACACTCGCCGCGTCGCGCCACCGGTCGTACCGGTAGCCGGACAGGAAGCGAAGATTGCGGCCTTCGCTCTCACTGATGTCATGCACGACGAAGTAGTCCCACCCCAGTTCTCCACACAGGGCCGAGGTCCAATCGAATGCTTCGACGTCATCCGGCTTGATGCGCGGCAGTGGCTTCACATCGATCACCGCGGCCGATCCATTGCGGAAGCGGACGAAGAAGTCGGGCGCGTGGCGTCGAGGTGTTCCCGCCCAGTCAATCCACATCGGCTGAGACGCGATCGCAGCGACAGCAGGGTCGCGGTCCATCTGCATGAGGGCGACCCGTTCGTACAACGACTCGAACCAGACATGTCCGCCTGTCGTGGCGGCCCAGTACTGACCGGTGTAGTTCTTCTTGTGCTTCCACGACTTCGGGGTGCGAACCTTGTCGACGGCCTCGAAAGCCACATCACGCACGTCAGCAGAATCACGGCGATGATCCACGCCAAGAACGACGTACTCAATCTGAGCGTGCGGGACTTTCACCGCAGCCGCGGGTTCCCAACGCTTCAACGACATCTGCTCTCCGATCTCGACGAGATGTTCAGTTGGAGAGTCCTCTGACGCCGCCAGAGTACGACCGACCAGATACCCAGCCGGCGAGACACGCCCGCGGTCGGACGAGGAGCCCGCAGAAACTACAGATGGGTTGGCAGAAACTACAGGTCGATTGTCACGACCACAGAATCGATGGCAAAAACTACAGATGGGTTGTCATCGGACATCAAGGGCCGCGTCGCTCGGCTCGGCGCGGACGCGCGGCCCGCACTCTCAGCGAATTCATCACAAGAAGATAACGGCGAAAGCTTCCCTCTGTTACCTCGTCGTTATAGAGTGCTTGCACGGTAGTTGTTTTGCTGTGGCAGCTGCCGACATGTGATTGCAGGACACTCTTGGTGCAAGGGACAAGGGCCGGTCGGTAGCCTCTCCGACCGGCCCTCACCCTGTGCGGACACTTCCTCCCACCCCTGGCCGCGATCCATCACGAAGACATAACGACGAGTGCTTGCCACCGTTACCTGGTCGTTATAGAGTGCTTGCACGGTAACTGTTTTGCTGTGGCAGCTGCCGACATGTGATTGCAGGACACTCTTGGTGCAAGGGACAAGGGCCGGTCGGTAGCCTCTCCGACCGGCCCTTACTCTTGCCGCGACCCGGATCAATGCGACGAAGGAGCGTTGATGCGGGTCACACTCCGCCGCCTCCGCCGCCGCCCCCGCCGCCGCCGGCGGACCCGCCGCCGGACGAGCCGCCGGAGGACGACGAAGACGCGGCCGAGGCGGAGAGGGTCGAGATGCCCGCCGAGAACGCCGCGGCGTTGAAGCCCGAGGTGCCCGCGTACCAGGTCGGCGAGTTGCCCTCGCCGTAGAGGACCGCGAGCTCCTTCGACCACTCCTTCTCCTGCCCGAACACGACCGCGTACGGCAGGAGGGTCTCGTAGAGCCTGAGCTTCACACGCGGATCGGAGATGTCGACCGCAACCCGCTCTGCGCCCTGCGGCGACTGCAGCATGCGGATGCGGTCGGCCTCTGCCCATTCGATGAACTGCTTCAGCCCCCCGAGGTGGTCGCGCGCCTCGGCCCCGGCGGCGGTGAGCGGCCTGCGCGCGACCATCGCCCCGACGATGATCGCGACGAACGCGGCGACGATGATCAGCATGATCGGCCACAACGGATTCACGAAGGCGGCGAGTGCGCCGAGGCCGAGCAGGAGCACCAGCACCGCCGAGCCGATCGCGATGACGATCGGCCACACCCGGGCCTTGAGCGGCACCGCACGTCGCAGGCCGCGCGTCCCGAGCTCCAAGGCGGCCGCCTTGAGCACCTTCTGTGCGGTGGTGGAGAACCGCGTGTCGGTGCGGCCGAACTCGAACTCCTCCCCCGGCACGCCACTGGGGAAGAGGCCGGGCAGCAGCATCCGTCCATCCCCGTCCGCGAGCGCGGGGTTCACCAGCACGGCCTTCAGCCGCGTGCCGCCGAACCACTTCGGGGGACCCTCCTCGATGCGGATGCTGCCGACCACCGCCTGCTCGAGCACCTCGGCCGGGATCGCCTTGGTCGTGCGGCCCAGCAGCACGGCGCTCTCGAGCGCGTCGATCCCGCGCGGCGGCGTGTACTCGGCGATGATCACGGGTCGCCCCGGATCGTCGCGCAGGTGACGGACGCGCGCGACCGCCGCGAGCGCGAGCGCGCTCCCGAGGCCCACCAGCGCGACGCCGGCCTGCAGCCAGCCCCACGGCGACGCGAAGTACGAGGAATCGAACTCGGTGAACGTGTCGGGTTCGAACCCGATCGCGATCGTCATGGTCTGGTACGGCTGAAGACCCTCGACGGATGCCACGACCGCGCCTGCGTCGTCGCGGATGGGGCACGTCTGGTCGTCGCCCTGCTGCCCGAAGTAGCACGCCTGTGCGCCGGTGCGCGCGGCGGCGAGCTCGTCGGGCATCGTCACGCGCGCCGTCACGCGACCGAACGGCTGCGGCCACGCGGTGCCGTTGACGTCCCAGTAGAACTCGTCCGCGCCGGTGTCGGCGAAGTACCGCGTGACGTTCTCGAGCGTGTAGGTGAAGACGTACGTCTGGACCCCGTGCACGTAGCCGTCGGCTCGGGACGTCATGATGTAGAACCCGTCCTCGGACTCCGTCTCCGCCGCCCGCTCGGCGCCGCTCTCGTCGGTGATCGACACGAGCTGCGGGTTCAGTGGTGCCCCTTGATACGAGTCCGGGATGATGCGGCGCATCCCCCGGTTCTGGTCGATGTCGGGGAACCGGGCGACGAAGGTCTCGACGACGGTGAGCGTGCTGGTGCCGTCGCCTGTGCGGCCGAGCTGGTACTCGACGTCGAGGCTGTCGAACGAGAAGTCGTCGACGCCGGCGTGCGCCGGTACCGGCATGGCGAGCGCGAGCAGCAGACCGGCGAACACGGCGAGCGCGAGGCCGGCGATCCCGAGTCGCCGTGCGCGCGAAGGCACGGCAGCAGAAGTCCCCATGGGGCCAGCCTAGGGTCGACCCGAGGCTCTAATCTGGACGCTATGACCGATCGCCGCCTCGCCATCGACGCCTGGGAGAGTCTCTTCCGCGCGCAGCACGAGGTGTTCGGCGACATCAACGACGACTTCCACGACGACAGCCTGAGCCAGGCCGAGTACGACGTCCTGCTCACGGTCACCCGAGCCGCCGACATGACCGCGCGCCTGCGCGACGTGACGGCGAACATGCTCATCAGCCAGCCCAGCGTCTCGCGGCTGGTCGACCGCATGGTGACGCGCGGGCTGCTCACGAAGTGCGCGGATCCCGACGACGGCCGCGGAGCGCTCGTCACCGCGACGGATGCCGGTGCGTCGCTGTTCCGCCGGATCGCGAGCGCGCACGGACGTGCGATCGCCGAGCGGATGTCGCTGCTCTCGGACGACGAGCTCGCTCAGCTGCGCGACCTCACGGCCAAGCTGCGCAAGAAGCAGCCCAGCTGCTGAGCCGCGGGCCGGTCCGTCACGGTGTGCGACGGCGGAGCGTGAGGGACGCCAGGATGAGCGAGCCGACGGCGAACGCGACCACGACGAGCAGTGGCCCGAACACGTCCCATCCCTCGTCTCCGGCCGTCACCGCGTTGATCGTGTCGATCGCATAGCTCAGCGGCAGCACCTTCGAGATCTGGTACAGCGCGTCGGGCATGTCCTCGCGCGGCATGAACAGGCCGCCGAGGATGATCTGCGGGAACACGATCAGCGGCATGAACTGCACCGCCTGGAACTCCGTCCGCGCGAACGCGCTCGCGAACAGTCCGAGCGCGCTGCCCAGGATCGCGTCGACGACGGCCACGAGGCCGAGCTGCCAGAGCGGTCCGTCGACGTCGAGCCCGCACACCCACACCGCGAAGGTGACGGTGACGATCGCCTGCAGGGTCGCCATCAGCCCGAAGGCGAGGCCGTACCCCAGGATGAAGTCGGTCTTGCGGATCGGGGTCGTCATCAGGCGCTCGAGCGTGCCCGACCTGCGCTCGCGGAGGGTCGTGATCGAGGTGATGAGGAACATGACGATGAACGGGAAGAGCGCCAGGATGGCCCCCCCGAACTGGTCGAAGACGCCGTCCAGATCGCTGAACAGCCACGCGAACAGCCCGACCAGCAGGCTCGGGGCGACGAGCATCAGGGCGATCGAGCGCGGGTCGTGGCTCAGCTGCCGGAGCACGCGGCCGGCGGTCGCGACCGTCAGGGTGCCGTTCACGGCGCACCCCCGTCCTTCGCGCGTCGCGCGGGCGCGTCCGCGTTCCGGCGTGCCTCACGGCGGGTCAGGGCGTGGCCTTCGTGGGCGTCGGCCGGGGCGTCCTGCGCCCGCCGCAGCGCGTCCTGCTGGACGAGCGCGAGGAACGCGGCATCCGGATCCGTCTCTCCGGTGTCGGCGAGCAGACCGCCGGGGGTCGTGTCGGCGATGATGCGCCCTGCCCTCATCAGCACCAGCCGGTCGCACCGCAGCGCCTCGTCCATGACGTGACTCGACACGATGAGCGTCGCCCCTGCGTCGGCGAGTGCGCGGAAGACGTCCCAGAGCTCGGCGCGCAGCAGCGGGTCCAGGCCCACCGTCGGCTCGTCCAGCACGAGGAGCTCCGGCGCGCCGAGCATCGCCACACCGAGCGAGACCCGCGTCTCCTGGCCGCCGCTGAGGGAGTCGATGGTCTGATCGCGCTGGTCGGCGAGCCCGACCTGCTCGATGACGCGGTCGACGTCCGAGCGGTGGGCGCCGACGAGCCGGGCGAAGTACCGCATGTTCTGCCGGATGGTGAGGTCGCCGTAGACCGAGGCCGCCTGAGTGTCGTACGACACCCGCCGGCGCAGCGCCGCCGATCCGGCCGGCTCCCCCAGCACGGTGACGGTGCCGCCCTCGACCTTCTGCACGCCCACGATCGCGCGCATCAGTGTGGTCTTGCCGCAGCCGGACGGTCCCAGAAGGCCCGTGATCTCTCCGCGCGGAACTTCGAGATGAAGGTCCCTGAAGACCTCGGTGGTGCCGCGCCTCACGTGCAGCCCGCGCACCGTGACGGCATCCGCTGCAGGCATATTCATCACGTGTGAACAGTGACCCCGCGGCGGCACGCCGTCAAGAGGTCCGGAGACGCAGGCCCGGAGTCCGGGCACCGCGTCCGGTGATGGACGGCCGTAGGGTGGGCGCCATGCACACACGCAACCAGGCCAGGCTGCAGGTGGTGGCCGGTCCGATGTTCGCCGGCAAGTCCGAGGAGCTGCTGCGGCGGGTCCGCCGCGCGCGCATCGCCGGGCTGTCGGTCGAGGTGCTCAGCCATGCGCTCGACGATCGGCGCGGCGAGGGTCAGGTCAGCTCCCATTCGGGACTCAGCGTGGCGTCGAGGCCGGTCGCCGACGTCGCCGGGCTCGTGTCCGCCGTGCGCGGCAGGGACCTGGATCTCGTCGCCGTCGACGAGGCGCAGTTCTTCGGTCCCGAGCTCGTCGGCGCCGTGGACGGGCTGGTCGCCGACGGCGTGGACGTCGTGGTGTCGGGCTTGTGCGTCACGTTCGACGGGGAGCCCTTCGAGCCCCTCCCGTCGCTGATGGCGATCGCCGAGGACGTGATCAAGCTGACCGCGGTGTGCGCCGTGTGCGGGGAGGACGCCGCATTCCATCAGCGGATCTCGGCAGCGGATGCCGGTGACGCAAGGATCCCGACCCGCGCGCAGATCGGCGGCATCGAGTCCTATCAGGCCCGCTGCCGCCGGCATTTCACCGGCCGCGGGAGCCGGTGAACGAGGGCCGCAGTGCCAGGATGAGGCATGACCTTTGGGCTGGCGCGCGATGTGATGCGCCCGACCGACTCGCCGCGCGCCGACCGCGTCACCTATGTCGAGCTCTTCTTCGACCTCGTCTTCGTGTTCGCCCTGACGCAGCTGTCGAGCTATCTCGCCGAGCACCAGAATCCGGCGGGCCTGCTCGAGGGCGTGATCATGGTGTGCGCCCTGTGGTGGGCGTGGGTCTCGACCACGTGGGTCACGAACTGGCTCGACCCCGTCGCGCTGCCCGTGCGCGGCGTGGTGATCGGCCTCGCCTTCGTGGCCCTGGTGATGAGCGTGGCGATCGCGGAGGCGTTCGGCGAGCGGGCGTGGGCATTCGCCCTCGCCTACGTCGTGCTGCAGATCGGCCGCACGGCGTTCATCGTGTGGGCGACGCGTCGCCATGACCGCCAGGTGTCGCACGACTTCACGCTGGTGCTGGTCTGGACGGCTGTGGCCGCGGGCCTGTGGATCGCCGGGGCACTGCTGCCGCTGTGGTGGCAGCTGCCGCTCTGGGCGGCCGCCCTCGCCGTGGAGCTCCTCGGCACCATCCTCGGCTTCCCCGTTCCCGGACGCGGCCGCGTGCTCATCGGCGCCTGGGACCTCTCCGGGCCCCATATCGCCGAGCGCACGGCCCTGTTCGTCCTCATCGCCCTGGGCGAGGGGCTCCTGGTCACCGGGTTCGCCTTCGTGGCGAAGGAGTCATCGGCCGAGTCCATCATCGCCATGGCGGCGGCGTTCGCCGCCGCGGCCGCCATCTGGTGGATCTACTTCGATCACGGCGAGCGCTTGGGCTCGGAGGCGATCGAGGCGGCCGACGAGCCCGGCCGCCTCGCGCGGACGGCGTATACCTGGATCCACCTCGCCATCATCGGCGGGATCGTCGCGCTGAGCGTGGGCGACAAGGAGGCCCTCGCCCATCCGCGGGCAGCCGGCTTCGCGTCCACGGTCGCCGTGCTGCTGGGCCCGCTGCTGTTCCTGATCGGCTGCGTCCTCTTCCGGCGCGTGCTCGAGCAGCGGTGGGCGCGTGCCCAGCTCGCGGGCATCGCGGCGCTGCTGGTCGTCGGCGCGGTGGCGCTGGCCTCGGGCGGGATCGGTGCGCTGTGGCTCACCGTCGCCGCCTCCGTCGTGCTCGCCGGAGTCGCCGCGGGCGAGACGCTCGATCGCGTCCGCCGCGGCCGCCGCAGCGGAGGCTGAGCGGGCCCGGACCGGCTGCTGCGGCCTCGCTCCCGGGCCGTGCGGAAAGACGGGATGCCCCGTCCCCGGCGTGGGGACGAGGCATCCGTCGATCGTGTGCGGCTCAGCCGGTCACTGCTCGATGGGCTGCGGCGCGTCCGAGGTGGACTCGTGCGCCTGGATGGTGGGCGACGACCCCTCGGTCATCACCTCGACCTTGCGCGGCTTCGCCTTCTCGCTGACGGGGATCGTGACGCTCAGCACGCCGTTGTTGTAGCTGGCGGAGATGCTGTCGGTGTCGATCCCCTGGCCGAGGTTGAGCTGCCGCAGGAAGCTCGCGGCCTCGCGCTCACGGGTGATCCACTTGACGTCTTCGCCGCTGTGGAGGGTGCGCTCGGCGCGGATGGTCAAGAGCTGGCCGTCCACGTCGATGTCGACGGATCCCGGGTCGATGCCCGGCAGATCGGCGGTCAGGACGTAGTGGTCGCCATCGCGGTACAGGTCCATCGGCATGCGGCGCGGGCCGCGTCGCGTGTCGAAGAGACTCGACGCCAGACGATCGAGATCACGGAACGGGTCATACGTAGCCATGGTTGTCTCCTCTCGTTCTTGGAGTTGAGTCGAGTCGACTCAACTAATCACAGATTAGCACTCGAAGGGTGCGAGTGCTAGGTCCGCTGTTCGCCGTGAACGAACGCGTCAGCACTCGATAACGTTGACCGCGAGCCCGCCCTCGCTGGTCTCCTTGTACTTGTGCGACATGTCGATCCCCGTCTGCCGCATCGTCTCGACCACGGCATCGAGCGAGACGTAGTGCGAGCCGTCACCGCGCAGCGCGAGCCGCGCCGCAGTGACGGCGGTGGACGCCGCGATCGCGTTGCGCTCGATGCACGGAATCTGCACCAGCCCGCCGACCGGGTCGCAGGTGAGGCCGAGATGGTGCTCCATCGCGATCTCGGCCGCGTTCTCGATCTGGCGGTTGGTGCCGCCCATCACGGCGGTGAGCCCACCGGCGGCCATCGCGCACGCCGACCCGACCTCGGCCTGGCAGCCGCCCTCGGCCCCCGAGATCGACGCGTTCGCCTTGAAGAGAGAGCCGAGCGCCGTCGCGGTGAGGAGATACCGACGGATGCCGCGGCGACGGTTCGCCTCGGCGACCTCGCGCTCGTCCCACCCGGCGATCGCCTCGGGCGCGGCGGCATGCCCGTGGTAGCCGAGGAGGGCGCTGCCGACGAGCTCGCCGTACGGGGTGACCGCGTTGCCGGCGCCGAGCCCCGAATCGGCGAGGAAGCGCCACCAGTACATCGCCACGGCGGGCACGATCCCCGCGGCGCCGTTCGTGGGCGCGGTCACCACGCGGCCACCGGCGGCGTTCTCCTCGTTGACCGCGAGCGCGAAGGCACCGAGCCACTCCCCCGGGAGTTCGCGGCGACCGTCCGCTTCCGCCGTCTCGAGCTGTGCGCGGATGGCAGCGGCACGCCGCTTCACGCCCAGCATGCCCGGCAGCACGCCGTCGGCGCGCAGACCGGCCTGGACGCAGGCGGCCATCGCATCCCAGATGGCGTCCAGCCCCTCGGCGACCTGCTCCTCGCTGCGAAGCGCCGTCTCGTTGAGGCGGGCGGCCTCGGCGATCGTGAGGCCCCGCTCATCGCACAGCGCCAGCAGCTGCTCGGCGCTGTCGAAATCCATCGGGTACACGGACGCTGACGCAGTGGCGCCCGCGCCGGTCGACGGGTCACCCTCGCGGCGGATGAATCCGCCTCCGACCGAGTAGTACGTCTCGCGGGCGATGAGGCCGGCACCGGACACCGGCTCGATCTCGACCGTCGCGGCGGACGCGCCGGTCTCGCGGATGCCGGGACCGCTCAGCGCGCGTGCCGGGCCGTCGTCAGCGGATGCCCACGCCTCCAGCGTCATCGCGTTCGCGTGCGCGGGCAGCCTGGTCCGCGGCGCGAAGACGACGTCGTCGCGCCGGAACGGCACGGCGTGGACGCCCGCGACGGCGAGCGCCTCGCCGTCGGGCCATCCGCTCCACGCCGCACGGACGGCATCCGGATCCACCGTCTCGGGTTCGTGTCCCTGCAGGCCTGCGACCACCGCGTCCGGCGTGCCGTGGCCGATGCCGGTCGCGCCGAGCGAGCCGTAGAGCGTGCAGGTGACCCGCCGCACGCGGGGCAGCGCACCGCAGGCGCGCAGCCGCTCGGCGAAGTCGTGGGCCGCCCGCATGGGGCCGACCGTGTGGGAGCTCGAGGGTCCTACGCCGATGGAGAACAGCTCGAACGCCGAGACGTAGGCGCTCATCGCCACCAGGCTAAAGCACGCCCCGTGCGATCTGCAGGGCGTTACCGAGTCGATAGGAGCACGATGCGCGCATCACGGCGATTCCGCGAGGCAGTCTGTCGACTCACGCCGATGGCCGGAACGAGACGAGCCCCACCGTGTTGCCCTCGGAGTCCTTCACGAAGGCCTGCCACTCGTCGTGCCCGGCGGGCCCGAGCGTGTCGTCGGTGTGCGTGAAGATGACGTGCGGGGGCGAGACCACGTCCGCGCGGCCCCCGAGCCGCTCGAGTGCCCTGTCGACGTCGTCGACGCGGAGGTAGAGGAGAGACGGTGGGGCCGCGCGATCGAGCAGGAGCCGCACCCCGTCGAGGTCGAAGAAGAGGAGCCCGGGCGGATCGAAGACAGCGGTTGCAGGCGCTTCGAGCAGTGCGGAGTAGAAGGCCGCAGCACGCTCGAGATCCTCGGCGTGCTGCGCGACCTGCACGAGTCTCATGGCGTCATTGTGGCCCGCCCGTACGCGACGTGCCAGGCCGCACGCAACCCCCCTCGCGCCGGAGCGAATCGGGGAGTATTCAGGAGGGAATCGACCTCTGGAGGTGGACGATGCTGTTCGTCATCTATCTGATCCTGCTCATCGGCGGGATGGTGCTGTTGGGGATCTCGTTCTCGCTGCCGATCCTCTCGGCACCGGCGTTCGTGCTCGGCGTGCTGATCGTCTGCGGCGCGGTCGCGGTGCCGATCACGGCAGGGATCTTCGAGCAGCGGAGGTAGCGCGCGCCGTCTCCGCCAGGGCGCGTCGACGTACGCTGGGTTTCTTCCGCGAAGGGGGCTGCGATGTCCGTCCACGATGAGCACGTACCCGCACACCGGGTGCCCGGGCCCGGCGAGCCGGACATCCCGGAGATCGAACTCGACGAGACCATCGCTCCTCGGCCCGAGGAGGAGGCCGCCGACCTGCTGCGGGCGGAGCCGGACGTGGCGGATCACCGCGACAGCGCGCACGATGACCGAACACGGTCGTGAGCGCGTGGGGTCTTGATGGTGACGCCCGGCTTACTCCGGCACGTACTTGAACGAGAGCTGGATCCGGGTGCGGAACAGCAGCGCGCCGTCGTCGCCGACCACGACGTCCTGTTTCGTGACCTCCGCCACGCGCAGGTCGTGGAGCGACCCGGACGCTGTGGTGATCGCCTCTCGGGCCGCCTCCTCCCACGAGGACGCACTCGTGCCGACGACATCGATCACTCGGTAGACGCTCATCTCGACCTCCATCGCTCGATGCGGACAGGTCCATGATGATCGCGTGCACGCGCCGAGGGAAGGGGCCTCAGGATCAGCGCGACGTCGTTTCCGGCTGCGGTCCGGGATCGTCCGCATCATGAGGTCGACGGGGAACGATCGCGCCGCCTTCGTTGCGCCTCGCCGGGCCTTCGTAGGCGCGCGCCTATCGTGATGTCATGCGGAGAGTCCTGGCGCTGACGACATCGCTGCTCCTGCTGACCGGATGCGCCGCCGTTCCCGCGGATCCCCAAGGCACATTGGATCGCGTGTCGGGCGGCACCCTGAACGTCGGCGTGTCCCCCAACGGCGACTTCACCTCCGTCACCGGAGACGCGGTGGCCGGCTCAGAGGCTGCGCTTGTCGAGTCGTTCGCCGAGACGGTCGACGCGGAGATCGAGTGGACGGTCGGCTCCGAAGAGGCACTGGTGCGGGCGCTGGAGCGGGAGGATGTCGATCTCGTGATCGGCGGGCTGACTGATGCCACGCCGTGGGCGGACAAAGCGGGCGTGACGAGGCCGTACGGCGAATTCACCGACGAGGACGGGAAGAGGCACAAGCTCGTGATGCTGGTCCCGATGGGCGAGAACGCGTTCCTCACCAGCCTCGAGACCTTCCTCACGCACGAGGCTGCGAGGTTGCGATGAGCATCAGCTTCGGCAGGACCAAGCTGCCTGAGAAGCAGGTCCAGGTCCTGCATCGGGCCATCCGGCTCGAGTGGATCACGATCGGCTTTCTCGCCGTCAGTGTCATCCTCGTGTTCCTCGTGCTCGGCAACTCGCAGGCGATGAAGGCCGCCTGGCTCGAAGACCTGCTGTCATTCATCCCTCCGATCGCTTTCCTCATCGCGGTACGGATCAACCGGAGGCCACCCACTCCCGACCATCCCTACGGCTTTCACCGGTCGGTGGGGGTCGGGCATCTCGTGGCCGCGGTGGCGCTCACAGGGATGGGAACCTTCCTCATCATCGATTCGGGTACGGGGCTCCTTCGCGGCGAGCACCCGACGATCGGAACCGTCGTGCTGTTCGGCCAGGTGATCTGGCTCGGGTGGCTGATGATCGGCGTCATGGCCGTCATCGCCGTGCCACCCGTCATCATCGGGCGGGCAAAGCTGAAGCTCGCACGCGAGCTGCACAACAAGGTGCTCTACGCCGACGCCGACATGAACAAGGCCGACTGGATGACAGCGGCCGGTTCCATCGTGGGCGTCGCCGGCGTCGGCATCGGGCTCTGGTGGCTCGACTACGTCGCCGCACTCTTCATCTCCGGGAGCATCCTCCACGACGGCTTCCGCAATCTGCGCGCCGCGACCCTCGACCTGATGGATGAGCGCGCGACCACCTTCGACGACAAGAAGCCGCACCCCGTCGGCCGAGAGGTGGAGAAGTACCTTCGCGGACTGCCGTGGGTCGCCGAAGCGGGGTGCCGTACGCGCGACGAGGGGCACGTGTTCCACATCGAGGCGTTCGTCGTCCCGCGCGAGGGTCAGCCGCCTTCGATGGATCACCTCGAGAGCGCCCGGCTCGCGTGCATCGAGATCGACTGGAAAGTCCAGGACATCGTGCTCGTGCTCGTCCCCGAACTCCCGGATGTCGTGCAGCCGGAACCGGCCGTCTGACCCGGTCCCGCCACTCGACCGCATGGCAGCAGCCGGACGGCATGAGGAACAAGAAGGGAGGCGACCTGCAGCAGAAACAAGAAGAGGGGCCCTGGCGCCGATCGTGGCAGTCGCAATGCTCAACGGCCTCGCACCTGAGCGCTCCGCACTGGGGAGGCTGCCTGGATTCGCCGGCTCGGCCCTCGACCGGCGATCGCCACGTATGCGCGCTACCCGACGGACATGCGTGCGCTGCGGCCGTTGATCTCCCTCAACGGGTGCCCGAAGGAAGTAGCCGTGCCTTGGTCTGCGCGCGTGGCGCTGGCTACGCTCCTTGATCGTGATCTATCACGACCCTCTTGCATATCTGCTCGGCATCGAAGGGTCCGCTCTGCTCGACGCATGGGCCGGTGACCACGATCAAGCCTTCGTCGAAGACCGGGTCGCCGAGATCCGCCGATTGCTCGCCGACGGGAAACTCCAGAATCGTGGGGTGCTCGCGGAGCGCGTGGCCGCTGACGTCGCCTATCAGCAGCAAGCATCTGATTACGACGCGAATGCGGGCGGTGGCCTCTTCGCGATCGACGAGCCGGTCATCACCGAATGGCTGGCGCACCGCGAGGGTGGCGTCGCCCTGGATGCCGCGTGCGGCACAGGCCGATTCGCGCGGATCCTCGCCGACCTCGGCCACATCGTGATCGGCGTCGACGGGTCACAGGACATGCTCGAACTGGCTCGAGAGCGTGTCCCGGAGGGCGACTTCCACCTGGGATCAGTCGATCGACTGCCTCTCGCCGACCGATCGGTCGATGTGGTCGTGTGCGCGCTCGCGCTCGTCCACATCAGCGATCTCGGCCCGGTGTTCGCCGAGTTCGCCCGCGTGCTGCGCCCGGGTGGCGCGCTCCTCATCTCAGACGTGCATCGCGAGCTCACCACGATCGGCTCGGGCATCAAGGGTCTGGGACCCGACGGCGAGCGCCGCCTAGCCCCGGCATTCCGGCATCCCCTCGGCGACTATCTTCGGGCCGCGCTCGCCGCGGGACTCGAGCTGCGCGCCGTCGAGGAGCCCGCCCTCCACTGGGACGACTCGCCGCTGCCGAGGCCGAGCGCCGAGATCGGCGACTGGCCGGCGTGGCCATGGTCCCTGTTGGCATACGTACCTGACGCGGCGCGCGCGGTCTCCGGCCGTCCGCAGCTGCTCCTTCTGCACTTCGCTCAGCCTGCGTCTTGAGCCTGCGCCCTGCCCCCGGGAGAGTTGACCCTGGAATGACCGAGACCACGCCTCTGATTCAGCCGGGTGCACAGCTGGAGCGCCTGTACACCGGTATGGCGTGGGCCGAGGGACCGGTCTGGCTCCCGGATGCTGGAGCCGTGCGCTGGAGCGATATCCCGAACGACAGGATCCTGCAGTTCGACGCCGCGACCGGGGGCGTAGACGTGTATCGAGCCGGAGTCGAGTTCACGAACGGTCGGACCCTCGATCTCGAGGGTCGGGTCGTGCAGTGCTCGCACGGACTGCGCCGGATCGAGCGCGACGTCGACGGGGTCGTGACGCCGATCGTCGATCGGTGGGACGGTGTGCGCTTCAATTCGCCGAACGACGTGGTGGTCGCTTCGGACGGCGCGATCTGGTTCACCGATCCGCCCTACGGCATCCTTTCCGATCACGAAGGACACGCCGCGGCGCCCGAGTACGAAGGATGCTTCGTGTTCCGCTTCGACGAGCGGATGGGAGAGCTGCGGCCGGTGATCACCGATATGGTGCATCCGAACGGACTCGCGTTCTCACCGGACGAGACGGTCCTCTACGTGTCGGACACGGCAGGGGCCACGCAGCCGGGCGTCCCCCACCACATCCGCCGCTACCGCGTGCACGACGGCGCATGCGATCAGGGAGACACCTTCGCGCTGATCGAGGACGGAGTGTGCGACGGCCTGCGCGTCGACGCCCGCGGGCGCGTCTGGGCATCCAGCGCCACCGGCGTCGTCGTCTTCGATGCGGAGGGTGCCCGTGTCGGCGCGATCCCCGTTCCCGAGATCGTGTCCAACGTCTGCTTCGGCGGCGAGGACGGTACGACGCTTTACATCACCGCATCCACCAGCCTCTACCGCATCCACATCCACCTGTAACGCCGAGGACCGCGAGGTCCACTATGCGGATCGTCGTGGTTGGGGGCGACCTGGCACGTCGGGGATATCTGATCCCTGGGCTGGTCACAGACGGCGGTCGCCGGCCATGTCCAAGGACGAAGGGGACCGCAGCCTACGATCGCCGGGGTCGGCGATGGACCCTCGTGAGCGACCGCAGTCGGTGGCACGATGCATCGTGAACCGTCTCGGCCCGATCCGGACACTACTTGGTATGAGCGCAGACAACGAGATCATCAAGCGGTCGACCGACATCCCTTCCGCCGCTGCCGAACCATTCGAGGGAAACGGGAAGGTCGTCGGGGCGTTCCCCGCCTGGCGGGTCGGCGCGGACGCGGCGCAATCGAATGCCTTCGAGGCCTACGCGGACTTCCCTCGAGCTTCGGGAGACGCCGTGGCAACCATCGACCGGCACGCGGTACGCACCGTGTCCGCCCTCGCAGGCGTGGCGCTCCTCGTCGTGGCGCTCGCCGCCTGCGCGACGCCACCCGAGGCTTCCGTCAGCACCCCGCCGACCGCATCCAGCCCACCTCCGCCGAGGGGGACTCCTTCTTCGTCTGCCGCCCCTTCTGACGATGGGGCGACCGCCCTGGTGCTTCCGGGAGCGTGCGCAGACATCTACTCCGACGCGATGTTCGCCCACCTGACAGCCACGGCGCCGCCGCTCAACGATCCCCTGCATACCACGCCGTCCACGGAGCTGGCGGCCGGCCGGGAGGTACTCGAAGAGGCCCCGACTCTCCGGTGCACCTGGGGCGGGGCATCCGAGTACGGACTCTCGACCAACGTCACCATGGTGGATTCGGGGCAATCGACATCAGTCGCGCAGGCCGCCGTCGAGTCCGGGATGACGTGCAAGCAGCACGCCGAGGGCACGATCTGCCGGACCCGGGAGGACGTCTTCGTCGACGGGGAACTCTACGCCACCGTGGGAGAGACGCACTACTTCCGGGATACCGGCTGGGTCGCCACGCACTGGACCAACTTCGCGCCGGACGGTTACACGGAAGACATCGTCGCCACGTTGTGGCCGTCACTCGCGCCGACCGAGTAATCAACCGCGCGGCGCCGACGCTCGATCGTCGGATCCTGACTCCGTTGCCGCCAACCCAGCGATGGACCGCAGAAACAAGAAGAGCGCCGGCGAACCGGCGCTCTTCTCGAGGTCACTGTCTCAACACAGTGCGCGCCCGAAGGGACTCGAACCCCTAACCTTCTGATCCGTAGTCAGATGCTCTATCCATTGAGCTACGGGCGCATGTCGTTCGCAGCAGCGCACAACGTCGTCAAGAATACCTCACGGCCACCCACGGCGCGAATCGGCGGGAGGATGCCGGATTCCCGGGCGTGTCCGCCCCTCGCCGGCCGTCGCGCTGGCGTCAGGAGTCGAGCTCGCTGGCGTCGATGCCGGAGATGCGCGGAGAGGGAGTCGGGGTCGGGCCGGAGGGCGCGGCATCCGTCTTCGCATCCTGATGGCGCTTGTGGGAGGCCAGACGCGGGAGGTCGACCAGGCGGATCGACTGCATGCGCGCGGCCCGCATGCGGTCGTAGTCGGGGTCGAGCTCTGGTCGCATGCCCTCGACGCGCAGCCTTCGCTGGAGGTTGGCCTCGACGTCGCCCCAGGCGGCGTCGCGGGACTGCTCGATGAGCGTGCGCACCACGTGCGGGTCGTCGGCCATGCGACGCAGCGCGTGGGCGACGCCGGCGTACTGACGGCCCCTCCGGCGCAGGTTGCGGGTGTCGCGGTCGCGGTAGTCGTGCGTGCCGTCGGGGTCGGTGAACTTGCCCCAGGCCTTCTTGCGCTGGCTCCTCACGAGCGCGGCCGCCTGGTCCTGCTCGTCGGCCAGCGCGATCAGCGTCTCGTGGGCGAACGGCGTGAACGTCGCCACGTCGAACGGCGCGTCGTGTGCGATCGTCTCGACGAGGATCCGGTTGCGGATGGCCAGCCGAGCGGCGGCGGACGCGATGGACACCCCTTCGGCGATCGCCTCTGCGGTCTTGCCCATCGCACCTCCCTCGAAAAGGCTAGCGTCCGCCGGGCGTTCGCGAGTCCGGAAGAACGAGAGGCCGCGGGCGACGACGTCGACTCCCCTGCGCTGCCGCTCTAGCGGACCCGGGCCGGGGAATCAAGGCCCCCCTCTGAAAGCGGGGGTCCCACGTAGCGTCGGAGTCACATCCCTCTCGAGAGGAGTGACCGATGGGATTCATGGATGACGCCAAAGAGACGGCCGAGGCCGTCGGCGAAAAGGTCAAGCGTGGATTCGAAGACACGACAGATCGCATCGGCGACAAGGTCGACGAGATGAAGGCGGATGCCGAGGTTCGCAAAGCCGAGCGCGAGCGAGACTCGGTGAAGACGCGCAACGACATCAAGGAAGACCTGCGGGACAACTGACCCGCACCTGAAGAAGGCGGAGCCGCCCGGGGGGCCGGCTCCGCCTTCGTCAGGTCACGGCAGAGATCAGTCGATCGCGGCGATGCGCCAGGACGCGGTGACGGATGCCGCCGGCTCGATCTCGATGAGACCGGCGTCGTAGTCGTACGACGAGGCGTTGAAGGCATCCGGTGCGCACGTCATCGGCTCGACGGCGAGCCCGAGACGGCTCTGCGCCGGGTCGGGCTTGTCGGCGGTGTGCACCTGCACCCAGGGGCACGTGGCATCCCACGTCATCTGCACGCCGGAGCCCGCGGCATCCGTCACGCGAACCGTGGCGTAGCCGTCGGCATCGCGGATCAGTCCGGAGTACGCGTGGTCGATCTCGGCGGAGCCGATGACCCGCGGCGAGCGGAAGTCGAACCGCTCGGGGTCGTCGGCATCCACCGCGACCAGGCCGGTGGGGATGAGGCGGTCGGGGGTGACTGCGAGCACCTGAGCGGCGGGCAGCTCGAGCGTCCAGCCGTCGACGCGACCGTCCCCGGCAACGAGGTACGGGTGCGGCCCGGTCCCCCAGGGCGCCGGCTGCTCGCTCTCGTTGTGAGCGGTGACCGACTGCGTGAGGCCGTCAGGACCCAGCGAGAACGTCGTCGTGATGACCAGGCGCCACGGGTAGAACGTCTGCGGCTGGATGACGGCGGCGAGCGTCACGTGGTCGGGCCCCTTGTCGATGGCCTCGAAGTCGAGCCACGTCGCCAGGCCGTGCAGCGCGTGCGAGCGCGCCGGCTCAGTGAGGGGCAGCTGGAAGTCGCGGCCGCCGAACGAGTAGGTGCCGTCGACCACGCGGTTGGGCCACGGTGCGAGGGTCGCACCTCGATGCGCCGGACGCACCTCGTCGGCCTCGAACGGCACGACGAGGTCGCGGCCCCGGTAGGTGAGCGAGCGCAGCGTCGCACCGACGCTCGCGACGACGGCCTCGTAGTCACCCGCACGCAGCGCGTGCTGGGTTCCGGAAGCGGGGGGACGTGCCATGTGGGCTCCTTGCGGAAGGGGGCGGATGCCGCCAACCAGAGTAGCGGCGAGGTTCGGGGCGCTTCGAACTCGGGGATACGAAGGTCAGAGCCCCTGGGCGAGGCGGTAGTACGCCTGGTTCCAGCGCAGCTCGCGCTGGAAGCCGCGCACGGTGGTGTCCTCGTCGATGACGACGAGCTCGGTGGCGGCGATGTCGGCGAAGTCGCGGAACACCTCGATGCCGACCGCGGTGGTCATCACGGTGTGGTGTGCGGCGCCGGCGGCGAGCCAGCAGGCGGCGCTGGTGGCGAAGTCCGGTGCCGGCTTCCACACCGCCCGGCCCACGGGGAGCTTGGGCAGGTCGGGGGCGTCGACGTTCTCGACGACGTTGGCGACGAGGCGGAACCGGTCGCGCATGTCGCTCATCGCGACGACGAGCGCGGGGCCGGGGTCGGCGGTGAAGACCAGGCGCACCGGGTCGTCCTTGCCGCCGATGCCGAGCGCGTGCACCTCGAGACGCGGCTTCGCGGTGGTCAGCGACGGCGAGACCTCGAGCATGTGCGCGCCGAGGATCTTCTCGTCTCCGGCGACGAGGTCGTAGGTGTAGTCCTCCATCAGACTCGCCCCGCCGGGGAGGCCCGCACCCATGACGTTGGCGATCCGGACCAGGATCGCGGTCTTCCAGTCGCCCTCGGCGCCGAATCCGTACCCCTCGGCCATGAGCCGCTGCACCGCCAGGCCCGGCAGCTGCTTCAGCGCGCCGAGGTCCTCGAATGACGTGGTGAACGCGCCGAAGCCGCCCTCCTCGAGGAACGACCGCAGGCCGAGCTCGATGGCGGCGCCGTCGCGCAGTGACTGGTGGCGGTCGCCGTCGGGCCGCAGCTCGGCCGCGACGTCGTACTCATCGAGGTACGCCTGCACCAGCGCGTCGACATCCGCGTCGGTCTGGGCCTCCACGGCGGCGACGAGCTCGTTCACGCCCCACGTGTTCACCTGCACCCCGAACCGCAGCTCCGCCTCGGTCTTGTCGCCCTCGGTGACCGCGACGTAGCGCATGTTGTCGCCGAAGCGGGCGAGCTTGAGCGACCGCGACGCCGCCCAGCCTGCGGCGGCGCGCTGCCAGTCCTCCACCTGCTGCCGCACCGCCGGGTTGGAGACGTGACCCACGACCGTCTTGCGCGCCACACCCAGCCGGGTCTGGATGTACCCGAACTCGCGGTCGCCGTGCGCGGCCTGGTTCAGATTCATGAAGTCGAAGTCGATGTCGGCCCACGGCAGCTCCACGTTCGCCTGCGTGTGCAGGTGCAGCAGCGGCTTGCGGAGTGCGTCGAGTCCCGCGATCCACATCTTCGCCGGGCTGAACGTGTGCATCCACGCCACGACGCCGATGACGTCGTCGCGGGCGTTGACGTCGAGGGCGAGGCGGCGGATCGAGTCCGAGTCCTTCAGAACCGGCTTCCACACGACCTTGACCGGGAGGCCGGCCAGACCCTCGGCCACGGCCTGGGACTGCTCCGCGACCTGGCGCAGGGTCTCTTCGCCGTAGAGGTTCTGGCTGCCGGTGACGAACCAGACCTCGTAGGTGTCGAGCGAGGTGGACAGGGGCGTGCGGGTCATCGTTGTTCCTTCGGGTTTCAGAGAGCGGTGACCGCGGCGGCTTCGACGGCGAGGCCGGCTCGGTAGCGGTCGAGGTAGGCGGCGAACCCGGCGACGTCGGCGGGTTCCGGGTCGGCGGTCTCGACGGCGGCGTCGGCGAAGACCCGCGCGTCGAGATAGGACGACAGCGAGATGACGGATGCCTCGGCCGAGGCATCCGTGCTCGCCACCGCCCGCGCGTACGCGGCCAGCACGGCGATCCCCCACGCGCCGCCTTCGGAGGCGGTGTCGCCGACCGAGACGGGAGCGCCGAGCGCGCCCGCGAGGAAGCGCTGCGCGACGCCCGCGGTGCGGAACATGCCGCCGTGCGCGAACATGCGGTCGAGGCCGACCCCTTCGTCCTCGAGCACGCGCATGCCCAGCGCCAGCGTGCCGAAGACGCCGTAGAGGTGCGCGCGCATCGCATTCGCCAGCGTGAGCCGACTGTCGGGCGTGCGCACGAACAGCGGACGCCCCTCGGCGAGCCCGGCGATCGGCTCGCCGGCGAGGTGGTTGTAGGCCAGCAGCCCGCCGGCATCCGCCTCGCCTTCGAGCGCCTCGCGGAAGAGCGTCTCGTACACGGCGTCGTCGGCGAGCGGGCGACCGGACGCCTCGGCGAACCGCGCGAACATCCCCGCCCAGGCGGCGAGCTCGCTGGCGCCGTTGTTGCAGTGGACCATGGCCACCGCATCGCCGGAGGGGGTCGTCACGAGGTCGAGCTCGTGGTGCACGCGCTCGAGCGGCCGCTCGAGCACGACCATCGCGAAGATGCTCGTGCCCGCACTGACGTTGCCGGTCCGCGGGGCGACGGCGTTGGTCGCGACCATGCCGGTGCCGGCGTCGCCTTCGGGGGCGCAGAACGGGATGCCGGGGCGCAGCGCTCCGGACGGGTCGAGCAGCGCCGCCCCTTCGGCCGTCAGCGCGCCGGCGGCTTCTCCGGCGACGCGGATCTCGGGCAGGAGCTCCGCGACGCCGGCCACCGGCAGACGACCGGCGGCGAGGTCGTCGTAGCGTGCGAGCAGCGCGGTGTCGTAGCCGGCGGTCCCGGCGCCGATCGGGAACATCCCCGAGGCGTCTCCGACGCCGAGCACCTTCTCGCCCGTCAGCTTCCAGTGGACGTAGCCGGCGAGTGTGGTGGCGAACCGGAGGGCGGGGACGTGCGCCTCGCCGTCGATGACCGCCTGGTGCAGGTGTGCGATCGACCACCTCAGCGGGATGTTCACGCCGAACGCCTCGGTGAGCTCCGCCGCCGCGGCGCCGGTGTTCGTGTTGCGCCACGTGCGGAACGGCACGAGAAGCGCCCCCGCCTCGTCGAAGGCGAGATAGCCGTGCATCATCGCCGAGACGCCGATAGCCCCGAACGTCCCGGGCGCCACGCCGTGGCGCTGCCGGGCGTCGGAGACGAGCTCGGCGTACGCGTCCTGCAGCCCCGACCAGACCTCGTCGAGCGAATAGGTCCACAGGCCCGACTCGTAGCGGTTCTCCCACGCGTGCGAGCCCACGGCGAGCACGTTCGCCGGGTCGTCGGCATCCACGAGGCACGCCTTGATGCGGGTCGAGCCCAGTTCGATGCCGAGCGCCGTGCGCCCGGCCCGGATCGCGTCGGCGCTCACCGGCCGGCCTCTTCCGCACCGTCGTCGGCACCGCTGCGACGCTCGTCCGAGCTCTGACCGTAGACGTTCTGGTACCGGTCGTAGAGGCGGTCGATGGCCTCCTGCGGGATGGGGATGAGCGGGCCGGCCTCGCGGGCGTAGTGCACCGTGCGGGCGACGTCCTCGACCATGACGGCGGCCTTGACGGCGTCCTTCGCCGACACCCCGATCGTGAACGGTCCGTGGTTCTGCATCAGCACGGCGCGCGAGCGGTGTCCGGTGAGGGTCTCGACGATGCCGCGGCCGATGGAGTCGTCGCCGATGATGGCGAACGGCCCGACCGGGACGGGCCCACCGAACTCGTCGGCCATCGCGGTGATGACGCAGGGGATCTCCTCGCCGCGCGCGGCCCATGCCACCGCGAACGTCGAGTGGGTGTGCACGACTCCCCCGACCTCGGGCATGTGCCGGTAGACGTACGCGTGCGCGGCGGTGTCGCTCGACGGGCTGCGGTCGCTCCCCGGCGTTCCGGGGATGACGTCACCGTCGAGGTCGCAGAGGATCATGTTCTCCGGCGCGAGGTCGTCGTACGAGACGCCGGACGGCTTGATGACGAACAGGTCGGCTCCGGGCACGCGTCCCGACACGTTCCCGCCCGTCCACACGATCAGGCCGTATCGCACGAGCTCGGCGTGGAGCGACGCCACCTCGGCACGGACGGCGGCGATGGACGCCTCCACCTCGGCGGAGAACGAGGGCGGCGGCGTCGCCGGGTCGGGGCTGGTCACGGGGTCCTCCATCGGGTCTCGTGTCGAGAAGTCGGGCAGAGCGTCGCCCGGGACGCCATGTTACCGGTAACACCGACGATTCGGACCGGTTGTTCGACGCCCGCGTTCAGCGGGGCGGCGCTGTGGACGCCCGGACGACCAGCCGCGGGGGCGAGACGGCCGGCGCCGGTGCGCCGAGCACCTCGGCGACGGCACGGCGGGCCTCGCCGGCGAGATCGAGTCCGACGGTGGTGAGCGCGGGGCGATAGAACGCGGCATCCGGGTTGTCGTCGAATCCGGCGACGCTCACGTCGCCCGGGACGTCCAGCTGTGCGTGGCGCAGGCCCGCGATGAGCCCCAGGGCCATCTGGTCGTTGGCCACCGCGATGGCCGTCGGCCCCTCAAATGCCCTGACCGCGGCGGCCACCTCGCGCGCGATCGCCGCGCCGGCGGCGGCGGTCCAGTCGCCGCTCCATCGCCGGCCGGGCTCGATCCCCGCCTCGGCCAGCGCCCGCAGCGCGCCGGCCTCGCGAGAACGGGCCTCGAGCCAGTCGTCGGGACCGGCGACGCGTGCGATGCGCCGGTGGCCGAGGGCGAGCAGGTGCGTGACGGCGAGCGCCGCTCCCGCCTCCTGCGGGGAGGCGCCCTGCCCGGAGTGCAGTGCCGCGACGGCGATCCCGGCGTGCGCGTCCACCAGCGCGGGCAGCGTCGCGGCGTGCGGGGCCAGGACGATGAGCCCGTCGACCCCCTGCCCGAGCAGGCGATCGGCCGCGTCGCGGACGGATGCCTCGTCCGAGGCATCCGCGTATGCCGTCGCGATCCACCGCCCGGACTCGCGTGCGGCCGCCTCCAGCGCGGCGATGCCGACGGCCGGCCCGTACAGCGTCGCGTCGGACGCGATCACCCCGAAGGTGCGCGTGGTGCGCGTGCCGAGCGCTCGGGCGGCGTTGTTGACGCGGTACCCGAGATCGGCGATGGCGCGCAGGACGCGGTCCCGGGTCTCGGGCCGGATGTTCGGCTGCTCGTTGATGACGCGCGACACCGTCTGCGTCGAGACCCCCGCCGCGCGGGCGACGTCGCGCACGCCCACACGGCTGGACGACGGGGCACTCGCTCGCGGCTCGCTCATCGCGCTCACCCTATCCGCCTCGCCGCGCGGGCAGCCGCTGCCGCCGGTCGCGCGCCCAGCACCCTTTGCGACGGATGTTATCCCTCACTTCCACCGTTGCGCGAGGCTGTCCGGCCGGAGACGAATCTCATGCGCGGCTCTCGCGTTATGGAACTGTTACCGCTAACATCTTGCCAGCGACCGGAATGTGAGGGCTAACATCTCCAGCGTCGGAGTCGCACAGCAGCGACTCGCACAACAACGAGCCGGCAGCGATGCCGGACCAGAACGAGGAGGTTTTGGAATGAGCAGGAACAAGCTTCTCGCCGGGTTCGCGCTTCTGGGGGCCCTGGCCCTCACCGCGACCGGCTGCGCGAGCGGAGACGCTGACGGGGGCGACGCCGGGAGCGGCGGCGACGCGGTCATCACCGTCGGCTTCGCCCAGACCGGTTCGGAGTCGGGCTGGCGCTCGGCGAACACCGAGTCGATGAAGGAGGCCTTCTCGGCCGACAACGGCTTCGAGCTGGTCTTCAACGCGGCAGACAACGACACCGCTGCCCAGATCGCCGCCGTGCGCGATTTCATCAACCAGGGCGTCGACGCCATCGTCATCGCGCCGATCGTGGAGGACGGCTGGGACGACGTGCTGCAGGAGGCGGCGGATGCCGGCATCCCGGTTGTCCTCGAGGACCGCACCGTCTCGGCGCCCGACGACCTCTACGCGAGCTGGGTCGGCCTGGACTTCAAGAAGGAAGGCGTCATGGCCGGGGAGTGGGCGGCCGAGACGTTCGGCGACACCCCGACGAAGATGGTCGTGCTCGAGGGCACGACGGGATCGGCCCCCGCCAACGACCGCGCGGCGGGCTTCGACGAGGCCGTCGAAGGAACGGCGATCGAGAAGATCGACTCGCAGACGGGCGACTTCACCCGCGACGGCGGGAAGACCGTCATGGAGGGCTTCCTCCAGAAGTACGGCGCCGACGGCATCGACCTGGTCTATGCGCACAACGACGACATGGCGCTCGGCGCGATCGAGGCCATCGAGGCGGCGGGGGCAGAACCCGGCGTCGACATCCAGATCGTGTCGATCGATGCCGTCAAGGACGGCATGCAGGCGCTCGTCGACGGGAAGATCAACTACATCGTCGAGTGCAACCCGCTGCTCGGAGAGCTTGCGGCGGGACTCGTCAAGGACGTGCTCGCCGGCGAGGAGGTCGAGAAGGAGGTCTACGTCGAAGACCAGACCTTCACCCAGGAGCAGGCCGCCGAGGTCATCGACAGCCGTCCCTACTGATCGCCGGCGCATCGATCCTGTACCAAGGTAGGTCGAGAGCACCCCGCCGGGCGGCCCACGGGCCCCCGGCGGCGTGCCGACGATGAAGCCCGGAAAGGCAGCTGAGTCACATGTCCGCGGACACCGCAGTCCCGCCGGTCGTCGAGATGACCGGGATCACCATCCGATTCCCCGGTGTGCTCGCACTGGACGACGTCGATTTCTCGCTGCGCCCCGGCGAGGTCCACTCGCTCATGGGCGAGAACGGCGCAGGGAAGTCGACTCTCATCAAGGCCCTCACGGGGGTGTACCCGGTGGATGCCGGCGAGATCGTCGTCGGCGGGCGGCCGCGCCGATTCACCAGCACGGCCGACGCGCAGGACGCCGGGATCTCCACGGTGTATCAGGAGGTCAACCTCTGCGCGAACCTCTCCGTGGGAGAGAACGTGATGCTCGGCCACGAGCCGCGCACCGCCACCGGCATCGACTGGAAGGCCGCACATCGGCGGGCAGCCGACCAGCTGGAGAGCCTGGGGCTGAACCTCGACACCCGCTCCGCGCTGTCGAGCCATTCCATCGCCATCCAGCAGCTGATCGCGATCGCGCGCGCCATGGTGCTCGACGCGAAGGTCCTCATCCTGGATGAGCCGACGTCGAGCCTGGACCGCGGCGAGGTGGAGCAGCTGTTCGACGTGGTGCGGGAGCTGCGCGGCAAGGGTGTCGCGATCCTCTTCGTCAGCCACTTCCTCGACCAGATCTACGAGATCTCCGATCGCATCACCGTCCTGCGCAACGGGCGGCTCGTCGGCGAGTACGCGGTCGACGAGCTTCCGCGGGGCGAACTGGTCAGCAGGATGATCGGCCGCGAGCTCGACGAGCTCGCCGCGCTCGCCTCGGTGGCCGATCGCTCCATCGATCGCTCGGCGACCCCGGTGCTGCGCGCGACCGGTGTCGGCAGACGCGGGTCGCTCGAACCGGTCGACATCGAGGTGTACGAGGGAGAGGTCGTCGGCGTCGCGGGCCTGCTCGGATCCGGGCGGACGGAGCTGGTCCGACTCCTCTACGGAGCCGACCGCGCCGAGAGCGGCCGGATCGAGGTGAACGGCCGCCCGGCGAAGCACGCCACCCCTCGGCACGCCATCGAGAATCGGATCGCGTTCTCGTCGGAGAACCGCCGCGCCGAAGGCATCATCTCCGACCTGACGGTGGCGGAGAACATCGTGCTCGGCATCCAGGCCCGCCGCGGCGCGATGCGACGGATCCCCCAGAGCGAGGCGGATGCCATCGTCGCGGAGTACATCGCGGCCCTCGGCGTGCGCCCGGCCGATCCCGACATGCCCGCGGGGAACCTCTCCGGCGGCAACCAGCAGAAGGTCCTGCTCGCCCGGTGGCTGGCCACGGCGCCGGAGCTGATCGTCCTGGACGAGCCCACGCGGGGCATCGACGTCGGCGCCAAGGCCGACATCCAGCGCAAGGTCGCCGAGCTGAGCGCCCGAGGACTCTCCGTCATCTTCATCTCGTCGGAGCTCGAAGAGGTGCTGCGGATCGCGCAGCGCATCGTCGTGATGCGCGACCGGCGCAAGATCGGGGAGCTCGACAGCCGCGAGGTGGATCTCGACGGACTCATCGACTACATCGCCCACCAGACCGAGGAGAGCGCCGCATGAGAGCGATCATGAAGCACCGGCTGTTCTGGCCGGCGGCCGCGCTGGTGATCCTGATCGCGATCAACGCGATCGCGCGGCCGCAGTTCATCCTGGTGACCGTCCGGGACGGCGAGCTGTACGGGGCGCTCATCGACATCCTGCGCAACAGTGCGCCGCTGATGCTCGTGGCCCTGGGCATGACGATCGTGATCGCCACGCGCGGCATCGACCTCTCCGTCGGCGCCATCATGGCGGTCTCCGGCGCGGTCGCGCTGACGATCATCGACGCCTCGCCGGACCCGGGCGATCTCGGCACGGTGCTCGTCGCCCTGCTGGTGTCCCTCGCGGTCGCGCTGGTGCTCGGCGTGTGGAACGGGTTCCTCGTCGCGGTCGTCGGCATCCAGCCGATCATCGCCACCCTCGTGCTGATGCTCGCCGGGCGCGGGGTTGCCCTGCTGATCACGGAGGGATTCATCACGACGGTGAACAGCGAGCCGTACGAGTTCATCGCCACCGGCTACCTGCTCGCCCTGCCCTTCGCGTTCCTGATCTGGGTCGCGGCCGTCGCCGTGACAGGCCTCATGGAGCGGCGCACCGCGCTCGGCGTCCTGACGGAGGCCGTGGGCATCAATCCCGAGGCGAGCCGGCTGGCCGGCGTCCGCGCGCGCGGCATCGTGTTCGGCGCGTACGTGGTCAGCGGCCTGCTCGCCGGCATCGCCGGTGTCATCTACAGCTCCAACATCCGCGCAGCGGATGCGAACGCGGCAGGCCTCTTCATCGAGCTCTACGCGATCCTCGCGGTGGTGCTCGGCGGCACCTCTCTCATGGGAGGCAAGTTCACGATCGCCGGGACGGTCATCGGCGTGCTCACGATCCAGACCCTGGAGGCGACCATCCTGTTCCTCGGCGTGCCCTCCGCGCAGAGCCCCGTGTTCTTCGCCATCGTCGTCATCGTCGTCGTCCTCGTGCAGTCCCCGCGCCTTCATCGCTGGGCACGGGGGGCGCTGCGCGCGGCGCGCGCCCGCAACAGATCCGCGGCCGACGACCGGACGGGGGTCACGTCATGACCCGGAGCCTCGAGATGACGGCGCGTCGCACGGCGACCCCGTCGCGCTACGCCACCTTCATGAGCCGGCACGCCTCGCTGATGCCGACCTTCGCCGCCGTCGCGATCCTCCTCGTGCTGCTCGTCGGCGCGCAGTCCCGCTTCCCGCGCTTCCTCAGCCCCGGGAACATCTCCGCGCTGCTCCTGGATAACGCCTATCTCGTGGTGCTGGCCGTCGGCCTGACCTTCGTGATCCTCACCGGCGGCATCGACCTGTCGGTGGGATCGGTCATGGCCTTCACCGGCATCCTGGGAGCCAGCCTGCTCTCGCAGGGGGTGCCGGCGGCGATCGCGGTGCCGATCATGCTCGTCGCGGGAGCCGCCATCGGCCTGCTGATCGGCGTCCTCGTGCAGTACTTCGACGTCCAGCCCTTCATCGCGTCGCTCGCGGGCCTGTTCCTCGCCCGCGGCCTGGCCTTCGTGGTGAGCCTCTCGTCCATCCGCGTGGAGGATCCGGCGGTCCTGTGGCTGCAGCGCACGCGCTTCAGCCTCGGCGGGTGGTACATCACGCCGACCGGGATCATCGCGCTCGCCACGGTCGCGGTCGCATTCGTGGTGCTGCTCTGGACGCGCTTCGGCCGCACCGTCTACGCGATCGGCGGGAACGAGCAGTCCGCGCGACTCATGGGCCTGAGCGTCGCCCGCACGAAGATCGTGGTCTACGTGGTCAGCGGCGTCTGCGGCGGACTGGCCGGCCTGCTGCTCACGGCCTACTCCGGCGCCGGATACCCCCGCAACGGCATCGGCACCGAGCTCGACGCGATCGCGGCCGTGGTCATCGGAGGCACGCTGCTCACCGGCGGCACCGGCTATGTGCTCGGCTCGCTGATCGGCGTCTTGGTCTACGGCACGATCAAGAAGCTGATCTCGTTCATGGGCGCCGAGCAGGCGTGGACGCAGATCATCATCGGGGCGCTGCTGCTGGTGTTCATCGTGGTGCAGCGGGTGATCGTCGCACGCTCGCAGCGCCGAAGATAGGCGGTGACACCACGTCCGCGCACAGCGGTCGCGCCCCTCTCCGCCGGGATAATGGCCTGATGGAGATGGCGCGGCCGCTGCTGCAGCTCTCCGGGGCGACGGTGCGCTTCGGAGCGGATGCCGCGATCGACGGCGTCGACTTCCGGCTGTTCCCCGGCGAGGTCCATTCGCTGATGGGCGAGAACGGCGCCGGGAAGTCGACCCTCATCAAGGCGATCACGGGCGCCCTTCCGCTCGACGCCGGCGTGCTGACGCTGGGCGGCGAGGTGATGCGCTTCTCCTCCCCGCACGACGCCCAGCGCGCCGGGATCAGCACGGTCTACCAGGAGATCGACCTTCTCCCCAACGTGTCGGTGGCCGAGAACATCGCGCTCGGCCGGGAGCCGCGCAGAGCCGGGGCGATCGACTGGCGCCGCATGCGCCGCGAGGCCCACGATGCGCTGGCCGACCTCGGCCTCGACATCGACCCGGCGTCGCGGCTCGGCACCCACTCGCTCGCTGTGCAGCAGCTGGTCGCGATCGCGCGGGCGATCTCCGCCGACGTGCGCGTGCTCGTGCTGGACGAGCCGACGTCGAGCCTCGACCTGGACGAGGTCGCCGAGCTGTTCCGCGTCGTGCGCGATCTGAAGCAGCGCGGTGTCGCGATCCTGTTCGTGTCGCACTTCCTCGATCAGGTCTACGAGCTCTGCGATCGCGTCACGGTGCTGCGTGACGGCCGGTTCATCGGCGAGTACCTCACCCGGGAACTGCTGCGCATCGACCTCGTGCAGGCCATGCTGGGCCGGAGCGCCGCCGCCCTCACCGCCGCGCCCCGCGCGGAGGGCGCGCTCGAGGAGCGGCATCCGTCCCTCACCGCGCGAGGCGTCTCGGCCGGCGCGGGCATCCGCGACGCGGACGTCGAGCTGCACGAGGGCGACGTCCTCGGCGTGGCCGGGCTCCTCGGCTCGGGGCGGACCGAGCTGGCGCGCGCGATCACCGGCATCGACCGGATCGACAGCGGCGTCATCCGCATCGAGGGGTCCGGCAAGGCTCCGACCGGCCCCCGCTCGGCGATGTCGCTCGGCGTGGTCTACTCCTCCGAGAACCGCCGGACGGAGGGCATCATCAGCGAACTGAGCGTGCTCGAGAACATCACGCTGGCCCTGCAGGCCGACCGCGGGATGATGCGTCGCATCCCGCCGGCGCGGCAGCGCGAGCTGGCGGCGAGCTGGGTCGAGGCGCTCGACATCCGGCCGCCGGATCTCGATCGCCCCGCCGGCACGCTGTCCGGGGGCAACCAGCAGAAGGTGCTGCTCGCCCGCCTGCTCGCCCTCTCGCCGCGCGTGCTCGTGCTCGACGAGCCGACACGCGGGATCGACGTCGGAGCGAAGGTCGAGATCCAGAACCTGGTCGGGGAGATGGCGGCCAACGGGCTCTCGGTGATGTTCATCTCGGCGGAGCTCGAAGAGGTGCTGCGCGTCGGGCACCGGGTCGCCATCCTGCGCGACGGGCGCATCGTCGACACGCTGCCGTCCGACTCGCTGACCGTCGACTCCCTGCTCGCGCTCGTGGCCCGACCGGAAGAGCTCGATGACTGACCCGCGGGTGACGGCCGACGACGGATCCACGCGGGCCGCGAACATCTTCGACGTCGCCCGCCTCGCCGGCGTGTCGCACCAGACGGTGTCGCGCGTGATCAACGACCTGCCCAACGTGCGCCCGGCGACCCGAGCGCGCGTGGAGCAGGCCATCGCGCAGCTGCGCTACAGCCCCTCCCCTGCCGCCCGCGCCCTGGTCACCCGCCGGACGCGCACCATCGGCCTGGTCACGCCGGGCGTGCCGGACTACGGCCCCACGTCGATCGCGACCCACTTCAACTTCGCCGCCCGCGCCGCGCGGTACAGCGTCGACACGGTCAGTGCCGTGGATCCGGACCCCGCCGCGATCAAGGGCGTGGTGGAGGGGCTGCTGCGGCAGCGGGTCGACGCGATCGTGCTCATCGTCGTCGACATCGGGGTGCTCGAGGTGGTGCACGGCCTGGATCTGAGCATTCCGCTCGTCGCGGCGACGGCCACCGCCCGGCGCAGCCCCCACATCGTCTCGATCGACCAGTACCGCGGGGCGAGGTCGGCCGTGCGCCATCTCGCGGAGCTGGGCCACACCCGCATCCTCCACCTCGCCGGCCCCACCCGCGCACCCGATGCGCTGGAGCGCATCCGCGGGTGGCGCGACGAGCTGGCCGAGCGTCGGCTTCAGGTCGTCGAGCCCCGGCACGGCGACTGGTCGGCAGCCAGCGGGCATCGGGTGGGCCTGGACCTCGACATCGCGGCGGGATCGGCCGTTTTCGTGGGGAACGACCACATGGCGATCGGGCTGATGTCGGCGCTGCGGGAGCGGGGGCTGCGCGTGCCCGAGGACGTGAGCGTCGTGGGCTTCGACGACGTGCCCGAAGCGGGCTATCTCTACCCGCCGCTGACCACCGTCCGGCAGGACTTCGGCACCCTCGGCGAGCTGATCATGCAGAAGGTGCTGATCGCGGTGGAGGAGCCCGACAGCGTCACCGAGGACACCCCGATCCCGACGCACCTCATCATCCGGGAGTCCACCCGGGCGCCGTCCGCGTGAGCCCTCACCGCCGCGGGCCGTGGCACGCTGGAGCCATGGGCGCACGATCTCGCACCGAGGGCCGGCCGACGCTCCGCGCCCGGCTGCTGACGGCGCTCTCGGGTGATCCCGACGGCACGCCGGCGTGGGTGCGCGCCCTCGCCGACGGCGACGATGCGGGCTGGTTCGCGGACGGCGGCGCGGTGTGGACCGTGCACGCGGGAACGGGGACGTTCGTCGCCGGCATCCGTGCCCTGCTCCTCCAGGCGCTGCATCCGGGAGCGATGGCGGGCGTCCACGACTTCTCGCGCTACCGGGACGACCCCATCGGGCGCCTGACCGGCACAGTGCGGTGGATCATCTGCGTCACCTACGGATCGACCGCGCAGGCGGCCCGCGAGACGGGCCGCGTCGCGCGGCTGCACGAGCGCGTGCAGGGCTCGTACGAGTCGGCGTCGGGCACGCGATCGTACTCTGCAGCGGACGCCGATCTCGTCGACTGGGTGCACCTCGCCTTCACCGAGGCGTTCCTCGGCGCGCACGAGCGCTGGGGCGGCCCGATCCCGGGCGGGCCGGACGCGTACGTCCGCGAGTGGGCGCAGGCCGGTCGGCTCATGGGGCTCGACGACCCGCCGCTCACCGAGGCCGATCTGCACGCCCGCATGGACGGCTACCTCGCGCGCGGCGAGCTGCGCCGGGACGAACGCGTGGACGACGTCGTGCGGTTCCTCAGACGCGCGCCCTTCACCGGCATGATGCGCATCGCGTACCGGGTGCTGTTCGCCGCAGCGGTGGCGAGCCTTCCCGTCCGGTACCGGCGCCTGCTCGGCCTGCGCCGCACACCGCTGCCGGTCGTGACGGCGACGCGCCTCGTGCTGGCGGTCTCGGCGCGGGCGCTCGCCCGCGGTCCCCGCGCACAGGATTTCGCCCGCGACCGCCTGCGGCGTCTCGCCGGCGAGGAGTCGACGACTGCCGCCGCCCGGACCCCCGCTCCCTGACCGACTCGCTCGCATCCGCCCCGGTGGCACGCGGCGCATGGCACTCTGGGTGCATGCGTATCGCCCTCACCGGATCATCCGGAAAGCTCGGCTCGGTCGTCGCCCGCGAACTCCGCGCGGCGGGCTACGACGTGATCGGGATCGACGTCGTCGGCTCGCGCGGGCCCGACTTCGTGCAGGTCGATCTGACCGACTACGGCCAGGTCGTCGACGTCCTCGCCGGGGTGAACGACCGCCACGACGGATTCGACGCCGTCGTGCACCTGGGTGCGATCCCCGCCCCCGGCATCCGCTCGGATGTGGCGACGTTCCACAACAACATGAATGCGACGTTCAACGTGTTCTGGGCAGCCGTGCGGCTCGGCATCCGTCGCATCGTGTACGCGTCGAGCGAGACGGTGCTGGGTCTGCCCTTCGACGTGCCGCCGCCCTACATCCCGGTCGACGAGGAGTATCCGCCGCGCCCGGAGTCGGTGTACTCGCTCGTGAAGACCCTCGAAGAGCGCATGGCCGTCGAGCTCGTGCGCTGGCACCCGGACCTGTCGATCACCGGCCTGCGGTTCTCGAACGTGATGGTCCCCGAGGACTACGCGGAGTTCCCGTCGTACGACGACGACGCCCGCAAGCGCAAGTGGAACCTCTGGGGCTACATCGACGCGCGCGACGGGGCGCAGGCCGTGCAGCGCGCGCTCGAGGTGGCCCCGCCCGGGTTCGAGACCTACATCATCGCGGCCGCCGACACCGTGATGTCCCGCCCGAACGCCGAGCTCGTCGCCGAGGTGTTCCCCGGCGTGCAGACGCGCGAGTTCGCGGAGCACGACACGCTGCTCTCCATCGACAAGGCCCGCCGGCTGCTCGGCTACGAGCCCCGGCACTCCTGGCGGGACCACATCCCGGGATCATGACCGAGGGGCCCCGCGAAGCCGCTGAGCGCTACCGCTTCGAGAAGTGGCAGCGCGAGCACGGCCTCCTGCCCGACGAGGCCGAGGCGACGGATGCCGCAGATCAGCGGTCCGCGGCGACGCGGGCGTATTCGGCCGCCGACCGGGCGGCGGTCGTCGAGACCGCGATCCAGCAGGCGATCCGCCGGGGCGAGTTCGATGACCTGCCGGGCGCCGGCAAGCCGATCCCCGGGCTCGGCGAGAGCCATGACCCGGACTGGTGGATCCGCCGCAAGATCGAGACCGAGAAGCTCACGGGTCTCGGGCCCCCGGCTCTCACCCTGCGCGTGGAGAACGTCGAGCTGGACGACCGGCTCGACGAGCTGGCACGCGAGCAGGACGTGCGCGAGGCGGTCGAGGACTTCAACCGCCGCGTGATCGAAGCGCGCCGTCAGCTGCTCGGCGGTCCGCCTGTCGTCACCCCCACGCGCGACGTCGAGGCCGAGGTGGCCGCGTGGCGCGAGCGTCGCGACGCCCGCCTGGCGCGCTCTGAGGGCGTAGCGGATGCCGCGCCCGTGCGCCGTCATCCGTGGTGGCGTCGGCGGGGTCGCGAGTAGCGCTCCCCCGCCGGGCGCGGCGCGGTCAGCCGTTCGGATTCGTGGCCATGCCGTCGAGCCAGAGGGTGTTCGACGGGTCCGAGTGCGTCGTGTCGGTGCCGACGTGCCTGTCGCTGATCTGCGGTCCCTTGGTGATCACGTGCACCAGGGCCATGGCGTGACCGCGACCCAGACCGTAGTCGGCCGCGAGCCACTCGACGATGGGCGTGGCCTTTGTCGTCTCGTCGAAGCCCTTCTCGCGGGCCTTCTCGATGAGCTGCCGCGGGGTGAGGCCCGTCTTCTTCTCCATGTTGTCGAGGTATGCCTGGAACGACATGCGTGCTGTCCTTTCAGCGTCCGGTCGGGATGTCGAGCACTCCGGGAGCATCCTGCCACTCCTGGATGATGCGGTCGGAGGCGTGGATGCAGAGGATCCGCAGCCGTGTCTCACCGCAGTTCTTGAACCCGTGCCACTCCCCCGCGGGTGCGGTCGCGGTGTCGCCGGCCACGGCGTGGCTGACCTTGCCGGCGATCATGAGACGCGCCTCGCCCTCGAGCACGACCCACGTCTCGGCATAGGGATGGCGGTGGATGTCGGGACCCTGGCCGGGCTCGTTGTCGACGAAGAAGTACGACACCGCCGCGCCGTGCTCGGCACCGACGAACATGCGGTTGCGGCCGGCTCCGACGCGCAGGTCGGCGGCGCCGACCACGGCGGGAATCGTGGTGCTCATGGGGTGCTCCGTTCTGGTCAGCAGGTGCTTTCAGCATCGTCATCCGCAGCCGCGCCCCCTAGAGTTTCGATGTGGATCGAAAGTTCGTCGACTTCGTGCTCGCGCCGGACGATCTCACCGCCATCCGGTTCGGCGTCTCGCCGGGCCACGAGCTGTGCCATGCCGTGCGAGCGCTGCTGCGTCCCGACGAGCACCCTTTGCAGTGGGGCTGGCTGCGCACGACCCGCGGCGCGGTGCCGCGCGAGCACTTCGAGGTGCTCGCGCTCCTGATCAGGGAGGACGGGTACTTCCCCGACTTCCTCACGACGACGCCCTCCTGGGAGCTGACGCCCGATGCCGAGGCCGAGCGGCTCCGCGCCATCGACGACGAGCGGTTCCGCGTGGACATGACGAAGGTGCTGGTGCGCACGGACGGCGCGCGCAGGGTCGCGGTGCAGCACATGCTCGATCAGCCGGATCGCGCACGGGAGATGATCGCGCAGGCCTGGCTGGAGGTGTGGAATTCCGCCGTCGCGCCGGTGTGGCCTCAGCTGGAGCGCCTGCTGCGCGCCGATATCGCCGTGCGCTCGCGCCGGATCGCGGAGAGCGGCATCGGCGCGATGATCCAGACGCTCCACGATCGGGTCCAGTGGAGCGACGGCATGGTCCGCGTCACGATGCGCATCTGGAGCGAGGTGGTCGACTGCCGCGGCAGCGGACTCGTGCTCGTGCCGTCGGTGATGGGATCCACGGGCTGCAACGTGCTCACCGAGCCGCCCGCGCAGCCGACGCTCTTCTACCCCGCGCACGGGGTCACCGCGACCTGGGCGCGGGACGCGTCCGACGCGACGGCGGCCCTCGGCGCGCTGCTGGGACCTGCCCGCGCGCGGATCCTGCTCGAGGCGCACGAACCCCGGACGACCTCGCAGATCGCGCGGGACACCGCCGTGGCCCTCTCCACCGCTTCCCACCACCTCACCGTGCTGCGCGACGCGGGTCTCGTCGCGAGCTCGCGGGACGGCGCACGGGTGCTGCACCGACGCACCCCGCTCGGCGAGGCGATGGTCGGCGCGGCGCTCTGACCCGGTCGGTCTCGGTGGTTTGGGGCGCGTGCCGGGCGTGCGGGGCGCACGGCGTGCGCCCCGAACGTCCGCAGCGCGCCCCAAACCCGGAGAAGTGAGGCAGCGAGCCCGGTCAGGGGCCGCCCAGGTAGCCGACGGTAGACTGGCCGTGCCATTTCGATGTGCATCTACCTGCCCGCGCGACCTCCGCGCCGGGCAAGGCGGCACGATGCGCCGCCGCAGGCGGCTTCCGAGCCTGGAGAAAGATGCACACGACCCTCGTCGAGACCGATACGTCCGCCCGCGCGGCCGTGCGCCGTCCGAGCCTCATCCGCGAGGCCGGCTACGCCTATTTCCCGGTGGCCCTGGTCGCGCGCCTCCCCTTCGCCATGATGGTGGTCGGCATCCTCACCCTCGTCGTGTCCGCGCGCGGGTCGCTGGCCCTCGGCGGCGTGACCAGCGCCATGACCGGTCTCGGCACCGCACTCGTCGGGCCGCTCCTCGGGGCCGCCGCCGACCGGTTCGGCCAGCGCCGGGTGCTGCTGGTCGCCGGGACGGTGAACAGCGTCCTGCTCGTCACGATGGCGGGGCTCGCCTTCACGCCGGTTCCGGATGCCGCGCTCCTCGCGGTCGCGTTCTTCATCGGCGCGTCGATGCCCCAGGTCGCACCGCTGTCGCGGAGCCGCCTCGTGGCGATCATCGGGAGGGTCTATCCGCGCGACCGGCGCACGACCGTCGTCAACGGCGCCATGGCGTACGAATCCGCGGCCGACGAGATCGTGTTCGTGTTCGGCCCGGTGATCGTGGGCCTGCTCGCGACGACCATGACGCCGGCCGCCCCGGTCATCGGCGCCGCGGTGCTCGCACTGGTGTTCGTGACCGCGTTCGCGCTGCACCCGACCGCGGCGGCGGGCCCGGCGCGCGGCGCCGCCGATCGCCCGGCGCAGGCTCCGGTCCGGGATCTCGTCCGCGTCCGGGTGCTCGCGCCCGTGGGGGGCGCCCTGGGGATGGGCCTCTTCTTCGGGGCGATGCTGACGTCCCTCACCGCCTTCATGGCCGAGCGCGGCGTGCCCGAGCAGGCCGGGCTCGTGTACGGCGCGATGGGGATCGGATCCGCGGCGCTCGCTCTGGGCGTCGCGCTCTTCCCCGCGCGGTTCTCGCTCTCCGCCCGCTGGCTGACGTTCGCGGCGGTCCTCGTCGCCGGCGCGCTCGCGCTGCCCCTCGTCGACTCGGTCACGGGGATGGCGCTGTGCCTCCTCGTCATCGGCGTGGGGATCGGGCCCACCCTCGTCACGCAGTACAGCCTCGCCGCCGCGTTCAGCCCGCTCGGCCGGTCGGCGACCGTCATGACGATGCTCGGCTCGGGTGTCGTGGTCGGCCAGTCCGCGGCATCCGCCGTCACCGGAATCGTCGCCGACGCCCTCGGAGCCTCCGTCGCCCTCCTCGCGCCGGCCGTCGCCGCCGCCGTCGTGCTCGGCGCCGGCGTCGTGAACGCGGCCGCCGCGCGCCGGTGACGTCTTAGCGCGGCGACTCGGCGAGGATGCGCCGGATCTCGGCCATCGCCTGCTCGGACTGCGCCAGCAGCGCGCGGACTCGTTCGGCCGCATCGCCGGCCACCGCACCACCGCCGGCCGTGGCCGACTCCGCGAGCGCCGGGTGGGTCGTCGTCGCAGGCATCCCCGCGCTCGCCTCCGCACCGGCGTCGACCGCACCGGCCACCGCACCGGCGGCGACCCCCTTCGCCGCGTGCGTCGCCAGCGCAGGCTCCGCCGTGTCCGGCCCTGCGTCCGCCTCGACGAGCGCCTCGGCCTCCGCATCCGCGTCTGCGTTCTCGTTGGCCGCCTTGCGGGGCCCGAGGAAGAGGTTCGCGAGATAGCCCGTGAACGTGCCGAAGATCCCCACCCCGACGACGATGACCAGGGTCCCGATCAGGCGGCCGGCGTTGGTCACCGGGAACTGGTCGCCGTAGCCGACCGTGGAGATGGTCACGAGGGTGTACCAGAGCGCGTCCGAGGCGGATGTGATGTTGGCGCCCTCGGCGTTCTCCTCCACGGCGAGCACCGAGATGCTCCCGAACTGGAGCACCAGGACACCCATGAGGAGCAGGGTCATCAGCGCGCTGTTCGCGCGATCCTTGATGAGGGTGCTCCACACCGTCCGCGGCCCGAGTTCGCGCAGGAGGCGGAAGACGCGCAGCAGCCGGAACAGCCGAAGGATCTTGAACTGCGGGAACGGAAGGCTCGCGAGCAGGTCGGCCCAGCCGAATCCGCGGAAGAAGTAGCGGCCGGCGGACGGCGCCGTGGCGATCCGGTAGATGAAGTCGCCGAGGAAGATCGCGCTGAACACCGCGTTCATCACCGACAGCACCAGCTCGAGCGCCGAGTCGCCGGCCACGAGATACACCAGCAGCAGGTTCACGATCGACAGGATCGACAGCGCGCCGATGAAGATCTCGTACGCGGTGTTCTTCAGCTCGGCGCGTGCCGCCGCGCGTGCCTGCGCGCGGGCACGGGACCGCTCGCGGATCTGTGAGAGAGGCCGGGCCATGACGACTCCTCGAATCGGGTCATGCCGGACGCGTTCCGGCTGAGCCTCATTGTCCTCTCTCCCGCCCGCGGGGAGCGACGATCACGCCCGGGCACGTGCGGACAGCGTGGCAGGATCCGCACCTCGGCGGCCTAGTAGTCCTCGGGAGCCAGGTCGCCCTGTCCGCTCTCGCCGAGCTCGGCGATCTCGGGCGACAGGTCCTGCGTCTCGGGCTGGCGCCGCCTAGTCTCGTCTCATGCGCGGGTCTGCGGAGGCGGGGTCATGAGCGACGGCGCGAGGGGCGGTCGTTGGGTGCTGCACGTCGACCTCGATCAGTTCATCGCCGCCGTCGAAGTGCTGCGCAACCCCGCCCTGGCGGGCAAGCCCGTGATCGTCGGCGGTCGCGGAGACCCCGCCGAGCGGGCGGTGGTGTCGACGGCGTCGTACGAGGCGCGGCAGTACGGGGTCGGATCCGGGATGCCGCTGCGCATCGCCGCCCGCAAGGTGCCGGACGCGGTCATCCTGCCCGTCGATGCCCCAGCCTACCTGGCAGCGTCCGACGAGGTGATGGCGACGCTCCGCGAACAACCCGGCGCGGTGGTGCAGGTGCTCGGCTGGGATGAGGCGTTCATGGGGGTCACGACGACCGACCCCGAGGCCTATGCACGACGGGTGCAGGCGGCGGTGCTCGATCGCACCCGACTGCACTGCAGCGTCGGCATCGGCGACACCCTGGTGCGGGCCAAGAACGCGACCGACTTCGGCAAGCCGCGGGGCGTCTTCCGGCTCACGGCGGAGAACTGGCTCGAGGTCATGGGCGACAAGCCGACGGCCGCACTATGGGGCGTCGGCTCGAAGGTGTCGAAGCGGCTCGCGCTCCTGGGCGTGACGACGGTCCGCCAGCTCGCCGGCGCGGACCCCGGCGCGCTGGCGGGCGAGTTCGGGCCGAAGATGGGCCCGTGGTACCGGCAGCTGGGTCGCGGTGACGGCTCAGCGGTGGTGGACGACACCCCCTGGGTGGCGCGCGGACACAGCAAGGAGACGACCTTCCAGGTCGATATCGTCGACCCGCAGGAGATCGAGGATGCCGCACGCCGGCTGCTGGATCAGGTGCTCGACGAGGTGGCGGGCGACGACCGACCCGTCGTCGGCCTCGGGCTCAAGGTGCGCTATGCGCCCTTCCTGACGAAGACGTTCACGAAGAAGATCCCCACCACGTCCGACCGGGCGGTCGTCGTGGAGCGGGCGCTCGAGCTCGTGGCGAAGATCGAGCCCGGGCGCCCTATCCGCCTGCTGGGTCTGCGGGCCGAGATGGCGATGCCCGACGACGCGCGCGAAGGCCGCACCCCGACGCGCAGCGGGTGGTGACGACGCCCGCGGCCGCGGTGTGAGGCCCTCTGGTGCCGACCCCGCCGAGGGTGCATCATTCGGGTATCCGCCCCACGGACGGGGAGAGACGATGACCGCGTCGCGCCTGACGTTCGACGACCTCGAGCTGCGCTTCGACCGCGAGCAGGAGGGGACCTACCGCGTCGTCGTGACCTCGAGCGACGGCCCCGCCACCACGGGCACCTTCTCGCGCCCCTTCACCGACGAGGAGCTTCACGCCTTCGTGCAGCGCGTCGGCCTCGTCCGCAGCCGAAGCGCGAACCCCGACCGGGACGAAGAGATGCGGGCGTTCGGGGCACGGCTCTTCGACGCCGTGATGACCGACCGCGTCGGCGCGCTCTACGAGGCGGCCCAGTCGCGGGCGGATGCGAAGGATGACCGAGGGATGCGGCTGACCCTGCGCCTCTCGGGCGCCCCCGAGCTCATGCGGCTTCCGTGGGAGCTGATGTACCGGCATCCGCGTTTCATCGCGCAGTCGGAGCGGACCCCTCTCGTGCGCACCCTCGATCTGCCGTCGGCGCACAAGCCTCCCCCGCTCACCGGACCGCTGCGGATCCTCGGGATCATCAGCCACCCCTCCGGCTACGCGCAGCTCGACTCCGAACGCGAGCGCCGCAACCTCGAGGAGGCGCTCGGGCCGCTGCTGCGGAGCGGCCGGGCAGAGCTGACCTGGCTGGAACGGGCGACGATCGCCGAGCTGGAGCAGCGGATCGCCCAGCCCGACGAGGTCCACGTGCTGCACTACATCGGGCACGGGGCGTACGACGAGAAGACCGACGCCGGCATCCTCGTGCTCGAGACGCCGCAGGGACGTGCGGACGACGTCAGCGGCCAGCGACTCGGAACGATGCTCCAGGACGAGCGGAGCCTTCGACTCGTCGTCCTCAATTCCTGCGAGGGCGCCCGCACCTCGATCGTCGACCCGTTCTCAGGAGTCGCGACGCGCCTGCTGGAGTTCGACATCCCCGCTGTCGTCGGCATGCAGTTCGAGATCACGGACGCGGCTGCCATCGCGTTCAGCCGGAGCCTTTACACGGGAATCGCCAACGGCGCCTCGATCGACGCCGCGATCGGCCCGGCGCGCCGGGCGATCGACGCCGCCGCCAGCAGCTCCGAGATCGGCACACCCGTGCTGTTCCTCCGAAGCAAGGAGACGCGCCTGTTCGACGGCGCCGCCCCTGTCGGGAAGGAGACCGGACACGACGTCCCGCCTGCACCCTCCCCGCCGGACCCACGCCCGGACGGCGGCGGCGCCGGCTCCGGCCGCTCCGGCTCCGGCGGCGGCTCGCCTCCGCACGAGGTCACTCCCCCGGCGCCGTCGCCGCCGGTCGTCCGCCCGTCCCCTGACGGCGGCGGCACGAGCCAACCCGTACCGGGCGCGGTCCGTGCGCTCTGGGCCCTCATCGCCGTGCTGGCGGTGGGCGTGTTCGCGTTCTTCGCCTCGCTCGTCGCGCAGAACGTCTTCGGGGTGGACGTCCCGTGGATCCCGGGCACCGGCAGTTCGCAGGTCACGCCGTCGGACGACGCGCCGCCCGATCAGGCTCCCACGGAGGGCACGGTCCCCGACGTCGCCGGGTCGGCGGTCGACTTCGCCATGTCCGCGCTGCGTGACGCCGGGTTCGACAACGTGGCCGTCGAATACGTCGACTCGGCGCAGACCGGCAACACCGTGGTCGCGACCGACCCGCCGGCCGGCACGACCCTCGGCTTCGACCAGCTGATCACGGTGCAGATCTCGAACGGCTTCGGCTGACGGGCACTGCCAGAGCCTGTCACCGCCGTGCGCCGCCCCGTAGCGTGGAGGTATGGCTGACATCCGTGCGGAGGTGAAGGAGTTCCTGAGCTCGCGTCGCGCGCGGCTGACGCCCGAGCAGGCGGGCCTGCCGGCCTACGGCGGCAACCGGCGGGTCGCGGGCCTTCGCCGCGAAGAGGTGGCGATGCTCGCCGGCGTCTCGGTCGACTACTACGTGCGCCTCGAGCGCGGCAACCTCGCGGGTGCCTCGGAAGGCGTGCTGGACGCCGTGGCGCGCACCCTCCAGCTCGACGAGGCGGAGCGGCAGCACCTGTTCGATCTCGCGCGCGCCGCCGGGCCCGCCCGCAGGTCGGCCCGCCGCGCGCCGTCGGTCGTACGGCCCGCCGTGCGACAGGTGCTCGACGCGTTCACCGAGGCACCGGCGTGGGTGCGCAACGGCCGGCACGACATCCTCGCCGCCAATCTCCTGGCCCGCGCGCTGTACTCACCCGTCTTCGACGATCCACGCCGGCCGGTGAACACCACGCGCTTCGCGTACCTCAATCCGGCGGCCCGTGACTTCTGGCGCGACTACGACCAGATCACGCACGACTCCGCGGCGATGCTCCGCATGGAGGCCGGTCGCAGCCCGCACGACCCCGAACTCATCCGGCTGGTCGGAGAGCTCTCGACGCAGAGCGAGCTCTTCCGCGAGCGCTGGGCGTCCCGCGACGTGAAGTTCCACCGCAGCGGCCTCAAGCGGCTGCACCATCCGGTGGTCGGGGATCTCGATCTGAACTACGAATCCATGGAGCTCCCCAGCGAGCCCGGGCTGGTGCTGAACGTGTACACCGCCCCGGCCGACTCGCCCTCCGCGGACGCCCTGAAGCTCCTCGCGTCCTGGGCCGCCACGCAGGCCGCCGAATTCGCCGCAGCCGATGCGACCGCCGCCGGAGCGGATGCCCCCGGGAGCGTCAGAGGGGCATGACCACCAGCGTCGTGGCCGCGGCATCCGGTCCGGTGATCGGCCGGACGTACGCGACGCCGTAGCGGTCGTACTTCGCGTGGAGCGCGGCATCGAGTTCGGCGCTCACCGCGGGGTCGGCGAGCGAGAACGTCACGTCCTTCTCCACGCCGCCCGCCGCCACCCGCCCGACGCCCGCGCGCAGCGCGCGTCGGAACCAGCCGTTCCCGGGGCCGTGGGCGGACCGCACGTAGAGCGCGTCGCCGACGGCTGCGTGCCAGATCGTCACCGGCGGCCGCAGCGACCCGTCCGGCCGGCGCGACGAGATGCGCAGCTCGGTGGCGCCGCCGATGCGGCGGAGATCCGCGGCATCCCACGCCGTCACGATGCGTCCTCGGCTGTCGGTGTCTGTGTGCCCGCGCTCATGTGTCTCGCTTCCGTTCCCCTCAGAGTCCGACCATAGCCATGCCGGCGTCGTCGTAGCGGTTGCCCGCGACGGCTGCGGCGAGCGCGTCGAGGGTCGAGATGTCGTCCGCCGACAGCGCGACGGCGGTCGCCCCGGCGTTCTCGTCGACGCGCTCGCGCCGGCGTGTGCCGGGGATCGGGACGATGGACGGATGCCGCGACAGCAGCCAGGCGAGAGCCACCTGGCCGGGCGTCGCCCCGCGCGCCGCGGCGACCCCGCGCACCCCGTCGACGACGGCCTGGTTGGCGCGGAGGTTGTCGGGCTGGAAGCGCGGCACCCGGCCGCGGATCTCGTCGGCGCCGAACGTCGCGTCCGCCCCGACGTCGCCGGTGAGGAAGCCCTTGCCGAGCGGGCTGAAGGGCACGAAGCCGATGCCGAGCTCGACGCACGCCGGCAGCACCTCGGCCTCGGGGTCGCGGGTCCACAGCGAGTACTCGCTCTGGACGGCGGTGACCGCGAACACCGCGTGCGCGCGCCGGATGGTCGCAGCGCCGGCTTCGGAGAGGCCGAAGTGCTTCACCTTGCCCGCTGCGACCAGCTCGCCGACCGCGCCGGCGACGTCCTCGATGGGCACGTCGGGGTCGACGCGGTGCTGGTAGAAGAGATCGATCGCCTCGACGCCGAGCCGCTGCAGCGATGCGTCGGCGACGCGGCGGATCTGCTCGGGCCGCGAGTCGGTGCCGACCATCCTGCCGTCGACGATGTCCCACCCGAACTTCGTCGCGACGACGACCTGCTCGCGGATGGGCGCGATCGCCTCACCGACCAGCACCTCGTTGTCGTAGGGTCCGTAGACCTCGGCGGTGTCGATGAAGGTGACGCCGTGATCCACTGCGTGGCGGAGGACCCCGATCATGTCGTCGCGGTCGCCGGGGTTCGGGCCGTAGCTCATCGACATGCCCATGGCGCCGATGCCGACCGCCGAGACCTCCAGGCCCTGGCCGAGCTTCCTGGTGTGCATGAATCCTCCTCGTGCCGCGGAGCGCTCGCCGGCGGCATCCTCCATCCCACTCCGTTCAGCCTGCCCCGGGGAGTCCCTCGCGTGACAGGTACCGCGAGAACCCCTCGCGCGGGCTCAGCGCAGGTCCGCGAGCGCCCGGTGCACGGACGCGACGGCGCTGGATCCCTCGCCGACCGCGGCGGCCACGCGCTTCATCGATCCGCGGCGGACGTCGCCGGCGGCGAACACGCGCGGAACGGACGTCTCGAACGGCAGCGGTTCGCGGCCGAGGCCCTGCCAGCGTTCGAGGGACTGCACCGACACGTCGGTGCCGGTGCGGAGGAATCCGTCGGCGTCGCGGTCGAGGTCCGCGAGCCACGACGTCGCCGGCTCGGCGCCGATGAAGCAGAACAGTCCCCTCGCCTCGACGTCGCCGATGGAGTCGATGCGCACGCGCTCGAGAGACGACGAGCCGTCGAGCCCGACGACCCGCGACCGGGTGTGCACGTCGACCCGTGGCTCCTCGAGGAGCCGGTCCACCAGGTACGACGACATGCGCGTGCCGAGGTCCGACCCCCGCACCACGAGATGCACCGGGCAGCCGTTGGCGGCGAGGTAGAGCGACGCCTGGCCGGCGGAGTTCGCGCCGCCGACCACCACGACGGGCGACTCGAACACCTGGCGCAGCTCGAGCGGAGTCGCGGCGTAGTAGATGCCCGCGCCCTCGAACTCGCTCCAGCGGTCGAGGTCGAGCGTGCGATACGCCGCGCCCGACGTGACGATCGCAGTACGGGCGCGGATGACCCGGCCGTCGGTGAGGGTGATGTCGAGGTCGTCCCCCGCAGGGCGGAGGTCGACGGCCTCGCACGGCGCGTACACGCGGACGCCGAACTTCAGCGCCTGGAGGGACGCCTGACCGATGAGGTCGCCGCCGCTCACGCCGAACGGGAACCCGAGGAAGTTCTCGATACGCGAGGTCGCCGCCGCCTGGCCGCCGGGGGCGACGGCGTCCAGCAGCACGGTGCTGAGGCCCTCGGATGCCCCGTAGATGGCCGCGGCCAGGCCCGCCGGCCCGCCGCCGATCACCACCAGGTCGACGACCTCGTCGGCGCGGGCCTGATAGCTGAGCCCGAGGCGCTCGGCGACGGCGCCCGGAGTGGCCCGCGCCATCGGCTCGCCCTGGATGAAGGCCACCGGGAGGTCGTCGAGCGTGATGCCGTGCTCGCCGAGCGGTCCGAGGTCGCCGGGCGGCAGCTCGATCGCGGTATGGACGAGGTCCACGCGCTCGGCGAACCGGCGAAGCGTCATGAACTCTCGCGACGAGCGGGGGCCGACGAGCTTCAGCGTGAGGGCCGCCGGCCCGCGACGCAGCATCTCGCGCCGCGCCCACAGCGCGTGCAGCACGATGTCGCACAGCTCGTCGTCCTCGGCCATCAGCAGGCGCAGCCGGGCGCGGCTGACCCGCAGCATCCGTCCCGTGACCGACGCCCGCGCCGACAGGAACGCGCCCTGGCCGTTGAGCAGCCCCAGCTCGCCGACGAAGCTGCGCGGCCCCATCCGGCCGATCGGCGTCTCGCCGACCCACCCGAAGGAGACGCGCACGAGCTCGATCTCGCCGGAGTCGACGAGGATCAGGTCGTAGTCGAGGTCGCCCGCCTCGAACAGGTACTCGCCCTCGGCGACCTCCTGCGGCTCGCCGAACGCGAGCAGACGGCTCCACTGCGCATCGGTGAGGGGCGGCTTCATCATCCGCTCGAGATCGGCCTGCGTCATGCTCGAACCACCCATGGAATGAACCCCTCGATCGTCAGTGGATCAGCGTGCGCCAGTCGGCCGGCACCCTGCCCGCCGGTCCGGGCGTCGGCTGGGTCAGCGGGCGAGCCTCGGGCGGGGCGAGCGGGGGCCCGTCGACGTAGTCCCCGGCGACATAGTCCCAGAACCAGCTCTCCCCCGGCTCGAAGCTGCGGACATAGCGGTGCCCGGTGGAACGGAAGTGCGCCGTCGCGTGCTGCGCCGGCGAGGTGTCGCAGCATCGGATCCCGCCGCACACCGCGCACCGCCGCAGGTGCACCCACCAGCCGCCGACGGCGTCGCAGTCGGCGCAGCCCTCGCCCGAGGGCGCACGGGTGGGGTCGATCTCGTCCAGGCTCATACGCCTTGCTCTCCTCACGCACGTTCCGTCGGTGCCGATGCTAACGCGCCCCAGCGGCGCCGCGCCCCTGCGAGAGAGATCGGCCCGCGAGGGCCGAGGACCTCCGCGGCTGTGCGAGTCTGACGTGATGGCAGAGGTCTTCCGCGACGCCCTCGGCATCCCCCACATCCGCGCGCGCGACGTCGGCGACCTGGCCGAGGCCCAGGGCGAGGTGACCGCGCGCGACCGCGGTTGGCAGATCGAGGTGGCGCGTCTGCGCGCGTCCGGCAGGATGTCCGAGCTGATCGGGGAGGCGGGGATCGCGTGGGACGTGTTCGCGCGGCGTGCGCGCCTGGACGACACCGCCCGCCGCGCGTACGCGCGGCTCGATCCCGACAGCGCCGAGTTCGTCCGCCGGTACGCCTCCGGCGTCCGGCGCGGGATGGCGACGACGGGCGGTGCGGCGGCCGAGTTCCGCAGCCTCGACGAGGCGTTCACCGACGCCCGCCCCCTCGAGCCGTGGGAGGACCACGATCCGCTCGGCGTGCTGCACGCCGCTCATGCGCTGTTCTCGCCGCTGCCGGTGCTGCTGTCGCGCGAGCACGTCGCGGCGACCCTCGGAGAGGAGTGGGTCGATGTCTTCGCCGGCTACGGAGACCTCGGCGAGGAGGCGGTGCCCACCTCGGGAAGCAATGCGTGGGCGCTCCACGGCGCGAGGACCGGCAGCGGGATGCCGCTCCTCGCCGGCGACCCGCACCGCACGTTCGAGCTGCCCGGCGTGTACCAGCAGGTGCGGCTCGCCTGCGACGAGTTCGACGTCGTCGGCCTGACCTTCCCCGGAGTGCCGGGCGTGCAGCACTTCGGCCACACCGGCGACGCCGCCTGGGGCGTGACCAACGCGATGGCCCACAGCGTGGACGTGTTCCGCGAACATCTGCGCCGGACGGCGGACGGCTGGGAGTCGCTCGGCCCGGACGGCTGGCGCACGGCGGACGTGCAGCGTTCGCTCGTGCGGGTGCGCGGCGGCGCCGACGTCGAGGTCGAGGCGATCGAGACGGAGCGCGGCACGATCGTGTCGGACGTGTGCGAGCGCGACGGCGAGCTCGTCGGATGGAGTGTGCACATGCCCGCGCGGGCGGGTGCAGACGTCGGCGCCTCGGCGCTGCTCCGCCTCCTGCGCTCCCGCAGCGCGGACGACGTGATGGCCGCCTTCTCGTCGTGGGTCGACCCGGTGAACCGGGTCCTCGCTGCCGACCGGACGGGGACGGTGCTGTCCGCCACGGTCGGCGTGACCCCCGACCGGGCGCGCGGCGAGCGGCGCCGCGCGCTCGACGGCGCCACCGCCCGTCCGGCGCCGAACCGGCCGCCGGCCCCGGTGGTGCGCGTGACCGACAGCGCGGTCGACGCCAACGAACGCCCCGCCCGCTCCGACGTCGACCTGGGGTGGGCGTACCCGCCGCCGCATCGGGCGTCGCGCATCCGGCGACTCCTGGAGGAGCGGCGGCCGCGCACGGCGGACGAGTTCGCAGCGGTCTGGGGCGACACCGCGGGCGGCTCGCTGGCGGCCGCGCTCCTGGCCGCGTTCCGTCCGCCCGACCTCTCGCCCCGCGCGTCGGCGGCGCTCGAGATGTTGCGGGCATGGGACGGGCGGATGGATGCCTCCTCCGTCCCCGCCGGCCGGTACGCGGCCTGGCGCGCCGGCGTCGCACGCCGCGTCGCGGCGCATTCCGCGCTGGCGGCGCTCCGCGCGCCGCACCCGTTCGGCCGCGTGTTCGACGCGTGGATCGGTCGGGACGTCCAGGTCGCCGCCGCGCTGCCGCGACTGCTCGACCACCCCGCCCTCGCCGGTGAGATGCCGGGGATCGTGACCGAGGCGTGGGAGGAGGCATCCGTCGCCCCGGCATGGGGCGAGCCGCACCGACTTCTCCCGGCGCACGTGCTCTCCGCCGTTCCCGGCGTCGACGCCCCGGATGCGGGGCTCGCAGTGGAGCTTTCGGGGGACGCGGAGACGGTGCGGTGCACGGGGTCGACGCCGGGCGTGACCCATCGCGGCTGGCGCGGCTCGGTGGCGCGATGGGCCTGGGACCTCGCGGACCGGGAGCGGAGCCTGTGGAGCGTGCCGTTCGGCGCGTCGGGAGACCCGCAGTCCCCGCACTACGCCGACCAGCTGCCGGGCTGGGCCGCCGTGCAGCCTGCGCGCGTCGTCACCGACTGGTCGCGCCTGACGCCCGACGCGGCGACCGGAGCGTGAAGCGCCGCGGCGGGCGGCTGACCGGTCAGGCCGCCGCCACCGCGAACGCGGGAAGGTCGAGGGCTCGCTCGCGCGCCGATTCGACGGCGGCGCGGACCGCTCCCAGCGACACGATGTCCGCGCCCAGCGTCGACGCGACGATCTCGGGGACCGGCAGGTCGAGCTCTCGGGGCAGCGCGGCGCGGGCGGCCTCGATCACCGGCGCCGCCCCCGCCGCGACCGCCCCGGAGACGATGATGCGACGCGAGTCGAAGAAGCTGCCGAGCACGCCGGCCACGACGGCGAGCGTCTCGCCCACCTGACGGGCGACGGCGAGCGCCGCGTCGTCACCCTCCGCGGCGAGCGCGAGCACCGTCTTGCCGTCGATCCTGTCGTCCGGCAGCTTCCGCAGCTCGCTCGTGGCGGTCACCGAGCCGTCGGCCAGCGCACGCCGGGCCAGGTCGGCCGCGCGATAGCCGAGACCCCACGCGCCCTCGACGCCGGCGACATGATCGAACGCCACCATCTCGGCCGCCCCGCCGTGCGCACCGCGGAGCGGCCGGCCGTCCACCCAGACACCGGCACCGAGACGCTCGCCGGCAAGGAGCGTGACGAAGTCGTCGTACCCGACCGCCGCACCCACCGCGCGCTCGGCCACCGCGGCGAGGGACGCGTCGTTCTCCACGCGCACGAGCGGAGCCCACGCACCGAAGAGGCCGGCGAAGTCGGGGTTCATGCGCCGCCAGAAGTCGTCCCGATGCGGCGGTGAGGCGCCGTCGCGATCCACCGGCGCCGGCACGCCCACGCACAGGGCTGCGACGGCGGATCGCCCCATCCCCGCCGCCGCCAGCGCCTCGTCCACGACGCGCGCGGCGTCGCGCCGCCGGCCGTCGGGCGAGTCCTCGTCCGGACCCACCTCGAGACGGCGCACCGTATGCGCTTCCCCGCGCAGGTCGGCCACGGTCGCCGTGAGGTGGGCGCGTCCCGCGTCCACGCCGATGACGCACCCAGCGTCGCTGCGGAACGCGAACCGCCTGGCTGGCCGCCCCTTCCGGTAGTCCCCCGCCGCGCGCGCATTGGGGAGCTCGGCCAGCAGCCCGCGCTCCACGAGCTCGCCGATGACGTCGATGGCGGTCGACCGGGTCAGGCCGACGCTCTCGATCACGTCCGAGGCGGTGAACGCCTCGGCATCCCAGGCGAACCCGAGCACCGCGTCGAGGCTCGCGCGGCGGAGCGTCGTGGCAGTCAGCAGCGGTTGTGACGTCAAGGGGTTGACCTTTCGCGGGTTCCTTCTGCATTATGGTCCACAACAACTTGATTCGATGCCTAAATCTACTCATCGAAGCAAAGTGGCTCCGACCTCACGGAAAAGGACAACGTCGTGCCTGCAGCATCCGTCACCGTCCGCCGCGCCTGCGCGGCCGTCGCCGCCCTCGCGCTCCTCGGCACGTCGCTGGCCGCGTGCGCCGGCGCGTCGTCCGGCCCCGCCGAGGTGCGCTTCCACCTCAGCAAGCCCGAGGCGATCCCCTACTTCCGCGATCTGATCAAGGAGTACAACGCCGGCCAGGACGAGGTCGAAGTCGTCTTCGACACCTCCTCCAACCTGCAGGCGGGATTCCTCCGCGGGAACCCGCCCGACCTCGGCCTGCTGAACTACAACATGGAGATGGCCCGCTTCATGGAGCGGGGCGCGCTCAGCGACCTCGGCGACATGCCGGAGGCGGATCGGATCCTCCCCGAGGTGCAGGACCTGGTCGACCAGTACGCCACCTACCCTGGTCGCACCAGCGTCCTGCCGTACTCCGTGATGGCGGCATCCGTCATCTACAACAAGCGCATCTTCGAGGAGCAGGGGCTCGAAGTGCCCACCACGTGGGACGAGCTCATCGCCGTCTGCGACGCCCTCCAGGCGGCCGGCATCACACCGTTCTACGCCACCTTCAAGGATCCGTGGACCGTCGGTCAGGGGTGGTTCGACTACACGGTGGGCGGCGAGATCGACGTGGCCGAGTTCTACGAGCAGATGAACGAGCTCGGCACCGAGGTCGGCCCCGACTCCCCGGTGTCGTTCCAGAAGACGATGCTGGACCCGGTCGACCGGATGGTGCAGCTCACCGAGAACTACACGAACGAGGATGCCGCCAGCCGCGGGTACGGCGACGGCAACCTCGCCTTCGCCAAGGAGGAGGCCGCGATGTACCTGCAGGGGCCGTGGGCGTTCGGTGAGATCGACAAGACCAACCCCGATCTGGATCTCGGCACCTTCCCGCTGCCGATGACCGACGACCCCGCCGACAACAAGGTCCGCGTCAACATCGACCTCGCCGCGTGGATCCCCGAGGCGTCCGACCAGAAGGAGGGGGCGCGGGACTTCCTGAGCTACCTCTTCCAGAAGGAGGTCATGGACGAGTACAACGCGGCCTTCCTCGGCTACGGCACCACGACCGACTCCGCCCCCGTCACCGACGAGCGCATCCTCGGGATGAAGGAGTACTACGACGCCGCGCAGTTCTACCAGGGCGCCTCGAAGGCGATCCCGCTGACCATCCCCACCGACAACTACATGCAGGGCATCGTGACCGGCGCCGACCCCGAGCGCACGCTCGCGAGGCTCGACGCCGACTGGGCCCGACTGGCGCTGCGCCAATAGCGCGATACGAGAGGAACGCACTCATGGCAACCACCACGGCCGCCGTCACGGCGCCGAACACGGGCCGGCGCTCCGGCGCGGCGACGACGCCGCGCACGCGCCGAAAGGTGGACGGGGTCTACTACCTCTTCCTCCTGCCCGCGCTGATCCTGTTCACGCTGGCGATCACGATCCCCGCGGTCATCGGCATCTTCTTCAGCTTCACCAACTCCATCGGCTTCGGCGACTGGGAGTTCGTCGGCATCATCAACTACGTCGCCGTCTTCACCGACCCGGCGATCCTGCAGAGCTACGTCTTCACGTTCGGCTTCGCCGCCGTGACCGTCGTGGTCGTCAACGTCCTCGCCTTCCTCCTCGCGGTCGGGCTGGTCTCGCGGGTGCGTCTGAAGACGGGGCTGCGGACGATCTTCGTGATCCCGATGGTGATCTCGGGCATCATCATCGCCTACGTCTTCAACTTCCTGTTCTCCAACTCCGTGCCCACGCTCGGCCAGCTGTGGGGCATCGGGTGGCTGAGCGAGAGCATCCTCGCCAACCCCGACCTCGCCTGGATCGCGATCGTCATCGTCACCGCGTGGCAGGCGATCCCCGGCACGCTCCTCATCTACATCGCGGGGCTCCTGTCGATCCCCGGCGACGTCTACGAGGCGGCCGACATCGACGGTGCCGGCAAGTTCCAGCAGCTGACGCGCATCACGCTGCCGCTCGTCGCCGGCTATGTCGTGATCAACCTCATCATCGGCTTCAAGGACTTCCTCAACGCCTACGACATCATCGTGGGCCTCACCAACGGCGGTCCCGGCACCGCGACGCGCAGCATCGCGATGACGATCTTCACCGGCTTCTCCGGCGGCGACTACGCCTATCAGATGGCCAACGCGACGATCTTCTTCCTCATCGCGCTCAGCCTGGCCCTTCTCCAACTCCGTCTCACTCGCGGAAGGAACGTCTTCTGATGACCACGCAGCCCGCCCTCGCCGTCGAGGACATGACCGCCGAGCGCGTGCTCGCCGGCGACGAGGCTCGAAAGCCCGCCCGCTCCCGCTTCGCGATGGAGCGCGTCAACTGGCCGGGCACGATCGTGCTCGCCCTCTGCGCCATCACGGTGCTCGTTCCGCTGTACGTGACGGTGATGATGGCGTTCAAGACGCAGTCGCAAGCCGTCGACGGCAACGCCTTCACGTGGCCGTCACCGTGGAGCATCGAGGGATTCGTCACGGCATGGGAGCTGACGAACTTCCCGCGCGCGTTCCTCATCTCGCTGCTGATCACGGTCTTCACGGTGGGCGGCACGATCATCCTCGCGGCGCTCGCCTCGTTCGCCATCTCGCGCAACTGGGACCGGAAGCTCTTCCGCTACTCGTTCTACTACCTGCTCGCGGCGATGTTCCTGCCGTTCCCGGTCGTGGCGCTTCCGCAGATCCAGCTGACGGGCCTCACCGGGCTCGACAATCCCGCCGGCGTGATCATCCTGAAGATCATGTTCCAGCTGAGCTTCAGCATCCTGCTGTTCACGGCGTTCCTGCGCTCGATCCCCGCCGAGCTGGAGGAGAGCGCCCGCATCGACGGCGCCAGCACCAATCAGACGTTCTGGCGGCTCATCTTCCCGCTGCTGGCCCCGATGAGCGCCACGGTCGGCATCTTCGCCTTCCTGGCCTCGTGGAACGACTTCATGATGCCGTCGCTCATCATCTCCGACCCGGCGCTGCAGACGCTGCCGGTGGTGCAGAACATCTTCCAGACCCAGTTCAGCAACAACTACAACGTATCGTTCGCCTCGTACCTCATGGCGATGGCGCCGGCCATCATCGTCTACCTCTTCACCCAGCGATGGGTCGTCGAGGGCGTCACCCAGGGAGCCGTGAAGGGCTGAGCCCGCGGCACCCCCAACCGAGCACACCAGCACTTCGAAAGGAAACCCGTCCCCGTGACGACAGCAGCGCGCACCGCACCTTGGACCTCGAACCAGAACGACGCCCAGCTCCCCGCCTGGTGGCGACAGGCCGTCGTCTACCAGGTGTACCCGCGGAGCTTCGCCGATGCGAACGGCGACGGCATCGGCGACATCCGCGGCGTGACCTCCCGCGTGCCGTACCTGAAGGAGCTCGGCGTCGACGCGGTCTGGCTGAGCCCGTTCTACCCGTCGACCCTCGCCGACGGCGGGTACGACGTCGCCGACTACCGTGACGTCGACCCCCGGCTGGGCACGCTCGACGACTTCGACGAGATGCTCGAAGCCCTGCACGGCGCGGGCATCAAGGTGGTCGTCGACATCGTGCCGAACCACACGTCGGACCAGCACGCGTGGTTCCAGGAGGCCCTCGCCGCCGGCCCCGGTTCGGCCGCCCGCGCCCGGTACATCTTCCGCGACGGCACGGGCCCCGGCGGCGCGGAGCCGCCCGCGGACTGGGTGTCGGTGTTCGGCGGATCGGCGTGGGAGCGGGTGCCCGACGGGCAGTGGTACTTCCACAACTTCGCCAAGGAGCAGCCCGACCTCGACTGGTCGAACCCCGAGGTGCGCGCCGACTTCGTGAAGACGCTGCGCTTCTGGTCGGACCGCGGTGTCGACGGGTTCCGCATCGACGTGGCGCACATGCTCACGAAGGACTTCGTCGACCCGCTCCCCTCGCAGGCCGAGCTGGACGCGATGCCCCGCGACGGCAACCACCCGATGATCGATCGCGACGACGTGCACGAGGTGTACGCCGAGTGGCGCGAGGTGTTCGACTCGTATGACCCGCCGCGCACCGCCGTGGCCGAGGCCTGGGTCGAGCCGTCGCGCATCCCGCTGTACGCACGCGCCGAGAGCCTGGGCCAGGCGTTCAACTTCGACCTGCTCGAGGCCGACTTCGACGCCGCCCAGTTCCGTCGGATCGTCGGCGACAACCTCGCTCTCGCCGCGAAGTCGGGGTCGTCGACGACGTGGGTGCTGTCGAACCACGACGTGGTTCGTCACGCCACGCGGTACGGCCTTCCGGACGCCGAGCGTGACGAGAAGGGTCGTCCGACGCGCAAGCACGGCAACGAGTGGCTGCTGTCGGGTGGGACGACGCCGGTGCTCGACCGCGAGCGGGGTCTGCGCCGCGCCCGCGCCGCGTCGCTGTTCGTGCTGGGGCTGCCGGGTTCGGCGTACGTCTATCAGGGCGAGGAGCTGGGCCTGCACGAGGTCGCGTCTATCCCCGAGTCCGAGCGCCAGGATCCCACGTTCTTCCGCAGCCCCGGCGAGGACATCGGGCGTGACGGATGCCGCGTCCCGCTACCGTGGTCCGCCGAGGGCTCGTCGTTCGGCTTCGGCTCGGGCGGTGCGCACCTGCCGCAGCCCGCGTGGTTCGCCGAGTACGCCGTCTCGACGCAGGACGGCGACCCCACCTCGACGCTCGCGCTGTACCGCCAGGCCCTCGCGTTGCGCCGCCTGCTGCAGACCGAGGAGTCGCTGCAGTGGATCGAGACCGGCCGTGACGACGTCATGGCCTTCCGCCGCCCCAACGGCTGGACCGTGGTGACCAACTTCGGGCAGACGCCGTATGCGCTTCCCGCCGACGGCGCGCGGTCGCTGTCGAGCCGTCACTTCGAGGGTGACGAGCTTCCGCCCGAGACCACCGTCTGGCTCACGGGCGCCTGATCAGGGGCCTGCTCCGCGCGGGCCGCGCTCAGGCCGATGAGCACCGCCGCGGCGAGAGCCACCGCCGAGATGCGGGGTGAGAACCCGGTCAGCCCGGACGCGAGAAGGGCGAGCGCAGCCACCTGCAGCCAGCGGTCGCCGAGTCGCCACGGCCGGCTGCTGCGCAACGCGAGGACGATGACGGCGACGGCGAGTCCGAGACCGACGAGACCGTACTCCAGCGTCCACTGCAGGATCTCGTTGTGGGCGGACGTCGTGACTCGCGAAGCGGGCGACGCGATCCGGAACGCTGCGGCGGGTGCACCCTCGCCGGTGATCGGAGCCGCGGCGATGCGCTGCAGCGCCTCGAGCCAGAGGTGGGGGCGGTCCTCATTCGGCTCCACCGCCGTGCGCCAGAGCACGACGGCCGTCCCGACCCCGAGGGTGGACACGACGAGGACGTGGCGGGCGCGGGCACTGCCTACGGCCGACCGACCCGCGCCCGCCCGCCACCGCGCGGTGCGGAGAGCCAGCCACGCGCAAACGACGATGGCCCCGATCAGGATGGCGGTCCGGCTGCCGGTGGCGAGGATGGCCGCGACCTGCAGCAGGAGGGCCGCCGGCAGGAGGCGTCCGCCACGCCGCCGCTCGATCTCGCGGAGGGTGACGATCGACGTCGCCACGAGCAGGATGCCCAATCCGTTGGGGAAGCCGAGAAGCCCCTCGGCTCTGGCGGGGCCGGATGCGGACCCGGCGGTGAGCACCGCCCACGAGACGAGCGCGATCGCTGCCTGCAGCGATCCGACGACGACCAGGCCGGCCAGGAGCATCTCGCGCTCCGAGCTGCGCATCCTGCCGACGACGATGACCGTGAGAGTCACGAGGACGACGAGGATCGGGACTCGAACGCTCTCCAGCGACCAGCCCGTGCGCAGCGGTCCGTTCGCGATCAGCCACACGATCACCGCGCCGATCGCGGTCCACAGTGCCGGGTCCCGCCGGGGCCGGGCCCGCGCGACGACGACGGCAGCGACGAGCAGCGCGAGCAGCACGGCCAGGTCGCGGAGGTCGGTGGCGCCCCGCGTCGCGACGGCCCACGCGATCGCCGTCAGCACGAGGCAGGCCGTCATGACTCACCGTCCCTCGCGCGTCCCGCCGGCCGGACGTCAGCGGCGTCGTCTTCGACCGCGTCATCCCCCTCGTCGTGCTCGTCGGCCGCAGCCTTCTTGTTCGAGCGGTTGCGCAGCATCGCCCACAGCCCGATCGCACCCGTGATGACTGCGATGATCGCGCCCAGCACCGTCACCGGGCCACGGATCACCTCCCACACGGGCTCCGGCGGATCCTCGGCCCGCGCGGCGATGGTGCGGGGCACGTCCCGACTCAGCTCCTGACTTCCCGCCGTGCCGCCGACGTGAACCGTGAAGACGAGGGAGACCGGACCCGCTTCCTCTGGGATCACGGTCCAGTGGCGCTCCACGACATCGTCGTCGGCGGTTCCGGCGGCCGCTCTCGCTACCGCCTCCGCCGGCAGGATCGTCACCCTCACGGAGTCCTCCGCGGCCGTCAGGCCGATGTCCGCGCTCACCGTGTCACCGTTGCCCGCCATCGACAGCGTCGCGGAGACGTCGTGCTCCCGTCCCACCGTCATGTCGTCCGGGACGTCCGTCTCCATCGCAGCGACCGATGACACCACCTCCTCGAAGTCCACCTGCGCCGGATGGACCTGCACCGTGACGGCGACGGGGGCGTTGACGTCGCTCAGCTCCTGCCGGACGCCGTTGACGAACGCCTGCGGGATGATCTGCACGTTGAGCTTCTGCTCGCCGGCGATCAGCGGTGTCACGTCCCACGTCCAGGTGAGGGCGAAGCCGCCCTCGGGTCGCGCCGTCCCCGCGTTGAGGAACATCACCGACGGCGAGGTGGGCGTGATCGCGAAGGCGTCGGGCGACTCCGCCGTGAGCGCGGCGGCGTTGCTCTGCGCGACCTGGATGGTGAAGAGCTCGGGGTCATCGACCGGTGCGTCGTAGATCAAGGTCGCATGGAACGGCAGCGTCTCGAACTGCGTGACCTCGGCCGCGCCGAACCCTGCGTCGATGTCGGCGGGGATGAGAGCCTCGGCGAACGTGTCGACGTCCAGATCGGGGTACGCCGCCAGGTAGAGCGGCATCGCCGCCGTGGGCAACGCGATCGCGAGCGCGGTGGCTCCCGCGACGATCAGCCCTGTGCGCCACCAGCGCGCGTGCGTGGATTCGCCATTCATCAGCCCCTCCCTCGAGCGCAGTCGCCCAGGGGTGATGGCCGCCATGTTAGCCCCGGCCTGCCGCAGCCGCCAGGGGGCGCCCTCGCCCGCAGTTCTGCTGCCCGACTCCTACGAGGTGCGCCCCGGCGGGGGTGATACGGGTGGGACCGTCGACGACGATACGGATGCCGCGGCCGCGAGTCCGCGGCATCCGTTCCCGTCTGGATGCGCCGGTCAGGGCATGCGCTCGAAGATCTCTCGTGCGCGCAAGGAGCGGACCCTCGTCACCGGACGGGTGGCCAGCACGATCTTCCCCCTCGCGTGGAGCTTCGCCAGGTCCTCGAAAGCGTCGACGATGTCGTCGATCGGGTACAGCCCCGACACGAGCAGGCGGAACGCCCCGGCCGCGGCGAGATCGACGACGCGCTGCAGCACCTGGGTCGCATGCGCCGTCGACTCCGGATCGTCCCGCAGCAGGCGGAGCTCGACCTCGCGCCTGTCCGCGCTCGAGCGGTACCGCTCGTCGGGCACGCCGAGCGCGTCGGCGACCGCGCGGCCGTCCTTGCCGTAGTTGTCGATGTACGCCGTGACCGGTCCCCCGGCGACGCGCTGGATCCGTTCGGCCATGCCGTCGTCGTAGCTCACGGGCGTGATGCCGAGCTGGCGCAGATAGTCGAAGTTGCGCGCACCGCAGGTGCCGATGACGCGAGCGCCACGGTGCTTCGCCAGCTGCGCCTGGATACTGCCCACACCGCCTGCGGCGGCGGAGATCACGACGGTGTCGGAGCTGTCGATCCGAAGATCGTCGAGGGTGTCGAGCGCTGTCGCCCCGGCGAGGAAGAGGCCCCCGGCCACTTCCCACTCGAGGTTCCTGGGTTTCCGCACGAGCTGGGCGGCGGGAACGACGATGTGGCTGCCGTGCGCCCCCGTGCGGGTGTGCCCGACGACCTCGGCCGCCGCGCGGAACGCGGTCACCCCGGGACCTGCTCCGCGGACGATCCCCGCGAAGTCGCAGCCGGACGCACGCGGCCACGGATCGTCGTGCCACGTGTCCTCCTTGCCGTTGCGCAGGAACGCGTCCATGTGGTTGATCGACGTGGATATCACCTCGACGAGCACCTCGCCGGGGCCCGGGAAAGGCAGCGGATACCGGTGGCGCTTGAGCACCTCGGCGTCGCCGTAGTGGGTGTAGCGGTAGGTGAATGCCTCCGTGGGTGCTCTCATCGCGATCCCCTCCAGCCGTCCGGGCCCGAGGCCTGCGCCGGCCTCGAAGAAGTATTCCGGCCGGGGCCCCCGGATGGATGCACCCGGGGGTTCCGCGTCAGCGCAGCCGGACGCGGTGCCAGGCCACCTGGTGAGCGGGGAGCAGGAGCCCGTCCCGCAGTGACACCGGTCGTCCGAGCATGAGGTCCTCGGCGTCCGGCTCCATCCCCGACAGCGTGAGCGCGTCGACCTCCACCGGGTGATCGCCGACGTTGGCCAGCACCAGGATCGCGGAGCTCGGGCCGGGGCGGAGGAAGCCGACCACGTGGTCGTCGTGAGCGTCGAACGGCCAGAGGTCGTTGCCGGCGAGTTCGGGGGCGTCGCGCCGTGACGCGATCAGCGTCGTCAGACGCGAGAAGACGCGGCCGGCGGCGGTGGTGGGGTCGGTTCTGTGCGCGTAGGCATGCTCGGGCCGATGCGGGCGATGCACCCACCGACTGTCCCCGGCTTGCGCGGGGTCGTTCTCGTAGGAGTAGTCGTTCAGCTGCGCCACCTCGTCGCCGAGGTACAGGAGCGGGATGCCGCCGGTGGAGAGTGCGAGCGCGTGGGCGAGGATCACCCGGTCCTCGCCGCCGTCGTCGCCCGCCTCGATCCCCGCCAGCGAAGCAGTGGTTCCGGTGACGCGCGCGTCTCCGGTGCGCGGGTTCTCCTGGAACGGCACGCCGCGGGCGAACGACCCGGCGACCCGTCCCACGTAGAAGTCGTTCAGGAACCTGCGGTGCGGGTAGCCGTAGATGCCGAGTTCCGCGGCATCCTCGTCGGCGAACGTCCAGCCGATGTCGTCGTGACTGCGCACGTAGTTCACCCACGCCGTGCCCTCGGGCAGCGCATGGCGACGTTCGAGCGCCTGTTGCAGCATCCGCCCGTCCCGTGTCGCGAGCGCCTCCCAGGTGAGGGCCATTTGGAGCGGGTTATACGAGAGCTGGCACTCGTCGGGCGAGATGTACTCCGCCACCTCGTCGGGATGCACGATGGCCTCGGACTTGAACAGCAGGCTCGGCGCGGCCATGCGCAGCACGGCGTTGAACGCCTGCAGCAGCAGGTGGGCCTCGGGCAGCGACTCGCACGCGGCGCCGAGCCGCTTCCAGATGAAGGCGACGGCGTCCATGCGCAGCACCTCCACACCCTGGTTCGCGAGGAACAGCATCTCCCCGGCCATGGCCTCGAAGACGGCGGGATTCGCGTAGTTCAGGTCCCACTGGAACGAGTAGAAGGTGGCCCAGATCCAGCGCCCGTCCGGCAGCTGCACGAACGAGCCGTGATGATCGTCGGGGAAGATCTCGCGGGTGGTCCGCTCGTACGCGTCCGGCATGGTGCGGTCGGGATAGATCAGGTAGAAGTCCTCGTAGCCGGCCACCCCGGCAACCGCCTTGCGGGCCCACTCGTGCTCGTTGCTGGTGTGGTTGAAGATGAAGTCGACGACGAGCGAGATGCCGGCCTGCCGCAGCTCGGCTGCGAGGTCGGACAGCTCGGCCATCGTGCCGAGCCTGGGGTTCACCCGCCGGTAGCTGGAGACCGCATAGCCGCCGTCGCTGTTGCCCTCCGGACTCTCGAAGAGCGGCATCAGGTGCAGATAGGTCAGGCCCAGTTCACGGAAGTACGGGATGCGGTCGCGGATGCCGGCGAGTCCGCCGGCGTACCGGTCGACGTAGCAGACGCCGCCCAGCATGCGCTGCGACTGGAACCAGTCCGGATGCCTCTCCCGCTCTCGATCCAGCTGCTTGAGCGACTCCGGCCGGGCATGCCACGACTCCGCGGCGAGCGCCACCACCGACCGCAGCCTGTCGAACGCGTCCGGGCGGTCGCCGTAGAGACGCCCGAAAAGTCCGTGGAGGCGCGGCAGGTGCCGGCGGACGCGGGAAAGGAGCTCCGCATCGGCACCGGCCACCACCAGGTCGTCGAGGATGCCGGCGACGTCGGCGGCCTCGTCAGCGAAGGCGAACACGATGCCCACTCTTGCGCACCGGATGCCTGCGGTCCATCCCCGTCCGGCGCCGGCTGCGCTGCTCACCGTGACGCGATGTCCGCGGTGTCGAGGTGGCGGCGGGCTGCGGCCATGGCGAGCCGGGCGTGCTCCTTCCCTCCCACCTGGGCCACGAGCATGGCCCGTGGGATCTCGAGCGCGAACGGAAGACCCGACGGCAGGGCGGCGAGGATGCCCAGCATGTCGATCCCGCCCTCGCCGGGGAAGAGCCGCTCGAAGCGCGCGGTGTGGATCAGCTCCGCCGTCGCGTCGGGGATCTCACCCGGCGCATCGCACACGTGCACGTAGTGGAACCACTCGCGCGGCAGCCCGCGCAGCTCCTCCACGCTGGATCGCGACCGGGCGAAGTGCAGCAGGTCGACGAGAAGTCCCGCATTGGGCTGATCCGCCGCGCGGAGCACGCGCGTGGCCTCGCTCAGGTCGGGCGTCTCGGTCCAGGACGGGAACTCCAGGTCGATCGTCAGCCCCAGCGGCCTGGCCAGCTCGCACAGCTCCGCGAACCGGTCGGTCTTGCGGGCGAAGTCCGAGTCCGGCAGCTGCGCGATGACGTGGCGGGCGCCGAGCTCGGCCCCGGCCTCGAGGAACCGCAGGTAGTCGCGCGGACTGTCGCCGGACGTGATGCGCGCGAGCTCGATGTCGAGTACCTCGACGCCGGTCGCGGCCAGGTGCGTCTTCGTCGCGCGCATCAGCGCCGGGTCGTACGCCAGCGGGTAGTGCGGCTCCTGCGGGGTGACCCGCGTCATGCGCAGGCCGACGTAGCGGTAGCCGCCTGCGGCCGCGGCATCCACCAATTCCGGCGGAGACAGGCTCAGCGCCGTGAGATGAGCGAGCGAGTAATCGTGCCGGTGCGCCACGGGTGCCTCGGCCGGGTCGCTCGCCAGCGTGCGCATGCGCTGCCGGCGGTGTGCGGCCATGCGCAGGGGGACGCTGCGGGCGTCGCCGAAGCCGTCATACCCGTCGATCCGCTGCACGACTTCGAAGAACACCCGCGAGCCGAGCATCTCGGTGAAGAAGTGGAGGAACTCTCCGCGCTCGTCGCGGTCGTAGAGGATCGAGTTCTCACGGAGCGCGGCGAGGATGTCGCCGGGGAGAGCGACACGCGCCTCGAGATCGTCGTAGTAGTTGGCGGGGATCTCGAGGACGGGCGCTCCCCGCTCACGGAGCGCTCGCGCACAAGCGATGGCATCGTCGGTGGCGAACGCCACCAGCTGCGGGCTCGACACCCCCGGCGACCAGTCCCCGCGCCGCAGCGGGTTGGTGCTGAGCGCGATCCGCACGCAGCCGTCGGAGCCGCTGGCCGACCACGTGCGGATCAGGCCGAAGGGTGCGGTCACCTCCGTCAGCTCGCGCGGGACGAGGCCGAGCACCGAGTGGAAGAAGAGCGCGGACTGGTCGAAGTCGTCGATCGACTCGGTGACCGCGACATGGTCGATCCGGGTCAGCAGCGCCGACGAGCCGGCCTCGGCGCCGGTGGCGGCGAAGTCGTCCATCCAGCCGGGGCGTCCGTCGGCGTCGCAGAAGAACAGGGCGGTGCCGTCCGGCGTCGCCACGGCGGCGAGGTCGGTCTCGCCCGGTGCCCGCCGGCGGGCGAGCTTCGGAGCCAGCAGGCTCTTGGCGCGCCGCATCGATGCCGAGGCATCGGCGGTCTGCACACCCAGCGCGCAGATCGCCGAGGTCGCGGGATCGATAGATCGCTCCGGGGCCGAGTTGAGGAGCACGCGGGCGTCGCCCTGCTGCCACAGCTGCACCGGCTTGGAGCGATGCTGCCCGACGTGGGCGAAGCCGAGACGGGCGAGGGCCCGCGAGAGGAGCGGCCCCGAGACCTCGTCGACCGCCAGCTCGGCGAACGCGAAGCCCTCGAGCCGCGGCGCCGGCGGGAGCTGCTCGCCGCTCAGCGGCGCCGGCGCATCGCCGGATCCGCGCGCCGTCACGGTCTCGGCGAGCGCGCGCAGCGAGCGCATGGCGTCGACGGCGGCGTGCCGGGGATCCTCCTGCTGATAGACGTCGTTGAAGACCTCGAGCGCGATGGGGCCGCGGTAGCCCGTCGCGAGCACGCGTGCGAGGAAGCCGGCGACGTCGAGCGCACCCTGGCCCGGGAACATCCGGTAGTGAAGGCTCCACTCCCGCACGTCCATGTCCACACGCGGGGCGTCGGCGAGCTGCACGTGGAAGATCTTCTCGGCGGCCACCCGCGAGACGGCGCTCGCATCGTTCTCGGCCGACAGCACGTGGAAGCTGTCGAGGCAGAGGCCGAGAGCCGGGTGATCGATCTGCTCGATCAGACGCCACGCCTCCGCGTGTGTGCGCACGCGCCCCCAGGGCACGGCCTCGTACGCGAGCCGGATGCCGCTGCGCGCGGCCCGCTCGGCCAGGGCGTGCAGCTGCGCCGCCGTCAGGCCGTCGTCGTCGACACCGTTCTCGGTCCGCGACGAGCAGCACACGAGGACGCGCGCACCGAGGTCGGACAACAGGTCGAACTTGCGCTCGGCGCGGCGCAGGGCGCCGCCGAAGAGGTCCGGCGACACGGTCTCGACGTGGAAAGGCTGGTAGACGTCGATCGACAGGCCGAGGCCGGCGGCCTCCCGGGCGACACGCCCGGGAGACCACTGCGACATGATGAGGTCGTACTCGAGCATCTCCACGCCCGAGAAACCGGCCGCGGCGGCGGCGCGAAGCTTGTCCTCGAGCGTGCCCGACAGGCACACGCTCGAGATCGAGACGTCCAGCACACCCTGCGCCGTCTCCATCTCGGGGTCCGCCTCGCATTCTGTGCGCCCGCGGGGGCGACGGGTCAGTGGGTCGCGACGTGCTCGATCGCCCGGTCGGGCGAGTAGATGTCGAGGATGTTCCAGTGCCCCGTCGTCGGAGTCGGGACGTTCACCATCGACACGTCGATGACGACCGGGCGCCCGAGCGCGATCGCACGTTCGAGCGCGGGCTTGAACTCCGCTGCGGCGTCGACCTTGATGCCGGTGACGCCGTACGCCTCCGCGATCGCGGCGAAGTCGGTGTACATCGGGTCGTCCGCGCTTCCGAACACCGTGCCGTACGTGGTGTCGAACGCGGCCTTCTCCAGCCCGGCGATCGTGCCGAACGCGTTGTTGTTCATCACGACCCACACCACTGGCACGTTCTCCTCGCGCGCCGTGGCCAGGACCGCCGGGTTCTGTCCGAACCCGCCGTCGCCCACGAGCGAGACGACCACGCGGTCGGGGTGGGCGATCTTCGCACCGACGGCAGCCGGCGCACCGAAGCCCATCGTCGCGAATCCGCCGGGGGTGAGGAACGTGCCGGGCGTCAGGATGTCGAACTGCTGGCCGACGCCGTTCTTGTTCCACCCGACATCCGTCGTGATGATCGCGTCAGCAGGGAGCACCTCCCGGGTCTCGGCGAGGATCCGCTCGGGCCGCATCGGCCACGCGTCGGAGACCTGGGCGTCCGCGTTCTGCAGCTTCACGGTCGCCCGGTTCGCGGCGATCTGCGCGCGGAGCTCGCCACGGTCGACTCCGTCCGGCGCCATTCGGCGCGCGACCCGGATCAGCACGGTGAGCGCGGCTTTCAGGTCGGCGAGCGCGCCGACCTCGAGAGGGTAGTTGCGGCCGAGCTCGGCCGGGTCGATGTCGACCTGCATGAGCTTGGTCCCGGGGATGTCGAACGTGTACTCCGCGTACCACGAGCTCGAGTCGGCCTCCGCGAACCGGGTGCCCAGGGCGAGGATCCAGTCGGCCGTGCGCGTCGCCTCGTTGGTGAACGCGGTGCCCCAGAAGCCCGTCATGCCGAGCACGAGCGGGTTGTCGTCCGGCACGGCGCCCTTGCCCATCAGGCTGTGCGCGACTGGCAGTGAGAGCAGTTCGGCGAACTCGGCGACCTCGGCCGCAGCGTCGGCGGCCACGACGCCGCCGCCGACGTAGAGCACCGGGTGCGAGGCATCCAGCAGATTCCGGACGATCTGCTCGGCGACCCTCTCGTCCAGGGACGGCCGCGCGAGCGAGCGGGTGTTTCCCATCACCCTGTCGAACAGGGCGACGTCGACCTCCGCGGAGAAGACGTCCATCGGCACATCGACGAGGACCGGCCCCGGGCGCCCGCTCTCGGCGAGGGTGAAGGCCTTGTCGAGCACCTCGGCGACGAGGTGGGGCTGGTCCACACGCCAGGCGCGCTTGACGAACGGGCGGTAGATCTCGTACTGGGCGGCATCGGCGTGGAGGTTGATCTCCTGGTGGGGATGCTTGCCGAAGTAGTGCGTCGGCACGTCCCCCGCGATCACGACCAGCGGGATCGAGTCCAGCGCGGCGTTGGCGACGCCGGTCGCCGCGTTGGTCAGTCCCGGCCCGAGGTGCGTCAGCACGACACCGGCCCGCTTGGTCACCCGGGCGTACCCGTCCGCGGCGTGCGAGGCGATCTGCTCGTGGCGCACATTCACGAACGAGATGCTCTCGCTCTTCTCCAGCGCCGCCAGCAGGGCGATGTTGGTGTGGCCGCAGAGCCCGAAGACGTGCGCGACGTCGCGGGCCTCCAGGTAGCGGATGATCTGGTTGGACACCAGGTCCTTCATCGGGATGTTCCTCTCTCATCGAGGTCGAGCGGGACGGACCTGTGAGCCGGTCCCGTGTACGTGTAGCCGATCGACTTGGGCAGCGGTCCCTTGATCCGCCCGCCCTGCGTCATCTGCTCGGCGGCGTGCGCCAGGATCCCCACCGAGCGCGCCAGGATGAACACCCCGCGCCCGAGCTCGGGAGTGAATCTCAGCTCGCAGTAGATGACGGCTGTCACGCCGTCGACGTTCATGGGGATGCGCCGTGGTCGGCCGGCGCTGATGGCGTCCTCCACGGCACGGCCGATGGCGGCGAAGCGCCCGTCGATGACCCCGTCGGCCGCCGCGGCGTCGACGAGGGACAGCAAACGCGGCGTGCGCGGGTCGAGCGGATGGAAGCGGTGGCCGAAGCCGGGGACGTAGGTCACGCCGGCCTCGCGCTGCCGCTGCAGCACGAGCCGCGTGGCCTGCTCGACATCACCCGTCCGCTGCAGCTCCTCGTCGATCGCGAGGTACACCTCCATGCACTGCTGGCCCGGACCGCCGTGCACGTCGCCGAGCACGTTGATCGCCGAGGCCATCGCGGCGTTGACCGGCACGCCGCACGTGGTGGCCATGCGGGCGATCGCGATCGACGGCGCTTGCGGGCCGTGGTCGACGGAGGCGACGAGGGCGGCCTCGAAGAGGGCCGCCTCCGCGGGGGACGGCAGCTCGCCCCGCAACATGAGCCAGATCGTCTCGACGAAGCCGACCCGTCCCAGGAGCTCCTGGATCGGGTAGCCGCGCAGGGCGATCTCACCGGGCTGGACGTCGATGATGTCGGTGCTCCACCACTGTCGCGCCTGCGCGACGAGGTCTTCGGCCGACTCGCCGCTCATCGCTGCGCCCTCTCCGTCGCGGCCGTCGCTGGTCTCGCACGTGCCGCGGCCGCCGCGGCCGTCACCGGGTCACCGCCGTCGCCGCCGCCGCTGCCGACTCGAGCGCGGCGTCGTAGAAGTCGCCGAACAGCTCCTCGTCCGAGGGGCGGTCCTCGGCGATGGCGCGCGAGACCCATGTCGTGTTCAGGTAGTGCCGCAGCGAGACGTTCTCGGAGGTGATGTTCCCGCCCCAGGTGCCGCAGCCCATCGACGAGGTCATCGGCATCCCGTTCGTGAAGGCCCCCGCGTTCGCCTTCGAGTTGGGCTGTCGCACCATGATCCGCGAGACCGGCATGTGCTGCGCGAAGTAGTCGATGTGCGCGTCGTCGGTCGACGCGATGCCGCACGAGTGCCCCTTGCCGCCGATGTCGTACAGCCGCTTGGCGACCTCGACGCCGTCCTCGAAGGTGCCGTCGTACGGGTGCACCGCCATCAGCGTCGTGAGCTTCTCCTTGCAGAACTGCCGATCCTCGGCGATGCCGTCGCCCTCGACGAGGATGAACCGCGACTCCGCGGGGATCTCGAAGCCCGCCGCCTTCGCGAGCGCCTGGGGCGAGATGGCCACCGTGTCGGGCAGCCGATGCCCTTCGTCGTCCCACATCACGCGCTGCAGCGCCGACCGCTCGTCGGTGGACGCCAGATACCCCCCTTCGGCCTGCAGGGCCTCGAGCATCTCGCGGTAGCGCGACGCAGGCACCAGCACGTTGCCGTCCGCCGAGCACCCCGAGCCGAAGTCCGAGGTCTTGGAGATCATGCAGTTGCGGGCGGTCTCGCCGATGTCGGCCGTCTCGTCGACGAACTCCGTGGCGTTTCCCGCGCCGACCCCGTACGCCGGGGTCCCGGAACTGTACGCGGCGCGCACGAGCCCCTGACCACCGGTGGCGATCACGAGGTCGGAGCGCGCCATGATCTCCTGGGATGCGGCGAGGCTCGGCAGGGTGATGCACTGCAGGATGTCGGCGGGGGCGCCCTCCGCCTCGAGGGCCTCCCGCATGAGCCGCACGGTCTCGAACGTCGTGTGCTTCGAACGGGGGTGCGGCGAGAACACGACGACGTCGCGCGCCTTGATCGCGTAGATCGCGTTGCCCGCCGGGGTCAGGTCGGGATTCGTGGTCGGCACGATGCAGCCGATGATGCCGACCGGCTTGCCGTACTTGACGAGGCCCTTCTCGGCGTCCTCCTCGATCACGCCGACCGAGGGGCTGCGCAGCGCGTCGCGGAGCACGCCGCGGATCTTCATGCGCTTGTTCATCCGGCTGTCGAAATCGCCGAGTCCCGACTCCTCGATGCCCATCCCGACGAGCCGGTGAAAGGTGGAGCGGTTGGCCACCGCCCACGCGACGGCCTGGATCAGGCGGTCGACGCGCGCCTGGTCGTAGGTCTCGATGACGGCGAGAGCCGCACGCGCGCGGGCGAAGACCTCGTCGAGTTCCTGCTCCTGTTCCGGCGACAGGGATTTGGGTGCTGAAGCAGCCATGACAACTCCGTCCATGGGCGTGGGGTGCCGACTGCCGCATGCTATGCACGCCCGGTCACCGCCGACAAAGGGTGTCCCACTGGGCAGTAAGCCCACGGCACTCCGGTCACCGGGCCACCCCGCCACGAGAGGTTGTGCCACTCGATGGGCCGCAGGGTTGTCCCGCCGTGTGCCCGGGGTTAGCGTCCGAGCGCCGACCGTTCGACCGATCCCTCGGATCGGGAGTCCGGACGGCATTCCCCACGATGGCTCCGGGCGGGCGCGAGCCCGCCCGGGGCCGGATCGAAGATGATCAAGGAGCAAGGGATGCGCAAACGACTGACCACGAGGTTGGGAGCTGCGGGGATCGGGGCGCTGGCGCTGGCGCTCGCCGTCGCCGCCTCACCCGCCTACGGACTGGTGAGGCCCGCCGAGCCGGTCCCCCCTGCGGGACTGACCGGCGTCGACCCGACGGGCGCCGACATGCCGACGGTGGGAGGGAACCTCGGCAATCAGCACTACTCCGGCCTGACGCAGATCACGAAGCAGAACCTGAAGGATCTGGCGCCGGCGTGGCGCACGCACGTGTCGGCGGTCGCGCCCGCGAGCGACGACACGGGCCAGCAGACGACCCCCATCGTCGTGGACGGCGTCCTCTACCTCGACACCCCGAGCGGCGGCGTCATCGCGGTCGACGGCGTGACGGGCGATCCCGTCTGGAAGTGGGAGAACACCGTCTACGGGCTGTCGGGCACCCGCCGCGGCGTGTCGGCCGGCGACGGCCTGATCTTCACGCTCGCGGGCGGCAATCGCGTCGTGGCCCTGGACCAGGAGACCGGCGCCGAAGTCTGGGCGGTGCAGCCCACCGGCGCGAACGGCGAGGACCTCGGGCGCGTCGGCAAGGTCGCGACCGTGTACTACGACGGAATCGTCTACGCCCACGCCGCCGACGGCGACCGGGGTGCGGTCGTGGCGCTGGACTCGAGCGACGGCTCGTACCTGTGGCACTTCTTCGGCGGCCCCAAGCGCGGCGAGCAGTTCACCGGCGTGGACGGCGTCACCTTCGACGCCTCCGAGACGTGGGGCCCGGTCCTTCCCGACGGCACGGACTGCGCCGAGGAAGGCGGCGCGACGTCGTGGATCCACGGCGCCGTCGACCCCGAGCTGAACTTCTACTACATGACGTTCGGCAACGCCCGCAGCTGCACGTCCTCGCAGAACGGGTCGCTCCGCCCCGGCGACAACCTGTTCTCGACCACCATGGTGGCGGTGGATGCCTCGACCGGCGCCTACAAGTGGCACTACCAGTCGATCCACCACGACGTGTGGGACATGGACAACGTGCATCCGCCGACCCTCGCCGACATCGAGATCGACGGCGCGGAGCGCAAGGTCGTGTTCTACGGCAGCAAGTCGGGTCACCAGTTCGTGCTCGACCGCACGAACGGCCAGCCGGCGCTCCCCGGCACCGAGAAGGAGATGATCACCGACTCGCGGCAGCTGCACTCCGAGACGCAGCCGTTCCCGGAGCACCGCCTGCTGCCCGAGTGCCTCGTGTGGCAGAAGCTCGACCCCGACAACATCCCGGGCGACCCGTGGCGTGCGGTGCCGAACTACAACGGCTACCAGCCGGACGCCGAGGGCAACCTCGTCTTCAACCCCGACAGCTACGTCGCGGTCGACGAGCCGTACCTGACGTACCCGGAGGGCCACGTCGGTCACCGCGAGGGCTGCATGTACGACCCGCAGTGGGACGTGCCGATCCTGTCGACGACGAGCCAGAACGGCGGCGGCGACTGGTCGAACAACTCGTACAGCCACAGCACGAACCTCGTGTACTTCCCGTACGGCACCAACCCGGTGGCGCACTGGAACGGCGCAGCGGCCAACGGCCAGCGCGCGATCGGCCAGTACCAGACCGGCGGCATCCTCGCCTACGACGCGTCCACCGGCGAGGTCGCGTGGCAGAACCACCTCGGCACGGACATGTCGCACGGCCAGGGACCGATGACCACGGCATCCGATCTGCTCTTCGTCGGCCAGATCGACGGACGCGTGCTGGCCATGGACGCCGGGTCGGGCGAGGTGCTCTGGGAGTTCCAGACCGGCTCCGGCATCGCGGCGGCGCCCGTCACCTACGAGGTCGACGGCGAGCAGTACGTCGCGGTCTTCGCGGCCGGGTCGACGAACCCGTACGGCAACTCGGTCACCCAGGGCGACTCGCTGTGGTCGTTCAAGCTCGGCGGTCGCTACACCACCGAGTCGGGCAGCCAGGAGGGGCCGATGACCGCACCGCTGTCGATCCGTCGCCCGGTGAGCGGCGCGGCCGTGGAGGGCGCCACGGTGAACAACACCGTGCTGCTCGCGCGGTCCAGCCGAACCGCCGACACGGCCGCGGCACGCGACAGCGTGGCGCAGGCCGGCATGCAGCCGACCAACCTGCGGGTGCCGGTCGGCACGACGGTGACGTTCCGCAACCCGGGGGCCGAGACGTTCCCGAACTTCCCCAACCTGAAACCGCACTGCGCCACGCAGTTCTTCGAGGGCGAGTTCAACGTCAAGCTGCAGCCGGGAGAGACGTACCAGCACACGTTCACGCGTGCCGGCGAGTACTTCTTCAACGACTGCACCGACCCGCGGCCGACAGGCAAGATCGAGGTCTACCTGGCTCCGCAGGACCAGCCGGGCGCCCTCACCTTCACTCCGGGCACGCTGCAGCTGGGGTCGGGCACCGGGCTGTTCACCGGTGTGAACGGCAAGGTCACGGCGCAGTTCGACCTGCCCGCCGGGTACACCTATGACAGTGGCGCGGTGCTCGTGACGCCGCTCTCGTCCACGCCGGTGGACGCCTCGAAGGTGACGGCCAACAAGAACCGGATCATCCTCCAGTTCGACGCGACTGAGGTCGACAACAACGTGCCGACCGGGGAGGCGAGCCTCACCGTGAGGGTCAACGCCCTGAACCCCCAGGGGGTTCAGGAGCAGCTGACCTCGACGGCCGCGGTGACCGTCGTCAAATAGTCCGCTCCGCACCTCGCACCGGCCCGCCCCCGTCGCCCGCGACGGGGGCGGACCGGCGTGTGCGGCCCGTGTCCCATTCGGCGAAACTCGTCTTTGCAGGCAGGCGCGCGGCGGCCAGAGTCGCAGGGGCGGTGCACGTTCGACCCCGCTTCGCCCCGCATCGACAGAGAGGTTGGCAATGCACCAGCAGACCGTGGCGGTGACGCCATGACAGACAAGCCCGGGGAGGAGCCCGACCAGGGCCCGGCACCCGACCCCGACCGGTCCGCCCCCCGCCCGGCGGAGCCGGGGGTCGGGGACTCGATCTACCCCCACACCAACACGTACTACACCAGCCCCAAGCTCAACCAGGGCGTGCCGGCGGACCCGATGTTCATCCGGATCCTGTCGACGATCGAGATCACGATCGGCGTCGTCCTGTTCGCTCTCATCGTCTTCGGCGTGATGTACCAGGTGCTCGGCCGCTACTTCCCCTCGATCAGCTGGGTCGGTGCCGGTGAGGTCGCGCTGCTGTCGATGATCGCGCTGACCTTCATCACGACCGGCTACCTCGTGGGACGCAACGGCCACATCGTGCTCGAGATCTTCGACGAGCTGCTCGCCGGCACGAAGCTCTTCGTCGCGCTGCGCGTGATCTCCGCGGTGATCATGGTGGCCACGTGCCTCGTCCTCGCCTACGAAGCGTGGGTGAAGATCGACGTCGAATGGGGCCGGCTCAGCGCCGCGATGCACGTGCCGATCGGCGTGCTGTACGTCTTCGCGCTCGTCGGCTTCGTCTCGGCGGCGATCCACTCCGCGTTCAAGATCCCGTACGCGAACCGCCCCGAGCGCAAGCTCGACATCGGCGAGATGGAAGGCTGACGAATTGGATCTCTGGCTCTACATCCTGCTGTTCGTCGTCCTCCTGCTGCTGCGGGTGCCCGTCGCGTTCTCGATGATCGCGGCGAGCATGCTGTACTTCTACAGCCACGGCCTGTCGGCGGGATATGCGATCACCTCGGTCGTGAACGGCATCAACAGCTTCCCCCTGCTGGCCGTCCCGCTCTTCATCTTCGTCGGCACCATCGCCAACCACCTCGGCATCGCGACGCGGCTGTACGACCTCGCCCGCGCCCTGCTGCCGCGGCTGCCCGGCAACCTCGCCTACGTCAACCTCGGCACCGCGATCGGGTTCTCATGGATCAGCGGCTCCGCCCTGGCCGACGCCGCCTCCACGAGCAAGGTGCAGATCCCGCAGATGCTCAAGGCCGGATACCCCTACGGGTTCTCCGCGGGCCTGACGGCCTCGGGATCGCTCATGAGCACCGTCATGCCGCCGAGCATCCCCGCCGTGCTCTTCGCCGCGACGGCGTCGATCTCGACCGGCGCGCTGTTCGCGGGCTCCATCATCCCCGCCATGCTCATGGCGCTCGGCCTCGCGCTGTACATCTTCATCTGGGTCAAGCGCCACCCGAAGGTGGCCGTGGCCCGGCCTTTCGACGGCTCGATGCTGGCGAAGGCCTCCGTGCGGGTGATCGGTCCCGCGCTGCTTCCGGTCATCATCCTCGGCGGCATCTTCAGCGGATGGTTCACCCCCACCGAGAGCGCGGGCATCGCGGCGGTCTACATGCTCCTGCTGGGTCTGATCTACCGCACGCTCACCCTGCAGGTGTTCTGGAGGGCCGCGAAGGAGACGGTCGTCATCTCGGGCGGCATCCTGCTGATCCTCGGCGCGTCGAACCTCATGGGACAGGTGCTCGCACGTGAGCAGGTTTCGCGGGCGCTGGGTGAATGGCTCACCGGGCTCACCGACAACCCGCTGCTGTTCCTGCTGATGCTCAACGTCCTGCTCATCCTGCTCGGCATCCCGCTCGAGGCGCCGCCGGTGATCCTCGTGCTCGTGCCGATCCTCATGCCGATCATCGGGCAGTTCGGGATCGACCCGGTGCAGCTCGGCGTCATCATGATCCTCAACCTGATGATCGGATCGCTGACACCACCGGTCGGCGCAGTGCTGTTCGTCGTCGGCTCCATCACCCGAAGGCCGATGGGCGAACTGTTCCGGGGCATCCTGCCGTTCCTGATCCCGCTGGGAGCCGTGCTGCTGCTGCTGACGGTGTTCCCGGTGATCGTCACGTTCCTGCCGACACTGCTCGGCCTGATGTAGCTCGGTGATCCTGGCCGGCGGGTCTCACGAAGCCGATCCGTGGGACCCTTCGGGCAGGATACCGCCGCAGAGAGGAAGCAGCATGACGAACAGGCTCTTCGTGCTCAACGGCTCCAACCTCAACATGCTCGGCATGCGGGAGCCGGAGCTGTACGGGACCGCCACGCTCGAGGATGTGCGGGCCGACTGCGAACGTGTCGCCGCCGAGCTCGGCTTCGAGCTGCTCTTCGCGCAGACCAACGCCGAGCACCAACTCGTCGAGTGGGTGCACGAGGCGTTCCGTCAGCAGGCGGTCGTCGTGATCAACCCGGCAGGTTTCAGCTTCAACTCGGTGCCGCTGCTGGATGCGCTCCACATGCTGACGACGCCGGTCATCGAGGTGCACATCACGAACATCCACGCCCGCGACGCCGTCCACCAGCACTCCCTGATCTCGACCGTGGCCCGGGTCGTCATCGCCGGAGCGGGCGTCTACGGGTACGAGCTGGCCATCCGGGCCGCCGGCCGGCTCACCGCCCGCGCCGGCGACGACGGCTGAGCGCCTCGATCAGGCGGCCGCGATCGAGTCGGCGGCGGTGACGCCGAAGACGAGCGCCTTGGTGAGCGCCGTGCCGGTCATATACGACGCGCCGTGGAATCCGCCGGCGACCTCGCCGGCGGCGTAGAGGCCGTCGATGCGGGTGCCGTCCACGCGCAGCACGCCGGCATCGGGCGCGACGCGCAGCCCGCCGAAGGTCGAGGTCATGGCCGTCACGGCGGCGTACGCGTAGAACGGCGGCGAACCGAGCGGGGTGAGGGCCCCCACGCCGTTGACCAGGCCCGTGCGGCCGAAGGGGTCGCCACCGGACGCCGACACCGCACGGTTGTATTCCGAGACGGTGCGCTCCAGGCTGCGCGGCGGGATGCCGAGCCCGGCCGCCAGGTCCGGGATCGTCGGGGCGCTCACGAGGTGTCCCAGCTCCTCGAGGCGCTCCATGTCGGACAGAGGCACGCCGGGCCGCGAGCGCGCCCGCACGACGGCGTCGAAGATCTGGAAGGCGGTGCGGCCGGGCTGGCTCAGCACCGCGGCGCCGAGCACCTTGTACGACTCGGACTCGTCGGCGAAGCGCTCCCCGAGCGCGTTCACGAGGATGGCGCCGAGGTAGTTGGCGGTGAGGAGCTCATGCTCGTCGTCAGTCGCCTCGGCGTGCTGTCCATAGGTGCCCGAGACATGGCCGATGTCGGCGAGGCCGGCCCCCAGCAGCCATGCCATGCGCAGCCCGTCGCCGGTGTTGCCGACGCCGCCGTACGGCATGGCGGCGGCCTGGGCGGGGACGAAGAGGTCCAGCAGCTCGCGGCTGCGCGAGAAGCCCCCGCTCGCGAGAACGACGCCCGCGGGGGCCGGGAGCACCTCGCCGGCCGACTCGATGCCGACGACCCGGGAACCCTCCACGATGAGGCGTTCGGCGGCGCGGCCGGGAAGGATCACCGCTCCGGCGGCGGCGGCTTCGGCCTCGAGATGCGCCGCCAGGTCCCGGACGCGCACCAGGTGCGCCCGCGCGACGGACATGCCCGCGCTGACCTTGAGCTCGTCCGTCCACGCGCCGGCGCGGTCGATCGCCTCGACGGCGTGCGCCTGGCCGGCGACGAGCGCGCGCAGCAGCGACTCGTCCGCGAACCCGCCGCCGGTGTCGCGCATGTCGGAGAGGAAGAGATCGTCGGAGTCGGCCACCGCCGCGCGTCGCTGGAGCGCCGTGCCCGACAGCGCGAACCATCCGCCGCTGAGCGCTGTGCTGCCGCCGAGGTGGGAGCGCTTCTCGACGAGGGCGACGCGCCGGCCGCTCGCGGCGAGGCGCTGCGCCGCCGCCACTCCCGCGAGCCCACCGCCGACGACGATCGCGTCGAACTGCCCGCCGCCCCGCTGCGTCATGACTGCTCCCTTCCCCGCGCCCGCCCGGGTCATTCCCGTCCCGCTTCCACGTCAGTGCGGAACCGCGCGACGTCGACGGTGCGCCGCGTGCGCGCGGCCAGCGCTGCGGCCTCGACGAGCGCGAGCGTGCGCGACGCGTCCTCGGCCGAGACGAGGGGCTCCGCCTCGCCGCGGACGACGTCGGCGAAGTGCTCGAGCTGACGCTGGAACGATCCGCGCGGCACGACGGGCAGGTAGGTGCGCGACAGCGGCGAGTGCCAGTCCGGCTCGACGGACGCGTCGTACGCGTACCGCGCGAGGTTCGGCACGGAGAGCGCGGCCCGGGTGCCGACGAAGCGGTAGGCGACGCCGTCGGGCAGGAAGGGGAACGCCGCGGTCTCCTCTGTGGCCTGGTCCCATCCCCACGGCGAGACGCCCGCGTCGGAGGCGAGGAAGCTGCCCACGACGCCGTTCTCGAACCGGAGGCTCAGCGACACCGTGTCCTCGACCTCGAGACCGCGCGCGTGCGAGCTCTGCATCGCCTGGATCTCGACCACCTCGCCGCAGAGATGCCGCAGCAGGTCGAGGTCGTGCACCACGTTGATGAGGAGCACACCGGCGCCCGGCCGGCTGTGCCACGGCATGTCGGTGAAGTACGCGTCCTCCTTGCGAGCCGACCACAGTCCGCTGACCGCGACGACCTGGCCGAGCTCGCCGTCGCGTATCGCCGCGCGGGCCCGTGCCACGGCGGGGTGGTGGCGCCGGTGGTGCCCGACGAGGAGTCGGCCGCGCCTGCGCTCGACGGCCTCGACCAGCCGCAGCGACTGGGCGTAGTCCACCGCGGCGGGCTTCTCCAGCAGCACCGCGACGCCCGCCTCGAGGCACTCGAGGGCGGTGTCGACGTGCAGCGCGTTCGGGTTGGCGATGATCACCGCGTCGACCTGGCCGGCATCCAGCATCCGCTCGGTCGACTCGTGCACCGCACACCCGAAGGCGTCCGGCGGCAGCACCGGATCGGCGACCGCCGTGAGCGCCATCCCGGGCGCCGCCCGGATGAAGTCGATGTGCTGGCGTCCCATGAAGCCGGCGCCGACCACGCCGAGCCGGATGATCGCGGGATCGGATTCGGTCACCGGGCCTCCCTGCATGCTGACCGTCGGCGGGTGCGGACCGAGCGTACGACACCGGCGACCGGCGCTCGCGGCGCGTTCCATTCAGCGGTGAGGAGCGCAGCGGACAGCGCCGCATCCGCCTGTTCCACTCGACGGGACATCGCTTTGCCAACGGTTCGAAGTCGGTCAGAGTCGGCACTGCCACCGGGCCGAAACGTGACATCGTGGTCGACGACGAACTCCCGTGCGAAGGCGTCGATCCCGAAGTCCCGCTCCGGCCATCGAATGTCACGTCAGACCTTGCACGAGGACGTGCACAGAACAGAGGAGAGTCCCATGAGCACAGCCCGCTCGACGCGCCGACGCCGATTCGCCGCGTCGGTGCTCGCAGCCACCGCCCTCGTCGTCACCGGCTGCGCCGGCGGCGAGGCCGCGCCCGACGAGACCGGCGACGGAGCCACATCCGAGAACAGCCCGGTCACGCTCACCGTCGCCACGAGCCAGAACGAGCAGACGCCGAACTACTTCTGCGGTGTCGAGCTGCTCAAGGAGCGACTGGAGGAGGCAGACATGGGCTTCACCGTCGACCTCTACCCCGCCAGCCAGCTCGGCCCGGACGCCGACCGCTTCCCGCAGGTGCAGGCCGGCGACATCGACATCGATCTGCAGGGCGCGTCCGCGCTCAGCGCCACCTACGAGCCCATCGGGGTGGTCGACGCGGCGTACGCCTTCGACGACGTCGACCACGCGTTCCAATGGATCGACGAGAACTCGGAGGACCTGTTCACGGGCTTCCACGAGGCGACCGGCGTCAACATCGTGGACGGCTGGTTCTTCGGCAACCGCACCTTCACCACCAAGGACGTCGAGGTCACCAGCCCCGACGACCTGGCCGGCGTCCCCATCCGGTTCCCCAACTCGCCGATCTTCCTCGCCAACGCCGAGGCGCTCGGCGTGACGAGCCCGGTATCGGTGGCGGTCGAGGAGGTCTACACCGCCCTGCAGCAGGGCATCGCCGTCGGACAGGAGAACCCGATCGTGGCGACCCGCTCGTCGAGCTACGACGAGGTGCTCAACACCGCGATCCTCAACAACCACAACGTCGGCATCCACTGGATCCTCGTCAGCGACAAGACCTACGAGAAGATGAGCGACGAGCAGACCGCGCTCCTCGAGGAGACGATCCGCGAGATCCGCCCCGAGAACCGCGACTGCGTGGACGAGGCGACCGAGGAGATCCTCGACGAGTACCGCGGTGACGACAACTTCACCGTGGTCGAGACGGAGGACGTCGACATGGACGCCTTCATCAGCCAGGCGGAGGAGTTCTTCAACGGCTACTTCACCGGTGAGAACCTCGAGGCCTACCAGGCGATCCGCGAGACCGCGGGCTGATCTGACGCAGACGACGAACGGGGTGGGCGCCGGCGCCCACCCCGTTCGTCGTCGCCGGCGGGTCAGGCGTCAGGCGTCGTGTCCAGCCGGCGGCTCAGCGTGAGCGCGGCCGCGCGCACGGCCGGCGCGAGGCGGTCGGGCGCCGCCTCCGATGCGGGGGCGGTCACCGAGATCGCCGCGACCGGCTCGCCGCCGTGGCCCAGGATCGCGGATGCCACGCACACGCGGTCCTTTGAGCACTCCTCCGTGTCGGTGGCGACGCCGAGCCGCCGGACGTCGGTGAGTTCACGCGCCAGGACCGCGGGGTCGGAGATCGTGCGGGGCGTGCGCTGCGGCAGCCCGTCCTTGAGTCGCTCCACCCCCTCCCGGCGCGAGAACGCCAGCAGGACCTTGCCGAGAGCGGTCGCGTGAGCGGGCAGGCGTCCGCCGATGCTCGCCGGCGGCGCGCAGCCGCCCTCCGCGCGAACGATCGCGAGGATCACGACATCGGCGCCCTCCAGCACGGCGAGGCTCGCCGTGCGACCGGTGACATCGCGCAGCTCGGTCATCACCGGGTGCGCGAGGTGCCGCAGGCGGCGCGGCTTCTCGACGGTCTGCGCCAGCTCGAACAGCCGGACGCCGAGGTAGAGCTTGTCGCCCTCGCGGTCGAGGAAGCGCTGCGCCACGAGATCGCCCGCGATGCGCGACACCGTCGACTTCGGGAGGTTCGCGCGGCGGGCCAGCTCCGACACCCCCAGCCCCTCGTCGTGCTCTCCGAACGCGTCGAAGACCGCGGTCACGCGGTCCAGCACGGTGACCGAGTCGGTCCATCCTGCGGTGCGCATGGAGCTCAGGCGGCCGTGAGCCGGCGGCTCACGTTCGTTCCGGCCGCGCGCACCAGCGGGGCCACGCGCTCGGGGTCCATGGCACCGCTCGGGCCCGCGATCGAGATCGCGCCGAGCACGGCACGGTCGTTCGAGAGCACCGGGCTCGCGACGGCGAGGATGCCGGGATAGGACTCGCCCATGTCCAGCGCGACGACGGAGTGGCGCACATGCGAGAGCTCGTCGCGGAAGTGGTCGGCGTCGGCACGGGCGAGCGGCGCGCTCACGCGATCGACGATCCCCTGGTCGCCGCAGAACGCGAGGTAGGCCTTGCCGCTGGCGGTCGTCAGCGCCGGGGTGCGCATGCCCGCGCGTGTCGGGAGCATGGGGACCCGGCCGGCGACCGTCGCGATCGAGACCATGTCGGTGCCTTGCTGCACCCAGAGGCCGACGCGTTCGCCGGTGACCTCCCGCAGTTGACGGATGACGGGCGCCGCGGCGCCGAGGAGCCGGCGAGGAACGCTCGCACGGGCGCCGAGCTCGAACAGCCGCAGCCCGAGGGTCACTCCCTCATCGGTGCGCTCGAGATAGCGCTGGCCGGCCAGCTCGGCCACGAGCCGGGAGACGGTCGACTTCGGCAGGCGGGTCAGGGCGGCGAGGTCGGTGACCGAGAGCGACCCGCCCGAGTCCTTCACCGCGTCGAGGATGCTGATCATGCGGTCGAGCACGGACACCGGTGCGTCGTGGCGAGCCGGACTCGTGTTCCATTCGGCGAGACTCTCCATCGAGCATCCCCTCCCAGCGGCTTGAATCGTCGTCGATCGCGCTTCGCTTCGAACGTACTAGTTAGTACACATCCATGCAATGCTGTTCCGAGAATCACGCGGGCACCAGCGTCGGTGCTCCAGAAAGGCGCCATGCGCACCTCGATCGCCACGGTCTGCCTGAGTGGCACCCTCGATGAGAAGCTCGTCGCAGCGCAGGCCGCGGGCTTCGACGGAGTGGAGATCTTCGAGCCCGACCTGGTCGCCTCCCCCCGGTCCCCGGAGGAGATCCAGGCGCGGGCGGACGAGCTCGGATTGACCCTCGACCTGTATCAGCCGTTCCGCGATTTCGAAGGTGTGGGTCCCGAGCTCCTCGAGCGCAACCTGCGCCGCGCCGCCGCGAAGTTCGGCCTCATGAACCGCCTGGGGATCGACACGATCCTGCTGTGCAGCAACGTCGCGACCGCTCGCAGCGGCGACGAGCAGCTGGCGGCGGCGCAGCTGCGGCAGCTCGGCGATCTGGCGCAGGGCTTCGGCGTCCGGGTCGCGTACGAGGCGCTCGCCTGGGGCCGGTTCGTCGACAGCTACGAGACCGCGGCGCGCATCGTGCGCATCGCCGACCATCCCGCCATCGGGCTCTGCCTGGACAGCTTCCACATCCTGTCGAAGGGGCACAGCCCCGAGGCCATCGAAACCATCCCCGCCGAGAAGATCTTCTTCGTGCAGATGGCTGACGCGCCGCTTCTCACGATGGACGTGCTCTCCTGGAGCCGGCACCACCGCGTCTTCCCCGGCGAGGGCGGCTTCGATCTCGGCGCCTTCATGGCGCACCTCATCCGCACCGGCTACGACGGCCCGGTCTCGCTCGAGATCTTCAACGACACGTTCCGCCAGACCGACGCCCTCGCCACGGCGATCGACGGGCGCCGCTCGCTGCGCTGGCTCGAGCACGAGGCGGCGGCGGCGCTGGGCTCGGGCGCGGGCGGCGGCGCCGCCCGCATGCGGACGAGCCGGCTGCCGGGCGTCGCGTCCCCCGCCGACGTCAACTACGTCGAGCTCAGGACGACCGAGCTGCCCGAGCTGCGGCGCCTGCTCGGGCAGCTGGGCTTCCGCTCGCACGGCGCGCACCGCAGCAAGGCCGTGGAGCTGTGGTCGCAGGGTGCCGCGCGGGTCGTGCTCGGAGCGCCCGACACCGATCACCGGCAGCCGACCGTCGCCGGCATCGGCTTCTCGGTGAGCGACCCCGCCACGGCCGTGCGTCGCGCCGAGGACCTGTTCGCGCCCGACGTGCCGCGACAGGAGGGTGCAGGCGAGGAGCCGCTCGTGGGGGTGCGCACCCCGGACGGGTCGGAGGTGTTCTTCGGCGCGGACGGCGGCGGCGAACCTCGCTGGGTCGGCGAGTTCGGGCGCCCCTCGGACCCCGATGCGGGACTCATCGAACGGGTGGACCACATCAACCTCGCCCAGCCGTGGCAGCACTTCGATGCGGCCGTGCTCTTCTTCCTCTCGGTGCTGGACCTGCACGCCGAGGCATCCGTCGAGGTCGCCGCACCGGTGGGGCTCGTGCGCAGTCAGGTGCTGCGCAGCGCCGACGGCATCGTGCGGATCGCCCTCAACCTCGTGCCGTCGGGCGCCCGCGACGACGCTATCCTGCCCCAGCACATCGCCTTCGCGAGCAGCGATGTGCTCGCGCTGGCGCGGGCCGCGCGCGACCGCGGGTTCGCGCCGCTGGACATCCCCGCGAACTACTACGACGACATCGAGGCGCGCTACCTGATCGAGCCCGGGCTGCTCGCCGACCTCCGGGAGCTGAACGTGATGTACGACCGGGACGACTCCGGTGAGTTCCTGCACTTCTACACGCAGCCGGTCGGCACGGTGTTCCTCGAAGTCGTCGAACGGCGCGAGGGGTACGCCGGGTACGGCGCGCTCAACGCCCCGGTCCGCCTCGCCGCCCAGTATCAGCATCGGCGCGCGGCCCGAGAGGAGGCCGCCCGATGATCCGGCACGTCGCCGTGTTCCGGTTCGTCTCCGCGTTCACCGCGGAGGAGCGCCGCCACTGGATATCGCTCCTGCGGGCGCTGCCCGCGCAGATCCCCGAGCTGCGCAGCATGAGCGTCGGCGAAGACGTGCTCGCGGGTCCGGCGTCGCACGAGCTCGCGATCGTCGCGGACTTCGACGACCTGGACGGGCTCGCTGCGTACACACGTCATCCCGCCCACGAGGAAGTGCTGCGCATCTCCGCGCCGGTCAAGGCCTCGCTCGCCACGGTCGACTTCGAGATCCCCGACGCGACGTGACCGATCAGACACCTCGCCCCGGATCGTCGCCCCACCCGCCTCGGGGGCGCTACCTCGTCGGCCTGATAGGCGAGGGGATCGCGGCATCCCTCACTCCCCCGATGCACGAGGCGGAGGCGGCCGCGCTCGGACTGGACTACGAGTACCGCATCCTCGACCTCATCGCCCTGGGACGGCCGGCCACCGACGTCGGCGACCTCCTCGCCGATGCGCGGTCGGCCGGGTTCACCGCCATGAACATCACCCATCCCTGCAAGCAGCTCGTCGTCGACCTCGTCGACGAACTCGACGCGGATGCCGCGCACCTGCAGGCGGTGAATCTCGTCGTTTTCGACGAGGGCGGCCTCGTCGGCTACAACACGGACTGGATGGGCTTCCGGGAGGGCCTGGACGCCGGTCTCCCCGGCGTGGCGTTCGACCGCGTTGTGCAGATCGGCTGCGGCGGCGCCGGCGCGGCGACGGCCTACGCGCTGCTCTCCCACGGCACGTCGAGACTCGACCTCTTCGATGCCGACCCCGCCCGCGCCGACGACCTCGCCGCGCGCATGCGCGCCCACTTCCCCTCGCAGACCGTCGCCACCGCCATGCCGGACGACCTCCCCGGGATCATCGCGCAGGCCGACGGCGTCGTCCACGCGACCCCGCTCGGCATGCTCCACCACCCGGGCGTCGCCTTCGACGTCGGGCTGCTGCAGCCGGGCGCCTGGGTGTCGGACGTCGTGTACCGGCCGCTCGAGACCGAGCTCATCCGGCGAGCGCGCGAGCGCGGCCATGCCGTGCTCGACGGCGGACGGATGGCCGTGGGTCAGGCGTGCGCTAGTCTCCGAATCATCACGGGCGTGGCGCCCGATCGGGAACGGATGGAGCGACACTTCCGTGCGCTCATCAGCGCTGAGGAGGACTCCAGCGCTGGAGGGAGCCCGCGATGAGAGACGAGGCGAGCGAGCTGCGCGACGGCGGGACGACCGAGCGCGCCGCCCGGACGCAGGACGACATCCTCGAGGTGGCCACCGCCGAGTTCGCGGCGAACGGATACGCGGGCGCCCGCGTCGACGAGATTGCGGCGCGGACCCGCACGACCAAGCGCATGATCTACTACTACTTCGGCTCGAAGGAGGGGCTGTACCTCGCCGTCCTCGAGCGCGTGTACGCCCAGATCCGGCGGGTCGAGCGCGGAATCAACATCGAGAAGCTCTCCCCCGCCGACGCCCTGCGCACGGTCGCCGAGGCCACGTACCACCACCACACGACGCACGAGGCGTTCATCCAGCTGGTGAGCATCGAGAACATCCACCGGGCGGAGCACGTCCGCCAGTCCCAGACGATCCTCCGCGAGAACGCCACTGCCATCACCCTGTTGCAGGAGGTCATCGAGCGGGGCGTGCAGGACGGCTCCTTCCGAGATGACGTGGACGCGGTGGACGTGCACATGATCATCAGCGCCTATGCCTGCTTCCACGTCGCCAACCGTCACACCTTCGCCGCCATCTTCGGGCGCGACATGCTCGATCCATCCCTGCAGGACTCCCACCGGCGCCTCATCGGCGATCTGGTGGTCGCGACGATGACCGATCGCGGAGCCGCCCGCCCGCAGCCCTGAGCCACGCGGATCGCCGCGCGCGGACGAGGCCGGACCGCTCACCCCCCGCGAGCGGCCTGCGCGATGCGGCGCGACAGGGACAGGGCTGCGGCGTCCACCGCCTCCGCGGCCCGGTCGAGGTCGAAGGCGTCTGCCGCGCCCGACACGCCGATGGCCGCCGCCACCGCCCCGTCCGGTGCGAAGACCGGGCTCGCCACCGCCCAGACGCCCGCCGTGGACTCCTCCAGCTCGACGGCCGGCCGCCCTTCGCGGATCGAGGCGAGCTGGCGCCGGATCTGCGTGGGATCCATGACGGTGGCGGAGGCGGATGCCGTCGGCGCCGGCCCGAGGGCGGCATCGACGTCTTCCGGCTCCGCGTGTGCGAGCACCGCCTTGCCGAGGGCAGTGGCGGCCACCGGGAACCGTCCGCCGGTCCGGATCGCGAGCGGGGTTCCGGCACGCCCGCGCATCGCGGCGAGGCACACCATCTGCCCGCCGTCGCGGATCGCCAGGAGGACGTTCTCCCCCGTCGCATTGCGCAGCCCTGCCATCACCGGCAGGGCGGCGATCCGCAGCTCGCGGGGCTCCTCCGCGAGCTGGCCGAGCTCGAACAGCCGCAGCCCCAGGTGGATCCGCCGCCCATCCCGCTCGAGGTACCGCTGTCGCACGAGCGTCGCGACGAGGCGCGACACCGTCGACTTCGGCAGGCCCGCGCGCGTCGCCAGCTCCGACAGCCCCAGGCCACGGTCATCCTCGTCGAAGGCGTCCAGGATGGCCGTCATCCGGTCGAGCACGCCGAGCGCGTCGGTGGAGGCATCCGCTGCCATGCTCAGGCCACCTGCGACGCCAGCCTGTGCGTGAGCGCGAGCGCCGCGTGGCGCACGAGCGGCGCGATCCGCTTCGGATCCATGTCGCTCACCGGACCCGCGACGGAGATCGCGGCGACCGGCAGACGCTCGGGCGAGAGGATGGGGCTGGCCACGCCCACCACGCCCGGGAAGGTCTCGCAGCGGTCCACGGCGACCCCGTCCGAGCGGACCGCCGCCAGCTCCTGCTCGAGCCTGCCGCGCTCGTACCGGTCGGAGCCCGCCATCACCGCGTCGATGACGGCGCCGTCGGCCGTGAACGCGAGCACCGCCTTGCCGAGGGCCGTCGTCGCCGACGGCACCCGAACCCCCGCCCGGGACGGCACCGGCCGCAGCCGGCCGCGGACGGAGATCACAGAGAGCATCTGGCATCCCTCCTGAACGGCGACGTTGAGGTGCTCACCTGTGGCATGGGACAGCTCGGCGAGCACGGGAAGGGCGGCCAGACTCAGCCGGCGCGGGGTGCTGGCGCGCGCCCCGAGCTCGAAGAGCCGGAGCCCGATGACCACGCCGTCCTCTCCGCGGGTGAGGTACCGCTGGCGCACGAGATCGGCGACGAGGCGCGAGACGGTGGACTTGGGGATGCCGGTGGCGACGGCGAGCTGGGTGATGGTGGTCGAGCCGTTGGACTCCCGGACGGTCTCGAGGATGGCGAGGATCCGGTCGAGCACGGAGACCGGCTCGTCTCTGTGGGCGGATCGCATGTGGGCAGTATCCGTCCAGTTCCGAAGCCCCGGCAAGCAAACCGGGCCCTCACCCCGCGATGGTCCCGCCCAGTGGAACAGCGCCCGCGCAGAACCGTCGGTGCACGGCGGAGGGGCCCGAACCCGCCGCGGCCGGCGGGTTCGGGCCCCTTGTGGAATCACTCTTCGAGGGGCTCCGCGGGTGTCAGGCCGTGCAGAACGGCTTGATCCCCATGACGCTCTCCAGGCCCTCCACCACGTGCTGCTGGAAGAAGTCGTCGCCCGTGAGCGGCGCATCCGTCCAGGCGGCGACGTCGTGTCCCAGCGTGGTCAGCCACGAGCGGCCGCCGTCGTAGTACTGGCACCAGCTCACCGGGTGGTGCTCACCGTGGCCGGCCACCGTGGCCTCGCTCGTGGCCTGGTCCACCTCGAGGAGGACGTTGACGAAGCTCGGGTACGGCGTCAGGTTGTACCACTCGTCCTTGAACCCCCACGTCTCGGGCATGAACGACGTCGAGACGTCCCGGTTGTTGACGGTCTCGACCGTCCCTTCGCGGTTCGGGCCGTGGTTGTAGAAGTTCGCACCGCCGAGGAGGCCCTCGTAGTGCTCCCAGTGGTACTCGGCGCCGAAGGCGTTGTGGATCCCGACGAAGCCGCCGCCGCCGCGGAGGTACTGCATCAGGTTGGTCTGCGCCGTGTCATCGAGCGTGTCGCGGTTCGAGCTCAGGAAGACGACGGCCTGGTAATTGTTCAGGCGGGTGAAGCTGGCCAGATCCTCGGTGTAGTCCACGGCGATCCCGCGCTCCTCCGCCCACGCCTTCAGCGCCGACTGCGCGACGTTGTTGGCGTTGAGCGGCGGGTTCATCCCCGGGCCGAGCGCGGTTCCGAGGTGCGCGTGACGAGGTCCGGCGGTGCGGCTCCAGATCAGGATGCGCTTCTGCTCACCCTCCTTCCAGCCGTTGCCCCACTCGTTGTAGCACTCCGGGTCGACGCCGCGGCACACGCCGTAGTCCTTGATCTCGTCGAGGTAGATCTGGCTCGCGGTCGCGGGCTGGCCGCCGAGCCCGTTCCCGTTGTCCTTGCTGCTCAGGGCGGCCGATCCGACGACCATGCCCGCGCCGAGCGCAGCCGCGGCGACGAGAGCGACTCCGGAGCGTATGAGCGATTTCATGTGATCTCCTTTGATCGTTGCTGCAGATTCCTCGGGTGCGCGAGACGCCGTCCGCCCGGGGCTGGTGCGAATCTAGGCGGGGCCCGTCGCGGCGGGCAAAGCCCGTTCCACCCAGTAAGCCGCGCGCGAGGTTCGACGCGGCATCCGCTAGCGACATCTCCGCGCGGAGCGAGTACAAAGGAAGCGAACGGGCGGACGAGTATCGGCGGTGATGGCGTCATGCAGGACACGAACGATGCGGTCGTGACACTCAGCGAGGAGCGGTGCTGGAACCTGCTCGCGCGACGCGAGCTCGGCCGTCTGGCCTTGGACGCCGACGGCGAGCCCGACATCTTCCCCGTGAACTACGTCGTGGACGGGTCGCGGATCCTCTTCCGGACCGCGCCGGGCTCGAAGCTGGCGACCCTCGCAGTGAGCCCTCGCGTCGCCTTCGAGGTGGACGAGTACGACGACACGTTCGCAGCGAGCGTGATCGTCAAAGGCGTGGCGGAGCGCCTCGACCGCCAGCGCGACATCGATGACGCCGACGCGCTGCCGCTGCGGCCGTGGATCCCGACCCTCAAGTACCGCTGGGTGCGCATCACTCCGACGCAGATCAGCGGGCGGTGGTTCCGGCGGACTCCCGAGCCCGACCGCTACCGGGCGTCGGCGGACGACCACACCACCTGAACCGCGCACCCGGTGTCCGCGGTCGGTGCGACGATTCGCACGACGGGGTGAGCGGCGGGAGGCGGCATGAGGGGCGAGGCGACCGTGCTGCACGCCGATCTCGACGCCTTCTACGCGTCGGTCGAGCAGCGCGACGCGCCCGCCCTCCGCGGCCGACCGGTCATCGTCGGCGGCGGGGTGGTGCTCGCCGCGAGCTATGAGGCCAAGGCGCGGGGCGTGCGCACCGCGATGGGCGGCCGCCAGGCCCGCGACCTCTGCCCGGATGCGGTGGTGGTCCCGCCGCGGATGGACGCCTACTCCGCCGCGAGCAAGGCGGTCTTCGCGATCTTCCGCGATACGACCCCCCTCGTGGAGGGCCTGTCCATCGACGAGGCGTTCCTCGAAGTGGGCGGGCTGCGCCGGCTGGCCGGCACCCCCGAGCAGATCGCCGTGCGGCTGCGCCAGCGGGTGCGCGCCGAGGTGGGGCTCGCGATCTCCGTCGGCGTGGCGAGGACCAAGTTCCTCGCCAAAGTGGCCAGCGCCGTCAGCAAGCCCGACGGCCTGCTGGTCGTCGAGCCCGAGCAGGAGCAGGCGTTCCTCCTCCCCCTCCCGGTCGAGCGGCTCTGGGGGGTCGGGGCCGCGACGGCTGCGAAGCTGCACGGCCTGGGCATCCACACCGTCGGAGAGCTGGCCGATCTGGAGGCGTCGACCGCCGAGCGGCTGCTCGGGAGGGCGGCGGGTTCGCATCTGCACGCGCTGGCGAGACTGCGCGATCCACGACCCGTCGACACCACGCGGCGTCGCGGGTCCATCGGCTCCCAGCGCGCGCTCGGGAGCCGCCCGCGCACGGCCGAGGAGCTCGACGTGATCCTCAGTCAGATCGTCGACCGGCTCGCCCGCCGTCTCCGCGACGGCGACCGGGTCTGCCGCACGGTGGTGCTGCGCCTCCGGTACGGCGACTTCGCGAAGGCCACCCGCTCCCACACCGTCCGCGCCCCCACCGACCGCACCGCGGTGCTCCTCGCCGTGGCTCGAGCGCTGCTCGCCGGGTCGCAGCCCGAGATCGACGAGCGCGGCATCACCCTGATCGGCGTCTCGCTGTCTCAGCTCGGCCGGGCCGACAGCATCCCCCCGGAACTGCCGATCGACTGGGACGACGGCGCTCGTCTCGACGTCGCACTGGATGCGGTGCGCACCCGCTTCGGCGCGGGCTCGGTCTCGCGAGCGACCCAGCTGGGGCGTGATCCCGGGTGGTCGACACCGCTCCTGCCCGAGCACGAGTGACGCGTCGAGGGGTCGCGCTCCGCGTAACGACGACCGTTTCGCGGACCTCCCGTTACAACGCGGCCGCGAGCTCCTCGCCCCACCGGCGGGCCCGCTCGAGCTCGCCGTCGGCGACCGGCCCCGAGTAGCCGTGCACGCCGAACGTCTGCGGTTTGGCCGCGGGCCGGAAGCCGAGTGCGACGAGGCGCTTCATCGCCTTCTTCGCGGCCGATCCCGGCAGGCGCGGGCTGGTGACGCGGGTGTCGAACGTCGCGACCGGGATGTCGCGATCGGGCGAGGCCAGCGATGCGATCCATTCACGGATGCCTCGGGGCGGGATGTTCTCCGCCCCCTGCTGCTGCGCCGACTCCCTCGTCTTCTCCGTCGACATCGAGAACGCGTGCGTCGGGCCGCCCACCACGAGGAGGTCGACGTCGCCCTCGAGCACCGCCGGGGCCGAGACGGCGTCGACCACGTCCGTGGATTCGAGCCCGAGGCCGGCGGCGATCTCGCGGGCGAGCTGCTCCGTGTTGCCCCAGAGCGTCTCGAACACCACTACTGCATGCATCATGCCTCCTTCGCGCCCGCGTGGTGCGGCCGCCTCATGGGATGGTTCTCTTCAGGGCCGATCGCCCGGACGCTCAGCCGGCGCCGTCTGCGCATCGAGCGGCGAGCGGACCGCGCGGATGAGGCGGACGAGATACACCACCATGCCGACGATCGCGACGAGGACTGCGAGCCGATAGCCCCACAGGAGTACGAGGACCCCGCCGCCCAGCGGGTTCGCCACTCTGCCGTCCACGGCCTCGGGTCGCGAGGCGAAGATGGCGAGCGCGAGCGTCGTCACGCCGAGCACGATCGCGGTGAGCAGCGGGATCCAGGTCAGCTTCGGAAGGGGGACCCGTGAGACCAGCCGCGTGACGACCAGCAGGGCGGTGGCGGCCAGCAGGGCAAGGCCACCCTCTAACGGATCGATCAGGCCGAACACCATGATCACCGCCGCGACCACTGCGAGCGCGATCGACGTGATCGTCCGGGCTCTCGCGGTCATCGTCGCCTCCTGCATCACCTGCCGTACGGCACCAGCGTCACCCCCGAGCCTTCGCTCGCCGGCGTGCCTGACACCAGTCTCGACTGGCCAGCGGCGCGCATCCGGGCCTTTGGTCCCGCGTCGGCCGACGAGCCCTGCGGAAGGTCGAACCGCTCTGCCCGGCGACGGTCGACGACACCGGTATCTCGAGCCGGCGTCAGGCGCCCTTGCCGCGGCGGCCGGCCGCTCGGCGCACGAAGCCGAAGATCAGCGTTCCCACGAAGAGGATGGCGCCGATGATGCCGAGCCAGAGAAGCCCTTCGAGAGCGAATCCCACGACCGCGAGGACCGCCCACACGACCAGGAGGATGATGATCGCCGTCAGCATTTCCTCATGCTAGCGACCCCACCTAGGCACGGATAGGCCCCTTCTCGCTGCGGGGGCACGAGTCCCTCTTCGAACGGCTCGGCCGTGCGGCCGAACCTGTGAGGCGTACATGTTGGGGGCGTAACGTCCGGTTATGGACACACAGACACGAACGAGCGGTGCGGATGCCGCGACGCTGGGCCTGGGATCGGTGCTGGTGGGTTCGTTGCCTGCTGAGCTGATGACAGACGACGCCCCGGACCGTTACACGGTCGAGGCGGTATTCACTCGCCGACCCGAGAAGGACGAAGTGAGAGAGATCCTGGGGACCGGGACGCGCGACCATCTCGCGAACGCCGGGTATCCGACGGTGGAACTGACCGTCGCCGACCGTCGCCTGGTGATCGAGAACACGAACCTCGAAGAGCTGCGCGACGGGCTCGCCGGCGTCATCGCGGACATGCTCGCTGGGATCAGCACGATGCTCCACCAGAAGCAGGAAGCAGCCGCGATGCTGCTGCAGGAAGCCGCATCGAGCGAGCATGACCGGGCAGCGGCTGTCGAGACCCTCGCGGAGTCGATCGCGTTCCGGACCACGCAGAGTACGGGCACTCCCGCAGGCCTGTCGGCGGATGCTGTCGCCGTCGACGACGGCACCCAGCTCGCGGGCTGGGGCAGCGAGGGGGGACGTCAAGAACCTGCTTCACGGCAGGAGTGACGCATCGATGGGGCTTGCGCTTCACCGTTGGACGGCGTGAGAAGAGGGCCGTCCTCAGCGTGCGACAGCTCCCAGATGCCGGTACCGCTGGGCGACCGCGCCGGACCGGAAATCGCGGCGTTCCACGAGCTCGAGCTGGAGGCGCTCGCGAAGGCCGGCGAGCAGCGTCGGCCCGTGTCCGGCGACGATGGGCTGCACCACGAACAGATACTCGTCGATCAGCCCCAGGTCGGCCAATGCGAGCGGAAGCGTGACACCGCCCACGAACAGGCCTTCGCCCGGCTCCTGCTTCAGCCGCTGAACGGCCTGTCCCAGGTCGCCTTGCAGGAGTTCGGCGTTCCAGTCGACGTCTCGCAGCGTGCTCGACACGACGTACTTCTTCGCCGGGTCGATGGCCTCGGCGAACGGGGTCTCCCATTCCCTCATCCAGTCAGGCCAGGTGCCCGTCGCCGGCCGCCGCCACGCGGACCGCATCATCTCGTAGGTCACCCGGCCGAAGAGGAGGGCGTCGGCTCGTTCGATCTCCGCCGTCCAGTAGCGCATCGACTCCTCGTCGGGGGCGAGCCCGGCCTCGTGGTGGCAGCAGCCGTCGAGCGTGACGTTGATCGCATATCGAAGCGGCCTCATCGTGTTCCCCCGCATGTGGTGGAACACCCGCAGCGGACGGCCACCGACCCAGCGGCACCGAAGACAGCGCGGACTCGCGTCGGAGATTTCACGCTGTCACCGTAGCCGGATCGGACGGGCGGTGTCAGGTCCGTTCATCCAGCGCACGTGAGATCTGCCGGAACTCGTCCGGGGTGATCTCGCCACGCGCAAGGCGTTCTTCTGCGATCTGACGGGCCGTGTTCGCCGACGGCGTCCACTGCTCCCGGCGCGGGGACGAGCCCGACGTCCCGGCACGGATGATCAAGATGATGAGTGCCGCCAAGATGAGCAGCAGCATGACGCCGCCGAACCACATCCAGCCCCACCCGAAGCCATTTCCGTACATCATGAGCCGACTGCCCCTCATGCCCGACCAGGTGGTCGGTCCTTGCCTTCATGGTGCGCCGGGACGGCACTATCCCGTTGGGTCGAACGTCCCGCGCTGGTGGGATCTGTCGTCAGGGGCCGGCTACCGGGCGCAGCCGGCCCCTGAGGATCACAGTGTCGTCAGAATGTCCTCCATCGTGGTGATCTCGGCGGTCTGCGAGGCGATGATGTCCTCTGCGAGGGCGATCACATCGGCGTTCTCACCGTTGTCGACCTCGGCCTGCGCCATGTCGATGGCGCCCTCGTGGTGGACGATCATCTGCTCCAGGAAGAGGCGGGATGCCTCCACTCCGGTGGCGTCCTCGAGGGCCTGCATGTCGGTGCCCGACATCATCCCCCCGTGGTCCATTCCGTCCATGTCCCCCATAGGGGTGCCCCAGTCATCGAGCCACGACTCCATCAGCTCGATCTCGGGGCCCTGGGCGGCCTTGATCTGCTCGGCCAGGGTGATGACGCGCTCGTCGATGCCGTCTTTCGCGAGGATCATGTCGGCCATCTCGACGGCCTGTTCGTGGTGCGGGATCATCATCATCGTGAACTGCATGTCGGCGTTGTTCACGTCGGCGGCAGGGGATGCCGATGAGCCCATTCCGGGCATGTTGTCCATCCCGCCGTTCCCGGCGGTGCCGGTGCACCCGGCGAGAGCGAGCAGGGCGGTCAGGGTGATCGCGGCGGTCGCCGCGGCACGGTTCTTCACTTGTTTTCTCCTCAGTCGTCTGTGTGGCGCGCAGGATCGTCTGATCGAGCGCGGAAGCGTGCTGACCTCCACGAAGGTCGGCGAGTTGCCGTCACGTACGACTGATGCAGAGAACGAGAAGAGACGGTGGCCGGCACCGCGCAGTCCGGCCGACGAAAAGGCGGGGCCCGGCCCGACCGAGCCCGGCAGTCCAGCTGAGGCCCGCGCGAGGCAAGACGAAGAGGAGCGACACGACGAGCAGGGCGAGCACGCACGCCATTGCGAGCATGGCGTCGTGCCCGCCGCAGTCCGCGCAGCCGGTATCGGTCTGTGGCATGTCGTGGCCGTGGCCCGCGCCGGATTCCAGCACCGACACAACCGCGGCAGGCTCGGCGTGGGCGGTGGGCGCATGCAGGGTGTGCATCGCCAGCAGCCCGGCGATGAGGGCGGCAGTGAGGGCGATGAGCAGCAGCACAGAACGGCCGAGCCCGGACGGACTGCGACGAAGATGCTGCGCGAGAGCGATCATCGAGATCCCACCTCCTCAACTCGAGGGTAATCGTCCGCATCCCTCGGCGCTCAAGCCGCCTGGCAGGACCGCGACGAAGACGGATACCTACGGGCGAACTCCCTGTCGGAGGTCGGTCGTCGCAGGACCGGCCGGTACGGCGGGAATCCGAGGCCAGGTCCAGGCGGAGCGCAGGATGAAGGCCAGCAGCAGCACCTCGATTCCGATGGAGAGGCCGTAGAAGAAGGTCCACTCCCAGGTGGCCCCTGCAGCGTTGAACACCGAATAGGGGATGTAGAGCGATGCCGCGACGAGGTTCACGGGGCGGCTCACCCGGGCGGGCAGCGTCATGGAGAGCATCACCATCACGGCCGGGATGGCCACGGACGCAAGCATGACGGTCAGCAATGCCGAGCTGACCTCGAACCTCCAGACGAGGCCGTTCAGGATGCCGTCGACGACGCCGGGTTTGTAGAAGTTGAGGATGTCGACGTAGACGTACAGGAACATGAAGCTGGTCCACGCGGCGGCGAGCTTGGCTCGCACGGGGACCGGCGGGGCGTCGAGCAGGTTCGCGGTTGTCATTCGGATGGTCATCGTTCCTTCTTTCGAGAGGGGCGGTCCGTCCGCCGGACTGGCGGCAGGTGGGAGCGTGCAGACGCACAGGTGGGTCGTTCGGGTCGGCTCGGTCGTCAGACGGTGACGACGACCTTCCCTCGGGTGTGGCCGGACGCCACGTGGCGGAGGGCACCGGCTGCGTCGTCGAGAGGGTAGGTGCGATCCAGGACAGGCATGACCTGCCCGGTCGCGATCAGGTCAGCCAGGGCGAGCAGGTCCTCACGCTTCTCGACCGACGTGAAAGGCCTCAGTCGCTGACGGGTGAACAGCGAGAGCAGGCGCGCTCTGACGATCCGGAGGAGGGGGCCGAGCCACCGGCCACCGCGCCCGCTGTTGGGAATGAGGACCCCGGTCGACGTCAGCGCTCGGCGGACAGCCGCCAGCGGCTGGGCTTCCACGTTGTCGAGGATGACGTCGTAGCGCTTCTCGCCGCAGGTGAAGTCGGTCGTCGTGTAGTCGACGACGTGGTCGGCCCCGAGTGAGCGGACCAATTCGACGTTGCCGGCGCTGCACACCCCCGTCACCTCGGCGCCGAGAGCCTTGGCGATCTGGACGGCGAAGGAGCCCACACCACCCGACGCGCCGGTGACCAGCACCTTCTGGCCCGGTCGGACGTCCGCGATCCTGCGCAGCGCCTGCAACGCCGTCAGTGCCGACGTGGGCACCGCTGCCGCGTCCACGACCGACACGTTGGCGGGCACCGACACGAGGTGGTCCGCCGGGACGCAGGCATACTCGGCGAGCGTTCCCGTGGTGCTCCAGCCGAACACCTCGTCGCCGGGACGGAGAGCGGTGACGCCCTCCCCGACCGCCGCCACCGCGCCGGCGAGGTCCCTGCCGGGGATGCCGTGGCGCGGGCGGCGGAGCCCGAACACGAGGCGCACCACGTACGGCTCGCCGGTCATGACGAAGTAGTCGCCGGGATGCACCGAGGCCGCGCGCACCCGGACGAGGACATCGCCTCGACCCGGCGACGGGATCCCGACCTCGCGCACCTCGAGCACGGACGGCGGCCCGTAACGGTGCTGGACGGCGGCCCGCATCGTCGCCGCCCTCGATCGCTGCTCGACGTGCACGGATGCCTCCTTCACGGTCGAACAGCGACCCTCGCTGTCTCGTACACCGTACTAGTACGCTGTACGATAGGCGTACGCTGTACGATTGTCAAGCCGTTCGAGCGACCGAGGAGACCCATGCCTGCGAGAGCACGACGCCAGGCCGCTTCAGCCGCGGGTCTGAGCAAGCACAGGGTGGTGCTCGAGGCGATCCGGCTCGCCGACCGCGAGGGAGTCGACGGGCTGAGCATGCGCCGGCTCGCCGACGCGCTCGAGGCGGGCGCGATGTCGCTCTACCACTACGTGGCGAACAAGGATGAGCTGCTGGATGCCATGACCGACGTCGTCTTCGAGGAGATCGAGCTCCCGTCCGAAGAGACGGACTGGCAATCGGCGATGAGACGGCGGGCGGTATCCGCCCGCCAGGCTCTCGCACGCCACCCGTGGGCGATCGGCCTGATGGAGTCGCGGACGTCGCCGGGGCCCGCGAACCTCCGGCACCACGAAGCGGTCATCGCCTGCTTGCGCAAGGCCGGCTTCTCCGTCTTGATGGCCACGCATGCCAACTGGCTGCTCGACAGCTATGTCTACGGCTTCGCACTGCAGGCCTCCAGCCTGCCGTTCGACACCGCCGATGAGCTCGCGGACATGGCCGAGGACGTCTACCTCCCCCAGCTTCCTCCCGACGAGTTCCCCTACCTCAACGAGTCCGCCGCGGCGCTTGCCGCTGCCGGCTTCGACCCGACGGAGCAGTTCACCTTCGGCCTCGACCTCGTCCTCGCCGCCCTCGAGCCCCTGAGAGCCCCCGCGTAGCGACGCCCCCGGAACGTTCTCGGGTCGTCGCCCGATGACGAAGAAGCGTCGGCACGGGGCGACGGTCGGTTGCAGCCGCGGGCCGGAGGCCCTGCAGGGAATCGAGCGGCCGCGGTGCCGCGGGGCTCGGCCGTCTCATTCCCTCCTCACGCGCCGCCACGGCGGCGGCTCCAGAAGCGTCCGCGAATCTGCACAAGCGCCGGGATCTCCGCGCCGACCAGGTTCTCCAGGTCGCTCAGCGAATCGTCGATGACATCGCTCACCGCGCGCGGCGACGCGCCCCTTCGGCATGTCACGGTCACGTCGAGCATCGGCGTCGTGCGCACGCGGTACGCCGACACGTGCGAACCGACGAGGTCCGGCTGGCTGGACAGCGCGTCGGTGAGGACATCTGCGGCGAGAGCCGTGTCGACGACTGTGGTGCCGTCCGTCCCTGAACCAGCCGTCACGAGACGATCGGTGCGTCCGCGGCCCTGCCGCAGGACGAAAACGGCGAGGAGGACGATCAGCAGGACGAGGGCCGCGACGGCGAGGACACCCGCGAGGAGCCAGTTCGGCTGCCCGGTGGTGCGCGCCTGCAACCATGCCTCGACGTCCGCCAGGATCTCGGGCGCCCACCGGTCCCACGCGGCGGAGAAATCCGGGAACACGGAAAGTCCGACCGCTGTCCCGCCGAGAGCGAGCAGGACGAGACCGACGAGCAGGAGAAAGAGGCGGTTCGCGACGCGATTCGTGCGGTTCATGCGCCCACCCTCCCCTGCTCGGCGACGGACAGCCTCGGGGGCTCCAGCGCAGGCTCGAGTCGGTAGGAGTCGAGTGCGTCGCCCACCACGTTCAGCACGGCCGCGCGGTCGATGGGGAAGCCTGACGTCGGGGTGAGGTGCACATCGACCCGCCGACGAGAGACGGTGACGCGTGCCTGGTCGGGGCCTACGCCTGCCACCGAGGCGGCGTGCCGCGCTATCGCCGATGCGATGACGTCGTCGTCGACGACGACCCTCCGCGGTGACTCCATGAGGTGCCGGCCCCTGCGACCGGGAGCGACGGCGAGGGCGATGAGCACGGCTCCGACCAGCGCGATCAACAGCCCCGCACCCATGAGCATCGCGCCGGGAACCGACGTGACGGCGACCAGCGCAGCCGCCATCTCGGCGGGTGCCACGAGGAGGGGCGGCAGGTCGAGCATCGCGAGCACGATCTCGGCGGCCAACCAGGCGAGCGTCGCCATCACGACGACGGCGAGCGTGATGGCGGCCACCGATCGGGGGGAGCGGGTCTCGCGACGACGGATCCGCTGGTAGGTGGACCGTCCGCTGCTCATCTGACGCGGGCCTCCGGCCGCATCGTCGCTCCGGTGAATCGGATCGTGATGCTGCCGACAGTGGAGCCGGTCAGGGCGGCGACGCGATCGCGGAGCAACTGCCGGGCATGCTCGGATTGCGGCCGCTGCGTTCCGGAACCGAAGTCGAAGCGGGCCGCCCGATGGGCGGTCAGCCGTGTCGTCGAGCGAGCGCTGACGTGCGCGGTTGCCACGAGCGCAACGTTAAGTCGGCGCGGTGGCAGCGAGAGGGGCTAAAGTCCCGTCGAAGCGGTGCGCCGCCGTTCCCCTCAGTTGACCAGGTGGATGTCGATTGCGAGGGTCCGGACGTCGAGCTGTCGGCCCAGCCCGATGAACTGGTGTTCAGTCAGCGAGCGGTGTGCCGGTGCGTCGGTCTGGAACACGGGCGCGGTGCGGAAGTAATACTCCGATGCCTCGACATCGTCCCCGCGCAGCAACCGGCTGGCAACGTCGGGCGCGGCGCGGAGTAGCCGCGGTTGAGGATGTCAATGATGGCGCCGTCGTCGGCTTGAAGCAGGAGCGGACCTCGTGTGGGTTCTGGTGCCGGCCGCCTGGACACCCTGACCGGGTCCGCTAGCGTCAGTCTCTTCGCGCGCGTGCGGAAGGACCGGACAGGAACGGAAACCGCCTGAAACGCCTCAGAAGGACGTCAGATCGGGCGAAAAGTGGCGGAGACGGAGGGATTTGAACCCTCGGTCCCCGTAAGGGGACTCCACCTTAGCAGGGTGGTGCACTAGGCCTGACTATGCGACGTCTCCAGGCATCCGACCGCATGGGCACGGATGCACCCAGCAATCATAACCGAGTCCCGTGGCGCTTCTTGCACGCGATCGGCCCGCCCCTCCGGCGCGCCGGTATCACCGCAGCCACCGGGCGGCTCTTCGAGACATGCCGTTCACACAGTACGGAGTCCTCAGCGGAACCCTCGTCGCGCACCACCGCGACGACCCCGACGACTTCGGGCGCTGGCGGCACGTCAACCTCAGGGTGCGCAGCGGCGGGCGCGACTTCCGGGTCGCCGTCGACGTCGACAGCAAGGACTCCGCGGTAGGGGTGCAGTGGAAGGTCGTCCGCGCGGGCGGGGCGGCGCTCGGGTGGCCTGCGGCACCCGCGTCCGGGTTCACCGCGCTGGCGTCGGCGCCCGGGACGGGTGCGATCGACGTCATCCGGCATCCGGCTCTGCGCGTCGTCGGGATGCGGCGGTTCCTGCTGCGGCTCCTCCGCGTGAGCGGCGCCGTGCCGGCCGCACGCTCGTGGTTCTGGATCCCGGCCCTCCGGCCCTGGCGCTCGGGCGATCATCTCGAAGCCTCGGAGGCGCTGGAGACGACCCTGCGCCCGGGTGCGGTCACCCTCGTGTGGGGAGAGCCGTTCCCCGAGGGCGCCGCGCCGACCTCGATACAGGGCATGCACAACGTGCACCAGAACCAGGGCGACCCCGCCGGATCCCCGTGGTGGGCGGAGAACGGCATCTGGCAGGACGGCGCCGTGGCGGCGCAGCAGTCCGACGGCAGCTGGCTCGTGTTCGTCTCGAAGTTCTCCACCCAGCGCGATCACACCGACGCACAAGGGCACCCGCTCTGACGCACCGGAGCCCGCACCCGCCGAACGAGCCGACCGCGGGCTCAGTCCGCGATGGCCACCTGATTGCCGCCGCTGTTCTTCGCGGCGTACATGGCCTGGTCCGCACGCCGGATCAGGCGGTCGACGTTCAGCAGGCCGTCGCCCACTCGGGCGGTCGCGACGCCGATGCTCGCGGCGATCGGCAACGACGCGGGCAGGAACGTGTACTCCTCCCCCACGGCGGCGCGCACCCTCTCGGCGATCTCGACGGCGGCGGCGGCATCCGCCCCGCACACGACGACGAACTCGTCGCCCCCGTACCGGGCGACGACATCGCCCTCGCGGAGGTTCTCCTGCAGCCGGCGCGCGACCTCGCGGAGCACCTCGTCGCCACGGTCGTGGCCGAGGGTGTCGTTGACCTCCTTGAAGCCGTCCAGGTCGATGAAGATCACCGACGCGGGCGTGTGGTCGCCGAGCGACGGCAGATCCTCGAGGCTGCGCCGGTTGGGGAGGTCGGTGATGTCGTCGTGCATCGCCGCGTGCTGCAGGCGGCGCTCCAGCCTCAGCGTCGCGAGCTTCTGCGCGGCCTGGCCCGCGAGGGCCTCCGCGAGAGGGGATGCCTCGTCGTCGAACACGCGCGGATGCCGGAAGAAGCACGCGAAGAGACCGAGCGAGACGTCCTCGAGGTGCAGCGGCGCGACGATCGCCGCCTGCACGCCGGCCGTGCGCATCGCCTCCGCGAGGGAAGGGGAAAGGCGCTCGGCGTCGGCCTCACCGCTGATCTTCACGACCTCGCGCATCTGCCGCACGCGTGCCGAGATCGTGAACTCGGGGATCGTGTGCTCGAACGGATTCGTGCCGGCCGTCCGCCGCAGCACCCCGCTCTCGGAGAACAGCATGACGACGGACTCCTCGGCGCGGTACGCCTGCGACGCCGTGTCGGCGAGGACCCGGCTGAGACGCTCCTCCGTCGTCGCGGCGGCGAAGGCGATGGACGCGTCCATGATCAGCTGCAGTCGGCTCTGCGTCCGGTCGGCGAGGCCGTGCATGTTCCGCAGACGCGTGCCGGAGGCGTACCGGTCGGCGGCATCCATCACCGTCAGCACCGTGCCGTCGCGATCCTCAGCCCGCGCGACGAGGACCGCGCGCTCCGGATGCTCGGGGCACGACATCATCCTGGAGGAGCGGCCGGCGCCCTCGAGGAAATCGGGGACCGGGACCAGGATCTCGCTCAGCAGCCGGCCGGTGGGCTCCTCCGCCAGCCATCGACGGAACCAGGCGTTGGCCTCCACCACGCGCTCGTCGCGGTCCACGCGGACGACGCCGACGGGCAGCGCATCGATCTCCACACCGCTCATGGGCATCCTTCCCGCGCCGGGCACGCGGCATCCGTCCGAAATGTATCGCATCGCGCGATGCCCTCGGGACGACAGGAAGGAAAACGCAGTGCACGCACCGGATACACAGCGGTCAGTTCTCGGGCAGCGTGCACGTCGTCTGCGCTGCCGTCTGGCCGGCGATCTCCGAGGGCAGCTCCACGCGCTCCTCGGCCACCGGCGCCTCGGCTGCCGGGGTCTCGACGGCTTCACCGCCCGGTGCAGGCGTGGCGGCGGCATCCGGCTTCACGGCCTCGCCGGTGACCTCGACGCCGTAGCCCTGGCTGGCCTCGCCGGTGAGGGTGAGCGGCTGGTTCGCCCGCAGCGCCTCGAACAGCACGTCCGCGGCATCCGTCACCGGCATCACGCGACTGGCGCCGTCGCCAGACGAGTAGCGCGTCGGGTACTGCACGAACACGATGTCCTCGTAAGGCACGTCCTTCATCGCCATCGCGATCTGCACCATGAGGTTCGGATTCGTCAGCCCCGAGCTGAGCACGAGCTGCCCCTGCTGCACCTGGTTCACGGCCGTGGTCGCGAGGTTGAGGAGCGTCGCGGGATTGGCCAGCACGGCGTCGGACTGCAGCTTGCGCACCATCGACGACATGAACTGCTGCTGGTTCGAGATGCGCCCGAGGTCGGATCCGTCGCCGATGCCGTGGCGGACCCGCAGGAACTGCAGCGCCTCGACACCCACGAGCGTGTGGGTGCCGGCGGCGAGGTCGAGGCCGGTGTGGCGGTCCTGGATGTCGCCCGCGACGCAGACGTCCACGCCGCCGATCGCGTCGGACATGTTGATGACGCCGGTCCAGCGGATGGCCGCCGCGAAGTGGACCTGCTCGCCCGTGAGCGCCTCGACGGTGCGCACCGTGCAGCCCAGCCCGCCGTACATGTACGACGCGTTGATCATCTGCTGCGACATCGCCGGGTGGTCACCGCTGCCGTCCTCCTTGGCGCACGCCGGAATCGGCACCAGCATGTCGCGTGGGAACGAGACGACGGTGACACGGCGCGGTTCGTCCGAGATGTGCACGAGCATCGTGACGTCGTTGCGCTCGCCCGGTGAGTCGTCTTCGGCGCAGCGCGGGAACAGCGCGACGTCCTGACCCTCGCACGAGTCCGAGCCCACCAGGAGCACGTTCACGCCGCCCTCGATGGCGCCGAGCGACGGCGGCAGCGGCCTCTCGTCGTCGAGCACCACCGCGTTCGCCGCGATCGCCCGCGTGGCGTCCCACACGTTGTACGCCGCGATGCCGGCCGCGCTCACGCCGAAGACCGCCACCGCGACGCCGAGCATCGAGATCAGGGTGACGAGCGGATGCCTCGTCGGCAGCACTCCGTGGCGCGCGAGGGGCCCGCGACCCTCCGTCGAGGGTCGCCTGGTCGCCGGCATCAGCCCTCGGCCCTGACGTTGCCGGCGGAGCAGGTCTGCTGCGCGGCGTTCTGGCCGGGGATGTTCTCGGGAAGCGCCACCGCGGTCTCGCTCGGGGCGGGGGTCGCGCTCGGATCGGCGCTGGGGGTGGGGTCGGCGGGCGCCTCGGTGGGCTGCGGGTCGGCCACGATCACTCCTCCGGTCAGATCCTGGTCGTGCGTGACCTCGATCGGCTCGTTGGCGGCCAGGGCCGCCCACATCTGCTCAGCGGCATCGTAGTCGGGAACGACGCGGTTCGGATCGGCCGGGTCCTCGAGCACCGGGTACTGCAGGAACACGATGTCCTGGAAGGGCACGTCCTTCACCGCGAGCGCGATCTGCGCGAGCGTCATCGGATTGGTCAGCCCCGCGCTCGGAGTGATGTTGTCCACCGCCGTGGTCGCCAGCTTGTACAGCGTCGCGGGGTTGGAGATGACCTCTTCGCTCACGAGCTTGCGCGCGAGACTCGACATGTACTGCTGCTGGTTGCTGATGCGCGCCAGGTCGCTGCCGTTGGCCAGGCCGTGACGCGTGCGGAGGAACTGCAGCGCCTCGACGCCCTGGACCGTTCGAGCCCCGGCCTCCCAGTCGATGCCGGTATAGACGTCCTTGATGCCGCCGTTGCCGATGCAGACCTCGACGCCCCCGATCGCGTCGGTGATGTTGATGACGTTGCCGAAGCTCACTTTGGCCGCCAGCGGCACGTTCTGTCCGCTCAGCTCCTTGATCGTCTTCGCGACGCACGAGAGCCCGCCGTCGCCCCACGCGGAGTTGATCTGCGCGTACGAGCTGCCGGCGGTGGTCGTGCCGTCCTCGCTCGTGCACGACGGGATGGGAACCATCAGGTCTCGCGGGAACGACACCACGGTCACCCGGCGCGGGTCGTCCGAGATGTGGACGAGCATGTTGACGTCGTTGAGCTGCCCCTCGGCCTCGGGCCCGGTGCAGCGGTCGCCGAAGATGTGCGCGTATTCCGGCTCGCACTCGTCGGTGCCGACGAGGAGCACGTCGACGCCGCCCTCGATGGCGCCGATGTCGGGAGGAACGGTCCCCTGACCCTCGAGTTCGACGGCGTCGTCGGCGAAGCTGGAGGTGAGGTCCGACAGCGCGTAGGCGGCGACGCCGAACCCGGCGACGAGGGCGACCGCGGCGATGACGCCGACGAGCTTGAGCACGAACGCCAGCGGCCCGGGAGACGACAGCTCACCATGGCGCGCCACGGTGCGGCGGCCCTGGCGGGCGGGTCGACGGGTCTGGCTCACTCGGTTCCTCTCCGGGATCTGCTCTCAAGCCCCCGGCACACGCGTTCTGCGGAGGGTGTGGGATTCGAACCCACGGGACATCGCTGCCCACTGGTTTTCAAGACCAGGTCCATCGGCCGCTCGGACAACCCTCCCGAGGATCCCGGCTCGCAAGGAGCGCGGCATCCGTCGAACAGGCGTCGAGTCTAGCCGACAGCACTGTCGACCCATTCTTCCAACAGCGGCTGGCAATCCTCTGAAGGACGCGCTCGAGCGCCGTGGGTGCCCGTCAGAGCGCGCGCAGCACCGCTGCCACGCCGCCGGCCTGCACCGAGCCGGTCGTCTCCCCCGCGGCGTCCCGCACCTCCTGCGGGCCCTGCTCCATCGCCACGGCGCGGCCGCCGTGCTCCAGCGCCCATCGGAACATGCCGACGTCGTTGCGGCCGTCGCCGATCACGAGGACGTTCTCGGCCTCGATCCCCAGCTCGGCCCGCACGCGTTCCAGCCCCGTGCTCTTGTCGACGCCCTGCGGGGCGATATCGAGCCACGCCGTCCAGCCCACCGCGTACGAGACCTCGTGGAGCCCGATGTCGCGCACCAGCTCGAGGTAGTCCTGCTCGTCCTGCTCCGGCGAGACCACCACGACACGGCAGACGCGCTGGCGCCCCAGCTCCTCGAAGGGCACGCGGCGGGCATGGACGAGGTTCCAGTCCTCGAGGTACTCGGTGTACAGGCGCACGCCGTCGGGCAGCTCCACGAGGTACCGCGCCTGCGGGAGATGCTCGCGCAGCAGCGTCAGCACCTCGCTCGGGTCGAACGTCTCGACGTGCCACCGCTCGTAGATCAGCTCCTCGGCGTCGACGCGCTTGAGCACGACGGCGCCGTTGGAGCACACGACGTACTCGGGAGCGAGCTCGAGCACGCGCAGGATGCCGCGGGTGCCCTCCCAGCTGCGACCGGTCGCGATCATCACCTCGTGGCCCGCGTCCTGCGCGTGGGCGACCGCCTCGACGACGCCGGGGCTGAGCGACTCGTCCTCGAGCAGCACCGTGCCGTCGATGTCGAGCACGATGAGCATGCGGGCCACGGACACCCCGGGCGCCTCGGTCTCGCGCGCCAGCTCGTCGACCAGCTCGGCCGCGTCCTCCTGCGGCTCGACGTCGATCCGGCCGGTGTCGGGCAGGGCCTCCTCGACGGCGGGGTCGGTGTCGATGTCGTCGGCGGTGCGGGCCAGGTCGCCGATGCCGTCGTGGGCCTGGTTCACCCGACCGGCTCCATCACCTCGAGCCCGCCGAGCAGGGGCCGCAGCACCTCCGGCACGGCGACCGACCCGTCCTCGCGCTGGTGGGTCTCGAGAAGGGCGACGATCCACCGGGTGGTGGCGAGCGTGCCGTTGAGCGTCGCGACCGGCTGCGTCCTGCCGCCCTCCGGGCGGTGGCGGATGTCGAGGCGGCGCGCCTGGTACGTCGTGCAGTTCGAGGTCGACGTGAGCTCGCGATACGCCTGCTGGGTCGGCACCCACGCCTCGATGTCGTACTTGCGGGCTGCGCTCGAGCCGAGGTCGCCCGCGGCGACGTCGATCACGCGGTACGACAGGCCCAGATCCTGGAGCATCCGCTCCTGCATCTCGACCAGGCGAAGGTGCTCGGCCTCCGACTCCTCGGGCGTGGTGTAGACGAACATCTCGAGCTTGTTGAACTGGTGCACGCGGATGATCCCGCGGGTGTCCTTGCCGTACGACCCCGCCTCGCTGCGGTAGCAGGTCGACCACCCGGCGTAGCGCTTGGCGCCCCGGGTCAGGTCGAGGATCTCGCCCATGTGATACCCGGCGAGCGGCACCTCGCTGGTGCCGACGAGGTACAGGTCGTCGTCCTCGAGGTGGTAGACCTCGGCGGAGTGCTTGCCGAGGAAGCCGGTGCCCTGCATCACCTCGGGACGCACCAGCGTCGGCGGGATCATCGGCGTGAACCCGGCCTGCAGCGCCCGGTCGAGCGCGAGGTTCATCAGGGCGAGCTCGAGGCGGGCGCCGATGCCGGTGAGGAAGTAGAAGCGGCTGCCCGACACCTTCGTGCCGCGCTCCATGTCGATCGCGCCGAGCCGCTCGCCGAGCTCGAGGTGGTCGCGCGGTTCGAACGCGAAGGCCGGGACCTCGCCGTGCGTGCGCAGGGTGACGAAGTCGTCCTCACCGCCGGCGGGCACACCGTCGATCACGATGTTCTCGATCGCTGCGAAGGCCGCGGCGGATGCCTCCTCCGCGGCGGCGACCGCGTGCTGGGCCTGCTTCACGCGCTCGCTGAGGTCTTTGGCCTCGGCGACGAGGGCCGCCTTCTCCTCTCTCGGAGCCTGCGCGACCTTCTTTCCGTGCGCGTTCTGCGCGGCGCGGAGCTCTTCGAAGGCGGTGATCGCGGCACGGCGTGCGCGGTCGGCCTCCAGCGCGGCGTCGACGGTCGCGGGCGACTCGCCGCGCGCCTCCTGCGAGCGCTTGACCAGCTCGGGATTCTCGCGGAGCAGCACGGGATCGATCACCCTGCAAGCTTAGTCGGCGCCCGCGCACCGGCATCCGGCTGCCCGGTCGCGCACCGGTTTGCACCGCGCGGACCATTCCGGGACCTAATCTGTACGACATGGCAGCGGTATCCGGATCGGGCGAGGGCCCTGCGCGCGACGACGATCTGACCCCTCACCCGGCCGACGCCGTCTACGCCGACGGCCCCTCGACCGAGGAGCTCGATCTCGCCGATGAGGCGGCCGACGGGACGGATGCCGCTGCGGCCGACGCCTCGGCCACGGCCGACGCGGCCGAGGAGAATGCGCCCGACCCGGCTCGGGCGGCCGAGCCCGACGATGTGATCCACGAGCCGCAGGACGTCGAGCCCGACACCGCCGATGGCGAGGCCGGCGAGGCGCGGCGCGTGGGCCCGGAGGGCGAGCCACGCCCGATGGAGGAGGGCGCCGAGCGTCCGTCCCCGAAGGCGGCCCTGGTCTACAACCCGACGAAGGTCGACGCCGACGCCCTGCGTCAGACGGTGACGCGGCTCGCCGCGGAGGCCGGCTGGTCGGAGCCCCTCTTCTACGAGACGACGGTCGACGACCTCGGCGACGACGTGACGCGCCAGGCGCTCGATGAGGGCGTCGACGCCGTGCTGGTGGCCGGCGGCGACGGCACCGTGCGCGCCGTGTCCGAGGCGATGAGCGGGAGCGGCGTGCCGCTGTCCATCGTCCCCAGCGGCACCGGCAACCTGCTCGCCCGCAACCTCAGGCTGCCGCTGGCCGAGCCCGAGGCGATGGTGCGCGCGGTCTTCGACGGCGACACGATGCCGATGGACGTCGGGTGGAGCGAGCTCGCCCGGCCCGACGGCACGACGGCCGAGCACGCGTTCGTGGTGATGGGCGGCATCGGCCTCGACGCCGCGATGATCGCCAACACCAACCCGCAGCTGAAGAAGACCGTCGGATGGGTCGCGTACGTCGACGGCGCGGCACGGGCACTCCCCAGCGCCAAGCCGTTCCGCGTCGTCTACGAGCTGCCCGGACACCGCCTGCACTCGTCCCGGGTGCAGAGCGTGCTGTTCGCCAACTGCGGCAAGCTGCCGGCGGGACTCGAGCTCATCCCCGAGGCATCCGTCGCCGACGGCGCTCTGGACATCGTCATCTTCCAGCCGAAGGGTCCGTTCGGCTGGCTGTTCGTATGGCGCCGGGTGGCGTGGGACAACAGCTTCCTGCGACGCTTCCGCACCGGGCGCCGCGTGCTGTCGCTGCGCACCAAGGACAACTCGGTGCTGTACTCGCGCGGCGCGGGCATCGAACTGGCGACGCGGGAAGCGCAGCCGGTGCAGCTGGACGGCGACGAGTTCGGCGAAGCCCTCTCGGTGAAGACCCGCGTGGAGCCGGCGGCGCTCCTGGTCGTGGTGCCCAAGGGCCACTCCACCGACGACCTCTGAGCCTCCGCGTGAGCGCGGCCCGGCGCGAGGCGATCTTGTCAAGACCGCCTCGCCGGCTCCCGCGCGGGGCAGGATGACTCCCATGCCCGGACCCTCGATCGTGTGGTTCCGCGACGACCTGCGCCTCGCCGACAATCCGGCGCTGCGCGCGGCGCTCGACCGCGACGAGCCCGTCATCGGCCTGTACGTGCTCGACGACGAGAGCCCCGGCGTGCGCCCGCTCGGCGGCGCCGCCCGGTGGTGGCTGCACCACTCCCTCGCCTCGCTCGGCGAGCGCCTGCGGGAGCGGGGCGGGACGCTGGTGCTGCGGCGCGGTCCGGCCGACCGCGTGGTGCGCGAGACGGTGACGGATGCCGCGGCCGGCGCCGTCTTCTGGAACCGGCGCTACGGCGGACCGGAGCGCGACATCGACGCGGGGCTCAAGGCCGCACTCCGCGACGACGGCGTCGACGTCGCATCGTTCGCCGCGTCGCTGCTGTTCGAACCGTGGACGGTGAAGACCGGGGCCGGTACGCCGTTCTCGGTGTACTCGCCGTTCTGGCGCGCGTGCCAGGCCCTGCCGTCACCACGGGATCCGCTCCCCGAGCCGCGCGAGGTGCCGGGGCCGCGCCGGGCCGCGGCATCCGACGCCCTCGACGACTGGTCGCTGCTGCCCACCGCGCCCGACTGGGCGGCCGGGCTGCGCGACACGTGGGAGCCCGGCGAGCCCGCCGCGCGCCGGCGGCTGCGCGAGTTCCTGCGCGACGACCTGGCGAGCTACGACCGCGCCCGCGACGAGCCCGCTGCCGGTGCGACGTCGCTGCTGTCACCCCGGCTGCGATGGGGCGAGGTCAGCCCGCACACGGTGTGGCACGAGACGGTCGCCGCCGGGAACGGCGGGCGGTTCCTGTCGGAGCTCGGCTGGCGGGAGTTCGCCTGGCACATCCTGTACCACCACCCCGACCTCGCGACGAGGAACCTGCGCCCCGAGTTCGACGCGTTCCCGTGGCCGCGCCTGAAGCCCAGCGCCCTGGAGGCCTGGCAGCACGGCCGCACCGGCGTCGCCCTCGTCGACGCAGGCATGAAGGAGCTCTGGCGCACGGGCTACATGCACAACCGCGTGCGGATGGTCGCGGCATCCTTCCTCATCAAGAACCTGCTCATCGACTGGCGCCGCGGCGAGGAGTGGTTCTGGGACACGCTCGTCGACGCCGACGGCGCCAACAACGCCTTCAACTGGCAGTGGGTCGCGGGGTCGGGCGCCGACGCGGCGCCGTACTTCCGCATCTTCAACCCCGAGCTGCAGGCGAAGAAGTTCGACCCCGACGGGCTCTACGTGCGCGAGTGGGCGCCGGAGCACTTCTCGGGCGACGCGCCCGCGCCGATCGTCGACCTCGGCGAGACCCGGCGGGCGGCGCTGGACGCGTACGAGCACGTCAAGCGCGCCGCCCGCCGCTGAACTCGGGCGGGGCTTCGGCGGGTGGGTGCCGTGGCGGGTGGGCTGCCGGGGCGGGTGGGCTGCCGGGGCTACCAGGCGTAGGCCTCCGGCGCCTGTCCACCCGGGCCGGGGAACAGCTGGTCGAGCGCCTGCAGGTCGTCCTCGCTCAGCCGGATCTCCAGCGCCGAGACGGCCGACTCCAGCTGCTCCACGGTGCGCGGGCCGATGATCGGCCCGGTGACGCCCGGCTGGTGCAGCAGCCACGCCAGGCCGAGCGCCGAGGGCGTCCAGCCGCGCTCCTGAGCGAAGCGCTCGTAGGCGTCGAGCTGGTCGCGGCGCTCCTCGCGCTGCGACGTGATGCGCTCCCCGGCCGAGCGCGCCTTCGCGTCGGTGGACCCGCCGCTGAGCAGCCCGCCGGCAAGCGGCGACCACGGCAGGATGCCGAGCCCGTAGTTCTGCGCCGCCGGGATGACCTCGAGCTCGATCGAGCGCTGCACGAGGTTGTACAGCGACTGCTCGCTCACCAGGCCGAGGAAGTGGCGCTGCTTGGCGATCTCGTTCGCCTGGGCGATGTTCCACGCCGCGAAGTTGGAGCTGCCGGTGTAGACGACCTCGCCGCGGGCGACGAGGACCTCCATCGACTGCCACAGCTCCTCCCAGGAGATGTGGCGGTCGATGTGGTGGAACTGGTAGAGGTCGATCCGGTCGGTCTGCAGGCGCCGCAGCGAGCCGACGGCCTCGCGCCGCACCTGCCACGCGGATGCGCCGCGGGCGTTCACGACGTCGCCGTCGGGCGTCGGGTCGACCATCGGCGAGTGCACCTTTGTCGCCAGCACGATGTCGTCGCGCACGCCACGGCGGGCCTGCAGCCACCGCCCGATGATCTCCTCAGTCCGCCCGCGGCCGCCGGCCCCGCCGTAGCCGTTCGCGGTGTCGAAGAAGTTCACGCCGAGCTCCAGTGCGCGGTCCATGATCGCGAACGAGTCCTCTTCCGAGGTGCGGTCGCCGAAGTTCATCGTTCCCAGCACGATCCGCGAGACGGAGGTGCCTGTTCGTCCGAGGTGCACGTAGTCCATTCGGACATCGTCACACGGCCGGGGCGGCGTCCGGGCCGTTTTGCGGAAACGTTTCCCGGTTACTTTCCGGGTCGTCGGCGGAATGGGCGGAGGCTCCCCGCGGTTGCGGGCCGACATGACAACGATCGGAATCATCGGTGCAGGACACATCGGCAGCGCGCTCGCCCGCGCCTTCTCCGGACTGGGCTACGACGTCGTGATCTCGAACTCGCGGGGCCCCGAGAGCCTCACCGGCCTCGTGGCCGAGCTGGGTCCGAAGGTCACCGCCGCGACTGCGGAGGAGGCGGCCGCCGCCGCCGACATCGCCGTCGTCACGGTGCCGCTGAAGGCGCTGAAGGACGTGCCGGTCGAGCCCCTGGCGGGCAAGATCGTGCTCGACACCAACAACTACTACTTCGAGCGCGACGGGCACGTCGACGCCCTGGACCGCGGCGAGACGACCACGTCGCAGCTGCTTCAGGACCACCTCCCCACGTCGAAGGTCGTCAAGGCCTTCAACCACCTCTACGCCTCCGACATCAACGCCGACGGTCTGCCGGCGGGCGACCCGGACCGGCGCGCGCTCGGCACCGCGAGCGACGTCCCCGAGGCCGTCGAGTTCGTCACCGGCGTCTACGACGCGCTCGGGTTCGACACCGTGGGCGCCGGCCCGCTGAGCGAGTCCTGGCGCCTGGAGCGCGATCGCCCGGCCTACGTCGCCCGGCAGACGGCGGCCGAGTTGCGCGCGAACCTCGCCAAGGCGAACCGGCTGCCCTGACCCGCCGCCGCGCGGCGCGCGGGCGCCGCTGCGGCTCCGGCGTGCGTCCGGCGCGGCTATGGCGCGACTCCGGCGCGGGCGCGGCTCCGGAGATCGGACTTCTCGCCGGTTTCCGGAGTCCTCGGGCCCTCCGGCTCCGGAATGCGGGCGATTCTCCGATTTCCGGATCCGCGGGAGGGCGACCCGCGGGGAGCGGAACGCCTGGGACCGGAGACACGGCCGCGCCGCGGAAGCCCGAGGGCTCCCGCGGCGCGGCGGTGCGGATCGCGTTACTGCGCGACCGGGATCGACTGGGCCTCGAGCGTCGAGATCGTCGACTCCTGCGCGGATTCGAGCGCCTCGAGCAGCGTGCCCTGACCGGTGACCGCCTTCTGGAAGCCGTCCGAGACGTCGGCGTACGTCTGCGTCATGGTCGGACCCCACACGAAGTCGGGGTTGACCTGCTCCGCGGCCGCGGCGAACACGTCGTAGATCTTCTGGCCGCCGTAGAACTCCACGCCCTCCTGAAGCGACGGCAGCTGCAGGCCGGCCGTCGTGGCGGGGTAGATGTTCGCGGACTGGTTGAGTGCGGTCAGCGCCTCATCGGAGGTGTTGAGCCAGAGGGCGAACTTGGCCGCCTCGTAGAGGTGGTCCGTGCCCTTGAAGACGGCGATCGAGGAGCCGCCCCAGTTGCCGGCGCTCTCGCCGCCGGCCTCCCACTGCGGGGACGGGGCGACGGCCCAGTTGCCGGCGGTGTCGGGCGCACCGGACGAGATGGAGTTCGCGCCCCACACGGCCGAGTTCCACGTCCAGACCTCGCCGGAGTTGTACGCGTTGTTCCATTCCTCCGTCCATGCCGGGTACGTGGCCACGAGGTCCTCGTCGAGGAGCTGCTGCCAGTAGTCGGCCACGGTGGTGGACTGGTCGCCGGTCAGATCGACAGTCCACTCCTCGCCGTCGTTGGAGAACCAGTCGCCGTTCGCCTGCCAGACGAAGCCTGCGAACTGGTTGATGTCGGCGGTCGAGAAGTTGGTGATGTAGCCGCCCGCGGCGCGCACCGCCTTCGCTGCCTCCTTGTACTCCTCCCACGTCGTCGGCACGGCGATGCCGTTCGCCTCGAAGAGGTCGGCTCGGTAGAAGAGCGCCATGGGACCGGAGTCCTGCGGAACGCCGTAGACGCCGTCGCCGCCGAGCGTCACCTGGCCCCACGTCCACGGGATGAACTCGCTCTCGGCCGCCACGACGTCCTCGCACGCCGACAGATCCTCGAGCCCGTCCTGCACGCGGAAGCTCGACAGCGCGTCGTACTCGATCTGGCCGAGGTCGGGCGCGTTGCCGGCCTCCAGCTGGCTGAAGAAGCTCTGGTAGGTGCCGGAGTTGCCGTTGGGTCCGGTCTGGACCTCGACCTGGATGTCGGGGTTCTCCTCGTTCCACAGCGCGACGACGTCTTCGATGCCGGGGATCCATGACGTGAACTCCAGCGTGACGTCCTCGCCTGCGGGGGTGCAGGCTGCGGCCTCCGCGTCACCGCCTCCGGTGCTCGCGGAGGTGCATCCGGCCAGCGCCAGCGCGCTGAGCAGTGCGACGCCGGTGGCGACTGCCCTCTTGGTGTGCTGCATGATCTTCCTTACTTGGTGGGTGGTGCGGGATTACAGGGATGCCGGTGGGCGGCGCCCTCCGGCGGGCTCACTTCACGGACCCGGTGCCGAGTCCGTTGCGCCAGAAGCGCTGAAGGAGGAGGAACGCGATGATGAGCGGCACGATCGACAGGAACGAGCCGACCAGGACGTAGGTGCGCAGCTCGGGGATCTGGTTGAGCTGGGTGTTCCACGTGTAGAGGCCGTAGGTGACCGGGAAGAGCTCCTCGCTGCGCAGCATGATCAGCGGCAGGAAGAAGTTGTTCCAGATGGCCACGAACTGGAAGAGGAAGACCGTGATGAGCGCGGGCATCATCAGGCGCATCGACACGGTGAAGAACGTGCGCACCTCCCCCGCTCCGTCGATCCGGCCTGCTTCGATGAGCTCGTCGGGGACGGATGCCGCGGCGTAGATGCGGCTCAGATACACGCCGAACGGGCTGACGATGCTGGGCAGCAGCACCGCCCAGAAGGTGTTCGTCAGGTTCACCTGGCTGAACAGCAGGAACAGGGGCAGAGCGAGTGCCGTCGCGGGGACGAGCACGCCGCCCAGCACGACGTTGAAGTAGACCTCGCGGCCGCGGAAGCGGTACTTGGCCAGCGCGTAGCCGCACATGCCGGCGAACACGGTCGCCAGCAGCGCGCCGAGCCCCGCGTAGCCGAGGCTGTTGAGGATCCACCGCAGGTAGATGCCGTCGCCGAAGGACAGGAGATCCCCGATGTTCGCGAAGAGGTTGAGATCGGCGAACCACAGCGGGTTCGTGCTCAGAAGGTCGCTGCGATCCTTGGTCGACGCGATGAACAGCCACCAGATCGGCACCAGGAAGTAGAGCGTGAACACGCCCATGACCAGCAGCGCCGCACCGCGCGAGAGGATGCTCTCCCGGGGCCCGCGCGAGGGGGCGAGGTCATCGGCGGTCGCGCCGCGCGTACGTGTCAGCAGGCTCATTGCTCGGCCTTCCGCTGGGTGAACTTGAGGAACGCGAACGACAGCACGAACGTCGCGAGAGCGAGGACCACCGAGAACGCGGCGGCCAGATAGGGGTTCGGGATCGAGTTCGTCGCGTAGATGGTCATGTTCGGGGTGTACGTGGACGAGACCGCCGCGCTGAACGACCGGAACACCTGCGGCTCGGCCAGCAGCTGCAGCGTTCCGATGATCGAGAAGACGGTCGTGAGGATGAGCGCGGGGGCGACCATCGGAATCTTGATCGACCACGCGATGCGGATCTGCCCCGCACCGTCCAGCCGTGCCGCCTCGTACACCTCGGACGGGATCGCCAGGAGCGCCGAATAGATGATCAGCATGTTGTAGCCGACGAAGACCCACGTCACGACGTTCGCGATCGACCAGAGCACGAGCTCCGGCGAGAGGAAGTCGATCGTCCGGGTCACATCCGTGAACGGCGACAGGTTCGGCGAGTAGAGGAAGCCCCACATGATCGCGGCGATGACGCCCGGCACGGCGTAGGGGGCGAAGAACGCCAGCCGGAAGAACCTCTTGCCCTTGAGAGCCGGGGAGTCCAGGAGCAGTGCGAAGAGCAGGGCGAGCCCGAGCATCACCGGCACCTGCACGACACCGAACAGCAGCACGCGCCAAACGGATTCCCAGAACGGGGCGTTCTGGAACACCTGGACGTACTGGGTCAGGCCGCCGAAGACCTCTCGCGGTGCGCCGTAGAGGCCGTCGCGCTCGACGACGAGCAGCGACTGGTAGACGGCGTAGCCGATGGGGATCAGGTAGAACAGCAGGAACAGGATGCTGAACGGACCGGTGAAGATCGCGATCGCACCCTTGTGCGGCGTCCTGCGACGCGGCGGCTTCCCCTCGCGCGGAGTCTTCCCGCCCCGCGTGACGAGGACCTCTGTGGCGGTCATGCGGCCGCCTCCTCTCTGATGATGCGCACGGCGCCGCCGGGCACGCTGACGCATCCGGTAGCCGGCATCCCGGTGACGAGCTCGAATCCGGTCGCGGTGAGCTCCGCGTCGGACTCCGAGTGGTTGACGATGAACAGGTACGAGGCATCCGCTCCCCGCCGGCGCACGATCTCCACGGCGCCCTCGGGTCCGCGCACTTCTGCCGCCGGACGCACGCCCGCCCGTTCGGCGATGCGGGCGAGAAGTGACCGGTAGTCCGCGGGATCGGGCAGCGTGGCGAGATACCACGCCTCTCCGCCGCCCCACGTGTTGCGGGTGACGGCGGGATGGCCGGCTGCCGGCCCGTCGACGAAGGATGCCTCGATCTCGGCCGTGGTGGTGCGCGAGCGCTCCGACCACAGGCGGGCGGTGGCGCCGTCCGAGAGGGCGAGCGACGCATCGGGTGCCACCGGCGCGAACTCCTCGATGCGGATGCCGAGCGCGTCCCGGAAGGGCCCGGTGTAGCCGCCCGTCCAGACGCGGTCCTTCTCGTCGACCGTACCGCTGTAGAAGGTGACGAGAGCGGTGCCGCCCGCGGCGATCCAGTCGGTGATGACCGCCGCCTCGCCGGCGCGTACGAGGTGCAGCCCGGGGACCACCACGAGACCGTAGGCCGAGAGGTCGGCGCCCGGTGGCACGACATCGACCGTGAGACCGAGCGCGTGGAGCGCTCCGTAGGCGGCGTGGACCTGGTCGAGGTAGCCGAGCGCCTGACTGGGGCGGGACTCGGTCTGGGTCGCCCACCACGATTCCCACGAGAAGACCAGCGCGACGTCTGCTTCGACGCGACTGCCGGCCACCTCCCCGATGCGATCGACGATCCCGCCGAGCTCCACCACCTCGCGCCAGACGGCGCTGTCCGTGCCGGCGTGCGGGAGCATCGCCGAGTGGAACTTCTCGCTGCCTTGGACGGAGGCGCGCCACTGGAAGAAGCACACGCCGTCCGCACCCCGCGCCACATGGGTCAGCGAGTTGCGCAGGATCTCGCCCGGAGCCTTGGGCTTGTTCAACGGCTGCCAGTTCACGGCGCCCGTCGAGTGCTCCATGAGGATCCAGGGGGCGCCCCGGCCGAGACCGCGTGAGAGGTCGGCCGCGAACGCGAGCTCCACGGTCGGGGTCGCGAGTCGGTGGTCGAGGTAGTGGTCGTTGGCGATGACGTCCATGTCGGCGGCCCACGACCAGTAGTCGAGGTTCTCGATGTGCGCCGTGACCATGAAGTTCGTCGTGATGGGCACGTCGCTCACCGCCCGGATCGCGTCGGCCTCGGCGCGGTAGTACGAGAGCAGTTCGTCGGAGCTGAAGCGGTGGAAGTCGAGGAACTGCCCGGGGTTGCGTGTCGAGATCGTGGCGCGGGGCGGGAGGATCTCGTCCCAATCGCCGTAGGTCTGGCTCCAGAAGGCGGTCCCCCACGCATCGTTGAGCGCGTCGAGCGTCGTGTACTTGCGACGCAGCCAGCCGCGGAACGCGGCGGCGCTGTCGTCGCAGTAGCACAGCGCGTTGTGGCAGCCGAGCTCATTGGAGACGTGCCAGAGCTCGACGGCGGGGTGGCTGCCGTAGCGACCGGCCACGGCATCGACGAGGCGGAGCGCGGCGGCACGGAAGACGGGCGAGCTGGGGCACCACGCCTGACGCCCGCCCGGATACCGGCGGGTGCCGTCCTCTGCCATCGGGAGGATCTCGGGGTGCGACCGCGCCAGCCACGCCGGCGGTGAGGCGGTCCCCGTGCCGAGGTTGACGCGGATCCCCGCCGCATGGAGCCTGCTGATGATGTCGTCGAGGCGTGCGAAGTCGAACTCGCCCTCCCGCGGCTCGACGTGCGACCAGCCGAAGATGTTGATGGCCACGAGATCGACGCCGGCCTCACGCATGAGGGTGATGTCTTCGTCCCATACCTCGGGGGTCCACTGTTCGGGGTTGTAATCGCAGCCGAACGCGATGCCCTCATGGGCGAAGGGGCGGGCGGGAACCTTCATGCTCTCCTCGGATCTGTGAACGTGCACAGATCCGAGCGAGGTTCCTCTGCGCTGAGGTTCTGTGAACGTGTACAGAGTATGCAGGCCCGCGTGTCTTGTCAATCGGGTCCTGCAAGTGTGTGCGCGTGCACATACGATGTTCGCGTGGAGACCACGGGACGCAAGCGTCGGGCGACGGTGAAAGACGTCGCGATCGAGGCCGGGGTGTCGCGAGGCACGGTCAGCCGCGTGCTCAACGGGCAGCCCTACGTCTCGGACGAGGCCCGCACGGCCATCGACGCCGCCATCGCGAAGGTCGGCTTCGTTCCCAACCGCGCGGCGCGCAGCCTCGTGATGCAGAGCTCGCAGGCGATCGGGCTGATCGTCCACGAGCCGCATTCGCTCTTCGTCGAAGATCCGAACATCGGGTCGATCCTGCTCGGCGCGAACGCCGCCCTCTCGGATGCCGACTACCAGCTGTCGTTCATGATCGCCGACACCACCCGCGACATCGAGCGGCTCGCCCGCTACCTGAGCGGCGGACTGATCGACGGCGTGATCATCGTCTCGGCCCGCGTCGGAGACCCCATCACGCGCGCGGTCGCCGACCTCGGACTTCCCGCCGCTTTCGTGGGTCACCCGCGGGACATCGGGGATGCCGCCTACGTGGCCATCGACAACCGCGGCGCCGCGCGCGAGATCACCAGCCGCCTGGCCGCGACCGGGCGGCACCGCATCGGCATGATCGCCGCAGCCCTCGACCGGGACTCGGGCTCCGATCGACTTGCGGGCTTCGTCGACGCCCTCGGCCATCGGTTCGACCCTCAGCTCGTGCAGAGCGTTCCGCTGTACTCGTACTCCGACGGCCAGACGGGCATGCGGGCGCTCCTGGACCGCGTGCCCGACATCGACGGCGTCTTCGCGTCCAGCGACGCGGTGGCCGCCGGGGCGATGGACGTCCTCCAGTCCGCGGGCAAGGTCGTGCCCCGCGACGTGGGCATCGTCGGGTTCGACGACAGCTCCTGGGCTCTGCGCTGCGACCCACCCCTGTCGACGGTCCACCAGCCGGCGAACGAACTCGGGCGGGCCGCCGCGGAGTCCGTGCTGCGCCAGCTGCGCGGCGAGGATCCCGGCACAGGGGGCAGCGTCCTGGCGTGCCCCGTCGTGTGGCGCGAGTCCGCCTGACCCGGATTGCGCCAGCCGGCTCGCTGCTCCGGAAATCGGACTTCTGGCCGCTTTCCGGAGCCCTGGGACCCCGAGGCTCCGGAAAGGCGCGGAATGCCCGAATTCCGGATCCGCGAAACCCCGGGCCGGAGGCCTGCGGCCTCGAACGCGGCAGGGGCGGAATGCGACGGCCGGGGCGGAGGTTGGCTACAGCGATGAGCACCGCCACCTCCGCCCCGGCCCTGTCCGTCCTCGACCTCGTCCCGGTGCGCACCGGGCAGACCAGCGCACAGGCGGTCGCGGCATCCCTCTCCCTCGTCGACGCCGCCGACCGGCTCGGATACCGCCGGTACTGGTTCGCCGAGCACCACAACATGCCCGCCGTCGCCTCGACCACCCCGCCGGTGCTGGCCGCCGCGGCGGCGGCGCGCACGTCGCGCATCCGGCTGGGGTCCGGCGGCGTCATGCTCCCCAACCACTCTCCCCTCGTGGTGGCCGAGCAGTTCGCGGCGCTCGAGGCGCTGGCTCCGGGTCGCATCGACCTGGGTCTCGGCCGCGCGCCGGGCTCCGATCCCGTCATCACCCAGCTGCTCCGCCAGAGCGGCACCACGAGCGACGTCGAGCGCTTCCCCGACCACGTCCGCGACATCCTGCGCCTCGTCGCGCCCGACGGCGCCGCCCTGCGGTTCACCTCGGGCGGCACGTACGACGTGCACGCGACGCCCGCAGCCACGACGACTCCCGAGGTGTGGCTGCTGGGCTCGAGCGACTACTCGGCGCAGCTGGCCGCGGCGCTGGGTCTGCCCTACGTGTTCGCCAACCACTTCTCGGGCGAGGGCCTCGAGCGCGCCCTCGACCTGTACCGGTCGGCGTTCGTGCCCTCCGAGACCCTCGCCGCTCCGCGCACCTTCCTCACCGCGAACGTGCTCGTGGCACACACGCAGGGCGAGGCCGATGAGCGCGCGCTCCCGAACCTCCGCATGACGGCACGGCTGCGCACGAACCGTCCGCTGGTCGCCCTCGAGACCGTGGAGCACTCGATCGCGAACGCCGCGGACTTCGCCGGCCTGGGCGAGACGTTCATGGCGTCGGCGCGCGCGAAGTGGTTCGTGGGGACGCCGTCGGCGGTGGCATCCGATCTCCGCTCCTTCGCCGCACAGCACGGCGTCGACGAGATCATGATCTCGCCCATCGCGGGGTCGTACGAGGAAGAGCCGATGGATGCCGCGCCCGGCCGCCTGCAGACCCTCGAGCTGCTCGCCGCCGAGTACGACCTGGGGTGACCCGGCCGAGCCGGTCTCAGTCCTGCATCTCCGGCTCTCCGGAGATGAGGCCGCGCAGCCAGTCCCGCGCCTCGACGAACACGTCGTCGGCGTAGCGCTCGGGGTAGTGCACGACGGCGCGGTCCGCGCGCGGGTACGAGCCGAGGAACGTGACCCTCGGGCTGAAGCGGCGCAGCCCGAGGAGCGCGTCGGCCATGCGCTCGTCCTCGAGGTGGCCGTCGGCGTCGACGACGAAGCGGTACCGGCCGAGCTCGTCGCCGATCGGACGCGAGGCGAGCAGCGAGAGGTTGATGCCGCGGGTCGCGAACTGCTCGAGCATCTCCAGCAGCGCGCCGGGATGGTCGTCGGGCAGCTCGACGATCAGCGACGTCTTGTCCGCACCGGTGGGGGGCGGCGGGACGACCGTCCGGCTCACAAGGACGAAGCGCGTGACCGCGTTGGCGTTGTCGCCGATGTTCGAGGCGAGCAGCTCGAGCTCGTGGTGCTCGAGGATCCCCGGAGGCGCGATCGCGGCATCCGCGTCGCTCGACCCGTCGAGCAGCCCCATGGCGCTGGCGACGTTGCTCGCGGCCGGGACGTGCGCATGGGCCGGCAGCGCCCGCGAGAGCCACTGGAGGCACTGGGCGTATGCGACCGGGTGCGCGGCGATGAGCGAGACGTCGTCGAGCCGGGTGCCGGGGCGGCCCACGAGCACGAACTCGACGGGAACCAGGTACTCCCCGACGATCCGCAGGCCCGGCACCGTCGCCAGCGCGTCCTGCGCGGTCGAGACGCCGCCGTCGACGGAGTTCTCGATGGCGATCATGGCCGCGTCGGACCGGCCGTCGACCACGTCGGCCAGGGCCTCGCCCACGTTGCGCACCGGCCGCCACTCGTGTCCGCGAGCCTCGGGCACCTGCGCGAGCGCCGCCTCGGTGAACGTGCCGGCGGGACCCAGATAGCTGTAGGTGCGGCGGGCGGGAGCGGATGCCCCGGGGGCGGCGGCCTCGGAAGTCACGCGTGCCAGCCTATCCCGGTGCGCGCGACCAGCTGTCGGCGGCCGGCGGCGTACCGTTCGCAGGACCGGAGCCGTTCGGATCGGCCGTCGGCCGCGGAAATCCGCGGCCTGGGAGCCGCGCCCCGAGGATCGGTCCTGCGTACGGTACGCGTCATACCGGGTCAAGCCTGTGCAGCGGGACCGGCGGGCGGGCAGACTGGGACGCATGAGTCGAGCAGGACAGCCCGCTGAAGCTTCCGACCTCATCGACATCGATGAGCTGATCGCCGCGTACTACGACGTCGTACCCGATCCCGCCGCTCCCGAGCAGCGCGTCGTGTTCGGAACGAGCGGGCACCGCGGCTCCTCCCTGTCGGGAAGCTTCAACGAGACCCACATCCTCGCCACGACCCAGGCGATCGTGGACTACCGCCGGGCGCAGGGCATCGAGGGGCCGCTCTTCCTCGGCCGCGACACCCACGGTCTCTCCCTGCCCGCCGAGCGGAGCGCGATCGAGGTGCTCGTGGCGAACGGCATCGACGTCCGCGTCGACGCCCGCGACTCGTGGGTGCCCACGCCGGCACTCAGTCACGCCATCCTGACCTACAACCGCGGGCGGGATGCCGCCGACCCGGGCCGCGCGGACGGCATCGTCGTGACGCCCAGCCACAACCCGCCGCGCGACGGCGGCTTCAAGTACAACCCGCCGAACGGCGGACCGGCCGACACGGACGCGACCGGCTGGATCGCGGACCGCGCGAACGAGCTCATCGCGGCCCGCCTCGAGGGCGTCGAGCGCACGCCCTTCAAGGACCTCGACGGCGACACGCTCGGCCAGTACGACTTCCGTGACGCCTACGTCCGCGACCTCGCGACCATCATCGACGTCGACGCGATCCGCTCGGCCGGCGTGCGCATCGGCGCCGACCCGCTGGGCGGCGCGTCGGTCGAGTACTGGGCGCTCATCGCCGAGGTGCACGGCCTCGACCTGACCGTCGTGAACCCCGACGTCGACCCGACGTGGAAGTTCATGACCCTCGACTGGGACGAGAAGATCCGCATGGATCCGTCGTCGCCGTCGGCCATGGCCGGGCTCATCGGCCGCCGCCACGAGTACGACATCCTCACCGGCAACGACGCCGACGCCGACCGGCACGGCATCGTCACCCCCGACGCCGGGCTGATGAACCCCAACCACTACCTGGCCGTCGCGATCGACTATCTTTACTCGCATCGTCCGGAATGGCCGACGGATGCCGCGATCGGCAAGACCCTCGTCAGCTCGATGATCATCGACCGCGTGGCCGGGTCGCTGGGCCGCGCCCTGCTCGAGGTGCCGGTCGGGTTCAAGTGGTTCGTCCCCGGGCTGCTGGACGGCTCCGTCGCCTTCGGAGGCGAGGAGTCGGCGGGCGCGTCGTTCCTCCGCAAGGACGGCACCGTCTGGACGACCGACAAGGACGGCATCCTGCTCTGCCTCCTCGCCGCCGAGATCCTCGCGGTGACGGGCAAGACCCCGTCGCAGCGCTACGCGGAGCTCGAGGCCGAGTTCGGTGCGTCGGCGTATCAGCGCGTCGACGCCCCGGCCTCCGCCGCGCAGAAGGCGGCGCTGGCGAAGCTGGCGCCCGAGTCGGTGTCGGCGACCGAGCTCGCCGGCGAGCCGATCACCGCCAAGCTCTCGCACGCGCCGGGCAACGGCGCCGCGATCGGCGGGCTCAAGGTGCAGACCGAGCACGCGTGGTTCGCCGCGCGGCCGTCGGGCACCGAGGATGTGTACAAGCTCTACGCCGAGTCGCTGCGCGGTCCCGAGCACCTGGCGCAGGTGCAGGCCGAGGCGCGCGAGGTGGTGGCCGCTGCCATCGCCGGCGCCTGACCCCGGGCCGCTCCCCGGACGGAGCGACGCCGGCGCCTGACGCCGGGCTCCCCGGACCGAACGACGCCGGGCCGCCCCCGCGGCGAGCCCCCACGACGCCGGGCCGCCTCCGCGAGGCGCCCCCGGACACGAGAACGCGCGAACCCCCATGCCGGAGCATGGGGGTTCGCGCGTTCAGCGGGCCATCCGGACGTGCGCCCGCGGGCGGACCGTCCGCAGCAGGTGTCAGCGCGTGACGCCGCGGCGGCGCGTGACGGCCACGTAGATGCCGAGGACGATGATCGCGCCGATGATCGAGCCGATGATGCCCGACGGCTGCAGGAAGCCGCCGTTGGGGTCGGCGCCGAAGATCAGGAAGCCGAGGAAGCCGCCGACGAACGAGCCGACGATGCCGAGCACGATCGTCATGAGGATCCCGATGCTCTGCTTGCCGGGGATGACGGCGCGAGCGATGAGACCGGCGATGAGGCCGATGAGGATGAGTCCGAGGATTGTCCAGAGCATTTGATCTCTCTCCTTTTCTCGTGGACGCTGCGGGGGGTTGCGGCGTCTCGTGTGAGATGACGAAGACGCTACAGCGACTGTCGACCCTCCTGTGAGAATGCGGATGCCCCTACCCATCCGCGTCCGCGAACGCTACAATCGTCGGCCGCCGAATCCGGGGGAAGCGTTTTCCGTCATCCTGCGCCACAATGGAGGACGTGCCCGATTTCCTCCTCCGCCTCGATGAAACCTCCCTGACCGTCACTGCCGCAGGCGTGGACATCGCCCGCTATGCGTTCGACCCGGGCGGACCCGTGGCCGAGGGCCCGAAGCCCTTCTTCCACCCCGTGCGCGCGCTGGACGGCGCACCGCTGACCGCGTACCGGCCGTGGGACCACCGCTGGCACAAGGGGCTGCAGTTCACGTGGACGCACGTGTCGGGGCAGAACTTCTGGGGCGGCAACACGTACCGACCGGAGCACGGCGACTACGTCCTTCTCGACAACGTCGGCCGCATCCGCCACGACGGCTTCACGTCGGTACGCGATGCCGGATCCGAGGCGTCCTTCAGCGAGGACCTGACCTGGATCACGCAGGCCGGCGACGAGTGGCTCAGCGAGGTGCGCACGCATCGCTTCCACAGCCTCGACGAGGGTCGGGGCATCTGGGCGCTCGACTTCGCCACGACGCTGCGCAACGTCGCCGACCAGGACCTCGAGTTCGGCAGCCCGACGACGCAGGGCCGGCCGAACGCCGGCTACACCGGCTATGCGATCCGGATGCCGCGCGCCTGGACGGGCGCCCGGGTGCTGGCGGCGGGCCTCGCCGACGACGCCGAGGCCGACGCCGTGATGGGCCGCGTGGCCGAATGGGTCGCCTTCTCGGGCGAGCACGACGAGGTCGACGGCGGCGGCACGGTGCTCGCGTTCGCCGGCACGTCCACGGGCGGCCCCGCCATCCGCTGGTTCGTGCGCAGCGAGCCGTTCCCGATCGTCGCACCGTCGCCCTCGTTCGACGAGCACATCGTGCTCGCGCCGGGCGAGGAGCTGGCCCTGCGCCATCGGCACGTGTTCGGCGCCCGGATCTGGACCCCCGAGCAGACGCGTGCCCTCGCGGAGGAGTTCGCGCTCTGACGATCGCCGGGCGCCCTCGCACGGCGCCCCGCGAGCGGCCCACCGCTCGGTGGCTCAGAGGGCGATGGGGACGCGGCTGGTGAGCAGTCCGGCGTCGGCGAGGAATCGCTCGAGCGCGGTGGTGGCGACGCCCGTCGCGACCGAGTTGCGGCTGATGGTCGAGACCTCCAGCTCGAGCTCGCGGGCCGACCACCCCGGGGACTGCTCGCGCAGGTGCATCCCCGTCGCGGGGAGGAGCTTGTCGGCCAGCGCCCAGACCGTCCAGCCGGTGAGCACGACGGCCTCGGGGTTCACGATCGCGACGAGATCGGCGATCGCCGAGCCGAGGTAGTACGCGGTGCGCTCGATCGTCTCGGTCACGGCGGGATCCGGATCGGCACTGTCGGCCGCGCGCGCGAGGGCGGCGATGAAGTCGCTCTGGTCGAGCCCCACCAGGGCGTGGTCGGGCGCGAGCTCCCGGAGCGTCTGCTGGATGCCGGGCACACCGAGGTAGGCCTCCACGCAGCCGTGACGCCCGCAGCGGCACCGGCGGCCGTCGAGCACCAGCAGCGAATGCCCCCACTCCCCCGCAGAGTTCGTCGCGCCGCGCAGGATGCGCCGCTCGAGCACGATGCCCGCGCCGACGCCCGTGCCGAGGTTGATCGTCACGAGGCTGGAGCTGTAGCGGCCGCGACCGAGCCACAGCTCGGCCGTCGTCATCGCCTTCAGCGGGTTGTCGATCACCAGCGGCAGTCCCACGCGCTCGCGGAGCCGGTCGAACTCCAGCTGATGCCACGACCATTTCGGCACCACGACCGACACCGACGTGGGACCCTGCACGAGGCCGGGCAGCGACACGCCGACGCCCAGCACGTCGGAGCGCGCGATGCCGGCCTCGGCGATGACGCGCTCCAGCGCCGTGCCGATCCCCTCGACCACCGAATCCGGGTCGAGCACGTGCTCGTCGCGCACCACCTGCGCGTGGGCGATCTCGACGAGCGCGGCGTCGAACAGGACAGCGCGGATGTACGTCTCGGCCACGTCGATGCCGATGACGCGACCGCGCGCGCCGTTCATCGCGAGGGTCGCGGTGGGGCGGCCGATGCGGCCGGCGGTGGTCTTCGTCTCGACGACGAACCCCCCGGCCATCAGCTCGCCCACGACCGTGGCGATCGTGGCGGCGCTCAGCCCCGTCAGCTGCGCGAGCTCGTTGCGCGTCGTCTCACCGGCCGACAGCACCGCGTGGAGGACGTCGAGGCGCGAATCGCTCCGGATGTCGCGCGACGTCCGTCGAAGCACCCCCATGCTCACCTCTGCACCCTGGCGGCCGCCGACGCCGGAACGCCCGGATCGGATGGGCTGCGACTCGGATCTGGCCAGTATGTCACGCCCCCTGCACCACCAGGGCGCCGTCGAGGCCCGGGCTGCTGAGCCGGACCGAAGCACCCTCGGAGGCACGCACGAACACCACCAGCCGGCCGTCCAGCGTGCGCCGCGCGGCGCTGTCGTAGGGGGTGTCGTCAGCGAGGTCGCCGTTCTCGATGCCCAGGAGCTCCCCACCTTCGACCGCCACCTCGATGACCCTGTCATCGCAGGCGACGCCGTCGTTGGCGTCGCGGAGCACGCATTCGATCTGGACGATGCCCTCCAGCGCGATTCCGGCGCGCCGGCACGCGTCGGCGACGTCGGCGGGAGGCTCCCAGACCGCGGCGGCGATCGCCACGGCCTCGCCGCGCGCGCGCAGCTCGTCCCGCGCGACGACGCGACCGTCGCGCCACGACTCCAGCACGAGCGGCTCGTCCCGGGGATCGGTCACCGCCGCCCACCAGCCGTGCTCGTCGTCGCGCTCGAGCGGTATCCGCTCGCCGCCGCTCGAGAGCGAGAGCTCGTCGCCGTTCGCGAACGCGAGCACCTCGAGCTCGCCTGGGACCGCGGCATCCCACGTCCGGGAGACCGGGTGGGTCCAGAACGAGCGCTCCTCGTCGCCGGTGTGAGGGCGGGTGACGAGGTAGGCAACCGGGTCGTCCGCCCACCAGCTGCGCCGCAGGTGCCACGTGTGCTTCTCGTGGCCGGCCAGCGTCAGCAGCCCCGCACCGGAGCCGCGCACGGGCCAGCCGCGGGCCTCGCCGAGGTAGTCGATCCCGGTCCAGAGGAACTGGCCCGCGACGAAGTCGTGACGCGTCACCGGCAGCCACTGCGCATAGCCGTGCCCGTTCTCGCTGCCCAGCAGCGGCTTGTCAGGGAACCGCGCGTGATCCGCCTCGTAGAGGTGCTCCTTGTAGTTGTAGCCGACGACGTCCAGGTCGTCGAGGAGGCCCGTGCGGCTCGACAGCTCGGGGAACGCGGCGGCGAGTGTCACCGGACGCGACGGGTCCGTGCGCCGCACGATGCCGGCCAGCCGCCGCGCGATCGTGGTGAGCCGCCGCACGTCGGGCCGGCTGGCGTCGTACAGGCGCTCGGCGGCGGGCTTGTTCGCGTCGTTGTTGCCGGTCATCTCGGCGAAAAGCGGGCTCGCGTAGGGGTCGTTCGGGTAGTCGACCTCGTTGCCGATGCTCCACGCGATGACCGACGGGTGGTGGCGGTGCGCCTCGATCATCGCGAGGAGGTCGCGCTCATGCCACTCGAGGAAGTCCTTCGCGTACCCCTCGTGGCGCGGCGGATAGACGTTGTGGCCCTGCCACCACTTGTTCTTCGGGTTCTCCCACTCGTCGAACGCCTCGTCGACGACGTAGAAGCCCAGCAGGTCGCAGAGCGCGTACAGCTCGGGCGCGTGCGGGTTGTGGGCCATGCGCACCGCGTTGCAGCCCATCCGCTTGAGCGACAGCAGCCGGCGCACCCAGACCGCGGCGGGCACGGCGGTGCCGAGGCATCCGGCGTCCTCGTGGAGGCAGACCCCTCGCAGCACCCGCGGCTGCCCGTTGACGGAGAACCCGCGGTCGGCGTCGAAGGCGAAGGTGCGGATGCCGGTGACGAGGTCGTACGACGCACGGCGCTCCGCGCCGTCCCACCGCCACTCCAGCGTCGTCGTCAGCCGGTGCAGCGCAGGGTCGTCGTCGGACCACAGCTCGGGGTCGGGGACGACGGCCTCGAGGGCGATCTCGGCGGAGTCGCCGGCGGGCACCTGCGCCTCGGCTCCGAAGCGGTGGACGCGATCCGTCGTCAGCGAGCGCAGCTCGTGGAGCACGCGCACGGCCACGGCCTCGTCGCCGCCGTTGCACACCGTCTGGCCGATGCGCAGCGTCGCGGTCGCGGCATCCGCCGACACCGTCGTCACCGACGTGCCGTGCTCGCGCAGCCGCACCCGCTCGTGCACCTGCAGCTCGACGCCTCGGGTGATGCCCGAGCCGTTGTACCAGCGGGAGTCCGAGATGTCGGTGTGGTCGACGCGCACGCTCACCACGAGGTCGTCGTCGGGCGCGTAGGAGAGGATCTCGGTCAGGTCGAAGGAGAACGGCGCGTAGCCCGAGGGTCGACCGCCCACGTGGTAGCCGTTGACCCAGACGTCGGCGTTCTTGTACACGCCGTGGAACGCCAGCCGCACATGCTGGTCGGCCTGGGCGGCGAGCTCGCGCAGCGAGACATGGGCGCGGTACCAGCCGACCCCGCCGGGCAGGTAGCCGGTGCCGCTGGAGTGCGCTGCCGAGAACGGCTGCTCGACGCTCCAGTCGTGGGGGACGCGCACGGCACGCCACCCCGAGTCGTCGTAGCGCTTGGCGCGGGCGCCGGGGTCGTCGGCGAGCGCGAACGACCAGCGTTCGAGCGGGAGGGTGCGCATGGTGGGTCAGTCCTGTTCCGGGGAGTGGGCGGCGGGCATCGGGGCGTAGCGCGCGAAGACGCGCGCGAAGAGCAGGGCGCCGAGGTAGGCGAGGCCGGCGAAGCCGATGAGCAGCCACAGCAGCCCGTAGCCGGTCGCCTGGGGCGAGAAGATCGTGACGACAGCGGCGAGGAAGGTCAGCACGAGGACCGCGAGCGGGGCGAGCGGATGCCGCAGCGACAGCAGCCGCGCATTGCGCAGGACCTCGCCCAGCGTGCCCTCGAAGCTCGCCAGGTAGGGGAAGACGTACAGCGCGGCCATGGCGGCGAGGAAGGCGAGCGCGTACCAGACCGCCAGCAGCGCGAACTGCGCGACGGGCGAGGTGACCAGCTCGGTCACCACGAGATACCAGGCGGCGAGCGCGGCGGCGACGGCCGCGACGACGAGTCCGGCGAGCGTCGCCTGCCGGAAGTTCTGCCGGAACGACCGAAGGTAGTCCCCCACGATCGTCCGGTCGGTGTCGGAGGCGATGCGCAGCGTGACGAAGTTGAGCGCCGTCAGCGACGCACCGAGGGTCACGATCGGCAGCGACGTCACGATGAAGAGGACGTTGAGGATCATCAGATCGGCGATCCGCGTGAGGAACCGCATCAGCGCCGAGTCGGGCGCGAAGATGCTGCTCATGTGTTCTGCCTTCCTCGCAGAGCGATCGTGTGGGATGCCGGGCGGGCCCGCGTGCGCGCGGGCCCGCCCGGACGGGGGACGAGGACGATCAGTCGAGGCCGCCCGCGTCGGCCCATTCCTGGACCTGGCGCTCCAGTTCGGCGCGCGCGTCCTCGAACCCGACGTCGGCGAGCTTCTGCCGCATCTCGGCGACCGCGGCCTCCGGGTCCTCGAACTTGCCGTACTGCAGCTGCGGGATGTACTCCGACAGCACTCCGCTGACGGCTGCGAGCGTCGAGTCCAGCGGCGTCTTGTCGACCACGAAGGTCGAGTACGGGTAGTCCTTGGCCACCGCCGAGAGCTCGTCGTAGATCTCCTGCTTGTTCGGCGCGTCGGTCACCTTGTCCGGCTCGAACTCGTCCATGCGTCCGGCCCAGAAGTTGGAGCCGAGCGAATCGGTCGACGGGTCGTAGCCCTCCGGGTACCCGAGCTTGCCGTCCTCGGTCATGACGTAGTCCGTGCCCTCGATGCCGAAGTTGAGCAGGCCGTAGTTCTCCTCGTCGTTGCGGAGCAGGTCGTAGACCTCGAGAGCCTTCTCGGGGTGCTTGGAGTTCGCGCTGACCGCCATCGCCCCGTGCGTCTTGATGTCCTTGAAGAAGTTGCCGTTCTCCTGGCCCCACGAGAACATCCGCGGGTCGGAGCCGGGCTGCTTCTCGTTCATGTTGTAGACGATCTGCGTCACGAACGTCTGCGTGTGGTGCTGGTCGGCGCCCGTCAGCCCGGCGTAGAGCGACTCGCGCGTGTCGCCGTCGTAGTTGAGCGCGTCCTCCCGCCACACGCCGATGTCGTTCCACTCCTTCGCGAGCTCCGCGGCCTCGATCAGATCGTCGCCCTCGGTGTACCAGGAGGTCACGCTCGTGGGGTCGGACTCCGACGTCTGGAACGGGAAGTAGTTGCCCGCGGTCACCTGCTGGATGGTCTGCAGGTCGGTGTGGCCCTGGAGGTAGCCGGTCAGCGCCGACTCGTTCGCGCCGACCACGTCCCAGGGGTAGACATCGGGCTTGTTGTCCTTGATCCACTGGAAGTAGGTGGTGAAGTCCTCGAACTGCGTGATCTCGCCGTCCGCGAAGCCGGCCTCGGTGGCCCAGTCGCCCCGGTAGAAGAAGCCGTGGTTCGTGTACTGGGTGTAGTTGTCCTCGGGGATGAAGTAGATGCTGCCGTCGAGCTTGGTCAGCTCCCAGTCGCCGTCGGCGTCGACCTGCTCCCATGTCTTGGGCGCGTGCTCCTTGAGCATCTCCTCGGTGAGCGGCAGGAAGGCGCCCTTCTCGGCGTTCTCCCACGCGAAGAGCCAGTCGGTCGCGGTGGTGATGAGGTCGACGTTGTCGTCGCCCGAGAGCAGCTGCAGGTTGTACTGCGTCTGCCAGTCGGCCCATTCGACGTAGAAGAGGTCGAGCGTGGCGTTCGCCTGCTCGACGAGGTTCTCGTTGAGCTTCTCGAGCATCGCCTCGAGCCGCCCGTTGGTGGGCTTGTTGCCCAGCACGAGCATGGTGATCTCCGTGGGCTTGTCGGGGTCGTCCTGGCTGTCGGCTGTGCAGCCGGCGAGCGCGGCCGTGGCGAGGCCGAGGGCGGCGAGTCCCGCCGCGCCCTTGATCAGGCGGTGTGTCATGTGAGGCTCCTTCGACTCATTTCTTGGAGGGGGTGCGGGATGCCGCGCCGGTGGGCGGCATCCCTCGTCGCGGTCCGCGCGGGGGCGGACCGCTGATCGTCAGCGGGGAGTTCAGCCCTTCACGGCGCCGACGGTGATGCCGCTGACGAAGTACCGCTGGACGTAGGGGTAGGCGAGCAGGATCGGGCCCGTCGCGATGACCGCGCTCGCCATCTTGAGGGTGTTGCTGGGCAGTTCGGCGATGCTGACGTTCGCGCCCGCGACGGAGGTGCGCAGAGCGTTGGCCGTGTTGATCACGTTGTAGAGGTAGTACTGCAGCGGTTTGAACTCGACGGTGCTGCCGAGATAGAGCGAGGACAGATACCACTCGTTCCAGTAGCCGAGGGCGAGGAACAGTCCGACCGTCGCGAGCGCGGGCTTCATCATCGGCAGCGACAGCTGCCAGAAGATCCGGAAGTCGCCCGCCCCGTCGACCTTGCCCGACTCGACGATCTCGTACGGGACGGTGCGCATGAAGTTCTTCATCAGGATGATGAGCCACGGCGTCATCAGCAGCGGCAGCCAGACGGCGAGGTAGCTGCCGCGCAGGCCGAGCGTGCGGCTGATCCAGAGGAACGTGGGTGCGAGTCCTGCCGAGAACAGGGTCGTGAAGTAGATGAAGAACGTGATCTGGTTGCGGAAGCGGAAATCCTGCCGGTAGAGCGCGTACCCCGTCATCGCGATGATGAGGAGGCCGACCGCGGTACCGGTCACCGTCATCGTGACGGTGACGATGTACGAGCCGATCACCTGCTGCGGGGCGGCGAAGATGTACTCGTACGCCGTGAAGGTGAACCCCTTCGGCAGCAGCCCGAACCCGGTCTTCATGATCTCGTCCTCGCTCGAGAGCGACGCCGACAGGATCAGCACGAAGGGCAGCAGGCAGAACAGCGAGAACAGCGAGATGAAGACGTACGAGATGCCGCGGAGCACGTAGTCGCTGCGCGAGAGGCGGACCGGCCGAGCGCGGTTGGATGCCGTCCACCAGCGCCGTTTGCCGGGGGCCGTCGTGAGCGTCTCGGTCACCGAGGGCAGCAGCAGATCAGAAGAGGGCATAGTCCTTGTTCATCTTTCGGACGATCCAGTTCGCCAGCAGGACGATGGCGAAGCCGAACAGGGATTGATACAGGCCGACGGCGGTGGACGTGGTGAAGTTGTTCTGCGACATGACCATCCGGTAGACGGAGGTCTCGATGATGTCGGTGGTCTGGAAGAGGGCGGCGTTGTTGCCCACGAGGTTCCAGAACAGCCCGAAGTTGCCGTGCATGATCCCGCCGAGCGAGAACAGCAGGAGGATGATGAAGGTCGGCTTCAGGCTCGGCAGGATCACGTAGCGGATGCGCTGCCACGCCGAGGCGCCGTCGATCGCCGCCGCCTCGAAGAGCCCCTTGTCGATGCCCATGATCGCCGCGAAGTAGACGATCGATCCGTAGCCGGTGCTCTGCCACAGGAAGACGATGATGATGATGAGCGGCCAGGCGCCGGCCATGCTGTAGATCTTGATCGGGTCGCCGCCGGTCTGCTCGATGAGCGTGTTGAGCGCACCGGTGTCGTAGTTGAGCAGGTTGAAGGCGATGACGCCGACCAGGACCACCGAGATGAAGTACGGCAGGAACATCACGCCCTGCGTGATCTTCTTGAAGAACTTCAGGCGCACCTCGTTGAACATGATCGCGATGGCGATCTGGAGCACGTTGCCCACCACGATGAACGCGAGGTTGTACAGGATCGTGTTGCGGGTGAGCACCCACAGCTGGCCGGACTTGATGAGGAACTCGAAGTTCTGGAACCCCACGAACGGGCTGCCGAAGACGCCGTCGGTGTAGTTGAAGTTCGTGAACGCGATCCACACGCCGGGCAGCGGGCCGTAGCTGAACACGAGGAAGAACAGCACCGCCGGCACGCACATGAGCAGGAGCATCCTGCTGTCCTTGACGTGCCGCCAGAACGATCGGCGACGGCGCGGCGGCGTGTCGTCGGGCCACGCCGGGGCGGGCGGCGCGCTCTCTTGCCGTGCTTCCAGTACAGACATCCTCCGCCTCTCTGCGGTGGGCCGGGCATCGACGCCGACACCAGGAATGAGGATAAAACTAACCCTCGAAGAAACTTCGGCCAGAGTATGGTGAGGGGCATTCCGAGCACAAGCCCCAATTTGTCCGGACATGAAAAAGCCCCGGACCGGCGGTGTTTCCGCGGTCCGGGGCGAGGACTGCCCGAGCTCTAGCCGCCGTCGGCGATCTCGAGTGAGGCGTCTGTCCGGAGATCCCACGCCGAGGGTCCGGCGGCGATCGTGTACGAGCCCGGCTGCACCCGAAGGGCACCCTGATGGAGCCAGTCGTCGACGGCGCCGGGCAGGCGCACGGCGTCGTCCCATACGGCCAGGCGCCCGGGCGAGAACGAGAGCTCGACCTCCCGCACCTCACCCGGGGAGAGGACGACGCGCCGGTAGGCGACGAGGAGCCGGCGCGGCGCCGCCAGGGCGAGGTCATCGGCCGGGAGCGCGTAGAGCTGCACGAGTTCCTCCGCAGCCCGCTCCCCCGCGTTGCGCACCCGCACGACGGCGCGGACGGCGGCCTCGCCGGGCCGCGGCTCGAAGGACGGATGCCGGTGGGTCGGCGGCGGCGCCGCGGTCGCGGCATCCGACAGCTCGACGCGCTCGTAGACCACCTCGGTGTAGGTGAGGCCGTGACCGAAGGCGAACGTCGGCTCCTCGGCCTGATGCCGGTACGTGGCCCCCTGCCGGAGCGTGTCGTAGTCGAACAGGTCACCGGCCTGCGCCTCGGTCGCGGGCCAGGTCTGCGACAGCCGGCCCGACGGCTCGCGGTCGCCCGAGAGCACGTCGATCACCCCGTGCCCGAGCTCCTGCCCGCCGTGGCTCGACCACACGACGGTCTCGGCATCGACGCCGGCCAGGACGTACGGGTAGCTCGAGACGATCGTGAGCACCGCGCGGGGGTTCGCCTCGCGGGCGACGCGCCACAGCTCTGCCCACGCCTCCGGCAGTCGCAGGTGGGGGCGGTCCTCGGTCTCGCGCCCGTTGAGGTGCGGGTCGTTGCCGACGGCGACGATGACGGCGTCCGCCGCCGCAGCCGCCTCGGCCACCGCCTCCGCGCCGGACCGGATGACGCGCACGCCGAACCGCTCCGCCTGCGCGAGCGTGACCGCCTCGGCGGCGAGCAGGCCCGAGTCGCGGAACACCCGCACCCAGCGACCCGATCCGAGGTGCAGCAGCGACCACGTCCCGTCGGCGTGGACGTGCCGGCGGAAGCTCTCCTGCACGACCCACTCGCCCACGCGTGCCGCGTCGGCCCGCATCGGCCACTTCCCACCGGTGAGGAGCAGACCGCTCGCGTGGGAGCGGAGGGTCAGGATGCCGTCGCCCCAGTCGGTCACGTCGAACAGCGCGTCCGCGCCGGCGGCGGCGCCTGCCGCCTCGACGACCGATCCCTCTGCGTCCGTCACGACGTAGCGGCCGGTCGAGACCGCGCGGAGCGCGACCGTGTCGGCTCCGGTGACGACCTCGGCCTCGCTGAAGCGCTCGGTCGCCGCCGCGCCGATCCCGACCGCGTACGGCGGCGTGCCGGCGTACCAGTCGGTGAGCACCAGGTCGGCGAGGTTGCCGACCACCGCGACCCGTGGGGCCCGGGAGAGCGGCAGGACGCCGGCGTCGTTCCGCAGCACGACGACCGAGCGCACCACCGCCTCCCGGGCCAGCTCGCGCGCACCCGGCGCGTCGATCGCGTCGGCGCCGATGCCCCCATAGGGGTCGGCGTCGCCGTCGAACTCGCCGGTGCGGATCCTCAGCTCCAGCAGGCGCAGCGCCGCCTGGTCGATGTCGTCCGTCGAGAGCAGGCCCTGGGCGATGGCGTCGCGCAGGTAACCGATCGTCGGCGCCGCGTCCGCGTCGTTGTCGGTGAACGAGTCCAGTCCGGAGCGCACGAGGGCGGCCGCGGCGTGGACGTGGTCGGGCTGCGCGCGCTGCGTGGTGACGAGGAAGGTCGGGGCCCCGGCATCCGACACCACCGCGATCGACTCGTCCGCCCAGGACCGCGCCTCGGCGACCAGCTCGGGCTGCGTGTGCGCGGGGACGCCGTTCACCCGGTTGTACGCGAGCATCATGCCGCCCGCAGCGCCCGCCTCGATCGCGCCGCGGAAGGCGGGCAGCTCCTCCTCGTGGAGGGTGCGCAGCGACATCTCGGACGACGTCGTCGAGCGGTCCGTCTCGTTGCTGTAGCCGAGGAAGTGCTTGAGCGCCGGGACGGTGCGCCACACGCGCGGATGGTTCCCGCGCAGGCCCCGGGAGTACGCCGTGCCGAAGACAGCGGTCACGTGCGGGTCCTCGGAGTAGCCCTCCTCGTTGCGCCCCCACCCCGGGTGGCGCAGCGTGTTGACGACGGGCGCCCACACGTTGAGGCTCACCAGCGGGTTCTCGGCGCGCTTCGCGCGCACCTCGACCGCCGCCACCTCCCCCACCCGCTCGACCAGGTCGGTGTCCCATGTCGCGGCGAGTCCGACCGACTGGGGGAACACCGTCGCCCGGCCGAGCCACGCGGCGCCGTGGAGCGCTTCGCAGCCCGTGCGCCACTCGGCCACGCCGAGCCGCTCGATCGCGGGGGCCGCCTGATGCAGCATCGCGAGGCGCTCGTCCGGCGTCAGCCGATCCAGGAGGTCGCGCGCCCGCGCCGCCAGGGGCTGGTCGACCTGCCGGAACAGCGGCTGTCCGCCGGCCGCGTTCGCCGCAGGCCGCGAGGCCGCGGCCGCCGGATCGAGTGGACGCTCTGCGCCCGTATCGAGATCATCCGTCATCGTCTCGGTCATCGCTGGTCCTCCTCGATCTCGATCCGGAGCTCGCCGGATGCCTCGGTCCGGGCGATCCGGTCGCCCGTCTGCAGCGCCCACGGCGCGCGCGCGTCGTCCGACGACGCGATGATCGCCGCGCCCTCGCGACGGACCCGGAAGGTCGTCGCCGGTGCTCCATCGTGCCCGGGCACGGTCGTGACGGCGTCGTAGCCGTCGGGGAGCCGGAAGCAGCGCAGCGTCACGCCGTCCGCCCAGTCGTAGTCGGGGCGGTCCTCGACGGCGCCGATCGGCAGCACCGTCCCCGGCCGCACCCGCAGCGGCACCGAGTCGTAGCCGTGCGACTCGGTCACCCACCGGCGTCCGTCGGCGACCGAGCCGTCGAGCAGCGACGTCCACTCCCCGTCGGGCAGGTAGTACTCCACCGATCCGTCGGCGGTGAGCACCGGCGCCACCAGCAGCGCGTCGCCCAGCATGTACTGGCAGTCGGCGTCGAAGCCGGTGCGGTCGCCGGGGAACTCCAGCACCATCGGGCGCATCATCGGCGTGCCGTCGGTGTGCGCCTCCTCCGCGACGCGGGCGAGATAGGGCATGAGACTCATCTTCAGGCGGGTGAACTCCCGCGCGACGTCGACGGCCTCGTCGTCGAAGGCCCACGGCACCCGGACCGACGACGAGCCGTGCAGGCGCGAGTGCGACGACAGCAGGCCGAACGCGAGCCACCGCTTGAACAGCCCGGGGTCGGGCGTCCCCTCGAAGCCGCCGATGTCGTGGCTCCAGTATCCGAAGCCCGACATCGCCAGCGACAGCCCGCCGCGCAGCGACTCGGCCATCGAGAGGAAGGTGGAGTCGTTGTCGCCGCCCCAGTGCACCGGGAACTGCTGCGAGCCCGCGGTCGCCGAGCGGGCGAACACGACCGCGTCGCCGACGCCGCGGTGCTGCTCGAGGGCGCGGAACACCACCTCGTTGTACAGCTTCGCGTAGTAGTTGTGCATGCGGTGCGGGTCCGACCCGTCGTGCCACGCGACGCCCTCGACGGGGATCCGCTCGCCGAAGTCGGTCTTGAACGCGTCGACGCCCTGGTCGAGCAGGCCCTGGAGCTTGCCGACGTACCACTGGGCGGCATCGGGGTTCGTGAAGTCGACGAGCGCCATGCCCGCCTGCCACATGTCCCACTGCCAGACGCTGCCGTCGGTGCGCTTGAGGAGGTAGCCCCGGTCGGCCGCCTCGCGGAACAGCGCCGAGCGCTGCGCGATGTACGGGTTGATCCACACCGAGACGTGGACGCCCCGCTCGTGCATGCGGGCGATCTGGCCGACGGGATCGTGGAAGGCGCGGGAGTCCCACTCGAAGTCGGTCCACTGGTACTCGCGCATCCAGAAGCAGTCGTAGTGGAACACCGACAGCGGGATGTCGCGCTCGGCCATGCCGTCGACGAAGGCGCTGACGGTGTCCTCGTCGTAGCTGGCGGTGAACGACGTCGTCAGCCACAGCCCGAACGACCACGCGGGCACGCGGGCGGGACGCCCGGTGAGGGCGGTGTAGCGGCGCAGCACGTCCTTCGGCTCGGGGCCGGCGATCACGTAGTACTCCAGCGACTCGCCCTCGACCGAGAACTGCACGCGCGAGTTGACCTCGCTGGCGACCTCGAAGGAGACATTGGCGGGGTTGTCGACGAACACGCCGTAACCGCGGCTCGTGAGGTAGAGCGGCACGTTCTTGTACGACTGCTCGCTGGACGTGCCGCCGTCGGCGTTCCAGGTGTCGACGACCTGGCCGTTCTTGACGAAGGCGCCGAACCGCTCGCCGAGCCCGTAGACGCGCTCGCCGGGCTCGATGGTCAGCTGCTGGTGCACCCACGTGGGCTGGGTTCCCCCGGCGGCCGTGCCCGCCGTCCCCGCGGTGCCCGCCGTACCCGGGGTGCAGTACGTGCCCGTCGTGTCGGTGAAGTGGCCGATCGAGCGCGGCAGCGAGCTGGTGAGCACGCGGCCGTCGCTCTCGAAGTCGACCCGCCACTGCCCCGCCGACTTCACCACGCGCACCCGCAGCGGGCCGGAGTCGAGGATGCCGCCCTCGCCGTCGATCGAGACCTCGGGGCGGAAGCCGTCTTGCCCTGTCACCTCGAAGTCCGGACCCCGGTGCACCGCGCCGGCGTGCCGCTCGAGCCGCACCTTGACCACGCCCGGGGCCGGGGCCGAGAACGTGACCGTGAGCATCGGCCGGTTCAGCGTGTCGCCGCGGTCGCGGATGACGGCCGTCGGCGCGTAGACGGTCATGGTCCCCGCCGCCTCGTCGTGGCGGATGTCGTCGACCTCGACCGCGTAGAGCGGGGCGAGCCCGGGCCTGGTGAGCCAATAGCCATCGGTGAACTTCACTCTGCGTGCCTTTCGATGAGCACCATGGCGGCGCCGGGGGCCAGTGCGACCCGCCCCTCGACGTCCGCGTCGGTCAGGAGATCCCGGCGCCGGCCGGGCACGGTGACGTGCTGCGCCTGGTCGCCGTGGTTGAGGAGGAAGAGAGCCGCCCCGCGGCGGACGGCTTCGACGCCGTCCGGCAGCACACGCTCGGGAAGCACGCCGGTCACGTCGGCGGCGTCGAGCGCGTCGTCGAGCACGGCGGAGAGCGTGTCGTCCGCGACGACGGCGCCGAGATACCATGCGATGCCGGCGCCGACGCGATGCCGCGTGACGGCGGGCGCCCCCGTGAGGTGGCCGGAGGCGAAGCGCGCCAGGACGTCGGCACCCTCGGCGCGGAGCCGCTCGCCCAGCACGCCGGCCTCCGGCGTCGCGGGTGCGGAGTCCCAGTGGGGCTCCGCGGTGAGCGGGGTGGGGTCGTCCGGCAGGCCGACCCACTCCTCGCCGCTCACGCCGACGAGGTCGCGCAGGAGCACGGGCGACCGCCCGGTGAGCACCCCCGCGTTCGCATCGGCGACGCCGGAGAAGGGGCCGACGACGAGGCTCGCGCCCGCCTCGACCGCCCGGCGCAGGGCGGTCGCGGCATCCGTTTCGACGATGTAGGAGTGCGGTACGAGCACGACGCGGTAGGCCGACAGGTCCGCACCCGGGCGCACCAGGTCGACCGCGATCCCGCGGCGCCACAGCGCCCGGTGCCAGCGCTGCACCTGCTCGAGCGTGCGCAGGCGCTCGGTGGGACGTGCCGGCTCCTCCGCCGCCCACCACGAAGGCCAGTCGAACAGGACGGCGACGGATGCCTCCACCCGCCCGCCCACGACGGGCCGGAGCCTGCGCAGGTCGGCGCCGAGGGCGATCGCGCCCCGGAAGACGTCGGTGTCGGCGCCGGCGTGCGGCACGAGGGCGGAGTGGAAGCGCTCGGCGCCGGTGCGCGCCTGCCGCCACTGGAAGAAGCAGATCGCGTCGGCCCCGCGCGCGACGGCCTGCAGCGAGTCCAGGCGGGCGCGCTGCGCCGTCTTGGGCAGGTTGTGCGCACGCCAGGACGTCGCGCTCACCGACTGCTCCATCAGCACCCAGGGGCTTCCGGCGCCGAGGGAGCGCATGAGGTCCTGCACGAGGGCGATGTCGGAGGAGGCTGTGGCCGAACCGTGGTCGGGGTACTGGTCGTCGGCGACGACGTCGACCTCGTCCGCCCACTCCCACAGGTCGGTGAGCGGCTCGAAGCCCATGAAGTTCGTGGTGATGGGCTGCTCGGCACCGGTGGCCCGGATGGCGTCGCGCTGCTCGGCGTACACGCGCTGCAGCGCCCACGACGTGTAGCGCCGGAAGTCGAGCGACTGCGCGGGATTGACGAGGTACGGCATGCGCCGCGGCGGCAGGATCTCGTCGAAGTCGCGATAGCGCTGCGCCCACACCAGCGTGCCCCACGCGTCGTTGAGCGCGTCGATGGTGCCGTACCGCTCGCGCAGCCAGAGCCGGAACTCGCGGGCCGCCTCATCTCCGAAGTCGATCTGGCCGAACTCGTTCCCGACGTGCCACATGCGCACCGCCGGGTGCGCGACGTAGCGCTCGGCCAGCGCGGTCGCGATGGACCGGGCGTGCTCGCGGTAGACGCGCGAGGCGGGGGTGAACTGGTTGCGGGAGCCCGCGACGAGCCGCACCCCGTCGGGGTTCACCGGCAGCGTTTCGGGGTGGAGCACGCCCAGCCATGGCGGCGGCGACGCCGTCGGGGTCGCGAGGTCCACCGCGATGCCGTGCGCGTGGAGGATGTCGAGCACCTCGTCGAGCCAGGCGAAGTCCCGCTCCCCCGGCGACGGCTCCAGGCGGGCCCAGCTGAAGACGCCGACGGTGACGAGATTCACCCCGGCGCGCACCATCAGCTCGGCGTCCTCGCGCCACACCTCGCGCGGCCACTGCTCCGGGTTGTAGTCGCCGCCGAAGCAGATGCCGAGATCGCCGGTGAGCTGCGACAGGGCGTCGGCGCGGCGCGGGAGCGGGGTGCGGGCCATGGCGGGGAGAACCTCTTCGCTGAGTTTCGGTCGGAGCGGCGGTCTGATGTCTGAGCGCCACGACTCTGCCATCGGCTTTCGAAGCGCTTCAACACCGAGACCATATACTAGGGACTGTGACGATGTCCACGCGCCGCGATGATGCGACCGACCAGCCCGCCGCCGAAGCGCTCCACGTGCTGCGCGCCTCTGCCCCCGCCTCCCGCTGGCTCGAGGCCTACCCCGTCGGCAACGGCGTGCGCGGCGCGATGTGCGCAGGGCTCGCGGGCGGCGATCGCCTCTGGCTGAACGACATCACGGCGTGGTCCGGCCACGCCGACCGCGACCCGCTCGAGGGTACGACCGCCCGCGGCGCCGACGCGCTGGGCGCCGTCCGCGCGGCGATCGACCACGGTGACCTCGACGCCGCCGAAGGCCTGCTGCAGCGGATGCAGACCCCGTGGGTGCAGGCGTACCTTCCGCTCGGCTGGATCGACATCCAGGTGCTGGAGGCGGATGCCGCACCCCCGGCGGGCGCGTTCACGCGCCGACTCGACCTCGCGACCGGCATCGCGACACACGAGTACCGGATCGGCGACGCCGCCGTGCGCCACCGCACGTGGGCCGATCTCGTGACCGGCGCCCTCATGCACGAGATCACCGCCGACGCCCCCGTGCGCGCACGACTCACGGTGGGATCGCTGCTGCGGAGCCGTTCCGCCGCAGCGGACCGCGACGGCGACCTCGCCACCGACTGGTGGTTCCCGGTCGACCTCGCACCCGGCCACGAGGATCCCACCGAGCCGATCCGGTACGACGATGCGGCAGGGCGCCACGGCGCCGTCGTCGTGCGCTCCCTGGGTCCGTCCGCGGTCGCCGAGGGCGCGCTGATCACCGAGCCGGCGACGACGCTGCTGTTCGCGGTGGCCACGGCGACGGCCCCGTCGCTGCCCGGCGATCCGGACGTCGCCGGCGACGCGCTCGAGAGGGCCGCCGCGCTGCTGCGCGGAATCCCGACCCTGTCCGATGTCGCCGCCACCGCGGCGGACCGCGCGCAGACGCACGCCGCCGCCCACCGCGCGCTCTACGGGCGCTGCCTGCTCGAGCTCCCCGACCCCGCGGACGGCGAGGCGATCGACACGGTGGAGCGCGTCCGCCGCGCCCAGGAGCGCGACGATCCGGCCCTCGCGGCGCTGACCTTCCACTACGGGCGCTACCTGCTGATCGCGTCGTCGCAGCCCGGCGGCCTCCCCGTGACGCTGCAGGGGCTCTGGAACGCCGAGCTGCCCGGCCCGTGGTCGAGCGCCTACACCCTCAACATCAACACGCAGATGGCGTACTGGCCGGCCGAGACGACGGGGCTCGCGCAGTGCCACGAGCCGCTGCTGCGCTTCGTCCGTCGGCTCTCCGAGACGACGGGCCCGGTCGTCGCCCGCGAGCTCTACGGCGCCGACGGCTGGGTGGCGCACCACAATTCGGATGCCTGGGCGCACGCCGCGCCGGTCGGCGCCGGGCACGGCGACCCGGCGTGGGCGAACTGGTCGCTCGGGGGCGTGTGGCTCGCGCTGCACCTGTGGGACCGCTACGCGTTCGGCGGCGACCGCGCGTACCTGCGCGACGAGGCGTGGCCCGTGCTGGCCTCCGCCGCGGCCTTCGCGCTGTCGTGGATCCAGGGCGACGACGAGCGCGCGTGGACGAGCCCCTCGACCTCGCCCGAGAACCACTACGTCGACGACGACGGCCGCGAGCGCGGCGTCGCGACGACCGCGACGATGGACGTCGCGCTGCTGCGGGAGCTGGCCGCGGTGTGCCGGGCCGCCGCGAGCGCCCTCGGCCTCTCCGAGCCCTGGGTGGAGGAGCTCACGGCCCGCACCGGCGCGCTGCCGGATCCGCAGGTGTCGGCGCGCGGCGAGCTGCTCGAATGGGACCGCGACCGCGTCGAGGCCGAGCCGCTGCACCGGCACCTCTCCCACCTCGTCGGGCTGTTCCCGTATGCGCAGATCACGCCGGAGGCGACGCCTGAGCTCGCGCGCGCGGCGGCCGAGTCGATCCGCCTGCGCGGCCCCGAGTCGACCGGCTGGGCGCTCGCCTGGCGGGCCGGCATGCAGGCCAGGCTCGGCGACGGCGAGGCCGTCCACGCGCAGCTGCGCCTGGCGCTGCGACCGGCCGACGAAGACTCGCACGAGCACCGCGGCGGCGTGTACCCGAACCTCCTCAGCGCCCACCCGCCGTATCAGATCGACGGCAACCTGGGGGTGACCGCGGCCATCGCGGAGGCGCTGGTGCAGTCCTTCCACGAGCCGGTCGCCGCGGGCGATCCCGGCCCCGGGGTGGCGCAGGACGCGCCGGCGCCCGCTCATGTGCGGGTGAAGCTGCTCCCCGCGCTCCCGTCGGCGTGGCCGGACGGGGCGGTGCGCGGCATCCGCTCGCGTGGCGATGTGGCGGTCGACCTGGAGTGGGCGGGCGGACGCCTCGTGCGCGCCCGGTTCGAGGCGGGGTCGCGAACGACGACAATGAGTGTGAGCGGACCCGACGGTCCGATCGACACGTTCGAACTCGCCCCCGGAACCTCGAGGGTGATCGACGCGAGAGAGCTGGGTACCTCATGGTGACGATCGCGGACGTCGCACAGGCGGCGGGCGTGTCGATCTCGACCGTCTCCTACGTGATGAGCGGCAAGCGCGCCATCTCGCAGGAGACGCGCGTGCGCGTCGAGAAGGCGATCGACAGCCTCGGCTTCAGCCCGCACGCGGGCGCCCGGTCGCTCGCGTCGCGGTCGACCAACGTCATCGGCCTGCAGGCCCCGCTGCGCACCGGCGTCGACGTGCACGTGGTGATGCAGATCGTGACCGGCGTCGTGACGCAGGCGCGCAAGCACGGGTACGACATCCTGCTGCTGGCCAGCGACGACGCGAAGGCGCTGCAGCGGGCGGCGAAGGGATCGATGGTCGACGCCCTGCTGGTGATGGATGTCGAGTCCGACGACCCGCGCATCGAGACGCTGTCGGGGCTGGGGCATCCGAGCGTCCTCATCGGCCTTCCCGAGGGCCGCCGCGCGATTCCCTGCGTCGACTTCGACTTCGAGGCCGCCGGATGGCTCGCCGTCGACCGGCTCGTCGATCTGGGGCACCGGCGCATCGCGCTGATCGGCTCGCCGTCCGAGGTCATGTCGCGGCACACCTCCTATGCCGACCGGCTCGTGCGCGGCTTCCTGGCCGCGTGCGAGGCGAACGGCGTGACCGGGACCGTCCATGCCTGCCCGAGCACGGCCGAGGCGGCGGCCACGGTCGACGCGGTGATGGACGAGAACCCCGATATCACCGGCTTCTTCGTGCACAACGAGGGCGCGCTCCCCCACGTCGCCGCCACGATCGCGCAGCACGGCCGCAGGCGCAGCGACGAGCTCTCGGTGGTGGCCCTCTGCCCCGAGGACGTCGCCCGTTCCGTGGCGGGACTCGCCGACAGCATCGCCGTGCCGGCCGAGGACATCGGGGCCGCCGCGACCGACATGATCTGCGAGATCCTCGCGAACGGCGCGAAGCCGGCCGTGCGCCTGCTGCCGCCCGCGCTGACCGGAAGCACGCCGGCCCTGTGAGGGTGAGACGAGCCGCCCGCCCGCGCGGCGGCAGGTGACCACGGATGCGCATCGACCCCGACAGCCGCGCCCTGAACGGCTTCTCGACCTTCCTCACGTTCGTCGCGCTGAACCTGCTCTACATCGTGCTGTGCCTGCCGGTCGTGACGATCGGGGCCGCCACGAGCGCCCTGTTCGAGGTCACGATCCGGTACTCCGACGACGAGAGCGGCCGGCCGCTCAAGGACTACCTCCCGGCATTCCGGGCGAACTTCGGGCGGGCGAGCGTCCTCATGCTGTGCCTGCTCGCGCCGGCCGCACTGCTGGGATTCTCGAGCGTGTTCTGGTTCGCCCATCCCGCGCTGTTCGCCGGGGTGGCGGGCGTGCTCGCGATCATCGGCGCGGTGTACCTGTTCGCGGCGTTCCTGTACGCCATGGCCCAGGTCGCGTACTTCCGCAACACCGTGCGCCAGACCCTCCGCAACGCGCTGCTCCTCCCCGCCGCCGAGCCGGTGCGCACCCTGGGCTTGCTCATCATCCCGGTGACCGCCGTCGCCCTCACGATCCTCTTCCCGCCGGTGGGCTTCCTCGTGCTCACGATCGGCTTCTCCGTCGGCGCGTACGCGACGGCGTTCCTCTTCCGCAGCGTCTTCGCCCGCCACGAGGCCTGATCGCCGCGGCGTCCGCGTCGACGGATGCCTCGGCCCCACGGCATCCGTCCCCCCTCCTCTCGCCTGCCCGGCGCGGCGACGCACGCCTCGTCGTCCCCGCGGTCGGACGCCGGGTCCCGAGTATGTGGGCAAACACCGCAGATGCGACGACACACCAGCGCGCGGCGTCGTGTCTCGTCGCGAACGCGGTGTATCGGCCGCCTCAGGGCGACGGAACGCGGGGGGACGACGGGACGCGGTCGACGCCCCGGCGCGGGGTGGGACGGCAGAAGGGCCCGGGATGCCGCAGCATCCCGAGCCCCTCGCCTGCCGGCCTGTGTCAGCCGGCGAACTCCTCCGTCACGGCGACGCGGGCGTCGTCCTGCGCCTTGGCGTTCTCCATGTCGAACTCGAGCACCTTCTCGTAGCCGAGACCGTTCGCGGTCTCGATCAGCTCGTCGCGCAGCGACTCGAACTTCGCCTCGCTGTCGGCGAAGACCATCTGCCACGAGAACTGCTTGACGATCTCCTTGACCTGGTTGCGCAGCGTCTCGATCTCGGAGCTGTCCGCCGGCGGCGCGTAGCTGGCGCCGGGGGCCACGAGCACCTGGTCGTTGGTCTGCAGGTACTCCATCGTCGAGGTCGCGCCGCCCATCTTGGCCGACCAGTCCTCGGTCAGCGGGTTCGCGATCGCCGCCTGATAGGTGGGCCAGAAGGTGTAGCTGTACGGGAAGCCCGTCTCGGTGTCGACCTCGATCGGCAGCACGGCGCTGATGTTGAGGGCCGAGACGCCGTCGGCGTAGTCGCCGCCGCCCCACTCCTCGGGGACGGTCCCGCCGCCCTCGAGGAAGACCTGCTTGCCGAAGTCGGTGAGCTCCGGCTCGCCGGCGTCGTTGACGTCCCACGTGAGACCCTGCGGCCCCGCCGAGGCGCCCGTCTGCGCGTTGTTGGCGTAGGCGCCCTCGGCCGAGTACAGCCAGTCGATGAACGCGGCGATCCGCTCCGGGTCCTCGGCCTTGGAGCCGATCGCGAAGATCGGCTTGCCGCCGTACGCCTCGGCGCCGTAGGAGAAGATCTCCTGGTCCTCCATGGGCACCATCTGGAAGCCCTTGCCCGCGGCCATGTTCTCCTCGGTGTTGAACGCCGACTGGCCGAGCCACGGCCACCACGAGAAGAGCACCTGGCCGTTCTGGAACTTCGAGAACAGGGTGTCGTAGTTCTGCGTCGTCGACTCCGGGTCGACGAGTCCGAGCTGGTTGGCGTCGAAGTAGAGCTTCAGGCTGCGCATGTACTCGCCGTCCGGATCCAGGATGCCCTGGTAGTCCGAGCCGTCGGCCTTGGCCAGCACGAAGCCGATCTCGTCGTAGCCGTAGAAGCAGGCGGGCTGCTTCGCGGTGACCATCATGTTGCCGTCCCAGTCCTTGAACAGCGAGAAGCCGTAGACGGGCTGGCCGTTGTCGGTGGTCGGGTGCGCGGCCTGCATGTCGGCGAGCACCGGCAACAGGTCCTCGAGCGTGCCGATGTCGGGGTAGCCGAGCTCCTTGTAGTAGTCCCACCGCACGAAGGGGCCGAACGTCGGGTTGAGACCCTCCGACGGCTCGGTCGGCTTCAGCGACGACACCGACGACGGGAAGGCGAAGACGCCGTCCTTGCCGTCGTTGAGGTGCTCGACGGCCTTGTCGAACTTCGACACGCTCTCCATCGCCGGGTAGTAGTCGGCGGCGTCGAGCACAAGGCCGCCCTGCACGAGCTCGTCGAGCTGCTCGCCCTTGTTGACGATGATGAGGTCGCCCAGCTCGCCCGCGGCGACGCGGGTGTTGTAGAGCGTGTCACCGCCGCCGGCCACGTTGGGGGCGATGATGTTCAGCTTCATGTTGAACTTGTCTTCGACGATCTTGGCGAACCAGCCCTGCTGCACGCCCATGTAGTTGGCGAGGCCGTCGAAGACGTCGATCGTGATCTGCTCGTCCCACTTCTCGGGGAACTCGTCGATCGCGCCCTGTTCGTCACCTCCCCCCGCGCTGCACGATGCCAGCGATCCCGCGGCGAGCAGCGCCACGAGTGCGAGGGACACCTTCTTCCTCAGCTTCATTGCTTTCCTTTCTCGGTGGTGCGTGGCCGCCGTCAACCCTTGACGGCGCCCAGCATGATGCCCTTCACGAAGAAGCGCTGGAACAGGGGGTAGATGAAGATGATGGGCAGCACGACGAGCACGGAGACCGTCATGCGGATCGACGTCGGCGTCTGCGTCGTCGCCGCGCCCGCGATCTGCCCGAGATTGCCGCCGGCGTCCTGTGCCGCCTGGGCCAGGCTCGACGCCTGGTTGATGAACATGTAGAGCAGGTACTGCAGCGTGTACAAGCTCTGGTCGGTGATGTAGATGAGGGTGTCCTGGAAGCTGTTCCACTGCATCACGGCGCTGAAGATCGCGATCGTCGCGAGGATCGGCGTCATGTTGGGCAGGTACACGCGGAAGAACACCTGGAGGATGTTGGCGCCGTCGACCTCCGCCGCCTCCTGGAGCTCCTTCGGCATCGACTCGACGTACGTCTTGGCGAGGATCACGTTGAACGGCTGGACGACGAACGGCAGGACGTAGACCCAGAAGTTGTTCGTGAGCCCGAGCGACTTCATGATGATGAACACCGGGATCAGGCCCGCGCTGAAGTACATCGTGATGATGAGGAAGCGGTACCAGAACTTGCGGCCCCACATGCGCGTCTGCGTGAACATGAAGCCCAGGAACGCCGAGGCGAGGACGGTCAGGACCGTCCCGATCACCGTGCGGCCGATGGAGACGACCGTCGCCATCGGCAGGCCGGGCAGCTGGAACACCTGCCCGTAGTTCGACAGGTGGAAGTCGACCGGCCACAGTCGCACATCGCCGAGCGCCGAGACGTCGTTGGCGCTGACGGAGTTGATGATCAGGTAGTAGAACGGGTACGCGCAGATCAGGGCGAACACCGCGAACAGCACGTAGTTCAGGAACCGGAACAGGATGTCTCCGGCCGACGGCCGGTACCGGGCCGAGCTGTCGCCCCGGTGGGCGGTCGTGAGCGTCTTGGTCATCGTCGTGGTCATGGCCCGGCCCTCAGACGATCGATTCGCCGCGGACACGCTTGGAGACCGCGTTGACGGTGAGCAGCAGCGCGACCGAGATGAGGCTCTTCAGCATGCCGATCGCGGTGGCCAGCGACAGGCTGTTGCCCGTCATGCCGATGTTGTAGACGTACAGGTCGAGCACCTGGATCCACTCCTTGTTGAACGCGTTCTGGAACACGTAGTACTGCTCCATGCCGTTGTTGAGGATGTTCGCGATCGACAGCAGCAGCAGCACCAGGTACGTCGGCATCAGCTGCGGGATGGTGATGTGGCGCATCAGCTGGAAGCGCCCGGCCCCGTCGATGCGCGCCGACTCGTACAGCGACTGGTCGATGCCGGCGATCGCGGCGAGGTAGATGATCGCGCCCCAGCCCAGCCCCTTCCAGATGCTCCAGAGCGTCATGGTGAGCCAGACGTTCTCGTCGGTGTCGAGGAACTTGACCGGGGCCGTGACGAGCCCCGCGTCGATCAGCACGTCGTTGACGAGACCCGAGCTCGAGAACAGCGAGAACGCGATCATGTACACGAGCACCCACGAGATGAAGTTGGGGAGCGCCGTGAGCGTCTGCACCGAGTTGCGGAACCACGGCGCCTTCACCTCGTTGAGGAGGATCGCGAAGAAGAGCGGGAGGACGGATGTCGCGATCCCCAGGAAGCTGATCGCGAGGGTGTTCATCAGCACCTGTCCGATCTGCGCCATCTGGGTCGGCGAGCTGACGAGCATCTGGAACCACTGCAGGCCGACGAACTCGCTGCCCTCGAGGCCGAGCGCGGGCTTGTAGTCGTAGAGCGAGTAGATCCAGCCGTACAGCGGGAGGTAGGAGAACAGGAACGCCAGCACCAGGAACGGCACGATGCAGAGGAAGAGCTTGAACGACGTCCTGCTGCCGGCCGGGCGGATCCGCGGGCCGCGGCGCTTGCGGGTGTTCTTCTCGAGGTTGTGGACGGCCGCCTCCTGGAAGACCGTCTGCGCCTGAGCCTGCGTGGTCATCGGACCGTGACTCGGAGAAGGGCGTCCGGGTCGGATGCCGTCGGGTGAGCATGCCGCGCTTCCATGTCACTCCTTCGTGTACGTGGGTGCCCCGGGCGGGGGCGGGATCCGTGGTAAACAGTCGAACCGCTTCGATTTCGAACCGCTTCGATTGAAGAGTAGGCGGGACGTGTTCGGTTCGTCAAATGTCTTCTCGTAACGCGGGGGTAACGATCGTCGCCGGGGGCGCAGCGGCGGCGTGCGTCGGAAAGCGCCTACCATAGTCGGACCGAGCGCGCGGGCGGGATCCACGTCCGCGACAGGGAGCAGGACGGGACGACCGAGATGAAGCGAGTGGGCATCCGCGATGTCGCGGAGCGCGCCGGCGTCTCGATCAGCACGGTCTCCAACGCGCTCAACCGGCCGCACATGGTGAGCGAGCGGCTCGTCGCCCGCGTCCGGTCCGCGGCCGATCAGCTGGGGTACGTTCCACTGCAGGCGGCGCAGGCGCTGCGCGCCGGACGCTCCGGCCTGCTCGGCATGACGGTCATCAACATCGCCAATCCCTTCTTCGCCGACATGGTCGCCGGCGCCGAGGACGCGGCATCCGCCGCAGGCCTGCGCGTCCTCGTCGGCAACAGCTCCGACGACATCGCGAAGGAGCGGGACCACCTCGAGCTGTTCGAGCGCGTCCAGGTCGAGGGTGCGCTGGTGAGCCCGTTCGGCCCGCTCGCACCGTGGCTCGACCGGCTGCGCGGGCGCGGCATCCCCGTCGTCCTCGTCGACGCCGTCGACGACGCCGGCGAGCTCCCGTCTGTCTCTTTCGACGATGTCGCCGGCGGTCGGCTCGCCGCGGAGCACCTCCTCGCGACGGGACGACGCCGGCTCGCCTTCGTCGGCGCCCGTCAGGCCGTGCGGCAGGTGCGCGAGCGGCTCGAGGGCGCGCGGCAGGCCGTGGCGGCCTGCCCGGGGGGGACCATCGAGCCGATCTGGACCGAGCGCACGACGTCCGCGCGAGGGCTCGCCTTCGGCGAGCAGCTGGCCGCACGCCCCCCGGCCGAACGGCCCGACGGCCTGGTCGCCTCCAACGACCACCTCGCGATCGGACTGGTGCACGGTCTCATCGCGGGAGGCGTGCGCGTGCCCGAGGACGTCGCCGTCGTCGGCTACGACGACATCGAGTTCGCGGCCATCGCGGCGGTGCCGCTCACGTCGGTGCGCCAGCCGGCGCGCGAGATGGGCCGGACCGCCGCCGAGATGCTGCTCGCGCGGATCTCGGGAACCGCCGGTCTCGACCTCACCGATGTGGTCTACCAGCCGGAGCTGATCGTGCGGGCGTCCACCGCGCGGTAGCGGCACCGCTCAGCTGACGAGCTGCGAACCCCGGGCGGGCTCGTCGCCGTCGCGCCTCTCGATCGCGCGGAGCGAGCGTGCGACGAAGGCCGCGATGCGCCGTGCGCCCCGCTCTTCGTCGTCTCCGGACCCGCGGGGGCGGCATCCGTCTACCATGTCATCATGGCGCAGAAAGCGTTTACCGGGACCATCCGCGTCATCGCGATCGCCCAGCATCCCAAGCCCGGCCGCTCCGTCCTGCGCCTGCTCGCCCGTCGGCCCGGGCGGATGACGCTCGCCATCCTCGCCTTCGCGTGCAAAGAGATCCCACTGTGGTTCCTCCCGGTGGTGACGGCGCGGATCATCGACCTCGTGGCGACGGGCGGCGACGTGTCGACGGTGCTCATCTGGTTCGTCGTGGCGGGGGTGCTGCTGATCCAGAACTACCCGATGCACATCGCGTACACGCGCAACTTCATGACCGTCGTGCGCGACACCGGGGCCGACCTGCGCAACGCCCTCGCCGCGCGACTGCAGAGCCTCTCGATCGGCTACCACACGCGCGTGAGCTCCTCGATCGTGCAGACCAAGGTCGTGCGCGACGTCGAGAACGTCGAGCTCATGCTGCAGCAGGTCACCCACCCGCTGCTGTCGGCGACCATGGTGCTGATCGGCGCGGTCGCCATGACCGCGATCGCGGTGCCGCAGTTCCTGCCCGTCTACGCACTCGCGGTCCCCATCGCGCTCGGCCTGCGGTGGGCCCTCAGCCGCCGTTCCCGCGCCCGCAACGAGGTGTTCCGGCGCGAGGTCGAGGGCTTCGCCGCCCGCGTCGGAGAGATGGCATCCCTCATCCCGGTGACGCGGGCGCACGGGCTCGAGCGCACCGCCGTCTCGCGCGTCCAGGCGGGCGCGGACGGGGTGCGCCGCGCGGGGCTGCACCTCGACATGCTCAACGGCCACGTGGCCTCGATCTCGTGGGTCGCGATGCAGCTGCTCGGACTCGGATGCCTCGTCGCCGCCGCCATCTTCGCCCTCACCGGGATCCTCCCCATCACGCCCGGCGAGGTCGTGCTGCTGTCGACCTACTTCACGCTGCTGACCCAGGGCCTCACGTCGCTGCTGATGCTGATCCCCGTCGGCGCGCGCGGCATGGAGTCCATGCGCTCGATCTCGGAGGTGCTCCAGGAGCCGGACCTCGAGCAGAACGAGGGCAAGCGCCCGGTCGCGACGGTGGACGGGCACCTCGAGCTGAAGCACGTCTCGCACCGCTACGACGGCGCCGACCGGGATGCCGTCCACGACGTGTCGCTCGACATCCGGCCCGGGGAGACGGTGGCCTTCGTCGGCTCGTCCGGCTCGGGCAAGTCCACGATGCTCAACCTCGTCCTCGGTTTCGTGCGCCCGACCTCCGGGCGCCTCCTGCTGGACGGCGACGACATGCAGGACCTCGACCTGCGCACCGTCCGGCGCGCGGTGTCGGTGGTGCCGCAGGAGTCGGTGCTCTTCGAGGGCAGCATCCGCGAGAACATCGCCTACGGCCTCGACGACGTGTCGGACGAGCGGCTGCGCGCGGCGCTGCGCGACGCCAACGCCGCCGAGTTCGTCGACGCGCTGCCCGACGGCTGGGACACCGTCGTGGGCGAGCGCGGCGCCCGCCTCTCGGGAGGACAGCGGCAGCGGCTCGCCATCGCCAGGGCGCTCGTGCGCGATCCGCGGATCCTGCTCCTCGACGAGGCGACGTCGGCGCTCGACCCCGAGTCCGAGGAACTCGTCAAGGAGGCGCTCAACCGTCTCATGCGGGGGCGCACGACGCTCGTCGTCGCGCACCGCCTGTCGACGATCCGCCAGGCCGACCGCATCGTCGTGCTCGAGCACGGCGAGGTGGTCGAGATCGGCAGCCACGACGACCTCGTCGCCGCCGGGGGCCGCTACGCTCACCTGCACGCGACCCAGGCCGGCCTCCAGCGCTGAGCGGGCGCGGCGTGTCCCCCTCCGGCGGGTGCGATCCGGAATTCGGAGATCGGGCGCCTTTCCGGAGCGACGCGCCGGCGGCGGTCCGGAAAACGTGCGGAAGTCCGGATTCCGGATCGGCGCAAGGGCGGCGGCGCAGGAATGGGATAGCGCTTTCCGTCCCGAACGCCTACCCTGGAGGGGACGGGATGCCGGCGGCTGCGGCATCCGCTCGATCCCGAGGAGCCACCGTGACCGACACCCTTCGCTGCGCCATCGTGGGCACCGGAGCCATCGCGCACTCGCACATCCGAGCGATCGCGGCCTACCCGAACGCCGAGCTCGTCGCCGTCACCGACCTCTCGCGGGCGTCGGCCGAGGCGTTCGCGCAGCAGTACGGCGGGCCCGCGGTCTACGACGACCTCGACGAGCTCCTCGCGGACGCGAAGCCCGACGTCGTCCACATCTGCACGCCCCCGGTCGCGCACACGTCGCAGGCGATCGCCGCCTTCGCCGCCGGCGCGCACGTCGTCGTGGAGAAGCCCCCGGCGCCGTCGCTGGACGAGCTGGAACAGATGACGGATGCCGCCTCCGCCGCCGGTCGCGAGCTCGCGGTCGTCTTCCAGCAGCGCACCGGCACAGCCGCCGCTCACGTGAAGCGGCTCCTCGACTCCGGCGCGCTCGGGCGTCCGCTGCTCGCCCAGTGCCAGACCCTCTGGTACCGGGACGCCGCCTACTTCGCGGTGCCGTGGCGCGGGAAGTGGGAGACCGAGGGCGGCGGCACGACCCTGGGGCACGGCATCCACCAGCTCGATCTGCTGTCGTACCTGCTCGGGGACTGGGAGCGGGTCGAGGGCCGCATGTGGCGGCTGGACCGCGAGACGCAGACCGAGGACGTCTCGACGGCGACCGTCGTCTTCCAGGGCGGCGTCGTCGCGCAGGTCGTCTCGAGCACGCTCTCGCCCCGCGAGGTCAGCTCGATCCGCATCGACACCGAGAAGGCCACGATCACCGTCGATCACCTGTACGGCCACGGCCACGAGAACTGGCGGATCACGCCGGCGGCCCACATCGACCCCGCCGAGGCTGCGGCGTGGGAGCTCACCGGACCCGAGGAGCGCAGCGACCACGAGTTCCTGCTGCGCGACGTGTTCGACGCGCTGCGGTCCGGCGCACCGCTGCCCTCGACGGCCGACGCGCCCGCGAGGACGTTCGAGCTGGTGGCGGCGATGTACGCGTCGGCGGACGCCGACGGCGCAGTCATCACTCCGGCGGACCTCGCGGCCCACCCGACGCACCGCCGCAGCTTCGCGAGCACCGTGATCGACCTGCGCCCGGAGCGATGACGACCACGGCCCCGTCGATCGACCCCGGAGCGCCCGCGCCCCGCGAGCTGTACCGGGATCCGGTGTACGACGGCGCCACCGACCCGACCGTCGTCCGCGACGGCGACGGCCAGTGGTGGCTGTTCTACACGCAGCGGCGCGCGACGCATCATGACCCCGGACCCGGGGTGGCGTGGGTGCACGGCAGCCGGATCGGCGTCGCCCACAGCGACGACGGCCTTCGCTGGCGCTACGCCGGCACGCTCGAGCCGAGCGAAGACGCGCTTGCCCTCCGGGCCGGCACGCCTCCGCTCGTGGTCTCCGAGACGCACTGGGCACCCGAGGTTGTGCACGACGGCACGCGGTGGCGCATGTACCTGACCCGGATCGACGGCATCCCGACGCGGTGGGAGGGCGAGCGCCACATCGTCGAATACGTCTCGGACGACCTGCGCACGTGGACCGGGCGCGGCGTCGTGCCCCTCGCGAGCGACCGGGTCATCGACGCCGCCGTCGCCCGCTGCCCGGACGGACGGTGGCGGCTCTGGTGCAAGGACGAGGCCGCCGACTCGACGACGGCCGTCGCGGTCTCGGACGACCTCGAGACGTGGCATCCCGCCGGCACCGCGATCGGCGGGCGCCCGCACGAAGGCCCGTACGTCTTCGAGCTCGGCGACTGGTGGTGGATGCTCACCGACGAGTGGCGCGGCATGGCGGTCTACCGCAGCGACGACGCCGTGTCGTGGACGCGACAGGGTGGGGCGGATGCCGTCATCCTCGGCGAGAGCGGCGCTCCGGCCGACGGCGTGCAGATCGGGCGCCACGGGTCTGTCGTGGTCACGGACGGTGAGGCGCGACTGTACTTCTTCACCCACCCGTGGTGGGACGGCAGCGAGCTCGCCGACGCCGACGAGCGCACGCATCGCCGCAGCGCGATCCACGTCGCCCGCCTCCGCGTGGTGGACGGCGAGCTGATCGCCGAGCGCTGACGGGAGCCGGGCCGGCATACCCGCCGCCGTCCGCAACCCGGACTGTGACCGGGCACAGTTCCGGTGCGCGGAGAACGGCACGCCGTTACTGAATCGTTTAAATTTCTCGCGTTCATGTCTTGCGAAACGTTTTTGGCTCGGGTACCGTAGCGGGCAAGCGCTTTCCAGCACCGCATTTTCCGCACCGAGGGACGCGCCACACCGCACACCAGACGACGAACGTCTCGCGGCGAACACGAACGCAGACGTTCAAGAGAGGACAAGGATGTTCAGCAAGAAGCGGGCATTCGCCGTCACCGCGATCGCGGCCGGCGCAGCCCTGGTGCTCGCCGGCTGCGCCGGCGGCAGCGAGGACAGCCCCGAAGCCGACCCCACCTTCGACCCGAACGAAGAGGTCACGCTCGACCTCGCCTTCTGGGGCAACGACGTTCGCGCCGGGCTCTACAACGAGGCGATCGAGGCGTTCAACGAGGAGTACCCGAACATCACGGTGAACTCGACGTTCCTGGGCTTCCCGGAGTTCTGGGAGAAGCGTCAGACCGAGGCTGCGGGCGGCAACCTGCCCGACGTCATGCAGTTCGACTACTCGTACCTGCGCCAGTACTCCGAGAACGGGCTGCTGCTCGACCTCGAGCCGTACCTCGGCAACATCATCGAGACCGATCCGATCCCCCAGAACATCCTCGACATCGGCGTCGTGAACGACACGACCTACGGCATCGCCACCTCCACCAACGCGTGGGGCCTGTTCACCAACCCGGTCCTGCTCGAGCAGGCCGGCGTCGACCAGTTCGAGGGCGGCACGTGGGAGGACTACACCGAGTGGATGGGTGAGGTCACCGACGCTTCGGGCGGTGCGTTCTGGGGTGGCAGCGACTTCACCGGCCGCATCCAGAACTTCGAGGTGCAGCTGCGCGCAGAGGGCGAGAACCTCTTCAACGAGGACGGCACGCCCGGCTTCGACGAGGAGCGCCTCGCCGAGTTCTGGGAGTCCGGACAGGACATCCGCGACGGCATCGGCATCCCGCAGCAGCGCGTGGCGGAGGTCGCCCCGAAGGGCGCCTTCGACAGCGCGCTGACGGCGAGCGAGCTCACGTGGGACAACTTCGGCGCCGGCTACCTCGCGGGCCTCGGCGAGTCCTACACCGAGCTCGGCCTCATCGCTCCCCCGGTCACGGAGGAGGGCGCCAAGGACCTGTACCTCAAGCCCTCGATGCTCCACACGATCTCGGCCAACACCGAGCACCCGGAGGCTGCGGCGACGCTCGTGAACTTCCTGGTCAACTCGCCGCAGTCGGGTGAGATCTTCGGCACCAACCGCGGCCTGCCGGCCTCGGAGACCGCGCTGGAGGCTGCCGAGCTCGACCCGCTGAGCCAGCAGGTCAAGGACTACGAGGCCTCGATCGCCGACCGCCTCGGCGACGCCCCGCCGGTGCCGATCGTCGGCTACGGCACCCTCGAGGAGAAGTTCCGCCAGCTCGGGGAGGAGCTGAACTACGGCACGATCACGGTCGATGACGCGGTCTCGCAGTTCTTCGCCGAGATGGACGTCGTCCTCAACCAGTGACAGCTTCCGGGTCCGGGCGTACGATGCGCCCGGGCCCGGAACACCACCCGAATCCGTATCGGAGAGTCCACGTGAGCACCACAGCGACCAGAGTCATCGTGACCGGTGAGAAGCCTTCGCGCCGGTCCCTGTTCCGCCGGAGCAGGCCCGAGCATGTCAACCGTCCGGGCATGCGACAGCGTGCCGTGAAGGAGACGGTCGCCGGCTACGGCTTCCTGGTCCCGTGGCTGGTGGGCTTCTTCGGCCTCACGCTCATCCCGATGGCGTACTCGCTGTACCTGTCGTTCACGGCGTACAACATCTTCTCCCCGCCGCGCTGGATCGGCTTGGACAACTACGTCCGGATGTTCACGTCCGACCCGGCGTTCGTGCAGTCCGCGCAGATCACCCTCATCTACGTGCTCGTGGGCACCCCGATCACCCTGGCCGCGGCGCTGGGCGTGGCGATGCTCCTCAACTACCGCGACAGGGGCGCCGGCTTCTTCCGCTCGGCGTTCTACGCCCCCTCGCTGATCGGCGGATCGGTCTCGGTCGCCATCGTGTGGCGGGCGATGTTCGCCTCCGACGGCCCGGTCGACAACGGCCTGTCGGCCATCGGCATCGACCTGGGCGGCTGGATCGGCAATCCCGCGCTCGTGCTGCCCGCGATGATCCTCCTCGCGGTGTGGCAGTTCGGCGCGACCATGGTGATCTTCCTCGCCGGTCTCAAGCAGATCCCCAAGGAGCTGTACGAGGCGGCCGAGATGGACGGCGCCGGCGCCTGGCACCGGTTCCGCGCGGTCACCCTGCCGATGCTGTCGCCGGTCATCTTCTTCAACCTGCTGCTCGGCCTGATCGGCGCGTTCCAGGTCTTCGCGTCGGCCTACATCATCTCCAACGGCACCGGCGGCCCCGCCGGCATGACGAACTTCATCACGCTGTACCTGTACAAGCGCGGCTTCTCCGACGGCCAGATGGGCTACGCCGCCGCCATCGCGTGGGTGCTGCTGATCGTCGTCGCCATCATCGCCTTCATCCTCTTCCGCACTCAGCGAAGCTGGGTCCACTACGCCGGAGACAACCGATGACCACGACATCCTCGTTCGGCGAGAACGCGCTCCTGCTCACCGAGAACCAGGTCGACCCCGACCAGAAGTCCAGCTCCGCCCCACGCCGCAAGATCAAGACCAAGACGTGGCAGACGGTGATCTGGTTCGTCGTGCTCCTCGTCGTCACCGCGGTCGTGCTCTACCCGCTGGTGTGGCTGCTGTTCTCCACCTTCAAGCCCAACAGCGAGTTCGGCTCGAACATGGGCCTCATCCCGAACAACCCGACCATCGACAACTACGTCAAGGTGCTCGAGGGCATCGCGGGCGTTCCGATGTGGCGGTTCTACCTGAACTCCCTCATCATCGCCGTCGGCTCGGTCATCGGCGTACTGCTCTCGTCGTCGCTGGCCGCCTACGCGTTCGCCCGCATCCAGTTCAAGGGCCTCGGCATCCTGTTCGCGGCGATGATCGGCACGCTCCTGCTGCCGTTCCACGTCGTGATCATCCCGCAGTACATCATCTTCAACCGGCTCGACATGATCGACACCTTCTGGCCGCTGCTGCTGCCGAAGTTCCTCGCCACCGAGGCGTTCTTCGTGTTCCTGCTGGTGCAGTTCATCCGCCAGATGCCGCGCGACATGGACGAAGCGGCCCGCATCGACGGCGCCGGCCACGTCCGCATCTTCTGGTCGATCATCCTGCCGCTGATCAAGCCCGCCCTGATCACCTGCTCGATCTTCGCGTTCATCTGGTCGTGGAACGACTTCCTCGGACCGCTGCTGTACCTGACCAGCCCCGAGAACTACCCGCTGCCGATCGCACTGCGCCTCTACAACGACCAGACGTCCGTCAGCGACTACGGTGCCACCGTCACCGCCTCGTTCATCGCGCTGATCCCCGTGCTCCTCTTCTTCCTGGTGTTCCAGCGCTTCCTCGTGGACGGCGTCGCCACCCAGGGCCTCAAGGGATAGGGCACCCCTCATGGACCGCCGAGAACTCCGCGCCGCGCGTCGCGCCGATGCGACGGGAAGCGGGCCGACGCTCGAAGAGCGCGAGCCCGCCCGCTTCCCCGGCGCGAAGGGGGCGTTCGCCCTCTTCGGCGAGGTGCTGCTGACGGGCCTGCTCGTCACCGCCGGCGGGCTGCTCGTGATCACGCTGCCGGCCGCCCTGGCCGCCGGCATCCGTCACCTCCGCCGGTACGTGAACGCCGAGCAGTCGCACGTGCGGACGTTCTGGCAGGACTGGCGCGCCGCTCTCCCGGGCGGGGTCGTGGTCGGCGTGATCGGAGCGCTCCTCGCCGTCGTGCTGACGCTCGACATCGATCTCGCGAACTCCGGTGCGCTGCCCGGCGGCCCGGCTGTCGCGGTCGTCGGCTGGGCGGGTCTCGTCGTCGGCGCGACCGCCCTCCTCGTCGCGGCCGGTGCGTGGACGCCCGAGCGGGGCTGGCGCGGCGCCGTCCGCGGCATCCCCTCGGCCGTCACCGGTGACCCCGTCGCCACCGTCTACCTCGCGGCCGCGGCCGTCCTCGTCGCGGTCGTCACGTGGATGCTCGCTCCCCTCCTCATCGCCGGGCTCGGCTGCGCCGCGTTCGCCGTGGTCGCCGTCCCCGCGCGCCGCGGCCGCCGCGGCTGATCCCGACCCCTCCCCCACCGCAACCTTCGAACAAGGAGCTGCTCGACGTGCTCTACGGCGCCGACTACAACCCCGACCAGTGGCCCGAGGAGGTGTGGGACGAGGACGTCCGCCTCATGCAGGAGGCCGGCGTCAACATCGTCAGCCTCGGCATCTTCGCGTGGTCGCGCATCCAGCCCGCCGAGGACGTCTGGGACTTCGAGTGGCTCGACACCGTCATCGACAAGCTCCACGCCGGCGGCATCCAGGTCAACCTCGCCACCGCGACCGCGTCCCCGCCGCCGTGGGTGAGCGCGACCTACCCCGAGACGCTCCCCGCCGACGAGTCGGGCGCCTCGTACTGGCCGGGCAGCCGCCAGCACTTCGCGCCGTCCTCGCCGACGTACCGCCGTCTCGCCGGCGAGCTGGTGCGCCGCCTGGCGGAGCGCTACGTCGATCACCCGGCGGTCGTCATGTGGCACGTCGGCAACGAGTTCGGCTGCCACCTCTGGATGGACTTCTCGGATGCCGCGCGCGACGCGTACCGCGCCTGGCTCGCGAAGCGGTACTCCACGATCGAGGCGCTCAACGAGGCATGGGGCACGAGCTTCTGGTCGCAGCGCTACGGCTCGTTCGACGAGGTGTTCCCGCCCCGGCTGGCGCCGTACAGCCACAACCCGTCGTCGATGCTCGACTGGCGCCGCTTCACGAGCGACATGCTGCTGGAGTGCTACCTCATGGAGCGCGAGATCCTGCTCGCCGCGGGCGCGACGCAGCCGATCACGACGAACTTCATGGGGCCGTTCAAGCCCGCCGACTACCGCAAGTGGGCGCCGCACATGGACGTCATCGCCGACGACTGCTACCCCGATCCGGCGAACCCGCATCGCGTGCGCGACGCCGCATTCCAGCGCGACCTCATCCGTTCGCTGAAGCCGGGCGTGCCGTGGCTGCTGTGGGAGCAGGCGACGGATGCCGTGAACTGGCGTCCCGCCAATCCCGGCAAGCGTCGCGGCGCCCTGGTCGCCGAGTCGGCCCAGTCCATCGCGCGCGGCGCGGACGGCATCATGTTCTTCCAGTGGCGGCAGTCCCGCGCGGGCAGCGAGAAGTTCCACTCGGCGATGCTCCCGCACGCCGGCACCGGGACCCGCACGTGGGACGCGGTCACGGCGCTGGGTGCGCGCCTGGCCGCACTGCCTGAGCTTCCCGCCCCCGGCCGCGACGCCCAGGTGGCGCTCGTCTTCGACTGGGAGAACTGGTGGGCGGTCGAGGAGCGCGACCACCCGACCGAGATCGACTACCTCGCGCTGACCCTCGAGTGGTACGGCGCCTTCCACTCCCGCGGCATCCAGGTCGACATCGTCGGGCCCGAGGAGGTGGACCGCTCCTACGACCTCGTCGTCGCACCGGCGCTCTACCTCCTGCGCGACGAGGGCGCCGCGGCGATCACCCGCTTCGTCGAGGACGGCGGCACCCTGCTCACGGGACCGTTCAGCGACATCGTCGACGCGCACGATCAGTTCCGCGACGGCGGCTTCCTCACCCAGCTCGGCCCGGTGCTCGGCCTGCGCTTCGAGGACTTCGGCGCGCTCGCCGGTGCCGCCGCGAGCGCCAACGGCGTCGGCGCCCTGAACGTCGAGGCGCTCCACGCCGCACGCTCGGCTGCCGCCGGCGGAGCCGTGTCGTTCACGCTCGGCGGCTCGTCGCAGACGGGGCGCCTGGTGGCGGAGGCCGTGCACGCCACGGGCGCCTCCGTGGTCGGAACCTTCGCATCCGGCCTGCAGGCCGGCTCCCCCGCGCTCACCCGTCACCGCCTCGGCGCGGGCGAGGCGTGGTACGTCGCGACGCAGCCCGACCCCGACGGCATCGACGCCGTCGTCGCGACCGTGGTCGAGGCATCCGGTGTCCGCCCCGTCGTCGACGGGCTCCCCGCGGACGTCGAGGCGGCCCGCCGTGGCGACCTCGTCACGCTCATCAACCACGGGGAGACCGCCGTGACGGTCGACGTGGCGGGAACGGATGCCGAGACCGGCGCGGCCGTCCACCGCGTCGTCCTCGATGCGCAGGGTGTCGCCTTCCTCCTCGTGCCCGCCTCGCCCGGCGCGCCGGCGTCCGCCCCCGCCGCAGAACTGTCCGCCGCCCGCTGAGCGGCGGCCCCCCCGACCCTCGCCCAACCGCACCCACTGGAGACATACCCATGCCCGCACCTCGCCTCCTCGCAGCGGCCGCCCTCACGGCGACCGCGGCGCTCGTCCTCGCCGGATGCTCCGGCGACACCTCCGATGACGCGGCGGCGTTCGACCCCGACGAGAAGGTCACCATCGACTTCGCGTTCTGGGGCAACGACGACCGCGCGACCCGCTACAACGACCTGATCGCGGCGTTCAACGAGGAGTACCCGAACATCACGATCAACACCTCGTTCACCGACTTCCCCAGCTTCTGGGAGAAGCGGCAGACCGAGGCCGCCGGCGGCGGACTGCCCGACGTGTTCCAGTTCTCCGACAGCTACCTGCGCCAGTACGCCGAGTCGGGCAACCTGCTCGACCTCGGCGAGGTGGCGGACTACGTCGACACGACCACGTTCGACGAGTCGCTGCTCGGCACCGGCGCCCTCGACGGAACGCAGTACTCGCTGCCGACGGGCTACAGCCTGTGGGCGAACTTCGTCAACGACGACCTCGTCGCGCAGGCGGGCGTCGAGGCGCCCGAGGCCGGCGGCAGCTTCGCCGACTTCGACGAGTGGATGGCCTCGGTCACCGACGCGACCGGCGGCGCCGTGTACGGCGGCACCGACTACACGCAGCGCATCCAGGTCTTCGAACTCGTGCTCCGCGCCGACGGCGGCAACCTCTACACCGAGGACGGCGAGCTCGGCTTCACCGAGGACGAGCTGCGCGACTTCTGGGAGTCGGGCGCCGACATCCGCGACGGCGTCACCGTGCCGCAGCAGACGCTCGAGGAGCTGTCCCCCAAGTCCGGATTCGGCGCGGCCGTGACCGCGAGCGAGATGAGCTGGAGCAACTTCCTCGGCGGGTACCTCGCCGACTCGGGCGCCTCATCGATCTCGATCGTCGCCCCGCCGACCGCGGAGGAGGGCTCGAAGGACCTGTACCGTCAGGCGGGCCTCCAGGTCGCGATCGCGCAGAACACCGAGCACCCCGAAGCCGCCGCGCTGTTCCTCGACTTCGTCGTGAACAGCCCCGAGGCCGGCGAGATCTTCGGCACGACGCTCGGCTTCCCCGCCTCGTCGTCGAAGCTCGAGGGCACGACCCTCGAGGGCGCCGACAAGCAGGTCGCCGACTACATCGAGTCCGCCGCCGACCGCATCGGCGACGCCCCGCCGGTCCCGGTCGTCGGCTACGGCTCGCTGGAGCAGACCTTCTGGGACCTCGGCAAGTCCATCGGCCTGGGCGCCCTCTCGGTCGACGACGCGGTGACCCAGTTCTTCGCAGAGGCCGACGCGATCCTCGGCTGACCGACAGCAGGACGACGGATGCCGCGGCTCATCGAGCCGCGGCATCCGTCTGTTCGTCTGTGGGAGGGCCTGGTCAGGCCAGGCTGACCTCGACGGCGACCCGCTCGGTCGCCGAGCGCTGCGCGGCGTCGGCGAGGATCAGCGCAGCGCGTCCGTCCTCGAAGGTCGGGCTCGACGCGGTCTCGCCGCGGGCGAGGTGGACGAACTCCCCCAGCTCGGCGGCGTAGGCCTCGGCGTAGCGCTGGAGGAAGAAGTCCTCGTACGGTGCCCGGGTCTCCACGCCGACGCCGGTGGAGAGGCTCACGAGGCTCGTCGAGCGGTTCGCGACCTGCAGGGTCCCGTTCCCGCCGAACGCCTCGAGGCGCTGGTCGTAGCCGACGGCGCTGTGCCGCGAGTTGACGATCGTGACGAGCGCCCCCGACGCCGCGCGCAGCGTCACCACCGCCGTGTCGAAGTCGCCGTGCTTGCTCGCGCCGTCGTCGAACGTGCGCGAGCCGACCGCGCTGACCTCGACGATGTCGGGCAGGAAGCTGCGCGCCATGTCGAAGTCGTGGATCGTCATGTCGCGGAAGATGCCACCCGAGACGGCGATGTAGTCCGCCGGCGGCGCGGACGGGTCGCGACTGATGATGGTGAGCTGCTCCAGGGCGCCGATCTCGCCGGCGGCGACCCGCGCGCGGACTTCCGCGAACGCGGGGTCGAAGCGCCGGTTGAAGCCGAGAGCCACGGGGATGCCTGCCGCCGCGACCTTCGGGCGCAGCCTGTCGACGCGCGCGATGTCGAGATCGATCGGCTTCTCGCACAGCACCGGGATGCCGGCATCCACCGCCCTCTCGATGAGGTCGACGTGCGTCGGGGTGGGCGAGGCGATGAGGACGGCGTCCACGTCGCCCGCGGTGAAGACCTCGTCCGTGTCGGCCGTCGCCCGTCCCCCGAAGCGGTCGGCGACGCGACGCGCCCCGTCGACGAACGGGTCGGCGACCCAGGCGAGGGCGGTGTCCGGGTTGGCGGCGATGTTCTCGGCGTGCACCTGGCCGATGCGGCCGGTGCCGATGAGACCGAAGCGGAGAGGGGCGTGGGGCACGGCGGTTTCCTTGTCTGTGTCGGAGGAGAGGCGGCAGCGTGGGTCAGACCCAGCGCGTGAGCGCAGCGCGGTTCACCCGCTGGTCGTCGCCGCGCGCGGCACGGAAGGTGTCGATCGCGACATCGGGGGCGTTCAGCACGTCCTGTTCGACGACCACCCAGCCGTCGAAGCCGCGTTCGTCCATGGCATCCATCACACGCGCGAGATCGAGGTCCCCGCGGCCGAACGCGGTGAACGCCCCCGACGACCAGACCTCGGCCATGCCGCCGCCGGCCGCCAGCACCCGGCGCAGCTCGGCACGGTCGACGTCCTTCAGATGCAGGTGGTTGATGCGATCGCCCCAGCGCGAGACGGCCTCCGCCGGGTCGCCGTCGGCGATGAGCAGATGACCGGTGTCGAGGGTGAGGTCGACGCCGACATTCGCGAGGAACCGGTCGATCTCATCGGGCGACTCCACGAAGGTGCCGGCGTGGTGATGGAAGGTCGGCTCGAAGCCGGCGGCGCGCACGAGCGCCGCCGCGCGCTCGGTGTTCGCGAAGAGGCGATCCCAGGCCTCGGGAGCGAGCGGGTCCGCGGCCGCTCCGCGGCCGGGGTGGGCGCGGCGCGCCACGGAGCCGTCGTCGGCGAGCGTCGGCAGCGGCAGCCTCCCTGGGCCCGCCTGCGCCGCGTCGGAGAAGACGCGAAGCGCGTCGGTCAGAACGGGGAGGGATGCCTCGAAGGCCTCGTCGTCCGAGAACGGCAGCTGCACCCATCCGCCCGCCAGCTCCAGCTCGAAGCGGGCGAGCCGCGCGCGAAGCTCCGCGCCGCGGCCGAGGTACCCCACGGGGCCCAGGTCGACGCCGCGGTACCCGGCGTCGGCCAGCACCTCGAGCAGGTCGTCGGCGGACACGGTGGCCGCGCCGTCCGGCGTCATCTCGAAGACGCCGAAGCTCACCGGGGCGCCGGCGACCTCCGCCTTCATCGGGTCTCCTCGAACGTGCGCATGGGTTCTCCTCGGTCAGAGATCGGTGTGGACCAGGCGGGCGGCCGCGTCGACGGCGGCGGCCACATCGCCGTCCGGCGGGTAGAGCAGGGCCCGGCCGGCGGTGAGCCCGCGGACGCCGGGAAGCGCGAGAGCATCCTCCCACGATGAGAAGGTCTCGTCCGGATCGCTGCCCGAGTCGCCCCCGAGCAGCAGCGTCGGCAGGGTGGTCGCCTCCATCACCCGTTCCATGTCGGGCACGACGGGCAGCTTCATCCATGTGTAGGCGCTGCTGACCCCGAGGCCGGCGGCGATCGCGAGGGACAGCACGACGGCGTCCGCGGTGAGGTCGTTGCCGATGCGACCGTCGACCCAGCGGCTCATGAAGGGCTCGAGCATGATCGGCATCCGGGCCTCCGCCGCGGCGCTCACCGCGTGGGCGGCGGACTCGAGCGTCGACGCGGTGGCCGGGTCGGCGAGGTTCACGCGCAGCAGCACCTTGGCGAAGTCGACGCCCGAGCGCACCATCGCGGGCACGTCGTACCCCGTGAAGCGGTCGTCCATCTCGAAGGCCGACCCGCGCAGCCCGCCGCGGTTCATCGAGCCGACCACGACCTTGTCGTCGAGCAGGCCCAGGACGGCGAGATCGTCGATGATGTCGGGCGTGCCCAGCACACCGTCCACACCCGGGTGGCTGAGGGCCACAGCGAGCCGCTGGAGCAGCAGATACCGGCTCGCCATCGCGTGGTCGCGGTCGCCCACCGACAGCGCCCCGCGTGCGGGGTGGTCGGCCGCGACGATGAAGAGACGCCCGTCCCCGCGCACGATGTCGCGGCGGCGGCGCGTCGCGAGCGCCTCCTGGACGGCGTGCGGCCGTTCGGCGCGCAGCGCGCGGAGGGTGTCGAACTCGAGCGCGTCCACGGTCACCGCACTCATCGGACGGCTCGCTCGGCGCGGAGGCTGAACACGAGGCGTGCGGGTGATCGTCCGGTGAGATACAGGCGCGAGCCGTCAGCGGCGTCGGTCGCGCCGAGGAATGCGTAGTCCTCGCCCGGGTGGTACGTGCCTGGGCCGGCCGAGCGGTACGCGTCCCCCGCCTCGACGGCGATCGCGTCCTCGCCGACCCGGTAGACGCAGGCGCCGTGCGTGAGCAGGTGGCTCCCGTTCTCCTGCGGCGTCGCGCCCTCGCCCTCGAACCGCCCGCCCTCACGGAAGGCGAGCTCGAGCGCCCAGGGACTGTCGGGTCCGTCGACGGAGAGGGTGAGGATCGCGCCGTCATCCGTCGGCTGCACGTCGACCGAGGTCCGCAGCGCCACCTCGTCACGGGCGCGCTGCGCGAACGCCATCGAGCCGTAGAACCTGCCGTCGTCGGTCAGCTCGTACTCGCCGGACGGCGAGCGGAGGTCGGCGGGCATGGGCTGGTAGTAGTGCGCCGCGACGGTCTCCGTCAGCCGGGGGCTCAGTCCGCCGTCGTCGCGAACGGTCGCGAGACCGTCGGCGCGGAACGGACCGAGTCCGAAGAAGTCGCGCGAGAGGCGCACGGAGTCCAGGACCGCTTCGCCGGCGAACAGGCGGAGGAACGTGGGGTTCGTCGACAGACCCGAGCGAACCCGCCGGAAGCGAGGGTAGTCCGACCCGCCGAACACCACGAGGCGGCGCTGCGCGTTGTCGTCGATCACGAGGCGGGACTGCGCCCAAATGCCCTGCGCGGATGGCGCGGTCGCCTCGGGCAGCTCGCCGCCGAGGGCGGGCTCGAGCAGGAGCTCGGCCAGCGTCGACGGCGCGTGGACGACGCCGTCGCGCAGCGCGCGCTCCGCGGCCCACGCGAAGTCACCGCGTCCCAGCTGGACGGCGTACCGCCGGTAGGCGACCAGATAGGGTCCGAGCGGGAACCGGGTGAGCTGGTCCTGACGACGCGAGTGCACGGTCTCGACCGTGTCGTCCGGATGGATGAGCCCGAGCGTGCTCTCGAGGTTGTGCACGACGGCAGCGTGCGCATCCTTCCGGCCGAACACCTCGGCGATGGCCGTGAGCGACGGGTTGGACACCCACGCGGCATAGTTCGCGCTCCGCTCGGAGTAGACGCCGTCGGCCGTGATGTCGACGCCCTCAGCGAGCCATTCCTCTGCACGGCGGCGCAGCGCCTCCGAGGGACGGCGGCGGTGCAGCCGCGCCAGGGCCGCCGAGATCTCCCACCGGTGGTTGGGCGTGTGGACGCCGCCGGCGATGAGCGCCGGTTCGACGGCGTCGGCGACGGCGTCCAGCTCGGCGGCGAGCGCGGCCAGGCGGCCGTCTCCCGCTGCGGCGTCGACGGTGCGGATGACCTGCAGGGTGTCGCAGAGGTCGTTGACCGTGAAGGACGAGTCCGGAGGGGAGTCGACGTTGTCGCCGCCGATGAACAGGCCGCCGGGTCCCTGGAGCCCCCGCAGTGCGCGGACGTTCGCCTCGGCGCCGGCGAGCAGCGCCGGGTCGCCCCGATCGTCCGACTCGGGCCACAGATAGGCGCAGACCAGGAGCTTGGCGCGCTCCATCAGCCGGCGGTGCCTGTCCGCGGGGTTCGCGCCCTCGGCGAGCGCCCGCCGCACGTCTTCGGCGACGGCGTTCCGGAGCGCGCCGAGGAACGGGGTTCTGTCGGGCATCTCAGTCCTTCAGACCGGAGTTCACATCGGCGTTCATGATCTGCCGCTGGAAGATGGCGAAGAGGACCACCATCGGGACCAGCGAGATCACCGAGGCCGACAGGAGCACCGACCAGTCGATGTTGTCGGCGCCGACGATGGATCGCAGCGCGACCTGGAGCGTGTAGCGGTCCGGGTCCCTCAGCACGATCAGCGGCCAGATGTAGTCGTTCCACCGCCACTGGAACGAGAAGATCGCGAGCACCACGGCGATCGGCTTCGCGAGGGGGAGCATGATGCGCCAGAACGCGCCGAACTCCGACACACCGTCGATGCGGGCGGCCTCGAGCAGCTCGTCGGGGATCGTCTTGAAGTACTGACGGAACATGAAGATGCCCGTCGCGGTGATGATCGACGGCACGATGATGCCGGCGAGCGTGTTGTACAGGCCCAGGTCGCGCACCACGGCGAACGAGCTCGGCATGATGACCTCGGTCGGCAGCATGGTGGTCGCGAGGACGCAGATGAAGAAGAACTTCAGCCACCAGGCCTTGTACTTCGCGAACGCGTAGCCGGTCATGGCGCTCACCAGCACGGTCAGCACCGTGGTGACGACCGCCACGATCGAGGTGTTGAGGAAGTACTGCGCGAAGTTGAACCGGTTCCACGCGGTGGTGTAGCCGCTGATCGTCCAGTCTTCGGGGAACAGCCGGAGCGGGAGGCTGAAGAGCTCCGAGCCGGGCTTGAACGAGCTGAGGATGAACCAGGCGACGGGGATGATGAAGCCCAGCGCGAGCAGCCACAGCAGCAGCGTGCTCGGCAGCGAGCGGAGCCCGCGGCGGCGCGGTCGCGCCTCTTGTCGGAGAGTCATGCGAGGTCGTTCCTCTTGTCGAAGCGCATCTGGATGACCGCGATGACGATGAGGATCACCATGAGGACCATCGATGCGGCACTGGCGTAGCCCACATCGGCACGCTCGAAGCCGGTGCGGTAGATGTACTGGACCATGAACATGTTCGAGGTGCCCGGTCCACCGCCGTTGAGCGCCTGGACCATCGCGAACTCCTTCATCGACCCGATGGTCGTCAGGAGGATCACCATGAACGAGGTCGGGCGCAGCAGCGGCAGGGTGATGCGGTAGAAGCGCTGCCAGCTGTTGGCGCCGTCCAGCTGCGCGGCCTCCAGGTACGACTGCGGGACGTTGCGGATCGCGGCGATGAACAGCAGCATGTTGAACGCCGTGCCGCCCCACGTGCTCACGATGAGGATGAGCACGAGCGCGAGCGTCGGGTCGGTCTCCCATCGCAGGCCCTGGCCGCCGAGCGTCTCGATCAGATAGTTCACGAGACCGAAGTTCTCGCCGAAGAGCCACTTCCAGATGACACCGGCGACGATCGGCGAGATGAGCCACGGCAGGAAGAAGATGATGCGGGCCGTCGACTTGCCCTTGGCCATGCTGTTGGTCAGGAGGACCGCGATCCCGAGCGCCGCGACGTAGTGCAGCGGGACCGACAGCAGGGTGTACAGGAAGGTGCGGCCGAGCACGCTGTAGAACACCGGGTCCTGGGCGAGGTCGACGTAGTTCTCGACGCCGATGAACTCGGGGGTGCCGACACCGGTGTAGTCGGTGAGCGAGTACCAGAGCCCGAGCGCTCCCGGCCACAGGAAGAACAGGGCGAACAGCACCACCGAGACGGCGATGAAGGTGAGCGGCGCCAGGACGAATGTCGTCGAGCTGCGCCGCCGCGGGCGGCGGACGCGCTGCGTCCGCCGCCCCACGGTGATGAGCGCAGAGGTTTCGGCGCTGCGCCCATCGACGGTCTTGGTGGTGGACACGGTCACTCCAGAGCGCCCAGCTGGTCGGTGAACAGGGCGTTGATGTTCTCGATCGTGGTGTCGACGTCCTGCTCGCCGTTGAGGTACTTGACGGTCTCGTCGCGCACCGGGTCGCCGTCGGTCGTCACGCCCTGCGCGCCGTACTGCAGCTCCATCGCCTTGATCTCGCCCACGATGTCGGGAGAGGCCGCGATGTCCTGGTTGTAGATGTCGAAGGCGTCCGCGTGCGCCGCGTACTCGATGTCCAGGCCGCCGATGGCGGGGATGAACGACGACGTCTCCGACAGCTCGGTGTAGTTCTCGGGCTCGTACAGCCACTCGATGAAGTCGTGCGCGGCCTCCTGCTGGGGCCCCTCGAAGACGACGATCGATGCGGCGTTGCCGAAGTTGGTCGCGCGCTCCTCCTCCTGCGGCATGTAGACCGACGCCCACTCGAAGTCGGCGATGTTCACGGCGAAGTCCGCGATCTGCCACGAGCCGGAGAGGTACGACACGACGTCGCCGCTCTTGAACAGCGCGTTCGGGTCGGCATCCGACAGCCACACCGAGCGCGGCATGAAGGAGTCGTCGTTCAGCGAGCCGAAGAACTCCAGCGCGTCCTTAGTGTTGTCGTTCGTGCTGAAGACACCCTCGTCATCGGCCTGGAAGTAGTCCGAGCCGAATTCGTAGAAGAGGGCCTTGAGGCGGTGCGAGGACTTGTCCATCACCATGCCGTACGTGGTGCCGGTCGCGGCCTGGACCTCCTTGACCGCAGCGACGTACTCGTCCCACGTCCAGATGTCGTCCTCGCTGGTGGGGTAGGCGACGCCGGCCTCGTCGAACAGCGTCTTGTTGATGAACATGCCGACCGCGGTGATGTCGGAGGGGAGCGAGATGACGTTGCCGTCGTCGTCCTTGTCGGAGAGGTCCGTGCGGATCTCGCTGCCTTCGGTGATGTCCGACAGATCGGTCGTCGCGTTGCGCCAGACCGGGTCGACGGCGCCGACGCGGGCGATCGCCGGGAGGTCGTTGGCCTGCGCGGCGTTGCGGAGCTTGGTGGCGAGGTCGTCGTTCGCGATGTCGACGATCTCGACCTCGACGCCGGTCTCCTCCTCGTACTTCTCGGCCATGTGGGCGTAGCCGCCACCCTGGTTGGCGTCGCCAGAGAGGAAGAACTGGATCGGCTCGTCGGTCTGGGCGGCTTCGCCGTTCGAGCCGCAGCCGGTGAGCGCGACAGCGGTGACCGCGGCGGCGGCGAGGGCGAGAGTCACCCGCAGGCGGGGCTTTGCTGAATGCTTCATTGGATTTCCCTTTCGCCCTGGATGTCCAGGGGCCAACGTCCTTGTCGATGCGGCGCGGGATTTCGCGCCTCTGGTGCGGAGCCGGAGCCGGAGCCCGGTGCGGATCGCTGATACGATGTTAGGACATTAGAGCAAAGTTCGTCTACCGGCAAGCGCCTTCCCTCGATTTCCCCGCGAATGGGTAAGCGCCTTCCGTGTAGGGTCGGTGCTTTGACGCTCTTCACTCACCGACGAGGAACCCATGGAGATCGCCACCACCAGCCCCGGCTCCGGCACCACCGCCCCGCGCGCTCGTCTGCGCTCCGATGCGCCCAGCCAGTCGCTCGACGGGCGCTGGAGATTCCGCGTCTCGCCCTCCCTCCGGGCCGCGCCCGAGGACTGGCGCGTCGCAGACGTCGACGGCTGGGGAGTCGTCGATGTCCCCGGCCACTGGAACCTGCAGGGCTACGGGTCGCCGGCCTACTCCAACGTGCAGATGCCCTTCCCGGTGGACCCGCCGCACCCGCCCGACGTCAATCCGATCGGCGACTACCGGCTCGACTTCGCGGCGTCGGACGAGGTCATCGCACATCGCCGCCGCATCCTCCGGTTCGACGGCATCGAGTCGGCCGCCGAGGTGTGGTTGAACGACGTGCTCCTCGGGACGACCCGTGGAAGCAGGCTCACGCACGAGTTCGACGTGTCGGACGTCCTCGTCCCCGGGACGAACCGGCTCGCGGTCCGCGTCGCGCAGTTCAGCGACGCCACCTACCTCGAGAACCAGGACATGTGGTGGCTGCCGGGGATCTTCCGGAGCGTGACGATCCTCGCCCGGCCCGACGGCGGGGTCGACGACGTGTTCGTGCGTGCGGACTACGACGCCGACACCGGAGCGGGCACCCTCGACGTCTCGGTCCGCGTCAACGGCGAGGCCGCGGCCCGCATCGTGATCCCCGAGCTCGGCATCGACGCGCCCGCAGCGGACACACTGCGGATCGCCGGGGTCGAGCCGTGGACCGCCGAGCAGCCGCGGCTCTACGACGCCGAGGTCCGCACCCAGGCGGAGGTCGTCGCCCTTCGCATCGGGTTCCGACGGGTGGAGGTGCGGGACACGCAGCTCCTCGTCAACGGTGCGCCGATCATGCTGCGCGGCGTGAACCGCCACGAGCACCGCCCGCGGCACGGTCGCGTCTACGACGCCGACGTGGCCCGTGACGAGCTGCTCCTGATGAAGCGCCACAACATCAACGCGGTCCGTACCTCCCACTACCCCCCGCATCCGGACGTCCTCGACCTCTTCGACGAGCTCGGGTTCTGGGTGATCGACGAGTGCGACCTCGAGACCCACGGCTTCGAGCACGTCGACTGGCGCCGCAACCCGAGCGCCGACCCCGCGTGGCGCGACGCGTTCCTGGACCGCATCCGCCGGACGGTGCATCGCGACAAGAACCATCCGAGCGTCATCATGTGGTCGCTGGGCAACGAGTCGCACGTCGGTGCGAATCTCGAGGAGATGGCGCGATGGGCGAAGACCGCCGATCCCACCCGGCTCATCCACTATGAGGGCGATCGCGCGAGCCGCTACGTCGACGTCTACTCGCGCATGTACGCCACGCACGACGAGGTGCGCGCGATCGGCGAGGAGGCGCTGGTGCCGGCACCCTTCGACGCCACGCCGGCCGAGGTGCGCCGCCGCACCCTGCCGTTCCTCCAGTGCGAGTTCGCGCACGCGATGGGGACCGGCCCCGGCGGCCTCCAGGAGTACTGGGACCTCTTCGAGACCTTCCCGCGCCACGCGGGCGGCTTCGTGTGGGAGTGGCTCGAGCACGGCATCGCGGTCGACGGCCCGGACGGCACGAGCCGGACCCTCTACGGCGGCGACTTCGGAGAGGACGTGCACGACGGCAACTTCGTCATCGACGGACTCGTCGACGCGGACCGCAATCCCCGGCCCGGGCTGCTGCACTATGCGGCCGTCATCGCCCCCATCGTCGTGGGGATCGACGGCGCGCGCACGCGCGTGCGCCTCGAGAACCGGTACGACTTCCGAGACCTCGCCGACGTCGCGCTGCGCTGGAGGCGCACCGTCGACGGCGAGGTCGTGGCATCCGGAACCCTTCCCACACCCGCCTGCGGACCGCGTTCCGCCGCGATGGTGGACCTGCCCGACGAGTGCCGGACGGATGCCGCGGCCCGCGTGGCCGACGCGCTCACGGTCGAGGCGGTCTCGGCCGCACCATCGGCCTGGGCGGAGGCCGGCCACGTGATCGCGAGCGGCCAGGACGTCCGCGACGGACGACCCGTCGCACCCGCCCCCGCCGCGGTCGCCGCGACCGCCGACGTCGTCGGCGCCGCGCGGTTCGACCGCACGGGCGGAGGCCTGCAGAGCCTGGGCGGTCTGGCGATCGCGGGACCGACGGTGGGCGTCTGGCGTGCTCCGACGGACAACGACCGCGACATCGGCGACGACGAGCTCGACCTGCCCTCCTACGCCGAGCGCTGGCGCGCGGCCGGCATGGACCGCACCGTGACCCGGCTGGTGGACGCCCTGACCGAGGGCGGCGCCGTCACGGTGCGCACCCGCACCGGGACGCCCATCCTCGACAGCGCCGTCGACGCCCGCCTGCGGTGGACCGCCCTCGAGGGCGGCGCCGTGCGGCTCGACGCCGAGCTCGAGCCCCACGGCACCTGGATCACGGAGTGGGCGAGGATCGGGCTGGACTTCGTCCTCGCCTCGGCGCCCGTCGGGGTGGACCTGGCGGGATACGGCCCGATGCCCAGCTACCCCGACCTGCGCGCGGCCGCGCGGTTCGGCTGGTGGCACCTCGACGCCGACGAGCTCACCGTGGACCATGTCCGTCCGCAGGAGAGCGGCTCGAGGATCGGCGTGCGCAAGGCCGCGATCGCGACCGAGGCCGGTACCCTGCACGTATCCTCGCTCGACGCCCCCTTCGCGCTCACCGTGTCGCGTCACAGCCGGCGGTCCCTCGCCCGCGCCGCCCACAACTGGGAGCTGACTCCGGACGGGCAGACGCACGTGACGATCGACCTCGCCCAGTCGGGCGTCGGCACCGCCACCTGCGGGCCGGGGGTGCTCCCCCGGTACCGCCTCCCCGCGAGGCCGGCCGCCATCTCGCTGATCCTCCGGCACGAGCCGGCATCCCACTGAACCGTCGCCGGCGACGCACGTCCGCATCGCCGGCGCTTCGACCTCCAAGGAGCACCCCGTGACCGACGCGCAGGACGCGACCGCCCGCCTCGACCCGCACCACGAGATCGCCGACATCGACCGGCGGCTGTTCGGCGGATTCGTCGAGCACCTCGGGCGCCACATCTACGACGGCATCTTCGAGCCGGGGCATCCGTCCGCCGACGAGGAGGGCTTCCGCACCGACGTCGTCGAGCTGGTGAAGGAGCTCGGCGTCTCGACCATCCGCTATCCCGGCGGCAACTTCGTCTCGGCGTACCGCTGGGAGGACGGCATCGGGCCGAAGGCCGAGCGCCCGCGACGGCTCGACCTCGCGTGGCACTCGACGGAGACGAACGAGGTCGGCCTCCACGAGTTCCAGGCGTGGCTCGACCGCGTCGGGAGCGACCTCATGCTCGCGGTCAATCTCGGCACGCGCGGCACGCAGGAGGCGCTCGACCTGCTCGAGTACGCCAACGCCGACGCGCAGACGGCGTGGACCGACCGGCGCGCGGCGAACGGCCGCGAGACGCCCTTCGGCGTGAGCATGTGGTGCCTGGGCAACGAGATGGACGGCCCGTGGCAGGTCGGCCACAAGAACGCCGACGACTACGGCAAGCTCGCCTCGCAGACCGCGAAGGCGATGCGCATGCTCGACCCCGACATCGAGCTCGTCGTGTGCGGCTCGTCGGGCCGGGGCATGCCGACGTTCGGGTCGTGGGAGCGCACCGTCCTCGAGCACACCTTCGACGACGTCGAGTACATCTCGTGCCACTCGTACTACCAGGAGCAGGACGGAAACGCGCAGGAGTTCCTGGCCTCCGGCGTCGACATGGCGCGCTTCATCGAGGCCGTCGCCGCCATCGCCGACTCCGTGGCCGCGGAGAAGAAGAGCGACAAGCGCATCATGATCTCCTTCGACGAGTGGAACGTCTGGTACCTGCACAAGGAGGACGGCACCGAGTCGGGCCACGAGTTCAAGGGCGGGGCGTGGCCCGTGGCTCCGCGTCTGCTCGAGGACCAGTACCACGCGCTCGACGCCGTCGTCTTCGGCGACCTGCTGATCACGCTGCTGCAGCACGCCGACCGGGTGCGCTCGGCTTCGCTCGCGCAGCTGGTCAACGTGATCGCGCCGATCATGACCGAGCCCGGCGGACCCGCGTGGCGTCAGACCACGTTCTTCCCGTTCTCGATCACCTCGCGCCTGGCACGCGGCAACGCGGTGCGCGTGCCGGTCGCGTCGAGAACCTTCGCCAGCGAGAGGTTCGGCGACGTCCCGGCGCTGAACGCGGTGGCGACCATCGACGACGAGGGCGTGTCGCTGTTCGCGGTGAACCGTTCGACGACGGATGCCGCGACCCTCCGCGTCGACCTCGCCGCCCTGGTGCGCGAGCTCGGCCGCGAGGTCTCGGTCGTGGAGTCGCACCTCCTGCACGAGGACGACCTGTACGCCGCCAACACGCTGGAGGCGCCCGAGCGGGTGGGCGTGCGCGAGGCGGAGGCATCCGTCGACGGCGAACAGCTGTCGGTGACGCTCCCCGCCGTCTCGTGGACGGCGATCCGGCTCGCATGACGCTGCGGAAGACGCCCACCCCGCCGATGGGGTGGAACAGCTGGGACAGCTACGGCACCACCGTCACCGAGGAGGAGGTGCTCGCCAACGCCGCCTTCATGGCCGAGCACCTCCTCCCCCACGGATGGGACACGGTGGTGGTCGACATCGACTGGGCCGATCCGACCGCCCGGTCGCACGGGTACAACGACGCCGCTCCGCTGGTGATCGACGGGTTCGGCCGCGTGCAGCCCGACCCGGTGCGGTTCCCGTCGTCGGCCGGAGGCCGCGGGTTCGCCCCGCTGGCCGCCCGCGTGCATGAGCTCGGCCTGAAGTTCGGCATCCACATCATGCGCGGCATCCCGCGCCTGGCCGTCGAGCGCGACCTGCCCGTGCAGGGCGCCGAGGCCACGGCGGCGGCCATCGCCGACTCGACCAACGTCTGCGAGTGGAACCCCCACTACCTCGGCCTGGACCACTCGAAGCCCGGCGCCGCGGCGTACTACCACTCGATCGCGGACCAGTACGCGCTGTGGGGCGTCGACTTCATCAAGGCCGACGACCTTCTGTGGCCCTACCAGGCCGCCGAGATCGAAGCCCTCTCGACGGCGATCGAGACCGCGCCGCGCGCCATCGCGCTGTCGCTCTCGCCCGGACGGGACCTGTCAGCGGCCCACCTCGAGCACCTGCGGCAGCACGCCACGATGTGGCGGATCTGCGACGACCTGTGGGACCGGTGGGACGACGTCGAGGCGAACTTCGCGCGGCTGGCACGCTGGGCGCCGCTGGCAGGACCGGAGGGCTGGCCCGACGCCGACATGCTGCCCCTCGGCCGCATCGGCATCCGCGCCGAGCGCGGCGAACCCCGCGAGGGCGCGCTCACCCTGGCCGAGCGCAGGTCGCTGGTCACCCTGTGGGTCATGGCGCGATCCCCGCTCATGATCGGCGGAGACCTCCCCACGAGCGCCCCCGAGACCATCGCCCTCTTCACGAACGACGACGTGCTCGAGGTGCTGCGCGAGTCCACCGGCAACCGCGAGCTGCTGCGCGAGCGAGACCTCGTGGTGTGGGCGGCCGAGCGCGGCGAGACACGCTGGGTCGCCGTCTTCAACACCGCCGACCAACCCCGCGAGGTGCCGTTCGACACGCGGTCGCTCGGCCTCGGCCCCGCCCCCGCAGGCGTCGTGGACGTGTGGGACGCGGCATCCGTCGCCGTGGAGGCCGTCCACGAGCAGTCGCATGCGGCGCGCGGTGTGGCTCCGGGCAGCTCCGTCGTCCGGCTGACGCTCGAGCCGCACGGGTGCGTGCTGCTGCGGGCCTGACCGGCCCGCGCGGGGCGGCGTGGAGCGGCACAGCGTCGGACTTCTTGGGCGACACGCCGGGAGGAGGCATCCGTTCTCCGGAGTGTCGCTCGAAACCTCCGATTCTGTGCGCTCCGGATAGCGCTTGCGAACCGACAAATCCCGTGTCACACTATTGGAAAGCGTTTACCCGCATCACTGCCCGGTGAGCGGGTACCCACAGCCTTCAGAGAAGAAAGCAGGACCCCATGACCGACACGACACTCGCTCCGGCTTCGGCGGAGACCTCGGCACGTCCGCAGGTGCGCGAGATCGGCATCATCATGAACGGCGTCTCGGGCCGCATGGGCTACCGCCAGCACCTGGTGCGCTCGATCCTCGCGATCCGCGACCAGGGCGGCATCGAGCTCGCCGACGGCACCAAGGTCACCGTCAAGCCGCTGCTCGTCGGCCGCAGCGAGGCGAAGCTCGCCGACCTCGCCGCCAAGCACGGCATCGAGGACTACACGACCGACCTCGACGCCGCCCTGGCCGACCCGCGCTGGGAGATCTACGCCGACTTCCTGGTGACCAAGGCCCGCGCCTCGGCCCTGCGCAAGGCGATCGCCGCCGGCAAGACGATCTACACCGAGAAGCCGACGGCCGAGACGGTCGAAGAGGCGCTCGAGCTCGCGAAGCTCGCGAAGGAGGCCGGCGTCAAGACCGGCGTCGTCCACGACAAGCTCTACCTCCCCGGCCTGCAGAAGCTCAAGCGCCTCATCGACTCCGGCTTCTTCGGCCGCATCCTGTCGGTGCGCGGCGAGTTCGGCTACTGGGTCTTCGAGGGCGACTGGCAGCCCGCCCAGCGTCCCTCGTGGAACTACCGCGCCGAGGACGGCGGCGGCATCATCGTCGACATGTTCCCGCACTGGAACTACGTGATGGAGAACCTCTTCGGCGAGGTCAAGACGGTCTACGCTCAGGCCGCCGTGCACATCAAGGACCGCTGGGACGAGAAGGGCGAGCACTACACCGCGACCGCCGAGGACGCCGCCTACGGCGTCTTCGAGCTCGAAGGCGACATCGTCGCGCAGATCAACTCGTCGTGGACCGTCCGCGTGAACCGCGACGAGCTCGTCGAGTTCCACGTCGACGGCACGCACGGCTCGGCCGTCGTGGGCCTCTTCGGCGCGAAGATCCAGCACCGCAACGCCACCCCCAAGCCGGTCTGGAACCCCGACCTGGCCGACGACCACGACTACGACGCCGACTGGGCCGAGGTTCCCACGAACGACGTGTTCCAGAACGGCTTCCGTCAGCAGTGGGAGGAGTTCCTCGAGTCGTACGTGCTGGGCACCGACTACGAGTTCGACCTGCTCTCCGGCGCGCGCGGCGTGCTGCTGGCCGAGGCCGGCCTGCAGTCCAGCCGCGAGGGCCGCAAGGTCGAGCTGCCCGCGCTGTCGCTGGACTGATCGGGAGAACGGATGCCGAAGCTCACACTTCTCTCGGCCGACGGCGCGACGTCGGCGGTCTCGCTGAACGAGTCCCCGGGCTACACGAAGCCCGGGGGCCCGCTCCGCAGCCGCGTGGCGTACGCCGCCGCGCACGTCGTGCCCCACACCTGGGCCGACAACACCCCGGGCCGTCCCGCCGAGGTCGACTGGGACGCCACGCTGGACTTCCGGCGCTCGGTGTACTCGTGGGGTCTCGGCGTCGCCGACGCCATGGACACCGCACAGCGGAACATGGGTCTGGACGCCGCCGCGACGCGCGACCTCATCGCCCGCTCGGCGCAGGTCGCCCGCGAGGAGGGCGGCTCGGTCGTCGTCGGCGTCAACACCGACCATGTCGACGAGGAGCGCATCTCGATCGACCAGGTCATCGACGCCTACAAGGAGCAGCTGCACTTCACCGAGGAGCAGGGTGCCGGCCCGGTGCTGATGGCGTCCCGCCACCTCGCGCGGGTCGCGCAGTCGGCCGACGACTACCGGCGCGTCTACCGCGAGGTGCTGCAGTCCGCGACCACCCCGGTCGTGCTGCACTGGCTCGGCACCGCCTTCGACCCGGTGCTGGAGGGCTACTTCGGTTCGCCCGACTGGCGCGACGCGTCGGCGGTGCTGCTGGAGATCATCGAGGAGAACGCCGACAAGGTCGCGGGCGTCAAGATGAGCCTGCTCGACGCGGCCTCCGAGGTGTCGGTCCGCGAGCGCCTGCCCGAGGGCGTGCGCATGTTCACCGGCGACGACTTCAACTACGTCGGCCTCATCGGCGGGCAGGACGTGCCCGACGCGACGCAGCCGTCCCGCAACCCCGACAGCGCGCGTCAGCATTCGGACGCGCTGCTCGGCGCCTTCGCCGCGATCACGCCGGTCGCGTCGGCGGCCATCCAGGCGCTGGACGCGGGCGATCCGGCACGCTACCTCCAGATCCTCGGCCCCACCGAGGAGCTCAGCCGCCAGGTGTTCGCCGCGCCCACGTTCTACTACAAGACCGGCGTCGCGTTCCTTTCGTGGCTCAACGGCCACCAGCCGGCGTTCCAAATGGTCGGCGGCCTGCACTCCGCGCGCAGCCTCCCCCACCTGTCGCGCATCGTCGAGCTCGCGAATGCGTCGCTCGCCCTGGAGAAGCCCGAGCTCGCCGCCATCCGCTGGCACGGCATGCTGCGTCACAACGGCATCGACGTCCCGGGGGTGATCGCGTGACCGTGGACCCGCGTCTGTCGATCAACCAGGCCACCATCAAGCACGCCGACCTGGCGACCGCGCTGCGCGTGACGGCCGAAGCGGGTGTGCAGGCGATCGGCCTGTGGCGCGAGCCCGTGCAGCAGGTGGGCCTGGCCACGGCCGCCTCGATGCTGACCGACTCGGGCCTGCGCTTCACGACGCACTGCCGCGCCGGCTTCTTCACGATGCCCGAGGGGCCCGACCGCCGGGCGTCGATCGACGACAACCGCGTCGCCATCGAAGAGGCGGCGAAGCTCGCGGCGGCCGGGGCCGAGGGGTCGACCGCCATCCTCGTGCTCGTCGCGGGCGGTCTGCCCGAGGGGTCGCGCGACCTGATCGGCGCGCGCGAGCGGGTGCGCGACGCGATCGGCGAGCTGGTTCCGGATGCCGCGGCCGCCGGTGTGACGCTCGCGATCGAGCCGCTGCATCCGATGTACGCCTCCGACCGCTGCGTCGTCTCGACGCTCGGCCAGGCGCTCGACATCGCGGCGGACTTCGACCCCGCCGTCGTGGGAGCGACGGTCGACACGTTCCACATCTGGTGGGACCCGGACGTGCTCCCGTCGATCGAGCGCGCGGGCCGCGAGGGCCGCATCGCCACGTACCAGGTCTGCGACTGGAAGACGCCGCTCCCCGCGGACGTGCTCCTCGGCCGCCACTACCCGGGCGACGGCGTCATCGACTTCGCATCGCTCACGCGCGCGGTCGAGGCCACCGGCTACGACCGCGACATCGAGGTCGAGATCTTCAACGAGGAGATCTGGGCCACCGACCCGCTCGTCGCCGTGCAGCGCACGGCCGCCGGGTTCGCGGCATCCGTCACTCCTCACCTGCGCGCTCGCGTCGCGCACTGACGCGCCGCATGGGCACCGGAGCGCTCGCGGGGTACGCCGATTGGCCGGCCTACCTCGCGGGCGCTTCCGTGCTCTCGCCGGCCGATCCGCGCCGTCGGGCGCTGGCCGAGGTGCTCGGAGTGCGGGTCGCGCCCGCCCGCGACGTCCGTGTCGAGCGGACCTGGACCGCCGCGGGTGTGGAGGGACGCGAGCTCACGTGGTGGCTCGGGTTCGGCCCGCGCACGCGTGCGTTCCTGCTGACTCCCGTCGGGGCGCATGGGCCGCTCCCCGGGGTGCTGACTCTTCACGCGCACGGCGGGGTCCGCTCCACCGGAGCCGAGCAGCTCGTCGACACGGGGCACGCTCCGAGCCCGTCGGCCGCGCGCATGCGTGCGCGCTGCTACGCCGGCCGCACCCCCGCGAACGATCTCGCTCGTGACGGCTTCGCGGTGCTCGCGCCCGACGCCTTCTCGTGGGCGAGCCGGGCATTCGACCTGTCGTCGCCTCCCGCCGTGCTCGCGCGTCTCGGTGAGGCACTGGACGCGCTACACCGCGAGCGGGGCGAGACCCTCTCCCCCGACGAGCGCTTCGACGAGCTGTCGTCGCTGCACGAGTACGGCCTGGCCAAGGCCGCGGGTGCGCTCGGCACGAGCTTCGCGGGAGCCGTCGCCACCGACGACCTGGCTGCGGCCGGGGTGCTCGCCGGGCTCCCCGAGGTCGACGCGTCGCGGCTGGGCGTCGTCGGGTTCTCAGGAGGCGGCGGTCGTGCGCTGTTCACCGCCGCGCTGGACGACAGGTTCGCGGTGACGGCGATCGCCGGCATGATGGCGACGTCGGCGTCGCTCGTGCCCGATTATCTGGAGACCCACTCGTGGCTGCTGCACAGTCCGGGACTGGCCGCACGCTTCGACCTGCCCGACATCGCCGCGCTCGGGCAGCGTGTGCTCGTGCAGTACGGCGCACGTGACGAGCTGTTCCCCCGTGAGGGGATGACGGATGCCGACACCCGCCTGCGCGCTCTGCTCGGGTCGCGCTACACCGGCGCGTGGCATGACGCACCGCACGAGTTCACGGCTGCGATGCAGGACGAGGCGCGGGGGTTCCTGCGGTCCGCTCTCGCGGTCTGACGCCTACCCGGCGACGGCCCGCGCGGTGATCCGCTCACCGGGCGCACCGTGATCGGCGGGTCGCGTCTTCGGTGATCGCGGGCGGCCGCGTGGCTGTGCGGCCGCTGCGGTCAGCGGTCCGACGCCGCGGCGAGCGCGCGGAGCTCGGTCAGACGCGGGGTGGCCGAGCCCGCCGCCTCGATGCGCACCGGCAGATCCAACGCGCCGGTCGCGTCGCCGAGCGGCACCTCGCGCGTCCCGTCGCTCGACGACGCCGGCACGACCTCGTCGAGCACCACCGCGCCGCCCACGACGACACACACGCGGGAGTCCTCGTCGCCGCCGAGCCACGACAGTCGCAGCGTGTCGGCCGTGCCGCTCCAGTCGCGTAGCGTCACCGCGATCGTGCCGCGGGTCCGACGCCAGCGGGTGTCGCCGCGCACGCCGATCTCCTCGTCGGTGGCCGAGAGGGCGTGGTCGGACTCCGGCTGCTGCTCACCGAATGCGACGACGTCCCGGGTGCGGGCTTCGAGACCGAGCGAGGCGGTGTCGATCCGCTCGAGCGCCGCCCGCCGGGCCGGCACGTCCCGGGGGTCGGCGGCGAGCGGCCACGCCACGATGTAGCGGGCGTCATGGACCCCGGCGAACGGCTCGAGATCGACGCTGCCGCCGTCCGCGGTGGGCACGCGCACCGAGCCCGGGCCGAGCCGGACGGCGTGCTCGAGGGCGTCGGCTGTCAGCACCGGTGCGCCGGCGAGCGGGCGGAGCGGGCCGACCGCGATGTGCCCCATGCGTGCGCCGGTGCCGCGGTAGGCGACCGCGTCGTCGGGCACGCGGTGCGCGAGCACATCGGGGCCGTCGACGATCCACGCCCAGTCCGACCCGTCCGCCGCGCGCTCCCAGCGCAGGCAGCGCGCGAGCGACAGCTGCACGACCGTCTCGCCCTCCGCCGCGTCGAACTGCAGCCGCGAGCCGGCGGGCGCGCGCCGCGGGGCGGCATCCGTCATCCCCTCGGCGATGGTCGCGAACGCGTCGCCGTCGACCCAGCCGGGGACCAGCACGGCCACGCGGGTGGGGCGGGCGGCCCGCACGCGGAGCGTGACGTCCACGGCCGCGGCGTCGGAGCGGTCGTCGACGGCGATCACGACCTCGGCCCCGTCGGACTCGAACCGCGACGGCACGAGCGCGTTGACGCGCACCTCGTCCGGTGCGGCGGAGTAGACCAGCGCGGCGTGGCGCGACTGCGCCTCGAAGCCCGAGCCCATGCAGCACCAGAATCCCTCGGCCTCGGGCGAGTAGACGCGGTAGTGCGCGGGCCGCTGCGGCGTGAAGTACACGAGTCCGCCGTGGACCGGATGCTGCGCTGAGCGCAGGTGGTTCACGCGGGCCCGCTCCGCCCACAGCACGTATGCGTCGTCGCCGGTGAGCTGATGCAGCTCGGCGGCGAGCTTGACCATGTTGTGCGTGTTGCACGTCTCCGGCCCCTCGCGCGCCGTGAGCATGCTGGAGAGGTCCTGCGGGAAGTGCTCGCGCACGCTGTTGCCGCCGATTGCGGCGCTGCGACGGCGGGCGACGCGCTCGAAGAAGAAGCGGGCCGCGGCACCCTCGCGCGCCTCGATTACGGTCAGGAGCTCCGGCGCGAGCTCGCGGGCCGCACGCTCGATGGTGGCGAATCCGACGACCACCGGGATCTGCGTGTTGGCATGCAGCCCGTCGAGCTCGTCGCGTCCCGCAGCCAGCGGCTCGACCAGCCCGCGACGCACGAAGCGGCGGGCGAGATGCAGATGGGCGGGCTCGCGCGTGAGCAGCGCCAGCCGCGCGAAGGCCTCGGTCATGCCCCCGAACTCGCAGTCGAGGATGCGCTCGAACGTGTCGTCCCCGAGCTCGCCGGTCACGCGGAGCCACCACGCACCGAGGTCGTCGAGCGTCGCCCGCGCGTCGGGGTCGCCGGTCAGCTCGGCGGCGTCGATGAGCCCGGCGAGGGTCTTGTGGAGGTTGTACAGCGGCACCCACCGCCCGTTGAGGTGGAAGGCGCCCGCCTCCACCCGGCCGGCGCGCAGCTCGTCCCACAGCGCCTCTCCGTCCGGCACGCCGCCGACGTAGCCGCTGCCGCGCGCGAGCTGACAGTGACGGATGCCGCGCACCAGCGTTCGTGCGAGCTGTGCGGGGGCCTCATCCCCCGCGGCGGCCAGCGTGCTCGCGGCCGACAGGACGTGGCCGGCGGTGTGGCCGTCGAGCCCATCGGACTCCCACCCTCCGTACGGCTCGGCGTGCTGGGCGAGGCCGGCCTCCCGACGGAACGGGGCGAGGAGCCGCTCGGGATCCAGTCGCTGCAGCGTCGCGCTCGCGGTGCGCTGCGCGTCGAGGTCGAGGCCGGGCGCGAGGCGCACGCGCGCGGGTGGTGCGAAGGGAACGGTGGCGGGCGGCGCGACGCTCGATGCGGCGGGTCGTGTCATGGTGCTCCTCGGGGACCACGCTGTTGCCGAGAGGATCTCGAGCCGGATTGGGAAACCGCTTCCCAATCTAGTGCTCGAACCGGACACAGGGCCTAGACTCTGGCTCGTGAGCGACATCATCGCGCCGACCCGAGGCGCCGCCACCCTTCACGACGTCGCGCGCGAGGCCGGAGTCTCGCTCGCGACCGCGTCGCGTGTACTCAACGGCTCGACCCGCAAGGTCGCCGAGAGCTACCGCGAGCGCGTCCAGGCCGCCGCCGACAAGCTCGGCTACACGGCGAACCTGTCGGCGCAGGCCACCGCGCGCGGCACGGCCGCGATCGTCGCCCTCCTCGTGGCCGACATCGCCGACCCCTACTTCGGCCAGCTCGCGTCCGGCGTGGCGCGGGGTGCCGACGAGGCCGGCCTCGTGGTGACCATCGCCATCACCGAGCGCGACCCGCAGCGCGAGGTCAAGCTCGTCCGCGCGCTGCGCGGCCAGCGCCCGCGCGGCCTCATCCTCGCGGCCTCCCGCGTGGAGGGCCCCGACGCGGTGGGACTCCAGGGCGAGCTCGACGCCTTCTCGCAGATGGGCGGGCGGGTCGTCGTGGTCGGGCCCGGCGGCGGGTCCGCCCGGTCGGTCGCCGTCGACAACCGCGGCGGCTCGGCCGCGCTCGGCGCCCAGCTGGCGGGCGTCGGCTATCGCGACGCGATCGTGGTCGCAGCATCCGAGGGCATCCGCACCTCGGACGACCGCATCGCCGGCTTCACCGAGGGCTTCACGTCCGCCGGCGGCACCGTGCGTGAGGTGCGCCGCGGGGGCTTCACGCGCGACGCGGGCTATGCCGCCGCCACCGAGCTGCTGCAGGGCGACGTGCCCGCCGGCACCCTGATCTTCGGCATCAGCGACGTCGTGGCCATCGGCGTCATGTCCGCCGTGCGCGACGCCGGGCGCAGAGTCGGCGACGACATCGCCGTCGCCGGCTTCGACGACATCGCGACCGGCCGCGACATCCGCCCCGGGCTCACCACGGTCCGCGTCCCGCTCGAGGACCTCGGCTACCGCGCCCTGCACGCCGCGACCGACGCGGACTGGGAGGACGACGAGCCGTCCCTGCCCCTCGAGGTGATCCTCCGCGGCAGCACGCCGCCGCGGGCCTGACCCCGCCGGGCGACGCGCCGCCGGGCGCCGCGTCGCCGGTTCGCGGGGCCGCCGGTCGCCGGTTCGCGGGGCCGCCGGGCGCGGGTCGCGGGGTCGCCGGTTCGCGGGGTCGAGGCATCCGTCGCCCGTCTTGCGCCGCTGTGGCGCCTGCGCGCACGATCCGAGATTCGGAGAATCCGCTGGTTCTCGGATCCAGATGCCGCGCGCGATCCGGAAAACGGCGCAAAGTCCGAATTCCGGATCCGCGAAAGGGCACGCGCGCGAGACCCGAGCCCGCGACAGGGCACGCGCACAGCGTCGAGCTTCCGGAAGGGTGTGAGCCCCGAGTCCGCGAACGGCAGGGCCCACAACCCCCAGAGTGCGCGACCCCTCCCCACCGCGGGCGGGGAAACGTTTCCGGGTAGGCTGAGCGCGCCCCGGACCGAAGGAGCACCCGATGCCTCGCCCGCCACGCGCCGACGGATCGCGCGTCACCATCGCCGACGTCGCCGCTCGCGCCGGCGTGTCGCTGTCGACGGTGTCGCGCGCGCTGAACGGCAACCCGACCGTCGATCCGGCTCTCGCGGAGCGGGTGAAGGATGCCGCGGCCGCCCTCGACTACACCGCGAGCCCCGTCGCGCGCAGCCTGGTGCTCGGGCGCACGCAGACGGTGGCGGTGATCGTTCCCGACCTCGGCAACCCCACGTTCCAGGCGATCCTCCGCGGGCTCAGCCGCGCCGCCGCCGCTGACGACTACCACGTGCTCGTCGCCGACTCGGCGGAGTCCGTCGACGAGGAGCGCGTCCTCGCCGGCGCGACGCGGCGCCGCACCGACGGCGTCATCCTGTGCTCGCCGCGCCTGCCGCAGGACGAGCTCGACCGCCTCGTGGGGGGCCTGCGCCCCGTCGTGCTGATCAACCGCGCGTCGGGCGACGTGCCGAGCGTGCGTGCGGACTACCGCAGCGCGCTGGCCGCCGAGCTCGCGCACCTCCACGCACTCGGTCACCGCCGCATCGTGTTCCTGGCGGGCGCCCCGCGCAGCGTGGCGAACGCGGCCCGGCTCGAGGCGATCGCCGGCTTCGTGGCCGCGCACCCCGACACCGACGTCACCGAGATCCCCTGCGGCGTCGACTTCGAGTCGGGCGCCGCCGCCGGCGACGACGTGCTCGCCTCGGGTGCGACGGCCGCGCTCGCCTTCAACGATCTCGTCGCGATGGGTCTCTTGAGCGCCGTGCAGGCCCGCGGATGCCGCGTCCCGGCCGACCTGTCGATCGTGGGCTTCGACGACATCCCGTTCGCCCGGTACACGACTCCGCCCCTGACGACGGCGGCCGTGCCCGCCGCCGAGCTCGGCGCACAGGCATGGGCGCGGATGCGGCAGCTGCTGGAAGGCGCGGAGCCGGGGCATCCGCTCACCCTGCTCCCCGAGGTCACCGTCCGGGGAACGACGGGACCCGCCGCCGCGTGACGCCGGCACCGCGGCACTGATCCGGGTTCCGAGGACGGCCCCACTGGCCCCGTGCTATCCTGAGAAAACGTTTCCTGAAGGAGAGAGATGAGCCACCGCCGGTATGCCCTCGTCGGTGCGGGACACCGCGCTCAGATGTACGTCGACGCGATCATCGGGCGCTACGCGGACGACGCGGCGCTCGTTGCGATCTGCGAGCCCAACCCGGTGCGCGCGCAGTACTACGTCGACCGCGTCACCGAAGCGGGCCTGCCCGCGCCCGCGGTGTACGGCCCGGACGACCTCGAGGCGATGGTCCGCGAGCAGCGGGTGGACCGCGTGGTGATCTGCGCGCGCGACGACCTGCACGCGCCGTTGATCGTCAGGTCGCTGGATGCCGGCGCCGACGTCGTCGTCGAGAAGCCGCTGACCATCGACGGGCCGTCCGCTGCGGCGATCGAGGACGCCATCGACCGCACCGGCCGCGAGGTCGTCATCACCTTCAACTACCGCTACTCCCCGCGCAACTCCGCGCTGCGCCAGGTCATCCAGGACGGCGTCATCGGCGAGGTCACGAGCGTGGACTTCTCGTGGGTGCTGGACACCAAGCACGGGGCGGACTACTTCCGCCGGTGGCACCGCGAGAAGGAGCACTCCGGCGGCCTGCTCGTCCACAAGGCCAGCCACCACTTCGACCTGGTGAACTGGTGGATCCGCTCCGCGCCCCGGCGCGTCTACGCGTCGGGCGGCCTCCGCTTCTACGGGGCCGACAACGCCGCGGCCCGCGGCATCGGGAACCGTCCCGCCCGCGGCACCCACGACGGTGCCGACGCGTTCGAGCTGGACCTGCGCGACGACGAGCGCCTGAAGGCGCTCTACCTGGACGCGGAGCAGCACGACGGCTACCTGCGCGACCGGGACGTGTTCGGCGAGGGCATCACCATCGAGGACAACCTCGCCCTGGTCGTGGACTACGCCTCCGGTGCGACCCTGTCGTACTCGCTGAACGCCCACGCGCCGTGGGAGGGCTACCGGGTCGCGGTCAACGGCACGCTCGGCCGCGCCGAGCTGGAGGTCGTCGAGCGCGGTGCCGTGCTCGCCGACGAGGGGCTGCACCCCGTGCTCGACCCGTCCGCCGTCCACGCCGGCGCATCCGGATCGCTCCGCCCCGAAGGCGAGCGGCTCATCGTGCAGCGGCACTGGGAGGCGGCCCACGAGGTGCCGCTCGAGGGCAACAGCGACGGCCACGGCGGCGGCGACGCCCTGCTCCTGGCCGACGTGTTCGAAGGTCCCGGCGACGACCCGCTGGCCCGCCCCGCCGACTGGCGCGACGGCGTCCGCTCCATCGCCGTCGGCATCGCCGGCAACCGCTCGCTCGAGACCAGGCTCCCCGTCCAGGTCGCCGAGCTCGGCATCCGCCTCCTCACCACGCCCGCCGCCGAAGCGGCCGCGGTCCGCGCATGAGCCGGATCGCCGTCACCGGCGGCGCGGGGCGCCTCGGCCGCAGCCTCGTCGCGGGACTCGCGGCGGCGGGTCATGAGCTGGTGTCGCTCGACCGCGCCGTGTCGGATGCCCCCGAGCTGGGCGACGTCGAGCAGGTCGCCGTGGACCTCACCGAGACGGATGCCGCCGCCCGCGCGATCGCCGGCACGCGGGCGGACGCGCTCATCCACCTCGCCGCCATCGCGGTGCCGTTCAGCGCACCAGAGGATGTGATCCTCCGCACGAACGCGACGATGGCGCTCAACGTGCTCTCGGCCGGAGCGCACGCGGGCATCCGCAGGATCGTGACCGCGTCGAGCCCCACGGTGCTGGGCTACGGCGCGCCCACCGGGTGGCTGCCCGAGCGGCTCCCTCTCGACGAGGGGTCGACGCCGAAGCCCTGGAATGCCTACGCGCTGTCCAAGCACCTCGCCGAGCAGACCATCGCGATGCTCGCCCGCCAGACCGGCGACGCCGTCCGCTTCGCGGCCTTCCGCCCCTGCTACGTCATCGCGCCCGAGGAGTGGCAGGGCGCCCTCACGCAGCAGGGCCACACGGTGCACGAGCGGCTGGCGGATCCGGCGCTGTCGGCGCCCGCCCTCTTCAACTACGTCGATGCCCGCGACGTCGCCACGTTCGTCGACACGCTGCTGCTGGCCCTGCCCGAGATCCCGAACGCCGAGGTGTTCTTCGTCGGCGCCGACGACGCGCTGGCGCGCAGGCCGCTCGCCGAGCTGCTGCCCCGGTTCGTCCCCGGCACCGAGGACCTCGCCGCCGAGCTGACGGGCACGGCCCCCGCGTTCTCCAACGCCAAAGCGCGTCGCGTGCTCGGCTGGCGTCCCGCGCACACCTGGCGCGGCGAGCTCGGCGAGCCCGCGTACGACCCTGCCCCCTCTTCCGACCTCGCCCGAAAGGACGTGCTGGCGTGAACTTCGACGGCATCCTCTTCTTCCCCGTCACGCCGTTCGACGCCCAGGGACGCGTCGACGAGGACCTGCTGCGCACGCACGTCGCCACGACGCTCGAGCACTCCCCCGGCGGCGTGTTCCCGGCGTGCGGCACCGGCGAGTTCCACGCGCTTTCCACCGACGAGGCGACACGCGTCGTGCAGGTCGCGACCGAGACCGTCGCCGGCCGCGTGCCCGTCGTCGCCGGCACCGGCGGCCCGCTCGGCCACGCGACGACGCTCGCCCGCGCGGCCGCCGATGGCGGAGCAGATGCGCTGCTCGTGCTGCCGCCCTACCTCGTCGGCGGCCCGCAGGCGGGACTGGTGGCGTATGTCGAGGCGGTGGCCGCGGCATCCGATCTCCCCGTCGTGATCTACCACCGCGGCAGCGCCCAGTACTCCGTCGACTCGGTGCGCCGCCTGGCGCGCAACCCGAAGGTCGTCGGCTTCAAGGACGGGGTCGGCGATGTCGGCCTCGCGCAGCAGATCGTGCGCGCGGTCGCCGCGGAGGGTCGCGACGACTTCGCCTTCTTCAACGGCCTGCTGACCGCCGAGCTGACGCAGGGGGCGTACCGGGGCATCGGCATCCCGCTGTACTCGTCGGCGGCGTTCGCGATGATCCCCGAGGTCGCGGGGGCGTACTACCGCGCGTACGTCGACGGCGACGAGGTGCGCCGCGCGGAGCTGCTCGACGGCTTCTACTCGCCCCTCGTTCAGCTGCGTGATGAGACCCCGGGCTTCGGCGTCTCGCTCATCAAGACGGGCCTGCGGCTCGGCGGGCTCCCGGTCGGCTCCGTGCGTGCGCCGCTCGTCGACCCGACCCCGGCGCAGGAGGAGCGCCTGGCCGAGATCCTCGAGGCGGGACGGGCGCTGCTGCCATGACCCGCGCTCGCGAGGCCGTGTCGGATGCCGCGGGCGCGGCGTTCGAGGCCGCACCGACGATCGCCGCCTTCGACGCGCGGCTGATCCGGGTCGCCCTGACGCGCCCGTGGGCCGCGGACGTCACGTCGGTGGGCGTCATCGCCACGCACGTGGTGCGGTCGGACGGCGCCGAGGGCTGGGGCTTCGCGTGGACGCCGCAGATCGGCGCCGAGGCGGTCCACGCCCTGCTCGCGAACGACATCGCGGCCTTCGCCATCGGGCGCACCGCCGACCCGGGCGCCGAGTGGCGCACGCTGTGGCAGCACCTCCACGAGGCGGGAGGGGGCGGGATCACGACGATCGCGCAGGCGGGCCTCGACCTCGCACTGTGGGATGCCGCGACCCGCGCCGCCGGGACGTCGCTGACCGGCTTCCTCGGCGCCCAGCGCGAACGGGTGACGGCCTACGGCTCGGGCGTGAACCTGCACTACACGCAGGATGAACTCGTCGCCCAGGCGCGACGCTGGGTCGACGCCGGCTTCGGCGCCGTGAAGGTCAAGGTCGGCAAGCCCGATGTCGCGGAGGACCTCGAGCGCCTGCGGGCCGTCCGCGAGGTGCTCGGACCGGACCGCGCGCTCATGATCGACGCGAACCAGCGATGGGAGCTCGACCGCGCCACGCGCTCGCTGGAGGTGCTCGCCGAGGTGTCGCCGGCGTGGATCGAGGAGCCGCTGCGCGCCGACGACCTGTACGGGCACGTCGAACTGTCCCGGCGCCTCGCCGCCTCGAGCGGGATCCCGATCGCCGTGGGCGAGAACCTGCACAACGTCTATCGCTTCGACGACTTCCTGCGGCTGGGCGCCGCGCAGATCGTGCAGCCCAACGTGGTGCGCGTCGGCGGGATCACGCCGTTCCTCGGCATCGCGGCGATCACCGCCGAGTACGGCGCGGCCCTGCACCCCCATCTGCTGCCGGAGCTCTCGGGCCAGCTCGCGCTGTGCCTGCGCGCCGTGCCCGGCGTCCCCGAGCCCATGGTCGAGGACGTCGAGGACGCCGGTTTCGCCTCCCTCGGCGCCCTCCGCGACGCATCCCCGGTGCGCATCGCCGACGGCACCCTCACCGACGTCCCCCACGCCGGCCTCGGCATCCGATTCTCATGACTCCCGTCTCCCGCCCCCTGGTTCGTTCGCCGCGCCTGTCCGCCGTCACCCGTGATCCGCGTATGCCTGCGACGGACGAGCACGACGGACCGGGCGAGCGATGCGCCGCACGAAAGGAACCCCGATGACCACCGCCGTCACGACCACCTCCACGACCGAGCTCGAGAGCCTCGCCGCCGCGGCAGCCGCAGCCGCTCCGGTGTGGCGCGCGGCGGATGCCGCGACCCGCGCGTCCTGGCTCCGCGCCGCCGCTGACGCGCTCGATGCGCACGTCGACGAGCTGGTCGCGATCGCCGACGAGGAGACCCGGCTCGGCGCGACGCGCCTGCACGGCGAGGTCGGCCGCACCACCGGGCAGCTGCGCCTGTTCGCGAGCGTCGTCGAGGAGGGCTCGTACCTCGAGCTGACGGTCGACGACGCCGACCCGTCCGCCGTGCCGCCGCGCCCGGAGCTGCGGCGCATGCTGGTCGGGGTGGGACCGGTGGCGGTGTTCTCGGCGTCGAACTTCCCGTTCGCGTTCTCGGTCGCCGGTGGCGACACCGCGTCCGCGCTGGCCTCCGGCAACCCCGTCATCGTCAAGGCGCACTCCGGACACCCGCGGCTCTCGCGGCGCACCGCCGAGATCGTCGCGGCCGCCCTCATCGCCGCGGGTGCGCCCGAAGGCTCGCTCGCTCTCGTCGAAGGCCGCGAGGCCGGCAACGCACTGGTGCAGCATCCGGTCATCCAAGCCGCAGGGTTCACCGGATCGCTCGGCGGCGGACGCGCGCTCTTCGACCTCGCCGCCGGACGCCCCGACCCCATCCCGTTCTACGGCGAGCTGGGATCGGTGAACCCGGTGGTCATCACCGAAGCGGCGATCGCAGAGCGTGGCGAGACGCTCGCGCAGGGCCTCGTGGGCTCGTTCACGCTCGGCGTCGGCCAGTTCTGCACCAAGCCGGGCGTCGTGTTCGTCCCGGAGGGCGCCGGCTTCGAGGACCTGGTGGCGGGCTTCGCCACCGGCGCCTCCGGCGGACCCCTGCTCACCGATCGCATCACCGAGGCCTTCCCGTCGGGCATCGAGCACCTCGAGTCCGACCCGTCCGTGGCGGTCGTCGCCGAGGGCCGGCCCGCAGAGCCGGGGTCTGCGCGCCCGATCGTGCTGTCGACGGATGCCGCGGCCGTCGCCGCTCGCCCCGAGACGCTGCTCGAGGAGTGCTTCGGACCGGTCACGCTCCTCGTGCGCTACTCCTCGGCCGCCGACCTGCGCGCTGCGCTGGAGGCGGTTCCCGGATCGCTGACGGCGACGCTGCACTCGCAGGCGTCCGACGAGGTGGCCGAGGTGCTCGAGGTGCTCACCCGCAAGGCCGGACGCGTGCTGTTCTCCGGCTGGCCCACCGGTGTCGCCGTGACCTGGTCGCAGCAGCACGGCGGCCCGTGGCCGGCGACGACGTCGCTGCACACGTCGGTCGGCGCGACGGCGATCCGCCGGTTCCTGCGGCCTGTGGTTTTCCAGGACGCCCCGGCCGCGCTCCTCCCCGAGGTGCTGCGGGATGAGGCCCTCGCCACGCTGCCGCACCGCCGCAACGGCGCTCTGCTCGTGCCCTGAACCTCGCTGCAACCGGCGCCCCTCCAGGGCATACACCGCGTTCGCGACGAGACACCGCGCCAGGCCGGGGTGTTCCAGGGCATACACCGCGTTCGCGACGAGACACCGCGCCAGGCCGGGGTGTCTCGTCGCGGACGCGGTGTTCACGCGCGACGTCCGGCCGGGAGCGTCAGGTGAGGGAACCTGCCAGCGTTGCGCCGGCGCGCTCGAGCCAGTGCGCGGCGTCGGCCATCGCCGCCTCCCCCGACCCAGCGAGGTCGGTCAGCGAGGCGGTGGCGGCGAACCCCGAGACGTCGGCGTCCGGAGCGATGCGCCCCGCGACCAGCGCGACCGGCGCACCGACGGCGCGGGCGACCGCGGCCACGTGGGCGGGGACCTTTCCGGCGGCGGACTGCCCGTCGTAGGACCCCTCACCGGTGACGACGACGGATGCCGCGGCCACCGCCGCATCGAGTCCCACGAGCTCCGCGACGGCGGCCGAGCCGGGCACGAGCTCCGCGCCCCAGGCCAGCAGGCCGAACCCGGTGCCGCCGGCGGCACCGGCGCCCGGCGTCTCGGGGTCGGTAGTCGCGAAGGCGTCCAGCCCGGCGAGCCGCGAGAGCGCGGCGTCGAGCCCGGCGACGTCGTCGGGGCTCGCGCCCTTCTGCGGGCCGAACACCGCCGCCGCGCCGCGGGCACCCAGCAGCGGGTTCGTCACGTCACTGAGCACGGTCACACCGTGCGGCGGAAGCGGTGCGAGCCCCGACAGGTCGGCCGACGACGCCGTGGCGAGCCCGCGCGCGCCGTCGGCGATCGGCGCGCCCGAGGCATCCGTGATCCGCGCGCCGAGCACTGCGAGCAGGCCGGCACCGCCGTCGGTCGACGAGCTCGACCCGATGCCGAGCACGAGCCGCGACACGCCGTGAGCCAGCGCGGCGGCGATCCCCTCGCCGAAGCCTCGTGTGTGCGCGTCGAACGGTCGCAGCCGTGGCGGCGTCCCGAGCAGCTCGATGCCGCTGGTGTTCGCGAGCTCGACCACGCCGGTTCCGTTCGGAGCGTCCGCGCTCGGCGGGAGCAGGACCCAGGATGCCTCGACAGGCGTCCCCTCGGGCCCCGTCACCGTCACCGGCATCCGGCGCGCGCCCGGCACGGCGGCGGCGAACGCGTCGACGGTGCCCTCGCCGCCGTCGGCCATCGGCATGAGCCGCACCCGATCGTGGGGTCGCTCGCGTCGCCAGCCCGCCCCGAGGGCGTCGGCGGCTGCCGCTGCGCCGATGGTCCCCTTGAACGAATCGGGGGCGATCACGACGGTGTGGGTCATGCGGCCATTCTCCTCGCGCGGCGATGCGTTGCACCGGCGGGTACCGGTTCGGAAAGCGTTATCCTGCTGATCATGGTATCCATGGACCCGCGTCAGGCCCAGCCCGCGTCCCCGCGCGCCGTCGTCGCCACCGGCACCGGCCGCTACGGCGATCCGTGGCATCCGTTCTCCGAGACCTCGGCGCGCATCGCCGCGCTGCTGCGTGACGACGGGTGGGACGTCACCGTGGACGACGACGTCGATCACGCGCTCGGGCACCTGGACGGCTTCGATCTGCTGGTCGTCAACGCCGGCGACCCGTGGCGGAACGGCGACACCGAGCTCGAGCACTACCCCGACCCCGCCGCCGACGCCGGTCTCACCGCCGCGATCACGCGCGGCATCGGGATCATCGCGGTGCATGCCGCGCTCTCGACGCTCCGCGACCACCCGGCGTGGCGCCGCGCGATCGGCGGGGAGTGGGAGCCGGGACGCTCGTGGCACCCGCCGATCGCCGACGCGCACGTGCGGATCGTCGACGCGGGTCACCCGATCACCGATCGGATGCCGGGCATCGACGTCTTCGACGAGCGCTACAGCGACCTCGCGGTCGACGACGGCGCCCGCGTGCTGGCCGAGCACGAGGTGGACGGCACCGCCCACCCGGCGGTGTGGATCCGCGAAGACCCGACGCGGGCGGTCGTGTCGTCGCTCGGCCACGACGCGCGGGCGTACGACTCCCCCGAGCACGTGCGGCTGCTGCAGCGCGCCGCGCGCTGGGCCGCTCGCGCCTGAGCCGCGGCGCGCGGCGCACCGCGCGCCGCGCACAGAATCGGAGCATGTGGCCGACACGCCGGGAGACGGATGCCGCAGCCCGGCGTGCCGCCCTGGTTCTCCGATTCTGTGCCCGGGCGCGAGCCCCGTGGCCGTGGGCATCCGGCCGGAGCGGGCACAATGGAGGACGGCGCCGCTCGGCGACCCCGACCCCCGGAGTGACATGACCTGGCTCGTGACCGGAGGCGCCGGCTATATCGGCGCCCACATCGTCCGCGCTCTCGGCGACGCGGGCCTCGCGCCCGTCGTCGTCGACGACCTCTCGAGCGGCCACGCCGAGTTCGTGCCTGACGGCGTGCCCTTCGTGCAGGGTTCGATCCTCGACCGGGAACTCGTCGATCGCGCGCTGCGCGACCACGGCGTCGAGGGCGTGATCCATCTGGCGGGGTTCAAGTACGCGGGCGTCTCCGTCCAGCGGCCGCTCCACACCTATGCCCAGAACGTCGAGGGCACCCGGGTGCTCCTCGAGGCGATGCAGGCCGCCGAGGTCGCGAACCTGGTGTTCTCGTCCTCCGCGGCGGTGTACGGCACCCCCGACGTGCCGCTGGTCACCGAGGATCTGCCCAAGCGGCCCGCGTCGCCGTACGGCGAGTCCAAGCTGATCGGCGAGTGGCTCATCCGCGACCAGGCCGTCGCGACCGCCGAGTCGAAGCATCCGCTCCGCCACACCGCGCTCCGCTACTTCAACGTTGTCGGCTCCGGCGATCCCGCCGTGTACGACACCAGCCCGCACAATCTGTTCCCGCTGGTGTTCGAGGCGCTCCTCGAGGGACGCACGCCCCGCATCTACGGCGACGACTACGACACCCCCGACGGCACCAACGTGCGCGACTACGTGCACGTCGCCGACATCGCCGCCGCCCACGTCGCCGCCGCGCAGCGGCTGCTCACGGGCGCGCCGATCGAGCCCGCGTACAACCTCGGGTCGCAGAACGGCCTGAGCGTCCGCGAGATCATGGACGCCATGGCGCGCGTCACGGGCATCGACTTCACGCCCGAGGTCGCGCCGCGCCGCCCGGGCGACCCCGATCGGATCGTGGCGACGGGCGAGCTCGCCGCGCGCGACCTCGACTGGAGGAACCGCTACACCGTCGACGAGATGGTGCAGAGCGCATGGGAGGCCCGCCGGGCCGCCCACGGCTGACGCCCGCCCCCATCCCGCGGATCCGGAAATCGGACTTCCGCACGCTTTCCGGACCCCCGGGCACCGAACCCTCCGGAAACCCTCGCGAAGTCCGAAATCCGGAGCGCCCGCCACGGCGGCCGTCAAGCCTGCCACGCAGCCCACAGCCGACGCCCCCCGCTTCGCGGATCCGGTATTCGGACTTCCGTACGCTTTCCGGACCCCCCGGGCACCGAAGCCTCCGGAAACCCTCACGAAGTCCGAAATCCGGAGCCGCGCCACCCGCGACCCGGAGCCGCGCGACCCGCAACCCGAATGCGGCGCCACCCGCAGCCCGAAAGCGGCGCCACCCGCCACCCGAAAGCGGCGCCTCCCACGACCCGGACCCGCCCCTCAGCGGGCGGGCGGCGCGGTGCTGGCGCGCACGACGAGGCGCGTCGACACGGTCAGGAAGGCCGCGGCCGCGCCGGCCTCGATGCCGTCGACGAGCGCGGCCACCGCGAGCGAGCCGAGCGCGTCGAAGTCCTGGTGCACCGTGGTGAGCGGCGGGCGGTAGTCGGCGGCATCCGCCACGTCGTCGAACCCGACCACGCTGACGTCCCCCGGCACGGCACGCCCCGCGTCGGCGAAGGCCCGCAGCAGCCCGAGCGACATCTGGTCGTTCGCGGCGAAGACGGCGGTCGCGCCGGCATCGACGAGAGCGGATGCCGCAGCCGACCCCGACGCGGACGTCCAGTCGCCGCGCACGACCGGGGGCACCGCCGCGCCCGCCTGCAGGAGCGCCTCGCGCCAGCCGCGCTCCCGCTCGGCCGCGGCGAACGAGCCCGCCGGTCCGGCGAGGTGGTGCACCGTCCGGTGCCCGAGGTCCAGCAGGTGCCGGACGGCCTGGCCCGCGCCGCCGGCGTGATCCGTCTCGACGACGCCGAAGCGGTCGTCTCGCGGCGAGTCGACCACCACGAGCTGCAGCCCCGCCGCGCGCAGGTCCGCCTCCCGCACGCGCTCGGTGGCCTCGTTCAGCACGATCGCGCCGTCCACGGCCTGGTCGACGAGCCGCCCGAACGCGGCGTCGACGTCGCCCTCGGCGCCGAGCGTGACGACCGTGAGGGCGTAGCCGCGGGCGGCCGCGGCATCCGCCACCGCCTGAAGCATGCGGAAGTTGCCCACCGACGCGAGCGTCGACACGACCAGCCCGATCGTCTGCGTGCGGCCGGTCCGCAGCGCCCGGGCGGCGCGGTGCGGGCGGTAGCCCAGCTCGGCCATCGCCGCCTCGATGCGCGCGCGCGTCTCGGGGTCGACGCGGGGGCTGGCGTTGACGACGCGCGACACGGTCTGCCCCGACACGCCGGCGCGGGCGGCGACGTCCGCCATCGAGACGCGTCTCGTCGTCATCCTCGAACTCCTCGCTCCCCGGCCCGTGCGCTCGCCACCGCAGCGCGAATCCCGAAACCGTGTTGACGCTAACATAGCGCTATGGCTAGCATGTTGACGTGAACACACCGGACTTGGACCCCATGGTCGCCGCCTCGACGGCAGAGCTGGCCGTGCAGGCGCTGAGCGCCGGCGTCGTCAAGCGCGCAACGCGACTGGCCGACGGCCGGGAGCTCATCTACTACGACGACCCGGGCACGACCCTCGGGCCCGAGCGCGCCGTCGACGCACGTGAGCTCGCACCGCGGCCCGAGACCGCGACGATGCGGCGCGACGTGCTGACCGGCGACTGGGTCTCGATCGCCGCGGCGCGCCAGAACCGTGCGTTCCTGCCTCCCGCTCACCTGGACCCGCTCGCTCCGCAGACGCCGACGAACCCGTCCGAGATCCCGTCCAGCTACGACGTCGCCGTCTTCGAGAACAAGTCGCCATCGTTCGGGCCTGCCCTGGCGGTCGCGCACGGCGACGCGCCGGCAGGCGTCGACGCGCCCCGCGACCTCGACGACCTCGTCGCCCCCGGGCTCGGCCGCACGCGCACGAGCGTGGGACGCTGCGAGGTCGTGTGCTTCAGCCCCGAGCACGCCGGATCGTTCGGCTCGCTCACGGCGACACGGGCGCGCACCGTCATCGAGGCGTGGGCCGACCGGACCGCGGCCCTGTCGGCGCTTCCCGGCATCGAGCAGGTCTTCCCGTTCGAGAACCGCGGCGAGGCGATCGGCGTCACGCTCCCCCACCCGCACGGGCAGATCTACGCGTACCCCTACATCACGCCCCGCACGACGAGCCTCCTCGCGTCGATCGATCGCGAGGGCCCCGACCTGTTCGAGCGCATCCTCGCCTTCGAGCGTGCGGGCGAGCGCGTGATCCTCGAGGGCGAGCACTGGACGGCGTTCGTGCCGTTCGCCGCGCGCTGGCCGATCGAGATCCATCTGCTGCCGCACCGTCACGTCGCGGACTTCGCCGAGACGACGGATGCCGAGCGCGACGAGCTCGCGCCCCTCTATCTGCGGCTGCTCCGCGGCGTCGACGCCCTGTACGACTCGGCGACGCCGTACATCGCCGCCTGGCACCAGGCGCCCGTGCACCGTGGCCGCGACACCGCCCGACTGCACCTGCAGCTGACGTCGCCGCGTCGCGCCGCGGACAAGCTCAAGTTCCTCGCCGGTTCCGAGGCCGCCATGGGCGCCTGGATCGGCGACATCCCGCCCGAGACGGCCGCCGCAAGGCTGCGCGAAGCCGTCGCCGCCGTCCCCGAGGAGACCCCGTGACCGCCACCGACACCCGCACCGCCGACGCCGCGATCGCCCTGTTCGCCGAGCGCTTCGCCGCCGATCCGACGGGGACGTGGTCTGCTCCGGGCCGCGTGAACCTGATCGGCGAGCACACCGACTACAACGACGGGTTCGTGCTGCCCTTCGCGATCCAGCACCGGACGCACGTCGCGCTGGGCCTCCGCGACGACCATCGCATCCGTGTCGTCTCGACCTTCGACGGCAGCGCCGTCGAAGCGGGCCTCGCCGAGCTGCACACGCTGTTCCCCGAACGGCGCGACGAGGTCCCCGAGTGGGCGCGCTACCCGCTGGGCGTCGCGTGGGCGCTGCTCGCGGCATCCGGAATCGATCCGTCCCGCGTGCCGGGCGTCGACCTCGCCTTCGCGTCCGACGTGCCGGTCGGCGCCGGCCTCTCGTCGTCGGCCGCGATCGAGGGGGCGACCGCCGTCGCCCTGGCCGAGACCTGGGCCGTCGACCTCGACCGCGTCGCCCTCGCCAAGGTCGGCCGCCGCGCCGAGAACGAGGCCGTGGGGGCGCCCACCGGGATCATGGACCAGATGGCGTCGCTGCTCGGCCGTGCCGACGCTGCGATCTTCCTGGACTGCCGCTCGCTCGAGGCGCAGATCATCGACCTCGGCTTCGCGGACGCGGGGCTCGAGCTGGTCGTGATCGACACCGGCGTGAAGCACTCCCACGCCACGGGGGGTTACGGCGAGCGCCGCGCCGCCTGCGAGCGGGGCGCGGCCGCGCTGGGCGTTCCGGCGCTGCGCGACGTCACTCCCGCCGACCTGCCGCGCCTCGCCGGTCTCGTCGACGACGTGACCCTCCGCCGCGTGCGCCACGTCGTGACCGAGAACCAGCGCGTGCTCGACACCGTCCGCACGCTCCGCGAGCAGGGGCCGACCGCGATCGGCGACCTGCTGGTGGCGTCACACGCGTCGATGCGCGACGACTTCGAGATCTCGGTTCCCGAGCTCGACACCGCAGTCGAGGCGGCGCTGTCGGCCGGCGCGGTCGGCGCGCGCATGACCGGCGGCGGCTTCGGCGGTGCGGCGATCGCCCTGGTCGCCCGCGATCGGGTGCAGGCCGTGACGGATGCCGCAACCGCCGCCTTCGCGTCCGCCGGCTTCGCCGCCCCCACGATCTTCACCGTGGCCCCGTCCGCCGGCGCCGCCCGCGACTGACTCGCCCCCCACAGCCTCATGCTTCACTTGCGCTGAACGTACGCCGATGCCGCGTGGACGCGTGCATCCAGCGCAGGTGAACACCGGGGGAAGGGGCGCCGGCGAGCCGGCGCAAGACCTGGCGGGAATGGATCGGGGACGCTTAGCGTCGAACCTGGTGCGCGGGCATCCGGTCCGCGCCTGTAAGGGAGCGATCGTGGCGTACATCACCGTCGGAACCGAGAACTCGGTCGACATCGACATCTACTACACCGATCAGGGACCGGCCGATGCGCAGCCGGTCGTGCTGATCCACGGATTCCCGCTCAACGGCGAGTCGTGGGGCAAGCAGCAGGCGGCGCTCCTGGACGCCGGCTACCGCGTCATCGCCTACGACCGGCGCGGCTTCGGCGCGTCGACCAAGGCCGGGTCCGGCTACGACTACGACACGTTCGCGTCCGACCTGCACGCCCTCGTCGAGGACCTCGACCTCCGCGACGCGGTCCTGGTGGGCTTCTCGATGGGCACCGGCGAGATCGCACGCTACCTGTCGCGGTACGGCAGCGGCCGCGTGGCGAAGGCGGCCTTCCTCGGCTCGCTCGAGCCGTACCTGCTGAAGACCGACGACAACCCGGGCGGCGCCGGCCCCCAGGAGTTCTTCGACGGCATCGCGCAGTCGGTGCGCGAGGACCGCTACGCGTTCATCGCCGGGTTCTACAAGGACTTCTACAACCTCGACGACAACCTCGGCACCCGCATCTCGCAGGAGGCTCTCGACGCGAGCGTCCAGGTCGCGAGCTACGCGGGGAACGCCGCGATCGCCGCGGCGCCGCTGACGTGGCCGACCGACTTCCGCGGCGACATCGGATCGATCGACGTGCCGGCGCTCATCCTCCACGGCACGGCCGACAACATCCTGCCGATCGACGTGACCGCCCGGCGCTTCAAGGAGCTCCTCCCCGCCGCGACCTACGTCGAGCTCGAAGGCGCGCCGCACGGCCTGCTGTGGACGCACGGCGCCGAGGTGAACGAGGCGCTGCTCGCCTTCCTGAAGAGCTGACGACGACGGATGCCTCGGCCCTCGGTCCCCGCGACCGCCCGGGCCGAGGCATCCGACCCGGCAGCCGGTCCGTGACGAGCCCCGCCGGAGAAATCGAGCACCGTTCGGGTTTACTGTGAGCTATGGCAGAGAACGGCACGGGGCGGCGGGGCTCCTACGCCAAGGGGGTGGCCAAGCGCGAGGAGATCCTCACGCGCGCGCTGGAGGTCATCGCCCGTGAGGGGTACCGAGGCGCGTCGGTGAAAGAGCTGGCGGATGCCGTCGGCCTCAGCCAGGCGGGACTCCTCCACTACTTCGAGGGCAAGGAGGAGCTGTTCACCGAGATCCTCCGCAAGCGCGACGAACGGGACTCGGCCGACATGGGGCTCGACGCCGCGACGGCCTCACCGGAGGCCGCGCCGGCCGACCTCCGCGAGCTCCGGGACGGGTACGTCGGGATCGTCCGTCACAACGCCGAGGTCCCGGGGCTCGTGCAGCTCTTCGCGCGGCTGTCGGTCGACGCCGCCGATCCGGAGCATCCCGCCCACCGGTTCTTCGTGGAGCGCGGCGAGACCCTGCGCGGGTACTTCGCCGCAGCGATCGCCGCCGGGCAGGAGTCGGGCGAGATCACGGACCGGATCGACCCCGCGACGCTCGCGAGGATCTTCCAGGCCGTCGCCGACGGACTGCAGCTGCAGTGGATGCAGCAGCCCGACGTCGACATGGCCGCAACGATCGACGCCCTGTTCGAACTGCTCACCACGGAGAAGCGATGACCGACACCACCACGACCATCCGGTACGCCGAGGCACGCACGACGACCGGACGGGTCCGCGGCGCCTGGCGCGGCGAGCCCGGCGCCGGCGGGTCGGCGGCGTTCCTCGGCATCCCGTTCGCCAAGGCTCCCGTCGGCGACCTCCGGTTCGCCGCTCCCGTGCCGGTCGACCCGTGGGAGGGGGTTCGCGACGCCCTCGAGTTCGGCGCGACCGCGCAGCGCGGCGACACCGGGATCACGCTCATCCCCGAGCCGTCGGTGCCGGGCGAGTCGACGCTCAACGTCAACGTCTTCACGCCGGCACCCGGCGCGACCGGGACGCCGCTGCCGGTGCTCGTGTGGATCCACGGGGGCGGCTACGTCTCCGGCTCACCGGCGAGTCGCTGGTACGACGGCCGCGCCTTCAACCGCGACGGCGTCGTCACCGTGACGATCTCGTACCGCCTCGGCTTCGACGGATTCGGCCGCATCGACGGCGCCCCGTCCAATCGAGGCGTGCGCGACTGGCTCGCGGCGCTGCAGTGGGTGCAGGACGACATCGCGAACTTCGGGGGCGACCCCTCGCGTGTGACGATCGCCGGCCAGTCCGCCGGCGGAGGCGCGGTGCTGCGGCTGCTCGCGCTGCCGGCCGCCCAGCACCTGTTCCACTCGGCGTGGGCGCTGTCCGCCGCCCTGGCGGACGTGCCGCCTGACCGCGCCGAGGCCGCCTCGGCCCGGCTCGCGGCGCTCGCGGGCGTCGCCCCGACGCGCGACGGCTTCGCCTCGGTGCCGGAGGCGACGCTGCACGGGCTGCAGTCGAAGGCGAGCCAGGCCCCCTCGCGCGACCGCCTCGCCGGCGTCCGCGCCATGCTGGACGACGGGCTCTCGTGGGGCCCCGCCGTCGACGGAGACCTCGTGCCGCAGCCGACGGTCGCCGCGCTGCGGGACGGCGTCGGCGCCGACAAGCCGCTCGTGCTGGGTTCGACGGACGACGAGTTCACGATGGTCCTGGACGGGGCGGCGCGCGCGCTGCGCCTGGTCCCGGCCGGTCTCGCGCTCTCGAGGCTGGGCGTGCCGCGCGATCGCCGCCGCGAGTACCTCGCCGACAACGCGGCGCAGCGGCGCAAGGGCACGGCCGCCGTGCTCGGCCGCTATGTCACCGACGCGATCTTCCGCTCCACGGTGGCGAGGGTCGCCGAGGCGCGGGGCGCAGCGCCCACCTGGGTGTATCGCTTCTCGTGGCCCTCGCCGACGAGGCGGTGGGCCCTGCACTGCCTCGACGTGCCGTTCTGGTTCGACTGCCTCGACGAGCCCGGCGTCGCCGCGATCGCGGGAGACGCGCCCCCGCGGCGGATCGCCGCCGCGCTCCACGGCGCCGCGGTGGCGCTGGTGCGCGGCGACGACCCCGGCTGGCCGGCCTGGTCGAGCACGCCGGGGACGACGCGCGTCTTCGGCGGCGAGGCATCCGCCTCCGACGTCATCGGCGACGGCTACCGCAGCGTCCGCGCGCTCGTCTGAACGAAGCGTCGATCAGCGCAGCGCCGGAACGACCTCGCGCTCGAACAGCTCCATGCCCGACACGTCGTAGGCCGCCTCGGGGAAGTAGTGGATCGCATAGGCGATGCCGTGCCGCTCGCGCTCGGCGAGCTGCTCGACGACCTGCTCCACCGAGCCGAACCCGGGCGACGCGAGGTACTCGTGCTCGATGTGGTCGGCCCGCTCCTGCCCGACGTGCGGGAGCAGCCGCTCCTTGACGACGGCGAGCCGCTCGCGGGCCTCGCCCTCGGTCGCCCCGACGATCGTGTTGAAGTTCGAGCTGCGAGTGATCTCGGAGAAGTCGCGTCCCAGCGCGTCGCAGTGTTCACGCAGCACGGCGCTCTTGCGGTCGATGTCCTCGAGCGATCCCGAGAAGTTCGTGTACGACGCGTACTTCGCGGCGATCTTGAGCGTGACCTTCTCGCCGCCGCCGGCGATCCAGAACGGGATGCCGCCGTCCTGCAGCGGCAGCGGCTGCACGATCGCGCCGTCGACCTGGTAGTGCCGGCCGTCGAGCGTCGCCCGGCCGGTGGTCCACGCCTGCTGCATGATGTCGACGCCTTCGCGGAGCATCCGCAGCCGCTCGGGGACCGGCGGGAACCCGTAGCCGTACGCGTTCCACTCGTGCTCGTACCAGCCGCCGCCGATGCCCATCTCGGTGCGGCCGCCCGACACGATGTCGACCGTCGCGGCGACCTTCGCGAGGTACGCGGGGTTGCGGTAGCCCATGCACGTGCACATCTGGCCGAGACGGATGCGGCTGGTCGAGGCCGCGAAGGCGGCCATCAGCGTCCACGCCTCGTGCGTCGCCTCGTCCGAGTGCACCGGGGTCGTGTGGAAGTGGTCGTACACCCACAGCGACTCCCACGGGCCTGCATCCGCGCGCTGCGCGAGGCCGTTCATCACCTCCCAGTGGGCGGAGGGGTCGATGCCCACGAGATCGAATCGCCAGCCTTGGGGGATGAAGGTTCCGAAGCGCATGGCTCCCACCCTAGAGCGGGTGACGGATGCCGCGCCCCGGCGCCGCGGAGGCTCGACGACCGCCTCGCGGAGAGGTATATTCCGCCGGTCGCCCGGCCCGCCGGCCGCCCGGTCAGTCCGCGACCACGCGGGCGCGCGGCATCCGCTGTCGCATGACCGCGATCGCCTCGGGGTTGTGGTCCACGAGCACCGCGTCGCGGCCGAGTGACGACGCGACGGCGCCGGTGGTGCCGCTCCCCGCGAAGAAGTCGAGCACACGGTCGCCGGGGCGCGAGGACGCCTGCACGATGCGGCGCAGGATGCCCTCGGGCTTCTGGGTGGGATACCCGGTCTTCTCACGCCCGGTCGTCGGCACGATCGTGTGCCACCAGACGTCGGTGGGCAGCTTGCCCCGCTCGGCCTTCTCCGCCGTGACGAGCCCCGGCGCCATGTAGGGCTCGCGGTCGACGGCGTCGGAGTCGAACCAGTACGCCCGCGGATCCTTCACGTACACCAGGATCGTGTCGTGCTTGGTCGGCCAGCGCTTGCGCGTCTTGGCGCCGAAGTCGTACGCCCAGATGAGCTCGTTGAGGAACCGCTCCCGCCCCACGAGGGCGTCCATGAGCACCTTGGCGTAGTGCGCCTCGCGGTAGTCGAGGTGGAGGTAGAGGGTGCCGTCCTCGGTGAGAAGCCGCCACGCCTCGAGCAGTCGCGGCTCGAGGAAGCCCCAGTAGTCGTCGAACCGGTCGTCGTAGGCGCGAAGGTCGCCGCGGATCCGCTCGTACTCGCGCCCGTGGAACCCGCGTCGCACGATCCCGGCGGGTTCCGCCGCCTGCTCGACGGGGGACGGATGCCGCGTCCGCGCCGTCTCGACGGCCCGCTCCTGCGTGCGGCCGGTGTTGAACGGCGGGTCGAGGTAGATGAGCGTGAAGGAGGCGTCGGCGAAGCCGCGGACGACGTCGAGGTTGTCGCCCTCGTGGATCTCGACGGCCCCCTCGGCGGGCGCGGGGGCCGGCCCGTCGTCGGTCACGGCACCCGGCGCAGCCACGCGTCGGTGGCGAACTTGGACTCCACGAGCGCCTCCGCCTCGGCGTACTCGTCCTCGGCGATGCGCCCGGGCACGGCGCCGTAGAGCTTCGTGAACGTCTGCTCGAGCTTGGCGATGATCGCCTCGCGCGGCAGCCCGGTCTGGCGACGCAGCGGATCGACGCGCTTCGCGGCCGAGGTCGTGCCCTTGTCGCTCAGCTTCTCGCGCCCGATGCGGAGCACCTCGGTCATCATCTGGCCGTCCATGTCGTAGCTGAGCGTCGCGTGGTGCAGCACTCCCCCGTTCGCCAGTCGCTTCTGCGCGGCGCCGCCGATCTTGCCCTGCGGCGAGGCGATGTCGTTGAGCGGCTGGTAGGTGGCGTCGACGCCCAGGGCGCGCAGCCCCTGCAGCACCCAGTCGTCGAGGAACGCGTACGAGTCCGCGAACGTGAGACCGGCGACGAGCGATGCCGGGACGTAGAGCGAGTACGTGATGATCGAGTTCGCGCCCATGAGCATGGCGCCCCCGCCCGAGATGCGGCGCACGACGTCGAAGCCGTGGCGCGCGGCACCCTCGGGATCCACCTCGTTGCGCAGCGACTGGAACGACCCGATGACCACGGCGTTCTCGTTCCACTCCCAGATGCGCAGCGTCGGGCGCCGCCGGCCGTCGCCGACCCGGGCGGTGAGCACTTCGTCGAGCGCCAGGTTCATGCGCGGCGAGACCGGGCGCTCGTGCACGATCTCCCAGTCGAAGTCCCGCCAGCCGGGCGCGGTGACCAAGGCCCGGCGCACCGCCGTGCCCACCGCCTCGGGCGTGAAGCCGAGCAGCTGGGCGCCCTCGGGGAGCGCGGAGCGCACGGCCGCGGCGATCGCGGCGACGTCCGCCTCGACCGGGAGGCCGTTGACCGCCGCGTCGATGTCGTCGAGCGCGTCGTCCGGCTCGAGGAAGAAGTCGCCCGCGAGGTGGAAGTCCGCGATGCGGCCATCGCGCTCCTCGAGGTCGACGACGACGAGCTTCCCGCCGGGCACCTTGTATTCGCCGTGCATCCGCTCAGCCTATTGCCGAGCCGGGGCGATCAGCCCTTCGCCGGGAACCGCCGGTCGAGCCACGCGAGGAGATCGGCGCGCACATCCTTCTGCATGACCTCGTTGAAGATCTCGTGGCGGGCGCCGGGGTAGACGAGGGTCGTGACGTCGGTGAACCCCGAGCGCGTCCGGTACGCGTCGGCGAGCCGGTGGACGCTGCGCGGGCCGCCGACCCGGTCGTCGCGACCCACCATGAGCAGGGTGGGCAGGTCGCGCGGCGAGTCGCGCAGCGGAAGACCGTACATCCGGAGGGAGTCCGGGATCCCGATGAGCTTGAGCGGGTCCTCGCTGGTCGTCAAGGGGTCGTCCAGGAACGCTCGCCCCACGGCGAGATCGCTCGAGAGCCACTCCGTGCCCATCGCACCGGGCCCGTCCCACGGTTTGTTGAGCGCGGTCGTGCGGATCCAGCGCGGCATCCGCAGGGCCGAGCCGGTGAGGACGAGACCGTCATACGCGTCGGGGTGGGCGTTGACCAGCATCTGCGCGAGGATCGATCCGCCCGAATGCCCCAGCAGCACGAGCGGCAGCTCCTGATTCTCGGCGCGGATGTGCTCGGTGAACTGCCACATGGCGGCCAGTGCGGCGCGCAGGCCCCCGGGACCCAGGTGGCCGAGCCGAGAGGCATCGCCACCGTGCTGCGCCATTCCGGTGCGGCCGTGGCCGCGGTGGTCGGCCGCGTAGACGGTGCAGCCCTGTCCGGTGAGTGCCTCGATGAGGGCGGCGTACCTCCCGGCGTGCTCACCGATGCCGTGCAGGAGCTGCACGACAGCCCGCGGCTCGGTCTTCGCCGGGTGGACATCGAAGAAGATCGTGATGCCGTGGGCATCGATGAACTCGGGCATGCGCAGGAGTCTATGCGGACGGATGCCGCCGCCCGCCGCATGCGGTGCGCGCCGGGGCGCGGCATCCGCTTTCCGACTTTGTTTAGCAAGACTAATGAGCTAAGCTAACTAACCGTATGAGCAGCGACGAGACCACCACGACAGCGACCGGCCCGAGCGCCGTCGACCAGCCGGACCTCTCCCCTGCCGCCTCCCGCCTCCGGATCGCGATCTTCCGTCTCGCGCGGCGCATGCGCACGCAGCGCGCCGTCGACTCGATGAGCGACGGCCAGTTCGCCGTCCTCGCCGCCCTCAAGGTGCACGGTCCCCACACGCTCGGCGAGCTCGCCGAGCGGGAGCGGGTCTCGGCTCCCTCGATGAACCGCACCGTCAACTGCCTCCAGGAGTCGGGTTACATCGTGCGCGGCGCCGACGAGCGGGACGGCCGCAAGGTCGTCATCTCGCTCACGCCCGAGGGCGAGGCGGTCGTCGAAGAGACCGCGCGCCGCCGCGACGCGTGGGTCGAGGCATCCCTCGCCCAGCTCACCGCGCGCGAGCGCGAGACGCTCGAGGCCGCCGCCGAGATCATGCAGCGGATGGTCGATCGATGAGCGCGATGTTCCGGTCCTTCTCCGCCTTCAACTACCGCGTCTGGTTCATCGGCGCGCTGGTGTCGAACATCGGCGCGTGGATGCAGGCGACGGCCATCAGCTGGGTCGTGCTCACCGAGCTCACCGACAACGACGCCGCCGCGATGGGCGTCACGATGGCGCTGCAGTTCGCGCCGCCGCTGCTGCTGGTCGGCGTGACGGGCCTCGTCGCGGACCGGTTCGACCGCCGCCGGCTCCTGCTGGTGACGCAGAGCCTGCTGCTGATCCTCGGACTCGGCATCGGCGCGCTGATCTTCGCGGGCGTCATGAACCTGCTGATCATGTACGCATTCGCACTCGCCCTCGGCGTCGTGGCCGCGTTCGACAACCCGGCGCGCCAGGCGTTCGTGTCGGACCTCGTGGCACGCGAGAACGCCTCCAACGCCGTCGCGCTGAACGCCGCGTCGTTCAACGGCGCCCGCATGATCGGCCCGGCCGTCGCCGGCATCGTCATCGTGGCGGTCGGAACCGGGTGGGTGTTCGTCGCCAACGCCGTCACCTTCCTCGCGATGCTCGCCGCGCTCGTGCTCATCCGCACCCACGAGCTCATCCCGCGCGTGAAGGCGCCCCAGTCGTCGCGGCTCGCCGACGGCTTCCGCTACGTGGCCGGGCGACCCGACCTGATCGTCACCTTCGCGATGGTGTTCCTCATCGGCGCGTTCGGCATGAACTTCCCGATCCTGGCCTCGACGATGGCGGTCGAGTTCGGCAAGGAGGCCGACGGCTTCGGACTGCTGAGCTCGATCCTCGCCATCGGCTCGGTCGCCGGAGCCCTCATGGCGGCACGGCGCGATCGCGCGCGGCTGCGGGTGCTCATCGCCGGCACGGCGATGTTCGGATTCGCCGCCCTCGTGTCGGCCTTCATGCCCTCGTACTGGCTGTATGCCGTCACGCTCATGTTCACCGGCTTCGCCGTGGTGACGATGATGACGACCGCCAACGGCTACGTGCAGACCACGACCGATCCCGTGCTGCGCGGCCGGGTGCTGGCCCTGTACATGGCGATCCTCATGGGCGGCACGCCGATCGGCGCACCCATCGTCGGATGGGTGGCGGCGGAGTGGGGTCCGCGCGTGGCGATCCTCCTCGGCGCGGCAGCGGCCTTCGTGGCTTTCGCGATCGGTGCGACCTGGCTCTTCGTCTCGGGCCGGCTCCACCGCCACGAGCACAGGCGGTTCCGCCTGACGCTCGACGAGACGCGCCCCCTCTCGGTCATCGCTCCCGAGGAGTTCAGCGACGAGGTCGCCGGCACCACCCCGATCCGCGTCGTGCCCGAGGACAAGGGCGACGTGCGCGTCCGCCGCGCGAGCTGACGTCGCCGCGCGGCACCGCGGTCCGCGTCAGGAGACGGTGAGGGTGACGGATGCCGCGGCCAGGCCGTCGGCCGCCACCGTCACCGTCGCCCGTCCCGGCCCCGTCGCCCGCACGATCGCGAGCGCCCGCCCGTCGTGCGTCGTGACGGCGGGGCCCGCGAAGGACTCCTCGGTGCGGATGCGCCCGGTGCCGAGGCCGACGAGCTCGGCATCGCCCTCGACCGTCACGGTGACCGCGCGATCGGCGTCGCACGCGACGACCCCGTTCGCATCGGCGAGGAGGATCCGGACGAAGCCGAGGCCGTCCGTCGTGATCTCGTCGCGCTCGGCCATCGCCACGAGGGCGGTGTCCGCCGCGGTGCGCAGCGTCGTGCGGCCGACCTCGCGACCGCCGGAGCGCGCGACGGCGACCAGCTCGCCCGGCCGGTACTCCGTCTCGAAGCGCGCACGGAACGCCTTCTCCGCGCCGACCGGAGCCACGCCCAGCGAGACGCCGTCGAGCTGCAGCTCGACCTCCTCCGCGGGCGCGTAGACGTCGACGGTGACCGGGGCGCCGGGCGCGGCATCCCATGTCCATGACGACACCGAGTCGTCCCACGACCACGGCGTGGTCGCCGTGGGCCGGCCGTGGTGCCGGGGCGGATGCACCGCCAGGTACGGCTCGGTGCGCAGCCCGAAGACGATCTCGCGGTAGAACGACGCGGGGCGGCGGTGGCCGGTGATGTCGAGGTCGCCGCAGCCGGCGAGCAGATGCGGGAACGGTCCGGCGGTCCCGGTCGGCTGATAGCCGGGCTCATCGGTGTAGTCGACGCGGCCGATGCCGGCCTCCCCCAGGTAGTCCCACCCCGTCCAGGTGAAGTCGCCGATGACGTGCGGCAGGCGCTGGACCAGCTCCCACATCTTCTCGATCCGCGAGGGGAAGGTCTCGGAGCCCACGATGACCCGGTTCGGGAACAGCTCGGCATCCAGCTCGTAGCGGGACTCCGCGTAGTTGAACCCCACGACGTCGAGCACCGATGCCGACTCCTCGGTCGACGCCGTCACGAGCTCCGACGCGTTGGCGCGGGCCATCACGTCGCCCATCGTCGCCATCATGGTGTTCGGATCGGAGGCCTCGCCCTCGCCCTCCGGCCCGGCATCGGCCTCCCGCATGCGGTCGAGGTTGGCGATGATGCCGTTGATGCCGTTGGTGACCAGACGGGTGTCGTCGCGCTCGCGGATCCGCTCGGCCAGGCGCCTGCTCCACGCCGACCCGGCGGGCGACGCGAGCTCGAGGATCTCGTTGCCGATCGAGTACATGATGACGCTCGGGTGGTTGAGGTCCTTCGCGACGAGGGCGTCGACGTCGCGCCGCCATCGCTCGGCGAACCCCGGCGCGGCGTCGAAGGCCACCTTCGACCGTGTCCAGGTGTCGGTGAGCTCGTCCATGACGAATACGCCGTGCCGGTCGCACGCGTCCAGCATCGCGCGGCTCATCGGGTTGTGCGCGCTGCGCAGGGCGTTGAAGCCCGCCTCCTTGAGGAGCCGCACCCGCCGGTCCTCCGCGTCGGCGAAGGTGGCGGCGCCGAGCGGCCCGCCGTCGTGGTGGACGCAGGCGCCCCGGAGCGTCACGGGCTCGCCGTTGATCCGCAGGCCGCGCCGCGCGTCCACTTGGAGGCGACGGATGCCGAAGCTCGCGGCATCCGTGTCCAGCTCGGTTCCGTCCTCGGCCGTGAGGGCGGTGCGCACCCGGTGCAGCGCGGGCGACGCCTCGCTCCACAGCGCCGGCGCCTCGACCGCGAGGCGGAGCCGTGCGACGGCCTCGCTCCCGGGGAGCACGGTCACGGGCGCTGACCCGGTCGCGACCTGCGCGCCGTCGGGTCCCGCGACCGTCCACGTGAGCCGCAGCGTGCGCGTGTGGCGCGAGCCGTTCCGCACGGTCGTCGCCACGTTCACGATCGCACGGTCGGCGTCGATGTCGGGGGTCGTGACGACGGTGCCGTCGAGCGGGATGTGCACCGGATCGGCGACGACGAGGTGCACGGGACGATAGATGCCCGCGCCGGAGTACCATCGGCTGTCGCGGTGCGCGCGGGCTTCGACGGTGATGCGGTTCGCCTCCCCGTGGCGCAGATACGGGTCCAGCACCGCCTCGAAGGCGTTGTAGCCGTTCGGCTCGTGCACGACTGCGTCGCCGTTGACGAAGACGACCGCGTCACGGTAGACACCCTCGAACTCGAGCCGCACCGTCTTGTCGCGCCACGAAGCGGGTACGTCGATCGTCTTCGCGTACTCGAACACCCCGCCCTGCACGTAGCCGGTGTGCACGCCCTGGTCGCTGCCGGAGGACCGCGGCAGGTCGCGCACGGCGTCGTGCGGCAGCCGGACGGGCCGCGGGACCGACTCGGGCGTGGGCGCCTCGAAGGCACCGAGCTTGGGACCGACGGTCCAGCCCTCGAGGAACGGCTGCCGGATCACGCGCCGACCTCGCGGGAGCCGTCGGCCTCCGCGGGTCCCGGGTCCGCCCCGGCGCCGTCCGCGGGTTCAGCGCCGCCCGATCTCGCATCGAGCACCGCTTCGATCCCCGCGAGGTCGTAGCCGCTGATCATGCCGCGGAAGAACTCCGCCAGCGCCTCGGCCATGTCCGTCGACGACGGGTCGAGGAGCCATTGCACCTGGAGGCCGTCCATGAGCGCGATCGTCGCGACCGCCGCACGTCGCGGGTCGACCCCCGGCAGCAGCCGATCGGCGGAGGCGATGCGCGCGAAGGCGCGGGTGGTGCTCTCCCGCACGTATTCGTATCGCTGCACGAAGTACCCGTGGGCGGGATGATCGGACGACGTCGCCTCTGCCGAAAGCGTGCAGTAGAGCTCGACGACCCCCGGGATGGACGCATTGTGCCGCGCGAGCGCGACGAGGCCGCGCAGGGCCTCGACGCCGTCGGGCACGTCGAAGTCGACGAGTTCGCGCGCCAGGTCGTCTCGGTGGTCGAGCACCGCCTGAAGCAGTGCGCTCTTGCTTCGGAAGTGGTGAAGCAGCCCGGCCTCGCTCATGCCCACGCGCTCGGCGACCTCCCGCAGGGATCCGGCTCGATATCCGGATTCGGCGAACACCTCGAGGGCTGCATCCAGGATCGCCGTCCGCGTCGCCGCCGACTTCGCATACTCGCCGCGCGGCTTGCGCGTCCGCGTGGGAGCGGTCCCCTTCCGCGCTGCGGCGGAGGTGGTCTCGGTCATCGTCTCACCGTATCCCCGGGTCGTCTCGCGCACCTACATCGGTGGCCGCCGGGTTCCTTCCCCTCCGTTCTATAACGAAATTCGAGCGCCCGCTAGATTTTTGCGTCAAAAACCTAGCGTTGACTAGGAATTGGTGTTAGCGTCTCCCGCCAGAAGGCGATCCGCAGGGGCATCGCCACCTATGAAGGGACCAAGGATGTTCCGTTGGAAGGCCACAGCAGCCACCATCGCGATCGCCGCTCTCGCCCTCACCGGCTGCGCCGGTGCCGGGGACGACGGGTCGGGCGCAGGCGAATCCGGCCGGGCAGACCGGCTCACGCTCACCGCGATCATCGGGCCCACGAGCTACGACATCGGCCAGGGCGCCGAATACGGCAACCGCAGCCCGTTCTTCCAGGCGGTGTTCGACACGCTGCTGCAGAAGAACGCCGCCGGTGAGATCGAGCCGTGGCTCGCCACCGAGTGGGAGTACAACGACGACAACACCGTGCTGACCCTGACCCTGCGCGACGACGTCGAGTTCACCGACGGCACGCCGCTGGACGCCGACGCCGTCGTCGCCAGCCTCGAGCGCTTCCGCGACGGCACCGCCCCGCAGGCCGCCACCCTCGCCGGCAAGGAGTTCGCCGCGGTCGACCCGACGACCGTCACCATCACGCAGCCCACGCCCGACCCCTCGCTCGTGAACCTGCTGTCGATCGCCCCGGGCCTCATCCAGGCGCCGTCGACGTTCGACGACCCGGACTCCGCCACCGAGCCGGTCGGCTCCGGCCCCTACATCCTCGACACCGCGGCGACGGTCACCGGCACCACGTACGTGTACACCGCCAACCCGGACTACTGGAACCCCGACGCCGTCAAGTACGACAACCTCACGATCAACGTCATCGAGGACCCGACGGCGACGCTGAACGCGCTCAAGGCGGGCGAGGCGAACGGCGCGAAGATCGTCAACAACGACACGATCCCCGAGATCGAGGCATCCGGCTGGACGATCGAGTCCAACGAGCTCGACTTCCAGGGCCTCCTGCTCTTCGACCGCGCCGGAACCATGGCCCCCGAGCTGGCCGACGTGCGGGTGCGCCAGGCCATCAACATGGCGTTCGACCGCGAGGCGCTGCTCGACGCTCTGCAGGCCGGCTACGGCACGGTGACCGAGCAGGTCTTCCCCGAGACGTCCGTCGGCTACGACGAGGCGCTCGACAGCACCTACGGATACGACCCCGAGGCCGCCAAGGAGCTGCTCGCCGAGGCCGGCTACCCCGACGGCTTCACGCTCGACATGATGTCCACGCCGGCTTTCCAGACGACGTTCGACCTCGTGGCGCAGCAGCTCGCCGACATCGGGATCACGGTGAACTACACTGACCCCGGCACCGGCAACTTCATCACCGACATGCTCGCGCCGAAGTACCCGGCGACATGGATGGCGCTGGAGCAGAACCCCGACTGGCAGCTGATCAACTTCATGATCGCCCCCCAGGCGACCTTCAACCCGTTCCGCTCGCAGGACCCGCAGGTCGACGAGTACATCGCCACCATCCAGATGGGCGGCGACGACGCCGAGCAGGCCACGAAGGACCTCAACGCGTACATCGTCGAGCAGGCCTGGTTCGCGCCGTTCTTCCGGGTCCAGGGGACCTACGCGGTGGACGCGAACACGAACCTCGAGTTCTGGCCCACCAATGCCTACCCGTCGATCTTCGGGTTCTCGCCGAAGAGCTGAAGCCTCGCCCCGCCCGCGCGGTCACGCGCGGGCGGGGCGACACCACCCACGGGAAGACCTCATGCTTGCATTCATCCTCCGGCGCCTGCTGTCGGGCGTCATCCTGATCGCGGTGATCTCGTTCCTCGCGTTCGTCCTCCTCTTCGCGGGAGGCGGCGACATCGCCCGCCGCATCCTCGGCGAGAACGCCACCGCCGAGACCGTCGCCAAGAAGACCGAGGAGCTGGGCCTGAACCAGCCGCTGCTCGCCCAGTACGGGGAGTGGGTCACGGGCGCCCTCACCGGCAGCCTCGGCCGCAGCTGGTTCACCGGCGAGCTGGTCTCGACCAGCGTCGGCAACCGCCTCGCCGTCACCCTGTCGATCGTGATCGGCGCGACGCTCCTCTCGGCCGTCGTCGCGGTGGTCCTCGGCGTCCTCGCCGCCCGTCGCGGCGGGTGGATCGACGGAAGCGTCCAGGTCGTCTCGCTCGTGGGCTTCGCGATCCCGGGCTTCCTCATCGCGCTCGGCCTGGTGCTCGTCTTCGCGATCAACCTCGGCTGGTTCAAGGCCACCGGCTACATCCCGGTGACCACCTCGTTCGTCGGATGGCTGTCGTCGGTGACGCTGCCGATCATCGCCCTGTCGATCGGCGCCATCGCCGTCGTCGCCCAGCAGGTGCGCGGGTCGGTCATCGACGCCATGTCGCGCGACTACGTCCGCACGCTGCGCGCCCGCGGCCTCGCCACCAATGCCGTCGTCTACCGTCACGTCCTCCGCAACGCCGGAGGCCCGGCGCTCGCCGTCCTCGCGGTGCAGTTCATCGGGCTCCTCGGCGGGGCCGTGATCGTGGAGCAGGTCTTCGCCATCCCCGGCATGGGCCAGCTCACCGTCCGCGCGACGACGCTCGGCGACATCCCCGTCGTCATGGGCGTGGTGATCGCATTCGCGGTCATCGTCGTCATCGTGAACCTCCTCATCGACCTCGCCCAGGCGGCGCTGAACCCGAAGGTGCGACTCTCATGACCGCCATCGACGTCCCCCTCGACGTACCGGTCGCGCCGGTACGCGTCTCGCTCCGGCGGCGCCTGCTGCGCCGTCCGCTCGGCCTCGCCTCGCTGATCTTCCTGGTGCTGCTGGGCGTCATCGCGATCATCGGCCCGGCCATCGCCCCGCAGGACCCCAACTACGCCGACATCCGCAACGTGCTCGCACCGCCCAGCGCCGAGCACATCCTGGGCACCGACGGCAGTGGACGCGACGTGCTGTCGCGCCTGCTCGCAGCCACCCAGACGACCGTCGCCGCCGCGCTCCTCGCCCTCGCCGTCGCGCTGATCCTCGGTGTCATCAGCGGCCTCATCGCCGGCTACTACCAGGGGTGGTTCAACAGCACGGCCACCTGGGTGACCGAGCTGAACATGGCCCTGCCCGGCATCGTCGTGCTGCTCGCGGCGCGGGCGGTGCTCGGACCCTCGGTGTGGATCTCGATGTTCATCTTCGGCATCCTGCTCGCACCGGCGTTCTACCGCCTCGTGTACGCGTCGGTCACCGCGGTGCGCTCGGAGCTGTACGTCGACGCGGCCCGCGTCTCGGGCCTCAGCGACTCGCGCATCATCGCGCGCCACGTGCTGTCGGTCGTGCGGGCGCCCATCATCATCCAGGCGGCGATCATCGCCGGCATCGCGATCGCGATCCAGTCGGGGCTGGAGTTCCTCGGACTCGGCGACGTGGCGGTCCCCACGTGGGGCCAGATGCTCAACGACGGCTTCAAGAACATCTACAAGGAGCCGCTGCTCATGCTGTGGCCGTCGCTTGCGATCGCGCTCACGTGCATCGCGCTGACGCTGCTGGCCAACGTCATGCGCGACGAGCTGGAGCGCACGGTCTCGGTGCGCCGCAAGCGCCGCCGCGCGGTGGCGACCGCGACCGGATCGGTGGCCGCGGTGACGACGTCCGTCGGGCTGAGCGGCGGCGACGTCGTCGACCTCGACGAGCCGCCGATCTTCGAGAGCGCGGGCGTCATCACGCACAAGGACGACGTGCGCAGCAAGGCCTCGGAGAAGGTGCTGGAGGTCCGCGACCTCCGCGTCGGGTACGACCAGCCCGACGGCTCGCACATCGAGGTCGTCCACGGCGTCTCGCTCGACATCCGCCGGGGCGAAGTCCACGGCCTCATCGGCGAATCCGGCTCGGGCAAGACGCAGACGGCATTCGCCGTGCTGGGGCTCCTCCCCCGCGGCGGGCACGTCACGGCCGGCTCGATCCTGTACGAGGGCACCGAGCTCGCGGGCGGCGACGACCGCTCCTACGCGGGGCTGCGGGGCAAGCGCATCGGCTACATCCCGCAGGAGCCGATGTCGAACCTCGACCCCTCGTTCACGATCGGCGGCCAGCTGGTCGAGCCGTTGCGCAAGAACCTCGGGCTGTCGAAGAAGGCGGCGACCGAGCGGTCGCTCGAGCTGCTCGCCCGGGTCGGCATCCCCAACCCGAAGCGCACGTTCGACGCGTATCCGTTCGAGGTGTCGGGCGGCATGGCGCAGCGCGTGCTCATCGCAGGGGCCGTCTCGACCGACCCCGACCTCATCATCGCCGACGAGCCGACGACGGCTCTCGACGTGACGGTGCAGGCCGAGGTGCTGGATCTGCTGCGGGACCTCCAGGCCGAGCGGAACATGGCCATGCTCCTCGTGACCCACAACTTCGGCGTCGTGGCCGACCTCTGCGACCGGGTCTCGGTGATGCAGAGCGGTCGCTTCGTCGAACAGGGCCCCGTGCGCGCGATCTTCAACGACGCGCAGCATCCGTACACGAAGGCGCTGCTGGACGCGATCCTCGACGAGGGTCCCGCCCGCCCGCCGCTCGTCCTGAAGGGAGCGCGAGCATGACCACTCCGCTGACCGCCCCGCCGCGGGAGACGCCGCTGCTGGATGTCAAGGACCTCGTCGTCGAGTACCCCGGCAAGGGGTTCCGTGCGCAGCCGTTCCGGGCCCTCAAGGGCGTGTCGCTCGACATCCTTCCCGGTGAGACGGTGGGCCTCGTCGGCGAGTCGGGGTCCGGGAAGACCACGCTCGGACGCGCCGCGCTGGGGCTCGCACCGGTGACCGAGGGGTCGATCACGTACGACGGCAAGGACATCTCGCATCTCGGGCGCCAGGCGCGCCGGGCGCTGAGCTCCGAGATCCAGGTTGTCTTCCAGGACCCCTACTCGTCGCTGAACCCGTCGATGACGATCGAGCAGATCCTGATCGAGCCGCTGACCGCGGCCGGGGTCGCGACGGCCGAGGCCAAGAGCCGCGTGCGGGATCTGCTCGACCAGGTGGGCCTCCCGTCCGACGCGCGAGGGCGCCTGCCCCGCGAGTTCTCGGGCGGTCAGCGGCAGCGCGTCGCGATCGCGCGGGCGCTCGCGCTGCAGCCCCGGCTCATCGTGTGCGACGAGCCGGTCTCGGCACTCGACCTGTCGACGCAGGCGCGCGTGCTCGACCTCTTCATCGAGATCCAGGACCGCACGGGCGTCGCCTACCTGTTCGTGACGCACGACCTGGCGGTGGTGCGGCACATCTCACACCGCGTCGCCGTGATGTATCGCGGCGAGATCGTCGAGACCGGCGACGGAGACCGCGTCACCTCGCACCCCGAGCACCCCTACACGCAGCGCCTGTTCATGGCCGCGCCGGTGCCCGATCCCGACAGGCAGCAGGAGCGCCGCATCGCGCGGCGCGCTCTCCTGGACGCGGAGGCGGCCGCCGGCGCCGCCTGATGACCCGGATGCCGCGGCCCGGCCCGTCCCGTGGGTGGCGGGCCGCGGCATCCGATCCCTGATCCTCCCTTCGAGAAAGCACCCTCCCCATGACTGACACCGCCCTCCGCCCTGCCTCCGTGGCGCACCTCCAGCCGCTTCTGGAGAGGCTCACGCTCGAGCAGAAGGCCGCGCTCGTGCAGGGCGCGGACTTCTGGACCACCGTCGCCGTCCCCGAGATCGGGTTGCGCGCGATGACCCTGTCGGACGGCCCGGCCGGCGTCCGCGGTCCCCGCTGGGACGAGCGCGAGCCGTCGCTCAACCTCCCGTCGGGGTCGGCACTGGCCGCCGCGTGGGACGTCGATCTGGCGTACCGGTACGGCGCGGCCGCGGCATCCGAAGCCCGCCGCAAGGGCGTCGACGTCGTGCTCGGCCCGACGATCAACCTGCACCGCTCGCCCCTGGGCGGCCGGCACTTCGAGTGCTTCAGCGAGGACCCGGAGCTGTCGGCCGAGCTCGCGGCCGCGTACGTGCGGGGCCTGCAGGACAACGGGGTGGCCGCCACCCCCAAGCACTACGTGGCGAACGACTCCGAGACCGACCGCTTCACGGTCGACGTCCGCGTCGGCGAGCGCGCACTGCGCGAGCTCTACCTCGCCCCGTTCGAGCGCGCCGTCGAAGCGGGCGCGTGGGCGATCATGAGCTCCTACAACGCCGTCGACGGCGTCACGATGACCGAGAACGACCTGCTCGAGACGCCGCTGAACTCGGAGTGGGGCTTCGACGGGGTCGTCATCAGCGACTGGACCGCGGTGCGATCGCTCGACGCGGTGCCGGCGGCGCAGGACCTGGCCATGCCCGGCCCGGCCCCCGCCTGGGCCGATCTCGTCGAGGCGGTCCGCGACGGGCGCGTGGCGGAGGCCGACCTCGACCGCAAGGTGCTGCGCCTGCTGCTGCTCGCCGAGCGGGTCGGGGCGCTGGGCGATGCGACGCCGGTCGAGCCCGCACCCGTGGACGGGCCGGCGTTCGCCCGGCAGGCCGCGATCTCCGGCACCGTGCTGCTGCGCAACGAGGGCGTGCTGCCGTGGGATGCCGCCACCCTCGGCCGCATCGCGGTCATCGGACAGAACGCGCGGGACGCCCGCACGCAGGGCGGCGGCAGCGCGACCGTGATCCCGGAGCGGGTCGTGTCGCCGCTCGACGCCATCCGCGCCGCAGCGCCCGGGGCCGAGGTGCGGTACGAGATCGGCGCCGTCGTCCAGGAGGGCGTCGCCGAGATCCCGCTCGCGCAGCTGCGGAACCCCGCCACGAGCGAGCCCGGGCTGCGCGTCGCCTTCTTCGACGCCGACGGCACGGAGCTGTTCGCCGAGAACCGCCGCTCCACGTCGCTGGTGTGGTTCGGCGGCGATGCGCCGATCGCGGCGAGCGCAACCGTGGTGCTGGAGACGCTGTACACCCCCGAGCACAGCGGCGACATCGAGCTGGGCTTCGCCGGCGCGAATCCCGGCAGGCTCTTCGTGGACGGCCACCTGGTGCTCGACGACGCCCCCGTCATCGAAGGCACCGATCTCGGCGCCGCATTCCTCAACCCGCCCTCGCTCACGTCCACCGTCGCCGTGACGGCCGGGCGCGAGACGGCGATCCGCGTCGAGTTCAGCCGCGCGCCCGGGGGCCCGCTCTCGGGCGCCATGAGCGCGACGCTCGGCATCGCGCCGGAGCGGACCGACGCCGATGACCTCATCGCCCGCGCGGTCGCCGAGGCCGAGGCATCCGATGTCGCCGTCGTCGTCGTCGGCACCAACTCGAAGGTGGAGTCGGAGGGCTACGACCGCACCAGCCTCGAGCTGCCCGGCCGCCAGGACGACCTCGTCCGCGCGGTGGCGGCGACCGGCACGCCCACCGTCGTCGTCGTGAACGCCGGCTCCCCCGTCGTGATGCCGTGGGCAGGTGAGGTCGGGGCCATCGTGCAGGGGTACTTCGGCGGACAGGAGTTCGGCCACGCGGTCGCCGACGTGCTCACCGGCGCCGCCGAGCCCGGCGGTCGCCTCCCCACCACCTGGCCCGCGGCCCTCGCCGACGTGCCGGTGACCGAGGTCGTCCCGACGGACGGTCGACTCGAGTACCGCGAGGGCATCCACATCGGCTATCGCGCCTGGCTGCAGGCGCATGCCGCGCCGGCATTCCCGTTCGGGCACGGCCTGGGCTACACGACCTGGTCGTGGGGTGCCGCTCAGCGCGTCGGCGACGCCCTCGAGATCACGCTCGCCAACACGGGCGACCGCGCCGGGAAGCAGGTCGTGCAGGTCTACGCCGAGCGGGCGGACTCGTCGGTCGAGCGTCCCGAGCGCTGGCTCGTGGGCTTCGCGACGGTGCACGCCGCTCCCGGCGAGACTGTGACCGCGACGATCGCCGTGCCGCCGCGACGTCTCGCCCACTGGGCGGGCGAGTGGGTCGTCGAGCCCGGCGCGTTCACGCTGCGCGCGGGTGCCTCCGTCGCCGACCTCCCGCTCGCGCTGGAGTGGCCGACCGAGGGAGGGGTGGCATGAGCCTGGCGCCGCTGACCACGGACTCCCTCGAGGGCGCGGCGGACCCGCGGCTCGCCGAGATCGTCGAGCGCCTCGACGGCTTCCTGGCGGCCGATCCCGGTCTGTCGTTCCAGGTCGCGGCGTTCCATGACGGCGCACCGGTGCTCGATGCGTGGGGCGGCCCGCATCTCGCCGAGGACGCCGTCATCGTGCCGTACTCGGTGACGAAGAACACCATCGGGCTGGCGGTCGGCCTCCTGGTCGAGCGCGGCGAGCTCGACCTCGACGAGCGCGTCGCGCACTACTGGCCGGAGTTCGCCGCGAAGGGCAAGGCCGGTGTCACCGTGCGCCAGCTGCTCTCGCACCAGGCCGGTCTTCCACAGGCCACGCCGGCGCTCTCGTGGGACGAGCTGCTCGACCACCACGCGGCGGCCGAGCGCCTCGCCGCGAGCCGGCCCTTCTGGCATCCCGGCGGCGCCTTCGGCTATCACGCCATCACGATCGGCAACCTCGGAGACGAGCTGGTGTTCCGGGTGACGGGGCTCACCCTCCACGACTTCTACGAGCGGGAGATCCGCCGCCCGCACGGCATCGACTTCTTCCTCGGGCTTCCGGCCGACCAGGAGCACCGCCGCGCACCCGTGCTGCCGATGATCCAGCCGGTCTCCGACAGGACCGCCCGCGAGTACTCGGCGCTCGGTCCGGTCGTGTTCGGCGCGATGGGGGGCGACGTCGACCTCGGCAACTCGCCGCGCAGCTGGCGCTACGGGCACCCGGCGGGCTCGGGCGCCGGCACCGCCCGGGGCCTCGCCCGACTCATGGCCGCCGCCGTCACGGGCGTCGACGGCTTGCCGCCGTTCCTCGGCGCCGACACCGTCGAGCAGATCGGGCAGCAGCAGATCCGCGGCTACGACGAGGTGCTGCATCAGCATGACCGCGCTCACGCGATCGTGTTCCAGAAGCCGTCGCAGCAGCTCGCCTTCGGCGGCCCGCGCTCGTTCGGACACGACGGCGCCGCGGGCGCCCTGGCGTGCGTCGACCCCGACACCGGCCTCGCCTTCGCGTGGACGATCGCCCGCGGGCCCTGGCCCGGCGGCGCGGACCCCCGCGCCGTCGCGCTGGCCCGCGAGCTCGGCATCCTGCTCTCGTCCTGAACCCCGCACCCGAAAGACCTTCGTGACCACGCTGCACAACCCCCTGATCAACGGCTTCCACCCCGACCCGTCGGTCGTCGAGGTCGACGGCGTCTACTACCTGGCGACCTCGACGTTCGAGTATCTGCCGGGCATTCCCATCCACCGCTCCACCGACTTCGAGACGTGGGAGCTCATCGGTCATGTCGCCACTCGTCGGGGGCAGCTCGACGTCGAGGAGGTGCCGACCGCCGGCGGTGCGTGGGCACCCACGATCCGGCACCGCGACGGCGTGTTCCACCTCGTGATCACCGACGCGATGGGACGCGGGATGCTGCACTTCACCGCACCCGACGCCGCAGGTCCGTGGAGCGACGGGGACCTGCTGCGGAAGGCCGACGGCTCGGCGAGCCTCGACGGCATCGACCCCGACATCGCGTGGGATGCCGACGGCAGCGCGTACATCACGTACTCAGGGCTCCTCCTGAGCGGCGCGGAGATCGGGACGCACCTCGGCATCCAGCAGGTGAGAGTCGACCTCACCACCCACCGTGCACTCGAGGAGCCGCGGTCGCTCTGGTCGGGTACCGGTGGCGGATTCCCGGAGGCACCCCATCTCTACGAGGTCGGCGGGCGCTGGTACCTCATGATCGCCGAGGGCGGCACCGAGCGCGGTCACGGCATCTCGATCGCGCGGGGCGACTCGCCGGCAGGCCCGTTCGAGGCGGCACCGCAGAACCCGCTCGTGTCGGCGCGCTCCACCACTAGGCCGATCCAGAACACCGGCCACGGCGACCTGGTCGTGGGCCCCGGCGGGCAGTGGCTGTGCGTGCTGCTCGGCGTACGCCCCCGGAGCATGACGCGGGCGTTCTCGGCCCTGGGCCGCGAGACGTTCGTCACGCCCGTGCGGTGGGGGTCCGACGGCTGGCCGGTGATCGACCCGGTGCTGCTGAACCCCCGTCCCGGCTCGCGGACGGAGGTGAGGTTCTCGCCGGGCGCCGAGCTCGACGGCGAGTGGATCGCGGTGCGGGCGCTGCCCTCCGACCACGGTGATCTCCGGTCCCGCCCCGGCTGGCTCACTCTTCGCGGCGTCGGCTCGACGCTCGACGACCCTCGCCCGGTGTTCATCGGACGCCGCCAGGAGCACCTCACCAGCACGATCACGGTCCGGATGGACGCCTCATCCGGCGTGGGCGGCCTCGCGGTGCGCTACGACGAACGGTTCCATGTCGAGCTCGAGGCGGCATCCGACACCATCACGGCACGCGCGGTCGTCGGTGGGCTGGTCCAGACGTGGGTGCAGCCCTACTCCGGCGGTGTCGTCGAGCTGCATCTGGACTCGCTTCCGCCCACCCACGCACCCGGGCAGACGGAGCAGCTGCTCGGCGACGAGGCGGGCGGCGGTCTGCCCCGCACGAGCGATGTCATCCATCTCGGGGCGACCATCGACGGCGAGCGCGTGCAGCTGGCCGAGGTCGACGGGCGCTTCCTGTCGTCGGAGACGACGGAGTCGTTCACGGGCAGGGTCGTCGGCGTCTATGCCGTCGACGGCGTCGTGGCCGTGTCGAGCTGGACCGCCGAGGGACACGACGACTGATCGCACGCACCTGCGCGGAGTGATCAGCGGACGGTGAGGATCACCCGCTGGAAGGCCTTCAGCGGCGCCGGGGCGTCGTCCACCGCTTCGGCGATGACGTGGATGGTGTCGCCGGGTCGCGCGTCGGCCGGGATCGACACCTCTGCGGTCGCCCCCCGCGGGGCGACCGCCGCCTCGTGGTCGCAGGTCCCGGCCTCGTCGTAGACCCACCACCGCACGGTCACGCCGTCCCCGTCGGGGTCCGCGACGGATGCCGTGAGCGTCAGCTGCTCGCCGGGCGCGACGTCACGGTCGATCCCGCCGTCGACCGACAGTCGAGGGTGATGGTTCGCCTCGTCGTAGGTCGAGACGGTCCACCGCAGCCGGGCGGCGAAGTCGGCCTGGGCGTCGGCGAACCAGCGCACCACCGACCCCTCGTCTCCCGAGGGGCCGCTCGACGCCCAGTCTCCGGATCCCGGCGTGAACGCGGCATCCACCAGGCCCCAGGTGTCGGTTCCCTCGCCGGTGCGGACATATCGACCGCCCCACCCGCCGTACGACGGATGCTCGTGCGCCCGCAGGCCCGGGACGAGGAGGTTCAGCATGTTCGTGGTGTCGCCCTCGGAGATCCACTCCCCGGCCGCCTGCGGCTCCATCCACACCTGGTATCCCTGAGCGCGCAGCTCGTCGGCCGACAGCCCCGAGAGGTGGAAGTAGTCGGTCATGTCGCCGGGCACCATCTGCCGACCGTCGCCCCACACGCGGTAGAGCCCGCCGAGCGGGCCGACGCCGGCGACGTTCTCGCGCATCCACTCGGCGCTCAGCAGGCGCTGGTCGTCGGGGCGGATGGTCTTGCGGGCCATGTAGCCCCACGCCAGCGTCGCCACCTCGATCACCCGGATGCCTGGCCACACGGGCGCGATGTACTCGTCGTAGGTTCCGTCCTGCGACGCGAACTTCGTGATGACGGCCTTGGCCGAGACGGCCGCATGCACGGCCTCCCACTCATCGGTGCCGCGGAACCGCTCCTCGATCGACATGAGGGCCCGCGCGACGGTGCTCGGCCCCGCCCACAGCTGCAGATACACCGGGCCCGGCCGGTCGTCCAGCAGAACGTCGGCGATCAACTGCGACCCCGGCGTTTCGGCCGACGTGTCCCCCTCGAAGTCGATGTTCCCGTCGCGGATCACCGCGCGCAGCGCCTCGGGTGCGGGGTAGCGCGGATCGTGCTGTCGCAGGTTCTCGTACACCTCGGCGTAGGCGTCGACGGCATCGTCGATGAAGCGCTCGCCGGGCGCCCAGCGCCAGGAGGTCTGCGGCTGGTCGTACTCCCGATCGGGGAGGAAGAACTCGGTCCCCCGCCCGTCTCCTCGCCAGTGGAAGCGGCTGGAGGCGTAGACGAGTCCCTCGACCTCCACCTCGTTGCTGTACAGCAGGAAGCGGATCATCGAGTTGAGATCGTCGAGTTCGGGATCGGCCGTGACGATGGTGCGCGGGCGCGGGATGGTCGAGACGACCGGCTCGAGGGCGGTCATGCGGTCACCTCCGCGGCATCCGACCCCGCCTGCCACCGGCTGAACTCCGCGAGCTTGAGGAAGAAGTCCTCGAACATCAGTCGCGTGTCCACCCACGTGTACACGCGCATGGGACGCGCGCCGGGCACGTCGATGTACGCGCCGTCGTCGCCGATCCGCGGCGTGGGCCGTGCGACGTACCGGCTCGACGCGGGGTCGGGTTCGAAGACGGACTGCAGCGCGCTCAGCAGCACGAGCGGCGAGTCGCCCAGGGCGTACGTCTCGGCGGCGCCGCCCGCGAACGAGCCCACCATGCGCATCACGTGGGCGACCTCGTCGTAGAGGTGGCGGCCGAGCGGTCCGGTCGCCGCGACGCGCAGCCGCAGCTCGGCGTCGGACACCAGGCACTGGCGGTACACGTCGCGCGGCACCTGCCAGACCGGGATCCCGGAGTCGCCGAACACGACCTGCGCCGCGGTCACGTCGATGAGCAGGTTGTACTCGATCGGCATCGCGCCCGGGGGCGGCACGGCGAGGCCGTCGTGCTCGGCGCCGCCGATCCACACGAGGGTCAGCCGATCGGCGATCCGCGGTTCGCGCAGCCACGCCGAGGCGAGGTCGGTGAGGCCGCCGCCGGCGAGATAGAACAGCGGCGAGTCGACGTCCTCGCGCAGCGCCTCGGCGATGATCGCATCGACCGCGGGAGCGGGCTGCGGCGTGCCGCCGTCGGTCAGCGGCACGTTCGAACCCTGCACGATGACGTCGACGGATTCCAGTCCCATGCGCGCGAAGACGTCGCGTGCCACGGCCACGGCGTTGCGGGCCTGCTCGGCGCTGGGGTCGAACGGATCGTCCGGCCGCAGGTGCGACGCCACGACGAGGCGGACCTCGGCGCTCGGCGACAGCAGGTGGTGCACGAGCTGGTAGAGGTCGTCGGGGTCCCCCGAGAAATCGTTGTCGAGGATCACCCTCGCGCGCGGCGCGCCGAGCGGAGGGATCGCCTGCCACGGCGTCTCGCCGAGTCGCCAGGAGAGGCGCGCACGGGCGGCCTCGGTGTCGGCCGGTGTCGGCACCTTCGTCATCGTCGACTCCTCATCGCGGGCGCGGGAACGGCGAAATCGTACCACCGGTTGACCAATTACCTTGTTCCGCGTCCGTCATCATGGCTGCACGGGATATCGGCCCTGCGGCGACGGCGAACGAGGTCAACCCAGCCCGCCGGTGGCGGCGGCGGTCACCACGACGGCGAGCGCGACGCACCCGCTGAGGCCGACGAAGACAGCCAGGAACGCCAGCAGTCCGCCGCCCGGCAGCGGGGCGCGGTCGCCTCGAGCGAGGAGTAGCTGGACCGTTCGCCGGCCCCGCCGCCGCGACACGACCCAGAGGGCCCCCGCGAAGACGAGGCCGGCTGCGCCCACCAGGATCCACCACGGGTCGGAGAACGCCACGGGAAGCAGCCGCATCGCCACGAGCGACCCCACGCCGACCGCGAGGGCCGTCCGCCGCCAGGCGAGCTCGGTGCGCTCCGGCTGCAGACCGGGGTCGAAGAGTCCCGTCATCGCAGCAGGATGGCCAGCAGCACGAGGAGGCCGGCGGCGGTCACCGCGATGGCCAGCACGACGCCCAGCAGCGAGCTGGGAAGCGGACGACCCGTCCGCAGCGCCCGCTCGGCGCGAGACCATCCCACCCACGCCAGCGCGGGCGTGAGCACTCCCGCGACCACCAGCACGAGCGACGCCGCCAGGCGCAGCCCGGGGTGCAGCTCCAGCCCGAGCAGCTCGAGGGCGACGCCGCCCGCGATCAGCGCGAGAGCCGTGCGGATCCACGCCAGGAAGGTGCGCTCGTTGGCGAGGGTGAACCGGGCGTCCGGCTCGGATCCCTGCCCGAAGACGGATGCCGGGAACCGGCGCTCCCCGCTCATGCGGCGACCGTCCGGAAGCCGGCATTGCCCATCGAGGAGTCGGGGGTGTTCTGCGAGCGTGCCGAGTTGCGGTAGCGGTTGCAGTACGAGATGTGGCACAGGTAGCTGCCGCCGCGGAGCACCCGCGCGCCGCCGCGGTCGGGGCCGCGCGGATCGACTGCCGCGGCCTCGGTGTACGTGCGCGGCGAGAACCAGTCGGCGCACCACTCCCACACGTTGCCCACAGGCTGCCACAGCCCGTATCCGTTGCGATCGAAGGTCTTCGCGGGCGCCGTCGCGAGGTAGCCGTCGTCCAGGGTGTTGACCCTGGGGAACTCGCCCTGCCAGATGTTCGCGCGCCAGCCGCCCGCGTCGACCTCCTCGTCCCCCCAGGGATACTTCGCGCCGTCGAGGCCGCCGCGGGCCGCGTACTCCCACTCCGCCTCGGTCGGCAGCCTGCGTCCCGCCCAGGCGCAGTACGCCTGCGCGTCGTTCCAGCTGACGTGCACGACGGGGTGATCGCCGAGGCCGTCGAGCGTCGAGCCGCTGCCGCCCGGATGCGCCCAGTCGGCCCCGCGCACGCCGAGCCACCACGGCGTGCCTGCCGCCGACCCCATCACGTCCGACGCCGGCGCCTGCACGGCGAGGTGGAACACCGCACTGAACCCGAACGTCTCCGCCTCGGTGCGGTACCCGGTGTCGTCGACGAACCGCGCGAAGTCGTCGTTGGTGACGGTCGTGGCGTCGATCGCGAACGCGCGCAGCGCGACGCGATGGAGCGGCACCTCGCCGTCACCGGGGTTACGATCCCCCGACGAGTCGCCCATCGTGAACTCTCCCGCCGGGACGGCGACCTGTTCGACGGCGTGACGTGCCGGGTTCACGGCCGCCGCGGGCGCGGCATCCGTCCGCCCGATCCGCACGAACTGGGCACGCGCCGGAGCCCCGCACGCGCACGACGGTCCGCAGTCGCCCTGATCGCCTTCCATGTCCCCATTCTTCCGTCAGCGGGCGAAGACCCGCTTCACCCGCTCGCGTCGGGCCGGCTCATCGCCGAAGCGGACCGTCAGGGCGAGGCTTCGGCGGCGAGCCGCTGGGAGGCGGTCGCCATATGGGTCGCCATGGCCGAGGCCGCGGCATCCTCGTCGCCCGCTTCGATGGCGCGGAACACGGCGCCGTGCTCGTCGATGGCCGCGCGGGCCTCGGCCTCGTCGTGCACCGCCCGGTCGGCGTAGACCTGGAGCAGCGACCGCACGACGTGCAGCAGGTCCACGAGCGTGTCGTTGCCCGCCGCGGTGGCCAGCGCGTTGTGGAACTCCAGGTCGGCGCGGGCGAAGGCCTTGAGATCGCCGGTGCCGCGCCGCATGCGCTCCAGTGAGCCCGACAGCGCGCGCAGATCGGATGCCGCGGCTCTGCCGGCCGCGAGCCGGGCGACGTAGATCTCCAGCCCGGAGCGCAGCTCCAGCAGCTCGGCGGTGTTCTTGCGGCCGATGAGGAGCCCCCAGCGCAGCGTCTGCGGCAGGAGTTCGCTCGCGGTGCCGCGCAGGTAGGTCCCGGAGCCCGGGCGGACGTCGACGATGCCGAGGATCTCCAGAGCGGCCAGCGCCTCGCGCACCGCCGACCTCCCCACCCCCAGGGTCGCAGCGAGCTGGCGCTCCGGAGGAAGGCGGGTGCCGGCCTCGAGGTCGCCGGTGGTGAAGAGGTCCATCAGACGCCGCGCCACCTCCGACACCGGCGTGCCGCTCGGAAGCGCGCCGAGCGCGGCGGTGATCTCCGCGGAGCGGTCGTCGGGGTACGCGGGCATGCGAACAACTTACGGCAGTCCGCGCAGGTCCGACATTGCATTCGGTCAACCGGTTTGCCAGACTAGCCCCGGGCGACGCAGGTCGCCCTTCTCGCGACCACGTGAGAAAACGTTTCCTGAATGCTCGACGACGAGAGGCTATGACGATGGAGTTCCGGAACAGGAAGCTGGCGGCGGCAACGGCGGGAGTGGGGCTGGCCGCCCTGATCGGACTGACGGGGTGTGCGTCCTCGGCGGCGCCCTCCAGCGCCGACCCCACCCTCGACCCCGACGAGGAGGTGTCGATCTCGTTCACCTTCTGGGGCAACGACGTCCGCGCCGAGCTCTACAACGAGGCGATCGAGGTGTTCGAGGACCAGCACCCCAACATCGACGTCCAGATCCTTTTCCTCTCGCCGAACGACTACTGGGAGAAGCGCCAGATCGAGGCCAGCGGCAACGGGCTCCCCGACGTGGTGACGATGGATCTCGCCTACATCCGCCAGTACTCGCAGGGCGGCTCGCTGCTCGACCTCGAGCCGTACCTCGGCACCATCATCCAGACCGACCCGATCGAGCCGTCCGTGCTCGGCGCCGGGGTGGTCGACGGGGTCACCACCGCCGTGCCGATCTCGACGAACGCCTGGTCGATGTTCATGAACACGACGGTCCTCGACGAGATCGGCGTCGACCCGTTCGCCGGCGGCACGTGGGGCGAGTACTACGAATGGGTCGCCGAGGTGAGCGACGCGGCGAAGGCGGCCGGCGTGGAGGACGTGTGGGGCGGCGTGGACCCGAGCTCGCGCTTCGTGAACTTCGAGATGCAGCTGCGCGCCGAGGGCGAGGACCTCTTCGACGACGAGGGCAACCCGGGCTTCGACGAGGAGCGGCTCACGGAGTACTGGGAAGAGGGGGCCGAGGTGCGCGACAACGGCCAGTTCGTCCCGCAGCAGCGGATCGCCGAGGTGCAGCCGATGACCGCGTTCGACAGCGGTCTGAGCGCGAGCGACACGCAGACCGACAACTTCCTCGCCGGCTACCTCGCGAACCTCGGTGAGGGCAACGAGGTGACCTTGCAGGCTCCGCCGCTGTCGGTCGAGGGCGCGAAGGACCTCTACCTCAAGGCATCGCAGATGTACTCGATCGCCGCGAACTCCGAGCACCCCGCCGCAGCCGCCACGCTCATCGACTTCCTCATCAACTCGCCGGAGTCGGGCGAGATCTTCGGCACCAACCGAGGCCTGCCGGCCTCGGCGACGGCACGCGAAGCCGCCGAGCTCGACCCGGTCAGCCAGGACATCGTGGACTACGAGGCGTCGATCGCCGACCGCCTCGGCGACGCCCCGCCGGCGCCGATCGTCGGCTACGGCTCGCTGCACGAGAAGTTCCGCGAGCTGACCGAGGAGCTGAACTTCGGCACGCTGACGGTCGACCAGGCCGTCGACCAGTTCTTCGCCGAGATGGACGTCGTGCTGGGCCAGTAGCACGCGTGCGGGCCGGCGACCTCGGTCGCCGGCCCGCCGTCCTGTCCGCACCGTCCACCGGAGGAGCTCCCGCCCATGTCCTCAACCTCACCGCAGAGCGGAACGGCCGATCCCGGCCGCTCCGACGCCCGCCCGAGCCTCGGCATCCAGGGTCCGGTCGTCGCCTTCCACGACCCGTGGGCGGGGCCGGCCTCCGACGAGATCATGCGCACCGGGACCGGCATCCCGATCCCGTCGCAGGATCCCCCTCCGACACCGCAGGAGTTCGTGTCGGCGCTCGAGGACCTCGGCGCGGAGTTCTACGTGCATCACGTCATCCCGACGAAGCACGACCACGACGCGCTGTTCGGCGATCTCGCGGCGGCCGGGATCGATATCGTGCTCGGCAACGAGTACGGCAACATCAACGGTCCGTACGCCGAGGGCACGAACCGCTACGACGTGCCGGCGGCGGTGATCCGCGCGGCGGCCGAGACCGGTCGGCTGGCCGGCGTGCTGTACGACGAGCCGGAGCACCTCCAGATCCACGCGGACCAGTACCGCCGAGACGACCACCTCCCCCACTTCGGCCGGACCGACGGGCTCACCGCGGAGGAGTCGGTCGCGGTGATCGACCGCACCGTGCGCGGGCTGGTGCGCGACGTCCGGGAGGCCTCGGAGTCCGGCGGCCGTGCGGTGCCGGTCCTCGCCGAGCAGGTCTTCCCGGTGATGTTCCACACGCTCGCCCGGGCCGGGATGACGCCGGCCCCGAAGGTGATGAAGGAATCGTTCCAGCCGCTCCAGCTCGGAACCGCCCTCGGAGCGGCCCTGCAGTACGGCCGCGACCTGTGGGTGTGCGCCGACCTGTGGGGGCCGGACGTCGGCCCCTGGCCCACGCGCGCCCCCGGCTTCCCCGGCCATTCACCCGCGGAGTTCGCGTCCGCGCTGCGACTGGCCTACTTCTTCGCCCCGACGAGGCTGTTCGTGGAGAACATCGACGTGCTCGTGCGGCACCGGGGCGGCGGCCGCTTCGAGCGGACCGCGCACGGCGAGGTGTGGCGCGAGTTCGTGCGCGACTTCGTGCCGCGGCATCCGCTGCGCTGGAGCCACCGCGACGCCCGCGCCGACATCGCCCTCGTGCACGCCGACGACAGCGACTTCGGGCGCGGCGAGCGACCCTTCGGCAATCGCGCGGCCACCGCGCCGGCGACCTCGCGCAGCGTCTTCGCCGCATGGCATGCGCTCAGTCATGGGCAGATCCCCGACCACGGCAGCTGCCTCCACATCCCCGGCTACGACTTTCCCCGCCACCGGCTGAACGGCATCCCGCGATCGGAGTTCCCCCTCCCCAGCGGCGCGCCCGAGCAGACGCACATGCACGGCCTCTTCCAGGCGGCGCGCGGCGTCCTCGTGTTCGACGAGAACGTCCGCGCGGACCAGCTCGCCGACGCGCGGCTCGTGGTGGTCGCGGGGAGCCGCCTGCCCGGCGCCACGCTCGACGCGCTTTCGGTCCGGGCGCGGGCCGGCGCGACGGTGCTCATCGCCGCATGGCTGTGCGATCCCGCGCGGTCCGGCTCGATGCGGATGGGCGACGGGCAGTGGCTCGTCTACGACGCCCTGGACGACCCCGCCGCCCAGGCGGCCATCGCGGCGCATGCCGGGCCGCCGGACCTGTGGACGCAGCGCTTCGCCGACATCGAGCTGCGGATCCGTCCCGGGAGCCCCGACGGGGAGACGCTCGAGTTCGAGATCGCGGACGCCGGAGCCGGCCGGTCCTGACGTCGTGGCATCCGCCGTTTGCAATTGGTCAACCGGTTTGCCACAATGGACGCCGAGTAACCTCGATCATCGTCGATAGCAGGAGTCACTGTGGACCAGACCCAGACCACCACCGACGCGCCACCGGTGGCGCGGTCAGCCATCCGCAAGGTGTCGATGCGCCTCGTGCCGTTCGTGGCGCTGATGTTCTTCATCAACTACCTCGACCGCACCGCCATCGGCTTCGCCGCCCCCAACGGCATGAACGAGGACCTCGCGCTCAGCGCCGCGCAGTTCGGCTTCGCGTCGGGCGTCTTCTTCATCGGCTACATCCTGCTCGAGGTGCCCTCGAACCTGGCGCTGCACAGGTTCGGCGCCCGCCGCTGGCTCTCGCGCATCATGGTGAGCTGGGGCATCGTCGCGCTGCTGTTCACGTGGGTGCAGAACTTCGAGCAGCTCGTGGTGCTGCGGTTCCTGCTGGGTGTCGCCGAGGCGGGATTCTTCCCGGGCGCGATCCTCTTCCTCAGCCTGTGGGTGCCCGCGCAGTACCGCGGCCGCGTCCTCATGCTCTTCTACCTGGCCCAGCCGCTGACCACGGTGATCGGCGCCCCGCTCGCCGGCTGGCTCATCCAGCAGCACGAGGTCTTCTTCGGGCTCGAGGGCTGGCGCTTCATGTTCTTCGGCGTCGCGATCCCGGCGATCGTGGTCGGCGTCATCGCGTGGTTCTACCTCAAGGACAAGCCGGCCGACGCGAAGTGGCTGACCCGTGAGGAGCAGGTCTGGCTCACCGACGCACTCGACCGCGAGAAGGCCGCGACCCAGAAGAAGGAGCACGGCCACGTGTCGGCGCGCTTCGCCTTCAAGAGCGGTCGCGTGTGGGTGCTGTCGTTCATCTACTTCGGGTTCATCTACGGCCTGTACGCGCTGGCCTTCTTCCTGCCCACGATCATCGAGGGCTTCCAGGCGCAGACCGGCCAGACCTTCGACACGCTCCAGAAGGGCCTCATCACCGCGATCCCGTACCTGCCGGCGGCGATCGTCATGTACTTCTGGTCGCGGGACGCCTCGCGGCGCGGCCTGAAGACCTGGCACATCGCAGGTCCCGCGATCGCCGGTGCGGTCAGCATCCCGCTCGCCCTGTTCGCCGGCTCGCCCGCTGCCACGATCGCGGTCATCACCGTCACCGCGTGCGCGATCTTCGCCGCCCTCCCCAACTTCTGGACCCTGCCGACGCGCTTCCTCACCGGCGCCGCGGCCGCTGCCGGCGTCGCCCTCATCAACACGATCGGCAACCTGGCCGGCTTCTCGGCGCCGTTCGTCACCGGTGCCGTGCGCGACTGGACCGGCAGCTACGAGGTCCCGATGTTCATCGTGGGCTTCGTCATGCTCGTGTCGGCCGTGCTCATGGTGCTGCTCTCCCGCAGCAACCGCATCACCCCGGCCACGGTGGACGACGAGGACGACACCGTCTCCGGCGCCGACACCGTCGGCGTCGGCGGGACCGCGAAGGGCGACGTGCGATGACGCGTCTGTGGAACGAGCCGGCGGACTTCGCCGACGAGATGATCGACGGCTTCGTCGCGGCCAACGGCCGCCACGTGCGCCGCGTGCCCGGCGGAGTGGTGCGCAGCACGACGTCGCCGGCCGGCCAGGTCGCGGTCGTCGTCGGCGGCGGCTCGGGCCACTACCCCGCGTTCGGGGGGCTCGTCGGTCCGGGGCTCGCGCACGGCGCGGCGATGGGCAACCTGTTCGCCTCGCCCTCGACGCAGCAGGTGTACGCGGTGGCCAAGGCCGCCGAGGCCGGCGGCGGCGTGCTCTTCAGCTACGGCAACTACGCCGGAGACGTGCTGAACTTCGACGCGGCTCAGGAGCGGCTGCGCTCGGAGGGCATCGCGTGCGAGACGGTCACCGTCACCGACGACATCTTCAGCGCGACCCCGGACGAGAAGCACAAGCGGCGCGGCATCGCGGGCGACCTGACCGTGTTCCGCATCGCGGCGGCGGCGGCCGAGGCGGGCGCGGACCTCGCCGAGGTGACGCGGCTGGCCCGGCTGGCCAATGAGCGCACGCGCTCGTTCGGCGTCGCGTTCACCGGCTGCACGCTGCCCGGCGCCGAGCAGCCGCTGTTCACCGTCCCGGAGGGGCGGATGGCGGTCGGCCTGGGCATCCACGGCGAGCCGGGCATCGACGAGACCGACATCCCCACCGCCGACGGCCTGGCAGAGCTCCTGGTCGAGAAGCTGCTGGCCGAGGTGCCCGACGGCGTCGAGGTCGACGGCGCCCGCGTGGTGCCGATCCTCAACGGCCTGGGGTCGCTGAAGTACGAGGAGATGTTCGTCGTCTACCGGCGCGTCGCCCAGCTGCTCGAGGGTGCCGGCCTGGAGCTGGTCGACCCGCACGTCGGCGAGTACTGCACGAGCTTCGACATGGCGGGCACGTCGCTGACCCTGTTCTGGCTGGACGACGAGCTGGCGCAGCTGTGGGAGACCGCGGTGGACACGCCCGCGTACCGTCGCGGCTCCGTCGCCCCGCAGGAGCGGGCAGCGGTGACGGATGCCGCGGCCGACGCCGCCGAGATCCCCGACGCCGACGAGCCGTCGCGCGCCGTCGCCCGGACGGTGCTGGCCGCGGTGCGCACCATCGCCCAGACCGTCGACGCGCACGTCGACGAGCTCGGCCGCCTCGACGCGATCGCCGGCGACGGCGACCACGGCATCGGCATGCAGCGCGGCTCGCACGCCGCGCTTGCTGCGGCGACCGCCGCGGTCGAGGCCGGCGCCGGCGCGCAGACGACCCTCGCCCACGCCGCCGACGCATGGTCCGATCGGGCCGGAGGCACCTCCGGCGCGCTGTGGGGCCTCATCCTCAACGCGGTCGCCCGGGCGCTCGGCGACCAGGGCCGGCCTGACCCCGCCGCGATCGCCGCCGGTGTGGCCGCCGGCTCGGGCGGGGTCACCGACTACGGCAAGGCCGAGGTCGGCGACAAGACGCTCGTCGACGCGCTCGTGCCCTTCAGCTCGACGCTGAGCCAGGCCGTCGACGCCGGCGCCTCCCTGACCGACGCGTGGCGGACGGCAGCGGATGCCGCGACCCGCGCCGCGCAGGCGACGGCGGACCTCCTCCCCCGCATGGGCCGCGCTCGCACGCACGGCCAGAACAGCGTGGGAACCCCCGACCCGGGCGCGATCTCGCTCGCGCTCATCGTGACCGCCGTGGGCGAAATGCTCGCGGACCAGAACTCAGTGAAGGAGAACGCCAATGGCTGAGCCCCTGCGCATCGTGATCGGCTGCGACGACGCCGGTTACGACTACAAGGAGATCCTCAAGAAGGACCTCGAGAACAACCCCGGCGTCGCCCTGGTGACCGATGTGGGCGTGGACGCCGACGGGCACACGCCCTACCCGACGGTCGCCATCGAGGCCGCCCAGCAGGTCGCGAACGGCGACGCCGACCGCGCGCTGCTGATCTGCGGCACGGGCCTGGGCGTCGCGATCGCCGCGAACAAGGTGCCGGGCATCCGGGCCGTCACCGCCCACGACTCGTACTCGGTCGAGCGGGGCGTGCTGTCCAACAACGCGCAGGTGCTCACCATGGGCCAGCGGGTCGTCGGCATCGAGCTCGCCCGCCGCCTGGTGCGCGAATGGCTGACCTACCGCTTCGACACCACGTCGGCCTCGGCCGACAAGGTGGCCGTCATCGACCGGTTCGAGACCACGGGCTCCTGCTGATGCCGCAGGTCACGGTCGGGGTGAGCCTGAAGACGTACTTCGGGCACGAGCGGGCGCGCGCGTGGTTCGCCGACGTGGCGCAGCGCGCGGCCGCCCACCCCGCCGTGGCCGCGGGCGACGTGCGGTTCTTCGTCATCCCGACCTACGTGCAGATCCCCGCCGCCCTCGCCGCGTTCTCCGACACCCCGGTGCTGGTGGGCGCACAGGACGTCTCGGAGTTCCCGTCCGGCCCCTACACCGGCGAGGTGACCGCCGCCGAGCTCGCCGAGGTCGGCGTGGCCGTCGCCGAGATCGGTCACGCCGAACGGCGCCGGCTGTTCGACGAGACCGACACCGTCACGGCCGCCAAGGCCGCCGCCGCGCTCAGCCACGGCATCACCCCGGTGCTGTGCATCGGAGAGGCCGAGCGCCTGGGCAGCCCCGCCGCCGCGCTCGCGAACGTCGAACAGCTCGCCGCGAACCTCGAGGACGTGCCCGCCGGACCCGTCATCGTGGCCTACGAGCCGGTGTGGGCGATCGGGGCTGCGGAGCCAGCGCCCGACGAGCACATCGCCACCGTCACCCGCGCCCTCCGCGGCGCGCTCGACGCCGATCCCGCCCGGGCGGGCAGCGTCGTCATCTACGGCGGCTCCGCCGGTCCCGGCCTGCTCACCCGCCTCGCGGGCAGTGTCGACGGCCTGTTCCTCGGCCGCTTCGCGCATGACCCCGACGCGCTCGTCGCGGTGCTCGACGAGGCATCCGCCCTCGCCGCCTCGCGGTCGCGGTCGGAGGGCGACGCATGATCGGGCTGGGCACGTACGCGTTCTTCTGGCAGCACTCCGACCGGGTGCCCCGCCCGCTGTCGCTCGTCGGTGCGTTCGAGGCGACCAGACAGCTCGGCGTCGGCCTGTTCCAGATCTGCGACTACGCGCCGCTGGAGCAGATGGACGACGCGGAGCTGACGGATGCCGCAGCCGCCGCCCGCGACCTCGGCATCGCGATCGAGCTCGGCACGAAGGGCATCGAGCCCGACCGGCTCGCCCGCTTCCTCGACCTCGCCGGCGTCTTCGACGCCCGCCTCGTACGCAGCATGCTCTACTCGCCCGACACCCGCCCGACCCTGCCCCAGGCCGAGGAGTGGCTGCGTGCGGCACTGCCGGCGTACGAGGCATCCGCCGTCGATCTCGCCCTCGAGACGTACGAGCAGGTCTCGACCGCCGACCTGGTGGATCTCGTCGCCGGCATCGGCAGCGAACGGCTCGGGATCTGCCTCGACCCGGCCAACGTCGTCGCGCGCCTCGAGCTGCCGCGCGACTGCGTCGAGCGGACGGCGGCGCACGTCAAGAACGTGCACGTGAAGGACTTCGCGTTCGCCCGCCAGCCCGGCTGGGTCGGCTTCACCTACGGCGGCGCGCCCATGGGCGAGGGGCTGCACGACTACCTCCACCTGCTCGAGACCGTCCGCCCGCGAGAGCGCGGCGTCAACGAGATCGTCGAGCACTGGCTGTCCTGGCAGACGGACGCCGAGACCACCATCCGGATCGAGCGGGAATGGACCCGCCGAACCATCGAACACCTGAGGAGCACGTCATGAGCACGACCGCTGCGAACACCAGCACCGCCACCTACAAGATCGCCGTCGTCGGAGCCGGCGGGAAGATGGGCATGCGCGTGTCAAACAACCTCGTCAAGACCGACCACACCGTCTGGTACGTCGAGAACTCGCCCGCCGGTCGCCAGCGCACGCTGGACGCCGGACGGGAGTTGACGGATGCCGCCACCGCCGTCGCCGACGCCGACATCGTCGTGCTGGCCGTGCCGGACCTCGCCCTGGGCCCGGTCACCGCCGACCTCGTGCCGCAGCTGAAGTCCGGCGCGATCGTGCTGACGCTCGACCCCGCCGCCGCGTACGCGGGCCTGCTCACCACCCGCGACGACGTCGTCCAGGCCGTCGCGCACCCCTGCCACCCCTCGGTGTTCCTCGAGCGCACCACCAAGGAGGAGTGGGCCGACACGTTCGGCGGCATCGCCGCCCCGCAGGATGCGATCGCCGCCGTCGAGAGCGACGACCCCGCGCACAAGGAGATCGTCGAGGCCACCGTGCGCGCGATCTACGCCCCCGTCATCGACGTCCACTTCGTCACCGTCAAGCAGCTCGCGCAGCTCGAGCCCACCCTCGTCGAGACCGTCGCCTGCATGATCGGCTCGCTCCTCAACGAGGCCCTCGACGAGGCGATCAACACCATGGGGGTTCCCGAGGCCGCCGCCCGCAGCATCCTGTACGGCCACACCCAGGTGGCCCTCGCCAACGGCCTGCGCGGCGACAACCCGTTCTCGGACGCCTGCCTCATCGCCATGGACTACGGCCGCGAGTCGATCATCAAGGAGGACTGGAAGAAGATCTTCCGCGACGACGAGCTCGACAAGAACCTCGCGCGCATGCTCCACCTCGACCACATCGAGCGCTGACGTGGGGCAGCTCGAAGGCAAGACCGCACTGATCACCGGCGCGGCGCTCGGCATCGGCCTCGCCGTCGCGACCCGGTTCGCCCGTGAGGGCGCGCGGGTCGTCCTCGCCGATCGCAACGGCGACGGGGCCGCGGCCGCGGCCGCCGAGATCGGCGAGCACGCCCGAGCGGTCACGATGGACATCTCGGACGAGGATGCCGTCGCCGCGGCGTTCGCCGAGGTCGAGGCGGCCGGCTGGGCGCCCGACGTCGTCGTGGCCAACGCCGGCGTGCAGCTGTTCGGGCAGGACGCGCAGGCGGCCGAGCTCGACCTGGACGTGTGGCGCCGCACGATCGACATCAACCTGACCGGGACGTTCCTGACGGTCAAGCACGCGGTGCGCTCGATGCTGCCGCGCGGCGGCGGGTCGATCATCCTGACCGGGAGCCCCACCGGCGTGAACGGCGAGGGCAAGGACTTCACCGCCTACAGCGCGTCGAAGGCGGGCATCCACGGCCTGGGCCGCACGGTCGCCGCCGCGTACGCCGACCGCGGCATCCGCGTGAACACGGTGCAGCCGGCGTACACCGAGACGCCGCTGGTCGCCGCCATCAGCGAGGACCCCGCGTCGCGGGCGGCGATCATCGGCCGCATCCCGCTCGGCCGGGCCGGCACGCCCGACGACGTCGCGGGCATCATGGTGTACCTCGCGAGCGACGACGGCGCGTTCGCCACGGGTGCGCTCTTCTCCGTCGACGGCGGGATGACCACGATCTGACCCGCGGAAGCGGGATCGCGACGAAGATGGGGCGCATGGCAGACGTGTGGAAGGGTGAGCCGGCACGGTCATGGCGGAGCGGCCGGTGGTCGCTGGAGCTGCGCGACGACGAGTTCGCCGACATCGCCTGCGACGGCGTCGTGGTGCTGCGGTCGGTGCGCGCAGTCGTCCGGGACCGCAACTGGGACACCGCGGGGCTCGTCGTCGACCGCGTCGACGAGTCCGGCATCGCCCTCACGCTGCACGTGCACTCGGAGGGGCTCGGGTCCGACCTGCGCGGCATCGTGCGGGCCGAGATCCGCGGACCGGGCAGGCTGCGGCTGCTGACGGACCTGGAGTCGGCTACCGCCTTCGCCACGAACCGCACCGGACTGGTGGTGCTGCACCCACCGGGGCTGGCCGGCGCCGCGCTCGAGGTGCGCCACTCCGGGGGGACGGTGGAGCACTCCCGCTACCCCGTCGCCATCAGCCCGCACCAGCCGGCGTTCGACATCGCGGGGCTGGCGTGGTCGCACGAGGGCCTCGACGTCGACCTGCGATTCGCCGGCGACGTGTTCGAGATGGAGGATCAGCGCAACTGGACGGATGCCTCGTACAAGACGTACAGCCGTCCGCTCGCGCTCCCCTTCCCCTACGAACTGGCCGCCGGCGAGCGGATCGTCCAGACCGTCGACGTCTCGGTGTCGGGGACGCCCACCGCCGGGGCCGGTGACGAGGTCGCCCGCATCCGCCTGGAGGACGGCCCGGCGATGCCCGCCATCGCGGTGTCCGCCGCCACGGCGCCCGACCCGGCGCCGTCCGGGCTTGCGGTGTCGCCCGACGCCGCGCCGTCCGGGCCGGACGGCTCGCCGGGGGCCGGCGCGTGGCCCGCCGCGGTGCTGGTGGAGCTCGACCTCGCCACCCGAACCTGGCAGGCCGCGCTCGGCCGGGCCGCGGCATCCGCTCTCCCCCTCGATGTGCGGTTCGTGCTCGCCGAGGACGACCCGACCAGCATCGACGAGGCCGTCTTCGCGCTGCACGACCTGCCGGTGGCACGTGTCACCGCGTTCTGGCCCACCGGGCCCGCCCGGCACGTCTCGGACCTCGAGGCGATCGGGCTGCTGCGCCACGCCCTCACCGAGGCCGGCGTGGATGCGCCGATCGTCGGCGGGGTCCGCTCGCACTTCACCGAGCTCAATCGCGAGCACCACCGCCTGCCGAGGCGGCTGGACGGCGTCGTGTTCAGCAGCACCCCGCTCTTCCACAGCCTGAGCACGGCCCAGCTGGTGGAGTCCGTGCCGATGCAGCGGCTCGTGGCGACCCAGGCCGTCGAGCTGGCGGGCGGACCGCCGGTGCACATCGGGCCGATCTCGCTGCGCCCGCACTTCAACGACGTCGCCACGACGCCCCCGCCGACACCCGAGCACGACGACCTGCGCGACGGCTACGGCTCGGCGCTGATCGACGCGGCGGACCCGCGGCAGTCCGCCCCGGAGCTCGCCGCGTGGACGGTGGCCAGCGCCGCCGCCCTCGCCGTCCCTGGCGTGGCGACGCTCGCGTACTTCGAGGAGTGGGGGCCGCGCGGCGTCCGCACGGCCGACGGCACCGCGCTCCCCGCGTTCGCCGCGGTCTCGGCGCTCGCCGCACTGGCGGGGACGCCCGGGCTGCGCGGCGACTCCCCCGACGGCCTCGTCTGGGCCCTCGGCGCCCGCACCGGCGCCGGCGGCGCGGAGGCGGGCGGCGCGGCGGGCCGCGACGGCGTCACCGTCCTCGTCGCCAACCTCGACGATCGTCCGCGACGGGTCGAGGTGACTCTCCCCGACGGCGCGACCCGCACCGCCGACGTCCCTCCCACGTCCTTCCTCACGCTCTGACTCCGCCGGCCCCACCGCCCGCCCCCGGCCCCCGATCCCTGCTGTTCACGATGAGGGTCAACGCCAGTCCACCTCGACGCCGCCGGCCTCGTACGTCGCGACGGGGTGCGCGAACGGCAGCGGTGAGAGCTGCTCGGCGTGCACCAGACGGATGCCGGGGGCCGCGGCGAGCAGCTGTCCGACGGCCTCGCGGATCTCGAGGCGCGCGAGCTGCTGGCCGACGCAGCCATGCGGTCCGTGACCGAAGCCGAGATGGCCGAAGGCGTCGCGGGTGACGTCGAACCTGTCGGGATCGTCGTACTGCCGCTCGTCGTGGTTCGCGGCCACGGGCGAGACGGCCACGGTGGTGCCGGCGGGGATGACGACGCCGTGCAGCTCGACGTCCTCCCGCGCGGTGCGAGGGAACAGCGTGACGAACATCGCCCCGACCCGCATGAACTCCTCGATCGCGCCCGGCAGCGTCGAAGGATCGTCCCGCAGGACGGCGAGCTGGTCGGGGTGCGTGAGCAGCGCCACCATCGCCGTGGAGATGAGGTACGCCACCGAATCACGGCCGGAGGTCATCAGCACGAGCAGGATGCCCTCGACCTCGGCGCGCGTCCACTCACCCTGCAGCAGGTGGGTGATGACGTCATCGCCCGGCGCGCGCTCCCTCGCGGCGAGGACGTCGCGGATGTAGTCGAACTTCTCCTGCGTCGTCGATGTGCCGGTCACGAACAGCTCGCCGAACCGCGGCGTCAACGCGTCGGGCACGCCCAGCACCAGGCAGTGCGTGCGCATCGAGATCGGCGTCGCGTAGTCGGCGAAGAGGTCGGCGGGCTGCTCCCGGGCGAGGAAGTCGGCGAGCTGCGAGGCCACGATCCCGGCCACCGCCTCCTCGCGGGCCCGGACGGCGCGCATCGAGAACTGCGACAGGATCGCCCTCCGCATGCGGAGGTGCTGCTCGCCGTCGAGCGCGAGCAGGTTCGAGGCGGCGAGCGCGGCGCGCCCGGCCTCGTCCAGATCGTCGAGCTCCGTCCCCTCCTGGGGCCCAGGAAAGCGGTGGACCGCGACGGTGAACCGCGGATCCGCCAGCACGTCGCGCGCGAGCGCATGCCGGGTGACGATGAGCCCGTCGGGCCCGTCGGGGTAGCGCAGCGGCGTCGCCGGCGCCTCGTCGCGCCACAGCGCCAGCGCCGGCGACGGCGCGAGAGGCGTGCCGTCGGTCGGCAGGACACGCTCCGGGTAGGGGCATCCGGTCATACGAGACTCCCTTCGGCGCGGAGGAGGTCGGCCCGGGCGACCCGGAACTCGCGCGCCATGTTCCATCCGACGAGCGCCTCCACGCGTTCCTCGCGCCGCGCGGCGAGGACGAAGCGGTCGCCGTCGGCGGCGCCCGCGATCACGCGCAGCTCGGCGTCGGGCCGCACCCGGCCGTGGACGAGGATCCGCGTGCCGAACAGCGTCGTCCAGAAGAACGGCTCGATGGGCGGGGATGCCTCACCCGTCGCGATACGACGGGCCACCGCCTGCGCCTGCAGGATCGCCGTCTGCTGGTGCTCCGTGCGCCGGGGACGCCCGTCCGCCGGATCGGTCCAGGCCGCGACGTCCCCGACCGCGTGGATGCCGTCGGCCGCGCGGCCGTTCGCATCGCAGACCACCCCGTCGGCGACCTCGAGTCCGGAGCCGCGCAGCCACTCGACCGACGGCGCGCAGCCGACGGAGCTCACGACCGTCGACGCGCCGGCGATCGTGCCGTCGGCGAGGTGCACTCCGGCGCCATCCACGGCGACGACGTGCGCACGCGTGCGCAGCTCGACCCCGTTCTCGCACAGCAGACCGGCGATGCGCGCCGACAGGCGCGGGCCGAGGGCGCCCAGCGAGACCCCCTCGCCGCGGGCGAGGAGGGTCACCGCACACCCCGCGGTGCGCGCCGCGGCGGCCAGCTCGCAGCCGAGCACGCCCGCCCCGACGATGGCGATCCGGTCGCCGCGCACGAGCCGCTCGCGCAGATGGTGCGCGTCCTCGATCGTCCGCAGCGTCTGCGACCCGGGAAACGGATGCCGCGCCGCCGCGCCGGTGGCGATCACCAGCTCGTCGTACCCGACCCGTTCGCGACCGACCGCGACCTCGCGTCGCCGCGGGTCCAGCCCCGTGGCGGCGCGGCCGAGGCGCAAGGTCGCGTCGAGCCCCGCCAGCTCGGCGCGGCCGCGAAGGGGTGAGGCATCCCACTCTCCCGAGAGGACCTGCTTCGACAGCGCCGGCCGGCTGTACGGCGCGTGGCGTTCGGCGCCGAGGAGCGTGATGCGCCCGTCGAACCCCTCGGCACGCAGGCTCTCGGCGGTCGTCAACCCCGCGAGTGAGGCGCCGACGATCAGCACATGCGTCATCGGTCCGTCACGCGGATCGCCCGCGCGGGGCAGAGCGACGCCGCGCGCAGCGCCGCGGCGACGTCGTCGTCCGCGGTCGGGTCGGGGTCGAGCACGACGACGATCCCGTCATCGTCCTGATCGAAGAGCGTGCCCGCCACGAGCGCGCACTGGCCTGCACCCACACAGGCGGTGGTGTCGGCGAAGATCGTCATGAGAGCAATATCCGCCGATTCTGCGTCGTATTCCACGTGTATGTTGACGACATGTCGGAGGATGTTGACGGTCATGCCTGACGCCCGCGTCCGCGGACGCCACGCGACGCTCGAACAGCACGGCGTCGCGGCCGAGAGGTTCACGGACTTCATCAGCCCCACGCTCGACCTGCACGGGGTGGACGTGGTCCTGCTCACCTTCGTGCTGCGCGGCACCGGTCGACACGTCCTGGACGAGACCGAGTACGCCATCACGGGCCCGTCGTTCGCGGTCACGCGCACCGGCGAGCGTCACGGTCTCATCACCGACGGCGATGCACTCGAGGTCGTGAACGTCTACCTCGACGTCGACGCGCATCCGGTCAAGCCGCTCGCGCCGCCGCTGGACCGCGCGCTGGCCGCCCTCCTGCCGCTCGGCGACGCGCCCCGGGTGCGGCTCCCCCAGGTCGCGATCGACGACGTCGCCCCGACGCGCGCACTGCTCGAGCTGCTGGAACGCGAGACCCTCCATCCGGGCCCGGGGACGGGCGACACCGTCGCCGCCCTGCGGCGGGCGCTGCTGGTCGAGTGCGCGCGTGCGATCACGGACCACGGCTTCCTCCCCGCCCGCAGCTCCCGCCGCCGCACGGACGTCGCCGTCGAGGAGGTGCGTGCGCACCTCGATCGCTCGTTCACCGAGAGCCAGAGCCTCGCCGACCTGGCGGCACGGGTCCACCTGGAGCGGACCTATCTCTCGCGCGCCTTCGCGGAGTCGACCGGGGAGACCATCTCCGAGTACATCGCACGCCTGCGGATCGGCTACGCGGCCACCCTGCTGCGCACGACCGACCGCAGCATCGCCGACATCGGCACCACCGCGGGCTTCCGCGACCTCTCCCACTTCGGCCGCACGTTCAAGCGCCTGCGCGGCGTCTCCCCCCGCGACTACCGGCGCACCCCCTGACCCCACGTCCCTGCGTTCAACCGATTCACGAGGCGGACGGGGACGGCGGGCTCGCCGCGACGGAGGGCGCCTCGCGCCAGACCCGCACGTCCCACGGCGCGAGGTCGACCTCGGTGCCCGCCGGGTGAAGGACGTCGTCGAGGACGGATGCCGCGTCCGCCGCGACCCGCACCGTGCGGGCGTGAGGCGACCAGTTGTGCACCACCCACACGCGACCCTGCGCACCCGTGAGCGAGTGCGCGGTGACCGACGCCGGCCGCGCGGTGAGGATCGCGGAGCCCGCGCGCTCCGGCCGACCGGGCGCCGCATCGCCCGGGAGCTCCGGCCGACCGGGCGCCGCGTCGCCCGCGGAGCCGCGGGCGGCGGCATCCGTCATCACGTCCGCCAGCGTCGCCCGGTCGAGCAGCGTGCCGACGACCGTGATCGCGCCCGCACCGACCTCGTGGCGCGTGACGGCGGCCCATCGGCCGAACAGCGGATGCCGGTACGCGAGGACGACATCGGCGCCGTCGGGCTCGAGCCCGTCGACCCACCCGTGCGCGGTGCCGACCACCACGCCGTCGCGCTGCACCTCGATCGGCTCGGCGAGCGCCGCGAACTCCCGGTAGCCGACCCCGGCCGCCGGCCCGACGATCGCGGGGGCCCGCACGGGTCGCATGCGGCCTTCGTCGTCGCCGTACCCGGTGCGGGGGCCGATCACCAGCCGGCCGCCGAGGCGGGCGTACTCGACGAGCGTCTCGAGCGTCGGATCGGATGCCGCGACCAGGCCCGCGACGACGAGCACCGGGTACCGCCGCACGAGCTCCGCCGGGTCGGGCAGCTGCCGGTCGTTGACGAACCCCACCTGCAGCCCGGCATCGACCGCCGCGCGTCCGAACGCGCCCACGATGCGCGCGTACGATCCCCGGTCTGCATCGGCGCCGTGCGCGAGCGGCGGCTCGAACGTCATCATCCACTCGCTGTCGTGCGCGTACACCAGGCCGACGTCGGCGTCGGGTTCGGCATCCGCCAGCCAGGGCGCCGCCGCCCCGAACTGCCGGCCGATCGCGGCGATCTCGGCGTGGATCCGCCCTGGTTCGAGGTCGTGGCCGAGGATGCCGCCCCAGTGCACCTCGGCGCCGGAGTGCAGCGTGTGCCAGTGCCAGTACGACACGAGCCGCGCGCCGCGGGCGACGAGCAGCCACGCCGCCTGGGCGAGCTGCCCGTCGTACGGCGGGCGGGTGAGCCACGCGGGGCCGATCGAGGCAGCGCCCGTCTCGGTGACGAGGAACGGACCCTGGCGGGACGCCCGCATGCGGTCGGCCATGAGCACGAGCTGCGGCACGTCGTCGGCGTACCACTGACCGCCCGCGCCGTCACGCTCCAGGTCCATCGCGTCCTGCGCGAGGTAGTACGCGTTGCCGCTGGCGATGTCCAGCCGCGCGCCGACGGCGACGTCGTCCATCGCCGGACGCTGGTAGGCGATGCAGGTGGTGAGGAACGTGTCGTCGCCTACGAGCGGGCGGACGAGGTCGGCCTGCCAGCCGATGAAGTCGGCGGTGAGCTCGGCCTGGAAGCGCCGCCAGGCGAGGTCGTAGGCGGGGGTGGTGTTGCCCGACGGCGCCCACAGCTCGTCCCACTCGGCGATGCGATGCGACCAGTACGTCAGCCCCCACGCGTGGTTGAGCGTCCCGACATCGCCGTAGCGCTCGGCGACCCAGTCGCGGAAGCGCCCGACGACCTGGTCGTTGTGGATCAGATGGAGGCCCGCCTCGTTGTCGAGCTGCACACCGATGACCGCCGGGTGCCGGCCGTGCCTGCCGATCACGGCGCGGATGACGCGCTCCGCGTAGCCGCGGAACAGCTGGGACGTGTAATCCACCTCCTGCCGGCCGCCCCACGGCACGGAGCCGCCGTCCTTGCGCACCACCGCGAGCTCGGGGTGTGCGCGCGCGAGCCACGGCGGCACGGCGTAGGTGGGGGTGCCGAGGATGACGTCGATCCCGTGCGCGTGCGCCGCGTCGAGCACGGGCGTCAGCCACTCGAGGTCGAACTCCCCGTCGCGCGGCTCCCACGTCGACCACACCGACTCTCCGACGCGGATGCAGGTGATCCCGGCATCCGTCATCAGCCGAAGGTCGGTCTCGAGCCGCGACGGGTCGGGCAGGTACTCGTTGTAGTACGCCGTCCCCAGGCGCGGGCCGCCGCGCCAGGCTTTCAGGCGATCGGATGCCGCGACCACGCGTCAGTCCGTCACGCGCGTGATGCGCAGGGCCAGCGCCTCGCCCTCGGGCAGCTCGACCGGTGCGGACGCCCGGGCGTAGGCGTCGTTGCGCTGCACGTCGTCGAGCGTGAACCGGCGGCCGACGGGGGTGATCGTCATGTTCCAGGTGTCGATCACGTCGACCTCGAACACGTCGCCCTCCTCCGGTCGCTCGCCCGGCACGCCGATGGGCAGCCGGAAGTCCCACGTCGCCGGCGCCGACGGGCCGAGGTACTGGACGTAGAGACGGCGCGGGATGCCGGCCACGTACGCAGGGTCGTCCCACTTGTCGATCGGGTCCAGGCCGGGGCCGTCGACCTCTTCGAGGATGCCGCGGAGGAAGGCCAGCCGCGGCGGCGAGTCGCCCTTGAGCGGGCCGCCCTCGACCATATGGAGGCTGCCGGACTCGGTGACGAAGCTCTCGCCGTGGGAGGCGTACGTTCCCGCGACGGTGGCGATCCAGAACTGGTGCACGAGCTGCTCGGCGTCGAGGTGACCCCAGCGGTCGGGGATGTCGCCCTCGTACTTGATCTCGTCGAGCACGACGGGCTTGCCGTAGACGTCGCGGTAGAGGTTGGCGCGGCCGAAGTCGGTGGTGACCGACCCGTTCTGTATCGACGCGTGGGTGACCCAGGGCTGGTTGTTGTCGTACAGCTCGATCCAGTTGTGGATCGAGCGGAGGTGGTCGTAGGGGTCGATCTCGGCCAGCAGCGCGCCGGTGCGGTCCCAGCGGTCGGCGGGTCGCTCGAGCTGGTCGAACTCGTTGCACAGCGACCACCAGACGTGCGGGTGGGCGGCCAGTCGCGCGACGAGGTAGCGGAGGTAGACGGCATCCTCCTCCTCCGTCAGCTCGTTCAGCCCGAACTGGCCGCGGTCGTACGCGTTGTAGACGAGGACGTCGGCCTGGATGCCGCGCTCCCCCAGCACCTCGACGGCCCGGTCGAGTCGCTGGAAGAACTCGGGCACCGGGCGGGTGACGTCCCAGCGTCCGTCCGTCTTCTCGAACGGCATGAGGGCCGGGGTGTGCTCGATGTAGCCGCCGCCCTGCGGGAAGACCATGAACCGGAACTTGTTGAACCCCGCCTCGGCGATCGCGTCGACGGTCGAGGAGAACAGCGGCTCGTCCTGGTGCAGCCAGTTGTACGCGGTCGCGCCGACCGGGCGGAACGGCGTGCCGTCGGCGTGCGCGAAGTGGAACCGGTGGGAGACGCGGACGGGCCCGTGATCACCGCCGGCGACGATGTCGAAGGCCCCCGAGCGCCCGGCCAATGCCGCATCGTCGGAATCGGTCGACCACGTCCACTCGCCGACGAGGTCGGGGGCGAACCGGGCGCGGTAGGTCGTGCCGCCGTCCCAGAACCCGGCAACGACGCGCTCCTGCCCGGTCGGCCCATGCTGGGCGCGCAGCGTCAGCGGCGTGCGGTCGGCGGGGATGACGCCGGCGCCCTCGAACGTCAGCTCGATCGGTCGGTACAGCTCATTCGGCTGCGGGTGGGACACGGGTTTCTCCTTCGATGTCGTATCCGTGGGCGGTTCGGTTCAGGCCGGGACCCGGCGCGAGCTCTCGCGCACGATGAGCTCCGGCTCGTAGATGCGCTGGACGACCGTGCCGTGCTCGATCGCCTCGAAGAGCAGATCGACGGCAGTCGCGCCGAAGTCGGCGTGCTGGGCGCGGACGCTCGTGAGGGGGATGAGGGATGCCTCGGCGAACTCGTTGTCGTCGTACCCGACGACCGCGATGTCGCGGGGCACCGAGACGCCGCCGGCGATGAGCGCCTGCAGCACGCCGAGGGCGAGCAGGTCGTTGGCGGCGAACACGCCGTCGGGCCGGTCGGCCGCGGGGCGTGCCGCCAGCGCTGCGCCGACCGCGCGGCCAGCGGCGATCGATCGCTCCGCCACCTCTTCGACGTCGATGACGCCCGAGGTCCCCGCCACCGCCTGGCGCGCGCCGTCGAGCCGATCCGCGACCTGCTGGACCGGCAGCGGGCCGCCGACGAACGCGATGCGGCGGCATCCGCCGGCCAGCAGATGCGCGGCGGCCTGCCGGCCCCCGGAGACGTCGTCGATCGAGATCGAGGGCTGCCGCTCGTCGCGCGCGCGACGGCCGACGAGCACCGACGGGGTGCCGCGCTCGCGCATGGCGGCGAGCCGGTTCTCGATCGGCTCGAACGACGACACCAGCAGCCCCCGCACCTGCCGCTGCTCGAACGCCTCGAGGTACGCGTCCTCCCGCTCGCGGTCGCCGTGGGAGTGCGCGAAGAAGACGGTGAGGCCGAGCCGCTCGGCGCGGTACTCCACCTCCTGCGCGATCTCGCTGAAGCGGGGGTTGCTGACGTCGGGCGAGAGGTAGCCGATGAGGGTGCTGACGCCGAGCCGCAGCTGCCGTCCTGCGCTGGACGGGACGAAGCCGAGCTCGTCGATCGCCTCGGCGATGCGCCGCGCCCGTTCCGCCGACACGCGGTCGGGGTGGTTGAGGTACGCCGAGACCGTGCCGACCGCGACGCCGGCGCGGGCGGCCACCTGGCGGATGCCGGGCCGATGCCCGGGCCGGTCCTCCGTCGCCGACATGTCAGCGCCAGTCGTGCTCGGCGGCGAATCCGAGGCGCTCGCGGATCTTGCGCGTCGACATGAGCGACTCGAACTCGCCGAGGTCGTCGGCCACCGGCGTGCCGGGGAACCAGCGCGCGGCGACCTCGCGCGACGGCGCCGCGTTGCCTGATTCCGGGGCGGCCACGTTGTACACCTCGAAGCCCGGCTGCGCCGCGGCCAGGGCGAGCGAGACGGCCAGCGCGCCGTCGCGCGCGTCCACCCACGACCCGACGAGGTCGCGGCGGTAGTGCGGCTCCGCGGCGCGCTGGAAGGTGGCGTACTCGTCCGGGGCGACGACATTGGTGAAGCGCAGCGCGGTGACCGACGACCCGGGTGCCCAGCGCACCAGCTGCGCGGCGATCGCCTCCTCGGCCACCTTGCCGAGTCCGTACGTGTTGTTCGCGCTGGTGTACGTCTCGTCGACCGGGAGCGACGGCGGGGCCTCGTCGAACGGGAAGCCCATCGCCGTGATGCTCGAGGCCAGCACGATCGTGCGGATCCCCGCGCGGTGCGCGGCGAACAGCGCGTTGAACGACACCGTGACGTTGTTGTGGAAGGTCGCGGCATCCGGAACCAGGCCGTTCACCGGGATCGCCGCGAGATGCACGAGGGCGTCCAGTCCGTCGTGGCGCGCGGTCACCGAGAGGAACGCGTCGAGCGTCTGCCCGAAGTCGGTGAGGTCGACCCGCGTGAAGCCCGGCCCGGGCGTTCCGGCGAGGTCGAATCCCATGACGTCATGGCCGTCGGCACGCAGTCGCTCGACCGTGGCGCGCCCGAGCTTGCCGCCGCTGCCGGTCACACCGATGCGCATGCCGTACCTCCTCGTCCGGGCACCGGGAACGCAGCTTGAAACGTTTCGAAATCGGTGCGACACTCACTGTACACGTTTGGAATGAAACGTTTCGAACATCTCCCAGAGAGGACACCGATGTCCGTCACCGTCGACGCCCCCCGCATCGAACACCACCGCGAGCCGCTCGGCATCGGAGAGCGGATGCCGCGCCTGTCGTGGCGCATCGCCGGCGCGCCGTCGGGCTGGCGGCAGACCGCCTACCGCGTGGAGCTCGAACAGCACGGCGCGACCACCTCGCACGATGTCGAGAGCCCCGACCAGGTGCTGGTCGCCTGGCCGGGCGAGCCGCTGCGCTCGCGCGAGCGCGTCACGGTGCGCATCGCGGTGCGCGGAACGGACGACGCGTGGTCGGAGGCATCCGCGCCCACCGTGCTGGAGGCGGGGCTCCTCGAGCCGTCCGACTGGGTCGCCCGGCCGGTCGGCGCGACCCGCAACGAGAACCCGAACAGCGACGACCGGCGACCCTCGCTCGTCCGCCGCGGCTTCGAGGCGCGCGAGGGGCTGGTGCGGGCGCGGCTGTACGCGACGGCGCACGGCCTCTACGAAGCGGAGCTCAACGGCGAGCGCGTCGGCGACGACGCCCTCTCGCCCGGCTGGACCGTGTACGGCCGGCGCCTGCGGTACTACACCTACGACGTGACCGCGCTGGTGCGCCCCGGCGAGAACGCGATCGGTGCGTGGCTCGGCGACGGCTGGTACCGCGGGCGGCTCGGCTGGCGCGGGGGCTTCCGCAACGTCTACGGATACGACCAGTCCTTCCTGGGCCAGCTCGAGCTCACGTACGGCGACGGCACCCGTGAGGTGATCGCCACCGACGTGTCGTGGCGGTCGGCGCCCAGCCCGATCCTGCAGAGCGGCATCTACGACGGCGAGGACTACGACGCCCGCCAGGAGCTGCCCGGGTGGTCCGCGCCGGGATTCGACGACTCGGAGTGGGAGGGCGTGCAGGAGCGGCACCGCGACCCCGCGACACTCGTCGCGCCCACCGCTCCCCCGGTGCGCGCGACCCAGGAGCTCCGCCCCGTCGAGGTGCTGACCGGGCCGAGCGGCTCGCGCATCCTCGACTTCGGGCAGAACCTCGTCGGGCGGGTGCGCATCCGGGTGTCAGGGCCGGCGGGTACTGCCGTGACGCTGCGCACCGCCGAGGTCATGCAGGACGGCGAGATCTACACCCGGCCGCTGCGCGCCGCGCGCTCGGCCGACAGCTACACCCTCGCCGGGCACGAGGTCGAGGAGTGGGAGCCCCGGTTCACCTTCCACGGCTTCCGCTACGTCGAGGTCACGGGATGGCCGGGCGACCTCGACGCGGATGCGGCGGCCGGCGCCCTCGTCGCCCGCGTGTACCACACCGACCTCGAGCGCACCGGCTGGTTCGAGTCCTCGGATGCGGCGCTCAACCGCCTGCACGAGAACGTCGTGTGGGGTATGCGGGGCAACTTCGTCGACATCCCGACGGACTGCCCGCAGCGCGACGAGCGCATCGGCTGGACGGGCGACATCCAGGTGTTCGGCCCGACCGCGTCGACGCTCTTCGACGTCTCGGGCATGCTGTCGGGCTGGCTCCGCGACGTCGCGATCGAGCAGCTCCCCGACGGCACGGTGCCCTGGTACGTGCCGGTGATCCCCGCCGTCGACAAGTGGACCCCGATGCGACCGGGCGCCGCCTGGGGCGATGTGGCGACGCTGCTGCCGTGGACCCTCTACGAGCGCTTCGGCGACGTCGGCGTGCTCGAGGCGCAGTTCGACAGCGCGCGCCGCTGGGTGGACCTGCTCGAGCGGCTCGCCGGCCCCTCCCGACTGTGGGACACGGGCTTCCAGCTGGGCGACTGGCTCGACCCGGCCGCGCCGCCGAACGACCCCGCCGACGCCCGCACCGACCGGTACCTCGTCGCGACCGCGTACTTCGCCAAGTCCGCCCGCACCGTCGCCCGCATGGCCGAGGTGCTGGGGCGCGCGGACGAGCGGGGGCACTACGACGCGCTCGCCGACGAGGTGGTCGCCGCCTTCGGCGGGGCGTACGTCCACGACGACGGCACGATGACCAGCGACGCGCAGACGGCCTACGCGCTCGGGCTGCGGTTCGACCTCATCACCGATCCGCAGCGGAGGGATGCCGCGGCCGCACGGCTCGCACAGCTCGTGCACGACGCGGGGAACCGCATCGCCACCGGGTTCGTCGGCACCCCGCTGGTGTCGGACGCCCTCAGCTCGGGCGGCCAGGTCGCCACCGCGTACGACCTGATCCTCGAGCGCCGATGCCCCTCGTGGCTGTATCAGGTGGAGCAGGGTGCAACCACGGTCTGGGAGCGGTGGGACTCGCTGCTGCCGGACGGCACGGTCAACCCGGGCCAGATGACGTCGTTCAACCACTACGCGCTGGGCGCGGTCGCCGACTGGATGCACCGCGTCATCGCCGGCCTCGCCCCCGATGCCCCGGGATACCGGCGCATCCGGTTCGCGCCTCGCCCCGGCGGCGGACTCACTTCGGCCTCGGCGCGCCAGCTCACCGCGTACGGCGAGGTGGCGATCTCGTGGCGCATCGCGGACGGGCAGCTGCACGTCGAGGTCACGGTGCCGGTGGGTGCCGAGGCGGTGCTCGACCTGGACGGCGTCGCGGAGGAGACCCTCGGCGCCGGCATCCACTCGCGCGCGGTGCCCGTGGTCGCCTGACGAGAGGGCCTGACGAGAGGGGCGCCGCCGTAGGTCTCCCGTGGCACTGGCGCGGACGGCGGAGACTGAATATCCTTTCGTTAGCGAATCCTCAGTCGGTTCGCCACGATCGGAGTCACTGTGCCCGTCACGCCGTACACCCGCCAGCCGGACGGGCAGGTGCGCCTGCTCACCAAGGTGGCCCGCATGTACCACGAGCGCGGCGTGCGTCAGGCCGACATCGCGACCGCGCTCAATATCTCACAGGCGAAGGTGTCGCGTCTGCTCAAGCGTGCGGAGTCCGTCGGGATCGTGCGCACCATCGTGACGGTGGCGCCGGGCGTGCACGCCGAGCTCGAAGAGCAGCTCGAGGAGAAGTACGGCCTCGCCGAGGCCGTCGTGGTCGACGTCGACCCCGATGCCGACGAGAAGGAGCTGCTGGCCTCGCTCGGGGCGGGGGCGGCCGGCTATCTCGAGGCGACCCTCTCGGGCGCCGACCGGATCGGCGTCTCGTCGTGGAGCCAGACGATCCTGGCGATGGTCGACCGCATGCGCCCGTTCACGGTGCGCGGCGCGACGGAGGTCGTGCAGCTGCTCGGCGGGGTCGGTGCGCCCGAGGCCCAGAGCCACTCCAACCGCATCCTCGGCGAGCTCGCCCGCACGCTGGGCGCGGAGCCCGTCTACGTGCAGGCCCCCGGCGTGGTGGGGGATCCGGCGATCCGCGACAGCCTGCTGCAGGACCCGTCGATGCAGGAGGTCGCGCGGCACTGGAACGACCTGACGATGGCCATCATGGGCATCGGCAGCATCGAGCCGTCCGACGTGCTCGCCACCAGCGGCAACGCGTTCCCGCCCGAGGAGCGACAGGGGCTGCTCGACGAGGGCGCGGTCGGTGACATCTGCCACCGCATCTTCCGCGCGGACGGCTCGCTCGTGCGCGGCGCGATCGACGACCGCATCATCGCCATCACCGTCGAGAACCTCATGCGCATCCCCCGCCGCGTCGGCATCGCCGGCGGCGAGCGCAAGCTGGAGGCGATCCACGGCGCCCTCGCCGGCAGCTGGGTCACGACGCTCGTCACCGACCTCCGCTCGGCCGAGGCCCTCGCCGACCGCTCCTGACCCCCGGCGCTCCGCGGGCGCGCCGGCTGCGGCATCCGCGATCCTCCGCGCCTCGCCACGGCATCCGCGGATCCGAATACCGGACTTTCGGCCCCTTTCCGGATCAGCAGCGCACCGCCGCTCCGGAAAACGTCACGAACTCCGAGTTCCGGATCGACGGGACCTCCTGCGGCCCGGATTCAGCGGGCGGCGAGGGAGGCCGCGAGGCGCTCGACGCCGAGGCGCGGGCTCGTGAGCACCGGCACGTCGACCGACACCGCCTCGGCCGCGGAGGCCATGGATGCCTGTGCCAGCACGATCACGTCGGCCTCGGCCGCGCCGCGCTCGATCGCCGCGGCGACCAGACGGTCGTGGGTCGCGCGGTCGCCCCCGGCGACGGCCGCGAAGGCGCCCTCGATCACCTCCGAGGTGAACTCCGGCTCCACCCCGGCGAGCCTGGCGCGCTCCTGGAGGAGTCCCAGGGTGGGACGGCACGTCGTGGGCAGGGTGGCGAGGACCCGGATGCGGCGACCGGCGCGCACCGCGGCATCCGCCATCGCCTCGTCGACGCGCAGCACCGGCACACCGGCCACTGCCGCTGCGGGTGAGGCGAGCTCGGAGATCGAGGAGCAGGTGAACATGACGGCATCCGCTCCCCCGGCCGCCGCCGCACGCACGAGGTCGTCGATCCGTTCGGGGACGGATGCCGCACGCTCCTCGTCGCCGAGATCGGCGACGATGCGGTCGTCGAGGTAGTTCACAACCGTCGCGCCCGGCAGGAACTCGGCCGCCAGCGCCCCGAACGGAGCGATGTTGACGGCGCCGGTGTGCAGGAACGCGATGCGCGGTGCGGAGGTCATGCAGTCAGCCTTCCAGGATCTCAGCCCTTGAGGGCGCCGCCGGACATGCCGGCCATGATCTTCTTGTTGAGCGTGAGGAACAGGATGAGCAGCACGAGGATGTTGATGCTCACCGCCGCGAACAGCGGTCCGTACTGCGTCGATCCGTACTCGTCGCTCAGGCTCAGCAGTCCGACCTGGATCGTCGCGAGGTCCGGCCGCGTCGTGAAGGTCAGCGCGATGAGCAGGTCGTTCCACACGCTGAAGAACTGCACCAGGCCGATCGTGAGGATCGCGTTCTTCATCATCGGGATGCCGATCACGAAGAACGACCGGAGCGGGCCCGAGCCGTCCACCGTCGCCGCCTCGAAGATCTCGCGGGGCACCGATCGGAAGTACGTCGCCATCAGGAACGTCGTCAGCGGCAGCCCCATGACGGTGTAGGTGATGATGAGCGGCCACAGCGTGTCGGTGATCCCGATGCGGAAGTACGTGATGAACAGCGGGACGAGGATCATCTGCCCCGGCACCATGATGCCGGCGAGGATGTAGAGCAGGACGCCGTTGCGGCCCTTCCAGATCATCACCTCGAGGGCGTATCCCGCCGCGACGCCGATGAAGACGATCAGCAGCACCGAAGGGATCGTGACCAGCACGCTGTTGAGCCAGTTGCGGGCGACGTTCCCATTGGTGAGAGCGGTGATGTAGTTGTCGAACTGCCACGTCTCGGGGAGCGAGAGGGCGGGGTTGGAGAGGAACTCGGACTGGGTCTTGAACGAGCCCAGCACCATCCAGACCTGCGGGTACAGCACCACGATCATCAGCACCGCCACGACGATCCACACCGGCAGGCGGCGCAGCGCGCGCAGCACGCCTCGGCGGGCGCGGTTCGGCGTCGGCCGTCGGACGGTGGGGGTGGCGACCGTGTATGCGGTCTCGGGCTGCGTCAGGGTCATGTCAGGCCTCCGCCTTGCGACGCGACGATCGGAAGATCGCGAGGGTGAACACCAGGCAGAGTGCGGTGAGGATGACGGCGATGGTGGAGCCGTAGCCGTACTCGGCGTACTCGAACGCGGTGCGGTACATGTACAGCGTCATCGGCGCGGTCGACGTGCCCGGGCCGCCGCCGTTGAGGGCGAGGAGGCTGTCGAACACCTTCAGAGTGGCGTTGAGGCTGAAGATGATCGAGGAGAGCAGGATGGGCAGCGACAGCGGCACCACGATGTGGCGGACCAGCTTGAGGCCGTTCGCGCCGTCGAGCCGTGCCGACTCGATGACCTCCTCGGGGATGTCGAGGAGCCCTGCGTACAGGAGCACGGCGTAGAAGCCCATCGAGCTCCACAGCGTCATCACGATGGCGGTGGTCATGGTGCCGACCGTCGAGGCCAGCACCTCGACGCTCTCACCGCCGAAGAAGTTGATGATGTCGTTGACCGGGCCCTGGTTCTCACCCACGGCCACGAAGCTGCGGAACAGCAGCGCCACGGCCACCGTGGGCAGGACGGTCGGGAAGAAGACCAGCGTGCGCACGAGGGTGGAGCCCTTGCGCAGGACGAAGACGTAGAGGAGGGCCAGCGCGTAGCCGAGCGCCACCTGCAGGGCGGTGGCGACCACCGCGAAGAAGATGCTGACCCACATCGACTGCAGCGCCGCCGGGTCGGTGAAGAACGTGGTGAAGTTCTGCAGTCCGACCCAGTCGAAGCCGCGCAGCGAGTTGCCCTCGAAGAACGACAGGCCGAGGGACCAGCCGACCGGCACCACCTTCAGCAGGGTGTACAGCACCAGGGCCGGTGCCAGCAGGATGAAGATCGTCTTCCGATCTCCGAAGATCGAGTTCATCTGCGAACTGCTTTCTGTGTGGAACCGGCTCCCCGAGCGACCGCCCGGGGAGCCGGTGCGGGAGGTCAGCCGTTGGCGTCGATGCTCGCCTGGAGCTCGGCCATGTAGTCCTCGGCGCTCATCTGCCCGGTCGTGAGCAGCGTCACGTTCGTCGATGCGAGCGAGTTGCTCTTCGAGTCCATGAGAGCCTCGAACCACAGTACGGTCTCGTCGATGCCCGCGATGCGCTCCTGCATCTCGGCGGTGTTGGCCGACAGGTCGGTGACCTCGCCGTTGACCTTGAAGCCCGAGATGACGCCCGCGTCCTGCAGCGCCTGCTGGCCGTAGTTCTCGGCGATGCAGCTCACCCAGTCGACCACCTTGGGGCCGAACTGCTCGGCGTTGATGATCATCGGGGCGCCGGCGTTCGCGGCGTACTGGTCGATCGAGCCGTTGCCACCCTCGACCTCGGGGAACGGCATGAAGCCGACGTTCTCGCCGCCGATCTGGTTGCGCTCCGGGTCGTTGATGGCGCTCAGCAGCCACGATCCGTCGTACGTCATCGCGGCCTGGCCGGTGAGGAACATGTTCGACGAGGTGTCGCCGTCGCGGGTCGAGAAGCCCTCGCCGAAGTAGCCGGCCGCGGCGAAGTCCGCGAGTGCCTGCGCACCCTCGACGTACTCGGGCTCGGTCAGCTTCGCCTCGCCGTCGCGCACGGCGGCCATCGCCTCGGGGCCGACGTTGCGGAAGATGTACATGCCCATGATGCGCGTGAGCGGCCAGCCGTTCGCACCCGCCTCGGTCATCGGCACGACGCCGGCGTCGGCCAGGACGTCGGCCGCGTCGACCAGCTCGTCCCACGTCTGCGGCTCTTCGATGCCGTTGTCGGCGAGGATCTCCTTGTTGTAGAAGATCCCCTCGATGTTGTACTGGTACGGCATCGAGAACATGCCGCCGTACACCTGCTCGACGGTCGAGGCGGCGGCGGGGAGGACGTTGCCCCACGCGTCGGCGCCCTCGAGCGCGGCCTTCAGGTCGCCCACGAGGCCGGCGGCGTTGAGGTCGCCGTCGGGACGGATGAGCGCGGTGCCCGCGATCGTGTGAGCCGGGAGCGCGCCCTGGCTGGCCAGCAGGGTGACCTTCTGCACGGTGTCGGCCTGCGCGACCTTCTGGTGCTCGAGCGGGAGCGCCTCGTTCTCGGCCTCGCACGCGCCCTCCGAGAGGGCGGTCAGCTGCTCCTCGAGGACCGGGTTCTCATTGGCGGTCATCACGGTGAAGGTGTCGGGGTCGGTCCCCCCGGCGCCGCTGCCGCCCTCCGACGATCCGGAGTCGGCGTCGCCGCTGCCTCCGGCGCAGGCGGCCAGCGGCAGCACCGCTGCCAGTGCGATGCCGAGCACCGCGGTGCGGCGACGGTTGCTGCGTGTGTTCATAGCGTCCTCCTTGACGACGGCCATGCGGGTGAAAGGTACGACACGACAGTAGGGACGATTTCGATGTGTGTCAACAGTCAGTACTGAAATTCTATTCACTTTGAGACGATTCACCCGCTAGACTGCATTTCCATGCAGCGTTGCGAGAACTTTCAGCGCCGCCTAGTCTGACCCGCATCGGCCCGCGCTTGCCGCGATGCGGCGACGAGCACGAGACTGAGACGCCATTTCGGAAGGAACCGCCATGACCGCCACGACCGCGACCAGGGCCCACGCCCGGCTGCGACCCCTCGGCGCCGGGAGCGCACGGTGGGCGAGCGGCTTCTGGGGCGACGTCCACGATCGCACGCGCGACGTGACCATCCCGCAGATCTGGTCCTCCCTGAGCGATCCGGCCGTCAGCCCCGGCCTCGCGAACTTCCGCATCGCGGCCGGCCTCGAGTCCGGCGAGCACTCCGGCCCGCCGTTCATGGACGGCGACTTCTACAAGTGGCTCGAGGCCGCCATCTCGCGCCTCGAGACGGACCCCGATCCCGAGCTCGCCGCCCGCATCGAGGAGATCGCCGCGCTCATCGCGTCGGTGCAGCGCGAGGACGGCTACCTCCACACCCCCACGGTCATCTCGTCCCGCAACCACGAGGACGTCATCGCCCTCGCCGACCGCTTCAACTTCGAGACGTACAACCTCGGCCACCTCATCACGGCCGGGGTGCGCCACTACGAGGTGACCGGGTCGACCACGCTGCTGGACGCCGCCCGCAAGGCGGCCTCGTTCCTCGAGGACCTCGCGACGAACAAGCCGCTCGAGCTCGCCCGCAGTGCGATCTGCCCGTCCCACTACATGGCGGTGGTCGACCTCTACCGGGCCACGGGCGACGAGCAGTACCTGCGGCTCTCCGAGGCGTTCATCCGCGTGCGCGACGACTTCGAGGGCGGCGACGACAACCAGGACCGCCTCCCGGTGCGCGAGCAGACCGTGGTCGCCGGGCATGCCGTTCGGGCGAACTACCTGTACGCGGGCCTGGCGGATCTGGTCGCCGAGACGGGCGACGACGAGCTCGAGGCTGTGCTCGAGCGACTGTGGCGCGACGTCGTCGACACGAAGCTCTACATCACGGGCGGTGCGGGCGCGCTCTACGACGGCGCCTCCCCCGACGGCTCGCCGTGGCAGAACCAGATCAGCCGCGTGCACCAGGCCTACGGCCGCGCCTACCAGCTTCCGCACACGACGGCGCACAACGAGTCGTGCGCGAACATCGGCCTGATCCTCTGGGGCGAGCGGATGCTGTCGCTCACGGCCGACGCGCAGTACGCCGACGTGATCGAGCAGGTGGCCTTCAACAGCCTGCTCTCCAGCATCAGCCTCGCCGGCTCGGAGTACTTCTACACGAACCCGCTGCGCCAGGTACGGGACCTCCCCTACCCGCTGCGCCGGCCCGGCGACACCGCCATCCACCCCACGCCGCCCCCGCCGCCGTCGGACGAGCGCCTGCGCGAGCCCTACCTGTCGTGCTTCTGCTGCCCTCCGAACATCGCGCGCACCCTCGCCCGCTTCCACGAGCGCGCCGCGTCGCTCGGTGACGACGGCCTGTACGTCCACCTCTACGGCGGCGGTGTCGTCGATGTCACGACCGGCGACGGGCGCCGCCTGGCGCTGCGGGAGGACAGCGACTACCCCTGGTCGGAGCGGCTGACGTTCACGGTGACGGATGCCGCGGCCGGCGGCATCCCGCTCCGCCTGCGCATCCCCGGCTGGTCATCGGGCGCGACGCTCAGCGTGAACGGCGAACAGGTCACCGTGTCGGACCCCGGCACCTACACGCCCGTCGAGCGCGTCTGGCAGAAGGGCGACGTCGTCGAGCTGACCCTGCCGATGCCGGTGCGGGTGCTGCGCGCCCACCGGCTGGCGGAGGAGGCCACGAACCAGGTGGCGGTGCGGCGCGGACCCGTCGTGTACTGCGTCGAGTCCGCCGACCTCCCCGAGGGCGTCGTCCTCGAGCAGGTGGCCCTGCGCCGCGGGGCGACGTTCGAGCCGGTCGAGACCGAGATCACGGGTCGGCGCGTCGTCGCGCTCGAGACCGAGGCCGTCATCCTTCCGGGCTCCGACGACGACGCCCTGTACGACGACCTCGCCGACACCGCCCTGCAGCAGGCGACGGTGCGACTCATCCCGTACTACGCGTGGGGCAACCGCGGCGCCGGCGAGATGTCGGTCTGGCTCCCGCTGGTCTGGTGACGCGCATGAACTCCCAGCACCCCGTCGGGGCGTCCGTCGTCGCGACGTACGTCATCGAGACCTCCCTCCCGCTCCAGCACGCGGCCGAAGTGCTCGCGGGCGAGCAGTCCACGGGCACCTTCGTGCGCGTGGAGCGCGAGTCCGACGACCTGCGCGCCCGGTTCGCCGCCCAGGTCGTCGGCATCGAGGAGCTGCCGCTCACCGGCGCCTCCCCCCTTCCCGGCGCGGTCGGCGATCCGGCGCTGCGCCGGCGGGCGCGGCTGCGGCTGCGGTTCCCGCTCGACAACTTCGGGCCGTCGCTGCCGAACCTCCTCGCGGCCGTCGCGGGCAACCTGTTCGAGATCAAGGAGCTGGCGGCGATCCGCCTGGTCGACCTCGAGCTGCCGCAGGCCTTCGCGGAGCGCTACCCCGGCCCGGCATTCGGCGTCGAGGGCACCCGGCGGCTCGTCGGCCGCCCCGAGGGCGCGATGATCGGCACGATCGTGAAGCCCAGCATCGGTCTGGCCCCGGCGGAGCTCGCCGAGGTCGTGGCGGAGCTCGCCGAGTCGGGCATCGACTTCATCAAGGACGACGAGCTGCAGGGCAACGGCCCGAGCGCTCCGCTGGCCGAGCGCGTCGCCGCGGTCATGCCCGTGCTGGAGCGCTACGCCGACCGCCACGGCCGCAAGCCCATGTACGCGTTCAACATCACCGATGACATCGGCCGCCTCGAGGCTAATCACGACCTCGTCGTTGCCGCCGGGGGCACGTGCGTGATGGCGTGCATCAACCTCATCGGTCTTCCGGGACTGGAGTTCCTGCGCCGCCACAGCGGCGTGCCGATCCACGGGCACCGGGCCATGTTCGGCGCCTTCGGACGCTCGGAGCAGGTCGGGATAGGGTTCCGTGCGTGGCAGAAGCTCGCGCGCCTGGCCGGCGCCGACCACCTGCACACCAACGGCATCAGCAACAAGTTCTACGAGACGGACGACCAGGTGCTCGACTCGATCGCCGCCGTGCGTGAGCCCCTCCTGGGGCTCACCCCGACGGTGCCCGTGCTGTCGTCGGGGCAGTGGGGCGGACTCGCGCACGCGACGTACGCCGCGGTGGGCACCACCGACCTCCTCGTGCTCGCCGGCGGCGGCATCCACGGTCATCCCGACGGCGCGGCCGCCGGCGTCGCGAGCATGCGCGATGCCTGGGCGTCGGCCGCACGCGGCGAGAGCGCCGACGACGCGTACGAGAGCTCCCCCGCGCTGCGCCGCGCCGCGGAGCTCTTCGGGCCCGTCCGTGCCTAGAGCCCGCGTCGCCTTCTACGGCGACGACTTCACCGGCAGCGTCGACGCGCTGCTGCAGTTCGCGCGGCGCGGCTGGACCGGTCGCCTGTTCACGCGGCTGCCGGATACCGCGACCCTGCGCGCGGCGGCCGGCGAGGTCGACGTGATCGGCGTGGCCGGCATCTCGCGCTCCCTTGCGCCGGCGGAGATGGACGACGAGCTCCGGCCCGTGTTCGCGGCGTTCGCCGAGCTCGAGCCGGACGTCGTGCAGTACAAGGCGTGCTCGACCGCGGACTCGGCGCCGGACGTCGGCAGCCTCGGCCGGGTGATCGAGCTCGCCCGAGAGGCATTCGGCGAGCGCCCGGTGCCGATGCTGTTCGCCCAGCCCGACTTCGGGCGCTACACCCTGTTCGGCCAGCACTTCGCGGCGGAGCGCGGCGTCGTCTATCGGCTCGACCGGCAGCCCACGATGTCGCAGCACCCCTCGACGCCGATGACGGAGGCCGACCTCGCCGCGCACATCGGGCGGCAGACGGACCTTCCGGTCGGCTCGATCCCGCTGGTCGCGTACGGCGAGCTGGACGCGCTCCTGCGGGGGACGCCCGCCGCGGCCGTCGTCCTCGACGCGCTCACCGACGAGCACCTCGTCACGATCGGCGAGGCGCTCGGCACGCTGCCCGCGCCGGTGTTCGCGATCGGCTCGGGCGGGCTCTCTCACGGCATCGCGGCGGCCGCCCCCGGCGATGCGCCGGAGCTTGAAGCGTCGTCGACGGCCTCGGGGCCGGTCCTCGTCGTGTCGGGCAGCCGCTCGGCGCAGACGCGCCGGCAGGCGGATGCCGCAGCCGCCGCGGGGTGGCTCGTGCGGCCTCTCCCCCTCGACGCTGCAGGCGTCGCCACAGCGCTGCCCGAGATCCTCCGGGCACTCGGCTCCGGCCGTGGCGTCGTGCTGACCTCCGACGACGCCGACACGGACGCCGCGGGGGGAGCGCCGCTGCTGCCGGCGATCGCGGAGGCCGCGGCATCCGTCATCTCGGCCGTCGCGCACGACGGCGCGTCCCGTCGCGTGATCGTGTGCGGCGGCGACACGTCGAGCCGCGTGACGCGCCTGCTCGGCGTCGAGTCCCTGTCGATCGCCGCGAACCCCTGGGGGAACGTCGTGCTGCTGCGCGCCCACGCCGGGGAGCCCGCGATCGACGGGCTCGAGCTGCTGCTCAAGGGCGGCCAGGTCGGGTCGGACTCGCTCCTCATCGACGTGGCGGCGCTCGGCCGCCGATAGCACGCCGGACCCGAGCCGGAGGGGTCGCGCACGGTAGCCGTATCGGAATGCCGGACGGTCTGTCATGCTTTCTCCCACCGCGATTGGAAGCTGTCGTGAAGCCGTCACAAGAGGTTTCTCCGCTAGCGCCCCTAGGGCCCTACCGACGCACGGTCGCGGGGGTGCTCGGCGGTCTGGTCGGGCTCGTCGCCCTCAGCGTGATCGCGGGCCTGCTGGCGGTCGCTCCGATCACGCCGGTGCTCGCGCTCTCGGGGCACGCGGCCAGCCGGGCGGTGTCGCTCTTCGACGGCATGCCGAGCTACCTCGCCATCGACCGGCTCATGCTGCCGACCACGATCTACGCCCGCGATCCACAGAGCGGGAAGGACGTGGAGCTGACCTCGTTCTACGACCAGAACCGCGTTCCGGTCCGCTTCGACGAGGTCGCACCCGTCATGTACGACGCGATCCTGGCGTCGGAGGATCCCAGGTTCTACGAGCACGGCGGCATCGATCTGATCGGCACCACCCGCGCGCTGATCAGGAACGCCCAGGGCGGCAGCATCCAGGGCGGATCATCGATCAGCCAGCAGTACGTCAAGAACGTCCTCGTGCAGCGGTGCGAGCGCGACGCGGTCGCCACCGACCGGCAGACCCGCGACGAGGTGCTGCGGACGTGCTGGCTCGACGCCACGCGGGCCAGCGGAGTCGAGGGCTACGAGCGCAAGCTCCAGGAGATCCGCTACGCCGTCCAGCTCGAGCAGGAGTACTCCAAGAACGACATCCTGCTCGGCTACCTCAACATCGCGAATTTCGGCGGCACGACGTACGGCATCGAGGCCGCGGCCCGCTACTACTTCAGCACCACGGCGGCGCGGCTCCCGCTCGGTCAGGCGGCGACCCTCGCCGGCATCGTGCAGAACCCGAACACGTTCCGCATCGACCGGCCGGGGGGCTCGATCATCGGGTCCGACGGCACCACATACAACAAGGCCGCCGACGGCGCGATCGCCGACGTCACCCCCGGCACGCTCGCGGGCTTGGACTCGCTGCTGGCGGCGGGGACGATCACGCCGGAGCAGCACCTCGCGGCCGGTGACGCCTACAGCGCGACCAAGGGGCGGCAGCTCTACGTGCTCGACCGGATGCGCGAGGACGGCCGCATCACCGACGAGCAGTACGTCGCCGCCGCGATCGAGCCGATCGCGCCCGCGGTCCAGCCCGCACTCACCGGGTGCGCGGCGACGTCGGCGCCCTTCTTCTGCCAGTACGTCGTCAACACGCTGCGCTTCGACCCCGACTATGCGGAGGCGTTCGGCGAGACGGCGCTGCAGCGCCAGCAGTCGCTCACCCGCGAAGGACTCCACATCTACACGACGCTGGACTGGCAGCTGCAGAACGCGTCTCAGGACGCGATGCGCCGGTACGCGCCGGAGGCGGTGCCGGGCATGGCGTTCGGCGCCGCATCGGTCAGCATCGACGCGCCCTCCGGCCGGATCCTCGCTATCAGCCAGAACAACCGGTTCACCGAGGACGCGGACCTGGCCGCGACCGATCCGGTCTACACATCCCTCGTGTACGCCGGTGACGCGGTGCACGGCGTCTCGGACGGCTTCCCGACCGGGTCGACGTTCAAGCTCTTCACCCTCGTCGACTGGCTCGAGCAGGGCCACTCGCTGTTCGAGCCCGTCAACGGCACGCTGCGCGCGATCCCGCGCCTCCGGGACCGCTGCGAAGGCACCTGGATCAACCGCGAGAACCACGTCGTGCGCAACTTCGGCGGCGTGCGCGGCTACACCGGGACCCCGATGCAGTTCACGGCGCAGTCGCTGAACAGCGGCTTCCTCGGCATGGCCGAGAAGCTCGACCTCTGCGACATCGAGCAGGTCGCCGCACGGATGGGCGTCACCCGCGGCACCGGCGACCCGGTGGATCTCGACGGCGCCGCGTCGATCATCGGGACCAACAACATCGCGCCGGTCGCGCTGGCGGGCGCCTTCGCCACGGTGGCCAACAACGGCGTCTACTGCGTCCCGCGGGTCATCGAACGGGTGGTCAACGCCGAGGGCACCGAGCTGCCCGTGCCCGGCGACCGCTGCTCGCAGGCCATCAGCCCGGAGGTGGCGGCGGCGACGGCGTTCGCGCTGCAGGGCGTGATGGTGCCCGGCGGGACCGGTTCGGGCGGAAACCCCAACGACGGCACGCCACTGCTGGGCAAGACGGGCACGCACGAGCAGATCCAGACGTGGCTCGTCGAGTCCAGCACCCGCGTCACGACCGCGGTCTGGGTCGGCAACGCGATCGGGGAGGGCGACGTGTTCCGGGTGTGGCACGACGGACGCCCGCTGTCGCAGGCCCGCCTGCCCCTCGCGCGCGACATCCAGGCCACCGCGAATCAGCTGTATCCGGGTGCCGGCTTCGCCCCGCCGCCCGGGCAGCTGATCGGACGGCCGCCGGCCCGGGGCGGGGGCGGGGACGACTGACCGCGGACGGTCACGCGCCGATCCGGCCGAGGATGCCGGCGACGCCTGGGAGCCGGCGGCTCACCGCGCGTGGAGCCGCACGCTCCAGGACGTGCGCTCGCGCGGGACGCGATACCGCGCCGGCAGCGCGGGACCCACGGATGCCGAGCCGAGGCCCTGCTGCGCGTGATCGATGTTGAGCCACACCCGTCCCGAGTCCACGAGCTGGTGCGGCTTGTCCGCGCGCTGCAGTGCGTGCGAGTCCCAGCGGCGGGCGGTGAAGTCGAACTGCGGCCGTCCGGTCACCACGAGCGACGGCATCCCGTCCCCGCCGATCTCGAGCCAGCGGGTCTGTACGTGGTTGCCGTTCTCCTGCGGCACGGGGTACGGCACCTGCAGGTCGTCGATGCTGCGGGAGTGACGGCCGACGCGCGAGCCCTCGAACGAATCCGCGTAGGTCTCACCCGGCCCCCTCCCGAACCACGTCGCGCGCTGCGCCTCGGGGGGCAGAGCGAACAGGAGCCCCAGCCGCGGCACCGGGATGTCGCGGTGCATGTAAGGGGTGTCCGCCCACGGACCGACGAAGTCGACGTCGGCCGTGAGCACCAGGGTGTCGCCCTCCGCTGCCCACGTCATCGTCCATTCGACGCCGTGCGGGTGCGTGCGCGGCGCCGTGCGCCCCCGCACCTGCAGTCTCCCGTCGGCGGCGACGACCTCGTCCACGCGGTGCAGCAGCCGGTGCAGCTGCGTCTTGCGCCACACCGCGGCCAGGTTGTTGAGCTCGCCCTGGCCATGGTCGTTCTCGGTCGGCGCGCGATGCAGGTCGAGGACCGGGCCGTCGATGTCGAGGTCGCCGAGCCGCGTCAGCCGCCCCGTCGTCGCGTCGAAGACGCCGGCCCCGACCTCGACCAGCCCCGCGGTCGCGCGGGAGGGACCACGCCGGGGACGGTCGGCGGCGGCAGCGGTCGACGCCGAATCGGCGTGATCGGTCGACGCCGGGCCGGCGTGGGGCTCCTCCGCGTCGAGCACCCGCTGACCCCACGCGACGACGTGGCCCGCCGACGCCCACAGCTCGTCTGCGGCGAGCGCGGCCTCGACCGTCAGGACGACGTCGGCGACGGATGCCCCGCCCGCCGCCGCGCTCCGCTCCGGCGGTCGGAGCGCGCGGCCTGAGGCATCCGGAATCGCGATCTCGACGGCCTCGCCGGCCGCCACGAACGGGACGGGCAGCTCCCCCGCCGCGGCGACGACGCCGTCGGCCTCGACGCTCCAGCGGAAGACGAGGTCCGAGGTGTCGACCGCGTGACGCCGGTTGAGGAGGCTCACCGAGCGCTCCCCCACCCGGATCTCGACGGGTTCGTGGGCCTTGGCCAGCTCGACGAGGCCCGGCGTGGGCGTGCGGTCGCTGAACACCAGCCCGTGCAGGCTGAAGCGGCCGCCTCGCGGCTCGTAGTCCACGTCGTCGCCGTGCATCACGAACGGGATGCCGTCATCGGTCGTCGCGTGGAACCCGTGGTCGATCCACTCCCACACGAACGCACCGCACAGGCGGTCGTGCGCACGGATGATCCGCCAGTAGTCCTGCAACGACCCGGGTCCGTTCCCCATCGCGTGCGCGTACTCGACGAGGAGGAACGGCAGCCTCCGGCGCCGCGCCTCGTCCGCCTCCGTGACGCCGTCAGGGAGCGGGGACGCCGCACCCTGCTCCCCCAGCACCATCCCGTGCATGCTGAGCCGTCCGCCGCGCGGCTCCTCGCGCCGCCCGATCTGCTCGAGAAGCTCCAGCGACGGGTACATCAGCGAGTAGAAGTCCGAGTCGCGGTAGCTCGGGTCCCGCTCGTACAGCACCGGACGCGACGGATCCCGCTCGTCGAGCCAGCGCCGCATGTCGGCGAAGGCGGCGCCGGTCATGCTCTCGTTCGCCAGCGACCACACCACCACGCTGGGACGGTTCTTGTCGCGCTCGACGGTCCGCCGGAGGCGGTCCATGAGCGCCTCACGCCACTCGGGGAGCGCGGGCGGGTTGCGGGCCCACCCCTCGTAGATGAAGCCGTGCGTCTCGAGGTCGACCTCGACGACGACCCACAGCCCGTATTCGTCGCACAGCCGGAGGAACTCCGGGTGCGGCGGGTAGTGGCTGGTGCGGACCGCGTCGATGTTCGCCCGCTTCATCATGACGATGTCCTGGACCATCGCATCGCGGTCCAGCGCGCGGCCGGTGAGAGGGTGATGCTCGTGCCGGTTCACACCGCGGAACGTCACCGGACGCCCGTTGGCGGTGAGGACGCCGTCGACGATCTCGACGCGCCGGAATCCGATGGCGAGCCCGACCGTCTCGCCGGCCGAGCGGAGCGTGCCGCGATACAGCCGGGGGCGGTCCGCGCTCCACGGCTCGACGGCGACGGTCGCGGTCTCACCGGCCGGCATGCGGATGCCGAGCTCGGGGATCTCGACCACCGCCGCGGTCGTGGCATCCACCCGCAGCGTGCCGAGGCCTGTCGACGCGTCGTAGTCGGCGTGCACGAAGTGGTCGTCGATCGCGTCATCGGGACGAGAGAGGAGCTCGACGTCGCGGAAGATGCCGGGCAGCCACCACATGTCCTGGTCTTCCAGGTACGTGCCCGCCGACCAGCGATGAACTCGCACGCACAGCACGTTGCGTCCCGCGCGCACCGGCGCCTCGAACTCGAACGGCAGACGGCTGCCGGTCGACCACCCCAGCTCCCGGCCGTTGAGCCACACCTTCGCGCACGAGTCCACGCCCTGGAACCGCAGCACCGCGCGGCCGAAGTGCTCGGGCACGTCGAACGTCACGCGGTAGTCGCCCGTCGGGTTCTCGGCCGGCATGCGCGGCGGATCGAGCGGGATGGGATAAGCCGTGTTCGTGTAGAGCGGTCCCTCCTCGGTGCCGAGCATGCGACGGGCGGGTCCGCCCGCGAGCGGCGTGAACTCCTCGAGCACCCAGTGGGAGGGAACCCGCATGCCGTCCCAGGCCGAGTCGTCGAAGTCCGTGTCGAGGAAGGCGTCGCCGGTGCCCTCGGCCGTGGGCGAGAGCCGGAAGCGCCACGTCCCGTTCAGGCGGAGCACGCGCGCGTCGGTCAGGGCATCGGCGCGGGGCCGGCGCCTGCCCGACCCGGGTGCCGTACTCTCCCAGTACCGCTCCCCGACGTCGGCACCCGTCGCCGCGTCGTGACCGCCGGAGACAGCCGTCGAAGATCCGCTATTCTGCATGTGCATCGGAGCTTGCATATCCATTCTTTTATGAATGTGATTGCAGTCTAGTCCAGCAAGGAGTCCCCATGGCAAGGACGGCGGCCCCGTCGACGCTTCCGCGCGCCCATGTGCCCGACGCCGTCATACGCGCCGTGACGGATGCCTCACGCATCCGCCGGCGCGCCATCGACCGCGTCGCCTACGCGAGCGACGCCTCGCACTTCCTCCTCACACCGCAGGCCGTCCTCATCGCCGCCGACGCCGCCGAGGTGGGCGCCGTCATGCGCGCGGCGAGCGCGAGCGGCTCGCGGCTGACCTTCCGTTCCGGCGGCACCAGCCTCTCGGGGCAGGCCTCGACGGACGGGCTCCTCGTCGACGCGCGGCAGCGCTTCCGGCGGATCGACGTGCTCGACGACGGCCGGCGCGTGCGGGTGCAGCCGGGCGCCACGGTGCGCCAGGTCAACGCGCGCCTCGCGCGCCACGGCCACCGGCTCGGGCCCGACCCCGCCAGCGAGCTGGCGTGCACGATCGGCGGGGTGGTCAACAACAACTCCAGCGGCATGGCGTGCGGCATCACCGAGAACACCTACCGCACGCTCGAGTCCCTCGTCTTCGTCCTGCCTTCGGGAACGATGGTCGACTCCGGCGCCCCCGACGCCGACACCGCGCTGCGCGCGGCGGAGCCCGCGCTCGTCGACGGGCTGCTCCGGCTGCGGGAGCGCGTGGTGTCGAACCCGCGCTCGGTCGAGATCATCCGCAGGCAGTTCGCGATGAAGAACACGATGGGATACGGCGTCAACGCCTTCCTCGACTTCGAGACCCCCGCGCAGCTGCTCGCCCACCTCGTCGTGGGCAGCGAGGGGACGCTCGCGTTCGTCGCCGAGGCGACGTACCGCACGGTGCCGCTGCGCCCGCAGATCGCGACGGCCCTGACCGTGTTCCCCGATCTCGACGCGGCCACGCGCGCCCTCCCCGACCTCGTCGCCACCGGGGCCGTGACCCTCGAGCTGATGGATGCCACCTCCCTGCGCGTCGGCCAGTCGCTCGCGGGTGCCCCCCGGCAGATCCAGGGACTCGCCGTCCGCGACCAGGCCGCACTGCTGATCGAGTATCAGGCGGATGACGGCGAGGAGCTCGCCGACCTCGTCGCCCGCGGCGGGCGGGCGCTCGCGGCGCAGCCGCTCGAGGCCGCGGCCGCCTTCTCGTCCGACGCCGCGGAGCGCACGGCCGCCTGGAAGCTCCGCAAGGGCCTGTACGCCTCGGTGGCCGGCGCCCGGCCGAGCGGGACCACGGCACTCCTGGAGGACGTGGTGGTGCCCGTCGAGCGCCTCGCCGCCGCATGCGAGAGCCTGCAGACGCTCTTCGACCGCTACGACTACCGCGACAGCGTCATCTTCGGGCACGCGAAGGACGGCAACATCCACTTCCTCCTCACCGACCGTTTCGAGTCGTCCGAGCAGCTGTCGCGTTACACCGCCTTCACCGAGGACATGGTCGACCTCGTGCTCGAGGCGGGCGGCAACCTCAAGGCAGAGCACGGCACCGGGCGCGTGATGGCGCCGTACGTGCGGCGTCAGTACGGCGACGAGCTGTACGAGGTCATGCGCGAGCTGAAGCGGCTGTGCGACCCGGCCGGCATCCTCAACCCGGGTGTCATCATCGACGACGACCCCGACGCGCACCTGAAGAACATCAAGCTGGCCGATCCGATCGAGCCCGAGGCCGATCGCTGCGTCGAGTGCGGCTACTGCGAGCCGGTGTGTCCGAGCAAGGACCTGACGCTCACCCCGCGCCAGCGGATCGTCACGCGGCGAGCGATCGCCCGAGCCGAGGCATCCGGCGACGACGCCCTCGTGCGGGAGCTGGAACGCGACTACGACTACGCGGGGGTCGACACCTGCGCGGTGGACGGCATGTGCCAGACTGCGTGCCCCGTGCTCATCAACACGGGATCGCTCGTCAAGCGGCTGCGGCGGGAGAACGCCGGGCGCGTCGCGAGCACGGCATGGTCGGGCGCCGCCCGCTCCTGGGGCGCAGCCACGCGGGCCGCGAGCGCGGGCCTGACCCTCGCGGACAGGCTCCCCGGCGGACTGGTCACCGCGGCCACCGACGTCGCGCGCGCTGTGCTCGGCGCCGACGCCGTTCCGCGGTACACCGACGACCTGCCGCCGGGCGGCTCGCCCCGCTCCCGGCTCGGGTCCTCGATCGGCGCGCCGGACGCGGCCCCGGTCGCGGTCTTCCTCCCGGCCTGCGTCAACACCATGTTCGGGCCGGCCGGGGACGGCATCGGCGTGACCGAGGCCTTCCGTCGCCTCGCGGAACGCGCCGGCGTGCGGCTGGTGGTGCCCGACCGCGTCGACGCGCTGTGCTGCAGCACCCCGTGGACCTCGAAGGGCTACGCCGGCGGTCGCGCGATGATCGCCGAGCGCGTGGTGACGGAGCTCGCTGCGACCTCCCGGGACGGCGAGCTGACGATCGTGACGGATGCCTCCAGCTGCACCGAGGGCTTCGTGCACCTGCTCGCCGACGCGGGCGTCGCGGGCGTCGTGGAGGACGCCGTGTCGTTCACCGAGCGGGTGCTGCTCCCGCGCCTGGGCCCGGTGACGCCGCGGGTCGGGACGCTGGCGCTTCATCCGACCTGCTCCTCGGCGCAGCTCGGCCTCGACCCGGCGCTGCGCCGGGTGGCGGAGGCCGTGGCCGCCGAGGTCGTCGTCCCCGACGCATGGGGCTGCTGCGGCTTCGCCGGCGACCGCGGGATGCTGCATCCCGAGCTCACCGCGTCGGCCACCGCCGCCGAGGCCGCCGAGGTGCGCGCGCTGGACGCGGACGCGCACGCGTCGTGCAACCGCACGTGCGAGCTGGGCCTCACGCGCGCGACCGGAGCGGACTACCGGCACGTGCTCGAGCTGCTCGAGGAGGTCACCCGCCCGACGGCGGGATGACGAGGCGAACCTAGCCCGCCGTCGACTCCCGGACCACGAGCTCGGGCTGGAAGCGCACTGTGCGCTCGTGCGCACCGCCGGCATCCTCCTGCTCCTTCAGGAGCAGGTCCACCGCGGTGTAGCCGATCAGGTGGGCGGGCTGGCGCACCGAGCTCAACGGCACGACCGTGGCCGAGGCGAAGTCGATGTCGTCGTAGCCGATGAGGGCGATGTCGCGCGGCACCCGGAGGTCGGACATCAGCGAGAAGGCCTGCAGCGCGCCCACGGCGAGCAGGTCGTTCGCGGTGAAGACGGCGTCCGGCCGATCCCCGACCGGCCGCGCGCGGAGCAGCTCGCCCGCCTCGCGTCCTTGCAGGACGGTCAGCGCCGACATCTCGACCACTTCCAGCGTCGCGCCCTCGACCTCGGCGATGGCCCGGCGGGCGCCCTCGAGGCGGTCGGCGACCTGACGGATGGTGAGGGGACCGGCGATGTACGCGACGCGTCGCCGTCCGGTCGACAGCAGGTGCGAGACGGCGAGGTAGCCCCCCTCGACGTCGTCCACCGACACCGAGGCGAACCCGCGCTCGGCATCCTCGTGGTCGACGAGCACGACGGGGACGCCGCCGCTGCGGAGCCGGTCGAGGCGGTCGAGGTCACCGTGCACCGGCGTCACCAGCACGCCGTTGACCCGCTGCTCGCGGAACAGCTCGAGATAGGCGTCCTCGCGGTCGGGGCGCTCGTCGCTGTTGCCCAGCAGCACGCTCATGCCGGACTCCGCCGCGCGGTCCTCGGCGCCGCGGGCCACCTCGGCGAAGAACGGGTTGCCCGCATCGAGCACGATGAGCGCGATGCTGCGGCTGCGTCCCGCCCGCAGCTGGCGTGCGGCGTCGTTGCGCACGAAGCCCAGTTCCTCGATCGCCTGCGTCACCCGCTCGACGGTCGACGGCGAGACCTTCTCGGGACGGTTGAGCACATTCGAGACCGTTCCGACGGAGACGGATGCCGCAGCCGCGACATCGCGCACGCTCACCACCATGGATCCCCCAGTGCTTCCTCTTGCTGTCCGCGAGTGTAGGGCACCGGCGCGCGGTGGCGCCCGAGGGGCCGCCGCGACGCCGTGCGCGGCGCCGGACGGCTCCCCCGGGCAGACGCCGGGTCAGGCATCCGCGTGCGCCTTCTCGCGCTGAGCCGACAGCGCGGCGAGGCGCTCGGCGATCTCCTGCTGCGTCTCGGGACCGGCGTGCATGAACAGCGCCTCTCCGAGCTCCCGCCGCGAGGACCACCGCGTGTGGGTCCGGAACGCGTGCGCCTTCTCGGGGTCCACCGCCTCCAGCACGCGGCCGACCGCCTCGTACGCCTCGAGGTCGTCGATGACGGCGGCGAGCGTCGAGTCCAGACCGATGCGGGATGCCGGCGCGGCGGGCGCGGCATCCGCCATCTCCCACTCGTGGGTGCCCGCACCCACCTCCAGCTGCCGGCCGTCGGGCAGGACGACCACGGCCGTCGTGTTCGGCGGCACGACAGCCTCGACGCGCAGGACGCCGTCGCCACGCGTCCAGCCGGCCCGCGCGGTCCCGTACGGCGTGAGGTGCTCGGCCCAGGCGTGGTCGAACTCCGCGAGCGGCTGCGGCTCGATGCGGATCCGCGCATAGCCGGGCGCGTCCGGCGCGAGCCCTGCGACCACCCGGTGCAGCCAGTCGCCGATCGCGCCGAGCGCGTAGTGGTTGAACGACGTCATCTCGCCCGGGTTGATGGAGCCGTCCGGCAGCATCGAGTCCCAGCGCTCCCAGATCGTCGTGGCGCCCATCGTCACCGGGTACAGCCACGAGGGGTTCTCGGTCTGCACCAGCAGGCGTCGCGCCGTCTCGAGGTGGCCGGTGCGGGTGAGCGCGTCCTGGATGATGGGCGTGCCGACGAACCCGGTGCCGATGCGGTAGCCCGAGAGCCGCGTGAGCTCGGCGAGCCGCTCGCCCAGCTGCGCGTGCTGCTCGGGCGGCGCGATCTCGAAGACGATCGCCATCGCGTACGCGGTCTGGGCGTCCGACATCATGCGTCCGGCCGGCGTCACGTACTCGGCGAGGAACGCCGCGCGCACCTCCTCGGCGACCCGGGCGTAGTCACGCGCCTCCTCATCCCTCCCGAGCAGTGCCGCCGCGCGGGCGACGGCGTCCGCGGACCGGAAGAGGTAGGCCGAGGCGACGATGTCGGCGTCGGTCTTGGCGTTGGCGGGCAGGTGCGGCGGAGCATCGGGGTCGAGCCAGTCGCCGAACTGGAACATCCCCTCCCACAGGCGCCGGGGCCCGGCGAGCTCGATGAGCACGTCCGCCCAGCCCTTCATGCTGGAGTACTGGCGCTCGACGGTCGCGACATCGGCGTAGCGCTCGTGGAGCACCCACGGCACGATGGTGGCGGCATCCCCCCACGCGGCGGCGGGACGCGCGGCGCCGAGCGCGTTGGGCACGACGAACGGCACGACGCCGTCGACCTGCTCCAGCGCGAGGTCGCGCAGCCACGAGTCGAGGAAGCCGCGCACGTCGTAGAGGAACGACGCGGTCGGGGCGAACACCTGGATGTCGCCCGTCCAGCCCAGGCGCTCGTCGCGCTGCGGGCAGTCGGTCGGCAGGTACAGGAAGTTGCCGCGCAGGCCCCAGACGATGTTCTCGTGGAGCTGGTTGACGAGGGGGTGGGATGCCTCGAACCAGCCGGTGCGCTCCATGTCGCTGTGGATCACCACGGCCGTCACCGCGGACGGGTCGAAGTCGCCCGGCCAGCCGTCGACCTCGGCGTAGCGGAACCCGTGGAAGGTGAACTCGGGCTCCCACTCCTCCACGCCGGAGCCTGCCAGCGTGTAGTGGTCGGTGGCCGCCGCCGCGCGCAGCGGGCGCGTGCCCAGCTCGCCGTGCTCGAGCACTTCGGCGTGGCGCAGCGTGATCTCGGTGCCCGCCGGTCCCTCGACCCGGATGCGGAGGCGTCCGACGAGGTTCTGCCCGAAGTCCAGCACCGTCCTGCCGCTGGGCGTCGTGATCACCTCCTGCACCGTCAGCTCGTCGAGCCGGCGCACGAACGGCGACACCCGCGCCTCCGGCGTGCGGATCGCCTCGAGCTCTGCGGCCGGACTCCACGCGGACGCGTCGTAGCCGGCCTGCGCGAAGCCGCGGCCGTCGGCGTCGACGAGCGCGCGGCGTGCGTCGTGGTCCTCCCCGGCATACAGGCCGCTCGCCGTGATGGGCCCTGTCGACGCCTGCCACGAGGCATCCGTCGTCACCCACTCGGACGACCCGTCCGCGTACTCGATGAGCAGCTGACCGGCGAAGCGGGGCTGCTCGGCGTAGAGCGGCCGGGCGTTCTCGCGGAAGCCGTAGCGCTCGGTCGCCCACGCGCCCGCGAGCCGCACACCGATGGCGTTGCGCCCCTCGGCGAGGAGCGCCGTGACGTCGGTCGTCTCGTGGATGGTGCGGTGCTGGTACGGCGTCCAGCCGGGCTTCATCACCTGGTCGTCGACGTCGGTCCCGTCGATCGCCACCTGGTACACCCCGACGGCCGTCGCGTACAGGGTCGCGCGGGCGACGGGTCCGGTGACGTCGAACTCGGCGCGCAGGCAGACCGGCTGCGCCGTCTGCGACGGGGAGGCCAGCCCGATCGCCGTCGCCTGCCACTCGCCCTCGCCGAGGAAGCCGGCGAACACGCGCCGCGGCGCGCTCCACGGGCCCGTCACGCCGTCCTCGCCGGTGACCCGCACGCGGAGCGTCGCCTCCTCGCGCGGCGCGAGCGGGGCGAACGGCCACGCCACGCGCGTGGACATGCGTCCCTCGACGCGGTGCTGCGACGCATCGGCGCCGCGGGTGATCTCGACGTCGGCCGACGCCTGGAGCCAGCCTGGAGCGTCGGTGTCGGTGCGCCAGCCGATCTCGGGCGCGGGCGACGCGACGACGTCGCTGCGGTACGGCGCGTCGATGACGATGTGGGGAACGGGGCTGCTCATGGCACTCCTCGGGGTTGTCGGCAGTGGGGCGGGGTCGGTGTGGGGCGGGTGTCAGGCGGGCACGACGGCGACCGGATGCGCGATCGCCGGGGCCGTGACGCGGATGCGGTGGATGCCGTGGCCGAGCTCGGCCGGCGCCGGGGCGTCGTCCACCGTCGCGGTCGACGCGGCCGTGACCGGAAGGTCCAGCAGGGCGCGGGAGCCGAACGGCACCTCGAGGGTCGCCTCGAAGACGTCGCCCTCGACGCGCCATCGGATGGCGAGGCGCCCCTGCGGCGTCTCGATCGACGCCGCAGCCCGGTCGAGACCGTCGGCCGGCCGCGGCGCGACGTGCACCGTGCGGTAGCCCGGGTCGTCGGCGTCGGGCGCGAGGCCGGCGACCGTGCGGTACACCCAGTCGATCATCGCGCCGTACGCGTAGTGGTTGAACGAGAGCATGCCGGTGTCCGCCTCCGACGCGTCCTCGGTGGGCAGGGCGTCCATCGCGCCGGAGTGGATGCTGCCGTCGGGCAGGATCGCATCCCACCGCTCCCACACCGTCGTCGCGCCGCGATCGACCTGGTAGAGCCACGACGGCGCCTCACGGCGGAGGACCATGGTGTACGCCTCGTCGAGGTGACCACTGTGCGAGAGCGCGAACAGCACCAGCGGCGTCCCGAGGAAGCCGGTCGCGATGCGGCCGTGCTCGCGGCGGACGTTCTCGGCGAGCCCCGCGGCGATCTCGGGGCGACGCGCGGCCGGCGCGAGGCCGAACTCGAGGGCGATCGCGGCCCCGCTCTGGGTGAGGACGGCGTCCTCGCCCCAGCGCTCGAACGTCGCCGCGGCGACGCGGTCGGCCAGCTCGTCGTACCGGGCGGCACCGTCCTCGTCGCCGAGGATCCGCTCGGCGCGCGCGAGCAGGCGGGCGGAGCGGGCGTAGAACGCGTTCGAGACGAAGTCGCTCGACACCTTCGCCTCCCACGGCCGGTCCCCGGGCGCGTCCGGATCGAGCCAGTCGCCGAACTGGAAGTCGCCGGGCGCCAGCACGACGTCGTCGCCGGCCCGCCGGCGCAGGTGCTCGACCCATCGGCGCATGCTGTCGCGCTGGCGCTCGAGCACCTCGGTCGAGCCGTACGACTCGTACACCGCGAACGGCACGATGGTGGCGGCATCCGCCCATCCGGCCCGTCCCATGTTGGGCGTCTGCACGCCGCCCATCAGCATGTCCTGCGGGCGGATGATGTCGGGGACGACGGCGGGCACGCCGCCGTCGTCGGTCTGATCGATCTCGAGGTCGCGCAGCCACGAGAGCCAGAACGCCTGGGTGTCCAGCAGCGTGCTCGCCGTCGCCGCGAACGCCTGGGCGTCCCCGGTCCAGCCGAGCCGTTCGTCGCGCTGCGGGCAGTCGGTGGGCACCGAGACGAAGTTGTCCCGCTGCGACCAGTACACGTTCGAGTGGAACCGGTCGAGGGCCTCGTGCGAGCACTGGAACGAGCTGCGCACGGCGAGGTCGCTCGAGATCGCGACGGCGGTCGCCGAGACGACCTCCGCGCCCTCGACGTCGGCGTAGCGGAACCCGTGGAACGTGAACGCCGGCTCGAGCACCTGCTCGCCGTCGCGGTCGAGCGTGTAGACGTCGGTGGCCTTGGCCGACCGCAGCGCCTTCAGGTGCAGGTCCCCCGAAGGCTCGAGCACCTCGGCGTGACGCACGGTCACGACGTCGCCGGCGCGGCCGCGCACCACCAGCCGGACCCAGCCGGAGATGTTCTGCCCGCCGTCCAGCCGCGCGCGGCCGTCGTGCCCGGCGACCGACATCGGCAGCTCGGCGACGGTGCGCACGGGCGGCGCCGAGCGAGGCTCGAACCGGCCGGGGTCGATCTCGACGACGGATGCCGCCACCCAGCCGTCGCCCCGGTAGCCCGGCTCGTGCATGCGGGGGTCGTGGCGGCGCAGGTCGGTCACGGTGCCGTCGTAGATGCTCGCGCTGCGCAACGCGCCGAACCCGGCCCGCCACGAGGCATCCGTCTTCGCGACGATCGCACCGTCGGCCTCGAGCTGGGCGAGCGCGCCGGTGCGGTCGCCGTAGATCGCCTGCCGCCGCGCGAAGCCGAAGCTGCCGCGGTACCAGCCGTCGGCGACGGCGAGGACGATCACGTTGACGCCCTCGTGCAGCAGCCCGGTGACATCGAGCGTGTCGACGAGGATGCGCTCCTGGTAGGACGTCCACCCCGGCGTGAGGTGGGCGTCGGTCGCGCGCACGCCGTTGATCCAGGCGTCGACGAGGCCGAGGGCGCTCAGGCGCAGCCGCGCCGCCGACGGGACGCGCTCGAGCGCGAACTCCGTGCGCAGCAGCGGGACGGGGCCGTCCGCCGGGCCGTCGGCGCCGATGACGGATGCCTCCAGATCGGGGCCGTCCACGCCCGCCTCGACGACGAGCGGCTCGCTCCAGTCGGACCAGCCGTTGGTGGTCGCCAGGCGCACCGCGAAGGCCGCGCGCTCCCCGGGCGCGAGTTCGCCGGCCACGTGCACGCCCACGGTCCGCGCATCGGCCACCGGCTCCGCGGCGGCGAGCGCGGCACCCTCCCGGCCCTGCGAGAGCTGATATCCGACGATGCGGGCGCGGGGGTCGTCGGTCTCGGCGCGCCAGCTGAGGCGCAGGCCGCGGCGAGGAACCCCGAGCAGGGCGTCACCGTGCTGGGTGCGGAGGCCGACCACGCGGGTCGCAGCGTCGAGCGCGTCGGCGGGGGGAAGAGCCGTCATGGCCGGATCCTTTCGGCGGGCGGCAGCGTCGCGGCCCGCGGGACCATCGTGAAACGATTCAGGGTTGGATGTCAACCAAAGTGTAGACCGTTACACGATCGTGACTGAACGTTTCAAACCCGCTGTTGACCCCGGCGCGGATGGGCCGTAGCTTACGAGAGTTGAATGGTTTCAATGTCGGATGGCATGGGACTCCATCCGACGAAGCACCAGGGAATCCGGCAGCGTGGGCGGATCATCCGCTCGGCTTTACAAGGAGGTAAAGATGAAGAGCTCCCCGACCAGGAGAGTGCTCGTCGCAGGCGCGGGCATCGTGGCACTGGCCGTTCCGTTGGCGGCGTGCAGCGCCGGTGGCGGCGGATCCGAGGACGGCACGGTCGAGATCACGTACCTGACGCAGAACGCCGAGGCGAACGTCGCCGCGGCCGAGGCGCTCATCGAGGCGTTCGAGGAGGAGAACCCCGACATCTCGGTGCGCCTCGAGACGCAGCCGGCGGGCACCGAGGGCGACAACCTGATGAAGACGAAGCTCGCCACCGGCGAGATGGAGGACGTCTTCCACTACAACTCGGGCTCGCTGTTCCAGGCGCTCAACCCCGACCAGAACCTCGTGCCGCTCGACGACCAGGACTGGACCGGCGACCTCATCGACACGATGACCGCCGTGGTCTCCACCGACAACGGCGTCTACGGCGCGCCGTGGGGCGCCACCCAAGCCGGCGCCGTGGTCTACAACAAGGCGATCTACGCCGACCTCGGCCTCGAGGTGCCCACGACGTGGGACGAGTTCGCCGCGAACAACGAGGCGATCAAGGCGGCCGGCATCGCCCCCGTCATCCAGACCTACGGCGACACCTGGACGAGCCAGCTCTTCGTGCTCGGCGACTTCGGCAACGTCCTCGCGCAGGACCCCGACTGGGCCGAGGAGTACACCGCGGGCAACCGCAAGTACGTCGACGAGCCGGGCATCCAGGGCTTCGCGAACCAGCAGGCCGGCTTCGACGCCGGATGGTGGAACGAGGACTTCGGGTCGGCATTGTTCGACGACGGCGCCCGCATGGTCGCCACCGGCGAGGGCGCGCACTACCCGATCCTCACCGGCATCGTCTCGACGATCTCGCAGAACAACCCCGACGAGCTCGAGGACGTCGGCGTCTTCCCGCTGCCCGCCCAGGACGCGGCCGACACCAAGCTCACGGTGTGGCTGCCGAACGCGATCTACATCCCGAAGACGACCGAGGGCGACAAGCTCGAGGCGGCGAAGAAGTTCGTCGCGTTCACCCAGACCGAGGCCGGCTGCGAGGTGCAGAACACCGCGATGGTGCCCAGCGGGCCGTACGCGAACGCCTGCGAGCTTCCCGGCGACGTGCCCGGGCTGCTGAAGGACATGCAGGTCTACTTCGACGAGGGCAACACCAACCCGGCGCTGGAGTTCCTGTCGCCCATCAAGGGACCGAACCTCGAGAACATCACGGTCCAGGTGGGCTCGGGCATCAGCACGGCCGAGGACGGCGCCGCCCTGTACGACGAGGATGTCGTCAAGCAGGCGCAGCAGCTCGGCCTCGAAGGCTGGTGAGCCGGCAGCGGATCTGAACAGCATCCGATTCGGGGGTCGCGTCGTCCGCGGCGCGGCCCCCTCCCCACATCAATGGAGATGACATGACGACGCTCGCACCCGCCCCACCGCAGACCGCCGCTCCCCCGCCACGCAGACGGCGGACGATCGGGAGCATGTACCCGCTCTGGTTCTACGTGCCGGCCGGGATCCTCTTCATCGTCCTGTTCGCCGTCCCGACGTTCGCGTCCTTCTACTTCAGCCTCACCCGCTGGTCGCTGTTCGACGTCGAGTTCATCGGGTTCGACAACTTCGTGACGTTCTTCACGGAGCCGATGCTCTACCAGAGCCTCATCAACACGTTCATCTACGGCTTCATCACGTCCGGGCTCAAGGTGGTCCTCGGGCTCGCACTGGCCCTGCTGCTGACCGGCTCGATCCTCGGGCGCGGCTACCTCCGGGCGACGATCTTCTTCCCCGTGCTGGTCTCGACGATCGGCGTCGGCATCACGTTCAAGGTGCTCATGGACCCGTTCGACGGGCTCATCAACGAGACCCTCGCGATCTTCGGCATCCAGGGTCCCGCCTGGCTCACCGACCCGTCCCTCGCCCTCTACTCCGTCGCGCTGGTGGATGTCTGGCAGGGCGTCGGCATCGCCACCCTCATCTACATCGCGGGCATCGTCGCGATCCCGCAGGAGTACTTCGAGGCCGCCCGCGTGGACGGCGCCGGCGCCTGGAAGGTGTTCCGCAACATCACACTCCCCCTCGTCACCCCGGCGACCGGCACCGTCGTGCTGCTGTCCCTCATCGGCGGGCTCCGCTCGTTCGAGCTCATCTGGGCGATGACCAGGGGCGGTCCCGGGTTCTCGAGCGACGTCATCGCGTCGGTCATCTACAAGCAGTACCAGGCGGGCTTCTACGGCCTGTCGACGGCGGGCAACGTGGTGCTCTTCGTCATCGTCACGGCCATCGTCGTGCCGATCTTCTGGGCCATCAACCGTCGGCAGGTGGAATCATGACCGTCACGCGCACCATCACGACCGCGGACTCGCGCTCTGCGCGACGACTGCCGCGCGAGGACCGCCGCCCGCTGACGCTGCGCAAGTTCCTCCGCAAGTACGTCGTCGGCGTCATCGCGATCATCCTGTCGATCATCGTCTTCATCGTGCCGTTCGCGTTCATCTTCCTGACCGCGGCGAAGAACCCCCAGGAGGCGTCGCTCTTCGAGTTCACGCTGCCGCAGGAGGGCTGGTACCTGTGGGAGAACTTCCTCACGGTGCTGCAGACGCGGGACTACATCATCCTGCGCGCGTTCTGGAACAGCACGGTGCTGACGGTCGTGAGCGTGGCGATCATGGTGATCTTCTCGGCCGCCGTCGGGTACGTGCTGCAGCGCCGCAAGTCGCGGTGGAACGGCATCGTCTACTTCTTCGTGTTCGCGGGCCTCATCGTCCCGCCCGCCGTGGTGCCCACCATCTGGGTGCTGCAGGGGATCGGCCTGTTCAAGACCATGCCCGGAATGATCCTCATCGAGGCGGCCTTCGGCCTGTCGTTCTGCATCCTGCTGTTCCGCGCCTTCGTCGCGACGATCCCGCGCGAGCTGGACGAGGCGGCGATCATCGACGGCGCAGGACCCATGCGGCTGTTCTTCTCGGTCGTGATGCCGCTGCTGAAGCCGGTCATGGTGACGATCATCGTGGTGCAGGCGGTGCGCGTGTTCAACGACTTCACCGGACCGCTGTACTTCCTGCCCGGCGACGCGAACGCGACGGTCCAGCTGACGCTCTACAACTTCCAGAGCCAGAACCTCAGCCAGTGGAACCTGCTGTTCATGGACATCCTGCTCATCACCATCCCGCCGCTGATCATGTACATCTTCTTCAACCGGCAGATCGTCGCAGGCTTGACCAGCGGAGCGGTCAAGGGGTGATGCGGCGTGGTGTCACCAGAACTCCGCGGGCACGGTCCCGCGGAGCCAGGCGAGTTCGTTGTCGCGGATGAAGGTCGACAGCGTCTCGTCGGGGGTGAGGTCGCCCGCCAGCCACTCATCGAGGATGCGGAGCAGCTCGCGGCCGGAGTCCGTGTCGGGATCGTCCACGACACGGCTCCACGCCTCGACGAAGCCGTCGGGCGTGTCGACGGTCAGCATCAGCTTCGAGACGTACTTCGGTCCGGGCAGCATCACGTGGTTCGCCGCGAGCGCCGCCCGCGCCGCAGCCAGGGCGAGATGCAGTCCGGCGTGGCGGCGGAGGAATCCGTCGCCACGCTCGACCGCCTGGCGCAGGAAGTAGCCGCCGTAGAGGCGCGCCTGCGCCACGTGGGAGCGGATGCGCTCCTCCCAGACGTCGTCGGGGAGCACCGGGATGCGGGCGACCGTGTCGGCCAGCCCGTCCAGCTCGCTCCACGCCACGCGCGCACCCACGAAGGACGCGCGCGTGGGGTCGTCGGCCCGCTCGATCGCCGTCTGGAGGTACGTCGGGCTGACGAGCTTGATGTCGATGTACGAGCCCGGATAGTCCAGATCCCGTCGCTCGACCCAGGCGTACCGGCCGCGCGCGGTCTCGGCGGCGAAGCGCTCGTCGTCCACCACCAGGTACACGTCGACGTCGGAGTCCTCGCGCTCCCGGCCCCGGGCCACCGAGCCGACGAGCACCACGCCGAGCACGCCGGGCTCGTCGCGTACCGAATCCACGTAGGCGGCGAGCGCCCGCTCCTGCTGCTCCACTCGTGCTCCTTCGCATCGAATCCCTCCCCACGCTATCGACACATCCGGCGTCCTCGCGTAGCATGCGACGGGAAGCGCTTTCCCAGTTGCGGAAAACGTTTCGGACGTTTATCGTTGAAACGATTCATACCGCGGGCGATCCCATCGGGGGGATCGGCCGACCGCAGAGGAGCCCCACACTCATGACGAGCCCGACCGCGACGAAGCGCGTCTGCTTCCAGCTGCAGGTGCGACCGGAGCTGCTGGACGAGTACATCGCCCGGCACACGCCGGTGTGGCCCGAGATGCTCGAGGAGATCGCGGCGGCCGGCCGGCGCAACTACTCACTGTTCCTCGGCGAGGGCGGCCGGCTCATCGGCTACTACGAGACCGATGACGACGAGGCCGCCCAGGCCTACCTGGCGCAGTCCGAGGTGGCCGCGCGGTGGGAGGCCGAGATGGGCCGCTTCTTCACGGGCCTCGACGGACGCCCCGACCAGTCGGCGACGCCCCTCACCGAGGTTTTCAACCTGCACGACCAGCTCACCGCCGCCCGGGGTGCGGCGAGCGAGAGGCTCCAGACGGACCCCGCCCACGAAGAAGGCACCGCATCATGACGACGACGCTGTCACCTGACATCCTGTCCGCGCTCGAAGGCCAGGCCATCGAGCTGCCCAGCTGGGCGTTCGGCAACTCCGGCACGCGGTTCCGCGTGTTCACGACGCCCGGGACGCCCCGCGACCCGTACGAGAAGATCGCCGACGCCGCCCAGGTCAACGCCTACACCAAGCTCGCGCCGAGCGTCGCCCTGCACATCCCGTGGGACAAGGTCGACGACTACGCCGACCTGCGCCGCCACGCCGAGGACCTCGGCGTGAGCCTCGGCACGATCAACTCGAACACCTTCCAGGACGAGGACTACAAGTTCGGGGCGCTCACGCACCACGACGACCGCATCCGCCGGAAGGCGATCGACCACCACCTCGAGTGCATCGACATCATGAACGAGACGGGGTCGCGGGACCTCAAGATCTGGCTCGCCGAAGGCTCGAACTACCCGGGCCAGGGTGACATGCGCGCCCGCCAGGACCGCCTGCAGGACTCGCTGCAGCAGATCTACGACCGCCTGTCGGACGAGCAGCGCCTGGTGCTCGAGTACAAGTTCTTCGAGCCGGCGTTCTATCACACCGACGTTCCGGACTGGGGCACCTCGTACGCACAGGTCGCAAGCCTCGGCGACAAGGCGATGGTCTGCCTCGACACCGGCCACCACGCGCCCGGGACGAACATCGAGTTCATCGTGATGCAGCTGCTGCGCCTCGGCAAGCTGGGCTCGTTCGACTTCAACTCGCGCTTCTACGCCGACGACGACCTCATCGTGGGCGCCGCCGACCCGTTCCAGCTGTTCCGCATCATCTTCGAGGTGGTGCGCGGCGGCGGCCTGAACAACCCCGACGTGGCCTTCATGCTCGACCAGTGCCACAACGTCGAGGACAAGATCCCCGGCCAGATCCGCTCGGTGCTCAACGTCCAGGAGATGACGGCGCGCGCCCTCCTCGTCGACCGCGACGCCCTCGCCGCGGCGCAGCAGGCGAACGACGTCCTCGCGGCCAACGCCGTGTTCATGGACGCGTTCTACACCGACGTGCGGCCGGCGCTCGCCCAGTGGCGCGAGTCGCGCGGGCTCGCCGCCGACCCGATGGCCGCGTACGCGGCATCCGGCTACCAGCAGCAGATCGCCGCGGACCGCGTCGGCGGCACGCAGGCCGGCTGGGGAGCCTGACCGCACCAGACCCACCGGGGGCGTGGGATGCCGATCCCCGCGCCCCCGGTGCACCACCCGATCCCGGCGCCGACGCCGGGAGCAGATCCCGAAGGATGCAGATGAGCGAGCCCTACTCCGCCGCCGATGGACTCGTGCGCGTATACCCGGCGCGCGAGCCGAACGGCTCCGGCCTGGTGTGGGCGCACGGCGGCGGATTCGCCTTCGGCGACCTCGACATGCCCGAGTCCGACTGGGTCGCGCGCAGTCTCGCCGCGCGCGGCACCACCGTGGTGTCGGTGGACTACCGACTGGCTCCGGTGCCCGAGGGGTGGCGGCCCACTGAGCCCGCGCGCCCGGGGCACCACTACCCCGCGGGCTCCGACGACATGCTCGCGGCCTGGTCGTGGGTCGTCCAGACCGCCGACCGGCTGCGCATCGCACGCGACCGCATCGCGATCGGCGGCACGAGCGCCGGCGGCAACCTCGCGGCGGGGGCGACGCTGCGCCTCATCGAGCGGCGGGCGCAGGCGATGCCCGCCCTGGTGCTGCTGGCGTACCCGACGCTGCTGGCCGTGCAGCCCGCGCCGGATGCGGCTCTGCGCGCGGCGCTCGATGCCCGTCCGGACGCCGACCGGTTCGGCCCCGACGCCGTCCTCGGCATGTACGAGAACTACCTCGGCGGCCCGGTCGACCGCGCGCCGCTGGGCGCGATCCCCGGCCTCGCCCGACCCGTCGACCTGGCGCAGTTCCCGCCGACGCTGATGGTCAACGGCGACGTCGACGAGCTCCGCGTGTCGGGTGAGGCGTTCGCCGCGTCACTGCGCGCCGCCGGACGCCCCGTCGAGGTCGTCACCGAGCTCGGCACCGAGCACGGCCACCTCAACCGGCCGCATGAGCCGGCGGCTTCCGTCACGATCGACCGCTTCGCCGCCCGCCTCGCCGCCCTCCCGGCAGGCGCCCCCGCCTCCACCCCCTCCGTTCAGCCGTCGCAGGCGCACGCCGAATCAGCCCCGAGCCGGGCATAGCCGACGAACGAACCCCCGAACCGCACGCGCAGAAGGAACCGCATCATGACCAACCAGGCCGTCACCGACCTCATCACCCGGTCCAATCGCCTCGGCGCCGACCCGAAGAACACCAACTACGCCGGCGGCAACACGTCGGCCAAGGGCACCGAGACCGATCCGGTCACCGGCGAGCCCGTCGAGCTGCTGTGGGTCAAGGGCTCCGGCGGCGACCTCGGCACGCTGAAGGAGTCGGGCCTGGCGGTGCTGCGTCTGGACCGCATGCGCGCACTGGTCGACGTCTACCCCGGTGTCGACCGCGAGGACGAGATGGTCGCCGCGTTCGACTACTGCCTGCACGGCAAGGGCGGCGCCGCGCCGTCGATCGACACCGCCATGCACGGCCTCGTCGACGCCGCGCACGTGGACCACCTGCACCCCGACTCCGGCATCGCGATCGCGACCGCGGCCGACGGCGAGCAGCTCACCGCCGAGATCTTCGGCGAGAAGGTCGTGTGGGTGCCGTGGCGTCGCCCGGGCTTCCAGCTGGGCCTGGACATCGCCGACATCAAGGCGAAGAACCCGCAGGCGATCGGCACGATCCTCGGCGGCCACGGCATCACCGCGTGGGGCGACACGTCCGACGAGGCCGAGCAGAACTCGCTGTGGATCATCGAGACCGCCGCGGCCTACATCGCGAGCAACGGCAAGGCCGACCCCTTCGGCGGCGTTCGCGCGGGCTTCGAGGCACTCCCCGAGACCGAGCGCCGCGCCAAGGCCGCCGCGCTGGCGCCGACCATCCGCGGCCTGGCGTCGACCGACAAGCCGATGGTGGGCCACTTCACCGACTCCGACGTCGTGCTGGACTTCCTCGCCTCCGAGCGCGCGCCCGAGCTGGCGGCGCTCGGCACCAGCTGCCCCGACCACTTCCTGCGCACCAAGGTCAAGCCGCTCATCCTCGACCTGCCGGCCGACGCGAGCGTGGAGGACTCCATCGCGCGCCTGCAGGAGCTGCACGAGGCCTACCGCGCCGACTACCAGGCGTACTACGACGCACACGCCACCGCCGAGTCCCCCGCGATCCGCGGCGCCGACCCGCTCATCGTCCTGGTGCCCGGCGTCGGCATGTTCTCGTACGGCGCCAACAAGCAGACCGCCCGCGTCGCCGGCGAGTTCTACGTCAACGCCATCAACGTCATGCGCGGCGCCGAGGCGCTGTCGACGTACTCCCCGATCTCGGACGCCGAGAAGTTCCGCATCGAGTACTGGGCGCTCGAAGAGGCGAAGCTGCAGCGGATGCCCAAGCCCAAGACGCACCAGGGCCGCATCGCGCTCGTCACGGGCGCGGCATCCGGCATCGGCAAGGCCATCGCGACCCGCCTCGCCGCCGAGGGCGCGTGCGTCGTGATCGCCGACCTCGACCTCGGGAAGGCGCAGGCCGCCGCGGCCGAGCTCGGCAACGCGGATGTCGCCATCGGCGTGGCCGCGAACGTCGCCGACGCCGATGCGATCCAGGCCGCCTTCGATACCGCCGTGCTCGCGTTCGGCGGCGTCGACCTCGTCGTCAACAACGCCGGGCTGTCGCTGTCGAAGCCGCTGCTGGAGACCACCGAGAAGGACTGGGACCTGCAGCACGACGTGATGGCCAAGGGCTCGTTCCTGGTGTCGAAGGCGGCGGCGAAGATCCTCATCGAGCAGAAGCTCGGCGGCGACGTGATCTACATCTCGTCGAAGAACTCCGTCTTCGCGGGCCCCAACAACATCGCGTACTCCGCGACCAAGGCCGACCAGGCCCACCAGGTGCGCCTGCTCGCGGTCGAGCTCGGCGAGCACGGCGTGCGCGTGAACGGCATCAACCCCGACGGCGTCGTGCGCGGCTCGGGCATCTTCGCCTCCGGCTGGGGCGCCAACCGCGCCGCGACCTACGGCGTGAAGGAAGAGGACCTCGGCCAGTTCTACGCCAACCGCACGATCCTCAAGCGCGAGGTCGTGCCCGAGAACGTCGCCGACGCCGTCTACGTGCTGACCGGTCCCGAGCTCTCGCGCACCACAGGTCTGCACATCCCGGTCGACTCCGGCGTGGCCGCCGCGTTCCTCCGATGACCGCCGCGAGGGCGCGCCGAGATGCCGCGATCTCGTCGACCGACCACGCTGTCGGCGCCGAGGACGTGGTCGCTCGCCGAGGACGGGCGATCTCGACGGCCGACGGCGTTCCTGCGAGCCGGAGCCCGCGGTGACCGGCGGGGTGGTCGCGGCCGTCGACCTCGGCGCGACGAGCGGTCGCGTCATGCTCGGGCACGTGGAGGACGGGATGCTGCGCCTCGAGCAGGTCGCCCGCTTCCCGAACGGTCCCGTGCCCGGCCCCGACGGCGGGCTGCACTGGGACTTCACGGCGCTATACCGCCACATCCTCGACGGGCTCGCCGAGGCGTTCCGGCGCGAGCCGGGCATCGCCAGCATCGGCATCGACTCGTGGGCGGTCGACTACGGGCTCGTGCACGGCGGGGAGCTGCTCGGCGAGCCGTTCCACTACCGCGACGAGCGCACCGCCCGCGGGGTCGAGCTCGTCCACCGCGAGGCGCCGTTCGACGAGCTCTACCGCCGCAACGGCCTGCAGTTCCTCCCCTTCAACACGCTGTACCAGTACGCCGTCGAGCCCGCGCTGGCCGACGCCGAGGCCTCGCTGCTCATCCCGGACCTCGTCGCGTTCCTCCTCACCGGGACCCGCGTGGCCGAGCGTACGAACGCCTCGACCACGGGGCTGGTCGACGTCCGCACCGGCGGGTGGGACGTCGAGCTCGCCGGACGCCTGGGGATCCCGGCATCCGTCCTGCCCCCTCTCGTCGACCCCGGCGCGGTGCTGGGCACCCTCCACGGTGAGGCGCGCCAGCGCGTCGGCGCACCCCTCGAGGTCATCGCGGTCGGCTCGCACGACACCGCCTCTGCGGTGGTCGCCGTGCCGCTCAGCACGCCCGACGCGGCCTACATCTCGTGCGGCACGTGGGGCCTGGTCGGCGTGGAGCTCGACGAGCCGGTCGTGAGCGACGCCGCACGCGAGGCGAACTTCACCAACGAGGGCGGCGTGGACGGGCGCGTGCGCTTCCTCCACAACGTCACCGGGCTGTGGCTGCTCAGCGAGGCCGTACGCACGTGGGAGGCCGAGGACGGCGCCGCGATCGACCTTCCGGCTCTCCTGGCTGACGCGGCGGACGTGACGGGCGACATCCCGCTGTTCGACGCGAACGACCCCCGCCTGTCGGCTCCGGGCGACATGCCGGCCCGGATCGCCGCGGTCATCGCCGAGACGGGCGCTGCGGTGCCCGAGACGCGCGAGGCGTTCGCCCGATCGATCGTCGAGAGCATCGCCCAGGCGTTCGCCGACGCGGTCGCCACCGCGGCGCGGCTCACCGGGCGCGACATCGACGTGATCCACATCGTCGGCGGCGGTGCGCTCAACCGGCTGCTCTGCCAGGCGACCGCGGATCGGTCGGGACTGCCGGTGCTCGCCGGTCCCGTCGAGGCCACGGCGCTCGGCAATGTGCTGGTGCAGGCCCGCGCCCACGGGTGGTTCGGTCCCGGCGCGACGCTGGAGGACCTGCGGCAGGTGGTCGCGGCATCCGTCTCGCCCGAACGCTACGAGCCGCGCCGATGACCGGCTACGGCGCCGCGTTCGACTGGGCGCGACGGCATGTCGAGGCAGGCCGCCTGCCGTCCGCCGTGCTGGGTGTCGCCACCGCCGACGGGGTCGTCGCGCTCGATGCGTTCGGGGCGACGAACGGCCGCACGGCGCGCACCGGCGACCCGTACTGGCTCTTCTCGATCACCAAGGTGCTCACCGGGCTCACGGCAGCCCGCGCCGTCGAGCGCGGCTTCCTCACCACCGAGACGCCGCTGGCCGCCGCCCTTCCCGGGTTCGGCGCGGGGCGGGACGACGTCGTGCGCCTGCGTCACCTCGTGAGCCACACCTCGGGGATCCGCGAGCCCGGCCTCGACCCCGCCGAGGGCTTGCGTGCCGCCCTCCTCGCCCCGGGCCGCGACTTCGCCGCGGGCACCGCCTCGCGCTACTCCACCGTCGCGTTCGACGGCATCGCCGAGCTCGTCCGCCGCACCGCAGGATGGGAGTGGGATGCCGACGTCACGGCGTGGGCCGCGACCATCGGCGCCCACGGACTCACCCTCGACCCGGCCGCCGACCCGCACACCGTGGTCGACGCGTCGCGGCTGGGGCTCGACATGCGCGGGTTCGCACGTCACCGCAACCCCGGCGCCGGCTTCATCGGGACGGCCGAGGACCTGCTGGCGCTCGGCTCGGCCCTCCTGCGCATCCGCCGGGGCGAGACGGGCGGCATCGTGCAGCCGGCGACGCTCGACATGATGCTGCGTCCGCTCACCGGCGGCATCCCCCGGCTGGAGCCGTATCCCGCCGAGCGCGGCCAGGACTGGGGCTTCACCTGGAACCTGCGCACCCGCGCCCCCGGCCTCATCGACCGCGACGTCTTCGGCCACGGCGGCTGGGCGGGCACCGAGTTCTGGGTGCATCCGTCGGCGGGCGTCGCGTTCGTGCTGCTGACGAACCAGGCCGAGCGCCCGGGCGTCGACCTCGACGAGCTCGACAACGCGGTGATCGCCGGGGTCTGAGCCGCGGCCTGCCCGGACCACCCCCGCTCAGGGCGCCGATGTGGAGGTGCGCACGCGCAGCTCGACCTCGAACCCCTCGTGCACCGGCTCGGTGCGGCCGGCGAAGCGCTCGAGGAGCATCTGCACCGCCCGCGCCCCCATGGCCTCGCCCGGCTGGTGCACGGTGGTGAGCCCGAGGGCGGGGTGCGAGGCCATCGGCACGTCGTCGTAGCCGACGACGGAGAGCGGCCGGCCGACCTCGGCGGCCGCGCGCATCGCCCCGAACGCGAGTTCGTCGTGCGCGGCGAACACCGCCGTCACCGGGGTGCCGTCGGCGAGGATCCGCCGCACCACGTCGTAGGCCGGGCCCTCCCCCTCGTCAGTCCGCCAGACGACCGCGCGCTCGCGGTGACCGGCGTCCGCCATGGCCGTCAGGTACTCGCGCAGGCGCACACCGTGCGGGAACGGCTCGGCGTGGTCGGACTCCGGCAGCGTGAGGTGCGCGATGTGCGTGTGCCCGAGGCCGAGGAGGTGCTGCATCGCGGCACGGGTTCCCGCCGCGTCGTCGCCGGCGACCACGTCGTAGCGGTCGGACGTGTCGTGCCGCCCGAACATCACGATCGGCACCGACGCCGAGATGCGTTCCAGCCCCGCCTCGTCGACGCGGGGCGAGACGGCGATGAGGCCGTCCACCTGGCGGTCGACGAGCGCCTCGAGCGCGCGCAGCCCTTCACGGGATCCGGCTTCGGCGGGGGCGATGATGAGCTGATACGGGGTGCCCTCGAGCGCGCGCGTGGCACCGCGGACGATGCGCGAGAAGAAGTGGTTCGCCAGGTCCGGCAGCTCGATGCCGAGAGTGTAGGTCCGGCCCCGCATCGCGCGCGCCGCGATCCGCGGACGGTAGTTGAGCTCGGTCATCGCGACCGTCACCCGCTCGCGCATCGCGTCGCTGACGCCGTAGGCGTTGCGCAGCACCTTCGACACGGCGGCGCGTGACACGCCCGCTGCGGCGGCGACGTCCTCGATGGTCGCCGCACGGGGCCGATCGACTGTCATGACTTGAGGCTAGTGGTGGCGCACACGCCGGATGGGACGGTGGCCGGTGCCACCGCCCCACCCGGTGCCGTCAGCTACCGGATCGAGAACGAGGCCGCCGCCTCGGCGTCGATCGAGCCGCCGACCGTCACGGTGTGCGTGCCGGGCGTGGTGACCCACGCCGACGCGTCCGAATCCCAGTACTCGAGCAGGTGCATGTCCGCGAGGTCCTCGGCCGAGAGCGTCACCTGCACGTTGCGGTGCTCACCGGGCTCGAGCGTCACGCGCTCCCACCCGATCAGTCGCTTGGACGGCTCGCCCGCGGCATCCGGAAGCTCCAGGTACACCTGGGCGACCTCGGTGCCGGCGACGTCGCCGGTGTTGGTGAGCCGGAACCGCACGCGGATCTCCTTGTCGCCGGTGGTCGACTTCGGCGTCACCGTGACGTGGTCGTACGAGAACTCGGTGTAGCTCAGGCCGTGGCCGAAGGCGAACAGCGGCTCGATGCCCTCCGCCTCGTACCAGCGGTAGCCCACCTTCAGGCCCTCGCTGTAGTCGACCTGCAGGATGCCCTCGGCGTCCGGCACGCCCGGATACTGGGCGACCGAGCCGGCCGTCGGCGTGTCGGCGAGCGAGGCCGGGAACGTCATCGGGAGCTTCCCGGACGGATTGACGTCGCCGTACACGAGCGCCGCCAGCGCCGGGCCGAACTGCTCGCCCGAGTGCCACGCGTGGAACACGGCGTCGACGTCGTCGATCCACGGCATCTCGACCGCGGACCCCGCGTTGAGCACCGCGACGGTGCGAGGAGCGGATGCCGCGACCGCCGCGATCAGCTCGTCGCCGTTGCCGTCCAGCCGCAGGTCGGGCAGGTCCTGGCTCTCGCCCATCGTGTAGTGCCCGAAGACGATCGCGACGTCGGCGGCGGATGCCACGGCCGCCGCCGTGGCCGCGTCCGCACCGTCGTCGTATACGACCTGTCCGCCCGCCTGCCCGACCCGATCGGTGAGCGCGGTGAGCGGGTCGACGAGGGCGTTGCAGTTGAGCACCGGCCCGCCGGGACCGAACGGGAAGTCCCACGCACAGCCGGTCTTGGCGCTGACGCCGTCGGTCGGGATGCTGGAGGCGGTCTGTCCGATCACCGCGACGGTGAGGTCCCCCTCAGCGAGCGGCAGCGCGCCGTCGTTCTTGAGGAGCACGGTGCTCTGCTCCGCGATCTCGCGCGCGAGCGCCTTGTGCGCGGGCGTCGAGACGTCAGCCACGGGGGCGGCGGGCACCGGGTGGTCGAAGAGGCCTCCGGCGATGTACGACCGCACCACGCGGAAGGCCGCCTCGTCGATCCGCTCCTGCGTGATCTCGCCCGCCGCCAGCGCGGCGTCCAGGCGCGCGGGCGTGAACCAGCGCGGCCGGTTGAGCTCCTGGTCGAGCCCGGCGTTCAGCGACGGAGCCGTCGAGTGCACCGAGCCGAAGTCGCTCATCACGTAGCCCTCGAACGGGTAGTCCTGCCGCAGGCTCGTGGTGAGGATCTCGTTCTCGCACGCGTACACGCCGTTGACCTGGTTGTACGAGCACATGAGGCTGCCGGGGTCGCTCTTGCGGACGGCGATCTCGTACGGCAGATCGTAGATCTGCTTGAACGTGCGCTCGTCCATGTTCGACGAGCTCGACTGCCGCGCCTCCTCCTGCTCGTTGGCGACGTAGTGCTTGAGGTTGGCGATCACCGGCTTGTCGGGGTTGCCGTCCTCGAGTCCGCGCACGTTCGCCGCCGCCATGAGACCTGACAGCACCGGGTCCTCGCCGAAGTACTCGGAGCCGCGGCCCGACAGGGGCGTGCGTCCTGACGCGATGCCCGGTCCGAGGATCACCGCGCTGCGCTTGTCGAACGACTCGCTGCCGTGCGCGACGGCCTTCTGCTCGCCGAGCTCGAGGTTCCACGTGGCGGCCACCGCGATCGGACCAGGCCACGCGGTCGTCCCCGCCGAGAGGTAGACGCCGTCCGGGCCGTTCGCGTAGATCACGACGGGCGTGCAGGGCACCTGTGCCGGATAGACGACCGGAGCCTCGCCCGAGAAGCCGGGGTTCCAGGTGGTGCGCGCCGGGTCGTTCGCGGGCTGCTCGACGAGCCAGCGGTACTTCTGGTGCTGAGAGCTGGCATCCAGCAGCGCCTGCGCGCGCTCATCCGCAGAGCGCGAGGCATCCATCCACGGCACCGTGCTGCAGTCCACGGCGGCAGCGGGCGCAGCGGCCGCGACCACGGCGCCGGTCGCCACGAGGCTCGCGCTCACGAGCAGCGCTGCGGTCCGTCGGCGGACGCGTCGGGCGCGCCCCCATCGGTGGTTCTCGAACAACGTCATCGTCGATCCCTCTCCATCGAAGGAGCGATCCGTAGACCGCTCTACATACTGTAGACCGCTCTACGGTGGCACGTCGCGGAAAGGACGTCAAGGATCGCCGTCCGGTCGTGGCACGCCGAACCTCACTGCTGCGGGTTAGCGTGGGAGGCATGGACGAACGGCGAAGCGACGAAGATCAGCCCGGCCAGGCGGCGAACCCGGACGCCGGCGGAACAGTCGGGGGCGGCAACCCGACCGGTGGAGACACGACGACCGAGGAGCAGCTCGAGGCCGACAACGCGGTCGAAGAGGACATGCTCGAGACCCTCGACCCCGACAACCGGCCCGTCTGACCCGCGTCGGACTCACGTCCGGCGGGCGCGGCGTCACACCTCGCGGGTGATCGTCACCTTCACGTGCAGGCTCGACTTGAACGGGCCGGCGTACACCCCGCGCAGCGGCGGCACGTCGCCGTAGTCCCGGCCGCGCCCGACGAGCACGTGGCGGTCGCCGATCTCGATGTTGTTCGTGGGATCGAAGCCCTGCCACTCGCCGGCGAACCACTCGACCCAGGCGTGCGACTCGCCGGTCACGGCGACGCCGACCTCGGCCGACGGACGCGGGTGCAGGTAGCCCGACACGTAGCGGGCCGGGATGCCGACCTCGCGCAGCGCGCCGAGCGTGACGTGCGCGATGTCCTGGCAGACGCCCTTGCGCGCCTCCCACGCCTCGCTCGCCGTGGAGTGCACCCCGGTGATCCCGTGCATGTACTCCACGGCGTCGCCGATGGCGACCGCGATCGCGTGCGCAGCCCGCCCCGGGTGGTCGTGCTGGGCGGCGATCGACCGCGCGAGATCGGCGACCTCTGCGTGCGGACGCGTGCGCCCCGTCTGCGACAGCTGCTCGACCGTCCCGATGGAACGGCCCGACTCGCGGGCGAGGCCGTCCCACGTCACGTCGATGTGCTCGAGCGGTCGCGGACGCACCTCGACCAGCGAGCGCGCCGTGATGGTGAGCGACGCGTGGGGCGACAGCACGTCGAACGCTGCCACCCGCGTGCCGAAGTAGTCGACGTACTGGTTGACGGAGGTCGACGGCTCGATGTCGAGCGACGAGTTCAGCACGAACTGGCTGTCGGTGGAGCCGGGCAGCATGCGCGCCTCGTTGTAGGACGCGCTCACGTCTCCGTGGTAGCTGAAGCCCGTCTGGTGCTCGATGCGCAGTCGCTTCATGACTGACACCCCCGCGTGCGGGCGTGTACCCCCGGTTGGTGAGCCTGTCGAACCATCATGAGATCTCTCCGATCCAGCTGGGCTCGGCCTGCGTCGGGAAGAACCGGCCGCGGATGGCCTCGGATGCCTCGCGCGTGACCTTCTGCACGCGGTCCATGTGGGCGGGCAGCTCGCCGAGGATCTCGGAGATCGGGCGGTACTCGAGGTCGTTGCGGATCTGACCGAGCGCCCGCAGGACGGTGTTGGAATGCCCGACGCGGTCCGCGCGCGGATCGATGGCGCTCATGCACTCCTCGGCCCGCTGGATCGAGTAGATGATCGAGCGCGGGAAGAGGCGGTCCAGCAGCAGGAACTCGGCAGCGTTGCGCGCGCTCGGCATGCCGCGATACGTGCGCAGGTACGCCTCGTACGCGCCGCACGAGCGCAGGATCGTGGTCCACGACGGGCCGGATGCCTCGGTCAGCGACCGCGTCGCCAGCAGCCGCGCCGTCATGTCGGTGCGCTCGATGCTGCGGCCGAGGGTGAAGAACTGCCAGGCCTCGTCGCGGCTGGTGGACGAGTCCACGATGCCGATAGCGAGCGCCGCGCGCTCCCGGACCCACTGGAAGAACTCGTGCACGCGGTCGTTCTGCAGGCGCCGCGGCATCCGTGCGTTCGTGGTGTTCAGCGTCTCCCACAGCTCCGTCGAGACGATCTCACGCGCCCGTCGGGCGTTCTCGCGGGAGGCGGTGAGCGCGTAGGCGATGCTCGACGGGTTCATGCGGTCGACGGCGAGACGCGCCAGCACGTCCTCGCGGCGCACCAGGTCGACGCCCTCGGGCGGGAGCGAGCCCATGACGCTCAGCAGCGACCGGCACGCGATGTCCTCGTCGATCCACGGGTCCTCGAGGAGGAGCTGCAGGTGCACGTCGAGGATGCGCGCGGTGCCGTCGGACCTCTCGATGTACCGCCCGATCCAGAACAGCGACTCTGCGATGCGGCTCAGCATCCGCCATCACCCCCTGTCTGCTGCTGCTGCTCCTGCTGCTCGCGGTTGCCGCGCACGGGATCGCGCGGCGAGTGCGCGGGCTCGGTCTGCGGGTCGTAGATGATCGGGATGGCCGCGGTCACGGTGGCCTGGTCGGCGACCAGCTCAGGCACCTTGCCCGGGCCGTATTCGCCACCCGTGGGCGCGGAGCCTCCGACGATCCAAGTGTCCTTCGAGCCGCCGCCCTGGCTGGAGTTCACCACGAGCTGCCCTTCCGGGAGCGCCACGCGGGTGAGCCCGCCCGGCAGCACCCACACGTCCTCGCCGTCGTTGACCGCGAACGGCCGGAGGTCCGCGTGGCGCGGGCGCATGCCGTCCTCGACGAGCGTCGGGATGGTGGAGAGCATGACGACGGGCTGCGCGATCCAGCCTCGGGGGTCGGCGAGCAGGCGCTGCCGGAGCCGCTCGAGCTCTGCCGGCGAGGCATCCGGCCCCACCACCAGGCCCTTGCCGCCCGAGCCGTCCACGGGCTTCACCACGAGCTCGTCGAGCCGGTCGAGCACCTCCTCGAGCGCGTTCGGGTCTTCCAGGCGCCACGTGTCGACGTTCTTGAGGATGGGCTCCTCGGCGAGGTAGTAGCGGATGAGGTCGGGCACGTACGTGTACAGCAGCTTGTCGTCGGCGACGCCGTTGCCGACGGCGTTGGCGATGGTGACGTTCCCCAGGCGCGCGGCGAGCATGAGGCCCGGCGCGCCCAGCATCGAGTCGGCGCGGAACTGCAGCGGATCGAGGAAGTCGTCGTCGACGCGGCGGTAGATGACGTCCACGCGCTTGGGTCCGCGCGTGGTGCGCATGAACACCTTGCCGCCGATGCACAGCAGGTCGCGCCCCTCGACGAGCTCGACGCCCATCAGACGCGCGAGCAGCGTGTGCTCGAAGTACGCGGAGTTGTAGACCCCGGGGGTCAGCACCACGACGTTCGGGTCCTCGATGCCCGCCGGCGCCGAGGCGCGCAGTGCGGCGAGCAGCTTGTTGGGGTAGTCGCCGACCGGACGCACCCGCATCGAGACGAAGAGCTCCGGCAGCGTCTGGGCCATGACGCGGCGGTTGGAGATGACGTAGCTCACGCCCGACGGCACGCGCACGTTGTCTTCGAGCACGCGCATCTCGCCGTGCTCGTCGCGGATGAGGTCGATGCCCGACACCTGGATGCGCACGCCGTTGGCGGAGTGGATGCCGGCCGCCTGGCGGTAGAAGTACTGCGACGACGCGATGAGACCGGCCGGCAGCACCTCGTCGCGCACGCAGTGCTGGTGCCCGTAGGCGTCGTCGAGGAACGCCTCCAGGGCGCGCACGCGCTGTTTGACGCCGGCCTCGATGCGCGACCACTCGTCGTACGTGATGACCCGCGGGACGGCGTCCAGCGGGAACGGCCGCTCCTCCCCCGCGAAGTCGAACGTCACACCCTGCGCGAGATACGAGCTCGCCAGCGAATCGGTGCGGCCGCGCAGCTCCTCCTGCGTCATCTGCGCGAGCGCCTGGTACAGCTCCCGGTAGGCCTCGCGCGACTCGGCCGGCGCGCCGGGGTGGGCCGGGCTCCCGAACATCTCGTCGAACGCGGGGACCCCCGAGGGCGTCTTGCGCGGCGCCAGCGTGGAGCCGTAGCCGTCGAACAGATCACCCATGCTGACGAGCCTAATGCGGCGTTCGTTGCGCTCGTGTTTCCGCCCCGTCCGCCCGGCGTCCCCCGCGCGGACGTACCCTTGCTGCATGGCGGGACGCGCCCGGGACGGCGGCATCCCCGCCCCCCTCGCATGGGTGGCGGGCGTGGCCGCCGTCGCGCTCGGCGCGGGCCTCGGCGAACTCGCCGCCGGCGTGGTGGCCCCGGCCTCCAGCCCGGTCGCCGCCGTCGGCTCGGCCCTCATCGACGTCGCGCCGCCGTGGGCCAAGGACACCGCCATCGCCTGGTTCGGCACCGCCGACAAGATCGCGCTCGTGGGCGGCATCGCCCTGGTCATGCTCGTCGTGGCCGCCCTCGCCGGATGGCTGCAGGCCAGGCGCCCGCCGTGGGGCGTCGTGCTGATCGCCGTGTTCGGCGTCGCCGGCGCCGTCGTCGCGGCCACGCGTCCGGGCGCCGGGCCACTGGCCTGGCTCCCCTCGGTCGTCGCGGGCGCCTCGGGCGCGGTCGCGCTGTGGCTCCTGCTCCGGCTGCTCCGACCCGCCGCCGCGGCATCCGCCGATCCATCTACTGCCCGTTCGCCGCAGCTGGGCGCCGATCCACCCGATCCGCGTGCATCCGACGCAGGTGAGCCGGGCGCGGGTGCCACCGCCGAGGGCACCCAGCCACCCAGCCGCCGCGCCTTCTTCGCGTGGGCGGGCGCCGCGGCGGGAGCGGGCGTTCTCGCGGTGGTCGTCGGCAGCCTGCGGAGCACAGCGGCGGCCGGCGTGGCCGCGGCGCGGACGGCGCTGCGGCTTCCGACGCCGGCGGTGGCGGCATCCGCCGTCCCGCAGGGCGCCGAGCTCGACCTCCCCGGGCTCGCGAGCGTCGTCACCCCGAACGACCGGTTCTACCGCATCGACACCGCGCTCGTCGTGCCCGAGGTGAACCCGGCCGACTGGCGGCTGCGCGTGCACGGCATGGTCGCCGAGGAGCTGGAGCTCACGTGGGACGAGCTTCTCGCCCTGCCGCTCGAGGAGTCGTGGACGACCCTCACGTGCGTGTCGAACGAGGTGGGAGGGACGCTCATCGGCAACGCCCGCTGGCTCGGCCATCCGATCCGGGAGCTGCTGGCGCGGGCGCGCCCCGCCGCGGACGCCGACATGGTGCTGTCACGGTCGATCGACGGCTTCACGGCGTCCACGCCGCTGGAGGCGCTCACCGACGACCGCAACGCGATCCTCGCCGTCGGCATGAACGGCGAGCCGCTCCCCCTCGAGCACGGCTTCCCGGTGCGCATGGTCGTGCCGGGCCTGTACGGCTACGTGTCGGCGACGAAGTGGGTGACCGACCTCGAGGTGACGCGGTTCGACCGCGCCCGCGCGTACTGGACGGACCGAGGCTGGTCCGAGCGCGGGCCGATCAAGCTGCAGTCGCGCATCGACGTGCCGCGCAAGGCGCAGGGGCTGAAGGCCGGCGACGTCGTCATCGCCGGTGTGGCGTGGCACCAGGGCGTAGGCGTCGCGGGAGTCGAGGTGCAGATCGACGACGGCCCGTGGCAGGAGGCGACCCTCGCGACAGCGATCTCGGACGACACCTGGGTGCAATGGAGCCTGCCCTGGACCGCGACCGCCGGCGACCACCTGCTGCGGTGCCGTGCCACCGGCAGGGACGGGCAGCAGCAGACGCCCGACCGCGCACCGCCCGCGCCGGACGGCGCGACGGGGTGGCACGAGCGGTTCGTCGAGGTGTTCTGAGCGCTGCCCGCGCGACGGGGTCGCGGGTCAGCCGGCGAGGACCACGCGCAGCTGCTCGATCGCCCAGTCGAGCTCGGTCGCGCGCACGACCAGCGGCGGCGCGACGCGGATGGTCTGCCCGTGGGTGTCCTTGACCAGCACGCCGCGCGCGATCAGCTTCTCGGCGATCTCGCGTCCGGTGCCGACCTCGGGGTCGATGTCGACCCCCGCCCAGAGGCCCACCACCCGCACACCCGTGACGCCGTGGCCGATGAGCTCGCGGAGCTTCACGTCGAGGTGCTCGCCGAGGAGCTTCGCCCGCCGCTGGAACTCGCCGGTCTGGAGCATCTCGACCACGCGCAGGCCGACGGCGGCGGCGAGCGGATTGCCGCCGAACGTCGAGCCGTGCTCGCCCGGACGGATGACCCCGAGCACGTCACGGTCCGCCACGACCGCCGACAGCGGAAGGATGCCGCCGCCCAGCGCCTTGCCGAGCAGGTAGACGTCGGGCACCACACCCTCGCGGTCGCACGCGAACGTCTCGCCCACACGCGCGAGGCCGGACTGGATCTCGTCGGCGATGAACAGCACGCCGTGCTCCGTGCACAGCTCGCGGACCGCCCGCAGATACCCCTCGGGCGGAAGCACCACACCCGCCTCGCCCTGGATCGGCTCGATGAGCACGGCGGCGGTCTCGGGGGTGATGGCGGCCTCGATCGCCGCGGCATCGCCGTAGGGCACCGGCACGAATCCCGGCGCGAACGGCCCGAAGTCGCCGCGTGCGCCGGGGTCGTCGCTGAAGCCGACGATCGTGGTGGTGCGGCCGTGGAAGTTGCCGTGCGCGACGACGATCTGCGCCCTGTCGGCCGTGATGCCCTTGACCCGGTATCCCCACGCGCGTGCGACTTTGATGCCGGTCTCGACGGCCTCCGCGCCGGTGTTCATGGGAAGCACGAGGTCCTTGCCGCACAGCTCGGCCAGCGCGGTCGCGAACGGTCCGAGCCGGTCGTTGTGGTAGGCGCGGCTGGTCAGCGTCAGCCGGTTCAGCTGCTCCTGCGCGGCGGCGACGATCGCGGGATGCCCGTGACCGAAGTTCAGGGCGGAGTAGGCCGAGAGCAGGTCGAGGTAGCGCTTGCCCTCGACGTCGGTGACCCAAGCGCCCTCGCCGCGCGCGATGACGACGGGGAGCGGGTTGTAGTTGTGGGCGAGGTGGTCCTGTTCACCGGCGATGATCTTGATCGTGGCGGTGTCGACCGAGGGCGAGGTGGCGGTCATGGGTGTGTCCTCTTCTCGGACCGTCAGCGCCGAAGCTCGAGCGTGCAGCACTTGATGCCGCCACCGCCGAGCAGGAGCTCCGACAGGTCGACGAGCACCGGGTTGTAGCCGCGCTCGCGCAACTGGACCTCGAAGCCCTTCGCACGCGGCGAGATGATGACGTTGCGGCCGTCACTGGCCGAGTTGAGTCCGAAGACCGCGCCGTCGGCGTCGGCCACGCGGATGGCGTCGGGGTAGCGCTCGGCGAGGATCGCCTGGCTGCGCTCGTCGAAGGCGCCCGGCAGGTAGGCGATGTTGGCGCGGTCGACGCCGCCCGGCCCCTCGACGGGGTCGAGCACCGAGATGGCGGTGTCGAGGTGGTAGAACCGCGGGTCGACGAGATTGAGGCTCACGACCTCCTTGCCGAACACGTCTTCGAGCTCGCGGTGGCTGTCGCCGGTGGAGCGGAAGCCGGTGCCGGCGAGGATGGTCTGGCCGACGAGCAGGAAGTCGCCTTCGCCCTCGTTGACCTGCACCGGCTCGACGACCTCGAACCCGTTCGCGCGGAACCAGTCCATGAAGGCCGGGCCCTCGGGCACGCGCTCCTGGAAACGGAACTTCGCGCCGTAGGCGACGCCGTCGATGACGAAGCCGCCGTTGGCCGTGTAGACCATGTCGGGCAGGCCGTCGATCGGGTCGATGAGGTGCACCTCGTGGCCGAGCTCGAGATACGTGTCGTAGAGCGCCTGCCACTGGCGCACCGCCAGCTCTGTGTCGGTGGGGTTGGCCGGCTCCATCCAGGGGTTGATCCGGTAGCTCACCGTGAAGTGCTCGGGGCGGCACATCAGGTAGCGGCGGTGCTGCTGGACGCGGCCTCCGGTGGCGGAGGACCCGGTCGTCGGGGCGGTGGCTGCGGGCGCGGTGTTCTGCGTGGACATCATGCTCCTGTACGAGGGGCGGCGGACGCTGTCCAGAGGCCCGGCGGCCCTTCGACCGGCTGCGCTCGCTCAGGAACCGCAGCCGTGAAGGGGAAAGCAACCGGGCACGCCGCGTCCATTGTCTCACGGACGCCGGGTGCCGCCTGGGAATGCGCACGCGCAGCGTCGCCCTGCACCCCGTCACTCCGCGAGCACGACGACCTTGCCCACCGCGTGGCCGGCAGCCACGTGCGCGAGCGCCTCGCGCGCCTGGGCGAAGGCGAACCTCCGCTCGATGCGCGGACGCAGCCGGCCGGCGGTCGTGAGCGCGACGAGCTCCGCGAGGACGTCGGGCTTGGCGACGGCGGCGAGCGGACGCAGCGGACGCTTCGAACCGATCGAGAGGACGGATGCTGCGGCGATACGCCCGATCGGACCCATCACCCGCCCGCCCTCGCCCGAGACCAGGACGACCGCGCCGCCGTCGCGCAGGAGCCCCTGCAGCGACCGCAGCGGCGCGGTGCCGGCGATGTCGATCACGACGTCGAACGGCTCCGCAGCGAGCTCGAGGGCACCGGGCTGCACGGCGCGGTAGTCGAACGTGCGTGCCGCCCCCAGCTCCTCGACCAGCGCCCGGCTCCGCTCGCCGCACAGCGCCCACACCTGCGCGCCGCGCGCGACGGCGAGCTGTACCGCGAACGTGCCGACGCCGCCGGAGGCGCCGATCACGAGCACGCGGTGGCCGGATGCCACGCCCCCGCGTTCCAGCGCCTGCCAGGCGGTGCCGCCCGCGACCGGGAGGGCTGCGGCGTCGACCGCGTCCAGAGCGGCGGGCCGCGGGACGAGGCGGGACACCGGGCACACCGCGTACCGCGCGAGGCCTCCCCCGGCCGGAAGCTCCCCGATCACCTCGTCGCCGACGGCGAGACCGGAGACACCCTCGCCCAGCGCGACGACGGTGGCGGCGGCATCCATCCCGCGAACCGCCTGCCGCGGCCGCCGCATCCCGAACGCGAGGCGCAGGAGTCGGGGCTCGCCGCGCATGACGCGGATGTCGCCGTTGTTGAGGCCGGTCGCGCGCAGACGCAGCAGCACCTCGCCGCGACCGGGCGCGGGGACATCCGTCGTTTCGAGCACGACGTCGTCGGGCTCTCCGTAGCGGTGCTGCCGCCACGCGGGCATCGAATCGGTGCGCAGCGCCTGCGGCGAGGGGAGCGTCTGGTCGGACATGTCATGCCTCCGGATAGTCGAAGAGGTCGTCCAGCCCGACGCCGAATGCGCGGGCCAGCTGGAAGGCGAGTTCGAGCGTCGGCGAGTACCGCCCCTGCTCGATCGCGATGAGGGTCTGCCGCGTCACGCCCACTCGGCGGGCGAGGTCGGCCTGCGTCATGCCGGCCGCCTCGCGCACCGCGCGGATCGAGTTGGTGACCTTGGTGGGCTTGACCATCAGACGAGCCCCCGCCGGTACGCGACGACGCTGGCCACACCGCCGAAGATCGACGACAGCGCGAAGCCGAAGAACATCGCATTGGCGATCCAGAACCAGTCGGCCTCGAACGCGCACAGCACGATGACGCCCAGCCCGGCGATGACGAGGAATGCCTGGCCGACCCGCGTCGACATGTGCGCGATGTCGCGGTCGCGCTGGTCGCTCTTGCCGACGCCGTCGGGATCGCGCATGCCGGCGAGAATGCCCCACACGATGCTCACCAGGATCGCGACGGCGATGCTGCCGCCGATCGTCCACAGCATGAGCGGCACCCAGTCCACCTCGGCGACGGACCCGCCTGCCGCCTGCTGCAGCACCAGCACGACGTAGACGCCGACTCCGACGATGCTGACGATCAGGCTCACCCAGATGTTGCGCTCTTCGTACACCATGACGGCGCTCCCTGCATGTAAAGATTTCTTGACACTGCGAAGCTACGCCCGCGATGCCGGCGTGTCAATAATTTTTTACATGCATCGAGACCCCGCCGACGGCGGCAGACCCTGCGGGCGATATCGACCGCGGGCACCTCCTGACGCACAGCGATTTACAACGTCGTAGAAAAGTTCTTTACAACGTAGTAAACCGTCGCTAGCCTGACCGTGTCGGAGCCGCCTCCGGTCGCTCGGCAGCTATTCAAGGAGGAACAGTGATGAGCGTTTTCACCCGGCGCGACCGCGCCGTCGAAGGTTCGCAGGGCGGTGGGGGTCGCGGCCGGAATGCCCGGCTCGTCCGTCCGTTCGCGGCCCTGGGCCTTACTGCAGCCCTGGTCCTGAGCACCGTGCCGATGGCGGCGCAGGCCGCGGACGGGGAGCTGACGCCCGGGCCCACCGTGTACGCGGATCCGGAGTCGCCGACCGGGTACACCGGGCGCTTCGTGTACTACGACCCCGATGCGACCAGCGTGCGCTTCGTCGCCGACATCCTGCTGCGCAACTGGGCCGACCGGACCGACATCACGGTCTACCAGCCGCACCAGTACGAGCCCGGTCTCATGCGGGGCGGCGGTGGCTACGACGTCGAGATGACCGATGCGGGCGACGGCTACTGGGTCACCGAGGTGCCGCTCGCGGCCGGCGCGAACCAGTACTGGTTCTACGTGGACGGCAACACGAGCGCCTGGCTCGCCGACCCGGCGAACTCGCCCATCTTCGCGCCGGATGGGATTTCGTTCCCGCAGCGGCGCGCCTTCAACAAGGTCTTCGTGCCCTACGACGAAGCGAAGCAGGACTTCGCTCCGCTCGCAGCCCGGCAGATCGAACTCCCGCGCGAGGACTCGGCCAAGGGCACGTGGAGCTACGTCCCGATCGACATCCCCAACCAGACCGGCCGCACGCTGGGCGTGTACCTCCCGCCGGACTACGACCCGAACCGTGCAGAGCCGTACAAGACGATCTACATGCAGCACGGCGGCGGTCAGGACCAGTCGGACTGGATGAACATGGGCGACGTCCCGGTGATCATGGACAACCTGATCCAGGACGGCACCACCGAGCCGGCCGTCGTCATCACGACGAACACGAACTATCTCGGACCCGTCGGAAACCAGGCCGTTCAGGGCGACGCGTATCCCAACCTGCGCAATGTCGTGATCCCCTTCGTCGAGGCGAACTACAACGTCTCGACCGAGCCGATCGACCGGGCGTTCGCGGGTCTGTCCGCCGGCAGCTTCGTCACGCAGAACCTGATCAGAGACGACGCCGACCAGTTCGGGTACTACGGCCCGTGGAGCGGCGGCGTGAGCGTCCCCGCGTCGACGCCGAACCTCGCAGCTCCGTACATCCACTATGGCGGTGGCGCGTGGGACTTCGGTCTTCCCAACGCGAACACGGTCGCGGCCCTCGACGACGTCGGGTTCATCGAGAACACGGTGGTCGCCGGGGCGCACGACTTCAACGCGTGGAACCAGCTGTTCACGATCTTCGCGCGGGACTACGTGTGGCACCCGGAGGCGTTCCTCCAGGACGAGGTCGACACCCTGAAGGCGGACGTGGCGGATGCGGGCCTGAACAAGGGCAACACGAACGCACTCACGGTGAAGCTCGACCAGGCGCTGAAGCTCGTCACCGCGGGCGACTCGGTCGGGGCCCTCGAGGTCCTGAACGGTTTCCTCGCCCAGGTCGCCGAGTTCCAGACCGCGGGCAAGCTGACCGCCGAGCAGGCCAGTGCCCTGACAACCCTCGCCGAGAAGGTCACGTTCAACCTGGGGTACTGGGTGCAGTGAGCCACTGCTGACAAGACCAGGGCTGCCGGCGGACTCGCGCTTCCCGCCGGCAGCCCTCTCACGTGCACGGCGCGCCTGGCGGGCACGGCATCGGGCGAGGACGGGCGTGCCCCGCTTCAGGCTGAGGCCGCCGCCGGGGCCGCCGTCGAGTCCCGCACGACCAGTGAGGTCGCCAGCTCGATCCGCGTGACCTCCGGACGGGGGCCGTCCAGCAGCTGCAGCAGGAGCCGGGTGGCCTGCTCCGCCATCTCGCGAAGGGGCTGATGGACGGTGGTGAGCCGCGGGTGGGCGAGCTCCGCGATCGCGAGGTCGTCGTAGCCCACGACGGACAGGTCGCGCGGCACCGAGAGTCCGAGAGCCGAGGCGGCGTGCAGCACTCCCAGCGCCTGCGCGTCGTTGCCGGCGAAGATCGCCGTCGGCCGATCCGGCAGCCGCAGCAGCTCGGCCGCGTGATCCTCGCCCCCCTGACGCCGGAAGTCGCCGAAGCGGATCCATTCCGGCGGGATCGTCACCCCCGCGGACGCCATCGCGGCGCGGTAGCCGTCCAGCCTTGCCAGCGCGCACATCACCGACTCCGGCCCGGTGATCGCCGCGATCCGCCGGTGCCCGAGCTCCAGCAGGTGCCGTGTGGCCGCCAGCCCGCCCGACCAGTTCGCCGACCCGACCGACGGGAGGTCCGCATCGGGATCGCCGGCCGGATCGATGACGACGAACGGGATGCCGCGCGCCGAGAGCCGCTCCCGCCCGTCGGCCGGTATGCCGGCGAAGAGGAGGATGATGCCGCTCGGCGCGCGGCGCACGACCGAGTCCAGCCACTCCGGTCCCGGGGCACGACGATCCCCGCTCACGGAGAGCGAGACCGCCATGCCGGCGGCCGCGGCGCTCTCGCGCACCCCCTCGAGGATGCCGAGCGCCCACTCGCCCTCGAGCTCGTGGAGCACGACCTCGATGTAGTCCCGTCGCTGCCTGCTCTTGCGGCGCCGGTAGCCGCTCGCGTGCAGCTGCTCCTCGACGAGCGCCCGTGTCGTCGACGAGACGTCCGAGCCGCCGTTGAGCACCTTGGAGATGGTCGTCAGCGACACCCCCGTCTGAGCGGCGATCTCCTTCAGCGTCACTCTCTGGGGTCGTGCCATCTCGCCACCCGGCCGGCTCGTCGCGGCGCCCGCGTCAGTCTAGCGTGAGCGCCGTCCACGACACGGGCGGCAGCGTGACGGTCACCCTGCCCTCCCCGACGTCGACGGACGAGTTGGTCCTGGGCGTGACGCGCTCCGGATCCTGGAGGGTGTTGGCCGCGTGGATGTCGTCATCGAACAGTGAGATCGCGGAGGCGCCGGCGACCTCGCCGAGGGCGCGCACATCGATCTCTACGGAGACCTTCTCGTCGAGGCTGCGGTTCACGAGGAACACCGTCGTGCCTCCCCCGCTCGCATCGCGTGTGGCCACCGCGTCCACGACCGACACGTCGCCGTACTCCGCCGTGGCGTAGGTGGGGCTGTCGAGCTTCAGCTCGAGGGCGACACCGCGGGCGAGGCGCGAGGTGAGCGAGAACGGATAGAAGGTGGTCTGCCGCCACGCCGGCCCACCGGGCTCGGTCATGATCGGCGCGATGACGTTGACCAGCTGCGCGAGGCTCGCGGCCGTCACCCGGTCGGCGTGGCGAAGCAGCGAGATGAGGAGGCTGCCGAAGACCACGGCATCCAGGACGGAGTACGAGTCCTCGAGCAGGCGGGGTGCCACCGGCCAGTCCTCCGCATCGGTGATCTTGTCGACCTCGTTGAAGCGCGACTGGTACCAGACGTTCCATTCGTCGAAGGAGATGTCGATCGTCTTGTCGCTGTGCCTGATCGCCTTCACGTGGTCGGCGGTGGCTACGACGGCCTCGATGAAGCGGTCCATGTTCACGCCGGAGGCGAGGAAGCTGCCGTAGTCGTCGCCCTTCGGCTCGTAATACGCGTGGCACGAGATGTAATCCACGTCGTCGTACGTCTTGCTGAGCACGACGCGCTCCCAGTCGCCGAAGGTGGGCATCTGGGCGCTCGAACTGCCGCAGACGACCAGCTCGAGATCCGGATCGATCTGTCTCATCGCGCTCGCGGTCTTCGATGCGATCTGCGCGTACTCCTCGGCCGTCGAGTGCCCGAGCTGCCATGGCCCGTCCATCTCGTTGCCCAGGCACCACATGCGGATGCCGTGGGGTTCGGGGTGGCCGTTCGCGACGCGCCTGTCCGACCAGTGGGTGCCCGATCGCAGATTGGCGTATTCGAGCACATCCAGCGCCTCCAGGACTCCGCGCGTGCCGAGGTTGACGGCGTACATCAGCTCGCTGTCGACCTTCTTGAGCCACCCCGCGAACTCGTCGAGGCCGATCTCGTTGGTCTCGGTCGAGTGCCACGCCAGGTCGAGCCGGCGGGGCCGGGCGTCGCGGGGCCCGACGCCGTCCTCCCAGCGATACCCCGAGACGAAGTTTCCGCCCGGGTAGCGGATCGTGGAGACGCCGAGCTCCCGGACCAGTTCGACGACGTCGCGGCGGAAACCGTCCTCGTCGGCGGTGTCGTGTCCCGGCTCGTAGATGCCGTCGTAGACGCATCGCCCCAGGTGCTCGACGAACGAGCCGAAGAGCCGGCGGTTGACGGGTCCGACGGTGAAGTGCGGGTCGACGGTGAGATGTGCGCGGATCATTCTTCTCTTTCAGGGACAGGGGGAACCGAGGCGAGGCGGCGTGATCGTCGGATCACTTGAGGCTTCCGATGGCCAATCCGCCGCGCCAGTACTTCTGCAATCCGAGGAAGGCGATGATCAGGGGGATCACCGAGACGAGCGAGCCGAGGATGATGATGCTCCAGAGGGTCTGCCCGCCCGCCGCGCCGTACGTCGACGCAGTGGACTGCCACAGTCCGATTCCGACGGTCACCGGGAAGAGGCGGTTGTCGGAGAGCATGACGAGGGGCAGGAAGTAGTTGTTCCACGACGCCACGACCGACAGCAGCAGGACGGTGACGATGGCGGGACGCAGCAGCGGCAGCGCCACGGTGAGGAACGACCGGAACTCGCCCGCGCCGTCGACGCGCGCCGCGTCGAGCAGCTCGTCGGGCACGGCATCCCGCGCATACACGTTCATGAGATAGACGCCGAACGGGTTCAGCAGCGTCGGGAAGATGACCGCCCAGATGGTGTTCGTCCAGCCGACCTGCGCGAACAGCACGAAGGTCGGGATGACGAGCGCCGTCGTGGGAACCATGACCGCGCCGAGGAGGATCGCGAACGAGAGCCGGCGACCGGCGAACTGGTACTTCGCGAAGCCGTAGCCGGCGAGCACGGCGAGCACCGTCGCGCCGATGCCCCCCGCGATCGCGTAGAGCGCGGAGTTGGCCAGCCAGCGCGCGTAGATGCCGCCGCTGTACGTGAACAGGTCGACCAGGTTGCCCAGATAGTTGATGTCGTCGGCGAACCAGAGCGAGCTGTCGCCGCCGAAGAGCCCGGCCGCGGTCTTGGAGCTGTTGACGATCAGCCACCAGAACGGGACCAGGAAGTAGACCATCAGCGCACCGAGGACGATGTTGAGCGGGATGCGGCCCCGCTCGCGCGGACCGCGACGGCGCTCGATGGTGTTCCGGCGGGGCGTGCGGGTGCCGGTGACCTCGACAGGCGTGACGCTCATGAGAAGAAGCTCCCTCGCTTGCGGGTGGCGAACAGGAAGATGTAGACGCAGAGGAACACGACCGCCCCGAGCGCGAACGAGATGGCCGCTCCGTAGTTGTAGTTCGCGAGCGAGAACGCCTGCTGGTAGGCGTACATGTTCGGTGTGAAGTCATTCGGGATCGCACCCGCCGCGAGATCCTGGAGGATCTTCGGCTCGTTGAAGAACTGCAGCGTTCCGATCAGTGCGAACACCAGGATCAGCAGCAGAGCCGGCGCGACGAGGGGGACCTTGATCCGCCAGACGATCTGCCACTGCGACGCCCCGTCGATGCGGGCAGCTTCGTACAGGGTCGGGTCGATGCCCTGAAGCGCCGCGTACAGGATGATCATGTAGTAGCCCGCCCATTGCCACGTCACGATGTTGAGCAACCCGTAGAAGATCAGGCTCCGGCTCAGGAAGTCCGGGGCCTCAGCGCCGAAAATTCCGAAAAGCTCCGCAAGAGGGCCGAAGTTGTCGCTGTAGAGGAAGCCCCACATCAGCGCGCCGATCACGGTCGGAATCGCGTACGGCATGAAGATCATGAGCCGGGAGAACCGGGCGAATCGGGTGACGATGATGTCGAGGATCAGGGCGATGGCGAGGGAGACGGCCATCTGCAGCGGGATGAGCACGATCGAGAAGCGGATCACGAACCACACGCCGTCGAGGAACGACGGGTCGCTGAACGCCTTGGCGTAGTTCCCGAAGAGGACGAAGCGCGTCCCTCCGATGAGCGACTTCTGGAAAAGGCTGAGGTAGAGGGCGTACCCGATCGGGAGCACGAGCAGCGCGAGGAAGATGATCGCGAACGGGCTGACGAACAGCCAGCCGACCAGGTTCTGCCTCGCGGCGGTCGACTTGCGGCGCTTCGATGAGAGAGGCGCTCGGGTCGAGACAGGAGCTTCGGTTGAGGCGGTCATGATGTCTCCGGGTCTGTGAGGGATGCCCGAGGGTCGGTCCGCGCGGACGCGGACCGACCCTCGGCCCAGGTCACTGCGTGACGGTGAACCCCTGCTCCTCGGCGTAGGCGACGACGGACTCCTGGAGCGCGTCGGCGGCCTCGGAGCCGGTGGCCGCGCCGTCATGGATGGCGGCGATCTGCTTGGTCAGCTCGGAGTAGTAGTACTGGCCCAGCGGGGTGTACGTCATGCCCTCGTACGCGTTGGCCGCGGGCACGTACACCTCCTTGTTCGCCTGCTGGCCGCTGAAGAACGGCACCTCGTAGTCCTGGAACTCGGGCGAGTCGAGGACACTGACGTTCAGCGGGAAGATGATCTGGTCCTGCCAGCCCTCATCGAGCGAGGCCTGGTCGGCGTAGACGCCGAAGGCGACCTTCGCGGCGAGCTCATGGTCGTCGGCCTGGCTCGAGACCGAGAACGCGGAGCCGCCCCAGTTGATCGCGATCGGGTTGCTCGCGTCCCACTGCGGCATCGGCGCGACGGACCACACCCCTTCGTCGGCCCCCTCGCCGACGCCCGCGCCCTGAAGGTAGCCGGGCGCCCACGCGGCCGAGAGGTAGGTGGCGTAGTCGCCGCCGATCACGCCTGCGATGTACTCGGGGGTGAACTGGTCCTCCGTGCCGACGAGGTCCTTCTCGACCAGGCCGGCCCAGTAGTCCAGGACCTCCTTGATCTCGTCGCTGTTGAGGTTGATTCCGATCTCGCCCTCGTTGGCGGGGTCGTACTCGAACGGCTGCGCGCCGTTCTGGTACATCAGCGCCGTGACCGCGGCGGGCTGGTTCGCGGCGAAGCTCGCCATGTACGGGCCGCCGGCGTCCTTGACGGCCTGCGCGGTCGCCTCGAACTCCTCCCACGTGGTGGGGGGCGTGATGCCGAACTGCTCGAAGATGTCGTTGCGGTAGATCATGCCCATCGGGCCGCCGTCGATCGGTGCGCCGTAGACGCCGTCACCGACGGAGACGTCCTTCCAGGCGCCCTCGCTGAAGTTGTCCTTGACGTCCTCGTAGCCGAGATCGGAGAGGTCCACCAGGGCGTCCTGCGCCTGGAAGACCGCGATGCGGTCGGCCTCGACCATCATGACGTCGGGGGCGCCGCTTCCCGCCGAGATGGCGGTCTGGAACTTGTCGTACGCGTCGCCGCCGGCGCCGGCGTTCGTCCAGCACACCTGGACGTCGTCGTTCGCCTCGTTGAAGTTGTCGACGACGGTCTCGGAGTTGGGGTACCAGGCCCACAGCGTGACGATGGGGGCGTCGGGGTTCTTGATCTCGTTGGTGCAGCTGGCGTCGCTGTTGCCGCCGCCATCGGCGTCGCCGCCTCCGGCGGTGCATGCGGCCAGGGCGCCGACCAGGGCGAACGCTGTGACCGCAGCAAGGACAGGCTTCGTCTTCACTGGACTTTCCTTTCGGTGTGCTGACTTCTTCGTCGGTGCATGACCGCCTGGAGCACGAGGGTGCAGGATCGCGGTGCTCTCGGGTCTACAACGTTGTAGAGCAACGTTGCAGACACTTTCCCACCGGCCGCGAGGGGTGTCAAGGGTGCACCGCAAATTCCTGCGCACGCATCGAAAGTTCTGTGACGTACGACCGCGGGACGGCGGGGCGGTACGGTGATCCACAACGTTGCACGGAGACGTCGAAGAGGCGGGGCCCGATCCGCACACGACGGGCATCGCATCTGCGTCACACTAGAGTGCAGATCGAACGGAAGGCGGGCGCCCATGGGACCGACGATGCACGACGTCGCCCGGGTGGCGGGAGTCTCGATCAAGACGGTCTCGAACGTCATCAACGACTATCCGCACGTGCGCCCCGGCACCCGCGATCGTGTGAACGAAGCGATCGAGCAGCTCGACTACCGGCCCAACCTCTCGGCACGCGGCCTGCGCTCCGGCCGGACGGGCGTCATCGGGCTGGCGGTCCCGTCGCTGCGCGAGAACTACTTCGCAGAACTCGCCGACGAGGTCATCAGAGCAGCTGAGAAGCACGGCCTGGGCGTCATGGTGGAGCAGACGAGCGGGGATCGGGATGCCGAGCTGCGCGCCGTCTCGCGCAGCCGGCCGCGGTTCCTGGACGGGCTGCTCTTCAGCCCGGTCAGGCTGGGCCAGGAGGATGCCGACGCCTTGAACGTCGAGGGCCCGCTCGTGCTCCTCGGCGAGCGGATCTTCGGCGGCCCGACCGATCACGTCACGATGCACAACACCTCGTCCGCGCAGGCCGCCGTCGAGCACCTCCTCTCGATCGGCCGCCGGCGGATCGCGCTGATCGGCGCCGACCACGAGGACGTCGACGAGGCGAGCTCGGCGAGCCTGCGCCTGAAGGGTTACCGGCGCGCCCTCGAGCAGGCCGGCATCGATCAGGATCCGGCCCTCATCCGGCATACCTCGATGCATCAATGGAACCGGGCGGGCGGCGCGGCCGCGACGCACCTACTGGTGCAGGAGGGCGTGGAATTCGATGCCGTCTTCGCGCTCAACGACACGCTGGGACTCGGTGTCCTGCGCGCTCTGCGCGAAGAGGGGCTCCGCGTGCCCGACGACGTCGCCGTGATCGGGTTCGACAACATCGACGAGAGCAAGTACTCGGTCCCGTCGATGTCGACCGTCGACACCGGCCGGGCGCAGATCGCGGCCATCGCCGTCGACCGACTCCTCGAGCGCATCAACGAGAAGGGCGAACGGCGCAGTCCCGAGACCTTCAAGCCGCCGTTCCGCATCGTGGCGCGGGAGTCCACGGGCTTCCCCGACGCCGGAGCCGACGAGAAGCCCTGACGAGAGCCGACCGCACGCGCCGGACGCGGACCGCGCCGCGGCGACGGCGCTAGATGACAGCCTCCGACCACGCGTCCGGATTCCCGAAACGGTGGGCCGTGATCGTCACCGACTGCTCGTGGAGGAACGGGAGAAGCTCGAGCCTGCCCGCGGTCGTCACGTCGTTGTCGTAGACGGCGAGGTCCGGGTCTCCGTCGACCGCCTCGGCGAGCCTTCGGTGAAGCGCGGCGACCGACTCGGCCCCGCCGACCAGGCGCACGCGCGATGGACGGGGCGCCGGATCGGCGTCGGCCGCGGCGGCGACGATGTCCTCGTCCCGGATGAGCCGCTGGAGCCACTCCTCCTCGGTCTCCACGAACACTCCCACGCCCTCGTCCGCCAGCACGCGACGCACCGTCTGCGGCAGGCCCACGGGCGCGCTGAGGGTCATCGCCGACCCCGCCCGCAGCCCCGCGACGGCGACGCGGAGCACGGCCTGCCACGAGGCATCCGCCGTCGCCCTCACCGCGACCGAGTCGACCGGCCGGTAGCGGAAGAGGTTACGCTCGACGCCGATACCCGACACGTCTCTCACCTGGCCGAACTCGCGGTCCCAGGCGATGGCGTCCGACAGCGCGGCGCGGCGGAGCCACTCGAACGCCTCGTAGCCCAGCGACGGCTGCGCCGCCTCGATGAGCGACACGATGCGGGTGTCCAGCCCTCGCAGGTGGAGCGTCGCCGACGCCGGCGATCCCGAAGTCGGCCGCCAGCGGCCCAGACCCATGAGGTAGTTCGGGCCGCCCGCCTTCGCCCCCGCGCCCACCGACGAGCGCTTCCACCCGCCGAAAGGCTGGCGCTGGACGATGGCGCCCGTGATGCCCCGGTTGACGTACAGGTTGCCGGCCTGCACCCGGTCGAGCCACATCGCCAGGTCGTCGGGGTTCTGCGTGTACAGGCCTGCGGTGAGACCGTAGTCGACGGCGTTCTGGAGCTCGATCGCGTGCGACAGCGACGTCGCGTGCATGATGCCCAGCACGGGTCCGAAGAACTCCTCGCGGTGGAACCGCGATCCTGGCTGCACGCCGGTGCGGATGCCGGGCGTCCAGAGCCGGCCCGCATACTCCGGTCCGGCGTCCAGCTCTCGAGGCTCGACGAGCCACTGCTCGCCCTCCTCGAGGGTGGTGAGGGCCCACTCCAGCTTGCCGCGAGGCGCCTCGACCACGGGGCCGACCTCGCTGAGCGGGTCGGACGGCGGGCCGACGCGGAGCGAGGTCGCGGCGTCCACCAGCTGGCGCGCGAATCGCCGCGAGTGGCCCACGGGCCCCACCAGGATGGCCAGCGACGCGGCCGAGCACTTCTGTCCGGCGTGGCCGAACGCGCTCTTGACGAGGTCGGATGCCGCGAGGTCGAGGTCCGCCGTCGGCATCACGATCATCGCGTTCTTGCCGCTCGTCTCGGCGAGGAGCGGCAGGTCCGGGCGCCACGAGCGGAACAGTGCGGCGGTCTCCCACGAGCCGGTGAGGATCACGCGGTCCACGTCCGGATGCGACACCAGCGCGCGGCCCAGTCCGCCCTCGTCGATGTCGACGAGGGCGAGGACGTCGCGCGGCACCCCGGCCTCCCACAGCGCCTCCGCCACGACCGCGGCGCAGCGCCGCGCCTGCGGCGCCGGCTTGAACACGACACCCGATCCGGCGGCGAGGGCGGCCAGGACGCCGCCCGCGGGGATGGCGATCGGGAAGTTCCACGGCGGGGTGACGAGCGTCAGTCGCGCCGGCTCGAACACCGCCCCGCTCACGCGATCGAGTTCTCGTGCGGTCGCGGCGTAGTAGTCGGCGAAGTCGACCGCCTCGCTCACCTCGACGTCCGCCTCGGCGAACACCTTGCCCGTCTCCGACGCGGCCACCTCGATGAGCTCCCCGCGGCGGGCCTCCAGCGCACGCGCCGCCGCCGCGAGCACGGCCCCGCGCTCGGCCGCCGGGGTCGCGCCCCACGCGGCGGCCGCGTGGCGGACGCGGGCGACGATCTCGTGCAGCGACTGCTCGTCCGTCACCGCGGCGGCGGCGATCGTGGCGTCGCCGGCGTGCGACGACTCGATCCGGGAGATCACATCCCGCGCCCACGCGCGGTTCCCGGGCAGCGCGGGGTCACTGTCGGACGCGTTGCGGAAGCCGGGCGCGCCCGCTGCCCGGGCCCCCGACTCGCGGGGCGCGAACACGGCGGTCTCGACGAACGCGTCGGCGCCGAACACCTGCTCCGGCACGATGCGCTCCATCGGCGCGGTGTCACCGGGCGCGCCGGCTGCGCCGGCCGAGCGCGCGATGCCGATCACCGCCTGCGTGAGCCCGGCGTCCTCCCCCGGCGACGCCGTGCGGCGCAGCGGCGCCTCAGCGCGCAGAGCCGCGACGGACGCGGCGTCGAGGACTGCCGCCTCGGCGGCCCGGTCCTGGGTGCGGCGGGGGCCGGTCGGCAGCGCCGGATCGTCCGCACGCGCGAGCGAGGCCAGGAAGCGGTCGCGCTCGCGTGCGAACAGCGCCGGATCGTCGGCGAGCTCGAACGCGGCGGAGAGGAAGTTCTCGCTGGACGCGTTCTCTTCGAGCCGCCGGACGAGATAGCTGATGGCCACGTCGAATTCGTCGGGACGCACGACCGGCACGTACAGGAGCACGTGGCCGACCTCGCGCGCGACCGCCGCGACCTGGCCCTGGGCCATGCCCAGGAGCATCTCGAACTCGACGGCGTCGCGCACGCCCGTCGCACCCGCGAGCAGCCATGCGTAGGCGATGTCGAAGAGGTTGTGGCCGGCGACCCCGATCCGCAGGGCGGCGGTGCGCTCGGGCTGCAGCGCGTACCGCAGGCACCGGATGTAGTTCGCGTCCGAGTCGAGCTTCGTGTCGTAGGTGGCGAGCGGCCAGCCGTGCAGCACCGCGTCCACGCGCTCCATCGCGAGGTTGGCGCCCTTGACGAGGCGGATCTTGATCGGGGCGCCGCCGGCCGCGACGCGCTCCCGGGCCCAGTCCGTCAGCCGCTCCAGCGTGGGCAGCGCGTCGGGAAGGTACGCCTGCAGCACGATGCCGGCTTCCAGGCCGCGCAGTCGCGGGTCCTCGAGCAGCCGGGTGAACACGGCGACGGTCAGGTCGAGGTCGCGGTACTCCTCCATGTCGAGGTTGATGAAGGTGGCCTCCCGCGCCCGACCGTCCGGGTCGGTCGGCGCGTCGGCCGCGTCCGCCCGCGCCGCCGAGAGGTACAGCGGCAGGAGCCGGTCGACCACCGTGTCGACGATCTCGTCGAACGCCCACATCGAGATGTGGCTCGCGATCGCCGAGACCTTCACCGAGACGTAGTCCACGTCGGGGCGGCGGATGAGCTCGTGGATCCCCTCGAGTCGCCGCAGGGCCTCCTGCTCGCCGAGCACCGCCTCGCCGAGCAGGTTGAGATTCAGCCGCGCTCCCGTCTCGCGCAGACGCTCGATGGCCGGGCCGAGCTTCTCCGGTCGCGCGTCGACCACGAGGTGCCCGACCATCTCGCGCAGCACCCGGCGCGCGATCGGCACGACCGGCGCCGGCAGCACGGGGGCGACGGCGCCGCCGACCCGCACGGCGGAGCGGAGGTACCAGGGGAGGAACCCGGGAACGAGGGGCGCGACGCGGTGCAGATGGGATGCCGCCGCCGACAGGCTCTCCGGTCGCATGACACCGTCGACGAAGCCGATCGTGAACGGCAGGCCGCTGGGGTCCTTCAGGACTCCGGCGAGGCGCTCCGCCGCCGGGTCGACGTGGGCCTCCGCGCTCTCGGCGATCCACCGCCGAGCCAGCGTGACGGCTTCGTCTGCGAGATGCCGTTCGGCAGCGTCTTCCATTCGCACTCCAGATGTCGATTCGACGGGGCCCGTGCTTCCAGACTGCACCTCGATGTGCTGCATGGCGTCCAGCCTGAGGCATCCGTCCGTTCGTGAAAAGCGATCGTCTACGATCAGTATCGTTCAGGATCTTCGATGGGATGCTCATGTTCGAGCTGCGACGCCTGCGCCTGCTGCATGAGCTGGCACTGCGGGGCACGCTGGCCGCCGTGGCGGAGGCGCTGTCGTACAGCCCGTCGACGATCTCGCAGCAGCTCGCGCAGCTCGAGAAGGAGGCGGGCGTGCCGCTTCTCGCCCCGGAGGGACGCCGCGTGCGCCTCACCGAGCACGGACAGATCCTCGCCGCCCACGCCGCGCGCGCCCTCGACCAGGACGAGCGGGCTCGCGGCGAGCTCGAGTCCCTGCACCCGGGCCTCGCCCCCGTCCGCGTCGCCGTCATGCAGACGGCGGCGCTGGCCGTCGCGCCCGTCGCCCTCGCCCTCCTCGCCGAACGCGCCCCGTACCTTCGCGTCGAGCTCGTCGAGCTGCCTCCCGAGCGGGGGCTCTTCGAACTCGCCGCGCGCAGCGTCGACCTCGTGATCGCCGAGCAGTACCCGGGTCACACGCGTCCGCACACGGCGGGCATCGAGCGCGAGATCCTGGGCATCGATCCCATCCGCGTGGCCGTTCCCGCGGGGGATGCCGCGCGGTCGCTCCACGATCTGCGCGCTCGGGCGTGGGTGATGGAGCCGGCGGGCACCGCCGCCCGGCTCTGGGCCGTCCAGCAGTGCCGCGCATCCGGCTTCGAACCCGACGTCCGCTTCGAGCTGGCCGACCTGTCGGCCCATGCCCGGCTCATCGCCGCCGGCCAGGCGGTCGGGGTGCTCCCGGATCTGCTGTGGGGCGGCGACCCGACGCCCGTCGCCGTGCTCGACCTCCCCGGGCGTCCGGCGCGCGAGATCTTCCTCGCGCAGCGCACCTCGTCCCAGGGCAGGGCGGGCATCGCCGAAGTCCGCAGCGCGCTGCGGGACGCGTTCCCGACGACCAGGCGGGATGCCGCGGGCTGACGCTTCGGGCGCTCCGGGCATGACGGGCGCCCGGGCCCGCGGACCCGGGTGCCTGTCAGGTGAGTGCCGTCACGTGCCGTCCGGACGCCGCGTCCGAGGCTCGTCCGCCGGCGGTGCGGTGTCGCCCACGGCGGCCGCCGCGTCGACCCCGTCGTCGCGGTGCACGCGACGCACTCCGTCGTCCGACGCGCCGACCGGCGCGTCCGAGCGATCGCTCGTGCGGGAGTCGGCGGTGCGCTCGTCGGTGCGGACGTCGCCGGCTGCCGCCGACGCGTTCCGGGCACCGGCGTCCGTCGCCGTGGCGCTGCGACCGTCGTCGCCGACATACGGGTCGACGTCGTCCGCCTTGCGCAGCCGCTCGGCCTGCTCGGCACGGAGCTTCGCGGCGTCCGACTCGTGCTCGTCGATCGTGCTCTGCCGCTTCTCGGCGTCGATCGACGCCTGCGCGGCGCGGGCGCGCGCCTGCTCGGCGGCCGCCGTGGCCGATGCCGCGTCCGCGCGGGCCTGGGCTACCTCCGCCTCGTGCTCCCGCGCCTTCAACTCGGACTCGCGCGCCTCGGCGCGCAGCTTCTCGGCCTTCTCGTGCTGCGCCTGCTCCCGCCGGTTGCGGCGGCCGCGCGCCGACAGCAGCAGCGCAACGAGGACGATCGCGACGACGACCACGACGCCGACGATGATCCAGATGAGGGTGGTCGTATCCACGGCCCCTCCTTCTCCCTCCGGCGCCGGCGGGGGTGCCGACGCCACCACTGTCAGCGAACCGCCCCGCCGCGGCCGCGCACAAACCCATTGCGCCCTTGCGCCGCCTGCGGTATCAGGCGCGGCGGCATCCTTTGGCATGGTCGGGACCTCCGTTTAGGATGTAGGGACCCGCTAACGCAGTGCCCCTTGTCCGCCCCCACATCAAGACTGAAGGGCCTGCGTGACCGACGTACCAGCTCTCACCTTCGACGGAGACCTTCCCGGCGACGACGCCGAGATGCTCCGCCTCCGCGAATGCTCGACCGAGCCCATCCGCACGATCGGCGCGATCCAGTCGCACGGCAGGCTGTTCGCAATCGATGAGGTCACAGGCGTCGTCGTCGCGGCGAGCGCCAACGCCGAGCACTGGCTCGGGCGCGACCTGCGCGAGGCCGGCAGCGACATGGTGTCGTGGTCGATCACCCACGGCGTCGCCGTCGACCCCGTGCGCGCCGAGTTCGAGGGCGTCGTCTACGACGTGATCGCCCACCGCGGCACGTCGCCGCTGGTCCTCGAGTTCGAGCCGGTGGTCCCCGGGCTCGACTACGTGCGCACCGGGGTCGTCGGCGCCATCCAGCGACTGGCGGCGATCACCGATCCCGATGAGCTGCGCCAGCAGGCGGCGCGTGAGATCAAGGCGATCACGGGCTACGACCGGGTGATGTGCTACCACTTCCACGACGACGCGCACGGGCAGGTCGTCGCCGACGAGCGCGAGCCCGACATGGAGCCCTACTTCGGCCTCCACTTCCCGGCATCCGACATCCCGGTCCAGGCGCGCACGCTCTACATCGAGAAGCGCTCCCGCGTGATCGCCGACACCGCAGACCCGGGGACGCCGATCCACACGCTCCTCCCGGAGGACAGCCCGCTGGACCTCGGCCCCACCGAGCTCCGCGCCGTCTCCCCTCACCACCTGCAGTTCATGCGGAACATGGGCCAGGCCTCCACGGTGTCGTTCGGGATCGTCCTGGACGACCAGCTGGTCGGCATGTTCACCTGCGCCCACCGGACGCCCCGCCGCATCCCGGTGCTGCTGCGCCGCGCGATCGAGGTGCTGGCCTCGCAGGTCGCCTCGCAGCTCGCCTCCGCGGAGCAGATCCGCAGGCTCCGCCGTCAGCTCGAGGCGAGGGAGCGGAGGATCGCCCTGATCGCCCCACTGTTCGGCCGCGCCGACGCGGGCTCCGTGCTCATGCGCGGAGAGCGCACGGTGCTCGACGTCGTTCCCGCCGACGGCGCGGTGCTGCGCCTCGGTGACGCGATCGACACCGTCGGCGTGGTCCCCGCGCCCGAGCGCCTGTTCGCCGTCGTGGACGAGCTGGGACCCGGGAGATTCCTCTGGGAGGCGCTGCCGATCGAGCGCCCCGAGCTCGCCGTCGAGATCCCGGGTGTCACCGGTCTGCTGGTCGTCCCGCTCGGCAGCGACGGCGACCGCCTGGTGTTCGTGCGCAGCGAGGTCGCCCGCACGGTGGAGTGGCTCGGCGATCAGCGACCCGAGAATCGTGAGCATCCCCTCTCCCCGCGACGGTCGTTCTCGGCCTGGCAGGAGAGCGTGACCGGCCGGAGCCTTCCGTGGGGCGAGCACGCCCAGGACGCGTACGACCTCGGCGAGGACATCCGCGCCGCGCTGGTGGCGCGGACGCAGGCCGAGCTCGCGGAGCTGGCGGTGCGCGACGCGCTCACCGGGCTCCACAACCGCCGGTACCTCGACGAGCGTCTCAACGATCTGCTCGGCGCCTCCGAGAGGTCTGTCGCGGTGGTCTTCCTCGACCTCGACGACTTCAAGCTGGTCAACGACACCCACGGCCACGAGATGGGGGACGCCGTCCTCGCGGCCATCGGCCGGCGGCTGAGCGGGGTCGCCCGCACGACCGACGTCGTCGTGCGGCTGGGCGGGGACGAGTTCGTGATCGTGTGCGTCGACGCGAGTCCGGCCGAGGCGGCGGCTGTCGCCGGCCGCGCGCTCGCGGCGATCACCGAGCCGATCGTCGTGCGCGACATCGAGATGCGCGTGCACGCGTCGGCCGGCGTCGTCGCCGCCCAGCGCGGTACCGGCGCGAGCGAACTGCTCGATGCCGCCGACGCCGCCATGTACCGCGCGAAGCGCGGGGGCGGTGGACGCGTCTCAGCGTGAGGCGGGGAGCTCCGGCTCGGGCACGATGCGCAGGCCGCCCGACGAGTTCGCGGTGTCGACGAGCTCCTGAAGCCACAGCCGGTTGATCTCGGGCATGGGTGCCTCGTACTCGAAGCGCAGCATGGTGACCGGCGAGATCCACATCGCCTGACGCACCGACGTCTCTTCGTCGACGATGGCGAAGGAGAGGTTCTCTCGGCGTCGCAGCTTGGCCATGATGACCAGTTCGACATGCGCCAGCGCCCGGTCGTCGATCTTGAAGGACGCCGGCGGGGAGCCGTAGTGAAGTGTGCCCACGCCTCGATCCTACGCGGCACGCCACCGGGTACGCTGGGGCCATGGCGATCGTGAACCGGCTGACTGTCGATGGACGCGACTACTTCCTCCCCGACCCCGTCACCGAGCTCAAGAACAGCATCCTCGAGGCGATCAAGGCGGGCGGCGGCTATGTCAACGTCCCACCCCTGCGCGGCGGACCCGGGGTCGACATCCTCTTCTCGCCGGGCATGCCGGTGACCTGGTCCCAGTTCGAGGTCGGCGACACCGTCCCGAGCGCCGGCGCCCCGGTGGACGAGATCTCCGACGACGTCGCGGACTACGGCCTCTGAGGGTCGCGGGCGACGGCTCCTGAGCCGAGTCCCGCGATGATCCCCCGAGTCCGACGCCCGAGGCTCACGCGTGCGGGCTCAGGCTTCTCCTGCCAGCACGACGTCCATCTGCTCGACGGGCAGCGGCAGACCCCACAGGTAGCCCTGGCCACGGTGGCAGCCGCGGCTGCGTGAGCGCTCGAAGTCGTCGAGGGTCTCGATCCCTTCGGCGACGACACGCCACCCGTGGTTCGCACTGCTGTCCACCACGGCGGAGATCGCGTCCTCTGCCGCGGCATCGACGCGCTGGGTGAGCGATCGATCGATCTTCACCTCGTCGATCGGCAGGGTCTCGAGCATTGCGACGTCGCCGCCGGCGTCGAAGTCGTCGACCGAGATGGCGACGCCCTCCGCCCGCAGCGCCTCGATGGCCGAGAGCATGCCGGGGCGCAGCTGGGGCAGGGGCGCCTCGGTGATCTCGACGGTCACGCCGGCGGGATCGAGTCCGAGCTCGTCCAGCCTGGTCAGCACCGTGCCCGCATAGCGGGTGGAGAAGTGAGCGGGAGACGCGTTCACCGCCAGCCCGACGGTGTGACCGGACTTCCGCCACCGCGCGACGTGCTCGGTCGCGAGAGCGAATACGCGCGTGTCGATCTCTTCGAGGAACTCGCCGCGCTCGGCCAGCGCGATGAACCGGTCGGGTGGCACTGCTCCCAGCGTCACATGATTCCAGCGACAGAGCGCTTCGACTGCATCCGGCGGCGACGTCTCAGACGGCGCGGCCGCGCCCGTCTGAAGATCGAATTGGCCCTGGAAGGCGAGTGTCAAGGCACCGGAGGACAGAGCCGTTCGCAGATCCCGAGTGAGCTGAGGCGTGCTGACCATCTCACAAGATTCGGTGATCTGCGCCTTCGGGCGCAACACCAGACACGGATCGTCAAAACCGCTATAATCCACGCTCACACCCCATCGGGCTCCACGACACGCCCGCAAAGCCGCTCGGAAGGCTACTGTAGATCCGATGGGCACGCTCACCTATGACACCAGGGTCACCGCTTCCTTCGACGACCGCGTCCTGGCCCACCTGCAGACCGTGATCTGGGCCAAGCTCCGTCGCGGGGAGTCCTTTCCTTTCACGTGGACGGACCCCATGCGCAGCGGCCTGGGGCGCACCTCGGTGTGGCTGAGCCCGCATGTGTCGCTCGCGTTCGAGTACTTCGGCGGACGCCAGCCCCGCCTCAACCCCGCCTGGATCGACGCACTCACCAAGGCCGCGAACTCTCCCGGCGGCCTGACCCTCGTCCCCGAGCCCGAGGCGCCGACAGGCGCTCCATAGTCGACCGCTCCCGATCCGTCAAGGGCACCCACCTGATTCACGGCGTGTCTAGCGTTCTACGCATGACACAGCACGCTGACGACATCGACACGCGCTGGGCGATCCACTGGTCGAGCCCGGAGCGCGGCGCATGGGCCGCAGACCGCTTCGGCCGCACCGTGGGCGAGGTGAAGCGGGACGATCGCGGCTACGTCGCGACCCGCGGCCGCCGCACGATCGGCCGATTCCGGTCCCTCGATGCGGCACTGGACGCCGTCGACCGGCGGCCGCTGACGACCGCCGACCCGAGCAGCAGGCTCTGGACGATGCTGCTCGCGACCGTCAACGTCGGAATCCTCGCGGCCATCTCGCTCGTCACGGCAGTCATCCTCCGCTGATCGCCGGCCGAACGCCGTCGCTCAGCGCCAGACGCTGGGCGCCTCCGCACGAGTAGGCGGAAGAGCGGATGCCGCGGCCCACTCGTGCACCCAGGCATCCACCTCGGGGATGCCCTCGGGCCGGCCGACCGCCGCGAAGAGCTCTTCGTGCGAGAGGGTGCCGCCGGCGCGCTTCATCATCCGTGCTCGGATGATCGCACGGGCGTACACCTCGCCGTCGACGACCGCTCGATGCTCGAGGTAGACGGCCTTGTCGTCGTGCCCGATCATGCGGGACTCGATGTCGAACCGCTGCCACAGGTTGAGCGACTTGCGGAACGTCACCGTCTCGCTGGACACCACGGCGTACCACCCGTAGCGCTTCATGACGTCCCACAGGCCGGTCCGCACGAGCAGATCCCAGCGGCCGAGGTCGAACAGCGACAGGTAGCGCCCGTTGTTCATGTGGCGCAGCAGATCGATGTCGGTCGGCAACGTGGTGACCCGCACCCGCCCGATCTCGGTCGGCCCGATCCGTCCCGAGCGGCGCAGGCGCCGGCGCGCGGTCAGCATCACGATCAGGGTCCGCCACAACACGTTCACGACGAGCGATGGTAGCGATCCGGAACCGATCCGCCGATTCGGTTGTCGGAATCCGCAGTCGCCCGGACGCCGGCGGGCCGAAGCGGTACGTCGCGTGCGCGCGCGATCCGGCGGATTTCAGGTCTCGCCCGGGGCCGCGTAGAGTCTGGCCCATGGAAGCCGAAACCCAGACCGACATCGTCGTCCGTCCGGTGCGCGACGTCGACGCGGAGGCCCTCGGCCGCGTCCACGCGACGTGCTGGCACGAGACGTACGACCACCTGATCAGCAAGGCCGCCCTCGAGGCGGTCTCCCCCAAGCGCCTCGCCGAGCTCTGGACCCACTGGGCCGTCCAGGGCCCGGAGTTCAAGATGTTCGCCGCGCTCGTCAACGGCGAGATCGTCGGATTCGCGGGGTCCGGCCCCGCCCGCGACAAGGACGCCCCGCGCTTCCGCGAGCTCTACTTCATCTACCTGCTCGACGCATACCACGGCACCGGCATCGGCCAGCGGCTCTTCGACTCGGTCGTCGAGCCCGCCGAGGGCCTGTACCTGTGGGTCGCCGACGACAACCCCCGCGCGCACCGGTTCTACACGCGCAACGGCTTCACGCTCGACGGTGCGACGCACACCGAGCCCTTCCTCGGCGAGACGCTGACCGAGGTGCGCTTCGTGCGCTGATCCCGCGCGGCCCGCGCTCGGCGGAGGGCGTGTCCGGTCCGCCGGGCACGCCCTCTGTCGTTCGCGGAACGTGCGTGACGTCGTCGTGACGCGGCGCGGCACCACGAGCCCGGAGCCGGCGCGGGCGATGACCCGCCGGCGATCGGGAAGACTGGACCCATGGCCTCCGCTCGCACCCGCCTCACCGTCTGGCCGTTGGACGGCATCCCCGAGATCACCGCAGGGACCGACCTCGTCGACGTCATCGCGACAGCGGCGACGGGCGACCTCGCCGACGGCGACATCCTCGTGGTGACCTCGAAGATCGTGTCGAAGGCCGAGGGGCGCTTCGTCGTCGCCGACGACCGCGAAGACGCCATCACCGCCGAGACGGTGCGGGTCGTGGCATCCCGCACCTCCCCGACCGGCGCCACCACCCGCATCGTCGAGAACCGCCTGGGCATGGTGTCGGCCGCAGCCGGCGTCGACGCGTCGAACACTCCCGAGGGCACCGTCCTGCTGCTGCCCGTCGACCCCGACGCGTCGGCACGCGCCATCGCCGGCGGTCTGCGGGAGCGGCTGGGCGTCGAGGTGGGCGTCATCGTCTCCGACACGCTCGGCCGCGCCTGGCGCGAGGGCCAGACCGATCACGCGATCGGCGCCGGCGGCGTGCTGGTCTTCGAGGACCTGCGCGGAGGGACGGATGCCGAGGGCCGGCCGCTCGTCGTCACCATGCCGTGCGTCGGCGACGAGCTGGCCGCCGCCGCCGATCTCGTCAAGGGCAAGGCCGCACGCCTGCCCGTCGCCGTGGTGCGCGGTCGCGGCGACCTCGTCGGGCCGCTGGACCTTCCCGGCGCCCGTTCCATCGTGCGCCCGCTCGAGCGCGACATGTTCCGCCTCGGCGCCGACGAGGCCTATGCGGAGGGCTTCGCCGCCGGCGCGGCATCCGTCGCCCGTCACCCCGCGTAGCCCGCGGCGCAGGCGTCCGCGGACGCGCCCGACCCGCCGCCGCCCGAAGGCGGCGGCGGGTCGGGCGGTCGGGGCTCAGCCCTCGGACCGGAGCACGACCTCGCCCGCCGAGACCTGGACGGTGATCGTGCTGGCGGCACCCGGCGTCGAGCCGAGGTCGTTGTCGAACCCGCCGGCGGACACGTCGGAGGTCACGTCGTAGTCGCCTTCGGGGACGGTGAGCCGCAGCGATCCGGCGCTCACGTCCATGTCGATCGAGTCGGGGCGGCTGCCGGTCAGCCGGGCCTCCATGGAGCCGGCGCTCACCGTCAGCACGGCCGTGCCGACGTCCTCGAGCTCGAGGTTGCCCCGGCCGGCACTCATGTCCGCCGTGAGCGTCTCGGCCGAGCCCGTCACGTCGAACGATCCGGCTGCCAGTGAGATGTCCAGCGCACCGAACTCGCCGTCGGTGACGAACTCACCGGCCGACAGCGAGACGTCGGCGTCGAGGCCCTCGAGTGCGACAGGCAGGCGCAGCACGGCATCCGTCCGCTGGTCGCCGAACCACCCGCCCCAGCCGAACCAGCCGAACCGGTCGGGGGACGCGACCTCGAGGGTGTCGCCCTGACGCTCGAACCGCCACACGTCGGCGCCCCACGAGCTCGTGACCTCGAGCTCGGCCTCGGCGACGTCGGTGAACTCCACCTGGAGCGTGCCGGCGGCGGCGTCCACGTCGAGCTGGTCGATATCCGCGACGTCGACCGTGCGGGTCGAGGTGGACACGGACGCCGAGGCGATCGTGCCCACGGCCGCCGAGATCATCGCGCCGAGGAGCACCAGTCCCCCGAACACGATCAGCACGATCGCGACGACGCGCGACCCGCTGGAGGGCGGCGGCGCATCGGCGGGCCGATCCGGGACGGCGGAGGAGGGCGGAGGAGGCGGGGTCATGGTGGTGCTCATCGGTTCGTTCCTGTCTGCGGCGCGCGGCCGCCTGGTGTGATGCCGGGCGGCGTGGTGCCGCCGTGCTCGAGGTGGGCGAGCGCCGCGAGGACGCGGCGGTTGCCCGATTCGTCGGGTTCGAGGTCCAGCTTCTGGAAGACCGCGGTGATGTGCTTCTCGACGCTGCCCTCGCTGACGTGGAGTGTCTTGGCGATGGCCTGGTTGGAGCGGCCCTCCGCGATCAGGGCGAGCACGGAGGACTCGCGCTCGGTGAGCCGCAGCATCCGCTCATCCCGCTTCCTGCGGCTGAGCAGCTGCGCGACGACCTCGGGGTCCAGCACGGTGGCCCCGGACCCGATGCGGTCGATCGCCTCGAGGAACTCGGTCACGTCGGCGACGCGGTCCTTGAGGAGGTAGCCGAGCGCGCCGCCGCTGGACGAGATGAGGTCTGCGGCGTAGCGCTCCTCCACGTACTGCGACAGCACGAGGACCGCCAGCTCGGGAAGCCGCGCACGCAGCGACAGCGCGGCGCGGATGCCTTCGTCGGTCCAGGTCGGCGGAAGCCGCACGTCGAGGATGCACAGCTCGGGGGCGGTCCGGTCCACCGTCTCGTCGAGGTGCGAGGCGTCGGGGAGCGCGGCGGCCACCTCGTGCCCGGCGTCCTCGAGCACGCGCACGAGGCCGGCGCGCAGCAGCGCGGAGTCTTCGACGATCAGGATGCGCACGGGATGCTCACCTCCACGCTGGTGGGGCCGCCGGCGGGGCTGTCGATGCGGGCTTCGCCGCCCGCGGCGAGGACGCGGTTGACGATGCCGTCCAGACCGCCGCCGGGGACGACGCGCGCGCCGCCGACGCCGTTGTCCTCGACGCGCGCCCACAGGACCCCCGGCTCGCGCAGCCGCACCACGACACGGACTTCGGTGGCCCGGGAGTGCTTGGCGGCGTTCGTCAGCGCCTCGGCGATCACGAAGTACGCCGCCGCCTCGGTGTCGCGACTGCAGCGGCCGTCGAGCCGCACGTCGGTGTGCACCGGGACCACCGACCGGGCGACCAGCGCCGACAGTGCGGCGTCGAGGCCCCGATCGTCGAGGACGGAGGTGTGGATGCCGCGGGCGAGCTGCCGCAGCTCGGTGATGGCGGCCTTCGTCGAGGTGTGGGCCTCGCTGATCAGCGCCTTCGCGGCCTCGGGGTCGGCGTCGATCTTCTGCTGCGCCAGTCCGAGCGTCATGCCGACGGACACCAGCCGAGGCTGCACCCCGTCGTGAAGGTCGCGTTCGATGCGCGTGCGCTCCACGTCGGCGGCGCGCACGGCACCGGCGTGCTGCAGGCTCGAGGCGCGCGCGGCGGCCGCGAGCTGGGCCTCGCGCGAGGGCACCATGACGGCGCGCGAGATGACGCCGTGGAGGACGCCCAGCCCGACGAGGCCGGCGGCGGAGACGAGCACCGCGAGGATGCCGACCGGCAGCGCCCACGAGAGCGGCACGTCGATGCCGGTGCGTGCGAGGCGCACGGCACTGGCATCCGCGAAGAGCGGCGCGAAGGCCAGCACGACGCCCGACACGAGCAGCCCCGCGAGGGCGACCACGACCCAGCCGAGGATCGTCGCGATCGCGAGGTTCGCGATCGCGCGCCACGTGGAGAGGTCGATCGCCTGCAGCCACACCGTGCGGAGGAAGCCGCCGAAGCCGGGCCGGCCGCTCGACCGGGGCCGGGGTGCCGCGAGCCCGAACCGGTAGAGCCCGTCGACGCGCTGCGTCTCGAGCCAGCCGACGGCGTACAGCACGTAGACGAGCGCGAAGAGCACCAGCAGGCCGACGCCGAGGACGAACAGCAGCCCGATGCCGAGGCCGAGCATCGAGAAGAGGAGCGAGAACACCGCGGCGCCGATGACGCCGAGTGCGGCGAGCTGCGCGATCGCGCCCGCCACCTGGGCCGGCCGCGTCACCGGGCGGGAGTGGGAAGTGTCCGAGGAGGTCATGCCCCTTACGGTAGGCGCGCGGGGCGCGCGGCGCGCCAGAGGAAGCCGGAGACCTCGGTTCGGGTTATCCCCCAGGCCGGGCCGCCCTCGGGCGGGCTGGTGACCCAGGATGGGAACGGCCCCCGCCATCGGGACGTGGCGTGTCGGGATCGCGGGCTAGGGACGTCGATCTGCGAGGAGCCGACCTCGGCCAGGTCATCGGCATGGCGGGACTGCGCGGTGCCACGATCTCGCCCGAGCAGCTGCAGCTCATGGCGCCCGCACTGGCCGATCTCGCCGGCCTCGTCGTCGAGCCCTGACCAGGCTACGACCGGCGCACGGTCCTGGGCCGCTGCGGGCGCGCGAGCGCCCGACCGTCAGCCGTGCGTCAGCGGCCGCTCACCTTGCCGAAGAGGCGGGCGATGGGTGCGAGCACGAGCGGGCGGGCGGCGATCCACGCGGCGGCGATGACGACGAGCGAGGCGGTGAAGAACCAGAACCCGGTCCAGTTGTCGGCGTACGCGTTCGGGTCGGTCGAGCCCTGCGCGGCGTACATGTGGTTCAGGTTGCGCAGCGCCCCGGTCGCGAACACCAGGAACACGTGCACCGCGATGAACGCCACGAAGTACAGCATCACCGGGAAGTGCACCGCGCGGGCCCACTCCACCGGGTACGCCTTGTTGAGCCCCGTCGCGTTCTTCGGCCACACCCCCGACATCCGCACCCCGGTGATCGCGGCCAGCGGCGCGGCCAGGAACACCGTGACGAAGTACGCCAGCTGCTGCAGCGCGTTGTAGTTCACCCAGCCGTTCTCGGTGGGCCAGTCCAGCGACACGTACTGCAGGCCCGCCGAGACCGCGTTGGGGAACACCTCCCACGACGTCGGCACGATCCGCATCCACTGCCCGGTGAGGAACAGCAGCACCACGAAGATCACGCCGTTGACCAGCCACAGGATGTCCAGTGACTGGTGGAACCACAGGTTCAGGCTGATCTTGCGGCGGTTGTTGCTGCGCGGCGACCAGAACACGCTCGGCCGCTTCTCGGTGCGCACCTGCAGGCCGGTGCGGATGATCAGCACCATCAGGAACACGTTGAAGAAGTGCTGCCACCCCAGCCACGCCGGGAACCCGACCGGCGCGCCCTCGGGCAGGTGGTACTCGCCGGGGTACGCCGCGAGGAAGTCCATCCCCCACGGCGTCGACAGCAGGAACCGCACCAGCGCGACCGCCAGCGCCGCCGCGAACAGCAGCCCGGCACCGCCGACGACCACCGCCCCCGCCCACTGCAGTTTCGTGAAGGGGCCGATCCGCTGCGGCTCGACCCGGGGCGCCGGGCGGGTGCGCGCGGCCGCGCCCTCCCACACCGTCCTCGTGAACGGCAGCGGCTGCGACAGCGGAACCCTGCTGGGCGTCACCGCCGCGGCGGGGACAGCCGGGACGACGGATGCCGCCACCGGGGTCTCGGGCAGCGCCGGCGTCGCGACGGGCGTCGGGGTGTCGACGGATGCCTCGACCGGCGCCGCCACCGCGTCCTCGGCGTCAGCTGCTCCGGCGGTGGCGGCCCGGGCGGCGGGCGCGAGACCTGCCGGCGGCCACGGCTCGCCGCCGGCCACACGCGGCAGTCCGCGACGCAGCGGCTTCGCCCCGTCGGCGGCCACCGCCGGTGGCTGCGCCACCGCCGCAGCGGAGGCGGCGAGGTCGCGCGCTTCGGGTGCTTCGTCGGCGGGGGTCGCGGCCTCCGGGGCGGCCGCGGGAGCGGCGGCGACGGGAGCGGCCGCGGGAGCGGCGGCGACGGGAGCGGCGGGAGCCGCCGCGGCGGGAGCGACGGGAGCCGCCGCAGCGGCGGCGACGGATGCCGGCGGCCAGGGCTCGCCGCCCGGGACGCGCGGCAGACCGCGGCGGATCGCGCGTTCCCCGCCACCGACCAGGGAGCTCGCCGCACCGGCCACGGAGCTCGTCCCACCGGTCTCCGCCCCGGCCGAGGGGCTCGCGGCAGGCTCGGCGGCCGGGGCGGGAGCGGACTGGGTCACGGCCGCCGACGATGCCGCGGCGACCGAACCAGTCTGGACGCTGAGCGACGGGACGACCTCTCCCCCGCCGTCCCCGTTGGGGACCGGAGCGTCGCCGGCGGGCGGCCACGGCTCGCCGCCGGGCACCCTGGGCAGCCCGCGCCGCACCGCAGAACCGTACGTGGCCATCCCGGGTTACGCCTTCTTCGCCTCGAGCGCGGAGATCAGCTGCGGCACGACCTGGAACACGTCGCCGACCACCCCGAAATCGGCGATCTCGAAGATCGGGGCATCCGCGTCCTTGTTGATCGCGACGATCGTCTTCGCCGTCTGCATCCCCGCCTTGTGCTGGATCGCGCCGGAGATCCCGAGCGCGACATACAGCTGCGGCGACACCGACACCCCGGTCTGCCCGACCTGATACGTCTGCGGCACATACCCGGCGTCCACCGCGGCGCGCGACGCGCCCACCGCCGCGCCCAGCGTGTCGGCGAGCTGCTCGACCAGGGCGAACTTCTCCCCCGATCCGAGACCGCGCCCGCCGGAGACGACCTTCACCGCGCCGCGCAGCTCCGGACGCGACGACGACACCACCGCCTGATCGACCGACGTGACCGTCGCCGCCTTCCGTCCGGAGGCACGCACCTCGAGCGGCTCCGCCTCGACACCGTCGACCGCATCGGCGCGGGCATCCACCGATCCCTGCCGGATCGTGATCACCGGCGCACCCCACGTCACCGCGGATTCCACGTTGTACGCACCGCCGTACACGGAGTGGTGCGCGACCACGCCCTCCGCATCCCGCGAGACACCGACCGCGTCCACCGCGATGCCCGACCGGGTGCGGGCCGCGTAACGACCCGCGACATCGCGGCCCTCGATCGAGTGCGACACCAGGACCGCGTCCGGGCGGACCAGATCCGCCGCCGCCGTCAATGCGTCCACGACCGGAACCGTCAGCCCCTCACCGGGAGGGGCGACCAGCACCTGCGCCGCACCCAGCGCCGCGGCATCCGCCGCCAGCGCCGCATCGCCCACCACCACCGCGACCGGCGTGCCCACCGAGGCGGCAGCCCCCAGCACCTCCGCGGCGGACTTGGCCAGCCCGCCCGACGGGGTGGTGTCCAGGAGGACCACGATGGAGTCATCTGCAAACGTCATCACACGCACCTCACGCCAGCCGGTTCTGGATGAGGAACTCCGCGAGCTTCTCGCCCGCGTCGCCCTCGTCGACGATCTTCACGCCCGCCTCGCGCGGCGGCTTCTCGCTCAGCGCGATCACGATCGAGCGAGACGCGTCGGGGTCGTGCGCGTCGATCTCCAGCTCGGCCAGCGACAGCGTCTCGAACGGCTTCTTCTTGGCCGCCATGATGCCCTTGAAGTTCGGGAACCGCGCGTCCGGAAGCGCCTCGGTGATCGAGATCACCGCCGGGAGCGGTGCCACCACCTGCTTCGTCGCACCGTCGGAGGCCCGCGTGCCCGACACCGCGTCCGCACCGATCTCCACCGAGTTCAGGTACGTGGCGCTGGGAACGTCGAGGATCTCCGCGATCATCGACGGCACCACCCCGCCCGAGCCGTCCGTGGACTGGTTGCCCGCGATCACCAGGTCGAACCCGGTGCGCTGCAGCACCGCCGCCAGCACCTCCGCCGTGAGCCCCATGTCGGCACCGAGCAGTGCGTCGTCGATCACCTGCACCGCCGACGCCGCCCCCATCGCCAAACCCTTGCGCACCGTCGCCGACGCCGCCTGCGACGCCATCGACACCACCACGACCTCGGTCCCGGGCGTCTTGTCGGCGTACGACAGCGCCACCTCGAGTGCCCGCTCGCCGATCTCGTCCAGCACCCGATCGGATGCCTCCCGATCAGCCAGCCCCGTCTCCAGCGACAGCTTCCGATCCCCGTACGTATCCGGGACTTCCTTGACCAGGACGACGATCTTCATGACGATCTCCTCACGCTGGGCACGAGTCTATGGCGCGGCCTGGAATGTACCCAATCCAGGGACGGGCGCCCGGTCGGACCGGGCGGACGACCGCTGTGTGTATACATAGACGCCGTCGCCCGGCCGGCGCGCACGCCCGTCCGGACGCCGCCCGGTACGGTGGATCCAGGAGGTCGTCATGGCAGCACCCAAGCGCCTTCCGGTCGATCCGATCGCCGAGGCCAAGCGTCAGTGGATCGCCCACGGCTGGGAGCCGGCGGCCGCGGGCATGACCGCCGTCACGTCGATCATCCGGGCTCAGCAGCTGCTGTTCGCGCGCATCGACGCCACGCTGAAGCCGTTCGGCCTGTCGTTCGCACGGTACGAGATGCTGCGACTGCTCGGCTTCACGCGGGAGGGACGGATGCCGATGGCCAGCGCGATCGCGCGCCTGCAGGTGCACCCGACGAGCGTGACGAACACGGTCGACCGGCTCGCACGCGACGGCCTGGTGTCGCGCGAGCCGCATCCCGACGACGGCAGGGCGGCGATGCTGGTGCTCACGGACTCCGGGCGCGAGCTCGTCGAGCGCGCGACCACGGCCCTGAACACCGAGGTGTTCGAGAGCCCGGGCCTCTCCGACGACGACACGACCGAGCTGGTGCGCATCATCGCGCGCTTCCGCAAGGACGCCGGCGACTTCACCGACCCGCGCCCGCAGCCGGAGCCCCTCTAGCCGCCCGCGAGCGCCCGCCGCGCCGCAGCTCGGCTCAGCGGCCGTGGAAGTCGGGGGCACGCTTCTCGCGGAAGGCGGCCATGCCCTCCTTCTGGTCGGCGGTGTCGAAGAGGCCGGCGAACACGTGGCGCTCGAGGCGCAGGCCCTCGGCGAGGGACGACTCCAGCGCGGCGTCGAGCACGGCTTTCGCGGCGTACAGCGACGGCAGGCTCTTCGCGGCGATCGACTCCGCGGTCTTCTGCGCCTCGTCCCGCAGTTCGGCCGCCGGGACGACGCGTGAGACGAGTCCCGAGCGCTCGGCCTCGGCGGCATCCATCATCCGGCCCGTGAGGATGAGCTCGGCGGCCTTGTAGTACCCGACCGCCCGCACGAGCCGCTGCGAGCCGCCCATGCCGGGGATCACGCCGAGGTTGATCTCGGGCTGGCCGAACTTCGCCGTGTCGGCGGCGAGGATGATGTCGCACATCATGGCCAGCTCGCACCCGCCGCCGAGCGCGTAGCCCGAGACGGCGGCGATCACCGGGGTGCGCACCTTCGCGAAGTCGGCCCATCCGCCGAAGTGGTCGGTCATGACCATCTCCAGCCCGGACTTCGACTCCATCTCCTTGATGTCCGCCCCCGCCGCGAAGGCGCGCTCCGAGCCCGTGACGACGATCGCCCCGATGTGCTCGTCGGCGTCGAAGGCGGCTGCCGCGGCGACGACGTCGCGGCAGACCTGCGTGTTGAGCGCGTTGAGCGCGTCCGGCCTGTTGAGGGTGATCCAACCGACGCGTCCGCGCGTCTCGACCAGGATCGTCTCGTATTCGGTCATCGCTCCGCTTTCGTCGAGGGTCGTGAACATTCCACCAGAGTCCGGCGCGTGGCGATCGGGGCGGAGGCGGCCCGGTCGTCAGGCGGACTCGGCGCGGATGGTGTTGATGATGCCGGAGAAGTCCTGCCCTGCGCCGTCGCCGGCGGCGAAGGCCTGGTAGATCTCGCGGGCGAGCATGCCCATGCGCGCGTCCACGCGGGTGGCGGCGATGGCATGCTCGGCGAGGCCGAGGTCCTTGTTCATCAGCGCCCCGGCGAACCCCGGCTGGTAGTCGCGGTTGGCAGGGCTCGTGGGCACAGGGCCGGGCACCGGGCAGTTCGTGGTCAGCGCCCAGCACTGCCCCGACGCGTTGGACGCGACGTCGAACAGCGCCTGGTGCGAGAGCCCAAGCCGCTCCCCCAGCACGAACGCCTCGGCGACCGCGATCTGCGACACCGCGAGGATCATGTTGTTGCACACCTTGGCCGCCTGCCCGAGGCCCGCGCCGCCGCAGTGCACGACCCGCCGCCCCATCGCCTCCAGCAGCGGCCGCGCGGCCTCGAAGTCCTCATCGGTGCCGCCCACCATGAAGGCGAGTGTGGCGTTCTCGGCGCCCACGACGCCGCCCGACACCGGCGCGTCCAGCGACCGGCGCCCGGCCTCCTCGGCGAGCGTGTGCGCGGCGCGGGCCTCGTCGACGGCGATCGTCGAGCAGTCGATGAAGAGCGCGCCGGATGCCGCGACCTCCAGCAGTCCCGGCCCGCCGCCCGCGCCCCGGTAGGCGTCGAGCACCTGCGCGCCGGTCTGGAACATCGTGATGACGACGTCGGCGCCGGTGGCGGCATCCGTCCCCGAATCGGCCGTGGCGAGTCCGGCCTCACCCGCCGCGGCGACCGCGGCAGGGGCGACGTCGAAGCCGACCACCTCGTGACCGGTCGCGGCGAGGTTCTTCGCCATGGGCAGGCCCATGTGGCCGAGCCCCAGGAATGCGATCTTCATGTCGGACCTCTTCGTCGGTGCGTGGGATCGAGGGGGCGTCAGTGCGCGAGCAGCTGGCGGCCGATGATCACGCGCATGATCTCGTTCGTGCCCTCGAGGATCTGGTGCACGCGCAGGTCGCGCACCACCTTCTCGATGCCGTAGTCGTGAAGGTATCCGTACCCGCCGTGCAGCTGCAGGGCCTGGTTCGCGACGGTGAAGCCGGCGTCGGTGGCGAATCGCTTGGCCATCGCGCACTGCATCGACGCGTCGGGTGCCTTCGCGTCCAGCGCCGCCGCCGCGTCGCGCACGAGGGCCCGTGCGGCACGGAGCTCGGTGGCCATGTCGGCGAGCGCGAAGACCAGGGCCTGCTTCTCGGCCAGCGGCTCGCCGAACGTGAACCGCTCCTGCACGTAGGCGACGGCGCGGTCGAGGGCCCACTGCGCGCCGCCGAGCGAGCACGCCGCGATGTTGATGCGGCCGCCGTCCAGGGCCGACATCGCGATCTTGAACCCCTGACCCTCGCCGCCGAGGACATTCGCCGCGGGCACGCGCACCTCGTCGAGGATCACCTGCCGCGTGGGCTGCGCGTTCCACCCCATCTTGTGCTCGATCGCGCCGAACGACAGGCCGGCGGTGCCGGCGGGCACGAGGAACGCCGTGATCCCGCGGGCACCCGGCTCGCCGGTGCGTGCCATGACGATGTAGACGGATGCCTCGCCCCCGCCCGAGATGAACTGCTTGACGCCGGTCAGCACGAACTCGTCGCCGTCGCGGATCGCGCTCGTCGTGATGGCCGCGGCATCCGATCCCGCACCCGGCTCGGTGAGGCAGTAGCTGCCGAAGCCCGACATGGACGTGAGGAGCGGCAGCCACTCGGTGCGCTGCGCCTCGGTGCCGTAGGTGTCGATCATCCACGCCACCATGTTGTGGATGGAGATGTACGCGGCGATCGCGGTGTCGCCCTGGGCGAGCTCCTCGAAGATGGCCGCGGCGTCCGAGCGCGACAGGCCCGAGCCGCCGACGTCCTCGCGGACGTAAATGCCGCCGAGTCCGAGCTCGCCGCCCCGGCCCAGCGTCTCGCGGGGGAAGTGCGACTGCGCGTCCCACTCCAGGGCGTGCGGCGCGAGCTGCGTCTCGGCGAATTCGCGGACGGCCTCGAGGATCGCTTCGCGCTCCTCGGTCGTGAGGGCGGGCGTGAGAGGGGTGATCGTGGACACCATTGCTCCTTCAGTGATGCAGCGACGCCCTCGTGAGGCATCCTGATCAGCGCGATCGTGCCGACATCAGCACTGTGCTGATTTTACATGGACGTCCTTGTATCTGCTAGGTGGACCAGCGACTGGATGGGCGGTCGCCTGTTCGCCGGCCGTTCACCGCACCGAAACCGTGCCGGGATAGTCACGTGGTGCACCGTGTGCGTGCTCCCGATCCCCCTGCCGACAAGGAACCCGATGCCTTCCTCTGCTCCCCGCCGTGTCGCCGCGCTCGCCGCGACCACCGTCGCCGCGTGCGCCGTCGCGCTGACGCCGCTCACCGCCACGGCCGCCGTCGTCCCCGACCCGATCGTCCTCTCGGCGCAGGACGCCGCGATCGCGCTGGCTCCGGTCGGCACCTTCGAGACCGGCGTGTTCGACGAGGGGGCGGCCGAGATCGTCGCCGCGCACGGCGACCGCCTGTTCGTGGTCAACGCGCTCGCCGGATCGGTGAGCGTGCTGGACTACTCCGACCCGTCCGCGATGACGGAGGAGTTCGCGCTGGGCTCCGACGGCGTCGCGAACTCGGTCGCCGTCCGCGCCGACGGCCTGGGCGTGGTCGCCATCGAGGCGCCGACCAAGACCGACCCCGGTCACCTGCTCTTCTTCGACGCACGGGCGACGGATGCCGCCTCCGCCGTCCTCGGCACCGTCCAGGTCGGAGCGCTCCCCGACATGGTCGCGATCGCGCCGGACGGAAAGTACGCCCTCGTCGCCAACGAGGGCGAGCCGGCCGACGACTTCTCCGTCGACCCCGAGGGATCGGTGAGCGTCGTCAAGCTCCCGAACCGGGTCGCCGCACCCGCGCAGAAGGACGTCAAGACCGCCGACTTCCACGCGTATGAGGCCGACGGCACGGCGACGCTCCCCGAGGGCGTGCGCGTCTTCGGCCCGCAGCCGCACGGCGACGACCACCCGGTCAGCCGCAACCTCGAGCCCGAGTACATCGCCGTCGAGGGCAACACCGCGTACGTCGCGCTGCAGGAGGCTAACGCGATCGCGGTCGTGCAGATCCCGAGCGCGCGGGTGACCGACATCCTGCCGCTGGGCGCGAAGGACCTGGGCCTCGGCGCGAACGCGCTCGACCCCAGCGACCGCGACGACGCGTTCGCGCTGCGCGCCTATCCCGGCCTGAAGAGCCTCTCCATGCCCGACGGGCTGCAGTCCTACACCGCCGACGGTCGGACGTACCTCGTCACGGCGAACGAGGGCGACGCGCGCGAGTGGGGCGAGTACAGCGAGGTCTCGCGCGTGAAGAACCTCGCGGAGGACGGCTCCGGCCCGGTCTGCAGCACCGGCCCGCTCGCCGGCGCGCTCGGCGACGCCGACCTCGGCCGCCTCAACGTCACGATCGAGGACGGGTTCGACGCAGACGCCGGCTGCTACCAGGAGCTCTACGCCTTCGGCGGCCGGTCGTTCTCGATCTGGAGCGACGCCGGCGACCTGGTCTTCGACTCCGGCTCGGCCTTCGAGGAGCTCACCGCAGCCGCCGTTCCCGGCTTCGTGAACTCCAATCACTCCGAGTCGAACTTCGAGGGCCGCAGCGACGACAAGGGTCCGGAGCCGGAGGGGGTCGCGCTCGGTGAGGTCGACGGTCGCACGTACGCGTTCATCGGCTTCGAGCGGATCGGCGGCATCGCGGTGTTCGATGTGACCGAGCCCGCGGCATCCCACTTCGTCACCTATGTCAACAACCGCGACTTCTCGGTGTCGGTCGAGGACGGCGGCGACCTCGCCGCCGCCGGCGACCTCGGTCCCGAGGGCATCGCGTTCATCCCGGCTGCCGCGTCGGCGACCGGGACGCCGCTCATCGCCGTCGGCAATGAGGTGTCGGGCACGACGACGCTGTTCGAGATCGCGTCGCTGCGCGGCTGACGCGCCGAGCGGCCGGAAGGGTGGGCCCCCGTCCCGCGGGGCCCACCCTTCCTTGCTCTCGGATGCCGGGTGTCAGTCGCCCGCAGCGGCGCTGTCCCCGTCGGGCCACTGCATGAACGGGCGCAGCTCGATCTGGCCGTTGCGGGCCATCGGGTGCTTCGACGCGATCTCGATCGCCTCGTCGAGGTCGTCGACCTCGAGGATGTCGAAGCCGAGGATCACCTCGGTCGTCTCGGCGAAGGGCCCGCGCGCGGTGAGCACCTTGCCGCCGCGCACCTTGACCACGGTGGAGTCGGACACCGGGGCCAGCACCTCGCCGATGATCCGCTTGCCGCTGGCGTCGAGCGGGTCGACCCACAGGTCCACGTCGGACTGGTCGGGCTCGGTGTCGGGCTCGAGCGAGGAGACGACGAACATCATGTACTTCATGGTGTGATCCTTCCGTTGCGGGCGGGCCGATGCCAACCTCACTCCGGGCGTCGTCCGGGATCGGCCGAGGTCGACACTTCGTCGCAGAGCCTTCTTCCGTTGCGCCGCGCTGGCCGCAGAGCGCGAGGCATCCGGGATCATCCCTCCGGCGGAGGACGATGCGACCGTGGGTGGACGCGCCGGCGTGTGCACGTCCGTAGCGTCGGATCATGGCCTTCACCACCTCGTCGATCCCGGTTCCCCGTCGCCGTGAGCTCTCGCGCGGCGCGGCCCTGCTCCTCACGATCGGCGGGAACATCCTGGTCTTCGCCATCGCCGCGCTGGGCGTCGCCGGTGTGGCGCTCGCGGCCGTGGCGGTGTTCGGCGGAGCCGTCGTGGACGCGCTCTGACAGCGAGCGGCCGGGGCAGGCGCGACGGCGGTCAGGTGCGGCGCTTGGACTCGCGGAAGCGTGACGGCGACCGCGGCCGACCTCTAGGCTCGCGGCTATGACCGCCGTGGCAGCTGCACATCATCTCCAGCGCCGGCGAGACGCTGCTGGTGCGGCTGAGCCTGTGACGCGGCCGGGTCGGCGGGCCGCCGCGCCACCGATCGCGGCCGTCGTGCTCGCACTGCTCGCGCTGACCGGGTGCTCCGGCTCGGGCGCCGACCAGACGATTCGTGGGATCCCCGACGACTGGGAGGGCCCGATGCCCGACCCCCTCAGCGGCGAGCCCTCCGCAGGCTGGATCGACGACGACGAGTTCGCGATCATCACGATGGGCAGCGGCAGCTGTCCGCCGGTCCCGTCGGCACCGCAGGTGCGGGGCAGCGGCGAGGTGGAGGTCGAGTTCGGGCCGTCGCCGAACAACCCCTGCACCGCGGACATGGGACCGACGACGCACGTGTTCAGGCTGCCGCCCGCGGTGATCGACCGGCCCGTCACGGTCACGGTGACGTACCAGGACTACGACGAGGTGTACGAGCTCGAACTGCCCGGCTCGTAACGGTCCGGACCCCCTCATGCCCGTCGGACATCACGCACCGGCCCCGACATCGCGGCACGCACCGGCCCCCGACATCGCGGCACTCACGGCGTTCGCGGTGTTCGCGGTGTTCGCGCCGATCGCGCCGATCGCGCCGATCGCGCCGATCGCGCCGGTCGCGCCGGTCGCGCCGATCGCGCCGATCGCGCCGCGTTTGGCCGCATCCGATCACTGCCGACAGCGACGTGGTCAGATGCGCAGCGCGATCTGATCTCGCTGTCTGGTCGGGGACTTCGTGGCCGGCCGCCACTTCACCTCGGCATCCCACCAGTACGGGCCCTTCACGTACGGCACCCCCTCGACCATCGCCACCTGCCACCCGCCGGAGTCGATGGTGCGATGGTGGAACCAGCACAGCAGGACCCCGTTGTCGGTGTGCGTCGACCCACCCCGCGAATGCTCCTCGACGTGATGCACTTCGCACCACTGCGGCGGCACCTGACACCCGGGGATGAGGCATCCGCCGTCACGCAGGGTGATGGCCCGGCGCTGGTGATGGTTGAACACGCGGTCGAGCGTCCGCATCGACACGATCCGACCGGCCGCGCCGAGCACGACCCGCTGCACCGCACCCGCGCAGGCGATGTGCCGGGCCGCCGCGATCGAGACCGGCTCGTCGCCGCCGGGGAGGTGCGCGTACCCGCGCCCCGACGCGAGGTCTTGTTCGCGCACGGCCACGACCAGTGTCGGTGCGGCGCCACCGAGCATGGGCAGTTCACCGGATGCCACCGCTGCCGCCAGCAGCACGGCCAGCGCATCGTGCTGCTTCTGCTTGCGGGTGCGCGAATCGGCGGCATCCTCGGACGGCGCGCCGCAGTCGTGGTCACTGTCGGCGTCGGCGTCAGTGAAGCACGGGCCGCCCATCGCGGGCGCGGCGTCCACACGAGGGTTCAGCACGCTGTCGAACCCGAGTCGCAGCTGCGCGGCGACTTCGGGCAGGAGATTGCCGCGCACCGGGACCAGCCCGTCACCGTCGCGTCGCCCCACCGTGAGTCCCCGCTTGCGCAGCGCCCTCGCCTCGACGGGCTCAGCGCCATCGGGATCGAGGTAGGCCGCCCACACCTGTGCGAGCGCGCGCAGCTCGTCGGCCGAGGCCGGGCCTGCGGCATCCGGCCCCGCACCGGCTGCCGCGGCCGCGAGCTCTTCGTCGGCGGCGAGCATCTCGACCCGACCCACGCCGACGCGACGGAATGCCGAGGCCACCGCGACGACCGCATCGACGCCCACCTGCCCCGCCGCGAGCGCGTCGCGCATGCACGGGAACGTCGCAGGCAGCAGCTCTCCCGTCGACGGCGCGGTGCTGCGCTGCACCACGCCGGCCGCGGCGGCGAGATCGGCCGCGCTGCGCCCCGACAGGCGCGTGGCCCGCTGTACGAGCTCGCTGAGGTTGCGGCACCCGTACCGCGTCGTCGCCCGGTCGGGGTGGGGCCGAAGGTCGTCGCGCGCCTGCAGCTGCGCCACGGCCTCGACCATGACGGCCTCGACGCCGCGGTGCACCCGAGCCGCGCCCGCGAGCGCCGACAGCACCTCGCCGTCGTCACAGGCACGCAACCCGTCATCGGCGAACGCCGCGGCGACCACGCCGGCGAGCGCGTCGGCGAGGTCGGCGAGGGCTGCGGCGAACTGCGTCATACCCCCATTGTGGCCAGGGGTTCCGACATCGAAACGCCCAGATCAAAAGCTTTTTCGAACCAGTGGATAACCCGTCTGGAGCACGCGATCCGGCGCCCTGTGGAGGAGGCGCTGCCCCCCCCCCCCCCCCCCAGCGGACGAGCTCCCGGCGCTCGCCCGCCACGTGACGGGCGAGCGCCGGTGAGTCAGCGCCGCTGGGTCTCGACGAGCACCACCGCCGTGCGGGCCGGGACGGTGACCGTGCCGCTGGCGGCGTCCCACGTGGTCGTCTTCACGACGGGGTCGGCACCCTGGGCGAGCGCCGGCGCCAGCGAGAACGGCCGACCCTCGAGCTCCGAGATGGTCTGCGTCGTGGTCTCGGTGCCCGCGTTGAACACCACGAGCGCACCCTTCAGCGCGGGATCGACGTCGGCGCCCACCAGATCGTCGATGAGCATGACGATGACGCCGGGAGCGGCATCCGTCCCGCTGTTCGGGAACGAGACCTTCTGCTCGATCAGGCCGGCGGACCCGAGACGCAGCAGACCCACCTGCTCGCGCACGCGGAGCAGATCGAGGGCGGATGCCTCGGCCGCGGCGATGTCGGACGCACCCGGCTTGTTCGCGGGGTCTGCCAGGAGCGGCGCGAGGTCGTCCCAGTGGCTCCCGTTGTCGCCCTCGCGGGGCAGGCCCGAGCCGAACGTGGACTCCTGGCCGGTCCAGTCGATGCGATTGAACCAGTCGCCCGAGTTGTAGCTGTTGCGGTCGAGCGACTTCGAGCGGAGGAGCTCCGTGCCGGCGTGCCAGAACGACGGGGTCTGGGAGTAGGCGGTGGTCGCGAGCGACAGGGTGTTCATGCGCACGCGGTCCGCCATCGGGGTGTCGGCCGGCAGCTTCAGCACGCCGAGGTCGTACAGCGTCTCGTTGTCGTGCGCGTCGACGTAGGTGATGACCTCGTCGGGCTGGTCGGCGTACCCGGCGGGCGAGCCGTTGTAGTCCAGCTCGTCTCCGGCCTTCACGGTGCCGTCGGAGGCGGTGAACGAGAAGTCGCGCAGGTTGCCCGCGAGTCCCAGCTTCACCAGGTCGGTCTTGTGCGCGAGGTCGGCGAAGGGGTCGCCCGGCGCCGACCGGTCGCTGCCGTTCGGGTCGGTGGCCAGACCCGTGCCGAAGCCCTGGTAGAACTTCGAGCCGCCGTCGACCGGGCTGCCGCCGTGGACGGCGTCGCGCAGCCGGTCGGAGAACGTGCCGATGCCGGTGCCGCCGAGCTGACCCTGGGTGGCCTGCTCGAACAGGGCGTTGTTCGCGACCTCGCCGAAGTTCCAGCCCTCGCCGTACAGGTAGATCGCCTCGCCGTCGACGCCGTCATGCTCGAGCGTCAGCTCGTCGAGCGCATCGCGGATGGCGAGCATGTTCGCCTTCGAGTGGTGGCCCATGAGGTCGAAGCGGAAGCCGTCGACCTTGTAGTCACGCGCCCACGTCACGACCGAGTCGACCATGAGCTTCTGCGCGACCTCGTGCTCGGTCGCCACGTTCTGGCAGCACGTCGAGGTCTCGACGCCGCCGGCCGGGTTGAGACGGTGGTAGTAGCCGGGCACGACCTGGTCGAGGACGGACTTGGCCTCCTGGCCCGACTGCGCGGTGTGGTTGAAGACCTGGTCGAGCACGACCTGCAGACCCATCCCGTGGAGGGCGCCGACCATCGAACGGAACTCGGCGACGCGCGCACCGCCCTCTGGATCGGTGGCGTAGGAGCCCTCGGGCACCGTGTAGTGGTACGGGTCGTAGCCCCAGTTGAAGCCGTCGGCGTCGACGACCGCCTCGATGCACGCCTGCTGCTCCGTGCCGTCCGGCGCGAACGAGGCCAGGTCGCAGGCGGGCACCGCCTGCTTCGACCGGTCCTCCTCGATGGTCGCGATGTCGAACGTGGGCAGCAGGTGCACGGTGTTGATGCCGGCGTCCGCGAGCTCGCGCAGCTGCGCGGTCCCCGCGCTGTCGCGCGTGAACGCCGTGTACGTCCCGCGCTCGGCCTCGGGCACCGACTCATCGGTGATCGAGAAGTCGCGCACGTGCAGCTCGTAGATCGCGCGGTCGACGGGGCGATCCACGACGGGAGCCTCGGTCTTCTCCCACGCCTTGGGCCGCCACGACTTGTCATCGAGGTCGACGGCGACGGAGCGCTCGGAGTTCAGGGTGAGCGCGAGGGAGTACGGGTCGGTGACCTGGTTGGTCTCGATCGCCCCGGTGGTCGGCGCGTAGACGACGACCTCCCACAGGTACTCGTCGCCCTTGAGCTTCTTCCCGCCCTCGACGGTCCAGATTCCGGATGCCTCGTCCCACGTCGCCTCGTGACGTGCGGCGTCGCCGTCGGCGCCGGCGTCCCGCGTCAGCAGCGTCGCGGCCTGCGCGGTCGGCGCCCACAGGCGGAACGTCGGCTTCTTGCCGTCGAACGACACACCGAGCTCCACGTCGGCGACGACGTCCGCGTAGAGGTCGTCGAGGACGCCGGGGATCTGCACGCCGGTGAAGGCGCGGATCGCGCCGTCGGCGTCGCGCTGCGACACCATCAGCTGCCCGCGGAGCAGGGCTGCGGCATCCGTCCCGTCGGCCACCTCCAGCGCAATGAAGCCCACCAGCGCCGGGAACCGCTCCTCCTGCTCGTCGGTGAGGCCGCCGTCGATGCGGGTCAGGTCGATCGCGGCGCCCCCGACCACCGCGCCCTCCTCCAGCGCGAGAGTCGCGTCCAGGGATGCGTGCAGCTGCCAGGTCGCCGCGACGTCGGCCCCGAGGTCGGCCGGCCAGGCGATGGTGCGCTCGTCGATCCAGTGCGCGCGCTCCTCACCGAGGCCCGCGATGCCCTCGCCGCCGATGTCGAGCACGTGCGTCGCGAGGGTGTACCGGAAGACGACGGGTGATCCCTCCTCGGCGGTGAACGAGTAGTTCGACCCGCCGGGCGCCCCGCCCACGCCGTAGTTCTCGCTCCAGCTCATGCCGTGGGCGACCTTCGCCTCGTAGGCGCCCGCCGGAAGCGTGACCGAGAGCTCGTAGACGCCGTCCTTGTCGCCGTCGGCCATGAGGCTCGCGAGGCAGTCGGGCGCCCAGTCACCGGCGCACCCCGCTTCGCTCTGGTACGAGCCGGGCACCGTCACGATCGGACCCTCCGCCGTCGACTGGACGACGTTCGACCGCGGGTCGAAGTAGAACGTGATCTCACCGCCGGGGTGGTCGATGGCGATGTTCGAGCCGTCGCGCACGCCGTTCGCGCCGTAGTTGATCGCCCACGAGCCGTCGATGGCGACCTTGTACTCGTATTCGCCGGCGGGAAGGTCGAACGTGCCCGCCCAGATGCCGTCGGCGCGCAGCGTCAGCTTCGCGGCCTCGCAGGCGGGCGCCCAGTCACCGGCGCACCCCATCTCGTCATTGAGGCTGCCCGGGACGGTCACCATCGAGATCGGCGACTCCGGCTCCTCGGAGACCTCCAGCGTCACCGGGTCGCCCACGGAGGCGTAGGTGGACGCGGCGGCGTGGCCGCCCGCGGCATCCGTCGTCACGGCGCGGTACTCGACGAGCGTGCCGTCCGCGAGCCCCTCCACCGTGTGGAAGACGCGCGGGTCGGAATCCTCTGCGGTGCCGAGCGCGTGCCATTCGGCGGAGCCGACCACGCGCCAGGCGAAGCTCGTCTCGGTCCAGGTCGCGTCGTCCACGTCGGCGGAGATCGGCGTGGAGCCGCTGACGCCCGCACCGGGGGCCGGTGCCGAGACCGCGACCGCGAGCGGCGCCTCGGGGGCCGTGACGGGCGCGTCGGCGCGATATACCACGGCCGAGAGCGCCGGGACGGTGACGGATGCCGCGGCCGAGGCATCCGTCGTGATCCCGGTCGTCGTGCCGTAGACCGGCGCGAAGGCCGTGCTCCGGGTGAGCGTGGTCAGCGCGACCGTCTTCTCGGCCGTCGTGTTGTTGAGCGCGACCAGGTATTCGACCTTCTCGTCGCGGTCGACGCGCGAGAAGGCGTAGACGCCCGCGCCGCTGTCGGCGTGGCGCTCGATCTGCGCGCCGGTGACGAGCGCAGGGTGGGCCGCGCGCAGTGCGGCGAGCTCGGCCACGTGCGCGTAGACCGGCGCATCGGTGGCGTAGCGGTCGACCGCTCCGGCGATCTCGCCCGTGATCAGGTTCTGGTCCTGGTACTCGGTGACCTGCGAGGCGAACAGCGACTGCCGCGCGCTCTTGTCGTTGCCGGGCTCCGCGCCGACGAAGCCCTGCTCGTCGCCGTAGTAGACGACGGGCTGGCCGCGGCCGAGGAACATCAGGTCGTGCGCCAGCAGGTCGCGTTCGAGCGCGTTGTCGCTGTTGCGCAGCATGAAGCCGACGCGGCCCATGTCGTGGTTGCCGAGGAAGGTCGGCAGGGCCGTCGCCGACGAGTCGGGGGTGGTGTACCAGTCGTCACCGGCGTAGAGGCTCTGCAGGCCCTTGGCGCTGTTGCCGGCGGCGAAGCTCACAGCGGAGGACTGGAAGGTGAAGTCGAGCACGCTCGACATGTCGGTCTCGCGGACGTACGGCGCGAGCTTCACCGGGTCGGCGTCGTACACCTCGCCGAACATGAAGAAGTCCTTCTTGCCCTTGACGTCGCGGGCGTAGTCGAGCACCTCGGCGGTCCACTGCTCCCAGAACTCGAAGTTCACGTGCTTGGCGGTGTCGATGCGGAAGCCGTCGATGCCGAGGTCGATCCAGTCCTGGTACACCTCGACGAACCCGCTCACGACGGTCGGATGCTCGGTCATGAGGTCGTCGAGGCCGTCGAAGTCGCCGTAGGTGACGGACTCGCCCGACCAGGTCGAATTGCCGCGGTTGTGGTACAGCGTCGGGTCGTTGAGCCACGCCGGCGTCTTCGCGGACTCGTCGCCGGCAGCGATCACCGGCGTGTACGGGAACGACGTCTCGGCGTCGAGGTCGGGGAATGACCCGGTGCCGGCGTAGGTCGCAGGGTCGAAGGCGGCGTCGCTCGCGTCGCGGTACGGGCTGGTGGCCTGGTCGACGTACGAGTACTGGCCTTCGGCGTACGAGATGACGTCGGCGGTGTGGTTCGTGATGATGTCGAAGTAGACCTTGATGCCCTTGGCATGGGCTTCGGCGATGAGCGCCTCGAGCTCGGCGTTGGTGCCGAGGTGCGGATCGATCTGCGTGAAGTCGGTGATCCAGTAGCCGTGGTAGCCCGCGCTGGCGTTCGCGCCCTCACCCTGCACCGGACGGTTCTTGAAGCTGGGGGTCAGCCAGATCGCCGTCGTGCCGAGGCCGTCGATGTAGTCCAGGTTCTCGCGCAGCCCCGCGATGTCGCCGCCGTGGAAGAAGCCCTTGTCGGCCGGGTCGAAGCCCGTCGCGAGGCGGTCGCCCTCGAGCCCGCCCTGGTCGTTCGACGCGTCGCCGTTGGCGAAGCGGTCCGTCATGACGAAGTAGAACTGCTCCTGGCTGCCCGGCTGCCGCACCGGAGCGGCGACCAGCGCGTCGTCGTCGGCGGTGTAGCCGGCGCGGAGGGTCACCGCCTCGAGGCCGACGCGGTGGGTGGTGTCGTCGAAGAGGAAGCGGAGCGTCGCCGGGCCGGCGATCGTCAGCGGGATGTTCTCGCCGTCGCGGCCGTACGCCTCGTCCCACGTGTCGTTCACGGCGACCTTGTACTCGTACGAGCCGGCGGGCACCTCGAACTCCGCCGCGTACACGCCGGCGTCCGCGGTCGCGACGAGTTCGGTCGCGGCACAGTCGGGCTGCCAGTCCCCGCTGCAGCCGATCTCGGACTGCAGGCTGCCGACGAGGGCGAACGTGCGGTCGGCGGCGGCGGCGGGCGCTGCGGCGACCACTCCCCCGGTGACGATCAAGGCGGCGGCGGCAAGAGTCGCGGCAGCGCGGCGGACACGGGTGGAGGTCGTCTTCGACACGGAGGCTCCAGGTGGGGCGATGGCACGGCGACGTGCCGGATGGGGAGTGTGTGCGGCCGACGCTAGCAGCGGATTCACCGATGTTGCAAGCGCTTACAGCATGAGAAGCCTTTCATCTGGCGCTAGCCGCGCTCCCCGGCATCCGTCCCCGCGCGCATCGCGCAACCGCTTGCAGCGCCCCCGCCCGGCGCGCTTCCGTCCCGCGGTCGGCAAGGCAGCGGGCAAACACCACGTCCGCGACGAGACACCACGGTGCGTTGCGGTGTCTCGTCCGAATCGTGGTGTTTCGCCTGGGACGTCGGGGCGGCTCGACCCGCCGGCGTCAGAGCCGCTCGATGACGGTGGCGTTGGCCATGCCGCCGCCCTCGCACATCGTCTGCAGGCCGTAGCGGCCGCCGGTCGCCTCGAGGTACGAGACCAGCGTGCCGAGCAGTCGCGTGCCCGACGCGCCGACGGCGTGGCCGAGCGCGATGGCCCCGCCCCACGGGTTGAGGCGGGCAGGGTCCGCGCCGAGCTCCCGCTGCCACGCGAGCGGCACCGAGGCGAAGGCCTCGTTGACCTCGTAGGCGTCGAGGTCGTCGATCGACAGTCCGGTGCGGTCGAGGATGCGGCGGGTCGCCGGGATCGGGCCCGTGAGCATGAGCATCGGGTCGTCCCCGACGACGGCGAACGCGTGGAAGCGCGCGCGGGGCGTCAGGCCGAGTGCGACCGCCCTCTCCTCGCTCATGATGAGGACGGCGGATGCCGCGTCCGTGAGGGGCGACGACGTGCCCGCCGTGATCCGCCAGTCGAGGTCGGGGAAGCGCTCGGCGAGCGCGTCGGTGCGGAAGGCGGGGCCCAGCCCGGCCAGCCCCTCCGCCGTCGTCCCCGGGCGCACCGTCTCGTCGAACGCCACCGCGTCCGCGCCGCCGGCGAGCACGGGCAGCACCTGGGAATCGAAGGCGCCGCGGGACCAGGCATCCGCCGCCCGTCGATGCGACTCGGCGGCGTAGGCGTCCAGCTGCCCGCGGTCGAGATCCCACTTCTGCGCGATCAGCTCGGCCGAGACGCCCTGGTTCACCAGTCCCTCGGGATAGCGGTGGGCGAGGCCCTCGGCGATGCTCCCGCCGGCGCGCGACGACCCGAGCGGCACGCGGCTCATGGACTCGACGCCGGCGGCGATCACGATGTCGTAGGCGCCGGCGATCACGCCCTGCGCGGCGAAGTGCGCGGCCTGCTGACTCGATCCGCACTGGCGGTCGATCGTGGCGGCCGGGACCGTCTCGTCGAAGCCCGCGGCGAGGACCGCCTGCCGCGCGATGTTCATCGACTGGTCGCCGATCTGGCTCACGCAGCCCATGAGCACGTCGTCGACCTGACGCGACTGGAGCCCGTTGCGCTCGAGCAGCGACCGCAGCACGCCCGCCGCGAGGTCGACCGGATGCACCGCGCTGAGCGCTCCCCCGGGCTTGCCGCGCCCCGAGGGGGTGCGGACGACGTCGACGATGACGGCTTCGGGCATGGGAGTCCTCCTGAGAACGAGCCTAAGTCGGCGACGGATGCCGCGCACCGGCGGCCGCTCCGCCCTGCGGCAGACGGGTCAGGCCCTGGCGTCGGGGGTCGCGTAGGTCGAACGCTGCTCGATCACCGCGAGCGTGCACCGCGAGATGCACACGAGCTTGCCGGCGTCGTCCACGATCCGGATCTCCCAGACGTGCGCACGGCGGCCGACGTTGATCGGCGTCACCGTCGCCGTCACCGAACCGCCTGAGACCGGCCGCAGGTGGTTGGCGTTGATCTCCATCCCCACCACGTGGAACCGCTCGCGGTCCACCGCGAGGTGGCCGGCCCACGACGCGAGCGTCTCGGCGAGCGCGACCGAGGCGCCGCCGTGGAGCACGCCCGCCGGCTGCACGGTGCGGTGGTCCACCGGCATCCGTCCCACCAGCGCGTCGTCGCGGATCTCGACGATCTCGATCCCGAGGTGCTCGATCAGCGTCCCCGGCGCCATCGCCACGAGGTCGACGCCCTCGAGGTCGTGCCACAGGCTCATGGGGTCATCCCGCCGGCTCCTCCGCGCGCTTCGCGGCTTCGAGGGTCGCGGCATCCGGAACGTACCCCTCGATGTGGCGCTCGTCGGGACCGTTGTACTCCGACAGCGGGCGGATGAGCGCGTTCGACGCCAGCTGCTCCGTGATGTGCGCGGTCCAGCCGGTGACGCGCGCGGCGACGAACAGCGGCGTGAAGCTGAGCGTGTCGAAGCCCATCAGGTTGTACGCCGGACCCGACGGGTAGTCGAGGTTGGGGTAGATGCCCTTGCGCTCGACGAACTGGGATTCGAGCGCGTCGTACAGGGCGGCCACGTCGGGCCGGTCGTAGTGCTCGACGAGCGTGTCGAGGGCGGCCTTCATCGTGGGCACGCGCGAGTCGCCGCGCTTGTACACGCGGTGGCCGAAGCCCATGATCTTGCGCTTCTCGGCGAGCGCCTGGTCGAGCCACGGCCCGACGTTCGAGGCGTCGCCGATCTCGTCGAAGATGTGGAGCACGGCCTCGTTGGCGCCGCCGTGCAGCGGCCCCTTGAGCGCGCCGATGGCGCCCACGACCGCGGAGTACAGGTCGCTGAGCGTCGAGGTGATGACGCGCGCCGTGAACGTCGAGGCGTTGAAGGAGTGCTCGGCGTAGAGGATCATCGAGCGGTTGAACGCGTCGACGACGACCTCGTCGGCCTCCTCGCCGAAGGTCATCCAGAGGAAGTTCGCGGCGTAGTCCAGGTCGTCCCGCGGCGCGATCGGCTGCTGGCCCCGGCGGCGGCGCTGGCCATAGGCGACGATCGCGGGAAGCACGGCGAACAGGCGGATGCTGCGCGCCAGGTTCTCCTCGGCGCTGCCGCTCACCTCGAGCACCGAGCCGGTGCCGGCGAGGTCGCGCGCGCCGATGAGGCTGACCGCGGTGCGCACCTCGTCCATAGGGTGCGCGTCGATCGGCACGAGGTCGATCGCCGCGCGCACGTCGGCGGGCAGGTGCCGGTAGGCCCGTTCGGTCGCGCGCAGCTGCGCGAGCTGCACGTCGGTGGGCAGCTCACCGTGCCACAGCAGGTAGGCGACGGCTTCGAACGGCTGGGTGGCCGCCAGCTCCTGCACGGGGTACCCCCGGTACAGCAGCGAGTTCGTCTCGGGGTTCACCTTCGAGACCGCCGTGTAGTCGACGACGACGCCGGCGAGGCCCTTCTTGATGTCGGGTTCGGTCATGGCTGGTGCTCTCCTCAGCGGGCGATCTGGAAGTTGAAGACGCTGGTGTCGAACTGGTTGTACTGCTCGTAGTCGATGAGGTCGTAGAGGTCGGCGCGGTGCTGCATCTCGTCGAGCCTGGACGTGAGGTGCCCTTCGTCTGAGAGCGTATCGAGGGCGCGGGATGCCGCGCCCATGGCGATCCGCAGCAGCGAGACGGGCCAGATCACGATGTTGACCCCGACGTCGCGGAGCTGATCCACCGAGAACAGCTCGGACTTCCCGAACTCGGTCATGTTCGCCAGGATCGGCACGTCCACCGCCGCGCGGATCGCGGCGAACTCGTCGAGGGTGCGCATGGCCTCGGGGAAGATCGCGTCGGCCCCGGCGTCGACGAGGGCCTTCGCACGCCGGGTCGCGGCATCCAGCCCCTCCACCGCACGGATGTCGGTGCGCGCCATGATGAGGAAGTCCGGATCGCGGCGCGCGTCGGCGGCGGCGCGGATGCGCTTGATCGCAGTGTCCTCGTCGACGACGGCCTTGCCGTCGAGGTGGCCGCAGCGCTTCGGATTGATCTGGTCCTCGATGTGGGTGCCGGCCAGGCCCGCATCCTCGAGCGTCTGGATCGTGCGGGCGACGTTCATCGGCTCGCCGAACCCGGTGTCCGCGTCGATGATCGCGGGCAGGTCGGTCATGCGGGCGATCTGCTGCCCACGGCCGGCGACCTCCGTGAGCGTCGTCAGGCCGATGTCGGGCAGCCCGAGGTCGGCGCTGAGGACGGCACCCGAGATGTAGACGCCCTCGAAGCCCTTGCGCTCGATGAGCCGGGCGCTGAGCGGATTGAAGGCGCCGGGGAACCGCAGCAGCTCCCCGCTCGCCAGCCGCTCCCGGAACCGCCGCCGCTTCTCGTGCGCCGGCACGGTGGAGTACAGCATCAGAACAGCCCCTTCGGCGCCGGGGCGGCGGCGAGCACCCCGAAGTCGGCGACGATCGTGAGCTGCTGCACCTCTTCGGGGGTGAGCTCGGGCAGGCGCTGCGCCAGGTCGAGGAATCGCTCGATCTCATCCGCGGCGAGCACGCCCTCGGCGAGGGTGCGGAACTTGCGCACGTAGTCCTCGCGCGCGAACGGCCGCGCGCCGAGCGGGTGGGCGTCGGCCACGGCGATCTCGTCGACGACGGTCTCGCCGCTGGTGAGACGGATCTCGACGCGGCCGCCGAAGGCCTTCTCGTTCGGGTCGTCGGAGTGGTAGCGGCGCGTCCACTCCGCGTCTTCGGCCGTCGTGATCTTCTGCCACAGCTCGACGGTGTCGGCGCGGCCCGCGCGCCCGGGAGTGTACGAGTCCACGTGGTGCCAGCCGCCGTCCTGCAGTGCGACCGCGAAGATGTACGGGATCGAGTGGTCCAGCGTCTCGCGCGACGCGGTCGGGTCGTACTTCTGCGGGTCGTTCGCCCCGGAGCCGATGACGTAGTGGGTGTGGTGCGAGGTGTGCAGCACGATCGACTCGACGTTCGCCGGGTCGGCGAGGTCGGGGCGCTCGCCGTGCAGCTTGCGCGCGAGATCGATCCAGGCCTGCGCCTGGTACTCGGCCGAGTGCTCCTTCGTGTACGAGTCGAGGATGCCGCGCTTGGGCTCGCCCGCGCCCGGCAGCGGCACCTCGTACGTGGCATCCGGCCCGTCCAGGAGCCACGCGATCACGCCGTCCTCGCCCTCGTAGATCGGGCTCGGGGAGGTCTCGCCCCGCATCGCCCGGTCGACGGCCTCGACCGCCATCTTGCCGGCGAAGGCCGGGGCGTGCGCCTTCCAGGTGGAGATCTCGCCCTTGCGCGACTGGCGCGTCGCGGTCGTGGTGTGCAGGGCCTGACCGACGGCCTGGTAGATCGTCTCGACCGGGAGGCCGAGGAGCGTGCCGATGCCGGCAGCGGCCGACGGGCCGAGGTGGGCGACGTGATCGATCTTGTGCTTGTGGAGGCAGATCGCACGGACGAGGTCGATCTGGATCTCGTAGCCGGTCGCGAGCCCGCGCACCAGCGCCCCGCCGTCGGCGCCCACGTGCTGGGCGACGGCGACGATCGGCGGGATGTTGTCGCCGGGGTGCGAGTAGTCGGCCGCGAGGAACGTGTCGTGGTAGTCCAGCTCGCGCACCGCGACCCCGTTGGCCCACGCCGCCCACTCCGGGCTCGTCTTGCGGTCCAGGGCGCAGCCGAACACCGTCGCCCCCGAGCCGCCGACCGACACGGCGTGGTCGAGCGCCTGCTGGCGGGCAGCGCTCACCGGGGCGCGGGTGAGGGATGCCGCAGCCACCGCCGCGTTGTCGATCACGCGGTTGATGATCATGTCGACGACGTCGGCGTCGACCTCGACAGGGTCGGCCGCGACCTCGGCGATATGCCAGGCCAGCTGCCCTTCCCGCACGAGGTGCTCGTCGCTGCGGTGGACGCGGAGGTGGTGGATCACGGTCATGGCCGGCCTTTCGGTGTCACTGCCCTTCGCCGGGCCCGGCGGCCGAGGCGGTCGCGGGGACCGGTTCGGCCGCGGAGCCCGTCGAGGCGTCGAGGGAATCGAGGATGTTGGTGAGCGCGTTGTGCAGGTGCACGTGGGTGGCGTGCGCGGCGAGGTCGGCGTCGCGCGCCGCGATCGCCGAGGCGATGAGCCGGTGCTCCGAGACGGATGCCGCGAGCCGGCCGGGATTGTCGCGCGCCAGCCGCCGCACCCGCACCAGGTGGGTGCGCACGGTGCGCAGCGCCGCGGTGAGGTAGTCGTTGGCGACGGCGGTGTCCAGGGCGAGGTCGAAGCGCGCGATCAGCGCGTAGTAGGCGTCGCGCACGTCGGCGCCGCCGGACCGGCCGCCGTCGCCGGGAAGGTCGACGCGGGCGAAGTCGCGGGCGAGGTCGGCGAAGGCCGCGGCGTCGCCGCGCTCGGCGGCGAGGCGGGCCGCCGACTCCTCGAGGGCGCGGCGCACCTCGAAGATCTCGCGGATGTCTTCGGCGTCGATCGCGGTGACCACGGTGACCCGCGGAGACTGCTGGGCGACGAGGCCGTCCGCCGCGAGGCGGCCGAGCGCTTCGCGCAGCGGGGTGCGGCTCACGCCGAGCCGCGCGGCCTGCTCGACCTCTCCGAGGACGGCGCCCGGACGCAGCATGCCCGACTGGATCTCGTCGAGGAGGGTCGCATAGGCGCGGTCGCTCGCGCGCATTCGCACCACCTCCTCGTCCTGCATCTCAGCCAGTGTATACATTCGGCGTCGTCAGTGCGAGTGGAGCGGGTCCCTGCGCGGCGTAGGTATACATTTTCCCGACGCTCGACGCTGCGGGGCCATCGCCGCAGCCCCCGGGCTTCGCGCCGACCGTGAGGAAAGCGTGAGGAGTCTTCAGGAATTTGTGAAATCGGCGTACCTTCAGCGCCATGACCACTGTCATCAACACGCGCGACCTCACCAAGCACTACGGCCGCGTCCACGCTCTCGACGGCTTGGACCTCACCGTCGACGAAGGTCAGGTCCACGGCTTCCTCGGCCCGAACGGTGCCGGCAAGTCGACCACGATCCGCGTGCTGCTCGGGCTCGCGCGCAAGACGTCGGGCGAGGCATCCGTCTTCGGCCAGGAGCCGTGGCGGGACGCCGTCGCGCTGCACCGCCGGATCGCGTACGTGCCCGGCGACGTGAGCGTGTGGCCCAATCTGTCCGGCGGCGAGGCGATCGACCTGATGTCGCGGCTGCGCGGCGCGTCACGAAACGACGCCGCCTACCGCACCGAGAAGGAGCGCCTGATCGAGGCGTTCCAGTTCGATCCGCGCAAGAAGGGCCGGGCGTACTCCAAGGGCAACCGGCAGAAGGTGGCGCTCATCGCCGCCTTCGCGGTGCCCGCCGACCTCTACATCCTCGACGAGCCCACGAGCGGCCTCGACCCGCTGATGGACGTCATGTTCCGCCGGGAGATCGCCCGCGTGCGGGCCGGCGGCGCGACGGTGCTGCTGTCGAGCCACATCCTCTCGGAGGTCGAGCAGCTGTGCGACCGGGTCTCGATCATCCGCGCCGGCCGGGTCGTGGAGTCCGGCACGCTTGCAGACCTGCGGCACCTGACGCGCACCGAGATCTCGTTCGAGGGGACGGATGCCGCGAGCGCGGCCGGCATCGCCACCGCCCATGACGTCGTGGCCGACGACGGGCGGGTGCGCTTCACCGTCGACAGCGACTCCGTCGCGGGCACGCTGCCCGAGCTCGCCGCCCGGGGCGTCGCGGGCCTTCGCATCGCCCCGCCGTCGCTGGAGGAGCTGTTCCTGCGGCACTACGGCGACGACCTGGCGGCACTCACTCCCGAGCGCACCGGCGAACCGGAGCTGCGATGAACCGCCTGCTCGCGCTGCTCGGCCAGCGCGCGCGGCGCGACTGGCTGCAGGTGCTGCTGTGGGGCGTCGGCACGGCGCTCCTCGCCTACGCGTCGTTCATCGGGGTGCGAGACGCGTACGGCACCGCTCAGGACCGCACCTCCCTCCTGGCGGCGGCGCTGGCGAACCCCGTGATCCTGATGTTCCGCGGGCTGCCGTCGGGCGCCGACGAGGGCGCCTTCATGATCTTCCTCATCTTCCCGTGGCTGGCGATCCTCGCCGCATTCATGAGCACGTTCCTCGCCGTGCGGCACACCCGCGGCGACGAGGAGACCGGGCGGGCCGAGCTCGTCGCCGCGACGCCGGCGGCACGGACGATGCCGTTCGCGGCCACCGCCCTTCACGGTCTGCTCGCGAACGCGCTGCTGGCGGCGCTGGTGGCGAGTGCGTTCCTCGCGGTCGGGGCCGAGGCCGAAGGCGCGCTGCTGGCCGGGACCGCGACGGGCGCGGTCGGCGTGACATTCCTCGGCGTCGGGCTCCTCGCCGCCCAGCTCATGCGCACCTCCCGCGGAGCGAACTCGCTCGCGGTCTGGACGCTCATTGCGACCTTCGTGATCGCGGGCTTCGGCAACGCGATCGGCACGCCGAGCGACGACCTCACGCGCATGGAGAGCTCGTGGCTCACGTGGCTCTCCCCCTTCGGGTGGGGCGAGAACACGCGGGCGTTCGATGAGAACCTGTGGTGGCCGGCGCTGCTCTCCCTCGGCGTGGGTGCGGTACTGGCCGCCGTGTCGGCCGTCCTCGTCGCGGCGCGCGACCTCGGCGGCAGCTTCATCGCCGAACGGCTGGGCCGTGCGGATGCCTCACCGGCCCTGTCGGGACCGATGGCACTGGTGTGGCGGCTCACCCGCGGCGCCGTGCTCGGCTGGGCCGTCGGAGGCTTCCTGATCGGCGTCCTGTCGACCTCGCTCGCCTCCCTGGTCGAGGAGATCGGCGCATCCAACCCCGCCGTCGAGCAGATCCTCCGCCAGATCTCCGGAGCGGGCAGCGTCCAGCAGGGCACCATCACGACGTTCTTCACCATGCTGGGGGTCCTCGCCGCCTGCTGCGCGGTGCAGGTCGTCTGCCGCGCACGGCAGGAGGAGGCGCACGGCACCGCCGAGCCGCTGCTGGCAGCACCCGTCGGACGCGTGCGGTGGCTCGCCGACTACCTCGTCGTCGCGCTCATCGGCGTGGTTCTGGTGATCGCCGCGGCGATCGCCGGGGCGGCGCTCGGCATCGCGGGGCAGGACGGCGACACGGACCTCATGCGCACGGTGCTGGTGACCGGCGCGGGGCAGGTGGCGGCGGCATCCGTCTTCCTCGTCGTGACGGCTCTCGCCTTCGTGCTGGTGCCGCGCGCGACGATCCCCCTCGGGTGGTCGCTGGTGCTCCTCGGCATGGCGCTGGGACTGTTCGGCCCGCTCTTCGGCTTCCCGGAGTGGCTCGTGCAGGCCTCGCCGATCGCGGTCACGCCCTTCGTCGACGGCGATGCGGTCGACCTGCGGGGGCTGTGGTGGCTGGTGCTCGCCACGGGCGCCGGGGCCGTGGCCTCCCTGTCGCTGATGCGCCGTCGCGAGCTGGCGTCGGCAGGATAGGACCCATGCCGACAGATCACCCGGGGACCGAACCGGCCGAGCAGGCCGCGGCGATGCTGAACGCGGTGGGGATGCCGCGCATGCCCGCGCGGGTCATGATGGCGCTCGCCGGCTCGCCCGACGACGGCTACACCGCTGCGGAGCTCGCCGAGCGACTCGGCGTCTCGCCGGCAGCGGTGTCGGGGGCGGTGCGCTACCTGGTGTCGATGCGGCTCATCCACCGGCTGTCGCGACCGGGCGACCGCCGCGATCGCTACGACCTCGCGGACGACTCCTGGTCGGGCATGATCGCGGCGAACGCGCCGCTGTACGGCAGCCTCGCGGCCTACCTCGACCGCATCGCCGAGGACAACGCGGACGCACCCCTGTCCGCCGCCCGCGCGCACGAGATCGCCGACTTCCTGCGATACCTGTCGGAGCGGATGCCGCAGCTCGCGGCCGAGTGGCGGGCCGAGCGCGACGGCGGCGAAGGCGGCACCCGGGCCGGGCTCCGCGCGGACGGGGGCGGGTCCGGGGCCGGGTAGCCTTGCCCGAGTGACCGACGCGCCCCGCTACATCGTTGCCACCGACGGAGCCTGCAAGGGCAACCCCGGACCGACGGGGTGGGCGTGGGTCGGTGAGGACGGCCACTGGGCCGCCGGGTCGATCCCGGTCGGGACCAACAACGTCGGCGAGCTCACCGGACTGCTGAAAGCCATCGAGGACCACGCCGACGTTCCGAACCTCGTCGTGCAGGCCGACTCGAAGTACGCCATCGACACATACACGAAGTGGATGGACGGCCACCGCCGCCGCGGCTGGAAGACCTCGACCGGCGCACCGACGAAGAACGTCGACATCCTCGAGCAGCTCATCGTCGCCCGCGACGCCCGGCGAGCCGCCGGGCTTCCCGACGTCGTGCTCGAGCACGTGCGCGGCCACTCCGGCCACGTGCTCAACGCGTGGGCCGACGAGCGGGCGGTGCGCGCGTCCGAGCACGCCGCGAAGGGCGTCGCGAGCGCGTGGTCGTCACTCGGCGCCCAGGACCGGATCGACGTCTCGACGCGTCCGAAGAACGGCCGCTGAACCTCAGAGCTGCGCCCGGAGGGCTCAGGCGTCGGTCGTGCCCTCGTAGAGGCCGATCGCGTTCCCGTCGGGGTCGGCGATCACGGCCCACCAGCTCGTGGGAGAGATCTGGTCCTTCTCCATCAGCACCGTGGCGCCGGCATCCTTCGCCGCCGCGACCGTCTCGTCGATGGAATCGACCTCGACGTACGAGCGGGGCTGCGTGAAGCCCTCCCCGCGCGGAGCGAGGCCGCCCCCCGAGATCTTGTTCGGCGCCTGCCACATGGGGTAGCCCTCGAAGCCGGGCACCTCGGCGATCTGCCAGCCGAACAGGCCGGAGTAGAACTGGGCCGCCTTGCCGAGGTCGGTGACGGGAATGTCGATGTGCGTGATGTCGCCGTGGGCCATGGTGTTCCTCTCGTGCGGATCCGACCCGGACAGTCTCCGCCGCCCTCACGGCCCCCGCAAGGCCCCGGACGGGCTCAGGGACCGGAGGAGAAGGCCTCCGCGAGATGCTGCTCCAGCGCATCGATCGCCGGACGCTGACCCTTCACGAGGCGCTCGCGTGCGGCATCCGTCGCGGTCCATTCGACACGGTCGACCTCGGGGAACGACGCCGTCCGCCCCGAGCGCGGCGGCCATTCCAGCTCGAACTCGCCGAACTCGAGGCCGTCCAGCGAGAATCCGCTGCCGTCGGCGACGAACACCGTGACGCGCTTGCCCGACGAGTAGGCGAACGTGCCGAGCTCGGCGTAGGGCGGCTCGGGCGGGTCGATGCCGAGCTCCTCGCGGAACTCGCGGCGCGCGGCATCCAGCGCGCCTTCGCCTTCGGTGAACTCCCCCTTGGGGATGGACCACGCGCCGGCATCCTTGCCCGCCCAGAACGGCCCGCCCATGTGCGCGATGAGCACCTGGGGCTCGGGCTGGATCCGGTACAGCAGGATGCCGGCACTGGTGACCATGTCAGACCACGCGGGTCTTGGGCGAGACCGTGTAGGTGTCCTCCGGGTCGTCGTAGACCACGCCGGAGAGCGCGGCGTCGATCGCGGACATCGTGTCGGCGTCGAGCACGACGCCCGAGGCCTTGACGGTGTCGGCGAGCTGCTCTGGACGGGATGCCCCGACGAGCGCCGACGCGACGTTCTTGTTCTGCAGCACCCACGCGATCGCCAGCTGCGGCAGGCTCAGCCCCGCCTGCTCGGCGACGGGCTTCAGGCGCTGCACGGCCTCGAGCACCTCGTCGCGCATGAAGCGCTGGATGAACTGCGCGCCGCTCTTCTCGTCGGTCGCGCGCGACCCCTCGGGGAGCGGCTGGCCGGGAAGGTACTTGCCCGACAGGACGCCCTGCGCCATCGGCGACCACACGATCTGGGAGATGCCGAGCTCCTCGGACGCCGGAACGACCTTGCCCTCGATGACGCGCCACAGCGCCGAGTACTGCGGCTGGTTGGAGATGAGCTGGATGCCGTAGCTCTTGGCCAGGGCGTGGCCCTCGCGAAGCTGCTCCGCCGTCCACTCCGATACGCCGATGTAGAGCGCCTTGCCCTGGCGCACGATGTCGGCGAACGCCTGGAACGTCTCTTCGATCGGGGTCTCGTAGTCGTAGCGGTGCGCCTGGTAGAGGTCGACGTAGTCGGTGCCGAGGCGCTTGAGCGAACCGTTGATCGACTCGAGGATGTGCTTGCGGCTGAGCCCGGTGTCGTTCGGGCCCTTGGGACCCGTCGGCCAGTACACCTTCGTGAAGATCTCGAGGGACTCGCGCCGCTGGCCGGTCAGCGCCTTGCCGAGCACCTCCTCGGCGAGCGTGTTGGCGTACGTGTCCGCCGTGTCGAACGTCGAGATGCCGGCGTCGAGCGCCGCGTGGACGGTGTCGATGGCGGCGGAGTCGTCGACCTGCGAGCCGTGGGTGACCCAGTTGCCGTAGGTGATCTCGCTGACCTTGAGACCGCTGTTTCCGAGGTACCGGTAATTGACCATGAGAAAACGCTACCCGCCCGCGCCATGGGGTCGGCGCGCGCGCGTCCATTTGCGAACGGATGCCGAGGGCTCGACTGCTGTCGAGCCCGCGGTCTCAGCTCACCGAGGCCGTCTCCCCTTCGGTCGCGTCGTCCGGCACGACGCGCGCCGTATCGGGCTGCCCGGCGTCGGCGAGGGCGGGCGCCTCGTCGTCGACGTCGGTCGCGGCCTGCTGGAACTGCGAGTTGTACAGCCGGAAGTACGCGCCCTTGACGGCGATGAGCTCGTCGTGCGTGCCCTGCTCGACGATCCCGCCGTTCTCCATCACGAGGATGAGGTCGGCGTCGCGGATGGTCGACAGGCGGTGTGCGATCACGAACGACGTGCGGCCCTCTCGCAGCGCCGCCATCGCGTGCTGCAGCAGCAGCTCGGTGCGGGTGTCGACCGAGCTCGTCGCCTCGTCGAGGATCAGCACGGACGGCTGCGCCACGAACGCGCGCGCGATCGTGATCAGCTGCTTCTCGCCCGCCGAGATGTTGGACGCCTCCTCGTCGAGGAGCGTGTCGTAGCCGTCGGGCAGCGAGTGCACGAACCGCTCGACGTACGTCGCGCGGGCGGCGGCGAGGATCTCGTCGTCGGTGGCGTCGGCACGGCCATAGCGGATGTTCTCGCGGATCGTCCCGGCGAACAGCCACGGATCCTGGAGCACCATGCCCGTCTTCGCCCGCATGTCGCGCCGGGTGAGCAGCGAGATGTCCTGCCCGTTGAGCAGGATGCGCCCGCTGTCCAGCTCGTAGAACCGCATGAGCAGGTTGACCAGCGTCGTCTTGCCGGCACCCGTGGGGCCGACGATCGCCACCGTCTGCCCGGGCTCGACGCGGAACGACAGGTCGTGGATGAGCGGGTGGTCGGCCGAGTAGGAGAACGCCACGTCCTGGAACTCGATCGTCCCGTCGCCGTCGACCGGCGCCGGCGCGTCGGAGGCATCCGGCTCCTGCTCGGGCTCGTCGAGGATCTGGAAGACCCGCTCCGCGGATGCGGTGCCGGATTGCACCACGGCAGCCATGCCGCCGAGCTGCGACAGCGGCTGGGTGAACTGCTGCGAGTACTGGATGAACGCCTGCACGTCGCCCAGCCGGAGCTGGCCGCCGGCGACCATGAGCGCTCCGAAGACCGCGATGCCCACGTAGGTGAGGTTCCCGATGAACATCATGGCGGGCATCATCGTGTTCGAGAGGAACTGCGCCATGAACGACGCCTGGTACAGCTCTTCGTTCTCGGCCCGGAACGCCTCGCGCGAGCTCTGCTCGCGGCCGTACACCTTGACCAGCGCGTGCCCCGAGAACGACTCCTCCACGCGCGCGTTGAGGCGCCCGACCTTGCGCCACTGCGTGCCGAACGCCTTCTGCGAGCGCGGCCCGATGACGCCGAACAGCACGCCCATGAGCGGGAAGCTCACCAGCACCACGAGCGTCAGCTGCCACGAGATCGACAGCATCATGATGAGCACGCCGACGACAGTCAGCACCGCGGTGAGCGCCTGCGACAGCGACTGCTGCATCATCTGGGTGATGTTGTCGATGTCGTTGGTGACCCGGGAGATGAGCTCGCCGCGCTGCACCCGGTCGAAGTACCGCAGCGGAAGGCGGTTGACCTTCGCCTCGACGTCTTCGCGGAGGCGCCAGATGAGGCGCACCATGATGACGTTCATGACGTAGCCCTGCAGCCACATCAGCAGCGCCGACGCGAAGTAGAGTGCGAGCACGATCAGCAGCACGCGGCTCAGCGCCAGGAAGTCGACGCCGGCGCCCGGCACGAAGTGCTGCATCGCCTGGACGATGTTCGCGAGATCCTGCTGTCCCTGCGCCTCGAGGCCGGCGACCACCTGCTCCTTCGTGGTGCCCGCCGGTGCCATCGACGACACGACGCCCTCGAAGAGGATGTTCGTCGCCTCGCCGAGCACCTTCGGCGACAGCACGGCGAGCACGACGCCCGCCGCGCCGAGGACCGTCGCCAGCGTGAACGCGACCGCGTGCGGCTTGAGCAGCCCGAGCAGGCGACGGAACGACGGACCGAAGTGAGCGGCCTTGCCGGGGGCGACCGCGCCGCTCCAGTCGTCCGCGGCGATGCGCGCCTGCTCGCCGAGCTCGATCTCGGCCTTCTCCTCGGCGCTGAGCTCCGCGACGGCGTCCTGAACGCGGCGGCGAGACCTGGGCTGCTGCTCACTCATCGGGCGACCTCCGCTCCGAGCTGGGATTCGACGATCTCGCGGTACGTCTGGCTGCTCTCGAGCAGCTCCTCGTGCGTGCCGAGCCCGACCACGCCGCCGTCGTCGAGCACGACGATGCGGTCGGCGTCGATGATCGTCGAGACGCGCTGCGCGACGACGATCTTCGTGACGTGCGGCAGCTCCCGCCACAGTGCCTGCCTCAGCCTCGCGTCCGTCGTGAGGTCGAGCGCCGAGAACGAGTCGTCGAACACGAGCACGCGCGGGTCGTGGACGATCGCCCGCGCGATCGCGAGGCGCTGGCGCTGGCCGCCCGACACGTTCGTGCCGCCCTGCGCGATGCGCGCGTCGAGCCCGCCGTCCATCTGGCTGACGAAGTCGCTGGCCTGGGCGATCTCGAGCGCCCGCCAGAGCTCGGCGTCGGTGGCATCCTCCCGCCCGAACCGCAGGTTGGAGCCGACGGTGCCGGTGAACAGGAACGGGCGCTGCGGCACGAGGCCGATCGTCCGCCACAGGGCGTCGAGGTCTGCCCGCCGGACGTCGACGCCGCCCACGAGCACCGCGCCGTCGGTGACGTCGAACAGCCGCGGGATGAGCGAGACCAGGGTCGTCTTGCCCGCACCCGTCGAGCCGACGACGGCGACCGTCTCACCCGGATCCGCTCGGAACGTGACGTCCGCGAGGATGGGGTGCTCGGCGCCGGGATAGGTGAAGGTGACGCCGCGGAACTCGACCGCCCCCGGCTCGGGGAACGCGGCGACGGCGTCCGCCGGGCGCACCAGCGTGGAGCGCGTGTCGAGGACTTCGCCGATGCGCTCGGCCGAGACGGCCGCGCGCGGGATCATCAGCGTCATGAAGCTCGCCATGAGGACGCCCGAGAGGATGATCATGGCGTACTGCATGAAGGCGAAGAGCGTGCCGATCTGGATCTCGCCGCTGTCGACCTGCATGCCGCCGAACCAGATCACGCCGATGACCGTGACGTTGAGGATGAGCATCACGGCCGGGAACAGCAGCACGAACAGCGAGCCCACCTTGCGGCCGACCACCATGATGTCGGTGTTCGCGACGCGAAAGCGCTCCTCTTCGATGGGCTCTCGCACGAACGCCCGGATGACGCGGATGCCGGTCAGCTGCTCGCGCATGATGCGGTTGACGCCGTCGAGCTTGCCCTGGAAGCTGCGGAACAGCGGCACCATGCGGGCGATCACGACGCCGGCGACCAGCAGCAGCACGGGGACCGCGATGGCGAGGATCCAGGCGAGGCTCGCCGCCTGGTCGATCGCCAGGATGATCCCGCCGACGGCGAGGAGCGGCGCGGAGACGAGGAAGGTCGCGCCCATCATCGTGAGCATCTGCACCTGCTGCACGTCGTTGGTGTTGCGGGTGATGAGGGAGCCCGCGCCGAAGCCGGTGACCTCGCGCTCGGAGAAGGCCGACACGCGCTCGAAGATGTCGTCGCGCATGTCGCGGCCGAGCTTCATCGCCGCCCGGGCCGCGAAGTACGTCGCGATGATGGCGGCGACGATCTGGCCGAGCGAGATCGTCAGCATGACCACGCCGGTGCGCCAGATGTAGTCGGTGTCGCCCCGGGAGACGCCGTTGTCGATGATGTCGGCGTTGAGGCTCGGCAGGTAGAGCGATGCCAGAGCGGAGGCGAACTGGAACACCAGCACGCCCAGCAGCAGCCACCCGGATGACTTCAGGTAGCGGACGAGGAGCTTGGCCAGCACGGAGGTCTCCCGGATGCGGCGGCACGGCAGGGCATGGCGAAGCCCGGCTCATGCGATGGATGGATGCGGCTCCCACCCTGGCACGGGCCGCCGACATCGCGCATTCGCGTTCACCGAGAGCGGAACGGGCCCGCCGGATCGCGCGCGGCGGCGCTCAGGCCTCCGCGCCCTGCGCGATGCCGGCTCGCTCGCGCCAGCTGCGCGCCGTGACCCGGTCGAGGGCCACCTGCCGGCGCAGCGCGTCGGCCTTCTCGTACAGCGACGGGTCGCCGTAGCTCGTGAGCACCTTCACGATCACGGGCAGCAGCTCGATCATGAAGAACAGCACGGCGATGAGCAGGTGCGCCCACTTCAGCGTCGGCTCGCGCTCCCCCAGCCGCTCCAGGGCGCCGATCTGGCTCAGCAGGCCGACCGCGCCGGCGTTGCCGCTCGCGATCTCCGCCGCCCGGGCGTCGTACGCGGCGAGCGCCGCCTGGTACTGCTCGCGGGCAGCCGGCAGCTCGTCACGCGCCTGCTGCTTGTTCTGCTCCTCCGACGCGCTCGCGGCGGCCGTGCCCGACGCCTGGGCGTCGGCGAGGTCGGCCTGGGCCGACCGCAGCTTCGCGGCGAGGTCGTCGTAGGAGGCCTGCGCGGCGGCCAGCTGCGCCTCGGCGGCCTCGGAGCTCGCCCCCTCGCCGGCGACGCCGCTGCAGCCCTCGACCTCGCCGGCGCCCTGGCCGTTGATCTCGCACTGGTAGATCGCCCGCGCCTGGTCGATCACCTGCTGCTGCTCGGCGAGCTTGGCGGTGAGGTCGTCGACGGACGCCTGCGCCGCCGCGGCGGACGCGGTCGTCGTCTCGGCGCCGTCGACGACGCCGGTCGCCGCCTGGCTCTCCAACGCGGCGACCCGCTCGCTCGCGGCGTCGAGCGCCTGCCTCTCCGGGCCCGAGGTGACGGCATCCTGATCCGACTGCGCCTGCGTGATGTTGGTCGCGTTCACCTCGCGTGCGATGTCGTTCTGGAAGATCTGCAGCACGAGGGGCTCGGCCACGACGATGCCGATCACCGCCGCCATGATCACACGAGGGATCGCGAGCCCGATCAGCCGCCACACGTTGTGCGTCGAGCGCATCGTCGAGGTGAGGAAGCGGTCGAGGTTGAAGATGATGAGCGCCCACACCAGTGCGAGCGGCACGGCGACGAAGGCGGCGATCCGCACCCCGGTCACGAGCGCGAAGTACATCGAGATGGCCGAGACCAGCGCCGTCCCGGCGAGCACGAAGAACATCTGCACGAAGCGGGGCGTCTCGGTGGGCACCTCGTCGAGCACCGAGCCCTCCGCGCCGCCGAGCACGGCGAGGCGTCGCGCGGCGGAGGTCCGCTCGCGGCGGCGCTGCGCACGCGGGGAGCGGGTGACGGGGACGGATGCCTCCGCCGCCGGTTCGGCTCCTTCGGCCGCCGCCGGCTCCGGCGCCTCAGGCTCCGGCGGTGCGGGCGTCCCCTCGGGCGCAGGCTCGTCCACGGCGCCCCACTCGCCGACGGCCGGCTGACGCTCCGGCGTGGTCCGCGGGGCCTCGACCGCGACGGGCTCGGTCGGGCTCATCGCGAAGGAGTCCTCGAGCAGGCGCGTCTCGGGGAACGGGTCGTCCGGGCCTCCGCCGTCCTCGCGCCCGCCGTCCTCACGCGCGCCGGCGGCGTGCGCGGCGCGGACGTCGTCGAGGTACAGCTCCTCGGCCTGATCGGCCGGCGCGTCGAACTCGATGCGGCCGTCGGAGCCGAATCGGCCCGGCCGGTGAGCGGAGAAAGACATCCGGACACCCTAGACAACGCAACCTGGACGCCAGGTGGAAGACCCTCGTCGTCGAGCGGATGCCGCGGCCCGCGGCATCCGGAATCCGTCACACCTCGAGCGGGGTAACCGCGGCGACCGCGGCGTCCTCCTCGGTGGCGACCAGCTGGCCGCAGGCGCCGTCGATCTCCTTGCCGCGGGTGTCGCGGAGAGTGGTCGGGATGCCCGCGTCGTTGAGCCGCCGCACGAACTCGTTCTGCACCGGCACCTCGGACGCCGTCCAGATGGAGCCGGGGGTCGGGTTGAGCGGGATCGGGTTCACGTGCACCCAGCCGCGCCCGCGGGCGTTGAGCTTCTCGGCCAGGAGGTCGGCGCGCCACGCGTGGTCGTTCATGTCCTTGATGAGCGCGTACTCGATCGAGACGCGTCGTCCGGTCTTGTCGAAGTACGCACGGGCGGCGTCGAGGGCCTCGTCGACCTTCCAGCGGGAGTTGACGGGGATCAGCTCGTCGCGGAGCTTGTCGTCGGGCGCGTGCAGCGAGAGCGCGAAGGTCACCGGGATGTCCTCGTTCGCGAGCTTCGTGATCGCGGGCACGAGTCCGACCGTCGACACGGTGATGCCGCGAGCGCTCATGCCGAGGCCGTGCTGCTTGTCGGTCATGACACGCACCGCCTGCATCACCCGCGCGTAGTTCGCCAGCGGCTCGCCCATGCCCATGAACACGATGTTCGACACTCGTTCGGCGGAGTGATCGGTCTTCTTCTTGCCGCCGAGTCCACCCTCGGCGATGAGGCGGTTGGCGCGCACGATCTGCTCGACGATCTCGGCCGCCGACATGTTGCGGGTGAGGCCCGCCTGCCCGGTCGCGCAGAACGGACAGTTCATGCCGCACCCGGCCTGGCTCGAGACGCACAGCGTGATGCGGCCCGGGTAGCGCATGAGCACCGACTCGACGAGCGCGCCGTCGTGCAGCTTCCACAGGAACTTGATCGTGTCGCCGCGATCGGTCTCGAGGCGCCGCACCTCGGTGAGGAGGGAGGGCACCATGCCGTGCACGAATTCGTCGCGGCCCTCGGCCGGCAGGTCGGTCATGTCGGCCGGGTCGTGGGTCCAGTGCTGGAAGTAGTGCTTCTCGAGCTGCTTCGCGCGGAAGCCCGGCATCCCGAGCTCCTTCACCTTGGCGACCCGCTCCTCGGGAGTGAGATCGGCCATGTGCACCGGGGGCTTGCCGCGCTTGGGACTGGCGAACTGCAGGAGCGGCCGCCCCTCGGCATCCTTCTTCTGGGTCCACCCCTCGGTCGCCGGGCGCACCTGCTTCGGCTTCGTGGCGCGGACGGGGGAGGGCTCGGTCATGGGTTCCAGGGTAGGCGACGACGCCTGGACGGATGCCGATGCCCGATGCCCGATGCCCGATGACGCCGTCAATCCCCCGCACGCCGGCGCAGCGCCTGGCTAGCGTGGCCGCATGGACGATCTGACCGTGCGCCCCATCCGCCCCGACGACGCCGGCGAGGTGATGACGCTCCAGCGCGCCGCGTTCGTGCAGGAGGCGCTGATCTACGGGACGCCCGAGATGCCGCCGCTGACGCAGACCCTCGAGGAGGTCGAGTCCGAGCTGCACGAGAACATCGGGTGCGTCGCGCTGGACGGGCCCCGCATGGTGGGCGCCGTGCGGGCACGCCTGGACGGGTCACTGCTGCTCGTCGGGCGCATCGCGATCGCGCCGGACCGGGCCGGCGAAGGCATCGGCACGACGCTGCTGGCCGCCGTCGAGCGTCGCGGGGCGGAAGCGGGCGCGACCGAGGCCGAGCTGTTCACCGGGTCGCTCAGCGAGGCGAACCTGCGCCTGTACGAGCGCGAGGGCTACGTCGAGACCGAGCGCGTCCAGGGCGACGACGGCACCGAGCAGGTGTTCCTGCGCAAGCGGCTCTGAACCGCCCGGCGGAGAAGGCTAGGGTGTGCACCGTGGTCCCCCTCGAGAACCTGCTCGCCTTCACGCTCGCCGCGCTGGTGCTGATCGTGATTCCGGGCCCGAGCGTGCTCTTCACGATCGGGCGCGCACTCGCGCTCGGGCGCGTGGGCGGCCTGCTGAGCGTGCTCGGCAACGCCCTCGGGCTGCTGCCGGTCATCGCACTCGTCGCGCTGGGCGTGGGCGGCATCGTGGCGCAGTCGGTCGTGCTGTTCACGATCCTCAAGATCGCCGGCGCGCTGTACCTGGTGTACCTCGGCATCCAGGCGATCCGGCACCGCGACCGGGCGGCGGCGGAGGCCGACGGCGGCGTCCTGCCCCGCTCGGCGTGGCGTCAGCTGGGCGAGGGCTTCGTGGTGGGCGTGACGAACCCCAAGACCATCGCGTTCTTCGTCGCGGTGCTCCCCCAGTTCGTCGACCTCTCGACGGGCTCCGTGCCGCTGCAGATGATCGTGCTCGGCCTGGTGTTCTTCGCGATCGCGCTCGTCTCCGACGCGATCTGGGCGCTGATCGCCGCGGGCGCCCGCGGCTGGTTCGGGCGATCGCCGAAGCGGATCGCGCGGCTGTCCGCGACCGGCGGCGGCCTCATGATCGGCCTCGGCGGCATCCTCCTCCTCACCGGGAACGAGCACTGATGACCACTCCGACAGGCTCAACGGCCGCCGACGCGACGCGTCCCCACCGGCGGCGGATCATCTTCCTCGATGTCGACGGCACGATCCTCGAGCACGGATCGTATGTCGCCCCCTCGACCGGCGACGCCGTGCGCGCCGCCCGCGCGGCCGGGCACCTCGTCTACCTCAGCACCGGGCGCTCCGCCGCCGACATCCACCCGAATGTCGCCGAGATCGGCTTCGACGGCGCGGTGACGAACTCCGGCGCCCTGGTCGTCTCCGGCGACGAGGTCGTCATCGACCGCCCGCTCCCGCGCCAGGCGACGGAGCGCCTGCTGGCGGCGATGCGCAGCCGCGGCATCCGCTTCTTCCTCCAGACCCGCGACGGCGTCTACGCCAGCGATGACATGGCCGAGCTCATGCGCGACTATGCCGCGGCACTGGAGGCCCGCGAGGCCGCGGGCGGCGAGGTGCGCCCGGAGGACTCGCTGGTGGGGCTGGCCCAGCGCACCTTCCCGCCGATCGAGGAGGCCGACCTCGGCCGCATCGACAAGGCGGTGTTCGTCAGCGACCACGAGGACGGCCTCGAGCAGCTGCGCGCCGACCTCGGGGACCGGTTCCTCGTGGTGCCGGGCAGCATGCCGCTGCCGGGCGGCTCGAACGGCGAGATCAACGAGCGCGACACGACCAAGGGCTCCGCGATCGAGCTGCTGCTGGACCGCCTCGGCATCGACGCCGCCGACGCCGTCGCCGTCGGCGACAGCTGGAACGACGTCGAGATGTTCCAGGTGTGCGGCGTCGCGGTCGCGATGGGCAACGCCCACCCCGAGCTCAAGGCCCTCGCCGACTTCGTCACCACCGACGTGCTCGACGACGGGATCGCCAACGCCTTCCGGCGCCTGGGTCTCATCTGACCGATCGCGTCACGCCGGCGGCGCTGCGGGCGGCTCGGGCGGCGCCTCGGGCGGCTCGGCGCCGAGGTTGACGAGGTTGCCGGCGGGGTCCCGCACCTGCGCGACGCGCTCGCCCCACGCCATGTCGGCGGGCGGCTGCTCCGCACGACCGCCGGCCGCGAGCCAGGCCGCATAGGTCGCATCGACGTCGTCCACGTAGAACCACAGCGCGACCCGGTCGCCGACCGAGGGCGGCAGCGCGTCGAGGTCGCGGCCGATGCCCAGCGACACCTCGCCGATCTGGAGCGAGACGTAGTCGTCCTCGTCCCCGCCGGCGAAGCGGTAGGGCACCGAGGCGCCGAGCGCGGTCTCGTAGAACCTCACGAGGCCCGGAAGGTCTCGCGCGAGCAGGATCGGGAACAGGCTCCGTACCGCCATGGAGCCACCCTACGTCGGCCCGGTCGGCCCGGAAAGGCGGTGCGGGCCGACCCGGGGTCAATCCAGGAAGATGTCGGGGAAGAGCTCCGAGTCGGGGGTTCCCGGGACGGCGGCGTAGCCGGAGAAGTCGGTCACGCCGGCCGCCTCGAGCACGTCCTCGACGATGAGCGTCTGGCCGGTGAACGACCGCGACGGCTTGGTGAAGATCTCGTACGCGGCGTCGGCGTAGATCTCGGGGGTCCGGCTCACCTTCATCATGCGGTCGCCGCCCAGGGCGAACTTGACGGCGGCCGTGGCGATCGTGGTGCGCGGCCACAGCGTGTTCGCGGCGATGCCCGCGTCGGCGAACTCGGCCGCGAGCCCCAGCGTCGCCATGGTCATCCCGTACTTCGCCAGCGTGTAGCCGGTGTGCCCGCCCAGCCACTTCGGCGACAGGTTGAGGGGCGGCGAGAGCGACAGGATGTGCGGGTTGGCGGCATCCTTCAGGATCGGCACCGCGGCCCTCGACAGCATGAAGGTGCCGCGGACGTTCACGTCCTGCATGAGGTCGTACTTCTTCGCGTCGAGATCGAGCGAGCGGGACAGGTCGATGACCGAGGCGTTGTTCACGACGATGTCGATGCCGCCGAACTCCCCCTGTGTCTTGAGCACCGCCTCGGTGACGTCGTCGTCGTTGCGGACGTCGCCGACGATCGGCAGCGCCTGACCGCCCGCCTCACGGATCTGCTCCGCGGCCGAGTGCACGGTGCCCTCCAGCTTGGGGTGCGGGGTGTCGGTCTTGGCCAGGAGTGCCACGTTCGCGCCGTCGCGGGCGGCGCGCAGGGCGATGGCGAGCCCGATGCCGCGGCTGCCGCCGGACATCAGGATGGTCTTGCCGGCGAGGGGCTTGTCGCTCATCTCGGGGTCCTTTCGGGTCGCACTTCCGTCGAGATCGTGTGTTCTCGGCGAGCTACCACGTTGTCGGCGTCGATGACGTGGTCGTTCGGCGAGGTCGCGGTATCTCGACGGTGTTTGGGCGGGGGCGAGTCGGGGGCGGGTGGGGTCTGGGGCGGGGTGGGGTCAGGGGCGGGATTTGGCGGATGCCGCGGCGAAGGCGGCGACGCGGGCCTTCGACTCGTCGGTGTCGAAGCGGGCGCCGATCGCGGCCGCCTCGTCGTCCAGGTTGTCGGCGAAGGATCGTCCGGCTCCGGTGCGCACGAGACGCTTGGCCTGCCCGAACGCACCGGTCGCGCCGTCGAGCCAGAACCGGGCGACCGCCTCGGCCCGCGCCGCGACCTCGCCTGCGGGCACGACCTCGGTGACCAGGCCCCAGTCCAGCGCGGTGGCCGCGTCGATCGTGAGGTCCTGCAGCAGCAGCTGCAGGGCACGACGCTGGCCGACGGCGGCCGGCAGCAGCGTCGAGACCCCCAGGTCGGGCGTCAGGCCGATGTTGGCGTACTTGCTGACGAACTTCGCCTGGTCGGACGCGACGATGTAGTCCGCCGTCAGCATGAGCCCGAGGCCCCCGCCGGCGACCGCGCCCTGCACGGCGGCGACGATCGGCGTGGAGGATTCGGCGAAGGTGCGGATGCCGTCGTGGATCGTGTGCGCGGCTGCCGTGACGTCGGCACCGGAGGCCCCCGACGTCGCCATCTCGAGCACGTCGCCGCCGGCGCAGAAGGCCGGGCCGGCGGCATCCAGGATGATGGCTCCGACCGAGTCGTCGGACGTGAGCTCGTGCGCCACGTCGCGCCAGCGGCCGCCCATCTCGAAGCCCATGGCGTTGAGGAATGCGGGCCTGTTGAACGTCACGCGCGCCAGGGCGCCGTCGCGGGTGACGAGGATCGAGTCGCTCATGCGGTCTCCTTACTTCGGCGCCATGCGGATGGCGCCGTCGAGGCGGATGGTCTCGCCGTTGAGGTAGCCGTTGTCGACGATCGACATCACCAGACGCGCGTACTCGTCCGGCCTGCCGAGGCGGTTCGGATACGGCACCTGCTCGCCGAGGGAGTCCTGCGCGGCCTGGGGCAGCGAGGCGAGCATGGGGGTCTCCATGATGCCGGGGGCGATCGTGACGACGCGGATGCCGTACCGCGCGAGCTCGCGCGCGATCGGCAGGGTCATCGCGTGCACGCCGCCCTTCGACGCCGAGTACGCGGGCTGACCGATCTGTCCGTCGAACGCCGCGACGCTCGCCGTGCTGACGATGACGCCGCGATCGCCGTCCGCGGTGGGATCGGTCCTGGCCATGACGGCGGATGCCTGGGCGATGACGTTGTAGGTGCCGACGAGGTTGACGCGCACGATCCGCTCGAACGCGTCCAGCGGCGTCGGGCGGCCCTCGCGGTCGAGCACCTTTGCCGGCGGCGCGATGCCGGCGCAGTTGACCACCACCCGCAGCGGAGCGGATGCCGCCGCCGTCGTCACCGCGGCCGCGACCTGCTCCGGGTCGGTGACATCGGCGGGGGCGAACGACCCGCCGAGCTCGGCGGCGACGCCGGCCCCGGCGGAGGTGGGGAGGTCCACGATCGTGACGAGGGCGCCCGCCGCGGCGAGGCGCCGTGCGGTGGCGAGGCCCAGCCCGCTCGCGCCGCCGGTGACGAGGGCCGAGGCATCCGTCAGATCCATGGATTCTCCTTCGAAGTCTGGAATGTCGCGAAACCGCGTACCAGCATACGCGGGACTGAGTATCAGCCGCGACGCTGGGAGGCCGCCGCCCCCAGGCTAGTCGTGCGACCGCCGATCGGTCACGCCGCGCGGTGGCGCGGCCGCGGCGGGCGGGGTTGACTGGACGGGTGGAGATCCGGCTCAAGCGCGTGTACGAGGACCCCGACCCGGACGACGGGTTCCGCGTGCTGGTGGACAGGCTCTGGCCGCGCGGGCTGACGAAGGAGCGCGCCGCCCTCGACCTGTGGGCGAAGGAGGTGGCGCCCTCGACGGACCTGCGCGGGGAGTTCCACCACGGCGACCTGTCGTGGGCGGACTTCGAGACCGCCTACCGCGCCGAGCTCGACGGCCCCACGCGCACGGCCGTCGCGTCGCTGCGCGCGGAGCTGGCCGCCCACCCGGTCGTGACGCTGCTGCACGCCGTCGCCGACGAGTCCCACAACCACGCGCTCATCCTGCGGGAGGTCCTCGGGGCCTGACCAGGGAGGTCCTCGAGGCCTGACCCGGCAGGATGGGAGGGTGTCGATCCCGGGCGAAGACGTCGTCGTGCCGCCGCGCGTGCGCCTGCTCGCGGGCGGGACCCGCATCGTGCCGGTGTGGCGCAACGACTACGGCGGGGTGACCTTCCGCACCGACGACGGCCGGTACATCAAACACGGCCCGCGCAACGCCGAATCGTCCTTCGCCGGCGAGGCCGAGCGGCTCGACTGGGCCGTCGCCCGCATCGCCGTGCCGCGCGTGCTCGAGGTCGGCGGCGACGACACGCACGAGTGGTTGGTGACGACCGCACTCCCCGGTCTCTCAGCCGTCGACCCTCGCTGGGTCGCTGATCCCGCGACCGCCGTCCGGGCGGTCGGCGAGGGCCTCCGGGCCCTGCACGACGCGCTGCCGGTCGCGGACTGTCCGTTCGACTGGGGTGTCGCCGGGCGCATCGCGAATGCGGCGGGGCGCGGCATCCGCGTGCCCGATGCGCTGCGCGAGCCGCCGCCGGTCGACCGTCTCGTCGTGTGCCACGGCGACGCGTGCTGCCCCAACACGCTCATCGGCGACGACGGCCGGTGGGTCGCCCACGTCGACCTGGGGACGCTGGGGGTCGCCGACCGCTGGGCGGACATCGCCGTGGCGTCGATGTCGACGGCGTGGAACTATGGCGAGGGATGGGAAGACGCCCTCATCGAGGCGTACGGGGTCGCCCCCGACCGCGAGCGCCTGTCGTACTACCGAGACCTCTGGAACGCGACATGACCGAAATCACCGGCACCGTCTGCAAGATCGACGGACACCCGAACCTCGTCATCCTTCGGCGGTTCCGGGCGACCGCCGACGCGGTGTGGCGGGAGCTGACCGAGTCCGAGCGCCTCGAGCGCTGGATCGGGCGCTGGGAGGGCGATCCGGCGTCCGGCCGCGTGACCTTCTACATGACCGCGGAGGGACAGGAGCCGGAGCCGGAGGAGTACACGATCCTCGAGTGCGATCGCCCGCGGCGGTTCTCCGGCGACACGTCGCAGGGCAGCGGCTCGTGGCACCTGTGGTTCGAGCTCGCGGAGGACGTGCCAGGAGACACCGTGCTCACCTTCGGGCAGCGCCTGAATCCCAGTGAGGACGTGGGGTCGATCGGCCCGGGCTGGGAGTACTACCTGGACCGGCTGGTGGCGGCGCAGGCGGGCCTGGATCCCGACGAGGTCAGGTGGGACGACTACTTCCCGGCGCTGCAGCCGGCGTACGAGAGGCTCGTCGCCGCGGACTGACGCGGCGGGCCGCCCGGTCGGATGCTCGCCGCCGACCGGGTGTCAGGACCACACGAAGCGGAAGGTGCCGACGGCCACCGCGGCGCCGATCGCCGCGGCCATGATCGCCACACCGCCCGCCAGCGCCACGGCGTCCCGTGCGTGCAGGCGCGACGGGCGCGACCACGTGCGCGGGATGCCGGACCCGAAACCGCGTGCCTCCATCGCCATCGCGAGCTTCGTGCCGCGGCGGACGGCGAACACCAGCAGCACGAACGCCATGGAGAGGAAGCGGCGGACGGCACCGGTGTCGCCGACTCCGCGCGCGCGGCGCGCCAGCTGCATGCTGCGCCAGTCGTCGAGGAAGAGCCCCAGCGTGCGGGTGCCGGCCAGCACGCCGAGCACGAACCGGCTCGGCAGCTTCGCCACCTGGGCGAGCGCGTCGGCGAGCTCGGTGGGGTCGGTGCGCCCGAAGAGGAGGATGGTGGGCAGCGCCAGCGCGAGCACCCGCAGGCACACCGCGACGGCGAGGGCGATCGAGTCGTCGCTGATCGTCGCGTACCAGAACGACCAGTGGACGGTCCCCCCGGGCTCGGCGTACAGCAGCATGCTCACCCCCGCGACCGGCGCGAAGACCAGGACCGGCAGCATCCGCATCAGCACGGTCACGACGGCGAGGCCGGTGAGCGGGATGCAGACGAGCTGCAGCGCGATCGCGACGAGCGAGCTGGTGACGTCGATCGAGGCGAGGAGCGGCACCGACAGCAGCAGCGCGAGCACGATCCGGGTGACCGGGTTGACGCCGTCCAGCCACGCGCGCGCCTCGGCGGTCGCCTCCGGGACGCCCTCGCGCGCCTCGACCACGGTCACGGCCGAGCCCCTGCCGGGACGGGGGCGCCGAGCTCGATGCGATGGCCGCCGAGGTGGCGCAGCACGTCCTCGTCATGGGTGACGGCGACGACCGTCGTGCCGGCGGCGATCTCGGACTGCAGCAGCTGCACGAGCTCGATCCAGCCGCGGCGGTCCTGCCCGAAGGTGGGCTCGTCGAGCACGATGACCGGCGGCGCGTCGGCGAGCACGGTGGCGACCGACAGCCGGCGCTTCTGCCCGCCCGACAGCGTGAACGGGTTCGCCGCGGCGAGCGGGGCGAGGTGCAGCCGCTCGAGCAGCTCGTCGACGATCACGGCGACGGCCGCCGCGTCGACGCCGCGCGAGCGCGGGCCGATGGCGAGCTCGTCGCGCACCGACGAGGCGAGGAACTGGTGCTCGGGCTCCTGGAACACCGTGCCGATGCGGGTGAGCAGCTCTCGCGACGTCCAGCGCGACGGGCGGCGCCCCGACCGCCCCGCCAGCTCGGGGGCCGCGACGACCTCCCCCGCCGCCTCGGGCAGCAGCCCTGCGAGGGTGAGGGCGAGCGTGGACTTGCCGGCCCCGTTGGGCCCGGTGATGGCGGTCGCCGCGCCACGGGGCACGGTCAGGTCGAGCCCGGCGCGCACGATCGACCGCCCGTCCCGCGAGAGGGAGAGAGCGGATGCCGCCAGCGCCGCCGCCGCGTCGGGCTGAGCGGCGGGCAGCACGGGCAGGTCGACGGGCATCCCCGGCACCCAGACCCCCGCGGCCGCGAGGTCCGCGCCGTGACGGGCGAACACGTCGGCCGGGGTGCCGTCGGCGAGGAGTCCGCCGTCCGCGCCGACCACGATGACGCGGTCCATGAGATCGGCCCACACCGCGGTGCGGTGCTCGATCACCACGAGCGTGGCGCCCGTCTCGGCCAGCACCCGCTCGACGCTGGCGCGCACCTCGCGCACCCCGTCGGGGTCGAGGTTCGCCGTCGGCTCGTCCAGCAGGAGCACGCCCGGGCGCATCGCGAGCACCCCGGCCAGCGCGAGGCGCTGCTTCTGACCGCCGGAGAGCGCCTTGGTGGGCCGGTCGTGCGGGACGCGCAGGCCCACCGCGTCGAGCGCCTCGGTCACGCGCGCCGGGATCTCGGCCGCCGGCACCCCGAGGTTCTCGGGCCCGAACGCCACATCGTCGCCCACCTTGGCCAGCACGACACCGGAGTCGGGGTCCTGGAGCACCAGGCCGACCCGCCCGCGGTGCGCTTCGGCACGCTCGCCGTCGATGAGCAGCGAGCCGGTCTCGTCGCCCTCGTCGGCGCCCCCGAGGAGTCCCGCCATTCCGGCCAGCAGCGTCGACTTGCCCGCACCCGAGGCGCCGAGCAGCAGCACGCGCTCACCCGGCTCGATCGCGAAAGCGACGTCGCGCACCGCCGGCGCGCGCCGCCCGGCGTAGCGCCACCCCCAGCCCGCCGCGGTGATGCGGCCGGGACGGGTGCCCGGCATCGTCAGACCTCGCGGCGCGCTTCGCGTCCGGCGGCGAAGCGGCTGAGCGCGCCGGTCGCGGCGAGCGCCCGCACCGCGAGCCAGCCGACGAGCCCGGCCAGCAGCGCGCCCGAGACGATGAGCGAGATCAGGTAGATCGTGTTGAACTCGAGCGTCTTGAGGATGTTCGGCGAGCTGCCGTAGAACAGCTCGAACACCCACGCCCCGACCGCGGCGCCGACACCGGCCAGCATCGCGACCGGCAGCGTGAAGCGCCGGTAGAGGAAGAGTGCGAAGACGAGCTCCGCCCCGAGTCCCTGGACGAGCCCCGACAGGAGCGTGGAGACCCCCCACACGTTGCCGATGAGCATCGAGACGATCGCCGCGATCACTTCGACGAGCAGCGCCGCACCTGGCTTGCGGATGACGAGGCCGCCGATGACACCGCCGATCAGCCAGATGCCGACCGCCAGGCCGCCGAGGCCGGGTGTGAGCCCGTCCATCGCGGTGAACCAGGCGTAGCCGACGGTGTTCCAGGCCCAGAAGACGAGGCCGATGGCGACGCCGAGGACCGCGGCGACGACGATGTCGACGACGCGCCACCGCAGACTGCGGGTGGTCGCCGAGGTGGCCGCAACGGGGGTGGATGCGGACGTGGATGCGTGCATGTGAACTCCTCCCTGCGCCGGCATGATCCGGATCAGGTTCGACGGTCGAAGCGTGGTTCGCTTCCTCTCAGCCCGGCTCACCGGACTCCCGTGGTCGTATGGCGAGTATACCGCCGCCATGACGGGTATTTTGGGGTGCGTGACCCCCGATGACGTTCCCGCACCGACGCGCCGTGCGCATCGGACGCGGTCGAGGGCCGTGCCGGGCGGGTCCCCCGAGGATCCGGCCGACAGCGGGACGCTGACCATGCCCACCGGCGGCGCGGCCGATTCGTCGCACCCCGGAACTCACACGGCGCCCGACGAGGTCCCGCTCGTGCCCGCGACGATCGCGACCGTGCCCCTCGGCGGCGCCACGGCCGTCGCGGCGCCGACGGTGCCCGTCTTCGAGCCGCCCGGGACCACGCTGACCCCTCCCCTCGGGGGCGCCGTCGCCGCTGTCGAGTCGAGCGAAGCCGCCGCGGCCGCTCAGCCGAGCGGACCCGCCGCGGCCGCTCAGCCGAGCGAACCCCCCGCGGCCACCGAGCCGGGCCCGCCGACGGGCGACCCGGTCTCCGCCGAGGCCGCGACCGCGACCGCGACGGGAGGGCGGACCGCGCTTGCGTGGGTCGATGACACGACGCTCGCCGCGGGCTCGACCCCGGGCGACCTCGTGGCCGCGTCGACGCCGTACGTCGCCGTCGAGCCGAGCCTGCTCGCCGACCCGCCGCGCCAGTCGCCGCTGCGTCCCGGGGTGCTGGTGCCGACGCTGGTGATCGCCGGCCTGGTCGGCGCGTACTCCGCGACGACGCTGCTGTGGCCCCTGCACGCGGTCGCGCCGACGGTCACCGCGATCGAGGTGCAGCCTGAGGCGGCACCCGCGGCGGTGCCGGTCTGGCCCGCCCAGGGCAGCGCGGCGGCCGCGGTCGGCGGCATCCCGGGTCTGCTCACGTCGTCGCCCGACCCGTCCGCCATCGCGAGCATCACGAAGGTCGTGACCGCCCTGGTCGTCCTCGACGAGATGCCGCTCGCGCTCGGCGAGACCGGCCCCGAGTTCCGCTTCAGCGCCTCCGACAACTACCGGTACTGGCAGTACCGCGCCCGCGGCGAGTCGGCGCTCGACGTGCCCGTGGGCGGCAGCCTCACCGAGTACCAGATGCTCGAGGGCATGCTCATCGGCTCGGCGAACAACTACGCCGATCGCCTGGCGCAGAACCTGTGGCCGTCCGACGCCGTCTACGCGGCGGCGGCGACCGAGTGGCTGGCCGCGCACGGCGTGACGGGCGTCCAGGTCGTCGAGCCCACCGGGATGGATCCGCGCAACAGCGCCTCACCCGAGGCTCTCATCACCCTCGCGCAGAAGGCCCTCGCCCACCCGGTCATCGCGGAGATCGTCGCCAAGCAGTCGACCGAGCTGCCGGGCGCGGGCCTCGTCGAGAACACCAACGAGCTGCTGGCGGACCCGGGGGTCGTGGGGATCAAGACCGGCACGCTCGACGAGTGGAACCTGCTGTCGGCCAAGGACGTCGCGATCGGCGACACGACGGTGCGCCTGTACGCCTCGGTGCTGGGCCAGCCGGACGACGAGTCCCGGCTCGCCGCCTCGCGTGCGATCTACTCCCAGCTCGAGCAGGAGCTGCAGCTGAAGCCCTCGGTGACGGCGGGGACCGTCGCCGGCATCGTCGAGACGCGCTGGGGCGACGACGTCGACGTCCTCACGGCCGGCGACGCGTCGGTGGTGCTGTGGAACGGCGGCACGGGCGCGGTCGCGACCACCTACGACCTCGGCGACGCCCGCGACGAGGGTGACGTGGTGGGCTCGCTCACCGTGACCGGCCCGCTCGACGACGCGACGGTGGATCTGCGCCTGGCGGAGGAAGTGCCAGACCCGTCGCCGTGGTGGCGCCTCACTCACCCGCTGGATCTGTTCGGGCTGAACGACTGACGACAGCGCCGAGCCGCCGGCTGGCATCGGCCGGGTGCCGCCGCTCAGGCGGAGAGATGTCCCACGACACCCTTGCGCAGCAGGGCGTTGCCGTACTTGCGCGTCTCACCCGTGCGCACGACGACGTAGGCCTTCTTCGCCAGCTCGTAGTAGTCGAACCGGTCGACGTAGCGCGGGGCGTCGGTGCCGGCGGCCGCGGCGAGCTCGCGCTGCACGTCGAGCACCTCGCCGTCGGCCGACGCCATGAGGTCGAGCGCCGGCGCGTCGTCGAGCGGGAGCACCGTGCGCACCGCCGCGACGACCTGCGGCGTCGTCGTGCCGGGGAGGTCGACGACGCGGGTGCCCACCGCCCACGCCGGGAAGTGCGCGTCGGCGACCACGATCGCATCGGAGTGACCCATGCGGTCCAGGTGCAGCAGAAGCTCGCCGGTGAGCAGGGGGTCGATGCCCTCGAGCATGAGGGGTCCTTTCGTCAGCGGATGAGTCCTTCGGCGGCCAGATCCTCCCACAGGCCCGCGGGTATGCCGACCTCCATCAGCTCGGCGTTGCGCCGCAGCTGCTCCGGGCGGCTCCCGCCGACGACGACCGAGCGCACCGCCGGGTCGCGGAGCGGGAACTGCACCGCCGCGGCGGGGAGGGCGACGCCGTGCGCCCGGCACACGGCGAGGAGGCGCTGGAGCCGGTCCCACAGCGCGTCCGGCATCCGTCCGTACTCGTACCGGTCGTCCCGGCTCGGCTCTTCCTTCGCGAGCAGGCCGGAGTTGAAGACGGATGCCGCCACCACGCCGGTCCCGCGGTCGTGACAGGCCGGCAGCACCGCGTCGGCCGCGGGCTGCTCCAGCAGCGTGTACCTGCCGGCGATCATGATGACGTCGAGATCGGCCTGCTCGACCGCAGCCGCCAGCGCGTCGGCGACCATCGAGCCGATGCCGATCGCGGCGACGGCGCCGTCGCCGCGCAGCTGCTCGAGGGCGGGGAACCCCTCGCGCAGCGCCAGCTGGAGGTCATGCCGCTCGGGATCGTGCAGGTAGAGGATGTCGACGCGGTCCAGTCCGAGCCGCTCGAGCGACTCGTCGAGGCTCGCGCGGATGCCGTCCGCTGAGAAGTCCCACTCGCGGCGGACGGTTGTCGGCACGTGGAAGTCGTTGGCGAGGTCGAGCCCGCCGTCGTCGTCCGGGTTGGGACGCAGCAGCCGTCCCGCCTTGGTCGAGAGGACGAACTCGTCCCGGGGCTTCGTCCGCAGGAACGCGCCGAGGCGGCGCTCCGAGAGCCCCAGGCCGTAGTGGGGCGCGGTGTCGTAGTAGCGGATGCCGCTCTCCCACGCCGCGTCGAGGATCGCCCACGCCTGATCGTCGGTGACCTCGCGGAACAGGTTGCCGATGTTCGCCGCACCGTAGCCGAGGCGGGGCAGCGCCGGCACCCGGGACTCAGACGGCCGCACGGGCGACCTCCCACTCGTAGGCCGCGCGGCTCTCGGCCTTCATCTCCATGCCGGCGCCGGGTGCGAGCGGGGCCATGTACGCGCCCCCGCGGATGTCGGTCGGCACGACGAAGTGCTCGTGCAGGTGGTCGACGTACTCGATCATGCGGCCGTCGCGGGTGCCGCTGACGGCGACGAAGTCGAACATCGACAGGTGCTGCACCGCCTCGCACAGTCCCACGCCGCCGGCGTGCGGGCACACCGGCACACCGAACTTCGCCGCCAGCAGCAGGTTGGCGATGTTCTCGTTGACACCTGCCACGCGGACGGCGTCGATCTGCATGACCGACAGCGCCTCGGCCTGCAGCAGCTGCTTGAAGATGACCCGGTTCTGGGCGTGCTCGCCGGTGGCGACGCGGATCGGGGCGACGCCGCGGGCGATCTCCGCGTGGCCGATCACGTCGTCGGGGCTCGTGGGCTCCTCGATCCAGGCCGGCCGGAACTCGGCGAGCGCGTTCACCCACGCGATGGCCTCGGACACCTCCCACCGCTGGTTGGCGTCGATGGCGATCGGGAAGTCCGGCCCGCAGACCTCGCGGGCGACCCGGAAGCGGCGGATGTCGTCCTGCAGGTCCGCGCCCACCTTGAGCTTGATCTGCCCGAAGCCGTCCGCGATCGCCTCGCGGCACAGCCGGGCCAGCTTCTCGTCGGAGTAGCCGAGCCAGCCGGGGCTCGTCGTGTAGGCCGGGTAGCCGGTCGCCAGGAGCTCCTGCTCGCGCTGCGCCCGGCCGGGCTCGGCGGCACGGAGGATGGCGAGCGCGTCCTCGGGCGTGAGGGCGTTGGTGAGGTAGCGGAAGTCGACCAGTCCGACGATCTCCTCCGGCGACATCCTCGACAGCAGCTGCCACAGCGGCAGCCCCGCGCGCTTGGCCTTGATGTCCCACAGCGCGTTGACCACCGCGCCGATCGCCATGTGCATGACGCCCTTCTCCGGGCCGAGCCAGCGCAGCTGCGAGTCGCCGATGAGCTCGCGGTTCGTCGCGCCCATGTCGTCGAGGAGAGGCTCCAGCTCGCGTCCGACCAGATGCGCGGCGAGCGCGTCGAGCGCCGCGACCTGCACGTCGTTGCCCCGGCCGATCGTGAAGACGAAGGCGTGACCGGAGACGTCGTCGGCGGCATCCGTCACCACCCGCAGGTAGGCGGCGGAGTAGTCGGGGTCGGGGTTCATGGCGTCGGAGCCGTCGAGGCTCAGCGACGTCGGGAAGCGGATATCGGTCGTCTCGAAGGCGACGATGCGGCTCACGGGGCGGCTCCTGAATGTCTGGATCCGCTGTTACGGACCGCTCGCAGTGTAAACATCGGATGTCTATACTGTCAATCACGCCCCGCGGACCACGACGGCACGGACGCCGCCCCGCACGAGAGTTCAGGAGAGCAATGAAGTTCGCGCGCCTCGGCGAGCCTGGAAGCGAGATCCCCGTCGTCCTCGACGGCGACCGTCACCTCGATCTGCGCCCGCTCACATCCGATGTCGACGGCCGATTCCTCGCCGACGACCCCGTCGGCCGCACGTCCGCGGCGATCGCCGAGGGGCGGCTCCCGGTGCTGGCGGGCGCAGACGCCCTGCGTGTCGGCGCCCCGATCGCCCGGCCGAGCGCCGTCGTGTGCATCGGCATGAACTACGCCGCGCACGCAGCCGAGTCCGGCTCCGCCCCGCCGAGCATGCCGGTGATGTTCCTCAAGACCCCCAACACGGTGGTCGGCCCGTACGACCCCGTCACGATCCCGCGCGGCAGCGAGAAGACCGACTGGGAGGTCGAGCTCGGCATCGTGATCGGGCGCCGCGCCGCCTACCTCGACTCGGCCGCCGACGCCGCGGCGCACATCGCCGGCTTCGTCGCCGCGAACGACGTGTCGGAGCGGACCTTCCAGCTCGAGGTGTCGGGCGGGCAGTGGTCCAAGGGCAAGTGCGCGCCCGGCTTCAACCCGACCGGGCCGTGGCTGGTCACCCCCGACGAGGTCGACCCGCAGGCGCTCCGCCTGCGCAGCCGCGTCAACGGCGAGCCGCGCCAGGACTCGTCGACCGCCGACATGATCTTCCCCGTCGACCACATCGTGTGGCACCTGTCGCAGTTCCTGACCCTCGAGCCCGGCGACCTGGTCCTCACCGGCACGCCCGAGGGCGTCGCACTGTCGGGGCGCTTCCCCTACCTCGCCCCGGGCGACGTCGTCGACATCGAGATCGAGGGCCTCGGCGCGCAGCGCCAGGAGTTCACAGCGTGGGAGGCGGCCCGATGAGCGCCTCGCAGCTGGACGGCCTGGTCGCCGTCGTGACCGGCGGCGCGTCGGGCATCGGCGCCGCCATCGCCGCGACGCTCGCCGATCAGGGTGCCGAGGTCGCGATCCTCGACCGCGACACCTCGGGCGCCGACCCCCGATTCGCCGCCTTCGCCGCCGATGTGTCCGACCGCGCCGCGGTCGACCGCGCGGTCGCCGAGGTGGGCGAGCGGTTCGGCCGCATCGACATCCTCGTCAACAACGCCGGCATCGGCGCGCAGGGCGACATCGCCGCCAACGACGACGAGGAGTGGGCGCGCGTCCTGTCGATCAACGTCACCGGCATCGCGCGCGTCACCGCCGCCGCCCTGCCGTGGCTGCGCCGGTCCCCCGCGGCCGCGATCTGCAACACCTCGTCCATCGCCGCGACGGCGGGCCTGCCGCAGCGCGCACTGTACAGCGCCTCGAAGGGCGCCGTGCTGTCGCTGACGCGCGCCATGGCCGCGGACCACGTGCGCGAAGGCATCCGCGTCAACGCCGTGAACCCCGGCACGGCCGACACGCCGTGGGTGGCCAGGCTGCTCGACAGCGCGCCCGACCCGGCCGCCGAGCGCGCCGCCCTCGAGGCGCGTCAGCCGCACGGCCGCCTCGTCTCGGCGGGCGAGGTCGCCGGAGCGGTGCTGTACCTGGTGAGCCCCCTGTCCGGCTCCACCACCGGCACCTTCATCGAGGTGGACGGCGGCATGTCGGGACTCCGGCTGCGCCCCGCGCAGTCCTGAAGCGTTCCCGACAGGTCAACCGGGCCTCCACAGGAGGGAACCCAGGCGAAACGTCCTGCAGAACCCCGGTTGACCTGTCGGAGAGGTGCGAAAGGCGGGCGATGACGCCCGGGCGCACGGCACGCGCGGGGCGGTCACGCCAGACGGTAGACGCGTTCGGCGTTGCCGGCGAGCACGGAGTGACGGCCGTGCTCGCCGACACGCTCGTCGAGCCACGTCGTGACCGTCTCGGCCCAGCGCCCGTACGGGCCCGAGACCGGCCAGTCGCTTCCGAACAGCAGGCGGCCGGGCCCGAAGGCGTCCAGCGCCACGTCGAGGAACGGCGTCAGCTGGGCGGCCGCCCACGCGCCCTGCGCCTCGGCCGGGAGCCCCGAGAGCTTGCACACGACGTTGGGACGGCGGGCGAGGTCGCGCAGCGATTCCGCCCACGGTGTCCCGTCGGCGGGGTCCGGCGCCTCGGCGGACCCCACTTCGGGCTTGCCGAGGTGGTCGAGCACGATCGTCAGCTCGGGCACCGCGTCGGCCAGCTCCACCATGTCGGGCAGCTGCGTCCATCGCACGCACGCGTCGAAGACGAGACCGCCGGATGCCACGGCCCGCGCCGATTCGCGGAACCCCGGCGTCGCCGAGAACCCCGCCGGCTCGGACTGCAGCAGTCGCCGAACGCCGACGACGAGAGGTCGATCGGCATAGGCGGCGAGGTGCTCGCGCGTCGCCTCCGGGTCCTCGAGCGGGGCGCGGGCGACGATGCCGCGGACCCCGACGCGGCCGGCCAGCGCCGCGACCCAGTCCACTTCGGCGAGCGACTGCTCCGGCGCGCACTCCGCCTGGACGAACACGAAGCCGTAGGCCGCATCCGGCGCCTCGGCGATCGCCGTGTCGAGCTCGGCGGGCCCGAATGATCGGAGGAGCGGCCCCTCCAGCCAGTCATACGACAGGACCGCGGGGTCCCACAGATGGAGGTGTGCGTCCACGACTCGCATGTGCCCCATTCTGCCGTGCACGGGCACGGGGTGCGGCATCCGCCCGCGATGACATCCGATGTCTATGATGAACGCGTGGCCGTCACCGACGAAGCGATCGAGAAGATCAAGGACATGATCGTCCGCGGCGAGCTCTCGCCGGGATCGCGACTGCCTCCCGAGAAGGACCTCGCCGAACGGCTCGGCCTGTCGCGAAGCTCCATGCGCGAGGCCGTGAAGGCGCTCGAGGTGATCCGCGTCCTGGACGTGCGCCGCGGCGACGGCACGTATGTCACGAGCCTCGAGCCGAAGCTCCTCCTCGAGGCCATCTCGTTCGTGGTCGACCTGCACGACGACGACTCGCTGCTGGAGATCTTCGCCGTGCGGCGCCTGCTCGAGTCGCACGCGACCGGGCTCGCGGCCCAGCGGGCCGACGACGACGACATCGCGGCCCTCGACGCGGAGATCGGCGCGATGGCGCCCGACACCGACATCGAGTCGCTCGTCGAGCACGACATGCGATTCCACAGCGAGATCGCGCGGCTCGCGGGCAACACCTACCTCGAGAGCCTCCTCGAGAGCCTCACGAGCCAGACGGTGCGCGCCCGCGTGTGGCGCGGCCTCACCCAGGCCGGCGCGGTCGAGCGCACCCTCGCCGAGCACCGCGCGATCCTCGACGCGATCGCCGACCACGACATGGAGCTCGCCGTCTCGACCGCGCAGGTGCACATCGCGGGCATCGAGCGCTGGCTGCGGCAGGCGCGCGACGCCTGAGCCGCCGCCTACGCGAAGCGCACCGTCTGCTGCAGGCGGGTGCGGTAGTCGAACACCTCGTTGCCGCCGATGTCGCGGGCGCCCGTGATCCCGCGGCGGAGCACGGTGCTGAGCGCACTGCGCGAGGTCACCGCCACGCGCACGCCGCGCACCTTGCCGATCTCGACGATGGGATCGAGCACGTCCTCGTCGGGCAGCACGACGATCGCGCCGCTGAAGCGCACGCCGGCCGCACGCGAGACCACCCGCATGCGGCCGAGCAGCTCGGCGATCGGGGCGCCGGGGACGCCGTCGCCCACGAACTCGCCGCGCCGGATCGACACCGGCCCCCCGAAGTCCTCCGAGAGCACGCCGTACAGCCCGCTCGGCCCGAGCACGATGTGGTCGATCTTCGCGTCGGGGTCGGCGTCCCGTCCGGCGGCGGCGACGTCGTGCCAGACGGTGTAGCCCATGCCCAGGTCCGCCACGATGCGCGCGGTCGCCTCCTCGGCGAGCGCGTCGGCGAGGAGGCGGCGGAGGCCGACCGGCGCCGAGCGCACGAGCGCAGGGTCGTACGGATCCTCGACGGTCACGCCGCGACCGGCCCACTCGCGGATGAGCGTGAGGTACCGCTCGCGCCGCCAACCGCCGGGGTGCCCGTAGGAGCGGGCGCGAGGCCGGGTGTCGGTGCGCGCCGCGGGCGGACGCCACCCCGACCATTCCGGCGCCGCGGCCTCGCCGAAGCCGTGGCCGCGGTCGTACGCCGCGCGCGCCTCGGGCGTGCCGACGAGCTCCCACGCGCGCTGCACCTGGATGAACACGGCCGCGTCGCCGCCGGTGTCGGGATGCGTCTGGCGCAGCCGCAGGCGGTACGCCCGGCGCAGGGTCTCCTCGTCGACACCGGGGTCGACCGCGAGCACCTCGTACGCCGACGCCGAGAGCGGACTGTCGAACACGCATCCTCCCCGCAGGTTCCGCCGCGCCCCGCGGCGGGACTCAGGTTACGACACGCCTGCCTGGACGGGCTCCCAGCGATGCTCGTTGCGTCGCGCGTAGGCGGCGGCGCTGCGGCTGGACAGCGCGAGGAGGACGAGGATGTCCAGGCTCAGCGACACGAAGGTGCTGTCCAGCGTGATCTCCTGCCCCTGCACCCACCACGCGAAGAAGGATGTGCTGATCGAGCCCACGGCGATGACCATGACGACGACCCGCGCCCAGTTGTGCCCGCGGTACACCAGGATCGCCAGCAGCAGGTCCAAGAGCAGCACGGTGCCGCCGGCGGCGAGCAGGAACCACAGCGCCGCGTGCGTGCCCTCCGGGGACGGGTCGAAGCCGTCGAGGACGATGTCGGGATCGGCGATGATGCCCTCCCAGCCGATCGCGAGGCTGGCGAGGACCACGACTCCTGCGACCACGCGCAGCAGCACGAGCGCCGTGCCGGCGATGATCGTCGCAGGGCGGGGCATGTCGGGGTCGTAGCCCGTGGGCTTGAGCAGCCGCCCCGGCGGCTCGAAGGCGGGGCGCTTGTTCGGCGCCGGCGGGTGCTCCGGCGGCGGTGTCGGCGCGCTCACGAAGTCACCTCCTGGATCGCCCGGACGTCCACGATCGGCAGGTCGCCGTCGGTGCGGATGCTGTCGCCGCCGCCGTTGCGCGCGTGATAGCCCGTGGCGAAGTCGGCGATGACGTCCACCGCCACGCGGGGGTCGGCATCCGTCACCGTCCGGACGATGTGATCGCGCTCGACATCGGTGTCGGCGTCGATGCGGTGGGTGACCTGGAGGGTGAACAGCGACAGCCCGACGCTCGTGTCGAAGGTGCCCGCCGCCAGCCAGTCGACACGACGTCCGCCCGGCAGCAGCCAGCCGTCGGGGCAGCGCCAGAACCGCACGTGGTGACGCTGGGAGGGATTGCCGTCGACCTCCTGCTGGTAGGCGAAGTCCTGCTGGCGCCCGAACAGGAACAGCGGGCTCACCGGAGCCTCGTCGTAGCTGCGCCGGGCGAGCGTCGACGTGATGATCCGCCACGACGACTGCAGGGTCACGGGCTCGGCGGGCGTCCAGCCCGCCACCCGCATCGCCGCCTCGATCTGCTCGCCGGTGCCGAGGAACGCCAGGTTCACGGGGTCGCCGAGCAGGCCGTCGCTGGTGCGCGTCCGACCGATGAAGTAGTCGGGCACGTAGATGGTGGTGAGGATGCGGTGCAGCCGCGGAAGCACGAGATACGCCAGCAGCACCCAGAACGCGATGAAGAACGGGATGCCCCACCATCCGACCTGGAAGGTCTCGGTGAAGCTGAGGTAGGCCAGCCACAGCGCCGCCATCCCCGCGAAGACGAAGAAGAACCAGTCGATCGCGACCCCCAGGGAGTAGGCGCGTCGCCGGCTGCTCATGATCCCCCCGACGGCCCTTCAGCCCCAGAGCGGCACGTCGGGACGGTGGGCGAGAGCGGATGCCGCGAGATCCGGCGGCAGGTCGGCCACGGTCGCCGGCTGCCAGCGCGGCGAGCGGTCCTTGTCGATGACCTGCGCCCGGATGCCCTCGGGCAGGTCGGGCTGCGTCGTGGCGAACCACATGACCAGCCCGTACTCCTGCTCCAGAGCCTCTCGGAGGCCGGGCAGCTTCCGGGCGGCGCGGATGGCGGCCAGGGTGACGGCGAGCCCGGTCGGCGACAGCTCGCCGAGGAGGTCGGCGGTGGCGGATGCCTCGGGCTCGGGCCGGGCCCGCAGCCGCTCGATGATCCCGGCGACGGTGTCGGCGGCGAACGCGTCGTCGATCCAGGCGCGCGCGTCCTGAAGCCCGGACGGGGCCGGCGTCTCGTCGAAGAGGAGCACCAGTTCGGTCGGCGTCGACGGATCGGCCCGCGTCTGGAGCGCGTCTCGCAGCGCGTGGAGGTGCTCGTGGGGAACGAGATGGTCGGCGAAGCCGGCGTAGATCGCGTCCGAGGCGTCCATCACGGCGCCGGTGAGCCCGAGGTACTCCCCCACGCGGCCCGGGGCGTGCGCGAGCAGCCAGGTGCCGCCGACGTCCGGTGTGAAGCCGATGCGGGTCTCGGGCATCGCGAGCTTCGAGCGCTCGGTGACGATGCGGATGCCCGCGTGCCCGGCGACGCCGATGCCGCCGCCCATCGTGATCCCGTCGGCGACCGCGACGAACGGCTTCGGGTACTCGGCGATGCGGGCGTTGAGCGCGTACTCCTCGCGGAAGAACAGCGCCGCATCCTCGACGCGCCCTCCGGTCACCTGCTCGGCCAGCCCACGCACGTCGCCGCCCGCGCAGAGCCCGCGCTCTCCTGCGCCGTCCAGGAGCACGGCATCCACCTGGCTGCTATGCTCCCAGGCGTCGAGGGTCGCGTGCAGGCGGCGGACCATGTCGAGGTTCAGGGCGTTGATCGCCCGCGGGCGATTCAGAGTGAGGCGACCGAGACCGCCGCTCGCCCTCACCAGGACGGGCGGCTCGGGTGCGGCGTCGACGGGGTCGGTCACGGTCGCAACGTTACCGGGCGGGCGAACTCGTTCAACGCCGGAACCGGATTTCCGCCAGGATGGGACGCAGTTCTGCTTTGAGTCCGCAAGGGAGCGGCCCGTCCCAGCCCCAACGGGGTGTTCGCTCACGACCACGAGAGGGTGAGGCATGCCCGATGGCCAGTTGCTGGAGTTCTCCGATGTCACCAAGCGCTTCGGCGCGGTCACGGCGGTGTCCGGCCTCACCGCCCAGGTCGAACCGGGGAGGGTGACGGGCTTCCTCGGACCGAACGGGGCCGGCAAGACCACGACGCTGCGCATCCTCCTCGGCCTCGTCCGCGCGACCGGCGGGCGCGCGACCATCGGGGGCAGGCGCTACGCCGACCTCGATCGGCCGCTGCACGCGGTCGGCGCGGTGCTCGAGGCCTCCAGCTTCCACCCCGGCCGCACGGCCGCCGCCCACCTGACGATCTACGCGCAGGCCGCGGGGGTCGCCAGGGGCCGCGTCGACGAGGTGCTCGGCCTGGTCGGATTGTCGGATGCCGCGGGCCGCAAGGTCGGCGGCTACTCGCTGGGCATGCGCCAGCGCCTCGGGCTGGCCTATGCCCTGCTCGGCGACCCCGGCGTGCTCGTGCTCGACGAGCCGGCCAACGGCCTCGATCCCGAGGGCATCCGCTGGATGCGCGGCTTCCTCCGGCAGCTCGCCGCCGAGGGGCGCACCGTGCTGGTCTCCTCCCATCTCCTGGCCGAGGTGCAGCAGACGGTCGACGCGCTGCTCATCATCGCGCGCGGCCGGCTGGTGTTCCAGGGCTCCGTCGACGAGCTCGCCGACACGGCCGAGCACGCGACCGTCGTCGACGCCCCCGATCGGGAGGCGCTCACCGCGGCCCTTCGCTCCGCCGGCGTGCCCTTCGAAGTGCTGCGGTCGGGCCTCACGGTGCGCGGACAGGACACCGTCGCGATCGGCGCCATCGCCGCGGCGTCCGGCATCGCGCTGTCGACGCTGCACCGCCGCGGTCCGGCGCTCGAGGAGGTGTTCCTGGATCTCGTGAACGGCGCGCGCGTGCACACCGGCGCGTCGGTCGCAGCGGTCGCGGCGGTCGCGGCGGTCGCCGCTGCGCAGCCGGAGGCTGCGGAGCCCGAACCCGGACGTCCGGAGGCTGCGGAACCCGAGGCCGACCAGCCCGAGGCAACGGAACCCGAGGCCGACCAGCCCGAGGCAACGGAACCCGAGGCCGAACAGCCTGAGGCGGCGGAACCCGTGTCGGGGCAGCTGGAGGCGGAGCAGCCCGAGGCCGACCAGCCCGAGGCGGAGCAGCCCGAGGCGCAGCAGCCCGACGCGGAGCAGCCCGACGCGGAGCAGCCCGAGGCGGAGCAGCCCGAGACGCCGCGGCCGGACGCGAGCACGGCGGCGTACGCGGTCGCCGGCACGGGCGTGATCGACATCGTGCCCGCCACCGGGGCCGACGCGTCCGAAGACGACCCGTGGGCGCCTGTGGACGCCGACCCGGACGTCGAGGCCATCGCCGCCGTGGACGACGAGCTGACCGCACCCGAGCCCCCGGATGCCGACGACCGCCCATGGGAGCGCTTCGTCAAGACCGAGTCCGACCTGGAGGCGGACGCGTTCTTCGCGGCCTTCGACGACAGCGACGGCACCGCCGAGCCGGCCCCGGCTGGCGAGGGCGGTCCCGAACCCCTCCCCGACGACACGGCCGGACCGGGCGACGACGGCGAGGACGCGGCATCCGTCACCTCCCCCGATGCTGCCGACGACGACGGATCCCGCCACGACGAAGGGGACGAGCGATGAGCCTCACCGCCGCGACGCGCGCGGAGACCACGAAGCTGTTCTCGACGAGCATCTGGTGGATCCTCGCGCTGGTGCTGTTCGCGTACATCGCCGTGACCGCCGCCGCCCTCGGCTTCATCTACGCCGCGGCGGCGACCGGATCGCTTCCCGGGAACGCCCCGCCCCTGCCCGAGGAAGGGCTCGCAGCGACGCTGTACAGCACAGCGACCGCGGTCGGATACGTCTTCCCGCTGCTGGTCGGGACGCTCATGGTGACCGCGGAGTTCCGCCACAAGACGCTCACACCGACCTTTCTCGCGACGCCCCGGCGCGGGCGCGTGCTCGCCGCGAAGCTCGCCGTGGCCGCCCTGATCGGCCTGCTCCTCGGTGTCATCGGGGTGATCGCGTCTGTCGGCACGTCGGCGGGCTTCCTCGCGGGGTTCGGCATCGACACCATGCTGGGCGAATCCGACACCTGGGCGATGATGGGGCGGATGCTGCTGGCGTTCGTGCTGTGGACGCTCATCGGCGTCGGCGTCGGAGCCCTCGTGCGCAACCAGGTCGGGGCGATCGTGGGCGTGCTCGTCTTCACGCAGTTCATCGAGCCGATCGGGCGCGCCGCGGCCGCGTTCGTGGAGGGCCTGTCCGACGTGACGCGGTTCCTCCCGGGTGCGGCGAGCGACGCGCTGGTGGGCGCGAGCGTGTACAACGCCGGCATGCCGCAGGCCGATGGGGCCTCCGAGCTCGAGTGGTGGGTCGGCGGGCTCGTGCTCCTCGGCTACGCCGTCGTGTTCGTCGTGCTCGGGCACCTGGTGAGCTGGCGCCGCGACGTCAGCTGACGCGCCGGCTCCGGGCGGTGGCCTCGGCGGCGCTCGTCAGACCGCCGGCGCTGTGGCCGGGGTCTTGCGGCTGCGCGGCTTCTTCTCGGGGATGACGGGCGTGGTGCCGGTCTCGGCCGCGATCTCGGCGACGTCAGCGGGTTCCTCGTCGAGGTCGACCCGCAGCGCCTGCACGAGGGCGAGACCGTGCCGGGTGGTGAGGATGATGCGCTGGAACTCGGGGTGGCCCTCGAGATCGATCACGACGCTCGGGCGCCGGCGGCGGATCAGCGCGAAGTCGTCGCCGCCCGCCGAGCGCCAGGTTCCCATCGCGATGACGCCGCGCACGTACGAGCCCGGGCTCGGGTAGCCGCGAAGCCACGTCCACGCGTCGTCCGTCAGCTGCACACGGGTGATCGCGGAGCGCTCGATCACGACATTCCCCTTGCGGAATGACAGCGCGCGCTCGGAGAGCGACAGCACCACCTCGAGCTGCGTCGAGTCGAGCAGCAGCGTCACCATGGCACTAGTCTGCCAGCGGCTCCGGTGAGAACCCGGCTCATTTGCTTACGGGAGGGCAACGATCCGCGGCCCTCGCGGTGCACGCACGGTGCGAGACTGGGTCGGTGACCGTCGTGTCCCCCTCCGTCACCGTCCCGGCCGCCGCAGCCCCCTCCGCCGCCGTCGACACCGCGCTCGCGCGCGCGGCCGCGGGAGACCGGCTGGACGTCGGCGACGCCGAGGCGCTGCTGGGGGCGGCGGGCGACCGCTTCGAGCGGCTGCTCGCACTGGCCGGGAGCGTGCGCGACGCCGGGCTCGCAGCATCCGGCCGACCCGGCGTCATCACCTACTCGCGCAAGGTGTTCGTCCCGCTGACGACGCTGTGCCGCGACCGGTGCCACTACTGCGTGTTCGTCGACACGCCGGGTCAGCTGCTGAAGAAGCACAAGCCCGCCTTCATGTCACCCGAGCAGGTGCTCGCCGTCGTGCGGCAGGGACAGGCGATGGGGTGCAAGGAGGTGCTGCTGACGCTCGGCGATCGTCCGGAGGACCGCTGGCCCGAGGCTCGGGCGTGGCTCGACGAGCACGGGTTCGGCTCGACGATCGAGTACGTCGCCCACATCGCCCGCCTCGTCACCGCCGAGACCGGACTGCTCGCGCACGCCAACCCGGGCGTGATGAGCGAGGACGAGCTGCGGATGCTGCGGCCGGCCGCTCCGTCGATGGGCATGATGCTCGAGACGACGTCGCGCCGGCTCTTCGAGGAGCCCGGGCAGGTGCACTTCGGCTCGCCCGACAAGGACCCCGCCGTGCGACTCGAGGTGATCGACGCGGCCGGCCGCGAGCGGGTGCCGTTCACGACGGGCATCCTCGTCGGCATCGGCGAGACGGAGCACGACCGCGCGGCATCGCTCGTCGCCATCCGCGACGCCCACGAGCGGCATCAGGTGGCCGGGCAGGGCCACGTGCAGGAGGTGATCGTGCAGAACTTCCGCGCGAAGCCCCGCACCGCGATGCAGGGGGCGCCCGACGCCGACCTGCTCGAGTACGTCGCCGCGGTGGCCGTGGCGCGGCTCGTGATGGGCCCGCGCATGCGCATCCAGGTGCCGCCGAATCTGTCGGACGCCGGCGAGTTCGGCCTGCTCGTGCGCGCCGGTGCCGACGACTGGGGCGGCGTCTCGCCGCTCACCGCCGACCACGTGAACCCGGAGCGGCCGTGGCCGCACCTCGACGACCTCGCGCGCATGACGGCGGAGCTCGGCTTCGCCCTGCGCGAGCGCCTGACGGCCCAGCCCGAGTTCGTGCTCGAAGCCGAGACATGGATCGACCCCGCCCTGCGCCCCGCCGTGGCGGCCCTCGCGGACGCCGGGACCGGCCTGGCCGCCGCACCTGCCGTCGCGCCCGTCCGGCCCTCCCGCCTCCCTGTCCAGGAGGCGGAGGAGCGTCGCGCCTCGACAGCTCCCGGACCGGGCGTCCGGCGGCTCGCCGAGGCGGCGGCCGCCGACCCGCTCACCCTCGACGACGCCGAGTGGGTGCGGCTGCTGGGGGCGACCGGCGACGACCTCGACGTGCTCGCCGCGACCGCCGACGACGTGCGGCGCTACACCGTGGGCGAGGCCGTCACGCTCGTCGTGAACCGCAACCTCACCTCGACGGGGCTCCGCGCCGCGCCGACGGGCGAGCCTGCCGCCTTCACCCTCGACGACGTCGGCGCCATCGCGGCCGACGCGTGGGACCTGGGCGCCACCGAGCTCTGCGTGCAGGGCCGCCTCGACGCCGACGCCGAGCCGACCGGCTACCTCGACATCGCCCGTGCCGCGAGGGCGGCGGCACCCGGTCTCCACCTCCACGCCTACCGCCCCCAGGACGTCTGGGACCTCGCCGACCGCACCGGTCTCGGCCTCGACGGCTCCCTCTCGGCGATGCGCGAGGCGGGCGTCGACACCGTCCCGGGTACAGGGGTCAAGGTGCTGAGCGAGCGTGTCCGCGGGCTCGTCGCGCCGACGGACCTCGAGATCGACCGCTGGGTCGAGGGCATCACCACCGCGCACCGCGCGGGCTTCCGCTCGACGAGCGTGATCTTCTACGGGCACGTGGAGACGGCCGCCGAGCGCATCGCCCACCTGCGGCGGCTCCGCGCGATCCAGGATGAGACCGGCGGCTTCTCGGAGTTCGTGCCGATCCCGCTGCCGGGCCCGGCCGGGGGCGTCCCGCTCGTGCCGGGCCGCGCCGCGCTCGACGAGCACCGTGCGATGGTGGCGGTGGCGCGCCTGCTGCTGTCGGGCAGCATCCCGCACGTCCAGATCCCGTGGACGCGCGTCGGGCGCGCGGCATCCGCCGTCCTCCTGCAGTCCGGCGGCGACGACCTCGGCGGCGCCCTGCTCGACGGGCGCGTCAAGCCCGAGGCGGGGATCGAGCACGGTCTCGAGCTGCCGGTGACGGATGCCGCCGCCCTGGTCGCGCGACTGTTCCGGCCGTTCCGCCTGCGCACGACCACCTACGGTCAGGTCGCCCGATGACCCGCGTCGAGGTCGCGATCGTCGGTGCCGGGTTCGCGGGCATCGGCGTGGCGTCGGCGCTGCGTCGCGCGGGCCGCGAGGACGTCGTGGTGCTCGAGCGCGCGGCATCCGTCGGCGGCACGTGGCGCGACAACACGTACCCCGGCATCGCGTGCGACGTGCCCTCGCACCTCTACGGCTTCGCGGCGCACCCCAACCCGTCCTGGTCGGGCACCTACGCGAAGGGCGACGAGATCCGGGCGTATCTCGAGCATGTCGTCGACGCGGAAGGGCTGCGCGACCGCCTGCGGCTCCGCACCGCGATGCGGGGGGCGCAGTGGGATGCCGCGCTCGGCCTCTGGCGGATCAGCACCGGCTCGTCCGGGACGTGGCCCGGCACGCCAGATCACGGCGACGCGCCCGACGGGGACCGCGGGGACGAGGTCATCGTCGCCGACGTGCTCGTGCTCGCGTGCGGGCGGCTCACCGAGCCCTCGATCCCCCGGATCGCCGGACTCGAGACCTTCCCGGGCCCGCTGTTCCACTCGGCGCGGTGGGACCATTCCGCCGAGCTGGCCGGCGCCCGCGTGGCGATCGCCGGCACCGGGGCGAGCGCGATCCAGATCGTTCCCGAGCTCGCCCGCACAGCGGCGCACGTCACCCTCTTCCAGCGCACCCCCGCCTGGATCGTGCCGCGCGGCGGCGATTCGTACTCCGACGCCGACCGCGCCCGGTTCGCCGCGACTCCGCAGGCGCTCGAGGCGCTGCGTGCCGACCTGTACGCCGAGGGCGAGGCGCGCTTCGCCTCGCGATCGGGCGACTCCGACGCCGCGGCCGAGGCCGAGGCCGTCGCGCGCGCGCACCTCGAGCGACAGGTCCCCGACGCGGCGCTGCGCGCCGCGCTCACGCCGGACTACGCGTTCGGCTGCAAGCGCGTGCTGCTGTCGGACGACTTCTACCCCGCCGTCGCCTCCGGGGCGGTCTCGCTCGTCCGCGGCGCGCTTTCGTCCGTCGAGGGCTCGACGCTCGTCGGCTCCGACGGTTCGCGGCACGAGGCCGACGCCCTCGTCCTCGCGACGGGTTTCGCCTCGACCCGCCAGCCCTACGCCGAGCTCGTCGCCGGCGAGGACGGCACGACGCTCGCCGCGCACTGGTCGGGCGGCATGACGGCGTTCGCCTCGACCGTCGTCGCGGGGTTCCCGAATCTCTTCGTGCTCAACGGCCCGAACGCGTCGCTCGGCCACTCCTCCTCCGTGCTCATGATCGAGGAGCAGGCGGCGTACGTCGCGCGCGTGCTGGACGACCGCGGCGGACGCGTGCTGCGCGTCGACCCCGAGGCCGAGCGCGCGTACACCGCCGAGATCGCGCGGGCCGCGGCATCCACTCGCTGGATGACCGGCGGATGCCGCAACTGGTACGTCGACGAGCGCTCGGGGCGGCTCACGCTGCTGTGGCCGGGCACCGTCGACGCCTTCCGCGCGCGCATCGCCCGAGCCGACGGCTCGGAGTTCCTGCCCGAACCCGCCCCCGTTCCCCGCTGAGAGGACACTCATGCCCGTTCCCCTGCGCTTCGGCTACAAGGCCTCCGCCGAGCAGTTCGGCCCGGCCGAGCTGCTGGACTACGCCATTCAGGCGGAGGAGGCCGGGTTCGACTCAGTCTTCATCTCGGACCACCTGCAGCCGTGGCTGCACGAGGGCGGCCACGCTCCGGCATCCGTCCCCTGGCTCGGGGCGCTCGGCGCGAAGACGTCGCGCGTGCTGATCGGCACGTCGGTGCTCACGCCGACGTTCCGCTACAACCCGACGGTCGTCGCCCAGGACTTCGCGACGCTCGGCGTCATGTACCCGGGACGCGTGATCCTCGGGGTCGGCACCGGCGAGGCGCTCAACGAGGCGAACCTCGGCATCACCTGGCCCGAGCCGCCGGAGCGCTTCCAGCGGCTCAAGGAGGCGATCGGCCTCATCCGCCGGCTGTGGTCGGAGGACCGCGTCACCTTCGACGGCACCTACTACCACGCCCGGAACATCACCATCTACGACAAGCTCCCCGAGCCGGTGCCGATCTACATCGGGGCCGCAGGCCCGGCCGCCACCCGCCTCGCCGGCCGGATCGCCGACGGGTTCATCACGACGAGCGGCAAGAAGCGGGAGCTGTACACCGACACGCTGCTGCCGGCGCTCCACGAGGGGCTCGAGAAGGCCGGACGCGCACCCGACGCCATCGACACGCTCATCGAGGTGAAGGTCTCGCTCGACGAGAGCCTCGAGGCCGCGCAGGAGAAGACGCGGTTCTGGGCGCCGCTCGCGCTGACCCCCGAGGAGAAGATGGGCGTGGACGACCCCATCGAGATGCAGCGGCTCGGCGAGGCCCTGCCGATCGAGCGCGCCGCATCACGGTTCATCGTGTCGGACGACCCCGACGAGCACGTCGAACGCATCTCGTGGTACGTCGAGCTCGGCTTCCGCCACCTGGTGTTCCACGACCCGGGGCACGACCAGGGCTCGTTCCTGCGGATGTACGGCGAGGAGATCCTGCCGCGCCTCCGTGCCAAGTTCGGCGCGTGACGCCCTGGTTCACGCGGCGGTCGCGGGCTGAGCCCGTTGGGGCGCCGGCCCCTGCGCTGCGCTGGGTCGTCGTCGTCCCGGTGAAGAGGTCGGCGCAGGGCAAGTCGCGGCTCGAGGTTGCGGGCGTGGACCGCGCGGAGCTCGCGCGGGCGATCGCCCTCGACACGATCGAGGCCGCAGCGCGCTGCGAGAGCGTGCTGCAGGTCGTCGTCGTCTCGGACGACCCGGTGCTCGCACGCGAGTCGGCGACGATCCCCGCGCTGCGGACCGTCTCCGAGGGTGATCCGCGCGGACTCGACGCCGCGGTCGCGACCGGTATCGAGGCGATCGACCCGAGTGGACGGATGCCGCGCGCGGCGCTCCTCGGCGACCTCCCCTCGCTCCGCCCCGCCGACCTCCACGAGGCGCTGCGGGCTGCGGCATCCGTCGACCGTGCTGTCGTCGCCGACGCCGAGGGAACCGGCTCGACCCTGGTGACGGCCCGGCCCGGGGTGCCCTGGTCGTCGTCCTTCGGCGACGGCTCCTTCGCGCGGCACACGGCCGCGGGGTGCACGCCGTTGGAGATTCCGGATGCCTCGACCCTCCGTCGTGACGTCGACACCGCAGATCAGCTCGAGGCTGCGGTGCGGCTGGTGGTGGGCTGGAGGACGGCTGCGGTGCTCGGAGCCTCCCCTGCGCATTGAGCAAGGGTGGACTCGCCACTCTGGATGTCCATTCCGTGAGCCTGACGCCATCGCTCGAGTGCCGCAAGTGACGAGTGCGTTCTCCCACGACTCCTCCCGCACCGGGGGGTTGGCCCGCTCTCAGGAGGGCGCGGGTTTCGCGGGGCAGCACTCACTCCCGGGCGACGAACCGCAGACCCGGCGGCGGGCGATCGATGTAGCGTCGGCCCAGTGGACTCGTCCACGCGAGCACGCCGCCGGAGTGCTGCTCGACCTGCCACAAAGTGTGATGCTTCAGCGTGTGATGTCGGCGGCACAGGTGGGCGAGATTCGTGTGTTCGGTCGGACCGCCGTGCTGGTGATCGATGGTGTGGTCGATGTCGGAGCGCCACACGGGCATGCGGCAGCCGGGGAACCGACAGTGCTCGTCGCGTGCCCGGAGGTGACGCCGCTGGGCCTCGGTCGGAAACCTGCGATCGACCGCAAGGACATCGCCCGAGACCGGATCGGTGAGCACGCGATCCCAGAGGGTCGCCGCACCCAGCAGCCGCCGCGCGGACTCGGGGTCGATCGGCGCGCGCCCGGTGAGCACGGGCGCGGGGCCGTCATCGCCGACGAGCGTCTGGAAGGGCACCGTGAGCTGCACGATCGCCTGCAGTGCATCGATGCCTTCACCCCCGGACCGGTCGACCCCCGCGATCGTCGGATGACCTGTGAGCACGAGGTCGCACATCGCGTCGGCCCGCAGCTGATCCATCGTTCGGTCGTCGGGGTCGGGAGCATCGAGACCGATCGTGCCGGCGTGGCGATCAGGCGCGTCCTCGCCCTCGCCGAACGCGCCGACCGCGCCGACCGCGCCGCCCGCGCCGACCGCGGCATCTTTCACCGATCGCGCGATTCGCGTCAGGCGATCGTGGATGCCGTGCGCCAGCACCGACGGGAGCAGCGCCCACAACTCGGTCATCCCGTCGTCCACGTCGTGAAGCGTCACTCTCCGCCCGACACGGGCCTCGGCGTGGCGCTAGGCGATCGTCGACGGCGCGTAGTCTTCGGCGATCGACGTCGCGACCACGCGCAGGCGGCCGGTCGTGAGCCCGGCGGCGCGGTCGAGCACGGCGGCCTCGTAGGACGCTCGGCCCTCAGGTGACGCGACCCGCACGCCCGCGTCGACCACGACCCGGGCGTGCGGCAGCGAGAGTCGCCCGGCTTCGAGCGCCGACATGGTCTGCGGGAAGCGGTCGCGCATCACAAGCGCGTCGTCCATGCGCTGCTCGATCGTGCGGTCGGCCATGCCGACGGCGCACGCGAGCTCGGCGGCGACGTTGCGCACCGACAACGGGGCGTCGTCGCGCATCGTGCCGTCTTCGAGGGCGAGGTCCATGGCCTCGGCCAGCAGCCGCACCTGCGCACCCTGCCACCGCGCGATCTGCTCGGTGGCCCTCTCCCACTTGTAGAGCAGCTCCTCGCGGCGCATCGCCACGACGTCCCACTCGTGCCTCGACTCGCTGCGCGGCCCGGTCTCCAGGGGCCCGTCGTACGGCTCGTCCCACCCCTCGGCGGCCAACTCACGCTCGCGCCAGAGCATCGCTTCGACCTCTTCGTCGAGAATCGGCGGCGGTGCGTTCATGCGTCTATTGTCGCGCCGGCCTCCGACATCATCTTCGAGTCCACAGGATCATCCACATGTGGATGATCGAAGATCGGAACGACCAGGAACGCCCCCATCCCAGTCCGAACCGCGCCCGAGAACCTACGACACGAGCAGGTACGTCGCCCCCACGATCGTGAACGCGATCACCAGTCGCTCGAACACCGTCTGATCGAGCCGATCCGCGATCCAGCGGCCGGCCAGGGCCGCGACGATCACGAACGGCACGAGCACCAGGTCGATGAGCAGCCCCGGGACCGTGATGATGCCGATGCCGATCGAGAACGGCACCTTGAAGAGGTTCACGATCGCGAAGAACCAGGCGGCGGTGCCGAGGAAGGCCTTCACCTCGAACCGGGCGGCGAGGAAGTACATCGACATCACCGGACCGGCGGCATTGGCCACCATCGTGGTGAACCCGCCGAGCGAGCCGTAGGTCGCGGCTGCGACGCGGTGCGGCCCGTCCGTGTCGACCTGCGAGACGAACCGCCGGCGCAGCAGCGTGATCACGATGACGGTGAGGAGGATCACGCCGATCGTCCGCTTGACCCACAGGTCGTCGGCGAACCACAGGAAGACGACGCCGGCCAGCACGCCGACCACCACGGCCGGCGCGAGCCGCAGCAGGGTGCGCCAGTCGGCGTGGCGCCGGTACATCGTCACCGCGAAGATGTCGGCGACGATCAGCAGCAGGAGCAGCACGCCGGTCGACTGCCGCGCCGGCAGGACGGCGGCGAAGATGGCGACCGCGATGGTCCCCGCTCCCGGCACGGCGGTCTTCGAGAGCCCGACGATCACCGCCGCGACGCCGAGGAGCACCCACGCCGACCAGGCGAGTTCCGGCACGTCAGACCCCGGCCGCCGCGAGGGCGGCCTCGGCGAGCGCGGCGCGGCGCGCGGCATCCGTCATCCACAGCGGACGGACGAGGGATCGGATGCCGTGCCCTGTCACCTCGTCGGACGCGGACGCGTCCTCCTCGGCGATCAGCCAAGCGTCGAGGATCCCGCCGGTGCCGCGGGCACCGTAGAGGGAGGCGACGGCGGCCGCCGAGGTGTCGACGCCGATCGCGGTGAGGCACACGTCGGCCATGCCGCGCACGACCTTCCCGCCGATGATCGGCGAGACGCCGACCACCTGGGCGGGCGCAGCGCGCAGCGCGTCGCGGACGCCGGGCACGGCGAGGATGGGGCCGATCGACACGACCGGGTTCGAGGGCGCGACGAGCACGGCATCGGCGGCCGCGATGGCGGCGGTCACGCCGGGCGCGGCTGCTGCGGCCTCGATGCCCGGATTCTCGAACCGGGCGGGAGCGAGGGTGGCGCGGTGGCGCGTCCACCACTCCTGGAAGTGCAGGCGCGTGCCGTCGCTCAGCACGACGACGGTGTCCACCTCGTCGTCGGTCATCGGCAGCAGTCGTGCTCCGAGGTCCCACCGCCGCGACATGCGCTCGAGCACGCCCGTGGGCGTCGCGCCCTCCCGCAGCCACCCGGTGCGTGCGAGATGGGTGCCGAGATCGAGGTCGCCGAGGGTGAACCACGGCCATCCGGCTCCCCACTCCTGGAGCTCGTGGTTGACGCGCTCGCTGTCGCCCTGGCGGCCCCACCCCCGCTCGGCGTCGTTCACCCCCGCCAGGGCGTAGGTGATCGAGTCGACGTCGGGCTGGAGCCGCACACCCGAGAGCCACAGATCGTCGCCCGTGTTGACCACGACGGTCAGCGCCGAGGCGGTGTCGTCGACCCCCCGCTCGCGCAGCGCGTCGCGCACGCCGAGCACGAACGTGGAGCCGCCGACGCCGCCCGCGAGCACGACGACGCGCGGTGAGTCCGTCACCGGGCTCAGCTCCGGTCGGCGCGCAGCTGCGGCAGCACACCCGTCTTCGGGGCGAACTCGTCGGCGGCGTGGGGCAGGTCGAACTTGCCGACCGCGTCGATGAGGGCGTCGACCGTCTGCGCGTCGGCGACGACGTCGACGTCGAGCCCGGCGCGGCGGGCGTCGCGGGCGGTGCGCGGGCCGATCGCGGCTATCAGGGTCGTGCGCGGGATCACGGGGAACTGGTCGTGCACCTGCTCGGCGACCGAGCCGCTGGTGACGAGGATGGCGTTGATGCGACCGGAGCGGACGTCCTCGGCGATGCGCTCGGTGACGGGGACCCCGACCGTGCGGTACGCCACGACGCTGCGGACGCGGTGGCCGGCCTCGGTGAGCATGCGCGTGAGCACGGGCTTGGCGATCTCGCTGCGGAGGGTGAGGATGTCGCGGGCCTGCGGCTCGAGCGCGATGAGCTGCTCGGCCATGCCGGCGGCGGAGTTGTCGCGCTCGGGGACGAGGTCGACGCGATACCCGACGGCGAGCAGCGCCGCCGCGGTCGTCTCGCCGACCGCCGCGACCTTGGTCGTCGGCGGCACGACGGCACGGTAGGCGTACAGCACGTCGACGGTCGTGGCACTGGTCACGGTGAGCCAGTCGAAGGCGCCGGCGGCGAGGTCGGCGATCGCCTGCTCGAGGGTGGCCTGGTCGTTGGTCGGGGCGAAGTTGATCAGCGGCGCGATGACCGGGGTCGCGCCCTGACGTCGCAGGGTGGCCGCGACGCCGTCGCCCCAGGGGCCACCACGGGGCACGAGGACGCGCCAGCCGGTGAGCGGCTTGGCGGACTGGTGCTGTGCTGCGGCGGTGTTCATAAGGGGGTCGACTCTCGATGGTGCTCAGTCGGCCGCCCACGACGTTCGAGCAGCCGATTGCGCGATTGGAATCGGGTTCGCGCGATCGGCAGCATACGCACCATTGCACTGCCTTGCCTCACGAGCATACCCCTCCTTGCGGGAGGCGGGGACCGCCGTCGGGGGACGGTGGCGGCGAGGGCGGCGGGCGGAGCGGTCCGGGTCAGCGGGTGTAGAGGCGGACGAAACCCCACACCGCGGCGCCGACTGCGGCGGCGGTCACGATCACCGCGACGGCGGCCAGCGCGGGATTGCGGCGCTGGAAGGTGCGGGCCCGGTCGATCCCGACATCGAGCGCGCGCCCGGCGCGCCGGGGCAGGTTCGCCTTCTCCTCGATGGCGGCGAGGGCGGCCTTCAGCTCGGTGCGCGCCTGCACCACGGGGTCGGCGATGCCGAGGGGGACGGCGGTGCGCGGGACCGGCACGACGGCGTCAGAGCTCATCGCGGACCTCCTTGACGTCGAGGGCGATCGATTCCACCGGGTTCTGGCGTTCGCCGATCTTGCGGAAGCGCAGGATGCCCAGCAGCGCCAGCACCGCGGTGAAGATCAGCATGCCGAAGAAGACGACGAGCGCCGAGAGCCACACCGGCCACCAGGACGACAGCCCGGCGATCACGAAGGTGCCGAGCACGGGGACGGACCAGAACAGCACGAACAGCGCCGCGAACACCCACAGGGCGCCCCAGCCCCCGTCCTTCGCCGTCCGGGCGAGCCAGACCTTGGCGGCGTCGATCTCGGCGATGACGAGGTTGCGGACCAGCTCCGGGATCTCCCCGACGAGGGTGAGCAGGCTGTCGTCCGCGCGGTCGCGGAAGCCACGCGGTGTGGTCATCACGTCAGGCCCCGCCGCGTCCGTTCTCGGAGGGGTCCCCGACCGCGTCGTCCACGGCGTCCTTCACGGCCTCCGCGGAGGTCTGCGCCGCCCGGCCGACGTCGTCGGAGGAGTCCTTCCCGACCTTGATCGCGGCGTCCAGGCGCTCGCCGGGAGTGCCCTTCGAACCGGCAGCCTTGGTGACCTTGACGGCCGAGTCCCAGATGGTCGAGGGCAGCGCCATCGTCTGGGACTTCGCGAAGTCCTTGACCTTGACGACCTGCTCCTGCACCTGGTCCATGTTCCAGACCTTGAGCCACTGCTCCTTGATCTGCTCGTAGCGCTCGCGACCGGCCCTGCTCCCGAGCACGTACCCGATGGCGATCCCGACGACGAGTCCTGCTTTGCCCTTCATGAGGTCTCCTCACGCTCGGTGTGACCTGACGATGCTCCCAGGGTAGCCCTGTATGCCGATCAGGGCATCCACCCTTGACACCGCTCGCCGCGCGGTGTTCACTTCTTCGGCCCGGCTCCCCACAGCACGCGACGACGGAGCTCGTCGGCCTGGTTCTGCGCGTCGGCGACGACCCGCGCAAGCCCGCTCCCGGCGAGCCATGCGCCCACCACCGCCAGATCCGGAACCCTCCCGGCGTCGGCGCGGACGCCGGCGGCGCGCTCGCGCTGCCCCATCGCCGAGGCGGGCGGCGCCAGCCGGTACACCCCCCGGTGGAAGCCCGCGACGCGGTCGGCGTCGAGCGGGACGCCGAGCAGGGCGGACGCCTCGCCCGCAGCGAGCGCGGCGGCGTCGGCATCCGTCATCCCGGCCGTCGCCGGTGCGGCACCGGGCCCGCCGAACGCCACGCGCACGACGTGCCGGCCCGGGCCCGCCGCGCGGGCCAGCCACTCCCACCGCGCGGTCTCGTGCACGAGACCGCTGGCCCGGCCGGTGCCGGGGACGGCGTGGACGTGCGCGCCGCGCGGCGCCGCGTCGAGCTCGGGCGCGTCGAGCACGAGCGTCACGACCTCGCGGACGATGCCGGCGGGCGGTGTCTGCGCGAAGGCGGCGTCGCCGAGCACCGGCCCGAGGAGTGCGCGCGCGGCCGCCTCATCGGCGGCGACGACGACCGCGTCGGCGGTGAGCTCGGCAGGCCGGACGGGCTCGCCCTCCGGCGCCGCGGTGTCACCCTCCGGCGCCGCGGGCTCCTCGAGCGTGACGCTCCATACGCCGTCGTGCCGCGCCAGCCCGGTCGCACGGGCTCCGGTGTGCACCACGGCGCCGCGCTCGGCCAGGCGCGCGGCGAGCGCGGCGACGAGCTGAGGCATCCCGCCGTCCAGTCCTTCGATCGAGCCACCCCGGGACGCGTCGATGCGGAGCTCGGCGACCGCGCCGCTCAGCGACCCCGTGCGGGTGAGCGCCGAGCCGAGCCCGGGCGCGGCGACCACGACGTCGACGTCGTCGGGCGCGACGCCGAAACGGTCGAGGGTGAGAGGCGCGACGAGGCGGTCGCGCACCTTCTCGCCCATGCGTCCGCCGACGAGCCGGCCGAGGCTGCGCTGCTTCCCGATGGTCAGCGGCGGCCGCAGGCGGTCCAGGTACGCGCGCCAGGTGCCGCTCCAGCCGATGATGCGGCGCACGCTCTCGTCCCACGGGTTGGCGGGGATGCCGAGCACCTGCTCGGCCGGAAGCGGTGCGGCCGCACCCTTGGGCAGTCCCGCGATCCACTCGCTGTCATCGCGCGGCCGTACGATCGCCGCGTCAGGCAGCACCTCGTCGATCAGGGCGCGCACCGCGCCGCCCCGGGTGGACCAGCACGTGACGCCCGTGTCGAGGTCGAGTCCGGCGATGCGCGTCGCCCCGATCGTGCCGCCGAGTCGATCGGATGCCTCGACCACCGTCACATCCATGCCGACCTTCGCGCACTCCCACGCGGCGACGAGTCCGGCGATGCCGCCGCCGACCACGACGACGCGCGTGTCGCGGGCGTGGGCGACGAGGTCCGGGAGCGGCTCGGCGGCCGGGCCCACGCGCCCGGAGGCTCCGGGCGACGCAGCGGCGGCGTCTGGAGTGGGCGTGGGGTCGGTCACGGCATCCATCCTCCCATCCGGGTGGTCCTCCCCTCCGGCACTGTGCCGCCGCGGCGGGGCTGGTGGGAGACTGGGGCCATGACGCTCCACATCACGGGCGACGACGCCGCCGACCGCCTGCTGACCGACGACCCGCTCGCGCTCCTCATCGGCATGCTGCTGGACCAGCAGGTCGCGATGGAGACCGCGTTCGCCGGCCCGCTGAAGATCTCCGAACGCGCGGGCACGCTCGATGCCTCGGCACTCGCGAGCTTCGACCCCCAGGCGTTCGCCGAGCTGTTCGCGGCGACGCCCGCGGTGCACCGCTTCCCCGGGTCCATGGCCGCGCGCGTGCAGGCGCTGTGCGCCGCGGTGGAGCAGGAGTGGGACGGCGACGCCTCTGCGATCTGGCGACAGGGCGAGCCGGACGGCGCCACCGTCCTGAAGCGCCTCAAGAAGCTGCCGGGCTTCGGGGAGCAGAAGGCCAAGATCTTCCTCGCGCTGCTCGGCAAGCAGTACGGGTACACCGGCGACGGCTGGCGCGAGGCATCCGCCCCCTACGGCGAGGAGGGGTCCTACCGCAGCGTCGCCGACATCGTCTCGCCGGAATCGCTGACCAAGGTGCGCGAGCACAAGCGCGCGATGAAGTCCGCGGCGAAGAGCGGCGGCGGAGGGGTCTGATGAAGAAGACCGGAGGGGACGTCGACGAGTTCATCGCCGCCGTCACGCCCGCCAAGCGGCAGCGGGACGCGGCGGCCATGGTGCAGCTGATGCGCGACGTCACGGGCCGCGAGCCCGAGCTGTGGGGCACGATCATCGGCTTCGGCTCGTGCCACTACCGGTACCCGACCGGCACGGAGGGCGACGCACCGATCGCCGGGTTCGCGCCGCGCAGGCAGGCGACGACCGTCTATCTGCTCCGCACTGACGCGCACGCGGAGCGCCTCGCGCAGCTCGGGCCGCACGACACCGGCGTCGGCTGCCTGTACATCAAGGATCTGGACACCGTAGACACCGCGGTCCTGCGCGACATCGTGGCGGAGGACTACCGCAGGGTGATGGAGGGCGACACCGGACCGGCGACGCTCACCGTCACGGACTGAGGGGGCCGGGCACCCGGTTCTCCCCAGGCGGGCGGTTCCCGCCAGCGGTGAGACACCCAGTCCCACTAGGGTGGGGGGACCTCGCCCCTGGCCCTTCGTGGAGATCCCGTGCTGCCGTTCCTGATCGTCGGAGGCGTCGGCCTCGCCGTCCTGCTGATCTCGCTCATCGTCGGCGACATCTTCGACCACTTCGACATCGGCGACGGCGCCATCTCGGGCACCGCCCTCGGCATCGCCGCGGTCGTGTTCGGGGCGTCCGGCGCATTGACCTACACCAGCGGCCTCGACACCGTGTGGGCGTACGTGCTCGCGGCGGTGCTCGCCGTGCTGGCCTACCTCATCGCGGTGCTCTTCGTGAAGCGGCTGACGCAGAGCTCCGACGGGGCACCCGCCTCCGCGGTCGGGCTGTCGGGCGTGACCCGCTCCACGGTGTCGCCCGCCGGCGGCGAGGTGAGCCTCGACGGTCCGCAGGAGGTCGAGCGCCGGCTCGCGTACGCCGACGAGACCATCGTCGAGGGCGTGCGGATCCGCGTCGTCGAGCACTCCGGCACCCGCGTCAAGGTCGTCGCGGAGTAACCCTCGTCCCGGCCGCGTGCGGGTGGGGGACCCGGCGCGGCACCCACACAGGAAAGGTCGTCCATGACCAACGAACTCATCCAGGTCATCGCGGTCGTCGCCCTCATCGTGGCGGTGCTCGGTCTGATCACCTTCATCGCGCGCCGCATCCGGCGCGTCCCGCCCAACGAGGCGCTCGTGATCGTCGGCCGCGGTGCGGGCAAGCCCGACCCCAGCGAGATCGGCAGCGGCCAGCGCGTCGTGATCGGCGGCCGCACCTTCGTCTGGCCGATCCTCCAGCAGGGCTTCTCGATCTCGCTCGAGCAGCGCCAGATCGGCATCACGGTCGAGGGCGTCGACAAGAACCGCATCAAGATCGCCATCAAGGCCTCGATCAACTTCAAGGTGTCGGGCACCGAAGAGGGCGTGCGCCGGGCGGCGCAGCGCTTCCTCTCGCAGCAGGACCTGCTCACCGAGATCATCAAGGAATCGCTCGAGGGATCGCTCCGCTCCATCGTGGGCGACATGACGATCGAGCAGATCATCTCCGACCGCAAGAGCCTGTCCGACCGCGTCGTCGCCGAGACCAAGGCCGACCTCGTCGAGCAGGGGCTCCAGGTGGACCTCCTCAACATCAGCGACATCTCGACGCCGGGCAGCGACTACCTCGCGAACCTCGGTCGCGCCGAGGCGGCCCGCGCACGCCAGGTCGCCGAGATCAGCGAGGCCGAGGCGTCCCGCGCCAGCGAGTTCGCGCGCATCGAGGCGGCGGAGCAGATCGCCGAGCGCCAGAAGGCGCTCGCCCTCAAGCAGGCGACGATCAAGGCCGAGACCGACCGCGCCAACGCCGAGGCGCAGGCGGCCGGTCAGCTGGCGACCGCCGAGCAGGACAAGCTCGTCGCCGTGCAGGAGCGAGAGGCGCTGACCGAGCAGGCGCTGGTGACGCAGGAGCGCCTCGACATCGAGATCCGCAAGCCCGCCGAGGCGCAGGCGTACGCCGAGGTGCAGCGCGCGACCGCGCAGCGCGATGCGGCGAACGCCGCGACCGAGGCCGACGCGTACAAGCGCACGAAGATCGCCGAGGCCAACAAGGTCGCCGCCGTGCAGGACGCCGAGGCCGCCGCCACCGCGGTCCGCGTGTCGGGCGAGGCCGAGCGCGACAAGCAGGTCGCCCTCGCGGCCGGCATCAAGGCCGAGGGTGACGCGCGGGCGTCCGCGATCCAGGCCGAGGGTCCGCCGAGGCCGCCTCGACCGACGCGAAGGCCCTCGCCCTGCAGAAGTACGGCGAGGCAGCGCTCGCGCAGGAGATCATCTCGCGCCTGCCCGAGATCGTGCGCGCCGCCGCCGAGCCCATCGCCTCGATCGACAAGCTCACGGTGGTCTCGACCGACGGCGCCTCCGAGATGACCAAGACGGTGGGCAAGGTGCTCGGCGAGGGCACCGAGGTCGTCAAGGGCCTCACCGGCCTCGACCTCCACGCGCTCCTGCAGGGCTACGCGCTGAAGGCCGCCGGCGCCGACGGCCTCGCCGTGTCGGGCGCGGCCATGGCGGCGTCGGACGGCGCGAAGAGCGCGGCGAACGGCTAGATCCCTGGAACGGCGGATGCCTCGACCCGGCCGGGTCGAGGCATCCGATCTCGCGTGAGAGCGAGGGGTCAGGCGCCCTTGAGACGCTCCGCGAGGTAGGCGTGCAGACCCTCGAGCGGGACGCGCTCCTGCCCCATCGTGTCGCGGTCGCGGACCGTGACGGCGCGGTCGTCGAGCGAGTCGAAGTCGACGGTCACGCAGAACGGGGTGCCGATCTCGTCCTGACGGCGGTAGCGGCGGCCGATGGCGCCGGCGTCGTCGAAGTCGATGTTCCACTGGCCGCGCAGGGTCTCGGCGACCTCGCGCGCGATGGGCGAGAGCTGCTCGTTGCGCGACAGCGGCAGCACCGCGGCCTTCACCGGCGCCAGGCGCGGGTCCAGCTTGAGGACGGTGCGGGTGTCGGTGCCGCCCTTCGCGTTCGGCGCCTCCTCCTCGTGGTACGCGTCGACGAGGAACGCCATCATGCTGCGGGTGAGGCCGAACGAGGGCTCGATGACGTAGGGGATGTACTTCTCGCCCGACGCCTGGTCGAAGTAGGTCAGGCTCTGACCCGAGGCCTCGGTGTGGCTGCCGAGGTCGTAGTCGGTGCGGTTGGCGATGCCCATGAGCTCGCCCCACTCCTTGCCCGGGAACCCGAATCGGTACTCGACGTCGATCGTCCCGTCGGAGTAGTGCGCGCGCTCCTCCTCGGGCACGTCGAACCGGCGCATGTTGGCCGGGTCGATCCCGAGGTCGACGAACCAGTCCCAGCACTCGTCGACCCAGTGGTCGAACCACTCCTGCGCCTCCGCCGGCGGCACGAAGTACTCGATCTCCATCTGCTCGAACTCGCGGGTGCGGAAGATGAAGTTGCCGGGGGTGATCTCGTTGCGGAACGCCTTGCCCACCTGGCCGATGCCGAACGGCGGCTTCTTGCGGCTGGCGGTGAGCACGTTCGAGAAGTTCACGAAGATGCCCTGCGCGGTCTCGGGGCGGAGGAAGTGCAGCCCCGACTCATCGTCGACGACGCCGAGATAGGTCTTCACCAGGCCCGAGAACGCCTTCGGCTCGGTGTACTGCCCCTTCGTGCCGCAATTCGGGCACGGCACGTCGGCGAGGCCGTTCTCGGCCTTGCGACCCTTACGCGCCTCGAAGTCCTCGACGAGGTTGTCGGCGCGGAAGCGCTTGTGGCACTGCAGACACTCCACCAGCGGGTCGGTGAAGGTGGCGACGTGACCGGATGCCTCCCACACGCGCTTGGGCAGGATGATCGACGAGTCCAGGCCCACCATGTCGCCGCGGCCGCGGACGAACGTCTGCCACCACTGGCGGCGGATGTTCTCCTTCAGCTCGGTGCCGAGGGGGCCGTAGTCCCATGCCGACCGGGATCCGCCGTAGATCTCACCTGCCTGGAACACGAACCCGCGATGACGGGCGAGGCTGATGACTTTGTCGAGGCGAGACTGCTCGGCCACGGTGGCTCCAATGGTCGGGAGAGGGGATGCACGAGGGTGCTGATGATCTCGATACGCTCGCAGAGCGAGCACTCGATCCGGCGGCCGCGTGAAACGGCCATCCGTCGATTCTAGTGATCGAGCAGCCGGTCCAGGTTCACGGCCGCGTTGATGAGCGACAGGTGGCTGAACGCCTGCGGGAAGTTGCCCAGCTGCTCGCCGGTCAGCCCGATCTCCTCGGCGTAGAGCCCCAGGTGGTTGGCGTACGTGAGCATCTTCTCGAAGGTGAGGCGGGCCTCCTCGGTGCGTCCGGTGCGCGCGAGCGCGTCGACGTACCAGAACGAGCAGAGCGTGAAGGTGCCCTCCGAGCCGCGCAGCCCGTCGGGCGACGCGGCCGGGTTGTAGCGGTAGACGAGGCTGTCCGACACGAGTTCCGTCTCCATGGCCGCGAGCGTCGAGAGCCACCTCGGGTCGCGCGGCGATATGACACCCATGACCGGCATGATGAGATTCGCGGAATCCAGCACATCGCTGCCCTCGGCCTGCACGAAAGCGCCGCGATCGGCGTCCCACGACGTGGCCATGAGCGCCCGGTAGATCTCATCCCGCCCGCCGCGCCATCGCACGATGTCGGCGGGCCGGCCGCCGGATTCGGCGAGACGGATGCCGCGGTCCAGCGCCACCCAGCACATGAAGCGGCCGAACGTGAACTTCTTGCGTCCGCCGCGGGTCTCCCAGACCCCCTCCTCGGGCCTGTCCCAGTTGTCGCACACCCAGTCGAGCATGCGGCTCACCTCGGACCATTCCCCGTCACTGAGCTGGAAGCCGTGCTCGGCGGCGAGCCGGATCGAGTCCATCGCCTCGCCGTAGATGTCCAGCTGCAGCTGATCGGCGGCGCCGTTGCCGATGCGCACCGGTGACGAGTCGCGGTAGCCGCGCCACCCGGGCAGCGTCGTCTCGGCCAGATCGGACGATCCGTCGACGCGATACATGATCTTGAGCGGGCCGGACTCGTCGCCCGCGCTCTCCTGCACCCGGTCGGTGAGCCACTGCACGAAGGCCTCCGCCTCGTCGCGGTAGCCGAGCCCCAGCAGGGCCTGCACCGAGAAGGACGCGTCGCGGATCCAGGTGTATCGGTAGTCCCAGTTGCGCTCGCCGCCGACCTGCTCGGGCAGTCCCGCCGTCGGCGCGGCGACCAGGGCGCCGCTAGGCGCGTAGGTGAGGAGCTTCAGCGTGATGGCCGATCGGTGGACCGTCTCGCGCCAGCGTCCGCGATACGTCGAGCGCCCCACCCAGTCGCGCCAGAAGCGCTGCGTCTCGGTGTACATCCGCTCGAGCTCGTCGATCGAGACGCGACGGGGCGCCGCCCCGCCCGTCTCGAGGAGCACGCCCGTGCGATCGCCGGCGTGGAGCGTCCCGTGGACGCGCAGCCCGCCGTCGATCAGCTCGATCGTGCCGGCCTGCTGATCGCCGCGGCGGATGATCTCGCCGACGCGGTGCACGGTGAGCGCCTGATCGCCGCCGCGGAACAGCACCCCGTCGCCGACCGCCGGCTCGACGCCGGTGTGGGCGACGGTCCCGTACGCGAACGCGGGCCGGATCTCGCCGACGAACGTCATCGACCCCCGGACGACGCGGATGAGGCGGGCGATGCGGTGCCGGTCGGTCGGCTCGTCGCCCGCGATGGGCATGAAGTCCAGGACCTCGCCGACGCCCTCCTCGGTCATGAACCGCGTGAGCAGGATGGCCGTGTCGGGCAGGTACAGCTGCCGCGTCACGTAGTCGTCGGTCTCGGGGCGCACGCGGCAGAAGCCGCCTCGCTGCGCGTCCAGGAGCGACCCGAACACGCTCGGCGAGTCGAACCGCGGCGCGCAGAACCAGTCGATCGACCCCTCGGTGTCGACGAGCGCGGCGGTCTGCAGGTCGCCGATCAGCCCATGGTCCGAGATGTCGGGATACTCGCTCATCGGTCCGCTCCCCTGCTCGTCCCCGCCGTCCGCCGTCGCCACGGCAGACCGCGCCGTCTCAGCTGATGAAGGAGATGGTCACCGGGTACTTGTACCAGTCGCCGCGGTTGGCCTTCACCGCGGCGACGATGCACAGCACGATGTTGAGCACGTACGCGGCGATGAGGATGAAGATGCCGATGATCACGACGCTCAGCACCGCGCCCACGATGTAGGCGATCAGCAGGGTGAGCTGGAAGTTGAGCGCGGTGGCGGTGTGGGCGCGGACGAACGGGCCCCGGTCCTTGAGCACGAGGAAGCCGATGAGCGGCGCCAGGAATCCGAAGAACAGGCCGCCGAGGTGCACGAGGGTCGCCCAGAGCTTCTCGTCGGCGGGCGACATCGGCTGCGGCGGAGGGGCGGCGCCGTACGCGGAGGGAGGTGGAGGGGTCGTCATGGCGTCAGCCTACTGGCGCGCACAGGACCGGCAGGAGGGGGATGCCCCCCGACTTCACGGCGGGGCGGCCCTCCCACCGCGCGCGGCGCCCGGACGCCGCGTTGGCGCGGGCCCGCCGCCGGGGTGGTCCGTAAGCACCCCGGCGGCGGGGGTTTGGGAAAGCGTTCGCCCGAGAACCTAGGCCACAGGTCGCCGGTGGCGCAAGCCTCGGCGGCGACATCGCAAAAACGTTTCAGAAATGTCTTGCCCCTCCGCCCGGCCGCATGTCAGACTGCCAGCGGCTTCCATCGGAATACGCTTTCCGTCGGAGCCGACAACAAATCGGACCGGAGTATCCCCACCCCGGCCCGACCGGACAGGGCTCGAGTCCGTACGCGCCCGGTTCACGTCGACGGCTGTCGCGATGTCGCGTCCGCCGCCGTCATCCTTTGCCGATGCTGACAACAGGAGGAACCGTGCCCCACGTGTCCGCACGCGCCGACGGCGCGCAGCGACCCGCTGACCACGCCCCCATGCCCCGGGCTCCCCGCCACGGGCTCCGCCTCGCCGCGATCGCCGGCGCCACCGCCGTCGTCGCGGCCCTGCTCACCGCGACCCCGGCCGCCGCGTCCCTCGCCCCCGCCGAGGACGGAGCGTGGCGCTTCGACTTCGGCACCGCGTCGAGCCCCGTGGCGGACGGCTGGCAGCAGGTGCTCACCACGTCGCTCCACACGGCGGAAGCGGGGTGGGGCATCACTGTGCCCGACGGCGCCACGCTCTTCGACCGCGACCGCACGGGCAATCGCACGCCGGCCGATCCCGTCGCCGAGGACTTCGTCGCCGGGACGAACTGGGGATTCCTCCTCGACGGCGTGCCGGTCGGCGAGTACGACGTGACCCTCACGATCGGCGACGCCCTGACGGGGACCTCGGGCACCAACGCGACGATGTCGCTCGAGGGGATCGCCCAGACCCGTCTGATCACCGGCGGCGCGGCGACCACGACGGAGACGTTCCGCACCACGGTCGAAGACGGCCAGCTCACCGTGGGCTTCACCGGCAGCGGGCTCGGCGCGTACGTCAACGGCCTCGTCGTCGCGCCGGTCGTGCCCGACGCCCCCGCGGACCTCGCCACAACGCGGGTCGCCTGGAACGGCGTCGACCTCGCGTGGTCGCCCGCGGACGGCGCCGCGACCTATCAGGTGCTCCGTGCCGACGTCGTCGGCGACACCACCGGCGAGTTCTCCCAGATCGCCGAGACCACGGAGCCCTCGTACTCCGACACCTCTGTCGTCGAGGGCGACTCGTACGCGTATGCGGTGGTCGCCGTGAGCGCGTACGACCGCACCTCGGAGCGGACCGCCGAGGTGCGCAGCGGCGTGATCCCCGCGCTCGTCGCGCCCGAGGCCCCGAGCGACCTCGCGGTCTCGCAGGTGACGCGGGAAGCCGTCGTCCTGACCTGGTCGGCGGTGGCCAACGGCGACGAGTACGTCGTCGAGCGCGCCGGCGCCGACGGCGTCTTCGCCGAGATCGCCACGCTGACGACACCCGGGCACACCGACACCGTCGACACCTCGGCGGAATGGTCCTACCGCGTGACGGCCCGCAATCTGGCTGGGGCCTCCCCCGCGTCGGCGGTCGTCATCGCGCCCGCCTACGTCGCGCCCGCCCCGCTCCCCGAGAGCGACGTCGTCACCTTCGACTTCGGCCCCGGCGCGGTGGCCGAGGGAGCGCTCGGCGTCACCTCGTCGACCGCGTTCAGCGACGAGTGGGGCTACGGCTTCTCGACGGCCCCCGCCGCCGAGACGCCCGACGTCGACCGCGGCACCGACGACGCCCTGCGCAGCGACTTCGTCGCCGTCGCGGGGGCGACCTTCGAGGTGGATCTCGGCGCCGGCGACTACTCCGTGCAGCTGGTGGCGGGCGACGAGGAGAGCCCGACGACCACCACGATGACGGCGGAGTCGATCGCGAAGGTGCAGTCCAACCCGCAGGGCGCGGGCTCGTACCTGCAGATGGCGTTCCCGATCGCCCTGGTCGACGGCCGCCTCACCCTGCAGTTCGGCGGGGACGCGGCATCCGTCAACGCCCTCACCATCACGCGACTGCCCGGGCGCGTCGCGGGCGCCATCACGACGGCGTACCTCACGGGCGACTCGACCGTGCAGACCTACGACCCGATCGCCTACGCGCCGCAGGCGGGGTGGGGGCAGATGCTCGACCGGTTCCTCGCCGACGACATCGCCGTCGCCAACCACGCGATCGGCGGCCGCTCGTCGAAGAACTTCCTCACGCAGGGCCGCCTCGACGAGGTGCTGCGCAGCATCCGTCCCGGCGACTACCTGTTCGTGCAGTTCGGGCACAACGACGCCACCCAGGGCGTCGACGACCGCTACGCGAGCCCCGAGGACTACAAGGAGTATCTGCGCGTCTACGTGGAGGGCGCACGGCAGCGCGGTGCCACCCCGATCCTCGTCACGCCGGTGTCGCGGCGCAGCTTCGACCCCGCGACCGGCCTCTTCAACGTCAGCTTCCCGGAGTACGTGGCGAAGATGACCGAGCTCGCGGTCGAGGAGGACGTGCTGCTGGTCGACCTGTCGGCCTCCAGCCGGGCCTACCTCGACGAGATCGGCCCGGAGGCGGCCAAGGCGGTCTTCCTCCACGTCGACCCCGGCGTGTTCCCCAACCGTCCCGCTGGGACCGTCGACGACACGCACTTCCAGGAGTACGGCGCCATCCAGATGGCCCGCCTGGTCGCGCAGGACGTCGCCGGCCTCGACACCCCGCTCGCGGCCAAGGTCTCCGACATCGAGCCGCCCGCCGAGGTGCCGCCGGCGCCGCAGAATCTCGTCGCGGGTGCGATCAGCAACGGCGGGGCGACGCTGCAGTGGGATGCCTCGCCGACGGCGGACATCTACAAGATCCACCGTCAGGCCGTCGCCGACCCCGATCCGGAGTGGGCCCTCGTCGGCATGGTGACCCAGACGAGCTCGATCGTGCAGGGTCTCGCGGAGGGCACCGCCTACCGGTACCGCGTCGTCGCGGTCAACGGCCGGGGCGACTCCGAGCCGAGCGCCGTGGTGACCTTCACCACGAAGCAGGCGCTGTACAAGTACGACTTCCAGCTCGCGGGCAACCCGCTCATGGCCGGCTACACCGAGGTCACTCCCGACCTCACGTACACGACCGAGCGCGGCTACGGCTTCCTCGGCGTCCTGCCGGCGAACGCCGGGCGCGATCGCGGCGCGGCCGAGGGCTCGAACGACCTCGTGCGCGACTTCGTGCTCCCCGGCGACAGCTCGACCTTCGCGCTGGACGTGCCCAACGGCACGTACTCGATGAAGACGTACTCGGGCGACTGGATCGGCTCGAGCCGGACGAGCTTCCGCATCGAAGGCAGGGACGCAGGTTCGGGCAACGCCGGCCGCGCCTCGGTCAACGCCACGCTGCGCGGACCGTTCCTCGTCACCGACGGTCAGCTGAACGTCGAGGCCTACGGCGCAGCGTCGGGCACACGTCTCAACGGCCTGGAGATCACGCCGATCCTGCTGGGTCCGGTGGGGCTCGAGGTCACCGACGTCGACGCCGACCCGGCCGCGCCCAGCGTCTCGCTGGCGTGGGATGCCGAGCCGGACCTCACCTGGAACGTCTACCGTCAGTCCCCGTTCGACGCGAAGCCGGTGCGGATCGCCGCGGTCGACGAGCCCGCGTACGTCGACACGACAGCCCGCGTGGGTCTGGACTACGAGTACCACGTGACCGCGATCGACCAGACGAAGCTCGAGTCGGTGCCGTCGGCGACCGCCGAGGTGTCCTTCGTCGACCCGGAGGTGACGCCGCCGGCCGCACCGGACGGGCTGACCGTCGAGGCCATCGAGAAGAACTCGGTGGAGCTCTCGTGGGCGCAGCCGCTGGGCGCGCTGTACTACCTGGTGTTCCGCTCCGAAGTGGAGGGCGAGCGCGGCGAACTGATCGGCGTGGCCGACACCAGCCGGTTCACCGACGGCGAGGTGCTCACCACGATCCCGTACTTCTACACGGTGGTCCCGGTGAACGCGGGCGGCGCCGGTGCGGCGTCGGCACAGCTGAAGACGGAGGCCGTGACGGTGCTGCAGCGGCAGGCGGAGTACCTCGATCGCGCTCCCGCGGCGGTGGCGACGGATGCCGGCAACCTGGTCTCGTGGCGCATGCTCGGCACCGACCCCGACAGCGTGGCGTTCCACGTCTACCGTGACGGCGCGCGCGTCACCACGACGCCGATCACCGACTCGACCAACTTCCTGGACGAGGCCGGGGACGAGGCATCCGTCTACTTCGTCACGAAGGTGCTGGACGGCGTGGAGGTCACCGACACCGACGAGTTCACGGTGCAGACCGGTGCGTACCGCTCGGTGCCGCTGGACAAGCCGGCGGACGCCTACTCCAAGGACGGCCAGCCGTACGGCTACCGCGCGAACGACGTCAGCGTCGGCGATGTCGACGGCGACGGTCAGTACGAGCTGTTCGTGAAGTGGGATCCCACGAACTCGAAGGACAACTCGTCCGGCGGGTACACCGGGAACGTCTACCTCGACGCCTACCGCCTCGACGGCACGCGGCTGTGGCGGATCGACCTCGGCGTGAACATCCGGGCAGGCGCCCACTACACGCAGTTCCAGGTGTACGACTACGACGGCAACGGCCGCGCCGAGGTCATCATGAAGACCGCCGACGGCACGATCGACGGCACCGGTCAGCCGATCGGCAACGCCGGCGCCGACCACCGCAACAGCTCGGGCTACGTGCTGACCGGACCGGAGTACCTCACGGTCTTCGACGGCGCCACCGGTGCCGCCATCGACACGGTGGACTACGTGCCGGCCCGAGGCGACGTCGGGGCGTGGGGCGACACGTACGGCAACCGGGTCGACCGGTTCCTGGCGGGCACCGCCTACCTCGACGGCGAGCGCCCGAGTGCGGTGTTCAGTCGCGGGTACTACACGCGCGCCGTCGTCGCCGCCTACGACTTCGACGGCGAGCAGCTCACCGAGCGGTGGGTGCTCGACTCGAACGACGAGGGCAACGAGGGCCTGTACGGCGAGGGCAACCACAACCTGTCGGTGGCCGATGTCGACGGCGACGCCAAGGACGAGATCGTCTTCGGCTCGGCGACGATCGACGACGACGGCGAGGTGCTGTACGCGACGGGGCTCGGCCACGGCGACGCGCTGCACGTGTCGGACCTCGTCCCGTCCCGCCCGGGCCTGGAGGTCTTCGCGGCGCACGAGGACATGAGCTCGTCGCAGAACCGCGGCGCGACCATGCGCGACGCGCGCACCGGCGAGATCCTCTGGGACATCCCGGCGGACCGCGACACCGGCCGTGCCGCCTCCGGCGACATCGACCCCCGCTACGAGGGTGCCGAGGGCTGGGCGGTCGGCGGCGACGCCGCGTGGAACTCGCGCGAGGGGTACCTCATGTCGGCGGACGGCGAGCGCATCGGCAGTGCGATCCCGGCGGCGAACTTCCTCGCCTGGTTCGACGGCGACCCGCTGCGCGAGATCGTCGACCACGAGTTCGACGACGGGCCGCGCACCGGCGTGCCGACCGTGTCGAAGTGGGACGCGGAGTCGCAGTCGTCGGAGGTGATCCTGCGCGCCGAGGGCGCCCTGTCGAACAACGACACCAAGGGCACGCCCAACGTGCAGGCCGACCTCTTCGGCGACTGGCGCGAGGAGATCGCGTGGCGGTCGACCGATTCGACCGAGCTGCGCATCTACTCCACGACGGACGAGACCGACCTGCGCATCCGCACGCTGATGCACGACCCGGTCTACCGCCTGTCGGTGGCGTGGCAGAACACCGGCTACAACCAGCCGCCGCAGACGAGCTTCTTCCTCGGCGACGGCATGGAGCAGCCGCCGGCACCGCGCATCGCGGTGACGGGCGACCCCTCGGGGGCGACCGACACCACCGCCCCGGTGGTGAGCGGGCTGCCCGCCGACGGCACGCTGCTGGCGAGCACGGCGGTCCTCACGGTGGAGGTGACCGCGGACGACCCGGAGTCGGGCGTGCGCAACCTCGACATCGCGTTCGACGGCGAGCCGGTGGCCCCTGGCCAGGTCATTGAGCTCGACGGGCTGGTGGGAACCCACACGCTCACGGTCAACGCGGTGAACCACGACGGCCTGGTCACCCAGGCGTCGGCGCAGCTGCTCGTGTTCGACGACGAAGGTCCGACCGCGGCGCCGGGCCGCGGCATCCTGTCGACGAACTCCGGCTGGGACGACGGTCTCCACGACGGAACCTTCACGGTGTCGATGAATCTGTGGCACGGGGTGAACGGCGCGGTGTACAGGCTGTACGAGAACGGCGCGCTGATCTCGACGAAGCTGCTGGACGCCGACTCGCCGAACGCGCAGGTGTCGACCGTCGACGTGAGCGGCAAGCCCAACGGCACGTACGTGTACACGGGTGAGCTGATCAACGCCGCAGGCGCCACGGCGACGTCGTCGGTCACCGTGAAGGTGGCGGATGCCGCTCCCGCGGTGCCCGTCCTCTCGCACGACAACCGCGACAAGGACGGGAACTACACCGTCACCGCGAACCTGTGGTGGGGCACCAACGGCACGAGCTACCGGCTGTACGAGAACGGCGTGCTGATCGACGAGCAGGCGCTCGAGGCGGCATCCCCGAACGCGCAGCAGGCCCGGACCGCGATCGCGGGACGCGCGCCCGGCACGTACACCTACGTGGCGGAGTTCGCCAACGCCGCCGGAGCCACCAGCTCCAAGGCGATCACGGTGACGGTGCGGTAGCCCGACCAGCGCCGGACGCGGCCGGTCGCCCTCGGGCGGCCGGCCGCTCGCCGTTCGTGGCGCTGACTTCGGGTCGCTCGGCGCGGGGCGCGCGGCGATGGTCAGCCGGCGAAGCCGCACCAGGAGGCGACCCACGACAGGATCCTGCCCCGCATGTCCTCGCCGACGAAGAGCTCGACCTCGCCCGCCTCGCCGTCGACGGCGACGCGGACGCCGAAGATCGTCCCGCGCTTGTCCTCCTGCACGGCGTGCGGGTCGCAGCGGGTCGGTGTCAGCGGAAGGGAGACGACCGAGGGCTCCGCCTCCGCCGCGGCGATCTCGCGCTGCAGCGGGTACAGGTCCGCCTCGGGCGGGAGTCCCGCGAAGCCGAGCAGGTTCGTCCGCTCGATGCCGACGAGGGTCGCCGCGGCATCCCCGGTGGGCGCGACGGTCAGCTCCAGGGCGGCCGGCTCGCCGGGGGGCGACGGCGTGAACCCGGTGAAGGCGAGGGAGGCGGCATCCGTCACCCGCTCGAGCAGGCACTCGCGCGCGTGCAGCGCCGCGACGAACCCGAGCGGATCGGGAGCGGACGCCGTCATCTCGACGCTGCCGTCGTCGCCGACGATCTCGAGCACGGCCTCGGCCTCGGCGTCGTCGGGCACGGAGCACTCGACGGGAGGCAGCTGGACGCGGATGTCGGCCGCGCCGCCCGCGGGGATCGTGCTGACGCGACCCTCGATCACGCGGGTGACCGGGCCCTCGAACCGCGGGTCTTCGACGCGCACGGCACCGACGGTGACCGCGGCATCGGACGCGTTCGCCACCCGCACCTGGGCCTGTCGCGGTCCGACGTCGGAGCGCAGCTGGTGCAGCTCGACGGTCACCCCGGCGGGCAGGCTCGGCGTGGCCGACGGCGCCGGTGTCGGCGTGCAGCCGGCGAGCAGCAGAATCCCCGCGACAACCGCGCCGATCCGCCCGCGTCGGCCTGGCCTCTCGACCGCCGGCCGTACCGTTCGCAGGACCGATCCCGGCCCTCGCCCCGGTGCGGCGGCGTGTCGGGGCCTCCGTCGCCCTTCCGTCGTGCGAACGGTACGCCGCTGCGCGCGCATGGCCGGATCTGCGCCCGGCTACCGGGTCAGCGTCTCGCGCGCGACGGTGAAGTCGTCGAGGGCGACCGGGTCGATCTCGACGCCGAGCCCGTGGCCGGTGGGCACCCGCACGTGCCCGTCCTCCAGGACGGCCGGCTCGGTGACGATGTCGCGGCGGTAGAAGCGGTCCGACGCCGAGACGTCGCCGGGCAGCGTGAACCCGGGGAGGGCGGCGAGCGCGGCGTTGGCCGCGCGGCCGATGCCCGTCTCGAGCATGCCCCCGCACCACACCGGGACGCCGGCGGCGAGGCAGCGGTCGTGGATGCGCACCGCCTCGAGATATCCACCGACGCGGCCCGCCTTGATGTTGACGACGGATGCCGAGCCCAGCGCCAGCGCGTCGGCTGCGGCCTTGTCCGACACGATCGACTCGTCCAGGCACACCGGCGTGCGCAGGCGCCGCGCGAGCGTGGCGTGGTCGACGAGGTCGTCCTCCTGCAGCGGCTGCTCGATGAGGAGCAGGTCGAAGCGGTCCAGCTCCGCCAGGGTGTCGGCATCCGCCATCGTGTAGGCGGAGTTCGCGTCGACCTGCAGCGGGATGCCGCCGAACGCGTCGCGCACGGCCGCCGTGTCGGCCACGTCGCGGCCGGGCTTGATCTTGATCTTTATGCGCACGTACCCCTCGTCGAGGTAGCCGCGCACGGTGTCGACGAGCGCGGCCGGGTCGCGCTGGATGCCGACGGACACCCCGCTCGGCACGCGGTCGTGCACGGCGCCGACGTATGCGCCGAAGCTGCGCCCCTCGGCGCGCAGGGCCGCGTCGAGCACGGCGAGTTCGAGGCCCGCCTTCGCCATGCGGTGCCCCTTGAACGGCTCGAGCGCGCCCGCGATCTCGTGCGGGGCGATGAGGTGGCGGTCCAGCAGAGCCGGCACGAGGAAGCGCAGCGAGACGTCCCACGCGCCCTGCGTGTACTCGCTCGAGTAGAGCGGGTCGGACTGCGTCACGATCTCACCCCAGCCCTCGCCGTCAGAGGTCAGCGCGCGGACGACGATGACCTCGCGCACCGTCTCGGTGCCGAACGACGTCGTGAACGGGGCGACCAGCGGCACGTGCAGCACGCGCAGCTCGAAGCCTTGCAGGGCGACGGATGCCGCCGGGGTGGCGATGGGCATGCGCTCAGCGTACGCCCGGGCCCGAGCGGTGCCTCGGCCTGGAGACCGGGCGTCGCGGGTCAGTGGGCGAAGCGCTGCGGCACGACGTCGCGGCGCACCGGCACGTACGTCGAGCGGGCGATGCGCGGCCGGCGCCGGCGGGGCTCGCGGGGGGCGGTGTGCTGCGCCTGGCCGCGCATGGTGTCGGTCAGGGCGACGATCAGGGTCTCGATGTGCTCGCGCATGGCTTCTCCTCGTTCGCCTGAGAAGAGCGGCGGAGCCTCGCGCTGATACGTCCCTCTTACGGCGCCCAGGGACGCCCGTCAGGCAGGGAGGTGCGTCAGGCGGGGACCTCGGCGAAGGCCCGCACCGGGAACGTGCCGAAGCCCGCGACGGCAGGCGGGGCGGCGGTGAAGCGCGCACCCCGCGCGGGCAGGGATCCGAGGTTGGTGAGGTGCTCGACGACGTGCACCCCCGCACCGAGGAGCAGCGAGTGGGCGGGGCGCTCGCCTCCTCCCGCACCCGTCGAAGGGTCGGCGTCGTCGATGTTGACCGAGTCGATGCCGACCAGCACGGCCCCGGCGTCGATCAGCCACTGCGCGGCCTCGCCGGTGAGGAACGGCGCGCCGGCGCCGTACTCCGGCAGCCCGAACCAGCGGTCCCAGCCGGTGTGCAGGAGCACGGCGGCTCCGCGCACGTCGCGATCGGCGAGGGTGGTGGAGCGGATGCCTCGGCGCGCGGCATCCCACGCGTCCTCGAGGTGGAACACCTCGGCGCGCAGCCCCACCAGTGTCGAGAGGTCGAGCCCGGCGAGGTCGCTGCCCTCGGCGTAGCGGTGGTACGGCGAGTCGAGGTAGGTGCCGGTGTTGCCGATCATCGTGATGACGTCCATCGCGAACTCGGTGCCGGGCGCGTAGCGGGCGCGGGAGTCCTCGCGGGTGAGATGCGGCGTGATGGTCGGCGCCGGCAGCCCGGGGTACGTGACGAGCCCGGCGCGGATCGGGTGGCTGAGGTCCACGACGCGGGTCGCGCCCTGCGTCGCAGCCGCTCCGGCGTCGACGCCGCGGCTGCCGCGGTGCGGCTCCTCGACCACCCGCAGGGCCCGCAGCTCGACCTCGTCGACGAGGGCGAGGCCGAGGTGGATGACGAGGAGGCGCGCCACCTCGTCGTCGGCGACGTCGGCCGACGGCAGATCCAGCCGGAATCCCGTGCCGGACAGCGCACCGCCGTTGGCGAAGCGGATATCGAAGTCGAAGTGCGCGCGATACTGCGCAGGCGAGGTCGGCATGCCGGTCAGCCTAGACAGGATCACCCGCGGTCGACCGGAGGAAAAACGCGAAGCAGCGGACGATTCCCGCCGATCTCTCCTCCTTCCTCCGGTCGTCCTCGACGGAGCCGCCGGCGGCGTCGCGTAGCCCCGGGGCGCCGCGAGCGCAACCCCGTGCCACCGCTGAGAGCGCGCTCGTAGCCTCGAGCCCATGCAGACCTTCGACTTCTCCCCGCGCCGCGCGATCGTGACCGCCTCGGACTCGGGCATCGGGCAGGCGACGGCCATCGCCCTCGCCGAGGCCGGCCTCGATGTCGGCATCACCTGGCACAGCGACGAGGAGGGCGCGCAGCGCACCGCCGACGCCGTCCGCGAGCGGGGCCGCACCGCGGAGGTGGCGCAGTTCGACGCCACCGACCTCGACGGCGTCGCGCCGGCGATCGACGGGCTCGTCGAGCGGCTCGGCGGGCTGGACGTCTTCGTGAACAACGCCGGCGGCGGCTCCGGCGGCCCGTTCCTCGAGGTGTCGGTCGAGGACTGGCGGCAGGTCGTCGCACTGAACCTCGACGGCGCCTTCGCCGCGCTCCAGGCGGCGGCGCGGCACATGGTGCGTGCCGGGCAGGGCGGGCGCCTCATCGCCATCACGAGCGTGCACGAGACGCAGCCCCGGGTGGGCTCGGCCGCCTACGTCGCCGCCAAGCACGGCCTCGGCGGCCTCATCGAGACGATGGCGCAGGAGCTCGGCGAGCACGCCATCACCGCGAATGCCGTCGCACCGGGCGAGATCGCGACGCCGCTGACCGACCAGGACCCGGAGGACGCCGAGCGCACGCACCGCCCGGGCATACCGCTCGGGCGGCCCGGCAAGCCGCAGGAGATCGCGGCGGTCGTCGCGTTCCTGGCGTCGCCCGCGGCGAGCTACGTGACGGGCGCGAGCTGGACGGTCGACGGCGGGATGCTGCAGATGGGGCCCCAGGCGGGCTCGCACCTGAAGAGCGACGAGTGGCGGAAGGGATGAGCATGGCGCAGGACAGCGGCCGGGCGACGGACGGCACCGGCATGACGGATGAGGAGAAGCGCCGCGATCAGCTGACGTCGGCGCCGAACGCGGTGGAGTCCGACGCCGATCCGCGGATCGACGTGACGCACCGCGACGGCGTCACCCGCATCGACATCCGCGACGACGCCGACGTGCGGCCGGGCGACCCGACGAAGGACCCGGGCGAGTAGCACCTGGTGCGCCACGCGTCAGCGGCGCACCAGCAGGTAGCCGCGCGCGTCGTCGAAGCCGCCGATCACGAGACCCTCGGCCAGGTGCCGGGTGAGCTGCTCGCGCACGCGCAGACGCCAGGCCGCGGCATCCGCCGGCGCGTTCCGCCGCATCGTCTCGATGTCGCGCGGGATCTCGACGGACGCGACCACGCGGTCGTCGCCGGGCGTCGGCACCGGCGGCGCGGCGAGCGCCCACGACACCATGATTCGGTCGGTCTGGTCGCCCCGATTGACCCCGTCGTCCATCGCGCCGTAGTGGTTCACGAGGTACTCGGTCGCGCGCGTGCCGAGCACGCGCAGGTTGAAGTGCGCGTTGCGGGCGACGAGCGGGTCGAACGTCCAGGTGATGTGGCCGACGCCGCGGGCGAGCGCCCACTCCCGCTGGTGCTGCTTGATCACACGGCCGACGCCACGCGCCTGGCGACCGGGGAGCACCCCGGTGATGTGGCTGTGCATCGAGCGCGACGCTGGGTCGCCGAAGAATGCGACGGATGCCCCCACCATCTGCTCCCCGTCGTAGACGCCGACCGCGTAGTTGCCGGAGTGGGCGAGGGCGCGCAGCAGATTCGGCGGCATGCCGCCCGGGTCGCCGCCCCACACCTCGGCCAGCACCCGCGCGGCGAGGTGGACCTGCTCGACGGTGTCGAGGGGGATGATGTCGATGCCCGGCGGCGGCACGGTGGGGGCCATGCCCTCAGTCTGCACCCGCGGAGCCCGCCCGCCCGAGCGCCGATAGCCTGAACTGATGCACACGGGTGATGAGGACGCGAGAAGCCGACTCACCCGGATGCCTCGCCAGGGCGCGATCGTGGCGGTCCTGGCGATCGCCGGCCTGGCCTCGTCGTTCATGTTCACGCTGGTCGTGCCGATCCAGTCCAAGCTGCCCGAGCTGCTCGACGCCAGCCGCGAGGACACCGCGTGGGTCGTGACCTCGACGCTGCTGGCGGCCGCGGTGATGACCCCGATCGCGGGGCGCCTGGGCGACATGTACGGCAAGCGCCGCATCGTGCTCGTGCTCCTGGCGCTGCTGGTGGTCGGCTCGGTCATCGCCGCGGCATCCACCGGCATCATCGGCGTGATCATCGGGCGCACGCTCCAGGGGGCGGTCACCGGCGTCGTCCCGCTCGGCATCTCGATCCTGCGCGACGTGCTGCACGAGGACCGGGTGGACTCGGCCATCGCGCTCATCAGCGCGACGCTCGGCGTCGGCGGCGCGCTCGGCCTCCCGATCAGCGCGCTCATCACCGAGCGCAGCGACTGGCACGTGCTGTTCTGGGTCTCGGCCGGGCTCGGCGCGGTCGTGTTCGCGCTCGTGCTGTGGATCGTGCCCGTCAGCGCGCTGCGCACGGGTGGGCGGTTCGACTACGTGGGCACCGCCGGGCTCGCGGTGGGCCTGCTGGGCGTGCTGCTCGCGATCTCGCGCGGCAACGAGTGGGGCTGGACGTCGCCCGCCACGCTGGTCAGCGGTCTCGGCGGCCTCCTGGTGCTGCTGGTGTGGGGCTGGTACGAGCTGCGCATCGCCGAGCCGCTCCTGGATCTGCGCGTGGCCGCGCGTCGGCCGGTGCTGCTGACGAACATCACGTCCATCGCCTTCGGCTTCTCGCTGTTCGCGTCGAACGTCGTCTATCCGCAGATGCTCGAGCTGCCCGCCACGGTGGGCGGCTTCGGCCTGTCGCTGGTCGCCGCGAGCCTCGTGGTCATGCCGGCGGGCCTGGTGATGATGGTGCTCTCGCCGTTCTCGGGGCGCCTTGCGCGCACCATGGGGCCGAAGCTCCTCCTCGTGCTCGGCGCCATCGCCCTCGTGCTGACCTACGGGTTCACGCTCCTGTTCGCGAGCGAGGTGTGGCAGATCCTCGTCGCGAACATCGGCATCGGATTCGGGATCGGCTTCGGCTATGCCGCGATGCCGATGCTCATCATGCGCTCCGTGCCGCAGTCCGAGACGGGCGCGTCGAACGGCCTCAACGCGCTGTTCCGCTCGCTGGGCACGAGCACGGCCGCGGCCGTCGTCGGCGCGGTGCTGGCCACCTACGTGGTCGACCTCGACGGCGCGGCGGTCCCCGGCCCCGCCGCTTTCCAGGTCTCCTTCCTGCTCGGCGGCGCGGCCGCGGTGGTCGCCCTCCTCGTGGCGCTGTTCATCCCGCGTCATCACTCGCCGCAGGAGCGGCATCCGTCCCTCCCGGAGTGAGCAGCACCCCTCCCGCGCGCGGGCGGTGCCCGCTACCCTGACGGGGAAACCGGGGGGCGACGGGAGCGAGGCGAGCTCATGGACGAGCGCGATCAGGGGTTCGACGACGGCGAGGGCGCACGGCTCGGGGACGGCGCACGGGATGCCGAGAGCCGACGCGAGCAGGTCCCGGTCGGCCCGCCCGACGGCGCCACCGCGGCCGCCGGCGACACGGGCGCGGCGTCGGGCGACACCGGCGCGGCGTCGGGCGATACGGGCGCGGCGTCGCGGACGGCAGCGGCCCGCAGCGGAACGGACGCGGCGGCGACGACCGCCGACGACGGCGCCGACCACGACTCCCGGTTCTTCGGGCAGCCGTGGGCGCTCGCGCACATCTTCGGCGTGGAGATGTGGGAGCGGTTCAGCTTCTACGGCATGCAGGGCATCCTGCTCATCTACATGTACTACTCCGTGTCCGAGGGCGGGCTCGGCATTCCCGAGGCGACGGCGACGGGCATCGTCGGCGCGTACGGCGGCACGGTGTACCTGTCGACGATCCTCGGAGCGTGGGTCGCGGACCGCCTGCTCGGCTCGGAGCGCGTGCTCTTCTTCAGCGCCTGGGTCATCATGGCCGGCCACATCGCGCTGGCGCTGCTGCCGAGCGTGTGGGGGCTCGGCGTCGGCCTCATCCTGGTCGCCGTCGGCTCCGGCGGGCTGAAGGCGAACGCGACGGCCGTCGTCGGCACGCTCTACTCGGCGAAGGACCCGCGCCGGGATGCCGGCTTCTCGCTGTTCTACCTCGGCATCAACCTCGGTGCGTTCCTCGGGCCCATCGTGACCGGATTCCTGCAGAGCAGCGTCGGCTTCCACTGGGGCTTCGGCGCCGCGGCGGTCGGCATGGCGATCGGGCTGACGCAGTACTCGTTCGGGCGGAAGCAGCTCCCCGCGTCCTCGCGCGTCGTCGCCAACCCGCTGCCGGCGAACCGTCGCGGGCTCATGATCGGCGTCGCGGTCGCCGGCATCCTGGTTCTCGTCATTCTCGTGCTCACCGGGGTGATCCGCGCCGACAACCTGGCGGGCATCGTGATCCTCGTCACCCTCGTGGCGGCGATCGCCTACTTCTCGGTCATCATCACCTCGCGTGCGATCGGCGCGGACGACCGGTCGCGCGTGATCGGGTTCATCCCGCTCTTCGTCGTGAACGTCGGGTTCTGGTCGCTGTACCAGCAGCAGTTCACGGTGCTGACCATCTACTCCGACAAGCAGCTGGACCGCACGATCCTCGGGTGGGAGATGCCGGTGTCGTGGGTCAATTCGATCAACCCGGTGTTCGTGATCATCCTCTCCGGCGTGTTCGCCGCGATCTGGACGAGGCTCGGCGATCGCGCGCCGTCGGCGCCGATGAAGTTCTCGCTCGGCGCGATGATCATGGGCGTTGCGTTCCTGCTGTTCCTGCCCTGGGCGAACGGCGCGCCGAACTCGACGCCGCTGCTGGCGATCGTGCTGATCCTGTTCGTGTTCACCATCGCCGAGCTGTTCATCTCGCCGCCCGGGCTCTCGGTCACGACGAAGCTCGCACCCGAGCGGTTCCACACCCAGATGGTCGCGCTGTACTTCCTGTCCATCGCCCTGGGCACCGCGATCGCCGGCTGGCTCGCCCAGTTCTACAACCCCGAGGACGAGGTGCCCTACTTCACGATCCTCGGCGGCATCGCCATCGTGCTGGGCCTCGCACTGCTGGCCGCAGTGAAGCCCGTGCTTCGGCTCATGCGGGGCGTGCGCTGAGGCGGGCGTGCGCTGAGGCGTTTGGCGCGGGCGCTGAGGTGTTGGGTGCAGGACCGCCCTGTGGAGGAGGCGCGGCACCTACGGGGCGACATCCGCCGGCTGTGTCACCGTCCCCCGAGCTCGATCACGTGGGTGCTGCGCCCCGGCGTGAGCGCGACGTCGACCCCACCCGCGACGAGGTGCGCCGTGACGCCGAACGGCACGTCGACGGTGACGGTGCCCACGACCCCTCCGCGTGTCGTCCCCGCGCCCGCCGCGCGGGTCCACTCGACCGCGAGCCGCCCGAACGGCGTGCCGACGTGCGCGCGCACCCACTCGACCCCGGCATCGAAGCCGGGCCCGATCACCGCGGTACGGAAGCCGGGCGAGGTGGGGCGGATGCCGGCGACCCGGCGGTACAGCCAGTCGTCGACGCTGCCCGGCGCAGAGTGATTGAACGACATGGGCCGGATGGCGCCGTCCGGCGAGATCGCATCCCACGTCTCCCAGACCGTCGTCGCGCCGCGGTCGACCTCGTAGAGCCACGACGGCGCATCGGACTGCCACAGCAGCGTGCGCGCGACGTCGGCGTAGCCGTGGTCGCACAGCACGTCGAGCAGGTACGGCGTGGAGAGGAACCCGGTGTCGAGCCGGTTCCCCCGCTCCCGGATGAGCTCCACGAGCCGCGCCGCCGTGCGTGCACGCAGCTCGGGCGGGACCATGTCGAAGGCGAGCGCGACGACGTAGACGCCCTGCAGCCGCACGGGGAGGTCGCCGTCGGCGCCGATGTACTCGGAGGCGAAGGCGGCGCGCACCTCGGCCGCCCGTGCGGCGAAGGCCGCGGCATCCGCCGGTCGTCCGAGAGCCGCCGCCGCCTGTCCGGCGATCGTCAGCGTCTGCGCCTGGAACATCGGCGCGAGGTACTCGCTCGTGAGTGCCGGGGCGACGCCGATCGCCTCGTGCGTCGGGCGGCCCTCCATCGTGCTCGGGGTCAGCCAGTCGCCGAAGTGCAGGCCGGTGTTGTAGAGCAGCGCCTGCGCACGCCGGCGCTCATCCGACAGCCCGGCGCCGGCGAGCGCCTCGGGCAACTGCGCCGCGGCGGTCGCGCGCTGGTACTCGACCCACCGCAGCATCGCGTCGTAGTTCTCGTCGAGCACGCGGCGATCGCCGGTGCGTTGGTAGAGGGTCCACGGCACGATCGCGACGGCGTCGCTCCAGCCGGCCGCCGCGACGATCGAGCCGATGCCCTGCGCTGCGTCCGCTGCCTCGGCGTCGAACGGCGAGCGCGGCGAGAAGATCGGGATCCGCCCGTCGGGCAGCTGGTCGGCACGCAGATTGTCGAGCCATCGCTCGAGGAAGGGCAGCACCAGGGCGTTGTTCGTCGCGGCGCCGACGAACGCCTGGATGTCGCCGGTCCACCCGGCGCGCTCCCGCTGCGGGCAGTCCGTGGGCACCGACAGGAAATTGCCGCGCTGACTCCACACCACGTTCTCGTGCAGGCGGTTCAGACGGGGATCGGAAGACACGAACGAGCCCGTCTGCTCCAGATCGCTGGCGAGCACCACAGCCACCACGTCTTCGGGCTCGAGCGGCGCGGTCAGCCCGCTGATCCTCGCGAACCGGAAGCCGTGGAAAGTGAACGCGGGTTCCCACTCGTCGGGTCCCCCGGCGGCGACGAAGACGTCCGTCTGCTCCTTGTTGATGCCGACGATGTTCGCGAACCACGAGCCGTCGGCGGCGAGCGTCTCGGTGTGCTCGAGCTCGATCCGCTGTCCGTTCGTCGACTCCCGCAGGCTCAGCCGCACGCGGCCGACGAGCACCTGCCCGAAGTCGACGACGGTGCCCTGATCGGTGTCGACGAGCGAGACCGCCGGCATCTCGCGCACGCGGCGGATCGGTTCGCCGCGGAACGGCACGAGCACGTGGTGGTCGGCGCCGACCTCTGCCACCGGCATCCATTCGCCGTCGTCGAAACCGGGACGATCCCACCCGACAGGCTCGGCACGCCGGTCGAACCGCTCGCCCACGAACAGGTCGGCGTACGCCCAAGGCCCTGTCGCGCTGCGCACGTCGGAGCCGGATGCCACGACCTGCGTCGCGCCGTCGGAATAGTCGATGTGCAGCTGCCAGATCGCCGAGGTGCGGGCGCCGTACTGCGCACTCGAGCCGGTGAGACCTATTCGGCCGGCCCACCAGCCGTCGGCCAGCGCGACGCCGAGGACGTTCTCGCCCTCGGTGAGCGCGGCGGTGACGTCGTAGGCCTGGAACGAGATGCGGTGCTCGTAGCTGTCGTATCCCGGGGCGAGCACCTGGTCGTCCGCGCGGACGCCGTTGACGAAGGGCGAGTAGACCCCGCGCGCGGCGGCGAACAGTCGCGCCCTGGCCACGCCGGGGCGGACGTCGAAGCGCTGGCGGAGCAGCTGCGGCGGTCGCAGCCGTTCTTCGGGCGATGTGTGGGGGCCGAGCCCGCGCACCCAGTCCACGATGCTCCACCGTTCGACGACGGCCTCCTGCTGCGCGGGTTCGACCCATGCCGCCGACCAGTCCGCGGGGTCCAGGAGCGACGTCTCGAACGTCGACGCCGCCCACTCCGACCAACCGCCTTCGGGCGACCGGCTGCGCACGCGCCACCGGTAGGCGCCGTTCGCGGCGAGCGGCTCCCCCGCGTAGGCGACGAGTCCCCCGTTCGGGCCGTCCACCGGGCCGCTCGCCCAGACGACCCGGCCACCGGTCGACACCTCCAGCTCGAAGGCGTCCTGGACGTGGTCGGCGAGCCACGAGAAGCGGGGCTCGCGGGCGCCGACGCCGATCGGCTCGTGCAGGTAGTCGACGCGCAGGTCGTACGGGGTCATGGGTCCAGGGGTCGGTCGCCGGCGGTGAAGCGCGTGGTGAGCGTGCCGATGCCCTCGATCTCGCTCACGAGCACGTCGTCCGGGCCGATGAAGCGCGGCGGCGTGCGGCGGTTGCCGATGCCCGCCGGCGTGCCCGAGAAGATGATGTCGCCGGGCAGCAGCCGGCACACCGCCGAGAGCCGCACGAGCAGCTCGGGCACGTCGTAGAGCATCATCGACGTCCGCGAGGACTGCATGCTCTCACCCGAGAGGCGGCACGAGATCGCGAGGTCGTCGCGGTCGGCGAACTCGTCCGGTGTGACGAGCCATGGGCCCGTCGGACCGAAACCGGGGAACGACTTGCCCAGGCTGAACTGCGGCGCCGTGCCCTGCAGCTGCGTGATGCGCTCCGACAGGTCCTGCCCGATCGTCAGGCCGGCGACATGATCCCAGGCCTGCTCGCGCTCGAGCCGGTGCGCCTCGCGCCCGATCACCACGACGAGCTCGACCTCCCAGTCGACGTGGCCCTCGGGCAGCTCGACCACGGCATCCTGCCCCACGATCGACGACGGGAACTTCGTGAACGTCACCGGCATCGAATCCGGCGGGTATCCCGCCTCCGCCGCGTGCTCGGCATAGTTCAGGCCGATCGCGAACACCTGCCGCGGGCAAGGCACCGGGGCGCCGAGGGCCGCGACGTCGAGCGTGACGGATGCCTCGGCCGTGGCATCCGTCGCCGTCGAGGCCCACTGCGCGAACGACGCCCAGTCGTCGAACAGCGACTGCGGGTCGGGACCGAACCGGCCCGCCGAAGCCCGGTGCACGTCGACCGCGCGGTCCTCTGTCACGACGACGGCGCGCCCGCCGAGATTGGCCAGCTTCACCAGTCGACCCGCTGCGGAGCGGGCTCGCCGTAGCGGTCCTCCCACGAGATGACCCGGTTGCGAAGCGTCCCGATGCCGGTGATCTCGGCTTCGATCTGGTCGCCCGGCTTGAGGTAGAAGTCGAACGGGTCGTCCTGGATCGCCGCGACGCCTGAGATGGTGCCGGTCGTGATGATGTCGCCCGCGCTGTAGATCTGCGGCGAGTGGTACGCCACGAGGTGCGGGAATCTGATGCGGGTCTGGTTGGTGTTGCCCTGCTGGCGCACCTCGCCGTTGACGCGCAGCTGCATGGGCAGCTCGTGCATGTCGGGCACCTCGTCGCGCGTGACGATCCACGGGCCGATCGGGCAGAACGTGTCGATCGCCTTCGAGAACGAGAAGACGCCCGACTCCATCTCCTTGCGCTGTATGTCGCGCGCCGAGATGTCGTTGAACACGGTGAAGCCGGCGATGTAGTCGTCGGCCTCGTCGGGGCCGAAGAACTTGCCCGACTTGCCGATGACGATCGCGAGCTCGAGCTCGTAGTCCATCTCCTTCGTGAGGTGATCGGGGTAGACGATGTCGTCGTCCGGACCGATGATCGCGTCCACGTTCTGGAAGAAGACGATGCCCTTGTGCACGGGGTGCGACCAGTTGACGGCTTCGAGCTCGTTGTGATGGTCGGCGAAGTTGCCCGCGGTGTGGAAGAACTTCTTGGGGCGGATGGGCGCCTCGAGCGTCACGTCGGCGTAGGCGAGGCGCTCGCCGGTCTCGGTGACCTGGCCGCCGCGCTCGAAGTACTCGCGGGTGGAGGGCACGTCGAGCTCGATGACGACGCCTTCCTCGAGTTCCAGACGGCCGACCCGGCCGCCGTCGAAGGTGATGAGCTTCATCGTTCGTTCTCTCCTTGATGTCGTCCGGCGGCGCTCAGGCGCCGACCATGTTGAAGCCGCCGTCGGCGAGCAGGTAGCCGCCGGTGAGGTGTGCGGACTCATCCGTCGCCAGCCACAGGCAGGTGCCGGCGACGAACTCCGGCGGCGGGATGACGCCCATCGGCGTCTGCGAGATCAGCACCTCGCGCCGGCCGCTCTTCCAGTCCTCGCGCTGGAGCAGACGCTCGGTCTCCATGAAGCCCGGAGCGAAGGTGTTGACCCGCACCGCGGGCGCCAGCACCTTTGCGTAGGACTTCGTGATGCCGAGGATCGCGTACTTCGCCGCCGCGTACTGCGGCGCGCGAGGCGACCCGCGCACGATGACGGTCGAGCCGACGTTGATGATGTTGCCGTGGCCCTGCTCGAGCATCCGCTCGCCGAACTCGTGCGTCATGAGGAGCGTGCCCTTCACGTCGACGTCGACGACCGCGTCGAGGGCCTCCTGCGTGAGGTCGCGCCATGACATCTGCTCGCTCGAGACGTCGCCGACGTTGTTGACGAGCACGTCGAGCACCCCGGAGGCCTCGAACACCTCGTCGGCCATGCGCTTGATCTGGTCCCACGAGCCGATGTCGGCCTGCACCAGGATGCCGTCGCTGCCCGCCTCGCGGATGCGCTCGAGCGTCGCCTCGGCGCCCGCCCTCGACGAGCGGTAGTGCACGGCGACCTTGGCGCCCTCCTGCGCGGCGCGCACGGCGATCTCGGCGCCGAAGCCGGTGCCGGCTCCTGTGACGAGCACGGTCTTGCCGGCGAAGCGGGGGTAGATCTGGGACGTGGGGTCGGTCATGGGTTCTCCAATCGTCGAGCGCGCTCAGACGAGCGTGCGACCGCCGTCGATGTACATGACATGGCCGGTGACGAATCCGGCATGACGTGAGGACAGGAAGAGCGCGGGACCGGTGAGCTCGTCCGGGGTGCCCAGCCGGCCCGCCGGCACGAGGCTCTCGAGCTCTTCGCGCTTGCCCGGCTTGGACAGGTGGCCGGCGGTCAGGGGCGTCTCGATGTAGCCGGGAGCCAGCGCGTTGACGGTGACGCCCGCCGAGGCCCACTCGCGTGCCATGACGCGCAGCAGCTGGTTGATGCCGCCCTTCGAGGCCGCATACGGGCCGTGCGAGTGGTGCGCCAGCAGCCCCGACACGCTCGACAGCGCCAGGACGCGCCCATGCCCCTGCGCGACCATGTGCCGACCCGCGGCCTGCGCGAGCCCGAACAGCGACGAGAGGTTGACGCGCAGGATGCGGTCCCACTCGTCCTCGGTGAAATCGAGGATCGGGCGCCGGTCGTTGATGCCGACGGCGTGCAGCAGCACGTCCAGGCCGCCGAGCCGCTCGACGACGTCCGCGACGACCCGCTCCCCCGCCCCGTGCTCGGTGAGGTCCGCCTGGATCAGCTCGTGGCGGGCACTCATCTCCGACAGGTGCGTGCCGAGCGCATCGAGGGCACGCTGATCGCGGTCGACGACGGCGACGGATGCCCCGACCCCGGCGTACGCCAGAGCGCACGCGCCGCCGATGCCGCCGGCTCCGGCGACGAGGACGCGCGAGCCTCTCAGGCCCAGCCAGTCGGGGTCGACGCCCCGCTGGGGAATGGTGTCCGCCATGACACTTCTCTCGCTCAGTTCACTAAATGAAAGCTGGTTTCGTTGAATGAACGTATACTGATCGCCATGATCCGTCAAACGGACGAGCCGATGACCGAGCGCGTGCCCCCGTTCCCCCCGGAGGCGCTGACCGGCGCGCAGCGGGAGCTCTACGACGCCATCGCGAGCGGACCGCGTGCGCAGGGACCCCAGCACTTCGCGCTCACGCGCGCCGACGGCTCGCTGCGCGGGCCGTTCAACGCCTTCCTGCTCGCCCCCGAGCTGGGCGCCGCCCTGCAGAGCGTGGGAGCCGCCCTCCGCTACCGCGGCACCCTGACAGGCCGTGCCCGCGAGATCGCCATCCTCCTGGTGGCCGCCCGGTGGGACAGCGAGTTCGAGCGGGAGGCGCACGAAGCCGTGGGATCGGCGGCGGGCCTCACCCCGCCCGAGCTCAGCGCGCTGCGCGACGGCGACATCACGTCGTTCACGGGTGTCGACGCGGTCGTCGCGGTCGCCACCATGCGGCTGCTCGACGGCGATCTCAGCGACGAGGCCTGGGACGAGGCATCCGCGGCTCTCGGCGCCGAAGGCGTGTTCGAGCTCACCGTGCTCGTGGGCTATTACGCCACGCTCGCCCTGCAGCTGCGCGTCTTCCGCGTGCGGCCCTGACATTGCCGGCATCCAGACCAGCAGATACGGTTTCACACGATGAAAACTCCGGATGAGTCGCCCGCCCGAGACGACGCCGACTCCGCGGCCGACACACCCGGGAAGACCGCCAGCCGCTACCGCATCGAGGCGCTCGCGAAAGGCCTCGACGTCCTTCGGCTCTTCGACGAGTCCGTGACGTCGCTGAAGCTGCGCGAGGTCTCCGACCGCACCGGGATCCCGATGCCGACGGCGTTCCGCGTCGTCGCGACGCTCGAGGAGGGCGGCTATCTCGAGCGGCTGCCCGACGGCAGCATCCGGCCGGGAGTGGCGGTGCTCCTCCTCGGGTCGGCGGCGCTGCGCGGGTCGAGCCTCGTCCAGCTCAGCGAGCAACCCCTCCGCCACCTCGCCGAGGAGACCGGCGAGACCGTGAACCTCGGCGTGCTGGTCGGTGACCAGGTGCTCTACCTCGCGCGCCTGCGCAACTCCGACCTCGTCACCGCGAACATCCAGGTGGGCTCGACGCTGCCCGCGGCGTACACCTCCATGGGCAAGCTCCTGCTCGCCTATCTCAGCGACGCCGAGCTGGCCGCCGCGCTTTCGGACCACGATTTCGGGGCGGATGCCGGCCCCAACGCCGCCCGGTCGCTCGACGAGCTGCGCGCGCGACTCACCGAGATCCGCAAGCAGGGCTACTCGCTGCAGGATCAGGAGGTCGCCGCCGGCCTGCGCTCGGTCTCGGTGCCGGTCTTCGGCCGGGATGCCTCCAGGCCCGCCGCGGCGATCAACATCGCGGTCGCGTCGTCGCGTCATGACGTCGCCGCGCTGCGCGGCCCGCTGCTCACACGCCTGCAGGCGACCGCCGACGACATCTCGCGCCTGCTGCGCTCGACCTGAGTCCGGCGCCCCAGGCTTCGTCGAGTAACCCCGATCTCGTCGAGAGACCACGTCCTCGGCGCCGATACCGTGGTCATTCGGCGAGGACGCGGTCACTCGGCGGAGAAAGGGTCTCGGCGAGCAGAGCGAGAGTGTGCTCCGCGGCGGGATGCCCGATCTCGTTGAGGTAGCCGTGCATCGCGCCGCGCTCGCGCACGACGCGGACGTCGACGCTCGCTGCGGCCAGCTCGGCCGCGAAGGCCTCGCCCGACGGCCGCAGGCTGTCGAGCTCCGCGTTGACGATCAGCACCTCGGGGAGGCCCGCCAGGTCGTGGCCGCCCGCGAACGCGTAGCCGTCGGGGTCGTGGCCGTCGGGCAGATAGTTGCGGTTGATCGCGTCCCGGCTCTCGGGCGTGAACAGATGCGCCGCAGGGACGTCCTTCAACAGCTCGGCGGTCTCGTCGTTCGGCTCGAGGATGCCGTCGTGCAGCGACGGGTAGACGAGGGCGAGCACGCGTGGCGCCGTCGTGCCGCGGTCGCGCAGCCGCATCGCGGCGCCGGCGGACAGGTTCGCGCCGGCGCTCGCGCCGCCGAGCGACACCCGCTCGGGGTCCGCGCCGTACGTGCGGGCGTTCGCGACGGCCCAGTCGAAGGCGGCGACGATCTGCAGGCCGGCGACGGGGAATCGCGCCCGGGGACCGGCGGCCTCCATCTCGGCGCGGATCTGCTCGGGAGACGGGATGTCGGCGTCGGGGTCGGGCGGACCGAGCACCTCGAGGGCGTCCAGCGGCGCCAGCGTGTAGTCGACCGACACCACCGTGACACCGTCCGCGCTGAGGCGCCGGCCGACCTGGTCCGCTTCGGGCATCTCGAGCGTGCCGAACATGAATGCGCCGCCGTGCAGCCACACCAGCAGTGCGCCGTTCGGCTCGCGGGCTGGGTAGACCCGCACCCGGAAGTCGTAGCCGCCACCTTCCAGTGCGACGTCATGCGTTCGGGTCATCGGTGATCCTCTCGGTTGTGCCCGGTGACGCGGGCGACGAAGTCGATGGCCCGATCGAACACCACGTCGGTGTCGCCGAGCCCCTCCCAGAAGTGTCTGCCGCCGGGAACGGGGCGGAGCTCGACGCCGACGCCGACCGCACGCAGGGCCGCGGCCAGCGCCTCGCTCTGCGCGAAGGGGACGTGCTCGTCGGCCGTGCCGTGCGCGATGTGGAACGGGGGCGCCCCGGCGCGCACCTGCAGTGCCGGCGAAGCCAGACGTGCGACCTCCGGGCGATCTGCTGCAGGGCCACCCAGCCACTGCGCCTCCCGGGTGTCCTCGGGCGCTTCGCCGGTGTCGTGTTCGGCCATCGCGAACAGGTCGGCCGGTCCGAACCAATCCACGACGCCGCGGATGTCGTCTCGGCGGAGTCCCGCCAGGGCGGCGAGCGTCGCACCGGCCGAGACCCCCCACAGCACGATGCGCGAGGCATCCACTCCGTGTTCGGCGCCGTGGGCCTGCAGCCAGGCGAGCGCGGCGTCCACGTCGTCCAGCTGCGCCGGAAAGCGCGCCTCGGCGCTCAGTCGGTATTCGCACGAGGCGACCGCGAACCCTGCGGCGACGACGCGGTCGAACGACCGGGCGTCGCCGATGCCGGGCGTGAACACCTTGCGGCTGCCGCGTCGCCACCCCCCGCCGTGCAGGAACACGACGAGGGGCGCGCCGGCGGCGCCGGGTGTGCGCAGATCGAGCGAGAGCGGGCGGAATCCCTCCGGCTGGGCGACGTCGACCTCGAGGATCGAGGGCATCGGAGTCAGTCGCGGAACCGGAACTCGGGCATGAACTGCGTCCAGTACTTCTCGCCCGCAGCACGCATGGTCGGGTAGTCGGGCACGTAGACGCCCTGGGGCTCGGTGAGATCGGTCTTCTGGCCCATCGCGTGGAAGAACCGCTCGAAGCCGGCCGTGCCCACACCGAACACCTTGGTCGTGTTGTGGATCTGGAACGCGTGCACGATGTTCGCGGGGATGTATGCGAAGTCACCCGTCGTCAGCGTGGTCTTGGAGTGGTAGTCGGCCTCGTCGTCCATCCAGATGCTGATCTCGCCGTCCACGACATAGAAGATCTCGTGCGTCTTGAAGTGCTTGTGGGCCGGGATGCGGTCGCCCTTCGGGCCGACCATGGTGAAGGCTCCGTACTGGTCGTCGGTCTCGTCGGCCGACAGCAGGATCGAGAAGAGCTGGTCGAAGACGAGCGACTTCTCCCCCTGCCCTTCGCCGAGAACGAACGGCCTGGGCGACGCCGGTAGGACGCCTGCGAAGGGGACCTTGTCGGGGTCGTCAGCGGGGAAAGTGGTCATGCTTACCTCCTTGTAAGAACGCGGTGCCGTTAGGCAGACGGAGCATCGGGTCGTTCCGAACAACTGCTCCGGGTGCCTCAAGTCTCGCCAGGGCGCGCGGCAGGCGGAAGTTCGAGCTCCCTACCCGGCGTTAGCCGGAAGCTAAGATTCGGAGCATGGATGTGCCTATCCACGTGATCCGCTATTTCTGTGTGCTCGCCGAGGAGCTGCACTTCGGACGGGCTGCGGAACGCCTCAGCATCACGCCTCCGTCGCTGAGTCAGCAGATCAGCCGCCTCGAGCAGCAGCTCGACGTCAAGCTGTTCGATCGCAGCCCCCGCAAGGTGGAGCTGACCGCCTACGGGCGCGAGCTGCTGCCCCTCGCCCGTCGGGTGCAGGACGACCACGACCAGCTGCTCAGCTGGGGCCGCTCGATCCGACGCGATCGCAACGCTCCGATGCTGCGGGTCGGAGTCGTGGCCGCCGGGGCGGGCAGCCTGACGACCGCGGCGATCGCGGCGACGATGCAGGCGATCCCACAGGCGCGCATCGAGATGCGCCGGCTGGGCTTCTTCGACGTCGCCGAGGAGCTCGAGGGCGGGCGCGTCGACGTCGTCTTCGCACCGTGGCCCATGCTGCTGCCGCCGCGCGTCCGCGCCGAACCGCTCTGGCGGGAGGCGCGCGTGCTCGTCGTGCGGGCCGATCATCCGTTCGCCGGACGCGAGTCGATCTCGATCCTCGAGACCGGCGACGAGATGTTCGTCTCGGTGGCGAACGGTCCGGCCGAGGTCGTGAACTGGTGGCTCGTCGACCCCCGCCCCGACGGCACGCGACCCCAGCGCGGACCCACCGCCGACAGCGTCGAGGGGCTGCTCGAGCTGGTCGCCGCCGGCGCGGGCGTGAACATCGCCGGGCAGTCGGCCAGTCAGCACTATCGCCGCGACGAACTGGCGTTCATCCCGATCTCCGACATCGAACCGGCGACCATCGTGCTGTGCAGCCTGAGCGACAGCCCGAACCCCATGGTCACGTCGTTCCGCGAGACCGCCCAGGCCCTGTCTCCGATCGTCGACGCGACGTTCCACTGACCCCGCTCAGGCGGCGGGGACGGATGCCGCCGCCCTGAGCGCCTGCCATGCTTCGCGTCTGCGGGCCTGCTCGTCGGGATCGGGCACGGGCGACGCCGCCATGAGGATGCGGGTGTAGTGGGCCTGCGGGTTGCGCATCACCTCGGCGGTCTCGCCCTGCTCGACGATCCGGCCGCGGTTCAGCACGACCACCCGCTGGGCGAGGAACTCGACGACGGCCATGTCGTGCGCGATGAACAGGTAGCCGAGATCGGCGCCGGCGCGCAGGTCCGAGAGCAGGTTCAGCACCTGGGCCTGCGTCGACAGGTCGAGCGCGCTGACCGCCTCGTCGCAGACGACGAGGCGCGGGTCGGTGACGAGCGCGCGCGCGATCGCGATGCGCTGGCGCTGACCGCCCGAGAACTGGCGCGGATAGCGATCCTCCGAGCCGGGCGCGAGGCCCACGGATTCGAGCGCCGCCTGCACCCTCCACGTGCGCTCCGCGCGCGGCACGCCCGCGACGCGCAGTGGTTCGCCGAGCGCGTCCCCGATGGGCCTGCGGGGGTTGAGAGACGAGAACGGGTCCTGGAAGACGGCGCGCAGGTCGCCCTGCAGGGTGCGGCGATCCGCGGCGCTGAGCCGGGTGATGTCGCGTCCCTCGAAGATGATCTGCCCGCTCGTGACCGGCACAAGCCCGAGGATGGCGCGCCCGATCGTGGTCTTGCCCGAACCCGACTCGCCGATCAGGCCCAGGGTCTCGCCGCGGCCGATCGTGAACGACACGTCCTCGACGGCGAGCGGCCCCTTCCGCCCGTAGCGGATCGAGAGGTTGCGCACCTCCAGCAGCGGGGCGTCCGGCGAGATCACGACAGGCTGTAGCGCGCTCATAGCTCTCCTCCGACGGCGACCGGACGGCGCCACTCCTCTTGTCTGCCCTCGACCTCGTCGCGGCGGATGCAGCGCACGCCGCCCTCGCCCTCCGCGCGCGGCAGGAACGGGATCGCTGTCTTGCACTCGGCCCGGGCGAACCGGCACCTCGCGGCGAAGCGGCATCCGCTCGTCCACGATCCCGGCAGGGGCACCTGACCGGGGATGGACGCGAGGCGGGTCGTCCCCTCGAAGTCGATGATCGCGTGCGGGTCGGCGGCCAGCAGCGCCATCGTGTACGGGTGCTCGGGGCGCACGAGCACATCGCGCACGGTCCCGGACTCGACGATCTGCCCGGCGTACATCACCGACACGTCGTCGCACAGGTCGGCGACGACGCCGAGGTCGTGCGTCACGAGGATGATCGACATGTCGCGCTCGGCGATCAGCCCGCGCAGCAGTGCGAGGATCTCCGCCTGCACGGTGACGTCGAGCGCGGTGGTCGGCTCGTCGGCGATCAGCAGCTTCGGCGTGCCCGACAGCGCCAGGGCGGTCGCGACGCGCTGGGCCATGCCGCCCGAGATCTGGTGCGGGTAGCTCTTGAGCACGCGGGGCGGGTCGACGATCCCCACGTCGGTCAGCAGCTGCAGCGCGATGCGCTTCGCCTCGCGGCCGCCCACTCCGCGGAGCCGCTTGACGGATGCCGCGAGCTGCCAGCCGACCGTGAACATCGGGTCGAGCGCACGGGTCGGCTCCTGCGAGATGAACGCGATCTCGTGCCCGCGGGTGCGCTGCAGCGTCTTCTCGTCGGCACGGGCCAGGTCGACGCCGTTCCACCGGATGCTGCCGGACCGCACCGACAGCCCCGGAGCGAGCAGCCCGAGCATCGCGTACGACGTGACGCTCTTGCCGCAGCCCGATTCGCCCACGAGGCCCAGCACCCGGCCGGCCCCGACGCGGAGGGAGACACCGGAGACGAGCTCGGGCCCGTCGTCGACGCCGATGACCAGGTTCTGGACGAGCAGCGCGCCGTCCGCATCCGCGGGAACGAGGGAGTCGGATGCCGCGACCGGCGCCGGCGCCGCGGCGGGCGTTCCCCCCGCAGCGGCCGGGGCATCCGTCGGCGCCTTCCTGCGCTTCAGTGAGACGAGGGAGGGCGGCATCGCGGAGCCGCCGGCGAGCACATCGGCCAGCGAGTTCGCGGCGATGATCGTGAGCGCGAGCACGCCGCCTGTCGGGATCATCATCCAGGGCTGCTGGAAGATGTACTGCGACGCGGTCTGCACCATGCCGCCCCACGTGGGCTCGGGCGGCTGGGGGCCGAGGCCGATGAAGGCCAGTCCGGCCTGCAGCCCGATCGCCGCGCCGAACAGCAGCACGAACTGGACGATGACCGTGGTCGACATGTTCGGAAGCACGTGGCGCAGGCTCGCCGTCATCGGCCTCACGCCGTCGACGGCGGCAGCCTCGACGTACAGCTGCTGGTGCAGCGACTTCGCCTGACCGAAGAAGACGCGGTAGAGCGCGCCGAACAGCAGCAGCCCGAAGGCGACCATGACCAGCGGCATGTTGGTGCCGACCGCGGCGATGAACGCCAGGATGATCACGGTGCCGGGAAGGGAGAGCACGATCTCGCTGACCCGGTTGACCACGCCCTCGGCGCGCGCGTAGCGCGCCGCCCACAGCGTGATCGGGACGGTGACCAGCACGGCGACGATCGGGGTGATGACCGCGATCAGCAGCGTCGGGGCGGCCGCGGTGACGATGCGGGAGAGCAGGTCCCGGCCGAGTTCGTCCGTGCCGAGGAGGTGCGCCCACGAGGGTCCCTGGAGCACGGCCGAGAGGTCCTGCTCGAGCGGACCGTAGCGCAGCCACAGCGGCGACGTGAGCGAGGCGAGCACGAGTCCCACCAGCCAGATGATCGACAGCACGGCCGCCGGCGAGCGCAGGACGCGACCGCCGAACCGCCGCTGCGGCTTGCGGATGCGCAGGATCGAGGTGGTGTCGATGGTCATGATGCACGCAGCTTCGGGTCGAGGACGCGGTTGAGGAGTTCGAGGCCGAGGTTCACGACCACGACGACGAGCGTCGCGACCAGCACCAGCGCCTGGACGAAGGGCAGGTCGGCCGAGCCGACCGCTGCCTGCATGGCCTGCCCGATGCCGGGGAGCGCGAAGAGCACCTCGATGATGACCGAGCCGCCGAACAGGATGATGAACTGGATCGCGACGCTCGCCAGGATCGGCAGGCTCGCGCTGCGCAGCGCATGGACGTAGACGATGCGCCACGTGGGCGTGCCGACGGCGCGCAGGGTGCGCATGTGCTCCTGGGTGAGCGCCTCTCCCATGGAGGCCCGGGTCTGCCGCGCGAGGCCGGCCGCGGAGGTGATCGCGATCGTCAGCACCGGCAGCACCAGCGACCGCGCCCACGCCTCGGGGTTCACGGCGAACGGCACGAATCCCGTCGCGGGAAGCAGCCGCATCTGAACGGCGAAGACGTATACGAGCAGGACGCCCACCCAGAACGCGGGAAGGGAGAGCAGGATGCCGGAGAGCGCGGTGATTCCGCGGTCCACCGCTCCTCCGCGCACGGCGGCCACGACGCCTATCGTGATCCCGAAGAGGGCGCTGACGAGCGTGCCGAGCACGGCGAGGGCGGCGGTGACCGGCAGGCGCTTGGCGATGTCGGGGCCGATCGGGCGCCCGTCGATGAGCGAGACGCCGAGGTCTCCCTGCAGGACCTGTCCCCACCAGCTGAGGTACTGCACGATCCACGGGTCGTACCAGCCGACCTCGATGTTGTAGGCCTCGACCTGCTCCGGGGTGCCCGCCATGCCGAGCGCCACCCCGCCGGGCGTGGACCCGGACAGGTGGACGAGCACGAAGGCGAGCATCGTGGCCACGACGAGGGTGAGGATCGCGAACGCGATCCGCTTGAGCACGAAGGTGAGCATCATCACTCCCTGGTGTGTCCGGTGCGGCGGCGGCGAGGGCCGCCGCCGCACCGGAGCCTGTCAGGACGCCGGCTGGAGCGCCGAGAGGATCGGGAACGAGTCCGTCCCGGGGAAGGTCGGCTCCTCGAGGACCGCCTCGTTGTAGGCCCAGGGAGACAGCTGCTCGAAGAGCGGGAGCAGCCAGCCGGACTCGACGATCGCCGCGTTGAGGTCGGTCAGGGCGGCCGCCTGAGCGTCTTCATCACCGGAGCCCGCCGCCGCGCCGTACGCGCCGGCCGCCGCCTGGATCTCGGCGTTCTCGGCGCCGTGGAAGTTCGCGAAGCCGAACAGCACCCCGAACACGTTGCCGGGAGGGTTCGTCCACGTCAGCGCGATCGGGCCGCCCAGGGGCTGCGTCTGCACGGCGGCGAAGATCTCCTCCGTCGACGAGGCGTTCTTCAGCGAGACGTCCACGCCGATCTCGGCCCAGTACGGCTGCAGCGCCTCGAGGTCGCGCTGGCTCTGCTGGCTGATCGTGAAGTCGAACGCGAAGCCGTCGGGGTAGCCCGCCTCCGCCAGGAGCTCCTTGGCCCCCTCGGGGTCGTACGCGTAGTCGTCCTCGAGCTCGGGGATGTAGCCGGGGCTCTCGGCGGGAAGCGCGTTCGCGGTCGGGATGTCACCCGGGTGCACCGCGGCGACGTAGGCCTCGCGGTCGATCGCGATCGACAGGGCCTTCCACACGCGCGGGTCGCCGAACTGCGGCGCGAGGCTGCCGTTCTTGTCGAAGGGCAGCAGGTTCTGCACGACGCCGCCGTTGGCGACGAGTCCGACCCCGGCGGCCTCGACCTGGTCCTGCGTGGCGCTGGTGATAAAGGCCAGGTCGACCTCGCCCGAGATGGCGGCGTTCACGCGCGCCTGCGGGTCGAGGATCGGGCGGAACTCGTACGAGTCGTAGGGGTACGCGTCGACGTCGGGGTGGTCCTCCTTCTTGACCAGCAGGTACGAGTTGCCCTTGATCGTGGCATCGGTGTCGACCTCGAGCGGTCCCGAGCCGTCGGCCGTGGCATCGAGGGTGCTGCGGTCGGCGACGCCGGCGGCGCCCACGATCGCGCCGGCGGGAAGCACGAGGTTGGCCTCGAACCCGGGTTGCGGAGCCGCGAAGGTCAGCGTGACGGTGTCGTCGTCCACGACGGTGACCTCCGAGATCTCCTGCTCGCCGCCCTCCGCGAATCCGCTGTACGCCGACAGGTCGGGGTCACCGCGGAAGTCGAGGTTCTGCTTCACGAGATCGGCCGTCACGGTGGAGCCGTCGGCGAACGCCGCGCTCGTGTCGAGGTCGAGCGTGAGCTGCGTCTGGTCCTCGTTGTACTCGAAGTTCGTCACGAGGTCGGGGACGACCTGCCCTTCTTCGTCGAGGAGGAAGAGGGAGTCGTAGATCCCCTCGAAGAACATGCGCTGGCCACTGCCGTAGCGCAGCGGGTCGTAGCCGAGCGCGGCCTGGTCGGAGTCGAGGCCGATGACGAGGACCGACGTGTCGGCGGGCTCGCCGCTGGTGCCCCCCGAGCCGCCGGGCGCCGTGCAGGCGCTGAGTGCCAGAGCTGAGGCGGCGACGGCCGCAAGGACGGCGGCGCCGCGCGCTGTGGTGATTCGAGACATCCTGATCTCCTGTGATCGTGGTGTGCTGGTGCGGACTTCAGTGGTCGCGGATCGCTGATCGGGAGTCGATCCTTCGGTACAGGTTGACCCGGTGCGGCCGGTTTGGCCATTCGGATCCGGGCTGGGCTGCGTTAGCGAACGCCTAACGCTGCCCCTCTCGAGCGTTGCTTACAGTGAAACAGGTTTTCATACACTGAACGAATGTGCGAGGATGGACGAGAGTCAGAGAGGACCACTCATGCCCGCAGCATCCTTCCCCGCCGACTTCCTCTGGGGAGTCGCCACCGCCGGCCACCAGAACGAAGGCGACAACGTCCACAGCGACACGTGGTTCCTCGAGAACGTCACGCCATCGGTGTTCCAGGACCGGTCGGGCAAGGCGGCGAACGGCTGGGAGCTGTGGGAGTCCGACCTGGACCTCGTCGCCGGGATGAACCTCAACGCCTACCGCTTCTCGGTCGAGTGGGCCCGCGTCGAGCCCACCGAGGGCGAGTTCTCCGAAGAGGCGCTGGCGCACTACGAGGCGGTCGTCGACGGATGCCACGCCCGCGGGCTCGCCCCGATCGTCACCTTCAACCACTTCACGTCGCCGCACTGGTTCGCGGCGCGCGGAGCGTGGCTGGACCCCGAGGCGCCCGAGCTGTTCGCCCGCTACTGCGGCGCGGTGATGGATCGCTTCGGCGACCGAATCCGCCTCGCCGTCACCTTCAACGAGCCCGACCTGCCCGAGATGCTCACGTGGGCGGATCTGCCGTCGTTCGTCGCCGACCTCGAGCGCGCCACGCTGACGGCCGCCTCGGCGGCGGCGGGCGTCGAGCGGTACCGCGCCGGCAACGTCATGCTGCCCGAGGACTTCGCCGCGATGCGGGCGGGGATGACTGCCGGCCATCAGGCGGCGAAGGCCGCGATCAAGGCGCGCCGGCCGGAGCTGCCGGTGGGCCTGTCACTCGCGGTCGTCGACGATGTCGCCGCCCCCGGCGGCGAGGAGCTGCGCGACCGCAAGCGCGCCGAGGTCTACGAGCACTGGCTCGCACTCGCCCGGGAGGACGACTTCATCGGAGTGCAGAACTACGAGCGCATCATCTACGGCCCGGATGGTCAGGTGCGTCCGTCAGACGGCGTCGCCGTGAACGGGATGGGGACGGCCGTCGAGCCGGACTCGCTGCGCGGCGCCGTCGAGTACGTGCACTCGGTCGCCCAGGTGCCGGTGCTCGTGAGCGAGCACGGGATCGGGACCGAGGATGACAGCATCCGCGCCGCCTTCATCGCGCCCTCCCTGGATGGCCTCGCGCAGGCGATCGCCGACGGGGTGCCCGTGATCGGCTACTGCCACTGGACGCTGATGGACAACTTCGAGTGGATCTTCGGATACGGCCCGAAGCTCGGGCTGCACTCCGTCGACCGCGAGACCTTCGAGCGGACCGCCAAGCCGAGCGCTGGCGTCTACGCCGAGCTCGTGCGGGCGGCGCGCGGGCTCTGATCCTCGGCCCGACACGACGGGTGACCGCGCCGGGCCGCCTTCACCAACGCGCCGCACGGTGGATTCGCGGATTCCGATGCGGGCCATCAGCGGATGCGGGTTCCCGCGCGCCCGGGGCACGGGCTACGGTCGCCCCATGACCAGCTATCCGGGGCTCGAGGGACGCGCGGTCGTCGTGACGGGTGCGGGCGGCGGGCAGGGGGCTGCCGAGGCTCGCCTGCTCGCGGCCGCGGGTGCGCGCGTGATCGCGACGGACGTGACGGATGCCACCGCCGAGGCGCCGGGAATCGAGCACCGTCGGCTCGACGTCACGGACGAAGCCGGCTGGGCGGGCCTCGCCGCCGAGCTCGCTGAGAGCCTCCGCGGCGAGCCGCTGCGCGGTCTGGTGAACAACGCCGGCATCACGCATCGCGCCCGGCTGGGCGCTGTCGCGCGCGCCGACTGGGACCGCGTGCTCGCGGTCAACCTGACGGGGCCGATGCTCGGCATCCAGGCCCTCGCACCCCTGATGGGCAGCGGGTCGTCGATCGTCAACATCGGATCGTCGGCGGCGCTCAACGCGCACTACCCCGTCGCCTACACGACGTCGAAGTGGGGCCTGCGCGGACTCACCCACGTGGCTGCCACCGAGCTCGGCCCACGGGGCATCCGGGTCAACGTCGTGCACCCCGGCTTCATCGAGACGCCCATGACGGCGAGCGCCCCCGAGGTCATGCGCGACGCGCAGCTCGCGCTGACGCCGCTCGAGCGGCTGGGCGACGCCGACGAGGTCGCCGAGCTCGTCGCGTTCCTGCTCTCGGACGCCTCGTCGTACCTCACCGGCGCCGAGATCCCGGTCGACGGCGGCGCCACCTCGTCGGCCGGCGCCAAGTTCATGGCCGACCGCATCGGCAGGCCCTGACGGAGCCGCCGCGTCCGGCCCCGTCGCCGAGATCGCATGATCTCGCCGAGATGACACGTCCTGGGCGCCCGCGTCGTGTCATCTCGGCGAGAACGCACGATCTCGACAGCACGATCGGCGTCAGCGGGCGACCTCCTCGACCCGCGTGCCCGACACCTGCTCGACGACCCGGCGCGCGCCGCGCACCGCGATCGCGACGCTCATGAGCGTCGGGTTCATCGTGTTGGCCGTGGGGATGAGTGCGTTCCCGCCGACGACGAGGTTGTCGAACCCCCACACGCGCGACCACGGGTCGGCGACCGACGTGCCGTCGTCGGCAGCGCCCATGCGCATGGTGCCCATGTAGTGCAGGCTCGAGCCGTTCGGGAGGAGCCGAGGCTCGGCGACGAACGCCCCGAGCGCCGCGCCGGCACGCCGTACCCGCTCGTGGGCCTCGTCGAGCTCGGGCTGCTCGGCATCGGTCAGCGCGTACTCGATCGTCATGTTCGGGAAGCCGCGGTAGTCGAGCTCGGCGTCGTCGAAGGTGACCCCGTCCTCGACGCGGGGGTGCTTGCGCACGCCGTAGCCCATGTTCACGTAGCCCCACCGGTTGCCCGCCGCCGGGTGCGACGGGTCGAGCGGGAACGGCGGGTTCTCGGCGTACATCACCTGCAGCGACAAGGGGTGGTCTGGCTCCGAGAACGGGATGCGGTTGACGGCGGCGACCGGGTCGGCCGCGTTCTGCGCGCGGCGCGCCAGCTCGGCCGCGAACGCCTCCTCCGAGATGAGGCCGCTCATGCGCTCCTCGTCCAGGGCGACGGTCGTGATGACGACGTGATGCTCGGTGAGGTAGCGGCCGAGGGCGCGGGGACGGATGCCGCTGGCCCACAGCAGCTGCGGCGAGCGGAACGCGTCGGCGGCCACCACGACGACGTCGGCCGGGAAGAACGACGCCTCCTTCGTGCGCAGGTCCTCGATCGTGACGCCGGTCACCTCGCCGCCCTCGTGCTCGATCCGGCGCACGAGCGTCAGATCGCGCAGCTCGAATCGTGCCGACTCGGGCGTGCCCTCCTCGATGAGCGGGCCGAGGACGGTGTTCGCGCCCGCCCACACCATGGAGCCGTCGGGCTGCGGGTCGCCGGCGACGGGCAGGGTGCCCACGCCGTAGCCCTCCGGCAACTCGGCGCCGAACTCCGCGTCGAGCAGGGAGCGGATGGCAGAGCCGATGGGCGAGTCGGCGAACGCGGCGCTCTGCGCGTGCAGCAGCGCCTCGGCTGCCGTGATCAGCTCCTCCCACTCGCCGTCGTCGATGAAGTCGACCTTCTCGCTGAACGCGGGACGCGGGATGGCGCACGTCCAGTGCGCGCCCTGGCCGCCGACGTTGGTGGCCGCGGCGGCTGCCGGGAAGGTGGGGGCGTGCGCGGAGCCGGGTCCCCCGAAGTCGAGCAGGTGCGTTCCCTGGCGTGCCGTGAACATGCCCTCGACGACCACCCCGGCGGGGATGCCGAGGCTCTCACGGAACGCGCCGGACTGCGGTCCCTGCGACATCTCGCGGGCGCGGGCCTTCTCGTCCGGGTCGGCGATGTTGCGGACGCTCTCGCCGGGCACCGCCGTCAGCTGCGGACCGGCCTCGAACATGACGACCCGAGCCTCGGGAGAGCCCTCGAGGATCACCCTGGCGTAGGCGGAGCCGATCGGCCCTGAGCCGACGATGGCGACGATGGGGGTGTGAGACATCGGAGTACCTCTTCTGGTCACGCGGTGAGCGGTTCGGAGCTGGGGGCGGGGGCGTGCTCGGACTCGTCCGAGAGCCGCCCGGCGGGAAGCAGGACGGCGGCGACGACGCCCACGGCGTAGGTGGCGGCGAGCGCCGCGAAGACCGGGGCGAAGACGCTGCTGTAGATGGCGGCGACCTCCGTCTGGACGGCGACGGATGCCTCGTGCACGAACTGGGGCGTCAGCGTCGCGGCGTCGAGGGACGACGGCAGGAGCGCCGCGACGCCGAGCCCGATGACACCGCCGACGATCGCCGTCGCGACGGTCGACCCGATCTGCCGCACGAGGTTGACGGCAGCGGTCATGCTGCCGGTGTCGCGGCGCGGCGCGGCGCTCTGCACGACGGCGATGACGAGGCTCATGAACGCCCCGGTGCCGATCCCGACGACGGCCATGACGACCATCGGCACCCACAGCGGCAGCCCCACCGGCAGCAGCGCCATCACGAAGAGTCCCGCTGCGCCGAGCGCGGTGCCCACGATGCAGTAGACGCGGTAGTGGCCCGTGCGGCTCACCAGCCATCCGGTCGCGAGGTTGGACACCAGCATCCCGAACACCGTCGCGATGGGGACGAGGCCCGACACGGTCGCGCTGGTGCGGTAGGCCATCTGGAAGTAGGTCGGCAGGTACGCCGTGATCGAGAACAGTCCGATGCCGATGATGGCCGACAGCGCCGTCCCGGCCGCGATGGTCCGGTCGGCGAAGAGCCGCAGCGGCACGAGCGGCTCGGGGGCGCGCAGCTCGATGAGGAAGAACGCCGCGAAGGCCATGGCGGCGATGACGAACGAGACGACGGATGCCGCGGCCCGCGCGGGATCGCCGACCCAGGTGACGGCGAGAACGAGTGCGACCATGGCGACCGCGAACGAGAGCGCGCCGGCGATGTCGAAGCGCCGCCGACCGAACCCGGGGAGGCGCGGGACGGCGATGAGCGCGAGGAGGAGCGCCGCGACCCCGAACGGGATGTTGATCCAGAACACCCAGGGCCAGCCCCAGTAGTCGGTGATCAGGCCGCCGAGCACGGGGCCGACGAGGATCGCGACGGGGAAGGCGGCGCCGATGATCGCCAGGTACCGGGGTCGCTCGCGCGGCGTGGTGACCCGGGCGACGATCGTCTGCGACATGAGGTGCAGCCCCGCCGAGCTCATGCCCTGCACCACGCGCGCGGCGATCAGCTGGGGCATGTCCTGCGCGAAGCCGCACGCCAGCGATGCGACGAGGAAGAGCACGAGCGACACGAGGAACACGCCCCGCGGGCCTGCCGCGTCGCCCAGCTTGCCGAGGATCGGCAGCAGCACGGTGCTGGCGAGGGTGTAGCCGACGACGATCCAGCCCATCTGGGCGAGGGCGCCGAGGTCACCGGCGACGGTCGCGAGGGACGTCGCGACGATGGTGTGGTCGAGCGCTCCGAGGATCGCGACCGTCAGCAGCGAGACGATCAGGAGGCGGATCCGCCAGGGTGACATGCTCATACGCGTTGTGGCCCGTACGACCGGGCGATCGACGCGACGGGATGTGCCCCTGCGCGCCTTCGCGGCAGGGGACGGGCCGGCAGCGGCCCCGACGTCACCGTCGATTCTAGCCATTCTTTAGCGAGAAATCAACATAAGTGCTTGCCTTGTCAGCCGCGGTGCCGCACACGCGGGCGCGGGCGCGCTGCAGCCGGCTCGGGGGCGGGGACGGCCTCCCCCACGAGACCGACGAGCTCGCCGATCCCCTCCACCGTCATGCGCACCTCGTCGCCCTCACCGAGCGGCGGGGGGACGAGGCCGCCGTTGCGGCCCCACAGCTCGCCGAGGCATCCGCCGTTGCCGACCGTGCCGCTGCCGAGCACGTCGCCCGCCACGACGCGGGAGTTGCGCGATGCGTAGGCGACCAGCTCGGGGAAGGGCCAGCCCATGTTCGAGACGAGGTCCTCGCCGATCAGCTCGCCGTTGACGCGCACCTCGGCGCGCACCGCAAGGAACCCGTCGGCGTCGAGGTACTGCTCCAGCTCGTCGGCCGTGACGATCCACGGGCCGAGGCTCGTGCCGAAGTCCTTGCCCTTGGCCGGCCCGAGCCGCACCTTCATCTCACGGCCCTGCAGGTCGCGCGCCGACCAGTCGTTCATGATCGTGTAGCCGAAGATGCGGGATGCCGCGGCCTCCGGGTCGAGGTTCGCACCGGGCTCTCCCCCCACGACGACGGCGAGCTCCAGCTCGAAGTCGAGCCGCTCGGTGACGGGCGGCCGGAGCGTGTCGCCGGGGCCGAGGATCGTGTGCGGGTTGGTGAAGTAGAACGTCGGAGCCTCGTACCACTCCGGCGCGACGAAGCTCTTGCCCTCCACGCCGGCGCTCACGCCCTCGACGTGCTCCTCGAACGCCACGAAGTCGCGGACGGATGCCGGGACCAGCGGCGCCAGCAGGCGCACGTCGGCCAGCGCCGTGCCGCCGGACCGGTCGATCCGCGCGAACGCGGCGCGCGCGGCATCCAGCCCTCCCGCCAGGATCCCCGCGACGGTCTCGCCGTCGGGGAACGGCATGACGCGGTCGCCGACGACGAACCCCTCGCCGACGGCGCCGCCGGACTCCCAGCGCGCGATCCTCATGCGCGCACCCGCGTCTGGAGGAGCGCCTCGGCGTTGCCCGACAGGATGCGCTCGGTCAGCTCCGGTGGCAGGTCCGCGCCGCGCACGAACGACACCGGGTCGTCCAGGCCCATGTCGAACGGGAAGTCGCTGCCCAGCAGCACCCGCGAGCCGCCCGCCACCTCGACCAGGTGCCGCAGCGCGACCGGGTCGTGCACGACGGTGTCGAACCACAGCTTCTTGAGGTAGCTCGAGGGCGCGTGCGCGCAGCGGCGCGCCTCGGGGCGGACGTGCCACGCGCGGTCGGAGCGACCGATCGCGAACGGAAGGTATCCCCCGCCGTGTGCGGCCACGATCTTCAGGTCCGGGTGACGATCCAGCACCCCCGCGAAGATGAGGTGCGACAGCGCGACCGCGTTCTCGGTCGGCTGCCCCACGGTGTTGGACAGGTAGAACCGGTCCAGCCGCTCGTCGAGGCTGCAGCCGAACGGGTGCAGGAACACGACGCAGCCGAGCTCGGCAGCGCGCGCCCAGAACGGCTCGAGACGCTCGTCCGACAGCTCGACGTCGCCGGCGAACGACGAGATCTCCACGCCCGCGAGGCCCCGGCCGAGCACGGCGTCGTCGAGGTACTCCACGATCCGCTCCGGGTGCTGCAGCGGCACCACGCCCAACCCGGTGAGGCGGTCGGGCGCACGGGAGACGTGCTCGGCGATGAGCCGGTTGGTCTCCCCCGCCACCCACACCGCGAGGCCCTCGGGCGCCCACGGATAGAAGTGGTTGGGCGAGACGCTCACCCACTGCCGGTCGACGCCCTGCGCGTCCATCGCCGCGAGCCGGGCGCCGACGTCGGTGAGCTTCGGGATGCGTGCCCCGACCATGGCGCCGGAGGCCTGGAGGCTCTCGACGCCGTTGCGGCGCCGCTCCAGCTCCGCCGCCTCGGCGACGAGCTCGGGCGCACGGCGCACCACCTCGTCGTGCAGGGCGGGCAGGAGGAGGTGCGCGTGGACGTCGGTGGTCATGCCGGCTGCGCCGTCATCTGTGCGATGCCGAACATGAGACCACCGGCGTCGGCGTCGCGGACGCCGTCGAGCTGCCATTGGCCGAGTTGCACGGATGCCTCGACCACGGCCTTCGCCCGCGGCAGGCGTCGCGCGTGGAACTCGTCCCACAGCTGCTGGTCGACGGCGTCGCGCTGCACCAGCAGCTCGGTCAGGACGAGCGCGTCCTCCAGGCCCTGGGCGGCGCCCTGCGCGATCGTCGGGGGGCACGAGTGCGCGGCGTCGCCGATGATGACGACGCGGCCGCGGTTCCACGGCTCCTCGACGATGTGCTGGGTGAACCAGGTGTAGTTCGCGTGCGCACCGTTCTCGAGGTCGGCGCGGATCGCGTTCCAGGGCCCGTCGTAGGCGCGGGACTCCTCGAGCATGATGCGGCTGGCCTCCTCGTCGGAGAGGCCGAAGCGGTCCTGGGCCTTCTCGACCAGGAACGCGTACATGCTGTCGTCGCCCGTGGGCGTGTAGCCGGCGATGTACATCGGTCCGCCGTAGTAGAGCTCCGTGCTCTCCACCTCCGCCGGACGCGAGACGAAGGCCCGCCAGATCCCCATGCCCGTCGGCTCGGGCTTGGTCTCGATGCCGATGAGTCCGCGCACCTTCGAGTTCAGCCCGTCTGCACCGATGAGCAGGTCGAACTCTCCGACCGACTCGCCGGCGACGAACACCTCGACGGCGCCGTCCGCGCGCGCGTCGAGACCGCTGATGTCCGCACCGAAGTGCAGGCGTGCGCCGGCCCTCTGCGCGTGCTCGGACAGGATCCGCGCCAGGTCTGCCCGCGGTATCCCCATGCTCGACGGGTAGTCGGGTCCGCCGGTCTTGAGGTCCGGCAGCGCCGCGACGACCGGGGCGCCGGGACCGGGGGCGCGCAGGTTGAGCCCCTCGAAGGCGAAGCCGGCGGCGTTGATGTCGTCCCACGCGCCGAGGGCGTCGAACACCCGCAGCGCGTTGCCCTGCAGCGAGATGCCCGAGCCGAGCGCGGTGAGCTCGGGCTTGGCCTCGAAGACGTCGACGTCGACGCCGGCCTTCGCGAGCTGGATGGCGGCGGCGAGTCCCGCGACGCCGCTTCCGGCGATGGCGACCTTGCGGACTGCGGTCATGTCAGAACCTCCCTGTTCTGGATGGTGCGGATGAAGTGGCTAGAGGATGGCGATCGGGTTGATCGGAGACCCGACGGCCCCGGTGATGGGCAGCGGCGCCGCCGAGAGCAGGAAGTCGTAGCGCCCGCCGCGCGCACAGGCGTCGGCGAGGGCGTCGAGGTTCCACATCTCTCCGATGGTCAGCCCCATGTTGGGGATCACCACCTGGTGCAGCGGCTGGAAGGCGGGTGCGTCGAACTCGTTCGGGCGCACCTCGAACCCCCAGGTGTCGGTGGCGATCGCCGCGATCTCGGTGCGGTGCAGCCACCCGGCCGTGGTGAGCGAGAGGCCCGGCGCCGGTCCGCCGGCGTAGTCGCCCCACCCGTCGCGGCGTGTGCGCGCGTACTGGCCGGTGCGCACGAGCACGATGTCCCCGCGGCCGACCCGGCTCGACTCCCCCTGCGCCGCGATGGTCGCCTCGAGGTCGGCGACGGTGATGGCGTACCCGTCGGCGAGCTCGCCGGTCGCGGGCGAGAGGTGGCGGCCGACGTCGAGCAGCACGCCACGGGACACGATGACGGATGCCGCGTGCTCGATGCCCGTGACGAGGTCGCCGTCGCTGGTGACGACGTCGCCCGCCCGCCGGCCGTTCCACGCGTTGCCGTGGTCGAAGATGTGCCCGAGCCCGTCCCACTGCGTCGAGCACTGCAGCGGCATAGCGATGACGTCGTCCGCGCCACCGATGCCGTGCGGGAATCCCTGGTTGCCACGCTCGGCGTCCGTGCCGGTGTCCGTCATGGTGTGCACCGGGTTGGTGCGCCGGCGCCAGCCCTTCTGCGGGCCGTTGGTGTCGAACGCCTGGGCCAGCGAGATCGCCTCGCCGCTGCGCACGAGCGCGGCGGCCTCTGTCCGCTTGGCCTCGTCGATGAAGTTCAGGGTGCCCAGCACGTCGTCCTGGCCCCAGCGGCCCCAGTTGCGGAACGCCTCGGCGCGCGCGGCGATCTCGCCCTCGGGGTCCTGCCGGTCGAGGTCTGCGGGGTTCTCGCTCGGACCGGTCATGCCGCCGGCCCCTCCGCGAGGCAGCGGACGACCTGCGTGCCGAGGCCCGCGATGGAGCCCGTCATGACGTCGCCGTCCCGCAGGAACCGCTTCCAGTGCTGGCCGTTGCCTGCGGGGCTTCCCGTAAGCAGGAGGTCGCCCGGCAGGAGCGGAAGGGTCTGGGATGCGGCGGCGACGAGCGTCTTGACATCGAAGACCAGCTCGGCGGTCGTGGCATCCTGCATCACATCGCCGTTGAGCTCCAGCTTCACCGACAGGTCGCTCGGGTCGACGAAGGTCGACGGCACGAGGAAGGGCCCGGCGGGGAGGAAACCCGGAGCGTTCTTGGAGCGGTACCAGTCGGCGCCGATGTCGCCCACATCGGGCGGGAAGACGCGATCACGGGTCGTGATGTCGTTGACGATGGTGTAGCCGGCGACATGGTCCAGTGCGTGCTCGGGGTCGACGCGGAAGGCCTCGCGGCCGATCACGACGGCCAGCTCGAGCTCCCAGTCATGGGTCTCGCTGTAGTCCGGCAGCACGAGCGGCACGTCGTCGCCGACGACGCACTGGGGCAGTCCCAGGAAGATGAAAGGGCGCCCGCTCGCGGCACGGGCGTCCATGATGCTCTCCGCCTTGGCCCGCACCTCGTCCGGCGACAGCCGCGCCTCGCCACCCTTGGTGAGACCGGCCATGATCAGCTGCACGACGTGCGTGCGGTAGTTGGCGCCCGCCTGCAGCACCTGCCGCGGCTCGACCGGAGCCGTGAGCACGACGTCTGTCAGCGGCATCCATCCCTCGCTCTCCGCGTCGGCGAGCAGGCGCAGGCGGTCCCAGTCGGGCTGTGCGAGGAAGGCGTTGAGGTCGGCGGCGCCGAGCTCGTCGGCCGAGACCGCGCGGATGCGGTCGCCGGCGACGAGGCCCAGACGCACGGAATCGCCGTCGCGGTAGCGCGCGAGGGCGAAGGGGGCGGTGAGTCCTGCTGTCGACGTCGTCGTCATCGTGTCTCCATGTCCGTGGTTCGGAACGTGGTGCGAGGGCGGGGGCGCCGTCGGCACCCCCACCCCCGAGCCTGTCAGCCCTGGCCGTGCTTGGCGTAGGGGTTGAAGAGCGCCGCCTTGATCTCGTCCGGCACGCCCTCCTCGGTCGCCGACGGTCCGTCGGCGGGCGGGAAGGACTCCGTCATCGACATCGGCATGACGCTGTTGCGGTAGAAGTTGTTCGACCCCTGGGACGGCTTCCAGGTGTTCGCCTCCCAGTCCGGCACGTAGTTGCGGTACCCGCCGGTGTTGAGCTCGATGCGCAGCGACGACGGCTCGCGGTAGTAGAGGAAGTTCTGCTCGCCGATGCCGTGGATCGACGGGCCGTACTCGATCGGGTAGCCGTTCTCGCCGAGGACGTCCGCCGCGATGAGCAGCTCCTCGCGCGTGTCGACCCAGAAGGCGTAGTGGTTCACGCGGCCGGCGCGGCTGGAGCCGTCGAGGACGACGCCGAGGTCGTGCGACTTCTCGTTCGTGGTGAGGACCGAGAAGACCGAGATGGGCGCCTCGTCGAGCACCGTGCGCGCCATGAAGCGGAAGCCGAGCACGTCGACGTACCACTGGACGAAGCCGTCCACGTCGCTCGTGGCGATCGTGACGTGGTCGAGCTGACGCGGGGCGCCCGCGACCTTGCTGCGACGCGACGGGCGGTCGGGGTAGATCGACGCGGCGTCGCCCTCGGTGTCGTGGTGGCGGGTGACGTCCCAGTGCAGCGTGAGGGTGTGGCCCCACGGGCCGGTGAAGCGGTAGGCGCGGCCGATCTTGTGCACGTCGACCCACTCGCCCTGGACACCGGCGGCCTCGACGCGCTTGGCGGCCTCCTCGAGCGCCTCCTCGCTGGAGGTGCGCCACGCGGCGGTCACGAGCGAGGGCTCGTCGCCCGGCACGACGACCACGCTGTAGGCGTAGTAGTCGCCCCAGCAGCGGAGGTAGACGGCGCCGTCGACGCGGTCGACGACGGTCAGGCCGACCTGGTTGACGTAGAAGTCGACGGATGCCTCGACATCCGGCGACGTGATCTCCACATAGGAGAGGTGGGACAGGAGCTTGATCATCATCGACCCTTTCGGAAGAGCTGGCGGGTGATCCCGCATCCCACTTTCGTCGGAGTCGGGCATATCCGGGAATGCCATATCGGCTATCCCTCGGATCGACGCCGTTTATGCAGTCATGGCGTCGCCGAGCACCGCCGCCAGCCCGTCGTCGTGCGCGAACTCCGCCACGTCGCGCGTCGCCTGGCCGGCCAGGACCGCCGCGACGGCGCGGCGCAGCGCCACCCGCTCGGGCGACTCGAACAGCCGCGGGAGGACTCGTCGGCCGGCGGCATCGGCGACCTCGATCCGCTGCTGGTGCTCGTCGCCGTCGAACTCGACGAGCGTCTCACCGAGGCGCATGGCGCGCACGCGTCCGAGCGGAGGGGCGCCGGGCGTCGCGGCTGCGATGACGGACGCCGGGACGCCGCCGGGCGCCTCGAGCAGGGCGAGCCCGCGGCCGCCCGACGCCGAGCCGTCGAAGCACGAGGACGACACCCGGGGGTCGGCGCCGAGCAGGACCCGCGTCCAGCCCACCGCGTCACGGAGCGCGTCGCGCAGCGCGCGGGACGGTGCGTGGCACTCCACGGTCGCCGTCGCGAACGGACCGGCGCCGTCCAGCGCCGCGCGGGCGGCCACGACGGCATCGGCCCGGAGCAGCGGGCGATCGAGCACGATCGGGGTCGCGAGCTCAGCGAGCCGCGCGAGGTCGTCGAGGGGCGCCGCCCCCGGGCGCCTCACCACGACGGCGGCGGCGCCGGCGCGGATCGCGCGCTCGGCGGCATCCGTCCATCGCTCCCCGCCGATCGCGACCACCGCGCCGGACGGGTCGCCGGCGAGGCGGACGCTCTGCGGCAGCTCCGCCGCGGCGACGCGATAGGGCTGCAGCGTCGTGGACACCGCGACGGTCACGCCGGCACCCCCGCGAGGCCGGCGGTCTGGTCGGCGAGCGTCGAGGCGTAGCGCACGTCGTCGAGGAGCTCGTCGTACTCCACGGGCATGCCGCTGTCGATGAGCTCCGCGAGCGCGCGCCATTCGGCGAGGTAGCCGTCGCCCGGATCGCGGTCGTACGTCGTGTCGCGGCCGTCCGCGGTGAGCACGCGGACGCCGGCGCTGCCCGCGTGCACGAAGGCGGGCGGGAACGTCACGTCCAGCCGGTCGTGGGTCGTGGTGACGGTGACCCGCCACAGCGCGTCGGCACCGCCGGGCAGCATGACGGTCGTGAACTGGACCGGGATGCCGCTCGCGACGAAGCCCACGGCGAATCCGATCGGCGCGAGGGCGCGCGCGAAGGCGACGCGCTCGAACCGTGGCGCGAGATCGCGGACAAGAGGGAGGTCGTGGATGGCGAGCCCCGTGACCAGCGCCCGGACGACGCCGGCGGCGACCTCCGGGCGTGAGAGATCGGGCGCCGGGCGCGCCGCGAACGGGGCCGCCACCTCGGTCACCACGTCGTGGTAGCGACCGTTCGGCGGGAGGGCGAGGGTCACCGAGATCGAGACGACGGGGCCGCCAGAGGCCGAGAGGTGGTGGCGCGCGCGTCCCCAGGCCGGGTCGTAGTAGTGGTTGGTCCCGACGACCAGCGCGACCCCCGCCTCGCGGCAGGTGTCGACGGCCTTCTCGGCGTCGGCGACACTGGTGGCCACGGGCTTCTCGCACAGGATGGCCCGCTTGCCGGCGGCGACCGCCGCGAGGATGTGACCGGCGTGCTCGTCGGGCGGACTGCAGATCGCGACCACGTCGATGTCCGGGTCCGCCAGCAGCTGCTCGGCGCCGGCCGACGAGCGGGCGCCCGTGCGGGCGGCGAGCGCGGCGGCACGGCCGCTCCCGGCGTCGGCGACGTGCGTCACCGCGAACAGGTCGCTCAGGCGCGCCAGCGTCGGCAGGTGCAGTGCGGCGACGCCGGGGCCGGCCCCGATCACACCGACGCGATGGGTCATCGTCGCCTCCTACTTTTGCGTGAACTTTACCTAAGTTCGGAGCCGTTTGACTATAGATGGTCGGAAATCGGGTTCAACCGCATGTCGTTATGCAAGAATCGACCATGGCCAGGGAGTCCACCTTGCGTTTCGGCGCGCAGACTGACGAGATGACGAGCCTGCTGCGGATCGTCAACATGGTTCGCACGGGCGAGGCGGCGACCCGTCCCGAGATCGGCCGCGTCACGGGCCTCGGGCGCGGCGTCGTGACGCAGCGGGTCGACCACGCGATCGAGATGGGCTACCTCGCCGACGGCGACTTCGGCCCCTCGTCCGGCGGCCGCGCTCCTCGCACCCTGCGGTTCCGCGGGGACGCCGGCCGCATCGTCGTGTGCGCCCTCGGCGCGCTGCACATCCACGTCGGCGTGGCCCACCTGGACGGCGACGTCATCGAGCAGGCGCACTCCGCGTGGGACATCGCCCGCGGACCCGCCGAGACCCTCGACAAGGCGCTCAGCATGATCGACGAGGTGCTCTCGCGGACCGGCGATCTCCCGGTGTGGGGAATCGCCGTCGGCGTGCCCGGCCCGGTGGACTTCGAGTCCGGGCGACCGGTGGCGCCCCCGATCATGCCTGGCTGGAACGGCTTCGACGTGCGCCGGCGCTTCGAGCAGCGCTACGACGCGCCGGTCTGGGTCGACAACGACGTCAACCTGCTCACCTTCGGCGAGCGGGCCAGGCGCGGCGACGAGACCCTCGACCTCATCTACTGCAAGATCGGCACGGGCATCGGCGCCGGCCTGCTCTCGCATGGCCGCATCCACCGCGGCGCGAACGGCGCCGCGGGCGACATCGGCCACGTGCGGGTGCACGACTCCGATCTGGCGTGCCGATGCGGCAAGGTCGGCTGCCTCGAAGCGGTCGCCGGCGGCTGGGCGCTCGTGCGCGACGCCGCCGCCGAGATCGAGGCCGGCGCGACGGGCGCGCTCGCCTCCGCGGTGCGCGAGGGCGCGGAGCTGACACCCGAGCGGATCTCGATCGCCGCGGAGGACGGCGACGCCCTGGCCATCCGGCTCATCCAGCGCTGCGCGCGGGTGGTCGGCGAATCGATCGCGGCCCTCGTCAACATGTTCAATCCCTCGGTCATCGTCGTCGGCGGTGCGGTCGCAGGAGCGGGCGAACTGCTCCTGGCGGAGGTGCGGCAGCGGGTCTACGAACTGTCCCTGCCCCTCGCGACGCGCGACCTGACGATCGCGCAATCCGTCAACGACGTGCGCGAGCCGCTCCGCGGCGGCTTCGAGATGGTGCGCGAGCAGCTCTTCGACGTCACCTTCCCGCGGTGGTTCGGCATCGGCCGCCCCACGATCGGGGCGATCGCGGGCACGCTGGAGGCCGTGGCCTGACTCGCGACCCTCGAAGCTTACTTCTTCCAGAAACCGACATAAGGGTGTAGGTTTCTACCTCAAGCCGGGTCTGCCGGTGCCGGACGAGGAAGCGGGCCCGATGACGTTGCCGATGCTGCTGGAGGACGCGCTGATCGCGACGGACACCGGCTTCGCCCTCCGGGTGAGCCTGCCGTGGATCCGCTCGATGCCGCTCGCCGCGGTCACCGACCTCGACGTGTCGATCGACGGCGAGCCGGTCGTCGTCGACGCCGTGGTCGACGGGCGGAGCGTCCCCCTCCCCGAGCTGTCCCGCGAAGCCGGCTGGTGGTTCATCCAGGACCGCCTGGAACTGCGGGGCGACCGCGTGCCGTCGCCCGGCGCCCACGCCGTCGCCCTCTCGTTCGTCCTCGCCGTCCCGTACCTGCAGGCCGGTCCTTCGGGCCCTCTCACGCTGCCGTTCCGGGCGGAGCGCGTGCTCGACGCGGGGGTCGCGGCATCCGTCGTCGAAGCCGTGGCCGACGACGCCGGGTCACCGTCCACGACGGCTGCCGCACCGCCGACACCCGCTCGGCCGACCCCGCTGCCGGCCGGGTGGACGCTGTCGGCGAGCGCGTTCAACTGGACGCCGGAAGTCATCCGCGCCGAGCGCACGGCCGAGGACGTCGCCGTCGCGGTCGTGACCGACGGCGTCAGCCCGACCCTGGAGATCGAGGCCGGACAGGTGTGGCGCACCTTCCCGCAGCCCTCCGATGCCGAGGTCGACCGCCTGCGCGAGCGGCTCACCACCGCCGGAGGGGCGGTGACGATCGTCGGGGCGAGCCTGGACGACTGGGCGCTGCCCGCCCGCCGCCGCAGCGAGGCCGAGCGACGGGGATTCCTCGAGCCGCAGCTGCGTGCCGCGGCCCGGCTCGGTGCGCGCGGTGTTCGCGTGCCGTTCGGGCAGGCGGGACCCGAGCTGCTGCGCCTCGTCCAGCCCGTGCTGGAGGAGCTCGACATCGTGCTGTTCGAGGAGATCCAAGGCCGGCAGACCCTGGACGAACCCGGGACCCTGGCGAATCTGGAGCTCCTCGAGGAGCTCGGCGATCCGCGCGTCCGCGTGCTCATCGACATCAGCATGCTGATGCCGTCACTGCCGCCCACCTACGTGGAGGAGCTCCGCCGCGGCGGGGTCGAGGAGGAGCTCGTGGTCCGGCTGGAGCGCGAGTGGCGGGCGCCCGAGACGCACGAGGCCGTGCTCGCCGCGTTGCGCGGCGGACGCGTGCCGCCCGTCGTGCACACCCTCTTCATGAACCTGCTGGTGCGCTTCGGCCGTTCCGAGGTCTCCGACCTCGAGCCGCTCCTTCCGCTCACCGCCGGCGTGCACCTGAAGTTCTGGGACCTCGACGACACCGACGGCCGCGTGTCACGCCCGATCGCCGACATCGACGGCGCGCTGCGCCGCACGGGCTTCTCCGGGTCGCTGACCAGCGAGTGGGGCGGGCACGAGTGGCTCGACGAGGACTCCACGACGATGACCCGCGCGCACCTGGACCTCGCCCGGCGCGCGCTGGCCGAAGCATCCGTCCCCGCCGTCTGACGGGGACCGGTCCGGCTCAGCTGCCGGTCGGCGTCCAGACGCTGCCGTCGTTCGAGCTGCGCTCGACCGCGCCGAGGACGCGCTGGATGTGGAGCCCGGCCTCGAACGAGGGCTCGGGCTGCGTGCCGGCGGCGATCGCCGCCACGAGGTCGACGACCTGGTGGCTGAAGCCGTGCTCGTAGCCCAGCATGTGCCCGGTCGGCCACCACGGCGCCAGATAGGGGTGGTCGTGCTCGGTGACGAGGATCCGGCGGAAGCCCTGCTCCGTCGCGGGAAGCGTCGCGTCGTAGAAGCCGAGCTCGTTCATGCTCTCGAGGTCGAACGAGATCGCGCCGAGAGACCCGGCGACCTCGATGCGCAACGCGTTCTTGCGCCCGGTGCGGAAGCGCGTCGCCTCGAACGAGGCCAGCGCGCCGGACGAGAGGCGGCCGGTGAACAGCGCGAGGTCGTCGACGGTCACCGCCCCGCGCTCCTGCCGGGCCGTCCCGGAGAGCCCGACGCCCTCGCCGAGCAGGGGCCGCTCGGTCACGATCGTCTCGAGGATGCCCGAGACCGTCTCGACGCGCTGCCCGGTGATGTACTCGGTCAGGTCGACCGCGTGGGCGCCGATGTCGCCCAGCGCGCCGGAGCCCGCGCGATCCTTCTGCATGCGCCACGTCAGCGGCGCCTCGGCGTCCATCAGCCAGTCCTGCAGGTACTCGGCGCGCACCTGGCGGACATCGCCGATGCGGCCGGCCGCGACGAGGTCGCGCGCGAACGTCGCCGCCGGCACCCGGCGGTAGGTGAAGCCGACCATCGAGCGGATGCCACGGGCCGCGGCGCGGGCGGCGGCCTCGGTCATGGCCTCCGCCTCGGCGACGGTGTTGGCCAGCGGCTTCTCGCAGAGCACGTGCTTGCCGGCGTCCAGGGCGGCGATCGCGATCTCGGCGTGCGTGTCGCCGGGCGTGACGATGTCGACCAGGTCGATGTCGTCACGGCTGATGACCTCGCGCCAGTCGGTCGCGCTCTCGCGCCACCCCCACTTGTCGGCCGCGGCCGCCACGGCGGTGGCGTCACGCCCGGCGACGACGTCCATCGACGGCGCCAGGGGCAGGTCGAAGAAGCGCGGCGCGACGCGCCAGCCTTGCGAGTGCGCGGCGCCCATGAAGCCGTAGCCGATCATGGCGACGCGCAGCGGACGGGTGGCGGCGGTGTGGTCGGTGGTCAACGCGAATTCCCTCCGGGAGCAGGTCGCGGGCGCCCGTGTCGAAGACGGGCGCCCGCGAGGATGGATCATTCGAACGACAGGTCGATGAACTGGTCGACGTTGTCCTTCGTGACGACGGGCGCGTCGAGCACGACCCGGTTGGGGATGCTCGGCGTGATGAGGTCGCCCATGGTCTTGCTCTGCGCGATGAGGCGCGCGAGCGCGACGCCGTCGGCCGCCTGCGTCGACGGGTAGATGACCGTGGCCTTGAGCACCGTGTCGTCGGCCTCGATCGCCTCCATGGCGCTGCGGCTGCCCGCCCCGCCCATCATGAAGAACTCGTCGCGGCCGGCCGACTCGATCGCGGCGAGCACGCCGATCCCCTGGTCGTCGTCGTGGTTCCAGATGGCGTCGATCTGCGGGTTGGCCGAGAGCAGCTGGGATGCCGCCGCCTCGCCGCCGGCGACCGTGAAGTCCGCGGCCACTCGGGCCGAGACCTCGAGACCGCAGTCGCCGAGCGCGTCGGCGAAGCCGTCGGACCGGTCCTGCGTCAGCGGCAGCGAGTCGATGCCGGCGATCTCGGCGACGATCGCGTCGGGGTTGTCGCCGAGCTGTTCGCAGATGTACGTGCCGGCGCTGACGCCCATGCCGTAGTTGTCGCCGAGGATCGTGGTGCGCGCGGCGAAGGGGCTCGAGAACTCGCGGTCGACGTTGATGACCGGGATGCCTGCCTCCATCGCCGCGATGGCCGCCTCGGTGAGAGCCGCGCCGTCGGTCGGCAGCAGCACGATCGCGTCGACCCCGTCGTTGACGAAGGTCTCGACGGCCGCGATCTGCGCGATCGGGTCGTTGGTGCCCTCGGCGACGCGGAGCTCGACGTCGTCGAAGCTGTCGGCGGCCGCCTGGGCGCCGGAGTTGATGGCGCCGAGCCAGCCGTGGTCGGCGGCGGGCCCGGAGAAGCCGATGACGACCGTGTCGCCGGACTCGGCGTTCTCCTCCGACGACGTGCCCTGGTCGACGACGTCGTCCTCGTCGGCGCCGGTGCCGGTGCAGCCGGCGAGCAGGCCGACGGCGGCGACGACGGCGGTTCCGGTCAGCAGCAGCCGTGTGCGCACCTTCAGGTGTGAGCGCATTCTTTCCTCCTTGAAATGTGATGCAGGGCGGCAGCGCACGGGGCGAGCTCGGAGCAAACGGCGCACGGGCCGGCCGTCCACGCTGACGGCATCACGGTAGCAGGCGCACTGCCGATCCGACAGCTTTTGCATTAGTTGCGGCAAAAGCGTTTTTCCGAAACTTCCGCTCTCGAGAGCGGAAGGGACGGGCGGGGAGCCGACAAGCGCCGCCATTCGCGAGCATCGACGCGCGGAAGCGCGCATGTTATGTTCATGCCGTGATCAAAGACGACCATGAATCGGCGTTACTCGTCGTCCGGGGCGTGACGAAGTCGTTCGCCGGAGTCAAGGCGCTCCGAGGAGTCGACCTGGACGTGCGTCCGGGCGAGGTGCACTGCGTCCTCGGTCAGAACGGTGCGGGCAAGTCGACGCTCATCAAGACGCTCGCCGGGGTGCACCGCCCCGACGAGGGCGTCATCACGTGGCTCGGCGAGCAGGTCGTCATCCCAGACCCCGAAGCGGCGATCGAACTCGGCATCGCGACGATGTACCAGGAGCTCGACGTCGTCGACGGCCTGACGATCGCCGAGAACATCTTCCTCGGCCACGAGCTGTCGCGCGGCGGCTTCACCAAGCGATCCGAGGCGGCCAGGCAGACGCGGGAGCTCCTGCGCCGGCTCGGCCATGACAAGCTGTCGCCGCACACCGAGGTCGGCACGCTCAGCGCGGCAAACAAGCAGATCGTGAGCATGGCGCGAGCGCTCTCGCACGACATCAAGCTCATCATCATGGACGAGCCCTCCGCGGTGCTCGACACCGAGGAGGTGAAGAACCTCTTCCACGTCGTCCGGGAGCTCACGGCGGCCGGCATCGCGGTGGTGTACATCACCCACCGCCTCGAGGAGATCCGCCAGATCGGCGACCGCATCACCGTCCTCAAGGACGGCCGCTCGATGGCCAGCGGCATCCCCGTCGCAGACACCCCGACCTCCGAGCTCATCCGGCTCATGACGGGCAGGGAGGTCGAGAACGTCTTCCCGCCCGCCGCGCCGATCCCCGCCGACGCGCCGCTCGTGCTCGAGGTCGAGGATCTGGCGCTGGGCGGGCTCTTCGCCGACGTCTCGTTCTCGGTGCGCGCCGGCGAGATCGTCGGGCTCGCCGGGCTCGTGGGATCGGGGCGCTCCGAGATCCTAGAGACCGTGTACGGCGCGCGCAAGGCGACCGCCGGCTCGGTGAAGGTCGGTGGGAAGCCCCTCCGCCGCGGCTCGGTGGTCCACGCGGTGCGCGCGGGGATCGGGCTGTCCCCCGAGGAGCGCAAGAGCCAGGGGCTCGTGCTCGACGAGCCGATCTTCGTCAACGTGACCCTGTCGTCGATGTCGCGCTTCGCCAAGGCGGGCTTCCTCGACGAGCGGTCCGAGCGGAAGATCGCGCGCGAGCAGATCGATGCGCTCGAGCTGCGCCCTGCCGATCCCGACCGCCCCGCGATGACGCTGTCCGGCGGCAATCAGCAGAAGATCCTCCTCGCCCGCTGGCTCGTCCACGGCACCCGCGTGCTGCTGCTGGACGAGCCGACGCGCGGCGTCGACGTGGGCGCACGCGCCGAGATCTACGCCCTGATCCGCCGGCTCGCCGCCGCCGGCAACGCGATCGTGATCGTCTCGAGCGAGATCGAGGAGGTGCTCGGCCTCGCCGACACCGTCCTCGTCGTCGCCGACGGCCGCGTGCTGAAGACCCTTCCCGCCTCCCAGATCGACGAGCACGGCGTGCTCGACCTCGTCATGAAAGGAACCGCCGCGTGAGCGAGCAGACCACCCAGGGGACGGCAGGCGTCCCCACTGCCGGCGAGGCGCCGCCGCCCGCCGGCGCCCCCGGACCCTCCGGCAGGTCGGGCCTCCAGCGCGTCATGTCGGGCTCCGTCGGCCGCAACCTCGGCCTCGTCGCCGCGCTGGTGGTGCTGATCATCGTCGGCGCCGTCACCGCCCCCGACACCTTCACCAGCGTCAGCAACGTCCTCACGATCCTCCGTCAGGCGTCGATCATCGGCGTGGTCAGCATCGGCATGACGCTGGTCATCATCGCGGGCGGCATCGACCTGTCGGTCGGGTCGCTGATCGGGCTCGCCTCCGTCGTCGCGACGCTCGCCGCGGTCCAGGATCTCGCCGACCAGCTTCACTGGTTCGTCATGATCCTGCTCGCGCTGCTCGTCGGCTTCGGCGCCGGCCTCATCAACGGCATCGTCATCGCATACGGCAAGGTGGTCGCCTTCATGGCGACCCTGGCGATGCTCGTCGGCGCACGCGGCCTCGCCGAGATCCTCGCCGAGCGCCGCACCCTCCAGGTCGGCAATCGCGACTTCATCGAGTTCATGAACCTCGACATCATCGGCGTCGACATCCTCATCTGGATCTTCGCGATCGTCGCGGCGATCGGCTGGGTGGTGCTCAACCGCACGACGTTCGGCCGTCGGACGGTCGCCATCGGCGGCAACCGCGAGGCGGCGCGCCTGGCCGGCATCAACGTCAAGCGCCACACCATGTGGCTGTACTCGATCTCGGGGCTGTGCGCCGGGATCGCCGCGATCATGTACCTCGGCCGCACCACGGCCGGCACGTCGACGCACGGCACGCTCCTCGAGCTCGACGCGATCGCCTCCGTGGTCGTCGGCGGCACACTCCTCATCGGCGGCCGCGGCACCATCACCGGAACCGTGTTCGGCGTGCTCATCTTCGCCACGCTCAGCAACGTGTTCGTGCAGAACAACCTGAACTCGTCGGTGCAGGCCGTCGTGAAGGGCATCATCATCGTGGTGGCGGTGCTCCTGCAGCAGCGTTTCGCCCGGCCCACCGGGCGCGCGACGTGAGGGCTCCGGCCGTCGCGGGGGCGCGGCATCCGTCGATCCCCGGCGCGGCCGCCCGACCGCGGCGTGGTCCGCGTCCTGATTGACTTCCGTCGTGGTCACTCTCTCTCCAGAATCGGCTGCGGCGGGCACCGGCGCGATGGAGCTGTTCCAGCTGCTGCGCGACGGTGTGCCCCGCACCCGCGCGCAGCTCGCGAAATCCACCGGCCTGGCCCGGTCGACGATCGCGGCGCGGGTCGAGGAGCTCATGCGGATGGGGCTCATCATGCCGGTGGCGGATGCCGCGTCCACCGGTGGCCGGCCGCCCTCGCAGTTCGCGCTCAACCCCAGCGCCCGCGTCGTGCTCGCCGCCGACATCGGCGCGTCGCACACCACGGTCGCGGTGATGGACCTCACGGGCGCGATCCTGGCGACCCGCACGGAGTCCCGGGCGGTCGCCGAGGGGCCCGAGCCCGTGCTCACGTGGGTGGTGGACGCCGCCGCCGGGCTCCTCGAGGAGGCGGGGCGCGACATCCGCTCGCTCGTCGCGATCGGCATCGGCGTGCCCGGCCCGGTCGAGCACTCGACCGGTCAGCCGGTCAACCCGCCGATCATGCCGGGCTGGAACCGGTTCGACGTGCCCGGCTGGGTCCAGCAGCACCTGCAGGTGCCGGTGCTCGTCGACAACGACGTGAACATCATGGCGCTCGGCGAACGGGCGACGGCGTGGCCGGCCACGGCTCACCTCATGTTCGTCAAGGTCGCCACGGGCATCGGCGCAGGCGTCATCTCGGGCGGCGAGCTCCAGCGGGGCGCGCAGGGCGTCGCCGGCGACATCGGCCACGTGCGCGTCGCGCGGGGGTCGTCGGTGCCGTGCCACTGCGGGAATCAGGGATGCCTCGAGGCCATCGCGTCGGGGCCCGCCATCGCCCGCGCCCTCCGCGCCCAGGGCGTGCCCGCCGAGAGCGGCGACGACGTCGTGGCGCTGGTGCAGCGGGGCAGCCTCGATGCGATCCAGGCGGTGCGCCAGGCCGGACGCGACATCGGCGAGGTGCTGACGGCGTGCGTCAGCCTCATGAACCCGTCGGTCATCGCGATCGGCGGCTCGATGTCACGCGTCGGGGAGCACCTGATCGCCGGCGTGCGCGAGGTCGTGTACACGCGGTCCATGCCGCTGGCGACCGAGCACCTCGCCATCGTGCCGTCCGCCGCCGCCGAGAACGCGGCCGTCATCGGTGCCGGGATGCTGGCGATCGAGCACGCGCTCTCGCCCGAGGCCTTCCACTCGCTCGCCGGCTGACGCGGCGTCAGCGGGGTTCGAGACCGGCGGCGCGGTAGATGTCGTCGACGATGCGCATCGTGCCGACACCTCGCTCGGCGTCGAGGATGCTGGGAGAGCCGTCTTGGAGCACCGCGGCAAGATGCTCGAGTTGGCGCGCGTAGCTGTTCTCACCCTCGGCGGCCTTCTCCTCCAGAAGCAGCTCGTCGCCGGCGGTGACCCGCAGCGCCGCTCCCCACTGCGGCACGATGACGCTCGTGGCCTCCAGGCGAGCCTCCGATCCCTCGAGCCGCAGCGACATCGCGCCCCGGTCGTCGCCGATGAAAGACGCCCGCACGCGCGCGGGGGCACCTGACGGAAGCCGCAGGAGGGCGTCGGTCTGCAGATCGATCCGCGGGTCGTCGTCGTAGAGCACCGCCAGGGCTGACTCGACGACGGGCTCGCCCCAGGCCGCGCGGATGAGGTCGACCGCATAGCATCCGACGTCCATGACCGCCCCGCCGCCGAGGTCGCCGTCGAGGCGGATGTTGCCCGGCTTCACGACGAAGTGCGGGATGCTGAAGTCGACGTCCACGCGCTCGATGTCGCCGAGGACACCGGACGCGATCACCTCGAGAAGACGCCGTGTGAAGCCGTGCAGTCGGTAGTGGAAGCCGACGAAGGCACGCCGGCCCGTCGCGGTCGCGGCGTCGGCGATGGCCGATGCCGTCGTGCCGTTCACCGACAGCGGCTTCTCGCAGAGCACGTGCTTCCCCGCCTGCAGCGCACGGGTCGCCCACTGGGCGTGCGTGATCGGCGGGAGCGCGAGGTAGACGAAGTCGATGTCGGGATCGCCGAGGATCGTCTCGTAGTCGCCGTGCTTCGGCAGATCGCACCGCTCGGCGAAGGCTCGAGCGCGCTCCGGGTCTCGCGCGCCGATCGCGACGACGCGAACACCCCCCACATCGCGGGCGGGTTCCACCATCGCCCGCTCCGCGATCCCACCGGCACCCAGGATGCCGATCCGCAGCTCCGACGACATGATCTCATCCCTCGTGGTTGTAGTACGGCCAGGGCAGGAACCGGCGATCTCCGCGACGGTCGGGTCCCTCGAGCGTGACCTCGCCGGTCGCGGCCCATTCGACGCCCCGCGGGAACATGCGGATGAACTCGATCCGGCGGAACGTGTCGATGTCGTGGCCGATCGTGATCGTGAAAGATCGCCCCGCACCGTACTCGTTGATCCAGGCGATCGGCTGGTCGGTGTTCATGCCGGGCAGCGCCGCGAGCCCCGCCTCGGGGATCGCGACGGGATAGTGCGACATCGGCCACATCGGCGCCTTCTCGTACGACTCGAGGTCGTCGTAGGTCGTCAGCAGCACCCGGGCGCCGTCGAGGATCTCGACGCCGGTGAGGATGTCGTCGCCGGTCACGGTCCAGCGGGCGCTGATGCCCTCGGTGATCGGATGCCGCGGCTCGACGGTGTCGAGCTGCGCCTCGCCCCACGGCCGCGGTCGCAGGCCGCCCGCGACGGTGAGCCGTGAGCCGCGCATGACGTCGTATTCCGCGGGGTAGCCCCAGTCGTCCTCCTGAGCGGCCGAGCCGTGGAACCACACGATGCCCTTGCCGTCGTCGTGGACGAACTTCAGGAGCGCGGCATCCGTCTCCGATCCGAATCCGACCGCCCTGTCGAAGTAGCCGTCGCGCCCCTCGAACACGACGATGACGACGTCGTACTTGTCGATCACCTCCGCGCCCAGGCCGCGCGGGTCCTCCACGACGCGCACCCGGAAGCGGCCGGTGTCCTCCAGCAGCGTCGTGAGCCACTGGTTGTGCAGCCGGAAGCTGCGGAACTCGTTGTCGTGCTCGCGGGTCATGTGACCCGAGAGGATGAGCACGTTCAGCACGTCGGACATCGGGGCGCTCCTTGCGTCCGGGCACGCCGCGCACCGGCCCCGGCGGGCCGGTGCCGGGCGTGCGGCGGCTAGTCGGTCTTGGTCGAGAAGGCGGCGTCGAAGGCTGCGGCGGGCGGCGTGATCGCGTTGAGCTTGCGCACGAACTCGATCGCCTCGGGGGCGCCGTGCAGGCGGTCCATGCCGGCGTCCTCCCACTCGATCGAGGTGGGCCCGTCGTAGCCGATGGCGTTGAGCGCGCGGAACAGCGGCTCCCACGGCACCGCGCCGTGCCCGGTCGACACGAACGTCCAGCCGCGACGCGGGTTCGCCCACGGCAGGTGCGACCCGAGCACGCCGTTGCGGCCGTCGAGGTTGGTGATCGACTCCTTGACGTGCACGTGGAAGATGTGGTCGGCGAAGTCCAGCACGAACGCGACCGGGTCCAGCTGCTGCCACATGAAGTGCGACGGGTCGAAGTTGAGGCCGAAGCTCTCACGGTGGCCGATGGCCTCCAGCGTGGCCTTGGCCGTCCAGTAGTCGTACGCGATCTCGCTGGGGTGCACCTCGAGGCCGAAGCGCACCCCGACCTCCTCGAACACGTCGAGGATCGGGTTCCACCGGTCGGCGAAGTCCTGGTATCCGGCGGCGATCCACTCGTCCGAGGCCGGCGGGAACATCGCGACCGCCTTCCAGATCGACGAGCCCGTGAAGCCGTTGACCGTCTTCACGCCGAGCTTCGCGGCGAACCGGGCCGTGTTCTTCATGTCCTCCGCGGCCCGCTGTCGAACGCCTTCCGGCTCGCCGTCGCCCCACACCCGGGAGGGGAGGATGTCCTTGTGCCGCGCGTCGATCGGGTCGTCGCACACGGCCTGGCCGGTGAGGTGGTTCGAGATCGCCCAGACCTTCAAGCCGTTGCGCTCGAGGATGTCCTTGCGGGACTGCACGTACTCGGCGTCGTCCCACCGGGACACGTCGATGTGGTCGCCCCAGCAGGCGATCTCGAGGCCGTCGAAGCCCCACTCGCCGGCGAGTCGTGCGACCTCCTCGAACGGCAGATCGGCCCACTGGCCCGTGAAGAGGGTGATCGGACGAGGCATCGAAGCTCCTTTGCTTTGTTGTTTCTACAAACCTATCCGGCGATCCGCCCGTGGCAACGGGTCAATCCGCGGTCGTCCCGGCCGCGACCGGCGCCTCGACCCGTACCCAGCCCGAGCCGTTGTCCGAGCTCTCCTCCACGGCGGCCAGCACGCGCTGCACCGAGAGCCCCTCGGCGAACGACGGGTGCGGGTCGGAGCCCTCGGCGATGGCGGTCACCAGGTCGACGACCTGGTGACTGAACCCGTGCTCGTAGCCGAGCATGTGCCCGGCAGGCCACCACGCGGCGACGTACGGATGCTGCGGCTCGGTGACGAGGATCCGCGTGAAGCCCTGCGTGGCCTCGGGGGCCGTGCGGTCGTAGAACCACAGCGTGTTGAGGTCCTCGAGGTCGAACCGCAGGGCGCCCTTGTCTCCCGACACCTCGATCGACAGGTCGTTCTTGCGACCCGTGGCGAACCGCGTCGCCTCGAACGAGACGAGCGCGCCGGTGGACAGGCGCCCGGTGAAGATCGCGACGTCGTCGACGGTCACGTCGCCGACGCCCGCCGCGGCGGTGCCGGACAGTCCCGAGCCCGAGCCCTGCAGCGGCCGCTGCTTCACGATCGTGTCGAGGACGCCCGAGACGGAGGTGACCTCCACGCCCGTCACGAACTGCGTCATGTCGATGATGTGCGCGCCGATGTCGCCGAGCGCGCCGGAGCCGGCGTGCTCCTTCTGCAGGCGCCACGCGAGGGGCATCGCCGGGTCGACGAGCCAGTCCTGGCGGTAGGCGGCGCGGACCTGCGCGATCCTGCCGACGGCGCCCTGCGCGATGAGGTCGCGCAGGAGGGTCACCGCCGGCACGCGGCGGTACGTGAACCCGACCATCGAACGGATGCCGCGCGCGGCGGCGCGGGCTGCGGCATCGGCCATCGCCTCCGCCTCGGCAACGGTGTTCGCCAGCGGCTTCTCGCACAGCACGTGCTTGCCCGCCTCGAGCGCCGCGATGGCGATCTCGGCGTGCGAGTCACCAGGGGTGACGATGTCGACGATGTCGATGTCGTCACGGGCGATGACCTCGCGCCAGTCCGTCGCCGACTCCTGCCAGCCCCAGCGGGTCGCGGCATCCGCCACCGCCTCGGCGTTGCGCCCGACGACAACGGCCATCTCGACGGCCTGGGGCAGCGAGAACACCCGCGGTGCCTGCCGCCACCCGACCGAGTGGGCGGCGCCCATGAAGCCGTACCCGATCATCGCGACGCGCAGGGCGCCGTCCTGAGCCTGTCGAAGGGTCATGCGAGCACGACCTCGCGCTCCACAGGGACGCGGTTGGTGACGTAGCGGCCGGGGCCACCGTCGACCCCGGGGGCGATCTGCATGTAGAGCAGGCGCATCGTGAGGACGACCTCGACGGTCAGCTTCTCACCGGGCTCGGGGGCGCGACCCAGGTCGATGAGGACCTCGGGCCTGTCGGCGACGAACCACAGCGTCTCGGACTGCTCGGGCAGCTCCTCGATGCGGTACTCGCGCCCGTTGAGGGAGAAGCGCAGCTTGTCGGTGGGGATCTCGACACCATCGACGGATGCCGCGACGCCGTCGACCGCCGAGAGCCAGAGGCTGCGGTACCAGGGCAGCTGCAGCGAGACGGCGACGCCGCTCTCGGTGCGCTTGACGTCCTTGTCGGCGAAGAGGGAATCGTGCGTTGCCATGGTCGTTCCTCAGGCGTAGGTGTCGGTGAAGGTGGCGTGCGGCACCGGCGGGGCGGGCTCGAGCTTCTGCACCGTCTCGGGGCTGTAAGGGTGGTTGGTCGAGGGCACGGGCTCATCGGCCGGCGGCATGAACACGGGCTTGCCGTCGTCGCCGAAGTACATCAGGTCGAGGTCGAACGCGCCCTGGTTCTTCAGGCCGAAGCTCACCCAGTTCTCCTCGAAGGGAGCGCGGGCGAGCTCGTAGCAGCGGAACTTCCAGAACTTCCACTCGCCGTCCTGCTTGAGGAAGTCGATCGCGTACTTGCACCACACCCAGTGCGCCCAGACCTTCTTGCCGAGCACCTCCTGGGGGGAGTACATGTCGGGGAACGCCTCTGCGACCTTCGGGTCGGTGAGCCCGGACTCGGTACCGGCCATCATCCACACGCCCTTCGCGGTCTGTCCGTCGGCGGCGACCTCGATCACGGGCGTCGTCGTGGCGTGGAGGATGAGCTTGCCCTCGGGGTGCGGCCGGCCGCGGTGGTAGTCGGTGACGCTCTTCCACGTCGTGTACTGCCCCGCGTTGGTGTACCGGGCGCGGATGCCCTCGGTGCCCTCCTTGACCCACAGCGGGATGATCTGCTCGTCCTCGAAGGCGTTGTGCAGGTACATGTAGCGGTTGAACAGGTTCTCGACCTGGCCGCGGTCCTCGGCGCGCTGCGCGAGGGCGCGGGCGGCGAAGACCTCCTCGCGGAGGGCGGCGAGCTCGGCCTGCAGCTCGGTGAGGGATGCGGGGGCGATGGCGGTGTCAGACATTCGCGGTCTCCTTCGACTGCTCGGCGACGGTGTCTTCGATCGCCTTGCGCATGAGCGCGTGCTGCTTCTTCACGAGGTCGATCGGATCGGCCTCGCCGAGATCCTGGAAAGCGTGACCCTCCCACTCGCTGGAGAGATACCCCTGGTACCCGCCCACGACGAACTGCTTGACGATGCGCGGGATGTCCATCGCCGGCTCTTCACCGTCGGCACCGATGTCATAGAACTTCGCGTGCACGTGGAAGATCTGCGGCATGATGTCCAGCCACTCCTCCGGCGGCACGAGGCCGTGCATGTTGAAGGCGAGGCGCGTGAACGGGCCGAAGGTCAGCGGGTCGACGCCCTGGCTGACGAGGTAGTCCTCGAACTTCTGGTTGCGCACATGCATGGGAGTCGGCTCGTGCCAGATCTCGTCCATGACCGCGAAGTGCTTCTCGTCCATGCCCATCTTCCCCAGCTGCGCGAGCAGCGTCGGCGAAAGGCTGTGCATCGTCGAGGAGAAGTCGGCGGTGAAGCCGAGGCGCTCGGACTGCAGCTCGTCGTACATCTCGCGCATCTGCAGCACCTGGGGATTGTTCGGCCCCGACGGCGCGTGGATCTCGTAGCCGAGGTACTGGTCGTACTTCTCGGCGAGCGGAAGGAGGCTGCGCAGCAGCTCCTTGCCGTGCGAGCGGATGACGACCCTCTTGAAGCCCAGCGTGTTCGCCGTCTTCAGCTGCCGGGCGAGGAAGTCGTGCTCCTCGTCCGGCGTCATGTCGCGGTCCTTGCGGCGGCCCATGTCGAGGTTCGTGCCCACGGCGCTCGCCTCGAGCCCGTACTTCTCGAGGGAGTCGAACCAGAGCTTCACGAACTCCTGGTCGACGTCGGGGTACGTGCGCAGCAGCTGTGCGATGTTGAACTCGACGCCCGGGCCGATCCCCTCCTCGGCGACGGCGGCGATGAGCGTCTCGGGCGTGTACAGGCCCGCGGCGAACTCGCTCGTCATCGAGTACAGGGTGGTTCCGAGCTTGATGCCGGTGCCGGCGATGCCGTCGGCGCCGCCTTGAGCCTGTCGAAGGGTCATGCGGATGCTCCTTGCGTGGTGGGAAGCCAGGCGGCGAGCTGAGCGCGCGCCTCGACGAGATCGGTGGTCATGCGCGATCCGGCGTCGGCGGCGGCGGAGCGCTGCACCGCCTGCTCGTCGCGGATGATGTCGAACGGGCTCTGCCAGTGGTTCCAGTGCCAGCCCTCGTACTCGCTGGAGATCGCGCCGTTGTAGCCGTTCTCCACGAGCAGGCGGATGAGGTCGCGCACCGGGACCGACGGCTCCTCATGCTGGTCGTCGATGCCGAAGAACTTGCCGTGGACGTGCTTGATCCACGGGAAGATCTCGAGCCAGTCGTCCACGCGGGCGGGGCCGAACAAGCCGGTCGCGTTGATGCCCATGTCGATTCCCAGGTCGGGGCGACCGTGCTGCGCGGCGAGGCCGATGAAGCGGCCGAAGCGCTGACCGTGCTCGGCCTGGTCGGCGGGCGGACCCTGCCGGTGGAACTCGTCCCACAGCCCGATGACCTCTGCCAGCAGCTCCTCCGACGCGCCGCGCCGGCGGTAGGCCTCGATGAGCGAGGGGGCGAAGCCCGAGACGGTGGCGCCCCAGTCCATCGTGAAGCCGAGGAAGGGCGACCCGACCTTCTCGTAGCGGTCGCGCAGCGCGAGGATGCGCGGGTGCGAGGCGTACTGGTCGGCGTGGACCTCGAGCGCGAGCGTCACGCCGTACTCCTCGGCGATGGGGGCGAGCGCCTCCATCGAGTCGGGCGTGATGGAGATCTGCACGCGGGCGATCGGGAAGCCGAGCTTCGCCGCCGCCGCGATCTGCCTGCGCATGTACTCCAGCAGCTCGTCCTGCGTGAGCAGGCGGTCGCGGTGGATGCCGATGTCGGCGTTGACGGCCAGCGAAGTGGTGACGAGGCCGGTCTCGTCGACCAGGTCGCGGAACCAGCCGGCGAACCGGTCGTCGATCTCGGGGAATCCGCGGAAGCTGGAGAAGCCGATGATCTCCAGGCCCGGGCCGTAGCCGTCGGCGGCGACCTTGCGCACGAGGCCCTCGAGGTCGTACTCGCGGCCGTGGAAGGCGCGGGTGAAGCTGTAAAGCGTCACGCCCTGAATGGGCGTGCCCTTCGTCCCGGGGGCGCCGCCCTGCTCTTCGGCGGGCTCAGAAACCGAGTTCACGGCGGTCATGCTGCCACCGCCTTCCGTGCGGTCATGGTCTTCGCGTCGCGCTCTTCGATGTGGAGCACCTCGTCGGCGCCGATGACGATGTAGGGGATGTACAGGACGAGGCCCACCTCGACGCGGTGCTCGCCGTCGCCCGCGACGGGGATGTCGCCCGACAGGACCGCCGAATCGGTGGGGAACCACCAGTCCTCGGTGTCGGGCACGAGCTCGTCGAACGTGAAGGTGCGACCGTTCATCTCCCAGCGGAGCGACTCTGCCGGCGCCTCGACGCCGTCGACGGTGAGGCTCGCCCCGGCGATGCACGACGCGGGGAGCGCGCGGTACCAGGGCAGCCGCACCTCGACCGCGGCACGGGTGCCGTCGGTCGTGAGCGTTCCCTGCTCGATGATGCGATCGGGGATCACAGAGTCCTCCTTGATACTTTATTCGTGTTTCTACACTCTAATGTCTGAATCAGACTAAAGACAAGATTTGATCGTGAGACGACAGTCGCCCGACGAGGCCGTGGGCCCTACCCCCGGTCTCGTCCCGCCGTCGCCGTCTCACGGGAGGCGGAGGCGGGGAGCAGCTCCGCGATGCGCCGCGCGCCGCGGACCGCGAGCGCCACGGACGTCAGCGTGGGGTTGCACGCCGTGGCGGTCGGGATCACGCTGTTGCCCGCCACGAACAGACCCTCGATACCCCACACCTCGCTGTCGGGGCTGCACACGCTGCGGCCGTCGTCCTCGGCCCCCATGCGGGTCGTGCCCTGGTAGTGCAGCGACGCGCCCAACGGCATCGTGAACGGCCGGTCGCCGATCGGCTCGCCGACCGCCTTCGCCAGCTCGACGATCTCGGCCCGCGCGCGGTCGAGCACCGCGTGGTCGCGTTCGGTGAGCGAGTAGTGGATCCGCATCGCGGGCATGCCGTACGAGTCCACCTCGTCGTCCGAGAACTCCACGCGGTCGTCCCACTGCAGGTCCTTGGCGCAGAACAGGCCGAGTCCCACGATCGAGCCGGGCACGACAGGGTCGTCGTCGGCGAGCGGCACCGGCGAGGCGTCCAGCTGCATGATCTGACCGTGGAACGGCTTGTCGTCGGTGAACGGCACCCAGCTGACGCCGCTCTGCTCGCTGAGCGCTCCGGATGCCGCGACCTGATCCTCCGCCGGAGCCTCGACGTCGCGCAGCCGCGCGGCGTAGACGACCTGCGTCTGGTCGTTGAGCGTGCGCCCGAGGGCCGGCGGGCGGATGCCCGATGCCCACAGCACCTGCGGGGTGCGGAGGGCGTCGGCGGCCACGACGACGAACCGCGCCCGCACCTCATGCGTCTCGCCGGACCGCAGGTCGCGCACCGCGACGCCGGCCGCGCGGCCGTCCGCCACGATCACCCGCGTCACGAGCGACTCGTCGAAGAGCGAGAAGTCCGGGTTCGCGCGGGTGGCGTCGCCGAAGACCACGTCCGATCCCGACCAGACCAGGCGGCCGTCGTCGCGACGGTGGACCGCCAGCGGCATCCGCTGCACCCGCGCCTCGGCGGCGCGCCCCTCGTCGACCGCGGTGGCCAGCCGTTCGCGCACGAGGGCGGTGAAGGGCGCCTGGTCGAAGGCATCCGTCGTCACTCCCAGCAGCCGGTCGGCCTCGTCGAGCAGCTCGTCGAGGTCGGGGATGAACGCGACGCGCTCGCTGCCGCCCGGCCGCGGGCAGGCGCCCGTCCAGTGCGCCGCCATCCCGCCCACGTTGCTCGAGAACGCCGCGACCGGGAGGCCGTCCTCGCCGTCTGACTGGTAGCCGTCGGAGAGCAGATAGGTCCCCGGCCGCGCGCGGCGCATGCCGGACTTGACGGCGCCCGGGTTGTCCACGGTCGCCTCGCCGGCGCCCGGACCCTCCGACCGCCGCTGCGCCTCGGCGCGGCGGTCGGCGTCCTCGATGTTCTTGACGTGCGCGCCCGGCGGGTCCGAGACGGTGGGTCCGACCTCGAACAGCGCGACCGTGGCATCCGTGGCTTCCTCGCTCAGGATGCGGGCGTACGCCGCTCCCGTCGGACCGCTGCCGACGATGACGACATCGACCGCCGCGGGATAGCGGCTCATGCCGACGCCGCCAGCTCGCGGATGAGGGCGACGGATGCCTCCGACTCCTGCGTCGGGTAGTACTCCAGGCCGATCGGACCGTCGTAGCCCGACGAGCGCAGCAGACCGAGGCGCTGCGCCCAGTCCAGCTCCCCGGAGCCGGGCTCACCGCGACCCGGCGCGTCGGCGAGCTGGACGTACCTGATGAGCGCGCCCGCGTTGGCGAGCTCGGCCGCCATGTCCTCGCCCTCGACGGCGGAGTGGTAGATGTCGTAGAGCACGCCGAAGAAGGGCGAGTCCACGCCGCGTGCCACGTACACGGCCTCGGCCGTGCGGTCCAGGAGCGAGCCGGGATGGTCGACGCGGACGTTGACCGGCTCGAGCACGAGCGTGATCCCCGATCCGTCGATCTGTGCGATCGCCTTCTGGTAGATCTCGATGAGCTTGTCGAGCTGCACCTGGCGCTTCCAGCCGCCGAAGCCGGTTCCGCTGCCGACGACGATCCGCGGGCACCCGAGATCCTGGGCGATGGCGACGCCCTCGTCGAGCTTGCGGTAGAACTCCGAGTGGTCCCACGGCGGGATCATGAACTGCGTGCGCGGCTCCGAGAGCTGTGCGGTGAGCTGCGTGCCGGTCTCTTCGAGGGCGGCCTTCAGCGCGGGGAGGTCCTTGGGCTGCGATGGCGCATCGGAGCCGGTCGGTCCCCACATCTCGACGGCGGTGAAGCCCGCCGCGGCGGCGGCGCGCACGCGGTCGTGGTAGTCGCCGGCTTCGGTGAAGAGCAGCTCGATGTTGGGTGCGAGTCGATACATGACGTCTCCGGTCGGTGTTTCGGATGAGTGGGCGACGTGCGGGGCCTCTCGGCCGTCCGCTCGACGATCCGGCCGCCCCCGAATCGGTGCCGCGACGTCAGCCCTTCAGGCCGCCGGCGAAGCCCTGGATGAACTTCTTCTGCGCGAACATGTAGAACAGCAGGATCGGGATCATCGAGATGAGCACGACGGCGAAGATCTTGTTCCACGCCGAGACGAGTCCGCCGACGTAGGTGTACATCGCGACGGGCAGCGTCTGCGTGGTCGATCCGCCGAGGAAGATCAGCGAGTTGAAGAAGTCGTTCCAGACGATCAGCCCTGCCAGGATCGCCACCGTGCCGGTGGCCGGCGCCATGAGCGGCAGCACGACGCGGAAGAACGCCTGCGTCGGGGACGCGCCGTCGATGACGGCCGCCTCCTCGTACTCGGTGGTGAGCCCGCGGAAGAAGCTCGCGTAGAGGAAGACCGACAGCGGCAGCAGGATGCCGATCCACAGCAGGATCATGCCGATCGCGTTGCCCGTGAGGCCGACCGACCGCGCCCCGATGTACAGCGGCACGGTGCCCAGCTGCGCGGGCAGGATGATGGCGATGAGGACGAGGTAGAACGTGAGGTTCGTCCATGCGCGCGTCCGGCGCGTGATGACGTACGCGGCGACCGACCCGAACAGGACGAGCCCCGCGATGGCCCCGCCGGTGATGATGACGCTGTTGAGCATGCTCATCGGGATGCTGTTGCGGCCCCCCGTGGTGAGCACCTCGACGAAGGCACTGAAGTCCAGCGACGACGGCGGCGCCATCGCGCTCGTCGTGAGCGCCTCCTCGTCGGTCTTGAACGCGGTGGCGATCAGGAAGTAGAAGGGCAGCAGCCCGAGGAGGGTGACGACCCAGATGGCGACCTCGCGGGCCGCGGTGAGCTTGGTGTAGCGGAACATGTCAGGCGGCCCTTCCGACGGCGTCGCGGTCGCGGGTGGCGTACTGCTGGAGGATGGCGAAGACGAGGATGATGAGCGTCAGCACGAGGGCGAGCGCCGAGCCGAAGCCGAACTGGCCGAGCGAGAAGGCCTGCTTGTAGACCTGCGTCGCGAGCGTCTCGGTGGCGCCGGCCGGGCCGCCGCCGGTGAGGGCGAAGATCTGGTCGAAGATGCGCAGGCCCTGGATGATGCCGAGCGTGGTGGCGATGGCGATGGACGGGCGGATCGCGGGCACCGTGACGTGCCGGAACCGCTGCCAGATGTTGGCCCCGTCGAGGGCGGCCGCCTCCTCGATCTCGACCGGCACCGAGGCGAGGCCGGCGAGGTAGATGACCATGACGAAGCCGGTCTGCTGCCACACGACGGTCAGCAGGATCGCCCAGATGGACCAGGTGGGGTCCGCCAGCCACACCTTCTGCCACGACTCCAGGCCGATCGCCGCCAGGAAGCCGTTGAGCGGTCCGTTGAACTGGAAGATGAACTTCCAGATGTAGGCCACCGCCAGCGGGCTGAGCACCACCGGGAGGAAGAGGAGCGTCCGCAGGACGTACCGCGTCTTGAGGGTGCGGTTGATCGCGAGGGCGAACCCGAGCCCGAGGATGTTCGTCAGGATGACCGAGCCGAACGCCAGGAACAGCGTGTTGAGCACGGCGCCGACCATCAGCGGGTCGTTGAAGATGCGCACGAAGTTGTCGAGGCCGATGAACTCCCAGTCGCCCAGGCCCGTCCAGTTCGTGAAGGCGAAGAAGCCGCCGGTGAGGGTGGCGACGTAGTGCACCGCGATGACGAGGATGATCGCGGGCAGCGCCCACCACCAGTGCCCGTAGCTGATCAGCGGCTTGCGGCCGCGCGGGCGAGGGGTGCGGCGTGCATCGGGAGGCACCGTGAGGGTGCGAGTGGCATCGCGCTCAATCGTCACTGTCATCTGCTCTCTGACCTCGTCGTCACGCGCCGCGACTTCGGCGGCGCTGATGCCACCCTCACACACTTGCGTCGAAAGCACACATTAGTTTTAGCGATATCGGATATAAGTGGCGCAGGCGGCTCCGCGCAGCGGGCGGCGGAGAGGATGAGGGCATGCCCGCGACGCCGTCGATGCCGACTCCCTCGGACCTGTGGCGGGACTTCGTCGACCCGCCCGATGCGGCACGGCCGCGGGCATGGTGGCACTGGATGGACGGCAACGTCGACCCGGACGGCATCGTCCGCGACCTCACATGGCTCCACGCCGTCGGCGTGCGCGGCGTCCAGCTGTTCGACGGCGGCATGGGGGTTCCGCTGGTCGTGCCGGAGCCGGTCCGCCCGGGGTCGGCCGCGTGGCACGAGGCGATCGACACCGCGGTGCGCACGTCGGCGGAGCTCGGGCTCGAGCTCGCCGTGGCGACCTCGGCGGGCTGGAGCGCGAGCGGCGGTCCGTGGGTGGATCCGGCGGATGCCATGAAGAAGCTGGTGTGGTCGGAGGCGGTCGTCGACGGCGGTGGCCGGCGCACCGTCGTGCTGCCGCCGCTTCCCGACGCGGCTGGGCTCTTCCAGGACGCCCCCCGCTGGGGGGCCGCTGGGCGGGAGCCCTGGGCGACCGACTGGCGCGTGCTCGCTTTCCCGGCCGAGGCCGCCCACGATGTGCTGCGTCCGGACCGCGTCCGCGCGTCGGCCTTTGCGGAGGACGTCGCCTGCCTCACCGACGGATCGTTCGAGACGGCGCTCGCCCTCCCCCGCGACCCGGACGCCTGGTCGTCCGCCTGGCTCGAGCTGGAGTTCGACGACCCGGTGACCGTGCGCTCGGTGACCGTCGGCCTGCCGGGCCCCCGCGGCTTCGGCGCGGCGCCGCCGCCGGAGGCGGTGCTCGAGGCCGGCGACGACGGCACGGACTTCCGGCCGGTCGCCACGCTGGCGGCGACCACGTCGCCTGCCCGCACGGCGGCGTTCGCGCCCGTGACAGCGCGGCGGTTCCGGCTCGTCCTCTCCGGCGCGAGCGCGGCCGAGGCCCTCCCGCCCGTCGCGGACGGGGTGCGGGTCCCGCCGGTGCTGCGCCGCAGCGACGCGTTCCTCGTGTCCGAGTTCGCGCTGCGCGCCGGTGGCCGCATCCACCACGCCGAGGCGAAGGCGGGCTTCGCCGTCGTGCCGGACTACTACGCCGTCGACACGGACGCGCGGGCGGATGCCGCCGCGGTGCGCGTCGCGGACGTGCACGACCTCACCGCGCTCGTCGACGGTGGGCGGCTGGAGTGGGATGCTCCGCCCGGGCGGTGGCGCATCCTGCGGCTGGGGGCCTCCCTCACCGGCCAGACCAACGGGCCGGCGCTGCCGGATGCGACGGGGCTCGAGGTCGACAAGCTCGACGGCGCGCGGGTCGCGGCCTATCTGCAGCGCCACCTCGCCGAGTTCGAGGCGGAGGGGTTCGACGCCCTGTTGAGCGACAGTATCGAGGCCGGCAGCCAGAACTGGACGGACGGCATCGCGGAGCGGTTCCGCGAGCTGCGGGGCTACGATCCGACCCCGTGGCTGCCGACGCTCGCGGGTTATCCGGTGGGCGGGGCGGGGGCATCCGATCGCTTCCTGTACGACTATCGCCGCACGCTCGCCGAGCTCCTCGCCACCGAGTACTACGGCACGCTCGCATCGGAAGCCGGCCGCCGGGGCATGACCCACTACGCCGAGGCGCTCGAGGACGGCCGCCCCCAGCTCGGGGACGACCTCGCCATGCGCTCACACGCCGATGTGCCGATGGGCGCCATGTGGACGTTCGATCCCGGGTCCGGGCCGCGGCCGACCTACGTGGCCGATCTCAAGGGCGCGGCATCCGTCGCCCATGTCCACGGCAGGAGCTGGACCGGTGCCGAGGCGTTCACCAGCTTCGACCGGCCGTGGGCGTCGTCGCCCCGCAGCCTCAAGCACGTCGCCGACCTCCAGCTCGCGCTGGGCGTCACCCGGTTCTGCATCCACACCTCGCCGCACCAGCCGCTCGCCGCTCCGCCGCCCGGCGTCGCGCTGGCCCCGTTCCTCGGGCAGGCCTTCACCGCGACCGAGACGTGGGCCGGCATGGCGCGGCCCTGGGTCGACTACCTGGCGCGCTGCTCGGCTATGCTCTCGGCCGGCGAGCCCGCGGTGGACGTCGCCGTGTTCGTCGGCGAGGAGGCCCCGGTCACCGCCCTGTTCGACGACGGGGTCGACACCGCCGTGCCGGACGGGTTCGACTTCGACTACGTCGGCCCGGACGGCCTGGCGCTCCTGCGGGTGGACCCCGACGGCGGCCTGCGCTCGCGGGGCGCGCGGTATCGGCTGCTGTTCCTGGGCGGCTCCAGCCGGCGACTCACCGTGGCGACGCTGCGTCGCCTGGAGCGCCTCCTCGACGCCGGCGCGACGATCGTGGGCCTTCCCCCGGAGTCCTCGCCCTCGCTCGGCGACGACGACGTCGAGTTCCGGCGCCTCCGCGAGGGGATCTGGGCACCCGACCGTGACACCGGGCGGGTGGTCGCCACGTCGGACCTCGCCCGGGCGCTTGCGCTGCTCGGCCTGCGCTCCGCCTTCGAGATCGCCGGTCCCCCGGTGCGCACCATCGCGCGCATCGTCGACGGTCGGCGGGTCACGTTCCTGGCCAACCCGGCGGCGGAGGACGTCCGGGTCCGGATCTCCGTGCCCGAGCAGGTCGGCGCGCTCAGCATCTGGGATCCGGTCCAGCTGCGGGCGGATCCGCTGCACGGCGTGCGCACCGACGACCGCACGGTGGCCGAGATCGCCCTGCCGGCGTTCGGGTCGGTGTTCGTGGTGCCCGGCGCGGCGGCCGAGGGCGCGGCATCCGTCCACAGCGTCCCGCTCGGGGGCGCACCGTGGTCGCTCACGTTCCCCGGCCGGCCGGAGATCGTCCTGCCGGCGGGACCGGCGCTGTGGACGCAGCTCGACGCCGACGCGCGCGCCTTCTCAGGCACGGCGGTCTACCGTGCCGAGTTCGAGGTGGCCGAGCCGCACGCAGGGGCCCGCGTCTGGATCGACCTCGGCCGCGTCCACGACATCGCGCGGGTGGTCGTCAACGGCGTCGACTGCGGGGTCGCATGGACGGCGCCCTTCCGGGTCGACGCCACACCGGCGGTGCGCGAGGGCGCGAACACGATCGAGGTCGAGGTGGCGACCCCGTGGCGCAACCGTCTCATCGCCGAAGCCCGCCGGCCCTCCGCCCAGATCTTCGCCCCGATGACGGCCGTGTTCGAACCCACGGCCGAGCCGCTTCCCGCGGGGCTGGAAGGTCCCGTCCGCCTGGTGACCGAGAATCCGGCCTGACCGGCGCGAATGTGCGGATCAGCGGGGCTATTGCACCGCATAAGCAATACTAATGTCGAAAACTGGCCAATGTGTGTCAGAGTGAGGGCGCGGCCAGGTGCCGAGCCAGCAGCCCGAGCTGGCGACAACGAAGTCACGAAAGGGTCGAAATGCCACAGCACACAGCTTCCCGGCTCCGCTGGCCGCTCCTCGCGGCCCCGATCGCGGGAGTCCTCATCCTCGCCGGCTGCGCCGGCAGCGGCGCCGACGACGGCGGCGACAGCAACGACGGCGGAGGCGATGCCACCGACGTCGGCTTCTCGCTCATGGTCGCCCAGGCCAACGATCAGGACGACTACTACGCGAAGATGGCGGAGAAGTACACCGAGGAGACCGGGGTCGAGATCGAGATGATCCCCTACCCCTCCGACGCGTACAACACGCAGGTCACCACGCAGCTGCAGGCCGGCAACGCCGCCGACATGATGGTGCTCGCCCCCGGCACGGGGCAGGCGATCTCGGTCGTCACGCTCGCCGAGGCGGGCTTCCTCGAGCCGCTCAACGACGCCTCGGCCGGGGTCATCCCCGAGGGGACGCAGTCGCTCTACGAGGTCGACGGCGAGATCTACGGTCAGCCGACGGCCCTTGCGCCCGTCGGGCTCATCTACAACGGCGCGGGTGGCGAAGAGGTCGGCATCGAGGCCTACCCCGAGACCTTCGACGAGCTGCTCGATGCCTGCGCCACCGCGCGCGAGGGCGGCAAGACGTTCACCGTGCTCGCCGGCGGCGTGCCCTTCAACACCGGCCTGTTCTCGATGCTCGTCTCGGCGACGCGCGTCTACGCGGCCGACCCCGCTTGGAACGAGCAGCGCGCCGCAGGCGACGTGACGTTCGTCGGCAGCGGCTGGGAGGACGTGCTCAACGACGTCATCACGCTCAACGACAGCGGCTGCTTCCAGGACGGCGTCGCGGGCGGCACGTTCGACAGCATCACGCAGGGCATCGGCGGCCAGACGTCCCTCACGGCGGCCGTCCCCGGCTCCGCGGCGATCTCGATCGGCGCCGGAACGGGCCTCGACCTCACGGTGCAGGCGTTCCCGCCGGCCGACGGCCAGGACGCGTACACGCTCGCCTCGGCGAACTACGCCTGGGCCGTCAACGCGGCCGCTGAGGACGACGTCAAGGCGTCCGCGCAGTCGTTCCTGGACTGGCTCGCTGAGCCCGCCCAGCTCGAGGAGTTCGCCGACCTGTCGGGCTTCGTGCCGATCTCGGGTGCGAACGCGGGCAACGTGAACCCGGTCTACGAGCCCATCGGCGACCTGCTGGAGTCCGGCTCCTTCGCGGGCCTGCCCAACGCGACCTGGCCCAACCCGACCGTCTACGACACCCTCGGCACCGGCGTGCAGGGCCTCCTGACCGGCCAGAAGACGGTCGACCAGGTGCTCGAGGAGATGGACGCGGCCTGGGACAGCTGAGTCCGCACCACTGAACCGGACATGCCGCCCGGGGCCTCGGCCCCGGGCGGCATGCCTTTCTCGAGAACCGGCTGGGAGGCCGCGATGGAACGAAGCGCACGCGTGAGCAGCCTGCTCGCCGAGATGACCGACGCCGAGAAGCTCGGCCAGCTGCAGATCGTCTTCCGCCCGAAGCACGAAGATGCCGCGCAGCTCGTGCGCGAAGGCCTCGGCTCCGTCTTCTGGCCGCCGTCGGCGACGGCGACGAACGCGATGCAGCGCGTGGCCGTGGAGGAGACCCGCCTCGGAATCCCGCTTCTCGTCGGGCTCGACGTCATCCACGGGCAGCGCACCATCGCGCCGGTGCCCCTCGCGCAAGCGGCGAGCTTCGACCCCGCGCTGGTTCGGGACCTCGCCGCCCTCGCGGCCGCGGAGGCCCGGTCGGGCGGAGTGACCTGGACGTTCTCGCCGATGGCCGACATCTCGCGGGACCCGCGGTGGGGACGGGTGGTCGAGGGCTTCGGCGAAGACGTGCACCTCGCCGTGACGATGACGCGCGCCATGGTGCGCGGCTACCAGGGCGACGACCTCTCGTCCCCGACCGCGATCGCGGCGACGGCCAAGCACTTCGTGGCCTATGGCGCCCCCGAGGGTGGTCGCGACTATGCGGGCGTGGACGCCTCGGACCACCAGCTGCGCAACGTCTGGCTCGAGCCCTTCCGCGCTGCGGTCGGCGAGGGTGCGGCAGCCGTCATGGCGGCCTTCAACACCGTCGCGGGGGTGCCGATGCACGCGAACGGGCGCCTGCTGACGGGTGTGCTGAAGGATGAGTGGGGCTTCCCGGGCGTGGTCGTCGGTGACGCCGAGGGCGTGCGAAACCTCGTCGCGCATCGGGTCGCCGAAACGGTCGGAGAGGCCGTGGTCCTCGCCTTCCGCGCGGGCCTCGACATCGAGATGGGCGGCGCGCCCGCCGATCTCGACCCGAGCGCGCTGTCGGCGCTCGACCCCGCGCGGCTCGACGACGCGGTGACCCGTGTGCTGACCCTGAAGGAGCGGCTCGGGCTCTTCGAGAGGCCCTACGTCGACGAAGATGCCGAGATCACCGAGCCCACCGAGGCGTCGCGCGCTCTCGTCCGACGCGCGGCCGCCCGCGCGTCGGTGCTGCTGAAGAACGACGGCACCCTCCCGCTTCGATCGCCGCGACGCGTGCTGCTCGCCGGCCCGTACGCCGAGTCGACCGACCACCTCGGCGCGTGGACGCAGTACTTCGGCGCCCGCGCGGGAAGCATCGCCGACGAGCTCGGCACGCGTCGGCCCGAGGTCGAGCTCGAGGTCGTGCCCGGGGTCGAGTTCCTCGCAGGCACCGACTCCGGCATCTCCGCCGTGGTCGACGCGGCGTCACGGGCCGACCTGGTGATCCTCTGCGTCGGCGAGCCCAGCGCGCTCTCGGGCGAGGCGGCCTCCCGGAGCGACATCCGACTCCCCGGGCGTCAGGAGGACCTGATCCGCGCGGTCGCCGGCTGCGGCATCCCGTTCATCGTGGTCCTCGAAGCCGGCCGCCCGCTCGTCGTGAGCGACTGGATCGATCTCGCACCGAGTGTGCTGGTGGCGTGGCACGGCGGCACGGAGGCCCCCGCCGCGATCGTGGACGTGCTCCTCGGGAACGAGGACCCCGCGGGGCGCCTCCCGATGTCGTGGCCGCGCTCGGTCGGCCAGATCCCGATCCACCACGCGCACGAGCACACGGGGCGTCCCGCGTCGACCGGGGGCAGGCTCACGGCGGAGGAGACCGATGTCGGCCTCCACGGACCCGACAACGTCGAGGACAAGTTCACCTCGAAGTACCTCGACCTCGAGCTCGGGCCGCAGTTCTCGTTCGGTCACGGCTCGGGCTACGCGACCTTCGCGCACGGCACCCCGCGCCTGTCACAGACCGAAGTGCCCGGGAGCGCGATCGACGAGCCGGTCGTGCTGGAGCTCGACGTGACGAACACCTCCGACAGGCCGGGCGACGAGGTGGTGCAGGTGTACGTCGAGGACGTCGTGGCCAGCGTCGCCCCGCCCGTCCGCCGGCTCGTCGCGTTCGAGCGCCGCACCATCGGCGCCGGTGAGACGGTCGTCTCCAGGTTCGAGATCGGCCGCGAGCAGCTCGGCTTTTGGACGATGGATGCCGCGACCCCGGCCTTCGTCGTCGAGCCCGGCCTCTTCCGGCTCCACGTCGGCGCGACGCTCGCGTCGACGCAGGCCGTCGAGCTGCGCGTCAGCTGAGCGGGCGGTACCGGAACTCGCGGAACCGGACCGATCCTTCCCCGGCCGCGTAGAGCGCCGGCCGCAGGCTCAGGAGGTCGGCCATGGTGTTCGCGTGGTAGCCGGACGTCTCGTACCGGATCGCGTGGCGCGTCCAGTCCCCGCCGGGCTCGCGGTACCAGCCGGTGACGATGTGCGCGTCGTTGCGGAGCCTCAGCTGCAGGCGGCGTACGGCCGGCGCGGGCTCCCGCCAGTGCGTGACGTGCCCGCCGGCGTAGCTGCGCATGCGCTCGCCGTCGATGCCCATGCCGCAGAAGAGCCGGTCGTTGAAGTAGAGGAGGACACCGCCCTCGACATCGCCGCCGATGAGTTCCACCTCGACCTCGACTTCGTAGGAGTGGTCGCCGGTGAGGACGGCGAGCGGTGACGTGTCACCCGGGTTCGTGCCCCTTCCGGCGAGCACGAGGCCGTCGTCGAGAGTGAGCCGGGACGCCTCGCCGGGCGACGGTGCATGAAACGCCCAGCGCTCGCCGAGCCGCAGTGTCGAGAAGTCGTCTGCGAACGCGACCGGGGCGCGCTGTGCCGCGGCGCCGGCCGGTGCGGTGAGGTCTCCGCCGATGTCTTCGAGCACGCCGACGGGCCAGCCGTCCGCAGTCCAGGCGATCGGCTCGAGCAGGATCTGCCGTCCGAGCGTGCGGTACCCGTTCTCGTAGCCGTGCGAGACCATCCACCAGTCCTCGCTCGCGGGACCGGGCAGGATCGTCGCGTGCCCGCGCGACCACCAGGCCTGCGCGGCATCCGTCGTCCTCGCCACGGGATTGTGCGGGCTGTTCTCCCACGGTCCGTGGACCGACCGCGACCGCGCGACGATGACCATATGCCCCGTCGGCGGGCCACCGGTGCCGCCGACAGCGCTGACCAGGTAGAACCACTCGCCGCGCCGGAACAGCTTCGGTCCCTCGAGCGCGTACGCCTCGGTGATCCATTCGTCGGGGTAGCGCCAGCCGTCGTACACCTGCTCGAGCTCGCCGACGGTCGCGAGCCCGTCATCGGTGAGCGCGATGCGACGGATGCCGTTCACGAAGAGGTACCGCGTGCCGTCCTCGCCGACGACGTGCCCGGGATCGATCGCCCACCGGACTCCGAGATCGATCGGCTCCGACCACGGCCCCTCCATCGAGTCGGCGTGGATCACGAAGATCGATGGGGCTGTGAGCTGCGACCACGGCGCGGGGATGAACGGGATGTAGATGAAGAAGCGCCCGTCGTGCTCGGCGATGTCGACCGCGAACGTGCTGCCCAGCGGCTCGGGCAGCGCGGCACACTCGTACGTCCAGTTGACCAGGTCGCGCGATCGGTAGAGCAGCAGGCCCGGGGCGGACTCGAACGACGAGTAGGTCATCCAGTATTCGTCGCCGATCTTGATGACGGCGGGATCCGGCCGGTCTCCACCCAGGACGGGGTTGCGGAAGGTCGCCGCGTCATCCCTCACGTTCGGGGCCCCGCCTCGATGCGCAGCAGCGTGATCCGCGCGGCGCCGACGCGATCCACCGGCACGACCTGGAGCCGCTCGTCGCCGTTGAGCACGCGGCCGGCGACGACGGCGCCGGCGTCCATGAGCAGCTCGACGACCGCGTCGACCTCGACCGATCCGTGCGCCGCGGTGAAGTCGAGCTTCACGCCCTGTCCGACGACGACGATCTCATCGTCGGACTCGGCGAAGACCAGCGCGAACGGGCGTCGTTCGCCGGGCGTCGGCACCGGTTCACCCGGCAGCGTCTCGTCCGGGACCGGAAGCGGCCCCGCGGGCAGCTGCACACCCACGTCGAGCAGGAAGTCGCGCACGATGTCGTTCAGCCCGCGCGCGCTCACGGTGAGATCGCCGACGGATGCCTCGGCCGGTGGGGCCCCGGGCTCCACCACCACGGCGCCGATGCGCCGCCGTCGCTGGGCCTCGGCGATCGTCGTCTCGAATGCGCTCAGGTATGCGAGCACCGCCGCGACCTGACCTTCGGGGTTCGCCCCGTCGATGCCGAAGGCCGACCAGCCGACTGCTCCGTAGCCGCCGACGGCGCGCACGAGCTCTCCCGCGCGCAGCCTGCTCTCGGGCACGAAGAGCGGCTGGTCTCCCGTCGCGTAGGCACGCATCGCGGAGTCGGCGTCGTCGACGTAGATGTCGGGGCCGACCAGCGACAGGGCCGGCGCGGCCGCTCGCCACACGTCGATCACGCGGCTGGACGGTCCGCCGCTCGGCCACTGTCCCGGCTCGTCCTTCCCGGGCTGGGGGCCCAGCCACGCGTTGGCGTACATCGGGATGCGCTTGCGGGCCTGCCCGCGCTCGGCGAGATGCTGCACGTACGAGGCGATCGACCAGGCCATGAAGATCTCGTCGGCGCCCGAGTCGTCCCCGAACACCTCGCGCCATGACCCGGCCTCGCGCCGGCCACCGGCGTCCCACCGCTCACGCAGCAGGGACGAGGGGTCCGATCGGCGCGCGGCGGCGATGAGCGCGGACGGCACGTCGCGACGCCAGGCCGCCTCGGCGAGGTCGCTACGGTCGCGGCTGTCGCGGAGGAGTCCCGACTCGTTCTCGACCTGGATCATCGCGACGACATCGCCGGGGTCGACGTCGGCGACGTGCGCGACGAACGCCTCGAACGCCGCCGCATCCGCGTCGAGAAGGTTCTCGCTGAAGACCGAAAGCACCGGGGTGGGCATCACCCCGGAATAGTGGAAGGCGCTCCCCCGGGTCTTGGCGTGGACGACGGCTCGGGGGAACCTGCTCTGGTCGGATCTCACCCACCGCGGCGCGTACGTCGAGGCGGCGTTCTTGAAGGCGCCGAACCAGAGGAGCACGAGGCGGAGCCCGAGACCCCGGGCCTCTTCGATCATCGCGTCGACGAGCGCGAAGTCGAACGCGCCCTCCTGCGGCTCGGTCAGCGCCCAGCTCACCGGTGCCAGCACGGTGTTCGCATTCAGGTCCCGGGCGTGCGCGAAGGACCGGCGGATGGAGGCCGTCGACGAGCTCGACGAGTTGTGCACCTGCCCGCCGAGCAGCAGACGCAGCTCGCCGTTCTCGCGCAGGCGGAGATCCTCGCCGAACGACCACGCGGAGCCGCGGGACGCGCCGCTCATGTCGGTGTCAGACACGCGGGGCCTCCACGGTGTGCATCGAGTGGCGGATGAGGTCGTGCTGCTTGCGGACGAGGAGGAGCGGGTCGACCTCGCCCAGCTCGGCGAACGCGTGCCCTTCCCACTCGCTCGACCAGTAGCCGCGGTAGCCGCCCTCTACGAACACGCGCACGAGCTCGGGGTAGTCGATCGCGGGCTCCTGCCCGTCCTCGTCGATGTCGTAGAACTTCGCGTGCACGTGCAGGATCTGCGGCATGATGTCGGCCCACTCCCGCGGGTCGACGTGGCCGTGCATGTTGAACGCGAGGTGCGCGAACGAGCCGAGGCGGCCGGGATCGAAGTCGCGGCTCTGGAGATACGCGATGAACTCCTGCTGCCGGTCACGCATCGAGGCATCCGTCCCCCAGATCTGCTGCAGACGCTCGACGGCTTCGTCGTCGAGCCCCGCTCGGCGCACCGCACGCAGGAGGGTGGGCGACATCGCGTGCATCGTCGAGGAGAAGTCGGCGACGAAGCCCAGGAGCGGCGAGTCGAGGTCGGCGTACACGTCGCGGACCTTCATGATCTCGGGCGAGTTGGGCCCCATCGGGGCGTGGATCTCGTAGGCGAGCCGGAGGTCGAGGCTCTCGGCGACCGGCAGCAGGCGGCGCAGGAGCTCCGGCTTGGCGCTCTGGATCCGCACCAGCGGGAATCCGAGCTTCTTGGCTCCCTGGAACAGCAGCTCGCTGAACTCGAACTCCTCGTCGGGCGTCATGTCGCGGTCGCGGCGACGGCCCATGTCGAGGTTCGCGCCGAACGAGCTCTCGTCGAAGCCGTGGCGGTCGAACGCGGCCCGCCACTGCGCGACGAACTCGTCCGACACGACCGGATACGTGGGCAGCACCTGCGACGCCACGATCTCGATCCCCGGCCCGATGCCGAGCGCGGCGACCCGGTCCAGCAGCCCGTCGAAGTCGTACCAGCCGGCGCGGAACTCGGCGCTGGCCGAGTAGAGCGTGAGGCCGAGGCGGAACGGGTCCTCCTCCGCGGCGGGCGGCGGGGGTGCGACATCCGTCACCGTCACCGCCGGCGTCGCGTCGCGGTCGGTCGCCGTCAGCGTCGACGACTGGCGCACGATGTTCGGCACGTACATGCCGGGTCCGCCGCCCTGGCCGGGCGCGATCTGCATGTACGGCAGGCGCAGCTCGCCGAAGATCTCGACCTCGTGCTGCTCGCCGAGTTCCACCGGCCGGTCGAGCCGTGCGATGAGGAGCGGATGCTGCTGCAGGAACCACAGCGTCTCGCTCCGGTCGGGCAGCTCGGCGACGGTGTACCGCGTGCCGTCGAGCTCGAAGGCGAGGTCCTCGGCGGGGATGTCGGCGCCGTCGACCGTGAGGCGCAGAGTCGTGACCGACGAGAGCCACAGGCTCCGGTACCAGGGGATCGTGAGCGTGAGCGCGAGCCCCTCGGGATGCGGGCGCAGGCTGTCTTCGGCGATGAGTCCGTTGGGCATGGGGGTCTCCGGTTTCAGGGAAGGCGCGAGGCGATGGAGCGCATGAGGGAGTGCTGGCGGCGCACCTGCTCGATGGAGCGCCACGGGATGCGCTCGCCCTCGTACTCGCTCGAGAGGTACCCGGTGTAGCCGGCGTCCTTGAGCGCGCGCAGCACCGGCTCCCACGGGATCTGCTGGTCTTCGAGGTTCTCGTCGATGTCGTGGAACTTCGCCTGGATGAACACGACGTACTTCGCGATGTCGGCGATGTCGGCCGGGTCGACGGCGATGCCGTCCATGAAGGCCGGACGGCGTCCGGGCAGCTCGCCCGGCTTCAGCGGGATCGGACGGTCCTGGAAGATGCCGGTGTCCAGCAGCAGCCCGAAGTGCTCGGTGCCGGTGCGCTCGATGAGGTCGATGTAGTCGTCGACGACCTCGTGCTTGATGGGGGTGGGGGCATGGATCTCGGGGCAGATCACGACGTCGAGCTCGGCCGCGAGATCCAGCGAGCGCTCGACGGACTCGGTCCAGATCGGGTGCGGGATGAGGTCGCTCGAGACCACGCCGATCTTGGGGCGCACGAAGCGGAAGCCCAGGCGCTTCGCCAGGCGCAGATCGCGCTGCAGCATCCCGGCGCCCTCGGCCGCCGTGAGATCCCGCGCGTGGACGCCGCTCGAGTGCAGGCGGGTGTCGATCCACGACCCGTAGTTCGTGGGCTCGAGCGAGTACTTCTCCAGCAGGGCGAACCAGCGGTCGATCCACTCGACGGTCGGCTCGGGGTACCGCTCGATGTGGCCCTCGCCGAGGATCTCGACGCCCGTGGCGCCGACGTCCGCCACCGCGGCGAGCGCGGTCTCGAGGTCCATGACCGTGCCGAAGTCGGTCATGAAGCTGTACAGGCTCACGCCGTACCGGAACGGACCGCCCTCCTCTGCCGACGTGAGGGTGATGTGCCGCGACACGTCGTAGGTCGAGGGCTGGTGCTCCTCGGGGATGTACGACATCCGCAGCCGCAGCTGCACCGAGACCTCGTGCGTGCCCTCCGGCAGCCCGCCTGGGTGCGGCACCGTGACGACGGCCGCCTCCTCGAGCGGCCAGCGCACGCCGTCCGCGTCCCACAGCTCCTGCAGCGAGTACGTGCGGCCGGCGAACGTCCACAGCGGCACGTCCGGCGCGACGTCGACGAGGTCGCCGACGCGCACGGCGACACCGTCGATGAGGGATGCCGCCATGCCGCGGTACGACGGCATGCGGAGCCGGAGCTGGAAGCCGGTGACCTCACCCCCCTCGCGGATGTTGCGGAATCCGACGGACTGGATGAGGTCTCTTTCGAGAAGCATCGATGCTCGCTCTCTGGGTCGGGACCGCGTTGACCGCAGGCCGTGAGTCGCATCGAGCCTATCAGCGTTACGCTGGATTTTGACATAAGTAAGAGTGATGCGCACATAACTGCGGGGGGAGGTGTTCATCGTTGCGGGCGATACCGCCTCCCGCCTGCATAGACTGCGCCGATACACTGAATCGAGGCTCCCGCACCCGGAGGATCAGTGTCCGATCAACCACTCCTTTCCCGTCTCGATCTGAACCTGCTCGTCGCCCTCGACGCGCTGCTGACCGAGCGGAGTGTGACGCGCGCCGCCGAGCGACTCCATCTGAGCCAGCCCGCGCTGAGCGCTTCGCTCGCACGGCTGCGCACGCACTTCAACGACCCGATCCTCGCCCGCCGCGGCAACACCTATGAGCTCACCCCCCTCGCCCTGCGGCTGACCGAGCACACCACGACGGCGCTCGAGGCGGCACGGCGGGTGTTCGAAAGCCAGGCGACGTGGAGCCCCCGCGAGTCGATCCGCGAGTTCTCGATCTACGGGTCGGACTACGGCTTCGCCACGATCGGCAGCGAGGTCTCGCGCCTGGCCGCCGAGTCGGCGCCCGGCGTGCGCTTCCGGTTCATGCTGCACAATCCGTCCATCGTCGATGACGCGCTCAACCGGCTGCGCGCCGCCGACGGAATGGTCATCCCGCACGGCTACCTCGTCGATCTCCCCTACGCCGACCTGTGGCGCGACAGCTGGGTGGTCGTCGCCTCCGATTCGAACGAGATGGTCGGCGACGAGCTCACGATGGAGGTGCTGGGCGCCCTGCCGTGGGTCTTCACGTATCAGTCGCGCACCGCATTCACCTCGGCGGCGCGGCAGCTGCAGCAGCTCGGCATCGAGCCGCACGTCGAGGCGGTCGTCGAGAGCTTCCTCGCCCTGCCGCACTTCATCGCCGGCACGAACCGGCTCGGCCTGATCCAGGCAGGCCTCGCGCACGTCGCCGAGTCCGTCGCAGGAGTCCGCACACTCGCCGCTCCCTTCGACGCCACGCCCGTCGTCAACGCCTTGTGGTGGCATCCGGTCCACGGTCGCGACCCCGAGCACGCGTGGATGCGGGGCATCTTCGAGCAGGCGGCAGCCGGCGTGTCGGCCCGGCCATCCACCATCGCGGCGCAACATCCGGTCTGACGAGGCGAAGCGCGCCCGGCCGCGGCGTCCACCACCTCGGCCAGGACGGGTTCAGGAACGAGCAGCCAGGCGGGCCAGTCCTTCGTCGATCGACACCGCGGGGGACCACGCGAGGATGCGCCGAGTCTCGCGCTGATCGAACCAGTGGGCGGTCGACAGCTGCTCGGCCAGGAACCGCGTCATCGGCGGCTCGTCACGCGCCGGCACGATCCGCCACACGGCCTCGACCGCGGTCCCCGCCGCGCGGCCGAGCCAGGCGGGGATGCTCCAGCGCGGGGGCGCGACACCGGCCGCGAGGCAGATGCCCGAGAGGAGGTCGCCCACCGGCCGCGGCTCGCCGTTGGTGAGGACGAGTGCGCGGCCGTGCGCGTCATCCGCCCGCTCGAGCGCCGCCGCGATGCCTGAGGCGGCGTTGTCGATGTAGGTGCTGTCGATCAGAGCGGTTCCGCCGTTCAGGAGGGGCAGCCGTCCTCTCCGGGCTCGCTCCACGATCCGGGCGACCAACTGGGTGTCTCCGGGCCCCCACACCAGGTGAGGGCGGACGGCAACCACGCTCATCGCCGTCGAGTCGCGCTCCAGTGCGAGGAGCTCGGCCTCCGCCTTGGTGCGCGCGTAGTCGCCGCGGGCACCTTCCGGATCGGCGGGCCCCGCACCGACACCGACGAGCGCAGAACCGGCGTGCGCGACGGACGGCGACGAGACGTGCACGAAGCGCGTCACCCCGGCGCGTTCCGCGGCATCGAGCAGGATCCGGGTCCCCTCGACGTTGACCGCACGGAACTCGTCTCGCCTGCCGGTCAGCGATACCCGGGCCGCGAGGTGGACGACAGCCTCGGCGCCCTGGACGGCGATGTCGATGTCGGCCCGGTTCGTGATCGACCCGCAGTAGTCAGCCGCTCCTGCCACGGCGGACGGCCGTCGCTGCAGTGTGCGCACGTCGTGGCCTGCCGCGACGAGCGTGGTCGCGACGGCCGAGCCGAGGAAGCCGGACGCACCGGTGACGAGGACGATCATGGTGCGCCGGGGCGCTCTCCCGCGAGCACGCGCTCAGCCCACACCGAGAGTCGGGATCGGTCGATCTTGGAGTTGTGCCGGATGTCGGTGGGCAGCCCCGGGACGGCGAGCACCGCGGCGAGCGGCGTGCCGGCAGCGTCCCGCACGGCGCTGGTGAGGAGCGGGTCCGCAAGGCCTGCCCGCCTCGCTGCGGGCGTGGTCTCGACGATCGCGACCGCCTGGCGCAGCCCGTGCGGGCCCACCCCCACCACGGCCGCGCGGCGCACCCCCTCGACCCGCTCCGCCCGCTGCTCCGTGCCCACCGGCGCCAACGGGCCGTGGGTGGTCACGATGAGGTGCGGCATCCGTCCCTCGATCCACAGCCGCCCGTGCGCGTCGAGGTGGCCCACATCGCCCGTGCGGTGCCAGCGACGGGTCTCTCCGGGCGAGTCGAGACCGGCCGTCTCGCGGACCGCCTCCCGGTCGGTGAGCCAGAGCCGGTCGTAGTGGTCTTTCACGTGGGATGCCGACACGACGACCTCGCCGAGCACTCCGGGCGCGTCCGTCGCACGGCCGGTCGCGCGACCGTCGCAGTCGACCGGGCTGACCAGAACGCGGTTCGCGCCGATCGGGACTCCGACGCAGACGCCCGCGTCACGGCTGCCGGCCGCGTCGCGGACACCGGCCAGCGTGATGTCGGTCACCAGCAGGCACTCCGTCATGCCGTACGGGGTGTGAGCCGTGGCGTTCGGCATGAGCGCCGCAGCCGACTCCAGCAGCCCCTGGTTGATCGGGGCTCCGGTGGAGAGAAACGTCTGCACCCCTGCGAGCGCGCCACGGCCCTCTGCCGTCAGCGCGTCCGCGGTATCGACGACGTTGAGGATCGCCGCCGGCGAAAGGAAGACCATCTCCGCACCCGACGCCTGCACCGCTGCGGCGACGGCCGGCGCCGTGAGCGTCCTCGGTGAGGAGACGTCCATGTCGGGTGTCACGGACCGGGTGCCCAGCGCCGGACCGAGAAGGGCGAACGGCGCGAAGCCTGTCACGAGGCCGGTCTCGCCGGTGACGCCGAAGTGCGAGGCGAGCAGATCGCGCAGCGCGGCGAGCTGCCGGTGCGTGTAGGCGACGCCTTTGGCCGCCCCCGTGGAGCCGGAGGTGAACAGGATCGCGGCAGGGTCATCCGGCCCGGGCGGGTCGGCCGGCGCGGCGGCGTCATACCCTTCCCGCGCGAGCTCACCGAGAGTGTGGGAGATGCCGAGCGCCGCGGCGGCGGTCTTCGGCAGTCGAGCGACCGAGATGCGCATGCCGGGCCACCCGAGCACCCGCGCGGCCGTCAGACCTCGCGTCTCCCCGATGATCACGTCCGGCCACGATCCCCGAACGGCGCGCGTCAGCCCGCGCACTCCGAGGCCGGCATCGGCGACGACGACGACCGCGCCGATCCGGAGGCAGGCGTAGACGACGGCCGACAGTGTGGGCCCCGGGGGAACCAGAAGCGACACCCGGTCGCCCCTTCGCACGCCCACGCGATGCAGCCCCGCCGCGAGTCGTCGGACCCTGTCGTGGAGCTGATGCCAGCTCACCCGCCGCGGCGCGCGCCCGCCGGACGTCATCTGCACGATCGCGGTCCCGTCGTCATCGCTGCGCTGATCGAGGGCGTGCCAGATGGGGGTGCCGGAGGAGTCGGACCACGCGCTCGGCGGCACCTGGGCGGCCGGGCCACGTGAAGTCGCGGGCACGCGGGCCCGGAGCGGGACGACGTCGTCGTGCAGCCATGCCAAGAGGCCGTCCGCGCAGCGTTCTTCCTCGGCGAGCAGGTGACCCGCGCCTTCGAACCGGTGGACATCGGCGTGGGGAAGCCGGTCCACGAGATCATCGAGATACCGGTCGCCGAAGATCGGATCTTCCGGGCCCCACATCAGCAGCGCGGGAACGTCGACCCCACGGACGCCGTCCGCGATCCTCTCCAGCTCGGAGAAGCTGCGATGGTGAGGCCCGACGGGGATGTCGGCGACGAAGCCGCGAATGCCGGCCCGCCGGGCCGCGGAGAGGTACGGCGCGCGATAGGCGGCTCCCGCCTCATCGGTCAGGGCCGGTCGCGCCAGCGCCAGCGTCGTGCCGAGGAACGCCGTGGTGGCCGACGTCGCGCCCGCGAGAACCCCCGGTGCCCGCGCCAGCCGGAGCGGAGCCGGGATCGGAACCCCCGGCGGGTGGTGTACGGCCGTGTTGACGAGCGCGACCCCGGCGAGGGACGACGGATGCTCCAGCGCCCAGCCGAGCGAGATGACGCCGCCCCAGTCATGACCCAGCGTGACGACCGGCGCGCTCAGCGACAGGGCATCCGTCAGCGCGCCGAGGTCGGCGACGCGCTGCGCCAGCGGACGGTCGGCACCGGTGCGCTCGGAGAAGCCCATGTCGAGCTGGTCGACGGCGACGAGACGCCATGCCGGCTCGCCGTGCGCCGCGGCGTCCAGCGACCGCGCCGCAAGCCGGCGCCACAGGTACGACCACGTCGGATTCCCGTGCACGGCGAGGATCGTGCCGACCGCGTCGACCCCTCGTCGCACCAGCTCGGGCCCGGTGTCGAGGACGTGCCAACCGCGGGTGACGCCGGCATCGGGGCCGACGCCCGGCACGGCGACGATGCGGCTCCAGCCCGGGTCGAGCCCGGGGAGTCCCGCGGGAGGCGGCACCGCGCGCCGGGTCACCAGGCGAGCTCCATCATGGCGGTGTTGAGCCCGGAGCCGACCCCCATGAGGAGGACGCGGTCGCCCGCGCGCAGCGTCGCCTGCTCCTCCGCGAGGGTGATGGGGATCGAGGCAGGACCGACGTTTCCGTACCTCGGGAACGTCACCGGGACGCGCGTCCGGTCGAGGTGGGCCGTCTTGATGATGGCATCGGTGTGCACGGCCGAGACCTGGTGGGTGATGTACCGGTTCATGTCCGACCAATCCCACTCCGGCCGCGCGTCCCGCCAGGCGGAGAGCACCAGGTCCAGCCCGCCCTTCAGGAGCGCTCTCGCGTCGGTGAACATGCCGTCCACGCTGCCGACGCACAGCTCGTGGAACTGCGTCGCGGCCCGGGTCACACCACCGAGGATCCGGTGGCCCTCCGGGTGCTCGTCGGCGCGGCCGAGCACCGCTGCGGCGGCGCCCGACCCGAGCGTGAGCGACGCGAACTCGCTCATGAAGCCGTCCCTGTCGACGTCGTCGCGCAGGAGGCGGCGGATGGTGTTGTCCTGGATCTCATCGGCGTCCTCGCCGTTGACGATGACGGCATAGCGGATCTGACCGGACTGGATCATGTTCGCCGCGAGACTCATGCCGCTGACGAACCCGAGGCACGCGTTGGCGACGTCGAAGTTGACGGCGGAGCTCGACAGACCGAGCCCGTGGTGCAGACGGACCGCCACCGACGGCTCGAGGTGCTTGCGCGAGACCGACGTGTTGATGAGGAGTCCGACGTCGGACGGTGCCACCGACACCTCGGCCAGCGCGCGCCGACCGGCCGACACCGTCGCCTCGTCCGAGGACTCGTCCGCCGCCCAGTTGCGGCGTTCGAGGACGCCCGCGACGCGTTGCAGGAGCCGCCCGGGCAGTCTCAATCGACGAAGCGAGCCCGACAGGCGGTGCTCGATCTCCTCGGACGTCGTCACCCGCCCAGGCAGAGTGCTCACGACCGAGAGCAGTGACACATTGTCGAAACGGGTTGTCGCGTTCGCCGCCATGGGACCTCCCTTGCCCCTCCCATCGGCCGGGCGATTCAAGAGGACCAAATGTACGCGCTCACCGTCGTGCCGGCATGACGGTTGCGCACCGCGACGGCTTGCTCTAGGTCTCTTGTCCCCGCTGGGGAGGTCGGCGACAATGAGCCGATGGCGGAACGGCGATCGCGGCGGTGAGAGCGAATCTCAGCAGGTACCAGGAGATCGCAGACACGCTGGCGCGTCACGGACTGAGCTTCCTCGTCGGTGCGACGGGACTCGGCCGATGGATCCCCGCCGGCCGTCGCCACCCGCAGCACCGGCCGGCCGACCCCGCCCTGACGAGGGCCGCTCGCCTCCGGCTCGCTCTCGAGGAGCTGGGGCCCACCTTCATCAAGCTGGGCCAGCTTCTCTCCACGCGCCCCGACCTCCTTCCGCCGGCGTACATCGCGGAGCTTTCCAAGCTGCTGGATGCCGCTCCCCCCGTGTCCATCGACGAGATCCGGGAGACGATCTGCCGGGAGCTGGGCGCGGAGCCGGAGCAGTCCTTCGCATCGTTCGATCCGGCCCCGCTGGCATCGGCATCCATCGGCCAGGTCCACGCCGCAGAGCTGCGGGACGGCACACCCGTCGTGGTGAAGGTCCGCCGCCGCGATGCGGTTCGGCAGGTGCAGGAGGACCTCGACATCCTCAACGATCTCGCCGACCGCGCGGCGCGGGCGTGGGAAGCCGCGCGCACATACGACGTGCGGGGAATCGTCCAGGAGTTCTCGCGGACGCTCCGCGCCGAACTCGACTACGTCCGCGAAGCGGAGAACGCCGACCGGTTCGGCGCGCTGTTCGCCGACCGCCCCGACGTGCTGATCCCTGGGGTCGTCTGGACGCGGAGCACCTCGCGTGTGCTGACTCTCGAGCGCGTCACCGGTATCAAGATCAACGACCTCGGGGCGCTGGACGAGGCGGGAATCGACCGCGGCGCGCTGGCGAAGACGGGCGCCGACGTCATGCTCCAGATGATCTTCGAGCACCGCTTCTTCCACGCCGATCCCCACCCGGGCAACCTCTTCGTCCAGCCGGACGGCAGCATCGCGCTCATCGACTTCGGCATGGTCGGCCAGATCAGCGAAGACCTCCGCGACCGGTTCGCCGACTTCCTCATCGCCTACGCCCTGCAGAACCCCGACGCGCTGGCCGACGCGCTCGTGCGCGTGTCGGTGACCAAGGGCAACGTCGATCGGGATGAGTTCCGTCAGGCCATGGCGTCCTTCATCGGGCTGGCCGCCGACAGGTCGCTGGGAGAGGTGGGGTTCGGCCGGATGGCCACCGAACTGCTCCGCGTGCTCCGCGAGCAGCGGCTGCAGCTTCCGCGCGAGGTCGCACTCATCTTCAAGGTGCTGATGGTGATCGAGGGCATCGGAGTGCAGCTGGATCCCGAGTTCGACCTCGCCGCCGTGTTGACTCCCTACGCGCAGCGGCTGGTCCGTGACCGGCTCTCCCCCGCGGCGCTCGCCAAGCGGATGGGTCGCGCCTCCACCGACGCCGGCGCCCTGCTGCTGGAGCTTCCCACGCGCCTGCGCAGGATCCTCGACACCATGGACGGCAACGGCGTCGAGGTCCACCTCCGTGCGGCGGAGCTCGACCCGCTGGTCGCCCGGACCGAGCGCATCGGCAACCGCCTGGTGGCCGGGATGATCACCGCCGCCCTGATCAACGCCGTCGGCCGCTTCGTCGCGGGCGACGAGCGGTGGCGATCGTGGCGGAGCGCCCTCGTCGGCGCGGGCATGACGGCCGCGTCCACGTTGGGCGGATACCTGCTCTGGACGGCCCGGCGACGCCGTCGGTGATCGGTGGGCGCCGAGCGGCGGAATCCGACGCGTCATCACACGGCAGAATCGAGGGATGACCTCGCCCGCGATGCACCTCAACCCCGACCACGCCTGCCTCATCGTCCACGGCAGCGACCAGCCGGGGATCGTGGCGGCGGTCTCGGCGATGATCACCCGCATCGGTGGCAACATCGTCGCCTTCGACCAGTACTCCGACAACCCCGAGGGCGGTGCGTACTTCCAGCGGGTCGTGTTCCACCGCCCCGGCTTCGCCGCCGACCGTCCCCGCATCGAGGACGAGCTCGCGCGGACGCTCGCCGGATTCGAGCTCGAGTGGTCGCTGACCGACCAGTCCGTCCCCAAGCGCATGGCGATCCTCGCGTCGAAGCAGGACCACTGCCTGCTCGACCTGCTGTGGCGTCACCGCCGCGGCGACCTGCCGGTGACGATCCCGATGGTGATCTCGAACCACACCACGTCGGCCGAAGATGTGCGCTCGTTCGGCGTGCCCTTCTTCCACGTCCCCTCCGTCGCGGGACCCGACAAGTCGGCATCCGAGGCCAAGATCGTCGAGCTGCTCAGGGGCAACGTCGACTTCGTCGTGCTGGCGCGGTACATGCAGATCCTCTCGGGCGACTTCCTCGCGCAGGTCGGCGTGCCGGTGATCAACATCCACCACTCGTTCCTGCCCGCCTTCATCGGCGCCGAGCCGTACAAGAAGGCGAAGGAGCGCGGCGTCAAGCTCATCGGCGCGACGTCGCACTACGTCACCGACGACCTCGACGAGGGGCCGATCATCGAGCAGGACACCGTGCGCGTCACGCACGCCGACTCGGCGGCCGAGCTCGCCCGCCGCGGCGCCGACGTCGAGCGCCAGGTGCTCTCGCGCGCCGTGCTGTGGCACGCCCAGGACCGCGTGATCCGCCACGGCAACCACACCATCGTGTTCTGAACCGGATGCCGCGGGCCGCGGCATCCGTTCCTCACACCAGGCGCAGCTCGGCGTCGATCGCGGCGGCGGTGCGCTGCAGCGGGGGCAGGTACTCATCGAGCACGTGCTCGACGGTGTCGCGCGTCGCGCTCGTCGAGACGTTCACCGCGGCGACGACGCCGCCGCGGCGGTCGTGCAGCGGCACGGCGACCGAGCGCAGGCCGGGCTCGAGCTCGCCGTCCACGAGCGCCCACCCCTGCTCCCCCACCCGCACGAGCTCCTCGCGGAGGGCTCCCGCCGACGTCAGGGTGCGGTCGGTGAGGGCGGGGAGGGCGGATGCCGCGAGCGCGGCCTCGCGCGCGGCATCCGGCATCCCCGCCAGCAGCACGCGCCCCATCGACGTCGCGAACGCGGGGAACCGCGTGCCGATGGTGATGCGGACGCTCATGATGCGGCGCGTGGGGACGCGCGCGATGTAGACGATGTCGCTCCCGTCGAGGACGGCCGCCGACACGCTCTCGTCGACCTCGCGCGAGAGCCGCTCGAGGTGCGGCTGGACGACCTCGGGGATCGACAGCGCGGACAGGTAGCTGAAGCCGAGCTCGAGCACCCGCGGCGTGAGGCCGTAGCTGCGTCCGACGCTCGTCGCGCCGGAGCCGCGGACGTATCCGAGCTGCTCGAGTGTGCGCAGGAACCGGCCCGCCGCCGCGCGGGTGATGCCGGCCCGGCGTGCCACCTCGCTGAGCGTGAGCTCGGGGTGCTCGGCGTCGAAGGCCCGGATGACGGCGAGCCCCCGGGCGAGCGACTGCACGGTGTCGTGGGTGCGGCCCGCGGCTTCGGTCACCGGCTCACCCTACCCGTACGGCTCCGCGGCTCAGCGCTCGAGCACGACGGCGAGGCCCTGCCCGACGCCGATGCAGATGGCGGCGACCGCGACGCCCCCGCCGCGACGGCGCAGCTCGTGCGCCGCGTGGCCGATGACGCGGCCACCCGACGCGCCGAGCGGATGCCCGATCGCCAGCGCGCCGCCGTGGATGTTGACGCGCTCCGGGTCGAGCTCGGGCCAGCCCTGGATGTCGGCGAGCGACTGCGACGCGAACGCTTCGTTGAGCTCGACGAGGTCGACGTCGGCCCAGGTGCGGCCCGCGCGGGCGAGCGCCTTGTTCGCCGCCTCGATCGGCGCCAGCGGGAACTGGTCGGGGTCGACGCCGTGCGCGGCGCGCGCCGTGATGCGGGCGAGGGGCTCGCCGTCCAGCGCCCCTTCGCGCGCGAGCAGCACCGCCGAAGCGCCGTCGTTGATGGGCGAGGAGTTGCCGGCGGTCACGCTGCCCTGTCCGTCGGCGGCGAACAGCGCCTTGAGACCTGCCAGCTTCTCGACGGATGTATCGTCGCGGATGCCCTCGTCGCGCGCGAGCTCGGCGCCCGGGACCTGCACGATCTCACCGGCGTAGAGGCCGTCGGCCCAGGCCTGGGCTGCCAGGCGGTGCGAGCGCACGGCGAACTCGTCCTGGGCCTGGCGCGAGATGCCCTGCTCCCGGGCGATCTTCTCGGCCGACTCGCCGTTGGAGATCGTCCAGTGCTTCGGCAGCTGCGGGTTGGTCATGCGCCAGCCGATCGACGTGTTCCACAGCGTCTGGTTGCCGACGCTCGGCCACGGCCTCGGTGACTTCTCGACGACGAACGGCGCGCGGCTCATCGACTCCACGCCTCCCGCGAGCACGACGTCGGCGTCTCCGGCATCGATGGCACGGGACCCCTGGACGACGGCCTCGACCGACGACGCGCACAGCCGGTTCACCGTGACGCCGGTGACGGTCGTCGGCAGGCCCGCCAGCAGCGCGGCCATGCGCGCGACGTTGCGGTTGTCCTCCCCCGCCTGGTTGGCGTCGCCGAAGATCACGTCGTCGATGCGCGCGGGATCCAGGCCCGTGCGCTCGATCGTCGCCCTCATGACGACGGCGGCGAGGTCGTCGGGGCGCACCGCCGAGAGGGCGCCGCCGGCGCGTCCGAACGGCGTGCGGACGGCGTCGTAGATCCAGGTCACCATGTCATTCACCTTCCCGGATGCCGGGGGTCGAGGCATCCGTCAATTCCAGGCCCGTGAGCGCGGCGAGGAGCTGGACGGTGTTGTCGCCGAACGCCTCGCGCACCGCGAATCCCTCGGGCATCACGTCGAAGACGGCGTGGTCGGTGTAGACGCGGGTGACGCAGCCGACGCCGGTGAGCGGGTACGTGCACGCTTCGACGAGCTTGGACTCCCCCGACTTGGTGAGGAGGTCGGTCATGACGTAGACGTTCTTCGCGCCGATCGCGAGGTCCATCGCGCCGCCGACGGCGGGGATGGCACCGGGGGCGCCCGTCGACCAGTTGGCGAGGTCGCCGCCCTGCGACACCTGGAACGCACCGAGGACGCACACGTCGAGGTGGCCGCCGCGCATCATGCCGAACGAGTCGGCGTGGTGGAAGTAGGCGGCGCCGGCGAGCGCGGTGACGGGTTGCTTGCCGGCGTTGATGAGGTCGGGATCGATCTCGCCGGCGGCGGGCGACGGCCCCATCCCGAGCATCCCGTTCTCGGTGTGCAGGATGATCTCCTGGTCCTGCGGCAGGTAGTCGGCGACGAGGGTCGGCGCCCCGATGCCGAGGTTGACGTACGAGCCCTCGGGGATGTCCCGGGCGATGCGGGCCGCGAGCTGCTGGCGCGTGATGCGCGTGCCCTGCGTCCTCGGTTCGCTGACGCTCACTGGTCGACCTCGATTCCGGATGCCGCGTCCGCTGCGAGCGGACGCCCTTCGATGTCCACGCCTCCGACGAAGGCGCCGCCCTCGAGCCACGCCCGCTCGCCCACCGCGACGACGCGGTCGACGAAGATGCCCGGCGTCACGACGGCCTCGGGGTCCAGCGTGCCGAGCGGCACGAGCTCGTCGACCTGCACGATCGTCGTCGTCGCGGCGGCGGCCATGATGGGCCCGAAGTTGCGCGCGGTCTCGCGATACACGAGGTTGCCCCACCGGTCTCCGCGGTACGCGCTCACGAGCGCCACGTCGGCTTTGATCGGGTACTCCAGCGCGTACAGACGGCCGTCGATCTCGCGGATCTCCTTGCCCTCGGCGAGTTCGGTGCCCACGCCCGTCGGCGAGAAGAACGCGCCGATCCCGGCGCCGGCCGCGCGGATGCGCTCGGCGAGGTTGCCCTGCGGCACCAGCTCCAGCTCGATCTCGCCCGCCCGGTACAGGCCGTCGAACACCCACGAGTCGTGCTGGCGCGGAAACGAGCACAGGATCCTGCGCACCCGCTTCTTCGCGAGGAGCGCGGCAAGGCCCGTATCACCGTTGCCGGCGTTGTTGTTGATGATCGTGAGATCGCTCGCGCCCTGGGCGATGAGCGCATCGATCAGCTCGACGGGCTGACCGGCGCGGCCGAAGCCGCCGATCATGATGGTCGCCCCGTCGCGGATGCCGGCGACGGCCTCCTCGACGGACGCCACGGTCTTGTCGATCATCGTTGCGCCTCCTCATGTTCGTCCTGCGAACACCTGTCCGTCTAACGGACACGATATCGCAGCGCGTCTCTCACCGCCAGGGCGAGACGCCGAGGGCGGCACCCGTCACGGATGCCGCCCTCGGTTCAGTTCGGCGCCGTCAGCGGCGTCCCTCGCGGTCGCCGAGGAACTCGCCCGGCTGGGTGGGGACGAACGCCGACCCGCTGTCATGGAGCGACGCGGCCAGCTGGTTCATGCGCTGCGCGGACTGCCCGACCGCGCCCCAGTTGCCCGTCTCGACGCGGTCCAGGAGCGCCTCGATCCCCGCCGCGATCTCGGCAGGCGTGAAGCTGCAGTGCCCGACCCGGTCGACTTGGAACTGGCGCAGCAGGCTGGTGTCTCCGGCCGTGCGGACGTCCTCGGCGTACTCCTCCTCGACCTGGATCGGCGCCAGGATGTCGTCGAGCGTGTGCAGCGCGATGACCGGCATCTGCAGGTCGCCCGTGAGCCCCGACGAGGCGCGCAGCGTCTCGACCGAGCCGGGGTCGGCCACGACGTCCGCGGTCGCGGTCAGGGTCGCGAGGTCCGCCTTGAGGTCCAGGCCGGCCTCGCGGTACAGCTCCTGCACCAGCACGCGGTCCTCGGACTGCGCGAAGAGCTTGTGGTAGTCCACTCCCGCATTCCAGGTCGCGTTGCCGCCCGCCGTCGACTCGATGTCGAAGCGGCCGGGGGTGACGAAGCCGATCGTGTCGAGCAGCTGCTCGTACAGCCCCTGCTGCAGCACCGCCGGGTCCGTCGGCGCGTCGGCCGCGGCCGCGCCGTCGGAGATGTGGAACAGCGCCGCGGCCAGCGCGATGCGCGCCTTCCCCTCCGGTGTCTGCTGACCGGCCTGCACCGCCGCGCTCAGCGCGCCGGAGGCGGCGAAGGCGTCGCCGAGCGTCGCGTAGCCCTCGATGTCGATGTCCTGGGCCGGTGCGAGCAGCTGGTCGATGGCGTGCGCTCCGTCGAGCTGGTAGTTGTTCAGATCGACGGCGCCCTCCATCAGCCCGCACGTCGGCATCGCCCCGTCGATGAGGTCGCCGGCGCTCTCGGCGATGCGGCCGGTGACGAGACCGCCCATCGAGGTGCCGTAGGCGAGGATGTGCTCGGGGTCGAGTCCGGTCTCATCGAGCATGGCGTCGAGGGACTGCAGCTGGTCGTCGACCGCGGTGGGCACCGCCCAGCCGCTGGACGCGTACGACGACCCGACGAGCGCGTAGCCGCGCTCGAGCAGCAGTGCCTTGGTCGCGCCGTCCGGGGCGACGGAGGCCGGGTTGCCGGGGATGAACGAGGGCCGGTAGCCGTGGCTGTACAGCAGCACGGTGCCGTTCCAGTCGGCGGGGACCGAGGCGAGCCAGGTCGTGCCGTTGGAGAGCGAGCCGGCGTACTCGCCGCCGGTGTCCGCGAGGGCGGGTGGCGCGACAAGGCCGACAGACAGGGCGGCGGCGGCGACCGCGGCCAATCCGACGGTTCGGGTGCGGAGCTGGGACATGTGGGGTCCTTCCGTGTCATCGTCGACAGGGCGCCGTCGTCGGCGACGGAGCTAGGACCAATTATCAAGTTTCCTGAACGTCAGTCAACCGGTTCCGTGGATTGCTCGAGGGCGCGCCGGGCCTCCTGGAGCCAGCGTCCGAGCGCCGCGCGCTCCGATCCGGACCGCCCGCCGAACGCCACGGCCTCGATGCGGTCGACGTCGTCGCGGCACGCGGACAGCAGCGCCACCCCGGCCGGAGTCAGCGAGATCGCCATGCGGCGCCGGTTCTCGGGGTCGCGGACGCGGTCGATCAGCCCCGCGTCCACCAGGGCGCGCACGATTCCCTCCATCGCCTGCGCCGTCACGAAGGCGTGCCGCGCCAACTGTGACGAGCTCATCCCGGGATGCTGCTCGAGCACCGTCAGCGCGGTGTACTGCGTCACGGTGATGCCGTGCGGCCGCACCACGTCGTCGAGGCGTCCGCGGACGGCGAGCTCGACCTGCTTGACCTGGTAGAGGATCCGGGGTGCGTGTTCGGCCGTCATGCGCTCCCCGAGCCCGTCATGCGATGAAGCATACGGGCGTCAGGACTCGTCGGCGAACACGTCCTTCGCGATGCGGAACGCGGTGTTCGCGGCCGGGACGCCACAGTACAGCCCCGCCTGCAGGATCACCTCCCGGATCTCGTCGACGGTGAGGCCGTTGCGCCGCGCCGCGCGCAGGTGCATCGCGAGCTCCTCGTGGTGACCGAGCGCGATGAGCGCCGTGAGCACCGCCACCGAGCGCGAGCGGCGGTCGAGCCCTGGCCGCGACCAGATGTCGCCCCACGCGACGCGGGTGATGAAGTCCTGGAAGTCGGCCGTCAGCTCGTCGGTGCCGGCGATCGCACGGTCCACGTGCGCGTCCGAGAGCACCGCGCGACGCACCGTCATGCCCTGGTCGTAGCGCTGCTGGTCGGTGAGGCCCTCGCCGTCCGGGCGGGTCATGCGGCGCGCTCCGCCGCGTGGGCGTCGAAGAAGCCGAGGAGGGCGTCGGCCGTCGCGGCCGGCGCGTCGGCGGGCGGCAGGTGCGCGGCATCCGCGATCCCGATCGCCTCGCCGCGCTGCACGCCGTCGGCGATCTCGCGAGCGGATGCCTCCGGCGTGACGCCGTCGTGATCGCCCCACACCGCCAGCACCGGGGTGGCGATCTCGCCCAGCCGATCGCGCACGTCGAAGCCCGCGAGCGCCTCGCAGCACAGCGCGTAGCTCTCGTCGTCGGCGTCCTGCAGGGCGTGCAGCAGCCGCCCGGTGATGTCGGGGTCGCGCTCGATGGAGCCGGGCGCGAACCATCGCTGCGCCGAGCCGATGATGAGGCTCGAGGTGCTCTGCGCGCGCACCTGGGCCGCACGCTCGTGCCACGCTGCGGCCTCGCCGATCGCGGCACCCGAGCACACGATCGCCGCTGCGCGGACGCGATCCGGATGCCGCAGCAGCAGCTCGAGCCCCACGCAGCCGCCGAGCGACACCCCGGCGTACAGGAACTCTCCGTCGATGCTCGCGGCCACGGCGTCGGCGAGGTCGGCGATGGAGAACGGTGCGGCGGCGGCCGGTGCGGCGCCGTGACCGGGGAGGTCCCAGGCGATGACCCGGTACTCCTGCGCGAGCGGGGGCAGCGCGCGCTCCCACAGCAGGGTCGAGGTCCCGAGCGACGGGCCGAGGATCAGGGTCGGCGCGGCGATCGGGCCGACGGGTGCGGTGAGCGAGATGGCGGGGACGGTCACTCTGTCTCCTGTGGGGTGACGGCCTCGTCGACGAGGCGTGCGGCGAGGCCCGTGTACCGGGCGGGGTCGAGCAGGTCGGCGACGAATGCCTCGGCGCTCCGGCCGCGGTCGGCGGCGAGCGCGCCGACTTCGGGGAGCGCCGCGAGCGCCGCGGCGAGGTCGCCGTCGGCGCCGGCCTCGAGGACGAGCCGCGACACGCGGGCCGGTCCGAGCGCGGGGCCGAGGACGAGCGAGAGCCGCTCCGCGAGGATGAGCCCGCCGCCGGCGTCGAGGTTGCGGGTCACGGCGTCGGTGTCGACGTGCAGGCCGGCGACGAGGGTCGCGGCGTGGGCGGTCGCGCCCAGCGCGAGACGCAGCAGCTCGCGAAGCGTCGGCCACTCCGCGTGCCAGGCGCCGTCCGGGCGCTCGTCGACGGCGAGCGCCGACGCCAGGTGCAGGGTCGCGCCGAGCTGCGGCGCGCGCAGCGCGGCGGAGCGGATGAGGACGGATGCCGCGGGATTGCGCTTCTGCGGCATCGCCGACGATCCTCCGCCGGTGCCCTCGGCGAGCTCGCCGATCTCGCTGCGGCTGAGGGTGGCGACGTCGGCGGCGATCTTGCCGACCGCGTCGACGGCCTGCACGAGGGCGTCGCCGAGCCCGGTCACCGGCCAGCGCGCGGTGTGCCACGGCGCCTCGGGCGCGGCCAGTCCGAGCTCGCGCGCGTAGGCGGCCGGCAGCCCCGCCGCGGTCTCGACTCCACCGAGCTCGACGAACGAGGCGAGCGTTCCGGCTGCGCCGCCGAGCTGCACGGGGAGCGCGTGCCCGGCCTGCTCGAGGCGTCCCTTGGCGTGGGCGACGCCTCGCAGCCAGCCGGCGGCGCGCAGGCCGACGGTGGTCGGCACCGCGTGCTGGGTGAGCGTGCGCGCCGCGGCGACCTCGTCGCGGCGCGAGCGGGCCAGCGAGCGCAGCGAGACCTCGGCGTGCGCGAGCGCGGCGATGACCTTGCTGGTGGCCGCCCGCGCGACGAGCATCAGCGCGGTGTCGAGGATGTCCTGGCTGGTGGCGCCGCGGTGGATCCACAGGCGCGCGTCGGTGCCGACGCGCTCCCTGAGCACGCCGACGAGCGGGATCACCGGGTTGCCGCCGGCCACGGCCGCCGCCGCCAGTGCTCTCCCGTCGACGCCGTGGTCGCGGCATCCGCGCAGTGCGCCCTGCCAGCCGAACTCCGTCTCGATCTCGTCGACGGCCTCGGCCGGCGCGAGGCCCGCCTCCAGGAGGGCGCGGGCGAGGCCGACCTCGGCCGTCACGAGCGCGTCGAGGATCGCGGCATCCGTCACCGTCTCGTCGTGACCGACGGTCACCGGCGAGAGCAGCCCCTCGTCGAGAGGGGGGTGCGGATCAGAAGGCAAGGAACACGGTCTCCTTCTCGCCCTGCAGGTGGATGTCGTGGTGCAGGCTGCCGTCGGGCCGGCGCGTCGCGATGAGCGTAGCGCGCTCGCCCTCGTCGAGCGAGGACAGCAGCGGGTCGGCGGCGAGGAGGTCCTCGTGCTCGGGCAGGTAGATGCGCGTCACGAGCTTGTCGGGAAGCCCCCGGGCGAACACGATCACCGAGAAGAACGGCGCGCCCCCGTCGACCGGACCGGGGTTGCGGGTCCAGAACTCGTAGTGGCCGACATCCGTCGTCGCGGCGCGCCCGAATCCGGTGAACGAGTGGTCGTCGCGGCGGAACGCGCCGTGCGCGCGCGGGATGCTGCCGTCCTCGTCGGCGCTCCAGATCTCCACGACGGCGTCGGGGATCGGGTTGCCGGCGCCGTCGAACACGGTGCCGCCGAGCACGATCGCACCCGGGCTGTGCGGGAAGACGACCTCGTGCTTCTTGGGGTAGTCCAAGCCGAAGGCGAAGAACGGGCCGACGGTCTGGCCGCCGGTGGGCTCGTGGGTCTTGGGGCCCAGGTCGCGCTGGGTGCGAGCGGCCATCAGTGCTCTCCTTCTTCGGGCTCGAACCAGGTGGCGTCGGGTCCGTCGACCACGATGTCGAAGCGGTACCCCATCGAGAACTCGGGCACCGACAGGTCGTGGTCGTACAGCCCGATGAGGCGGTCGCGGTCCTTCTGGCGCCAGATCGTGTTGTAGATCGGGTCCAGCGGGAACAGCGGGTCGCCCGGGAAGTACATCTGCGTCACCAGACGCTGGGTGAAGCCGCTGCCGAAGATCGAGAAGTGGATGTGGGCGGGGCGCCACGCGTTGACGTGGTTCTTCCACGGGTAGGCGCCCGGCTTGATCGTCGTGAACTTGTAGTACCCGTTGTCGTCGGTGACCGTGCGCCCGGCCCCGGTGAAGTTCGGGTCCAGCGGCGCGGGGTGCTGGTCGCGCTGGTGGATGTAGCGGCCGGCCGCGTTGGCCTGCCAGATCTCGACCAGCTGGTTCGCCAGCGGACGCCCCCACGAGTCGAGGAGCCGGCCCTCGACCGTCATGCGCTCGCCCTGCGGCTCACCGATGTGCTGCAGCGTGAGGTCGGACTCGATCGCCGCGACGTCGCGCTGGCCGAAGGCCGGCGACCACAGCTCGATGGTCTCGGGGTCGACGAGCTTGGGGTTCTTGGTCGGATGCCGCAGCAGGCTCGACCGGTAGGGCGGGAAGTCGTGGAGGCTGATGTTCAGCTTCTCGCCGGCCTCCTCGCGTCGCGCGGCGGCGGCGTGGTAATCGACGATCTCCTGCGTGATCTCGTTCTGCGTCAGCTGGTCGGGCGAGGCCAGCAGCGACTCGGGCGCTGCCACCGTCTGCTCGAGAACCACCGACGACGAGAACGCCTCTTCACCCCGGGGATCGGGCTGCGTCGCACTCATCAAGGTCTCCTTCGACGACTCGGGTCGTCCCAGCGTCGCACCGGCGCCGGGCCGTGCGGGCTCGCACTCCCACTCAGTGGGATCGACGGATGCCGCGGGCCGAGGCATCCGTCCCCCTCTGGTTCTCTCGGGCTCTTTCTTCCGGGTTTGGGGCGCGCTTCGTCCGTTCGGGGCGCGCGCCGTGCGCCCCGAAGGGGCGGCATGCGCCCCAAACCCCGGGCGACTCCCCCCAGACCCGGGCGACCGAGCCTGGGCTCACGCGCCGCGGAGGTCGTGGTGGAGGTCCTTGGCCGACTGCACGACGAAGGGCCCGAGGCGCCGCGCGTCGGCGCGCTCGAGATGAACGACGAGGCCGATCGCGATGGGGGGAAGGCCCTCCACGCGCGGCAGGGCCGCGGCCACCGAGACGTTGCCGAGGGTCATCTCCTCGCGGGTCGTCGCGTAGCCGAGGGCCCGGGTGCGCGCGATGTCGGCGCGCAGGCCCGCCTCTGTGGTGATGGAGTTCACCGTCTCGCGCACCAGCGGCGCGCGGAAGTACTGCTGCAGCCAGGCCTCGTCCCGCGTGGCGAGCAGCGCCTTGCCGACCCCCGTGGTGTGCAGCGGCCCCCGCCCGCCCATGCGGCTCAGGGTCGGGATCGACTGGCGGCCGGTGAGGCGCCCGACGTACAGCGCGCTCGTCGTCTCGGGCGTGGCCCCGTCGAGCACGGCGAGGTGCACGTTCTCGCCCGTGGCCTCGTAGAGCCGCACCATGTGCGGCAGCGCCGTCTCGCGCAGCCGCAGCGACAGCGGCGACAGCTCGCCGAGCTCCCACAGCCGCGGCCCGATGGCGTAGGTGTGACCCGGACCCCGCGTCAGCAGCCCCTCGGCCACGAGGGTCGCGAGCAGGCGGTGCAGCGTCGACGAGGCGAGGCCGGTGCGCGCGGCGAGCGCCGCCGCGGTGACGGCCGGCTCGTCGTCGGTGAAGCAGTCGAGCACCCTCAGGGTGCGCTCGAGCACGCCCTCGCCGTCCGCCATGGCTCCTCCCCGAGCGACGTTACCCGCCCGGGCGTGTGTCACAGTGGGCGCATGGCCAACTCGCCGACCGGCGACTCGATGACCGAGCGCATCGTGCGCGTGCTCGAGACGTTCACGGCCGAACGGTCGATGCAGTCGGCCGCCGAGATCGGGCGCCGCGCCGGGCTGCCGTCGTCCACCGCGCACCGCATCGTCGACGAGCTCGTCGCCGCCGGGCTGCTCGAGCGCGATGAGGACCGTCGCGTGCACCTCGGGATGCGGTTGTGGGAGCTGGCCCTCCGCGGCTCCACGGCGCTGCGCCTCCGGCAGGCCGCGCTGCCCCACATGGAGCGGGTGCAGGCGGCGATCCGCGAGCACACCCAGCTCGCGGTGCTCGAGCAGGACGAGGCGCTCTTCCTGGAGCGCCTCTCGCATCCCGACGCGGGCGCCAACATCACCCGCATCGCCGGACGCCTGCCGCTGCACGCCTCGTCGTCGGGCCTCGTGCTGCTGGCGCACGCGCCGGCCGCCCTCCGCGAGCGGGTGCTCGCCGGACCGCTGCGCGCCCTCGCGCCCGAGACGGTGACGGATGCCGCGCGCCTGCGCCGCCTGCTCGCCGAGGTCCGTCGCACCGGCGTGGTGGTGGCGCCGGGATCGATCGAGTCGGTGTCGACCGGCGTGGCGGTGCCGATCCGCGACGCGGGCGAGGTCGTGGCCGCGCTGTCGGTGGTGCTCCCCCGCGAGACGCCGCCCGACGCCGCCGTCGCGGCGCTCCGCGCCGCCGCCGCCGGCATCGAGGCCGCCCTCCGCACCGACCGCCGCTGAGCCCACGCCGGCCCGCGGCATCCGTCATCCCACGCCATCCCCACCCCCACCCCCACCCCCACCCCCCGCCGAGTTCGCGGTTCCTCGACGAGCGACCACGTCCTGGGCGCCCACAGCGTGGTCATTCGCCGAGTAACCGCGATGTCGGCAAGGGACGGGGTGACAGCCGTCCCGATGAACGGGAATCTACACACCGACGAGGTGGAGCGGGGTCACACTGGGGCGAGGCATCCGCACCCCCTCACGTCGTCGAAGGAGACGTCATGACCACCACGATCAGCACCCGCGTCGCCATCGTCGGCGCCGGACCCGCCGGACTCCTGCTGGCGCATCTCCTCGGCAACGCCGGCATCGAGTCGATCGTCATCGACCAGCGCTCGCGCGAGGAGATCGAGACGACGATCCGCGCCGGCATCCTGGAGCAGGGCACCGTCGAGATCCTCGACGCGTCCGGAGCGTCGAGCCGCGTCCGCACCGTGGGCAACCGTCACGACGGCATCGAGCTGCGCTTCTCGGGCGCCGGCCACCGCATCGACTTCGCCGAGCTCGTCGGCCGCGGCGTGTGGCTGTACCCGCAGCACGAGGCGCTCAAAGACCTCATCGCCGCACGCCTGGACAAGGGCCAGGACCTCCGCTTCGGCGTCACCGCCGTACGCGTCGAGGATGCGGCATCCGATCGTCCGCGCGTCATCGCGACCGACGCCGACGGTGCTCCGCTCGAGATCGAGGCCGACTTCGTCGTCGGCTCCGACGGCTCGCGCAGCGTCGTGCGCGAGGCGGTGACCGGCTCGTCGACCGGCGGCTACTTCCGCGAGTACCCGTTCGCGTGGTTCGGCATCCTCTGCGAGGCGCCGCCGAGCGCCGAGGAGCTCATCTACAGCAACTCCCCCGACGGTTTCGCGCTCATCAGCCAGCGCAGCCCCACGGTGCAGCGCATGTACTTCCAGTGCGACCCGAACGCCGATCCCAACGCACTGAGCGAGGAGCAGCTGTGGGAGGAGCTGCAGAAGCGCGTGCCCGGCACGACCCTCAAGGAGGGTCCGATCTTCCAGCGGGACGTGCTGCGGTTCCGCAGCTTCGTCGCCCACGAGCTGCTCCGCGGTCGCGTCGCCCTCATCGGCGACGCCGCGCACACCGTGCCGCCCACCGGCGCGAAGGGCATGAACCTCGCGGTCGCCGACGTGATCGTGCTCGAGCGCGCACTGCGCGCGCTGCTGCTGGAGAACGACGACCGCCTCCTCCAGCAGTTCCCCGAGAAGGCGCTCCACCGCATCTGGAAGGCTCAGCACTTCTCCTGGTGGATGACGAACATGCTCCACGTCGCCCCCGACGCGTCGGACTTCGACCGCCTGCGCCAGCTGGGCGAGCTGCAGTCGGTGGTCGAGTCCGAGGCCGGCCGCCGCTTCCTGGCGGAGGCCTACACCGGCTGGCCCCTCGAGGGCCTCGCCTGACGCCCCTTCCTCGCACGAGGGCTGCCGCTGAACGGGAATGGACGGATGCCACGCCCGCCGCGTGGGCTATAGTCCGAGCCCTATGACCCCATCGTCGCGGACCGCTCCGTCGCGCACGCCGCGCACGGCGTCGGTGGCGATGCTGCTGGCGGCGGTGTGCCTGGTCGCGGCCAACATGCGCCCGGCCATCACGGGGCTCGGGCCGCTGCTCGACCAGATCGGCGCCGACACCGGGATGTCGCTGACCGCGCTCGGCGTGCTCGCGGCGGTGCCGCTGGTCGCCTGGGCGCTGTTCTCCCCCGTCGCACACGAGCTCAGCCGCCGCTTCGGCCAGCCCCGGGTGCTGCTGTGGTCGCTGCTCGTGCTGCTGGCCGGCACGCTCGTGCGGTCGATCCCGGGGCCGGTCGTGAGCCTGTGGATCGGCACGGCGATCATCGGCGTCGGGATCGCGATCATCAACGTCCTCATGCCGGCCGTGGTCAAGCGCGAGTTCCCGGGCCGCGTCCCGGCGATGACCGCCGTGTACACCGCGCTGCTGGCCGGCATGGGTGCGGTCTCGTCCGGAGTCGTCGTGCCCATCTCGCACATCGAGGTCGGCGGCGAGGCGGCGGGCTGGCGATTCGCGCTGCTCGTCACGGGCGCGGCCCTGCTGCCCTTCGCCGTCGCGGCGTGGTGGTGGGCGCACCGCGGGGCCCGCAGCGTGCACGATCGCGCGAAGGCGCCGCGCGGTCGCACCGGGATCTGGTCGGATCCGATCGCCTGGCTGGTCGCGGTCTACATGGGGCTGCAGGCATCCATGTTCTACATGTTCGTGACCTGGCTCGCGCCGCTGTCGATGTCCACCGGTCGCTCGGAGGTCGTCGCCGGCGTCGACGTCATGGTCTACCAGCTGTTCTCGCTCGCCGGCTGCCTGCTGCTGCCGCTGATCCTCCGCGGGAGCCTCGAGCGCTGGGCCCCCGCGCTGATCCCGTCGCTCGCGGTCATCGGCGTCGTCGGCCTGATGCTCGCCCCCGGCGCCGTGCTGGTGTGGGGCTCCCTCATCGGCCTCACCGGCGGCGCGACCCTCGCGATGTCGCTCACGCTGATGGCGCAGCGCGCCCGCGATCACGACACCTCCGCCGCGCTGTCGGGCATGTCGCAGTCGGTCGGCTACGTGATCGCCGCGCTCGGGCCGGTGGCCTTCGGCGGACTCCACAGCATCACCGGCGGGTGGACCGCGTCGCTCGCGCTGGTCCTGGCCGTGCTCGTGGGCCTCACCGTCGTCGGGGTGTTCGCCGGCCGCGACCGCTACGTGCTCGACCGCAGCTGACGCGATGACGGATGCCGCGCCCCGCCGGCGCCGCTCTCCAACACCGACCCCGAACCCCGGAGCCGTCAGTCCTCGGGGAAGGCGAGCCGGCGCAGCAGGCCGGTGAGCAGCTCGCGCTCCTCCTCCGACAGCTGCGCGTGCACCCGCTCCTCCGCGACGCGCGCGGCCTCCCGGGCGGCGGCCGCGAGCGTGCGCCCCGCATCCGTGGCGACGACGACGTTCGCGCGCCGGTCGGAGGGGTCGGGCTGCCGCTCGACCAGACCGCGGGACTGCAGGTCGTCGACGAGGCTGACGACCTGGCTCGGGTCGAGGCGCAGGAACTCGGCGAGGTCGCGCTGCGAGGGCCGGGCATCGCCCGACGCCAGGACCAGCACCGAGAACGACCGCGCCTTCAGCCCGTGCTCTGCCAGCGCCGCATTGCCCGCGGCGAGCGCGATCGCGTTCGCACGCGCGAGCAGGAAGCTCACGTCGTCGGCGAGCACCGAGGCGCGCAGGCCCGACGGGGCGACGGCGTCGGCGGATTTCGGCATGGCCACGAGCGTAGCCCAGTTCGTGGATGAACGGAATGATTGACATTTTCAACGGTTAGGTCTTCAATGGGTCCCGAACCTCGGTACGGCGCCCCGCGCCGACCGGGCCGCGACACGAAGGAGTCTCACGCATGTCATCCGACGTCACCCCGAGCGGCACCGCCCGCCCCCTCGACGGCAAGGTCGCGATCGTCACCGGCTCCGGGCGCGGGCTCGGCCTCGCCTACGCGCAGGAGCTCGCCCGGCAGGGAGCGGCCGTGGTGATCAACGACGTCGACGAGGCCACCGCCGCCGAGGCGGTCGCCGCGATCGAGGCCGAGGGCGGACGCGCCGCCGCGGTGGCGGCCCCCGTGGGTCCGACCGAGACCGCCGAGCAGCTCGTGCGCACCGCGGTCGACACCTTCGGCCGGCTCGACATCCTCGTCACGAACGCCGGCGTGCTGCGCGACACCGTGCTGTGGAAGATGAGCGACGACGACTTCGACACCGTCATCAACGTCCACCTCCGCGGCACCTTCACGTGCGTGCGGGCGGCCGCCACCTGGATGCGCGAGAACGAGGTCCCCGGCCGGATCATCGCGATCGGATCGCCGACCGGGCAGCGCGGCAACTTCGGGCAGACGAACTACGCCGCCGCCAAGGCCGGCATCGTCGGCATGGTGCGCACGTGGGCGCTCGAGCTCAAGCGCGCGGGCATCACCGCCAACGCCGTCATCCCGGTCGCCGCGACCGCCATGACGGCCACCGTCCCGTACTTCGCCGCCGCCGTCGAGGCCGAGGCGGCCGGCGAGCCGATGCCCCAGTTCTTCCGCCACGACCTCGGCTTCGGCACCTCCGACGACGTGGCCGGGCTCATCGCGTACCTGGCATCGGATGCCGCCGCCGGCGTCACCGGCCAGGCCATCGGGATCGGCGGCGACCGGCTGCAGCTGTGGTCGCACCCCGAGCCGGTCGCGACCGCCTTCCACGACGGCGGCTGGTCGTACGACGATCTCGCCGCCGGCTTCGGCGACGCGGTGGGCGACCTGCAGACGGTCGGCGAGAAGTTCCCGCCGCTCCCCGACGACCTCCAGCGCCCCTGACCCGTCGGTCCCGTGCCTGTCGAAGCGCCCTTCGGCAGGCACGGGACCGAAGACCCGGAAGGCCCGACATGACCCGCTACGAACCCGCGATCGACCTCGACGCGCTCACGGCGATCGACGTGCACGTGCACGTCGAGGTCGACGGGCACGGACACGCCTCGCTGCCGGGCGATCTCGCCGACGCCGCGGCGAAGTACTTCAGCACCGACGGGCCGAACCCCGACCTGGACTCGGTCGCCGCGTACTACCGCGAGCGGCGCATGGCCGCCGTCGTGTTCACCGTCGACGCCGAGACGCAGCTGGGTCACCCCCCGCTGTCGAGCGCCGACATCGCCGAGGGCGCCGCCCGCAACAACGACGTGCTCATCCCGTTCGGCTCGGTCGACCCGCGTCGGCCCGATGCGCTCGACCGCGTGCGGCGGCTCATCGACGAGCACGGCGTGCGCGGCTTCAAGTTCCACCCGACGGTCCAGGGCTTCGACCCCTCCGACGAGGCACGCTTCCCGCTGTACGAAGCGCTGCAGGAGGCCGGGGTCGTCGCGCTCTTCCACACCGGCCAGACCGGCATCGGCGCCGGCCTGCCGGGCGGGCGGGGGCTGCTGCTCGGCCTGTCCAACCCGATCCTGCTCGACCCGGTGGCCGCGCGCTTCCCCGACCTGCAGATCATCATGGCCCACCCCTCGGTCCCCTGGCAGGACGAGGCGCTCTCGGTCGCCACGCACAAGCACAACACCTGGATCGACCTGTCGGGCTGGAGCCCGAAGTACTTCCCGGAGTCGCTGGTGCGCGCCGCGAACTCCTACCTCAAGAGGCGCGTGCTGTTCGGCTCGGACTTCCCGCTCCTCACGCCCGACCGCTGGATGACGGATGCCGAGACCGCCGGCTCCTTCAAGCCCGAGGTCCTGCCCGGCATCCTGAAGGACAACGCGGCACGCCTGCTGGGACTCGGGGGCTGACATGCCTGCGCTCGAGTCGGATGCGACGTTCGGGTTCGACCCGTATGCGATCGCTGCCGCGCACCTGAGCCCGGCCGCGCGCGCGGCGCTCGCGCGGCTGCAGCAGACGCTGGATCGCAGCATCCGTCCGCTCCTCGCCCAAGCGTGGGAGACGGCGACCATGCCGGCCGGCGTCCTGGACGCGCTCATCCCCCTCGATCTGATGCAGCCGGAGGGGGTGGATGCCGCCGAGGCGGCGTCGAGCATGTACTCGGGCTTCCGCAACTACGTGCTGGCCCGCACCGACGTGTCGGTGGCCACCCTGTACAACGCGCAGTCCGGGCTCTTACGCACCGCCGTCGCGCTCGGCGGGTCGCCGGAGCAGGCTGCCGAGCTCGACCCCCGCGTGCGCAGCTTCGACCTCAAGGGCGTGTTCGCGCTCACCGAGCCGGAGCACGGCTCCGACATCGCCGGCGGCCTCGCGACGGCCGCGCGGCGCGACGGCGGCGACTGGGTGATCGACGGCCGGAAGAAGTGGATCGGCGGGGCCGCGGCATCCGACGTCCTCCTGGTCTTCGCCCGCGACGTCGACGACCACGCCGTCAAGGCGTTCCTGGTGCCGACCCACGCCGAGGGCGTGCGGCTCGAGGCGATGACCGGCAAGGTCGCGCTGCGTCCGATGCAGAACGCGATCATCACCCTCGAAAGCGTGCGTGTGGCCGAGACGGCGCGCCTCCACAACGTGAACGGGTGGCGCGACGTCTCGCGGATCCTGCGGGCGATGCGCTCCGACGTGGCGTGGATCGCCACCGGCCTGCAGGCCGGCGCCCTCGACGCCGCGGTCCGCTACGTGCGCGAGCGCCACCAGTTCGAGCGCCCCATCGGCGGCTTCCAGCTCGTGCAGGAGAAGCTGGCGCGCATGCTCGGCAACACCGTCGCCTCGCTCGCCCTCGTGGTGCAGCTGTCCGCCCGGCAGGACCAGGGCGAGTTCGCCGACGAGAACTCCGCCCTGGCCAAGATGCAGACCGCGCGCCTCGCGCGCGAGACGGTCGCGCACGGCCGCGAGGTGCTCGGCGGCAACGGCATCCTGCTCGAGCACGACGTCGCGCGGTTCTTCGCCGATGCCGAAGCCGTGTACTCCTACGAGGGCACGCACGAGATCAACGCCCTCATCGTCGGCCGCGCGCTCACCGGCGCGTCGGCCTTCACCTGACCCGTCCACGAAGGAGAAACCATGACCACCACCGTCGACTACGCCGACGTCGCCGGCCTCGCCGGCACCGACCTCGGCCACACCGAGTGGTTCGAGATCACGCAGGACCGCGTCAACCTCTTCGCCGATGCCACCGACGACCACCAGTGGATCCACGTCGACCCGGCGCGCGCGGCGGAGGGGCCGTTCGGCGGTCCCATCGCGCACGGCTTCCTCACCCTGTCGCTCGCGGTCAAGTTCTGGTCGGAGCTCTTCGACGTGACCGGCGTCACGACGCGCGTGAACTACGGCCTCGACAAGGTCCGGTTCGTCTCGCCCGTGCCCGTGGGCGCCCGCGTGCGCATGACCGCCGTCATCGCCGAGGTCACCGAGGTGCGCGGCGGCTACCAGTTCGCCGTCGACCAGACCATCGAGATCGAGGGCGCCGAGAAGCCCGCCGTCGCGGCGCGCGGCCTGTACCGCTTCTACGCCTGATCGGCTCTTCCGACCCGCACGCTTCCTCGAGGGAGAGGACCCCGCAACGATGCACGAGGGAATCGGGTTCTGGCTCGCCAAGCGGCGGCTGAAGGACCCCGACAAGACGGCCGTCGTCTTCGGCGACGACGAGCTGAGCTATCGCAGGCTGGCGGATGCCGCCGACCATGTCGCCGCCGTGCTGTGGCATCGCGGCATCCGTCGTGGCGACGCCGTCGCCTACATCGGCGAGAACAGCCCGCAGTTCCTGCAGGTGATGTTCGGCGCGGCGCAACTGGGCGCCGTCTTCGTGCCGCTGAACACGCGGCTCGCCGCTCCCGAGATGCAGCACATCCTCGTCGACTCGGGGGCACGCGCCGTCGTGCTCGACCCCGAGTTCCTGGAACGCGCGAAGCCGGGCATCGAGGCGGGGCGCATCGCCCACGTCATCGTGACCGGCGAGGGGCTGCCGGGGCACCCGGGTCTCGCCCGCCTCGTGGCCGAGGCCCCCGGCGGCCACACCGTCGCCGACGTGGGCCTCGACGACCCGGCGGCCATCATCTACACGTCGGGCACCACGGGGCGTCCGAAGGGGGCCGTGCTGAGCCACGGCAACCTCACGTGGGTCGCGGTCAACTGCATCGTCGACTACGACGTCGTCTCGACCGACGTCTCGCTGATGATCTCCCCGCTGTTCCACGTCGCGTCGCTGGGCATGGGCGCGCTGCCGGTGATCCTCAAGGGTGCGACGCTCGTCCTCGAGAAGGGCTTCGAGCCCGGTCGCACGCTCGCGCAGATCCAGCGCCACGGCGTCACGATGCTCAGCGGCGTGCCGACCACGTACCAGATGCTGGCCGACCACCCGGACTGGGCGGCGACCGACATCTCGACGCTGCGGAAGCTCACGTGCGGCGGCTCGGCCGTGCCCACCCGCATCCTCAATGCCTACGAGGAGCGCGGGCTGTCGTTCTCGCAGGGCTACGGCATGACCGAGACCTCGCCGGGCGCGACGTCGCTCGCACCGTCGAAGACCCGTGAGAAGCAGGGCAGCGTCGGCCTCCCGCACTTCTTCACCGAGGTGCGCATCACCGACGAGCACGGCGACGTCGTGCCGCGCGGCACCGTCGGCGAGATCGAGATCTCGGGGCCCAACGTCTTCCTCGGCTATCACGGCCAGCCCGAGGCGACGGCGGCCGCGTTCACCGACGACCGCTGGTTCCGCTCGGGCGATCTCGGCTACCTCGATGCCGACGGCTACCTCTACATCGCCGATCGCCTCAAGGACATGATCATCTCCGGCGGCGAGAACATCTATCCCGCCGAGGTCGAGAACCTCATCTCCGACATCGAGGGCATCTCGGGCGTCGCTGTCGTCGGCGTGCCCGACGAGCGCTGGGGCGAGGTGCCGTGGGCGGTCGTGACGCTCAAGGAGGGTGCGGAGGTGGACACCGAGATCGTGCGCTCCCACCTGGACGGCGTGCTCGCGCGCTACAAGCTGCCGAAGAACGTCGTCGTGGTGGAGGAGCTGCCGCGCACCGCCTCGGGCAAGGTGCGCAAGGCCGACCTGCGCGCGCGGTTCGGCGAGAGCCGGTGAGCACGCGGCTCGACCCCCCGGCAGTCTCCCCCGACCCGCGCGCCCACCCGCCGACAGGTCAACCGGCCCTCTACAGGAGGCAGCGGACCGGATCGGTCCTGTAGAACCGCGGTCGACCTGTTGAGAGCCAAGGGTCGCGAGGCCGGTACGCGCGCTGGGACTGTCGGCAGTGCTCAGTCGACGAGGCCGGCGAAGTCCCGCACGGCCGGGAAGGCGAACTCCCGGTGCCGCCGCGTGAACAGCTCGGCGGAGCGGTCGGCCGGCCAGTCCTCGCCCATGTACTGGCGCGGCAGCCGGGGGTCGGCGCGCAGCAGCGCGAGCCAGTCGGCGACGAGCAGGGTCCGCGCGGTGACGGGAGGGAGATCGGATGCCGCATCCTCGCGCTCCCAGTGCGCGATGAACTCGAGGTGCGCCTCGCGGATGCGCTCGATGTCCCACGCCACGCGCACCGCCTCGGCCATCGGGAACCCGTCGAGCTCGGTCGCCGAGAACGCGGTGACCGAGCCCGGGGGCAGGTCGGGGATGATCGCATCCAGCGCGGCGGCGAGGTCCACCGCCCCGGGGGCGATCCACAGCCCGTCGCGCAGCACCGCGAATCCCGACCACGTCAGCGCGGCGCGCAGGCGGTGCCGCAGGTCGCGGAGGTGCTCGGGGACGCTGAAGGTGACGAGCGTCCAGCCCTCGCCCTGGGGCTCGAACGGCGCGGGCCCGTTCACGCGGCCCGACGCCTCGCGCAGCACCTCGCTGCCGTGGGAGGTCAGCTCGAACCCGATCTCGCGCCCGAGGCGCCGGCGTTCGAGCACCCCGCTCGCGACCATGCGGTCGAGGTTGGTGCGCACGGCGGAGGCCGCCACGCCCGCGCTCTCGAGGGTGCCGATCAGCACGCTCGCGCGCAGCGGTGCGAAGTACCGGTCGCACACGAACTCGCCGAAGAAGGCCAGCAGCAGCTGCCTCGGCTTGCGCGTGAGGACCGAGCCCTCGACGGGGAGAACGCTCACGCCGCCCCCGGGCGGACGGCCTCGCCGCGCTTGGCACGCTGGATCTGCTCGTACACGTGGGTGCGCAGCTCGGTGAAGCGGGGCAGCGCGCGCGTGGTGATCTGGTCGCGGTCGGACTCGAGGTCGATCGCGAGGTCCTCCTGCACCCAGGTCGGCGACTTCGACAGCACGATCACCCGTTCGCCGAGGTAGACCGACTCGTCGATGTCGTGCGTCACGAAGAGGATCGACATGCCCCGCTCGCGGTGGAGCGTGCGCACCAGGTCCTCGAGGTCGGCGCGGGTCTGGGCGTCGACGGCCGCGAACGGCTCGTCCATGATGAGCACCTCGGGCTGGTACGCGACGGCGCGGGCGATCGCGACGCGCTGCTGCATGCCGCCGGACAGCTGCCACGGGTAGCTCTTGGCGGCGTGGTCGAGGCCGACGGCCGTCAGCGCGTCGTCGATGAGCCGGTCGCGGTCGGTGCGCGAGAGCTTCTTGTGCTTGAGGGGCAGCTCGACGTTGCCGCGCACGGTGAGCCAGGGGTAGAGGCTGCGGCCGTACTCCTGGAACACGAGCGCCATCTTGGGCGGCGGCGCGGTCACGCGCTTGCCGTCGAGCTCCACCACCCCGGAGGTGGGCCGCAGCAGGCCGGCGATGCACTTCAGCAGCGTCGTCTTGCCGCACCCGGAGGGGCCGACGATGCACACCAGCTCGCCGGCATCCATCCGGAAGCTGATGTCGCCGATCGCCTCGACGTTCCCGGTCGTCGATTCGTACACCTTGCGCAGGTGCTCGACCTTCAGCAGCGTGTCAGGCACGCTCCACCTCCTTGATTCCGTGGTACCAGCGCAGCACGCGACGCTCGACGAGCCCGAAGATCGTCGCGAGCAGGATGCCGATGAGGCCGAGCAGCAGGATGCCGCTCCACATCTCGGCGATGAGGTAATTGCGCTGGAAGTAGACGATCTGATAGCCCAGGCCGGACGACGAGTACGCCAGCTCCGAGATCACCATCAGGATGAGGGCGATCGACAGCGACTGCCGCACGCCGGCCATGATGCGCGGACTCGCCGCGGGCAGCACCAGGTAGCGCAGGCGCTCCATGGGCGTCACGGCGAAAGAGCGGGCCGTCTCGGTCATGACCGAGTCCGTGGCGCGCACGCCCTCGATCGTGTTGAGCAGGATCGGCCACACCGAGCCCACCACGATCACGACGATCTTCATCGCGTCGGTCGGTCCCATCAGCACGACGACGATGGGCAGCAGCACGGGAGGGGGGACCGCGCGGAAGAACTCCAGCATCGGCTCCAGCAGCTCGCGCAGCCATCGGTTCAGGCCGATGAGGGTGCCCGCGACGATGCCGACGAGGATCGAGATGACGATGCCGATCGCGAGGCGGCCGAGGCTCGGCAGCACGTCGGTGATGAAGGCCGGACCGATCCAGGTGTCGATGAACGCGTCGAGGATCTCGAGCGGCGGCGGGAAGAACGTGGCCGTCGTGAAGCTCGCCCAGATGCCCCAGATGATGAGCAGCAGAAGGGGCAGCCCGATCGCGTACAGCGTGTTCTCGCCGATCTTCGCCCAGACGCGGGACGGCCGCCGGGGGGTCACGACGGTGCTGGTGTAGAGCGTCACAGCACTTCCTCCCCTCGCACCGACTGGTGCCAGGCCAGCGAGCGACGCTCGATCGCGCGGAACACCAGGTTGATGAGCAGGCCCAGGATGCCGGTCACGATGACGAGCGCATACACGGTGGGCCAGTTGCCCGCGGACTGCGCGAACACGATCTCGCGCCCGAGGCCGGGGTTGCCGATGAACATCTCGGCCGTGATGGCCAGGATCAGCGCGACCGCCGCCGCGAGCCGCAGACCCGTCATGAGGTACGGCAGGGCGGTCGGGAACACCAGGTTCACGATCCGCGAACCGCGCGAGAGGCCGAAGCTGCGGGCGGTGTCACGGGCGACCGTGTCGACGTCGGCGACGCCGTACAGCACCTGGATGAAGACCTGCCAGAAGCTGGCGTAGACGATGATGACGAGCGCCGCCTCGATCCGCAGCCCGAACATGAGGATGGCGAGCGGGATGAGTGCGACCGACGGGATCGGGCGGAGGAACTCCACCGTGGTGTGGGTCGCGCGGCGCAGGAACGGGACGAGTCCGATGACCGTGCCGAGCACCGTCGCGAGCACCATGGCGATGGCCAGGCCGATGCCCCAGGCGGTCATCGTGCGCCCGACGTTGCGCCAGAACTCGAGGTCCCGCAGCTCCTGCCCGAGCGCGGCGAGCGTCGTGGTCGCGCTGGGGAAGTAGCGCGGATCGACCAGGCCGAGCGTCGGCAGCAGCTGCCATGTGACGAGGAATCCGACGACGCCGGCGACGCCGAGGGCGAACTTGCGGAGGGTGCGCATCCGTCGCGCGCTGCGTCGGCGCGGCGGTGTGGCGACGATCATGGGGGCGTCGGCGACGGCCATCGGCGGGTCCGATCGGTGGAGGGGCGGCGTCGGGAGGGCAGGAGGGAGGGAGCGGATGCCGCAGCGCGCGGCATCCGCTCACTCCACGCCGTCACTGCTGCTGCAGCAGGCGGTCGTAGTCGGGCTCGGCGTCGATGTACGCGAACTCGACCGCCAGGGCGCCGAGGTCTTCGATGCCGGCGTCGGCGAGGTCCCACGTGAAGGTCGGCAGCGTGATGCCGGCGGCCGCCTCCTCGGGGATCTCGAGGTTCGTCGCGATCGCGGCGCGGACCGCCTCCTCGTTGCCGGCCGCCCAGTCGAGGGCCTCAGCCATCGCCTCGGAGTAGGCCGTGACGAGCTCGGGGTCCTCGTCCATGAGCGCCTGCGTCGTGATGTTGGTCAGCACCGTCAGCCCGGGGATCGTCGCCTGGTAGGGCTGGACGACCGAGACGCCGCCGCCGCCCACGATCATGCCGCGGAACGGGTCGGGAGCCCAGGCGGCGTCCATGGTGCCGGCCTCGAGCTGCGCCGGCACGTCGGGGAAGGCGACCTCGACGAACTCGATCGTCGAGGGGTCGCCGCCGTCGTCCTGCACGGCCTTGCGGATGGTGAGGTCGCCGGCCGCGCCGATCGTGTTGACCGACACCTTCTTGCCCGCCAGGTCGGCGGGACGCGCGATGCCCGAGTCGCCGAGCGCCACGACGGCATTGACGTCGTCGCCCTCGGCGATGCTGTTGGCGTAGTTGCCGACGATGACGACGCCGAGGTCCTGGAGGTCGGCGCGGATCGGGCCGAACGGCTGGCCGATGGCGAACTGGATGTCGCCGCTGAGCAGCGCCGGGATCGCGTTGGCGCCGCCCTGCGAGGGGACGACCTCGATCTCGAGGCCGTGCTCCTCGAAGATGCCCTCGTCGATCGCGGCCCAGAGCGCGCCGGTCTCGGCGATGGGGAGGGCTGCGACGCGGACGGTCGTCAGGTCGCCCGAGCCGGCGTCTCCGCCGTCGGACGGGCTCGAGGCGGGATCGGCGCCGGAATCGGTGCAGCCGGCCAGGGCGATAGCGGCGGCGGCGAGTACGCCGACGGTGGCAAGACTCTTCTTCATTGACGGGCCTCTCATGACTGTGCGGGTTCACCGGCCGCCGGGTCCGTCCGACCGGAGTCGGAGTCCCCACCTCGGCGTGCCGGACAAGAGTCATGGTGCGCCACCCTCGAGCGATTGTCAATGGTTTCGTGACGCCCGTCACGATTTTCTTGAAGAACAGGTTCCGGGCGGGTGCGGCATCCGCTCAACGGAATCTGCCCGTCGCCACCGCGGTCCGCGCACCGAACATGGAGGTCACGCACACGACGTGCCTATTGCCATTACCTATGGTGATAGGTATTCTCTGGATACCGGGACGCAGCGACGCACCCGGACGAGGAAAGGACCTCCCATGGCGCACCCGACCCCCGCCTCTCCCTCGGCGGCCGCTCTGGTCGACGGCTTCTCGCTCGAGATGACGGGCAAGGACGTTCCCGGCCTCGAGGAGGCCCGCGAGACCATCCCGCAGGGGACGAAGATCAACGTGACGTTCCTCGGCAACGAGGACCTCGAGATGCGGGTCGCCGCGGCCAAGGCCGTCAAGGAGATGGGCTTCGTCCCCGTCGCCCACATCTCGGCACGGCGGCTGGAGTCGCAGGAGCAGCTCGAGGAGTTCCTCGCCCGCCTGCAGGAGGTCGGGGCCACCGAGCACGTCTTCGCGGTGGGCGGCGACCCGGCCGAGCCCGCCGGCCCGTACCCCGACGCCCTCACCCTGATCCGGTCGGGCCTGCTGAAGAAGTACGGCGCGCGCGAGGTGTCGATCGCCGGCTACCCCGAGGGTCACCCCGACATCCCGGACGACGTGCTGTGGCGCCACCTCGACGAGAAGGCGCTCGCCCTCGCCCAGCAGGGGCTGGATGCCGTCGTCCTCACGCAGTTCGCCTTCGACACCGACCCGGTCATGGCGTGGATCGACCAGGTGCGCGAGCGCGGCATCGACGCGCAGATCCGCATCGGCACCCCCGGTCCCGCCGGCATCAAGCGCCTGCTCGGGTTCGCCCGACGCTTCGGCATCGGCGCCAACGCCATGATCGTGAAGAAGTACGGCTTCTCGCTGACCAACCTCATGGGCACCGCCGGACCCGACCGCTTCGTCTCCGACCTCGCGGAGCTGCTCGCCGCCGACCCGAAGTCCGGCGACGTCAAGCTGCACTTCTACACGTTCGGCGGACTGCTCGCGACCAGCACCTGGGCGCGCGAGTTCGTGGCCGCGCAGTCCTCGGGGGCGCGCCGATGACGGCCCACCTCGAGACGCACCGCGACCACGCCTGCCTGATCGTCCACGGTCCCGATCAGCCGGGTCTCGTCGCGGCGGTGACAGCGCTGATCGCCCGCAACAAGGGCAACATCGTCACCCTCGACCAGTACTCCGACAACCCCGAGGGCGGCGAGTTCTTCCAGCGCGTCGTGTTCCACCGGCCTGACCTGCAGGCGGCCCTGCCCGAGATCGAGGCCGATCTCGACAAGACGCTCGGTCCGCTCGAGATGGAGTGGCGCGTGACCGACCAGTCCATCCCCAAGCGCATGGCGATCCTGGTCTCGACCAGCGACCACTGTCTGCTCGAGCTGCTGTGGCGCCACCGCCGCGGCGAGCTGCCGGTGACGATCCCCATGGTGATCTCCAACCACACCAACACCGCCGAGGACGTCCGCAGCTTCGGCATCCCGTTCTTCCACGTGCCGTCGCAGGGGCCCGACAAGTCGGCGGCCGAGGCGAAGATCGTCGAGCTGCTGAAGGGCAACGCCGACTTCGTCGTGCTCGCCCGCTACATGCAGATCCTCTCGGACACGTTCCTGGACGAGGTCGGCGTGCCGGTGATCAACATCCACCACTCCTTCCTCCCCGCCTTCATCGGCGCCGCGCCCTACCGCAAGGCCAAGGAGCGGGGCGTCAAGCTCATCGGCGCGACGAGCCACTACGTCACCGAGGACCTGGACGAGGGTCCGATCATCGAGCAGGACGTCGCGCGGGTGGACCACTCGATGTCCGCCGCGGACCTGCAGGCCCGCGGGGCGTACGTCGAGCGGGCCGTGCTCTCCCGTGCCGTGCAGTGGCACGCCGAGGACCGCGTGATCCGGCACGGCAACCACACCATCGTCTTCACCTGACCCATCACCAGAACAGAGAGGTTCCCCCATGGCGAAGAATCTGCAGGAGCTCATCGACGCGCAGAACGCCGTCGAGATGCTGCGCAACTCGCAGATCGGCTCGTACATCTACCCGGTGGTCCCCGCGGACTTCCAGAACTGGATCAAGGAGCAGAAGGCGTGGCGCGACACCGCCGTGCTCTACGACCAGTCGCACCACATGGACAATGTGTTCCTCAAGGGCTCCGACGCGATCAAGCTGATCTCCGACACGGCCATCAACTCGGTCGCGACGTTCCCGGTGAACCGCGCCAAGCAGTACGTGCCCACGACCGCGTCGGGCCACGTCATCGGCGACGGCATCCTGTTCCACGAGGCCGAGGACGAGTACGTGTACGTCGGCCGCGCTCCCGCGTCGAACTGGCTGATGTACCACGGTGAGACCGGCGGCTACTCGAACCTCGACGTCACGGTCGACCGGCGTTCGCCGTCGCGCCCGTACGGCGACGCCGTGAGCCGGCGCTACTACCGCTTCCAGATCCAGGGGCCGGCCGCGTGGCAGGTCATCGAGAAGCTCAACGGCGGCCCGCTCGAGCAGCTGAGGTTCTTCGCCATGTCCGAGATGCAGATCGGCGGCGCGAACGTCCGCACGCTGCGCCACGGCATGGCAGGAGCCCCGGGTCTCGAGGTGTGGGGCCCGTACGAGGACCACCACCGCGTGCGCGACCTCATCGTCGAGGCGGGCGCCGAGTTCGGCCTCGTGCCGGTGGGCTCGCGGGCCTATCCGTCGAACACCCTGGAGTCGGGCTGGATCCCGTCGCCGCTTCCCGCCATCTACTCGGGCGATGCCGAGCGCGGCTACCGCGAGTGGCTGGGCGTCGACAGCTATGAGGCGACCGGAACGCTCGCGGGCTCGTTCGTGTCGCAGAACATCGAGGACTACTACCTCACCCCGTGGGAGCTCGGCTACGGCTCGTTCGTCAAGTTCGACCACGACTTCATCGGCCGCGACGCCCTCGAGAAGATCGACCCGGCCACCCAGCGCCGCAAGGTCACGCTGGCGTGGAACGCCGAGGACGTCACGAAGATCTTCGCGTCGCTCTTCGACACCGAGGGCGACAGCTACAAGTTCTTCGACCTGCCGCTGGCGAACTACGGGTCGGCCAACTACGACGCGGTGACGGATGCCGGAGGCGACGTCGTCGGATTCTCGATGTTCACCGGCTACAGCGCGAACGAGAAGCGCGCGCTGTCGCTCGCGACGGTCAACCCCGACGTGCCCGAGGGCGCCGAGGTCACGGTCGTGTGGGGCGAGCCCGACGGGGGCACGAAGAAGGCGTCGGTCGAGCCGCACAAGCAGCTCGAGGTCCGCGCCGTCGTCTCTCCGGTGCCGTACTCGACGGTCGCCCGCCAGACGTACCACGGCGGCTGGCGCACCGGGTACCAGGAATCCGCCTGACCCGCACCGACCCGAGGGGGTCCGCCCGCGCCGGGCGGGCCCCCTCGCACATTCCGTCACGGCGGCGGAGGAGGCATCCGCCGCTCGCTAGTCTCGGGAGGGAGAGGAGTCGCATGAGTCTGCGGTACGCGCTGCTGGCGATCCTGCGGGTCGGCCCGCTGTCGGGCTACGACCTGCAGAAGCAGTTCCACCAGTCCGTCGGCCACGTGTGGCATGCGCCCGACTCGCAGATCTATCCGGAGCTGCGCAAAATGGAGGAGCTCGGCCTCATCGAGGGCGAGGAGCAGCCGCGAGGCGAGCGCGGCACGCGCCGGATGTATCACGTGACGGATGCCGGCAACCAGGCGTTCCTCGACTGGATGGCCGCTCCCCTGGACTACCAGCGGGTGCGCGACCCCGCCCACCTGCGTGCCGCCTACCTCGAGGCGGCCCCGCCCGAGGCCGCGCGCGCCTTCCTCGAGCGGCACATCGCGCAGTGGGAGGGCGAGCTCGCGCAGTGGGAGGGCGAACTCGAGCGCATCGACGCGGTCGCCAACCCCATGCTCGTGCGGCGGCTGGCCGTGACGTCGGACGCCGACCGCGAGCGCACCATCGCCTACAAGCGCTTCGCCTACGAGGGGCTCGTCGAGCGCGCCCAGGGCGAGATCGCCTGGGCGCGCCGCGGGCTGGAGCTGGTCGATCGCCTGGACGGCTCGGCTGTCTCGGGTTCCGCAGCCGAGGTTTCCGGCGCGGCGGTGTCCGGCGCCGCGAAGGGGTAGGTCTCGCAGGCTCGGTGTGCCGCGAGGCGCGTCGGCGCTTCCCCGAGGTCAGCCCTCGCCGTCCGGGCCCTCGAGCTCGAACGCCAGGCGCCGCAGTGTCGTCACGGCGGCGGCGACCTCGTCTTCACTCAGACGCCGGAGGAGCTCGGCGAACGCCTCGTCGAGCGCCCGGCCGGCATCCTCCGCAACGGCGGCTCCCTGCGGCGTTGCGCGGATCAGCCAGACGCGGCCGTCGCGGGGATCTCTCGTGCGGACGACGAGCCCCATCGCGGCAACCTCGTCGACGAGCCTGACGACGTGCGCCTTGTCCAGCCAGAGGGCGCGCGAGACGTCCTGCTGCGACAGGCCTCCGGACGCCACGGCGATCTCCACGAGGGCGTAGCTGCGGGTGCGCAGCCCGAAAGGGGCGAGAACCCGATTCGACACCGTCGCCGCCGCCGACGCGAATCTCGCGGCGAGGAATCCGGGATTGGCGGCGAGCCGCCCCGCGGCGCGCGCGTCGCTCAGTGGTGCCAACGAATCCCCGTTCCGTGCCGGCTGTCTCGGTCGCAGTCTAGTCACGCGGTCGCGCGCTCACGGAGAAATACAGTTGCAATCTGCAACCATTATCTCTAGCTTGTGACCACGCCCGCAACGCAGCCGGCGCATCCCAGATCGTCCGGCGAGAACGACCTCGGCGGACCGGACCGGAAGAGGACTCCCATGTCACGCTTCTTCGATCGCGCTCGCCGGAGCATTCCACAAGACGAACGACCCCCACACGATCGCGCGCGGCGTCGCCTGTCATCGCTCATCGGTGCCGCCGCGGCATCCGTCATCCTCGTCGCCGGCCTCGCGGCTCCCGCCGCCGCGGCGCCGCCCGGGAACTCCGGAGAGCTGCCGCAGCTGTCCGCCGCGCAGCCCGGCGCACTTCAGGAGTGCGAGACGCTCACGGCGTTCACCTTCCCGTCCACGAAGATCGCGCAGGTGTCGCGGGTCGCGGCCGGCACGGTCAGCAACGGCGGGAGCCCGATCGGCGAGCACTGCCTCGTGCGCGGCAGCATGAACGAGCGCGTGAGCACCTTCGACGGGCAGACATATGCCATCGGGTTCGAGATGCGGCTTCCCGTCGAGTGGGCCGGGCGCTTCCTCTACCAGGGCAACGGCGGCCTGGACGGCTCGGTCACGCCCGCACTGGGCGCCACGCGCGGAGGCGAGAGCGGACTGCAGATGGGATTCGCCGTCATCAGCTCCGACGCCGGTCACAACGGCAGTCAGAACCCGCTGTTCGGTCGCGAGCCGCAGGCGCGGCTCGACTACGGCTACCAGGCCGTCGGCACCCTCACGCCGATGGCGAAGGCCCTCATCGCCGATGCCTATGGCCGCGGGCCCGACCGCTCGTACATCACGGGCGGGTCGAACGGAGGTCGCCACACGATGGTGGCCGCGGCGCGCTACGCCGACGAGTACGACGGGTTCCTGGCGATCGCGCCGGGCTTCAACCTGCCGCAGGCGGCGGTCGCCCAACTGTGGGGCGCCCAGCAGTGGGCGAAGGTGGCTGCGTCGCCGGCCGACCTCGGCGCGGCCTTCACGCCGGCCGAGCGCACCCTCGTCGCTCAGGCGATCCTGACCCGCTGCGACGGGCTCGACGGTCTCGCCGACGGCATGGTCTTCGACAGCACAGCGTGCCAGCAGGCGTTCTCGATCACGCGGGACGTGCCCCGCTGTGACGGCGAGCGCGACGGGACATGCCTGACGAAAGAGCAGCAGTCCGTCATCGAGGACGTGTTCGCCGGCGCGCGCACGAGCAACAACAAGGAGATCTACTCCTCGTTCCCGTTCGATGCGGGTCTCACGCAGAGCGGCTGGGCGGGCTGGAAGTTCGGCGCCCCGATCACCCGCGACGCGCCGGCCGTCGGCTTCATCTTCACGACACCGCCTGCCGACCCGAGCATCCTGGCCGATCTGCAGGGGTACGCGATGGGCTTCGACGTCGACACCGAAGCGGCGAAGATCTACGCCACGTCGGGCATCTACACCGAGAGCGCGATGTCGTTCATGACGCCGCCCGACCCCACGCACCTCGACACGCTGCGCGACCGCGGCGCGAAGATGATCGTGATCCACGGCGCTTCGGATGGCGTGTTCTCTCCCGATGACACCGCCGCCTGGTTCGACGAGCTCGACCGGAACGAGGGCGGTGACGCCGAGCAGTTCGCGCGGTACTTCGAGGTTCCCGGCATGGGCCACGTCGCCGGCGGACCGGCCACCGATCAGCACAGCGGGCTCGCCGCGCTGGTGGCCTGGGTCGAGCAGGGGGCCGCGCCTGAGCAGCTGGTCGCGTCGGTCAACCCCGCCAACCCCGAGGTGCCGGCCGATTGGTCGCCGACTCGCTCGCGCCCGCTCTGCGTCTACCCGCAGGTGCCGCAGTACATCTCAGGCGACCCGGAGAGCGCGTCGAGCTTCGCCTGCGGGATGCCGCACCCCGGCCTCGCCTACGGCACCCGCTGACGCGCCATCCGGCGTGCGCGAGAGGGTGGGTCCGGTCAGGACCCACCCTCTGTGGGATGCACATGTGAAGTGGCGGTCCGCCACGAAATCCCCACCCGAAGACGCGATCTCATCGCACAGCGGAGGTGACCCGGTTCGTCGCGGCGCGTGTCCGATGCGCGCGACCAAGCCGGCAGCCGGTCAGGACGACACCGTGGCATCCCGCTCCGCGGGCACCGTGATGGACGCCACCTCTTCGAGACGGGGATGCAGCTCGTCTCCGTCCTCGACCACGCCGGTGTGCCAGGTCATGGTGAGGCCGTCGGGTCCGTCCACCAGCAGCGCGACGTTGTTGTCGAACCACGGGCCCTTCACCGTCTTCCAGCGGAAGGGCGGGTCGGGGACCTTCGCGGAATGCGCGGCTGCGGCACCCATCGGCGTCGCGGCGCCGTACGACATCACGACCGAGAACCACCGCAGGAAGCGGGGCAGCGGGTTCCGCATGGGAGAGCACACGGCCTGCACGATGCGGCTCCCGCTCTGGCGCTCGACCTCAGCCAGATACGAGAAGTGCACGTCACCGGACAGGAAGGTCACCGTCTGCGGCGCCGGGCCCCGGTCGCCGTCCGCCAGCTCCGTCGCGATCCCGGCAACCGCCTGGAAGCTGTTCTGGAACGCCCCCCAGTGCTCCAGGTCGAAGGCCCGCCGCAGCCGTTCGCCGACCCACGCCGCCGGCCGACCCCACGCACCCTGCGCGATGGCCTCATCCCATGCCTCGACATGATGCAGACCCAACGGCAGGAGGAACGGGAGCGAGGTGGCGATGAGGACGTGGCGGAATCCGCCCCGCATATGGTCGTCGAACCACCTGAGCTCCTGAGCGTCCAGCAGCCCCCGCGCCGACGGAGTGAGGTCTCGCGCGGCGCGTGAATCCAGGACGATGAGGCGTGTTCCGTCGAAGTCTCGGGAGTAGCTCCAGAGATAGCTGTCCGGGTCCCTGTCGCACCGGTCGGCGAACGCGTCCAGCACGGCAGTGAGGTCGGGCGAAGCGCCGTCGCGGCGCCCGGTGACCTGCTGCCACATCTCGTCGGCGGCCCGCTCGCGAGGAGACAGGTTGCCGAGGTGCTGGTACACCCAGTACGACGCCAAGCCGGCGACGATGCGTTCGTGCCACCAGGTCGTGGCCTGGATGTCCTTCTTCCAGTCGAGCGAGGCGTTCCAGTCGTCGCGGATGTCGTGGTCGTCGAAGATCATCGCGCTCGGCACGGACGAGAGCAGCCACCGATTGGCGTCGTCCGACCATGCCAGCTGGTAGAGGTGGGCGTACTCCTCGAAGTCCTTGAGCTCCTTGCCGGGTTCCTCATGGATGTCACGACGGCTGCGGATGAACTCCTGCATCTCCTTCGTGGTCGAGTCGGCGTACACCTGGTCGCCGAGGAAGAGCAGCAGGTCCGGCCGGGCCTCGCGGCCGTCGGCCACCGCGAGCGCGAAGGCGCGCAGCGAGTCGACACCATGGGTCCGATTGCCGGACCGGTCGTGAGGGACGCTGGTGCGGCACGAACCGTAGGCGATCCGCGACCGTCGCCCGGGCGCCCGCGTGGCGATCACCGACGCCGGGTACTGGGAATCGGGCTCCGGCCACACGCGTACCCCATCGATCTCGACCGAGTACGGCGAGACGCTGCCGGGCTCGAGCCCGTCGACCTCGACGAGCGCGAAGTGGTGGCCGTGCACCGCGAAGGTGCGGGCCTGCCACGATCGCGCGTCGGCGTGGACGCTGACGACACCGTCGGCGCGCGTCTCCACCCAGATGCTGGCCGATGTGTCATCGACGTAACGCAGCATCGGTCCCAGCACCAGCGGGGTTGCCATGAAGCTGTTCTACCTCGTCCACAGCGCAGCGGCCAGGGAGCGGGCCCTCCGGCGCGGCGGACTCGGGCCCGCGGGCCTACTCGGGAAAGTACCTCCACTGACCTTCCGTGATGACCTCCACCCCGTCATCGGTCACCCTCAGGGCCGTCTGGTCGTCGATGGCGTACGACGGGTGACGGATGCCGGCAGCCCATCTCTCCGCTGCGGCGAGGGAGTTGCCCGGCTCACCGTCGGCCGCGAGGTGCGGGCAGATCGAGAAGTCGACGAGCCCGAGCGCGCTGTCGTCGCCGGCCGGCGGCTTCCAGCCCACGAACTCCTGGCCGATCCGCGGTGTCATCACCATGCTTCCGGCGCTCATGCCCACCCACACCGTCTCCGCCATCGACGGGAACATGTCGGCCAGCCGCGACTCTTGCAGCCAGTGGCTGAGGTAGAGCGCGTCGCCACCGGCAGCCAGCAGGACGTCGGTCTCGAGGACGAGCGGCTTCCAGCGCTCTTCGTCGATGCTCGGCAGCGCCGTGAGCTCCAGCACTCCGATGGACCTCCAGCCCAGATCCACCATGGGATTCTCGGACTTCCCGCTGATGAACTCCCAGGCCTTGACGCCGGGTCCCAGCCACGGGTGGCCGTACTGGGCGGTGGGTATGCACAGTGCGCTGGATTCGCTGATCGGCTTGCCGAGCAGGTCTTCGAGGGCCCGGCGGATGCTCGGATTGGTGACGCCCGCAGACGTGAGAAGAAGCTTCATGTTCCCTTCCCTGCTGCTCGACTCGTCAGCCCCTGCCCGATCACCCTACTTCTCCGGGTTTGGGGCGCGCCGTGCACGTTCGGGGCGCACCGCGTGCGCCCCGAACGCACGGCGTGCGCCCCAAACCCGGAAAAAGGGATCGTGCCGGACGACGTCAGTGGGCCATGGACGCGAGCGCCTCCGGGTCGATCGTGGCGATCGACCGGGTGTCCTGGAAGGCGCGGACGCCCTCGATGCCCTGCTCACGCCCGAAGCCGGACTGCTTCATGCCGCCGAACGGCGCCCGAAGGTCCAGGCGCGTCGCGCCATGGTCGTTGACCCACACGTAGCCGCACACGAGCTGCGACCCGACGCGCTGCGCCGCCTCGGGCGACCCGGTCCACACCGAGCCGCACAGCCCGCCCCACGTGTCGTTCGCGAGGCGCACGGCCTCGGCCTCGTCGTCGAACGGGATCACCGGGATGACGGGACCGAACTGCTCCTGCGTCACCACCCGCAGCTGCGGGTCGGCGTCCACCACGATCGCCGGCCGCACGAAGTTGCCGCCTGCCAGGTCACCACCGGGAAGCTCTCCGAACTCGCGCACGTCGGCGCCGGCATCCTTCGCCTCCTGGATGATCTCGTCCACGAACGCCTTCTGCGCCGGCTGGTGCAGCGGGCCCATCGTGGTGCCCTCCTCCAGGCCGTGCCCGAGCTTGGCCTGCTCGAGGCGGGACGTGAGCCCCGCGACGAGCTCGTCCATCCGCGAGCGGTGCACGAACACGCGCTTGGCGTTCATGCAGATCTGGCCGGTGGTGTCGTAGATCGCGGCGTACAGCCGGTCGAGGTGCGCGTCGTCGAGGATCGCGTCCTCGAGGAACACCGCCGCGTCGTTGCCGCCGAGCTCCAGCGTCACGCGCGTCAGGGTCTTGGACGCCATCTCCATGATCCGCTTGCCGCCGTTGACGCTGCCGGTGAAGCAGACCTTGGCGATGTCGGGGTTCTGGATGAGCCCGGCCATGTCCTGATCGCGACCGGTCACGATGTTGAGCACGCCGGGCGGCAGCTTCTCGGCCACCCGCTGCACCACCCGGGTCGTCGCCAGCGGCGCCGAGGGCGGCGGCTTCACGATCGCGGTGTTGCCGGCCAGCAGCGCGTGCGGGAGGGATGCCCCCAGGATCGCGATCGGCCAGTTGAACGGGACGATCACCGTCACCACGCCCAGCGGCTGATACGCCACCTCGGTCGACACCGGGATGGCGCCCGGCACGGGCGGCAGCGTCTTGGACGCGTCGACCTCGTCGGCGAGCATCAGCGCGAGGTTCCAGCGGATCTCGAACACGAGCGCGTCGATCCACCCCTCCATGCGGATCTTGCCGTTCTCCTGCGACAGGATCGCGGCGTCCGTGTCGCGGTCGTCGGCGATGCCGGCGATCGCCTCGGCCATCTTCGCCGCGCGCTCCTGGGCGCTGAGCGCCGACCACGCCGGGAACGCCTTCTTCGCCGCCGCGACGGCATCCGTCACATCCGAAGCGGATGCCGCGGCCGCCTCGCCGACGACCGCACCAGGCCTTCCGGGGTCGGGGATCGTCAGCACGTCGTCGGTGAAGCGCTCCTCACCTCCGATGTACAGGCCGGTCCGCACCGAAGTCCCTGTCGCCGTATCGCTCATGAACGTCCACCTCTCTGTGTTGGTTCCCGCCGCGCGACGCCGTCGCGCGCCGGTCGTCCGCGGTCCCGCGCCGGGTCTGCGCGGATCGACGTCTCTTCCAGCCTGCCCCTCGGACCCGGACGGATCAAGATTGTCGACGATTTTCGCGCAGATTTCGTATGAAATGCTTCGCAAGCCCGTCCTGATCGCGAGATAGTGTCAGTGCACGGACAACGGCGCCGAAAGGGGAAGACCGAGATGACGGATGCCGCGGTGCTCGGCGAGACCGACACGACCGACCGCCCCGATCTCACGCAGCAGATCCGCGACGCGATCCTCGACGCCCAGTTCGCACCCCACCAGCGCCTCATCGAGGCCGATCTCAGCGAACGCTACGGCGCCTCCCGCGCATCGGTGCGCAACGCCCTGATGAACCTCGCCGGCGAAGGCCTCGTCGAGCGGCTCCCCAACCGCGGCGCGCGCGTCCGCGCGATCTCGGTCGACGAGGCCATCGAGATCGTGGAGGTGCGCATCGGGCTCGAGACGCTCTGCGCGCGCAAGGCGGCCGAGAACGTGACGACGTCCGACGCCGCGCAGCTGCGCGCCCTCCGCGCCGACATCGAGCGCGCGATCGGCTCGGGCGACCTCATGGCGTACTCGCGCCTCAACCAGGAGCTCGACCGCCGCATCCGCGACCTCAGCCGCCACGGCACCGCCACGCAGCTGCTCGAGCGCCTGCGCGCGCAGTCGGCGCGGCACCAGTTCCGCCTCGCGTTCCACCCCGGCCGCGCCGCGACCTCCGCCCCGGAGCACATCGCCATCATCGACGCGATCCTCGCCAAGGACCCCGACGCCGCCGAGGCCGCGACCCGCGCGCACCTGTCGGGCATCGTCGAGGTGCTCCACAGCATGGAGTGAGCCGCGGCCGGGGCGCGGCATCCGTCTCCCGGTTCAGCCGATGCGGCAACGCCGGCACGCAGAGAAAGGGCGGCCGGATGCCTCCGGCCGCCCGTCCTCGTGACCTCAGATCACTCGTCCCAGCTCTCGGCCGGGGCGTAGCCCTTGCCGTTGTACTTCTGCACCTGCACGGTCGAGACCGCCGGCTGCCCGTCCTGGGTCGTGTCGACCGTGGAGCCCTCGAGCATGAGCGGTGCCGTGAAGCCCGAGACGTCGCGCAGCGCCTCCATGAAGTTCTCGCGCGTCGGCTCGGTCATGTTGCCGAACACCTCCTCGAGCGTCGCCCCGATCTGGTACGACCAGACGCAGTGCGGGAACGCCGGGACGTCCGGGTAGTTCGCGTACTCCGCGAGCTGCTCGAGGAACGCCGCCCCCTCCTCGCTCTCGGCGAACGTCGGCGCCGCCGCCGACTGGGCGAACGCCACCGTGTAGACGCCGGGGAACGCCGTGGCGCCGCCCGGTTCGAGGATGGCGGTCGGGCTCGACGTGTTCGACGGGAGGAACCACGACGGGAGCCAGCCGAGCTCCTGCGACTTCTGCAGCGACGAGATCACCAGCGGGGTGATCGACATCGCGTTGAAGAACACGTCGGCACCGGACCCTGCCAGCTCGGTCAGCTGCGCGTCGACCGAGGTGTCGGTGGCCTCGTAGGTGAGCTCCTTCACGATCTCGATGTTGTCGGCGCCCTCGATGGCCGTCTTGAAGCCCTCGACGTAGCCCTCGCCGTAGTCGTCGTTCTGCGAGAGGATCGCGACCTTGTGGTCTTCGGCGGACCCGGCCAGCAGCTCGCCGAACGCCTCGCCCTCGTTCTGGTAGATCGGCACGAACCCGAGCTGCCAGGGGCTCTCCTCCTGGTTGCTGAAGATCGGGTCGCCCGTCATGATCAGCACCTGCGGCACCTCGTCGGCGATCGCCGCGTCGAGCCACGCCCGGTTGGTGGGCGTGCCGAGGCCGGCGGTCATCGCGAAGACGCTGCTCTTGAGCTGGTCGTAGTTGGCCTTGGCCTTCTGCGGGTCGTACTCGTCGTCCAGCGCCTCGATCTCGACGGTGCGGGTGTTGCCGTCGCCGAACTCCACGCCGCCCTCGGCGTTCCTGGCGCCGAAGTACGCGGTGACGCCGGCGACCGTGCAGGTGCCCGGTCCCGCGGTGGGCCCCGACAGCGGCGTGGTGATGCCGAGGGTGATCGAGTCGTCGGTGATGCCGGGACTCGCCTCGGCGGCGCCGCCGTCGTCGGTGCTGTCCGGCGAGTCTCCGCCGCGCGCGCAGCCGGCGGCGAGGACGGCGACGATGCCGATCCCCGCGACGACCGAGGCGACGCGCATCCTTCTGCGATTCGTGCTCATGGATCTGCCTCTCTGTGATTACGACTTCGTCGTAGGGGGTGGTGGTGATTGCGTCGGTGCGGTGCCGGTCGAGGGAGCGCCCAAGGCGTCCCCCACGGTGGGAGCGCCGGTGACGGATGCCGCGGCATCCGCCTGCATCGCACCGCCGGCCGGTCCCGGGCCGCTGTCGGCGCGGCGCCCGCGTCGCCGCCACAGTCGCGGCAGCGACACCAGGCCGCCGGGCAGGATGAACAGCACGATCAGGAGGATCGCGCCCTGCAGCAGAGCGGTGATGTTCGGGTCGATGATCCCGGTGATGTACGGCACGATGACGTACCAGACCCCGCCGAGAAGCGAGCCGATGATGCTGCCGGCACCGCCGATCACCATCGCCGCGAGCAACTCGATCGAGTGGCCGAAGTGCAGCGTCTCGGGCGAGGTGTACTGGATCACGACCATGTACAGGAAGCCGCTCACGCCGCCGATGAGCGAGGCGATCGTGAACGCGAGCACCTTGTAGCGGTACGGCGAGACGCCCAGCGACCCGGCGACCGCCTCGTTCCCCTTCACGATCGCGAACGCGCGGCCGTACTTGCCGCGGACGAGGTTGCTGGTGAGAAGGAAGGTGATCCCGCCGATCAGGAACACGATGTACAGCTGCCACTGGTCGTCGTACAGGCCAGTCCACTCCGGCGCGCTGGAGAAGCGCGCCGAGGTGCCCTGCGAGCCGCCGGTGAAGTCCGACAGGCGCTTGGCGAGCGGCACGCCGACGATCGGCAGGGCGATGGTCACCATGGCGATGGCCAGTCCGCCGAGCCGTGCCGCCGCCAGGGCGATGAGCAGGCCGATGACGGCCGGCACGAGGCAGGCCAGCACGAAGATCAGCGCGATGTTCCAGTCGGCGTTCACGCCGTACGCGGTCACGTACGCGCCGACGCCGACGAAGAAGATCTGGCCGAGCGAGACCTGGCCGGTGTACCCCATCACGACGTTGAGCCCGAGCACGGCGACCGCGAAGACGCCGATGCGGGCGATGGTCTGGTTGGCGAACTCCGGGAGGATCAGCGGCAGCACGATCAGCAGCACGACGACGGCGCCGGTGATCGCCCAGCGCACCCACGGGCGGCTGAGCACCGGGGTCCGGTTCGTGGGGTCCGTGTTCGCAGCCATCAGACGCGCACCACCGCTTTCCGCCCGAACAGGCCCTGTGGCCGCACGATGAGCACGACGAAGATGAGGATGAAGGGCACCGCGATCTTGAGGTCGTGGCCGATGAACGGCACGTAGACGGCGGCGAGGTTCTCCAGCACGCCGATGAGCCACGCGGCCGCCACGACGCCGATGGGGCTCGACAGGCCGCCGAGGATGCACGCCGCGAGGGCGTAGACGAGGGCGGAGTCCATCATGCCGGGCGTCAGGGTGAGCTGCGGTGCCACGAGCACGCCCGCGACCGCGCCGAGGACGGCAGCCAGGCCCCAGCCGATCATGAGGTTGCGGCCGACGTTGACGCCGGAGAACGCGGCGGATGCCGGGTTGATGGCGACCGCCCGGAGCGCGAGGCCGAGCTTCGTGCCGAGGAACAGCGCCTGCAGCAGCAGCATGATCGCGACGATCACGATGAAGGTGCCGAGGGAGCGGACGCTGACCACCGCGCCCGCGACCTGGATGGTCTCCAGCGGGAACAGCGACGGGAACAGCCGGTTGTTGTACGTCCAGATCCAGGCGCAGAACCCCGTGATGAGGGTGAGCAGGCCGATCGTGACGACGACGGCGGTATCGGGGTCGCCGCGCTCGAACCGGCGGATGAGGTAGCGCTCGATGACCGCGCCGAGGAAGAACGAGATCACCACGGCGCCGAGGATGGCGAGCAGGAGCGGGATGCCGAGGCCGTTCAGCGCCCACGCGAGGTAGGCCGACAGCACGGCCATGCCGCCCTGTGCGAAGTTGATGAGCCCGGTCGCCTGGTTGACGAGCACGATGGCGAGGGCGAGCGCGGCGTAGATCGACCCGGTGGAGAGGCCGTCGATGACGAGCTGGATGAAGGTGCCCACGTCAGCCTCCCAGGTACGCGCGGCGGATCTCGTCCATGCCCCGCAGCTCCGCCGACGAGCCGGTGAGGACGTTGCGCCCCGTCTCGAGCACGGTGGCGCTGTCGACGAGGGTGAAGGCGAGGTTGGCGTTCTGCTCGACCACGAGCATCGCGATGCCGGACTCGCTGCGCAGACGCCCGATCGCCTGGTACACGGCCTTGGCGGTGCTGGGGGCGAGCCCGAGGGATGCCTCGTCCAGCAGCAGCAGGCGCGGCTTGGACATGATGGCGCGGGCGATCGCGAGCATCTGCTGCTCGCCGCCGGAGAGCGCGGAGCCGTTCGAGCGGATCCTGTCCTGCAGCTGCGGGAACAGGTCGAGGCAGTAGTCCATGTCCGACGCGATGCCCTTGCGGTCCTTGCGCTTGTAGGCGCCGACCCTGAGGTTCTCGCGCACGGTCAGGTCGGCGAGGGTGCCGCGTCCCTCCGGGACGTGCGCGATCCCGAGCGCCGCGACCTGATCGGGGCGGAGCCCGTGGAGGTCCTTGCCGTCGAAGCGGATCGTGCCGGCGGAGCGCACGGTGCCGGAGATCGCCCGCAGCGTGGTGGTCTTGCCGGCGCCGTTCGCTCCGAGGATGCCGACGGCGCCGCCGTCCGGCACCGTGAGCGACACGCCCTCGAGCACCTGCACGCGGCCGTAGAAGGCGCGGACGTCGGCGAGCTCAAGCAGCGTCATCGACCGCGTCCTTCCCGATGTAGGCCTCGATGACGCGCGGGTCGGACTGGGCCTGCGCCGCCGAACCCTCCATCAGCTTGCGGCCGTGGTCGAGCACGACCACCCGGTCCGTGAGGGCCGAGATGAGGCCCATGTTGTGCTCGACGATGATCACCGTGATGTCGTCGTCGCGCACGCGGCGCACGGTCTCGATGAGCTGTTCGACCTCGGAGTGCGGCAGGCCCGCGGCCGGCTCGTCCAGCAGCAGGAGCCCGGGCTTCGTCAGCAGCGCCCGGCACAGCTCGATGCCCTTGTGCAGGCCGTGCGAGAGCTCGTCGGCGCGCATCTTCGCCGCCCACCCCAGGCCGTTTCGCTCGAGGAGGGCGAGGGCCTCCTCGCGCAGCGCCCGCTCGGCGCGCACGGTGCGCGGGATGCGCAGCGACCACTCCACCGGACCGCCGGGGAGGCGCGTGTGCGCGCCGAGCAGGACGTTCTCCAGCACGGTCTCGCGCAGCTGGAGCGCCGGATGCTGGAACGTGCGCGCCAATCCCCGCCGCGCGAGCGTGGCCGGGGACGAGCCCAGCACCTCCGCGCCGTCGACCGTGATCGAGCCGGAGCTCGGCCGGTAGTGACCGCTGACGCAGTTGAACAGCGAGGTCTTGCCGGCCCCGTTGGGCCCGACCAGTCCGAAGATCTGTCCGGGCTCGACGGTGAACGTGACGTCCTCGAGCACGCTGACGCCGCCGAAGTGAAGGCTGACGTCGCGGACTTCGAGCCGAGCGCCCATGGCCCCACCTTTCGCGTCGTCGCGTCGTGGTCGATCAAGGGGACTCGAGTCCTCCCCTGCTGGGAAAACTACGGATCCCCGGAAAGATTGTCAACGATTTTGGTGTGAAGATTCACAACCGTGACCCTGCGGTTCGATCGTGGCGCGCGGCATCGGGGGTCGTGGCATCCGATTCCGTTGAACGGAACGGCGCCGCGAAGCGCGGAGGGGCCGCTCCTACGCTGACCGCAGCTGACCGCAACCAGAAAGAGGGTCGATGATGACCGAGACACTCGCGCAGGCGATCGATCGCGCGGGGAGCCCCGTGGAGCTGCTGCGCAACCAGAACTGGCCGGCGTTCACCTTCCCGGTGGCGCCGGAGTTCACCAACTGGCGCGATGAGCAGCGGGCCTGGAACACCACGGTGGCGCTGATGGACCAGTCGCACCACATGACGCAGCTGTTCCTCGACGGCGAGGATCTCATCCCGCTGCTGAGCTCGATCTCGCCGAACGCGTTCGCGACGTTCCGCCCGGGGGTCGCGAAACAGCTCATCTCCGTCAACAAGGACGGCTACCTCATCGGCGACGGGATCCTGTTCTACAACGCCGACGGCCCGGAGGGGCTCGTGCTCATCGGCCACCACATCCTCATCGACTGGGTGCGGTTCAACGTCGAGAAGGCGCAGGCGGCCGGCAAGGACGTGCGCTACCGGCTCGAGGCCAACTCGCACATGCGCCAGGGGCCGCCCACCTTCTACCGCTACGAGCTGCAGGGACCGGCGGCCGACCTCGTCATGGAGAAGGTGTTCGGCGGACCGGCGCCGGACATCAAGTTCTTCCACATCGGCGACGTCGAGATCGCCGGGCGGCCGGTCAAGGCGCTCCGCCACGGGATGGCGGGGCAGCCCGGCTTCGAGTTCTACGGCCCGTGGGAGGACAACGAGATCGTCCTGAACGCCCTCATGGAGGCCGGCGCCGAGCACGGCATCCGCCGCGTCGGCGCGAAGGCGTACTCGTCGTCGCCGCTCGAGTCGGGATGGGTGCCGACGCCGTTCCCCGCCGTCTTCGACGACGACTTCGCCGAGTACCGCGCGTGGCTCCCCGCTGCACGCATCGGCTCGGTCGCCGGCTCGCTGTACTCGAGCGACGTCCACGACTTCTACATGACGCCGTTCGACATCGGCCTCGGGCGCTCGGTGCGCTTCGACCATGACTTCCACGGCCGCGAGGCGCTCGAGAAGCACGCCGAGGACCAGCGGCGCCGCAAGGTCACGCTGATCTGGAACGCCGACGACGTCGCCGCGGTCGTCCGCTCGCAGGTCGAGCCCGGCACGCCCGCGAAGTACCTGGACTTCCCCAAGGCCCGCTACGGGCTGTACCAGATGGACGAGATCCTGAAGGACGGGCAGCGCGTGGGGATCTCGACGGATGCCGGATATGTGGCGTACGACCAGCTCTACATGTCGCTGGCCACGCTGGACGTCGGCCTCCGCGACGGCGACGAGGTCGAGGTCGTCTGGGGCGAGGACCCGATCTCGCGCAAGGACTCGGTGGACGCCGACCACCGCCAGGTGCGGATCCGCGCGACCGTCGCCCCCGCTCCGTACCACGACTACGCCCGCACGGTGTACCGCCAGAACGCCTGACGACACCGGCAGAGGGGGTTCGCTGACCCGTCGCCGCGCCTGTCTCGTTTCCGTTCAACGGAAGAGCGCGCGCGGCGCGGGGTTAGCATGGCGACGTCGTCGAGGAGGATGCCGTGGCACGAGGATCGGCCGGCGAGTCGGTGCTGCACCGCCACCTGCGCGTGCTCGAGAGCTTCGACGCGTGGCATCCGTTCCTCACGCTCAGCGAGATCGCCGACGCCGCCGGGATCCCCCGGTCCAGCGCCCACCGCCTCATCGCCGAGCTGGAGCACGAGGGGCTGCTCGAGCGGCTTCCGGACCGGACCTACCGCCTCGGCGTGCGGCTGTGGGAGTTCGCCAGCCGCACGCCGGGGGCGGTCGGGCTGCGCGAGATCGCGCGCCCCTGGCTCGGCGCCGTCCACGAGCGCGTGCGGCAGCACACGCAGCTGGGCGTGCTGAGCGGGCGGGACGTGCTCTTCATCGACCGCATGTCCACGCGCGATGCCGTGGTCAACGCCACGCTCATCGGCGGCCGCATCCCGTTGCACGCGTCGTCGACCGGCCTGGTGCTGCTCGCGCACGCCGACGCGTCGGTCGTCGCCGACGTGATCGCGGGCGGGCTGCGCGCCTATACCGAGCGGACGATCCGGACCGGGGCCGACCTGCAGGCGCAGCTGAGGACGGTGCGCGAGAACGGGTACGCGATGACCGAGGGGCACATCCACCCCGAATCGCGCGGCATCGCGGTGCCTGTGATCGGCCCCGGCGGGACGGTGTACGCCGCGATCGGCGTCGTCGTCCCCAACGACAAGGTCTCGCCCCACCCGTACGTCGAGCTGCTGCGCCGCGCCGCCGCCGGCATCGCGCACGACCTCGCCATCGCGTACCGGCCCGACGTCGACGAGCGCACGCACGGCATCCGCTCGCTGGTGAGCGGATCCCGCCGGTCGCTGGAGTACCTCGAGAGCCTCGACGCCGACCCGCACGACGGGATCCCGCCCGCCGGCGCCGACCGCACGGCCGTGCTCTAGGGTTCGGCCATGACGAGGATCGCGGTCCTGGGGCTCGGCGAGGCCGGCCGCCGCTACGCGCGCGGCCTCGCCCGGGCGGGCGCGGAGGTCCGCGGGTTCGATCCGGCGCACGACCTCGGCGACCCCGAGGTCCCTCAGTCCGCCACGCTCGCCGACGCTCTGGCCGGGGCCGACGTGGCGCTGAGTCTCGTGACCGGCCATGCCGCGGCATCCGTCGCCCGTGACGCCCTCCCGCACGTCGCGGCGGGCGCCGTGTACGCCGACCTCAACACCGCCGCCCCCGAGCAGAAGCAGCAGATCGGCCGACTGGCCGCCGAGCGAGGAGTGGAGATGGCGGATGTCGCGGTGCTCGCACCCGTCGTGCGCGCCGGTCATCGCACCCCCCTGCTGGCCAGCGGCCCGGGTGCGCGCGAGTTCGCGGCACGGATGGCGCCGTTCGAGGTGCCGGTCGAGGTCGTCGACGGCGCCGTGGGCGAGGCCGCCCGGCTGCGACTGCTGCGGAGCCTGTTCATGAAGGGGCTCGCCGCCCTCGTGCTGGAGGGCCTCGGCGCAGCGCGGGCGGCCGGCGCCGAGGACTGGATGCGGACGCAGATGGCCGCGGAGCTCGGGCCCGACGGGGCCGCGCTCGTGGACCGGCTCGTCGAGGGCAGCTCCCAGCACGCGGTGCGCCGCGAGCACGAGGTGCGGGCGGCGCTGGCGGCGCTGGAGTCGTCGGGGCAGCCCGCCGACATGACCCGGGCGACCCTCGCGTGGTTCGAGCGTCTCGTCGCCGAGCGCGACGCCGACTGAGCCCCGCCACCTGCGCGCCGGGAACCATACCCGGCATGCCCCGCCGGCACAACGGCACAGCGCATTGGACGGAAGTCGTGTTGTGGGGCGCGCGGCGAGCTGACATGGTCGCGGCACACGCACGCCGCCGACCCCACGACGGCAGCGCATCACCACGCGAAGGAGCGTCGATGAAGTCAACGTCCAGGCGGCTGACGGCGGTGTCGGTGGGCATCGCCGCAGTCCTCGCCCTCACGGCCGGGGTCGCCCCGGCAGCCGCTGCCCCCGGCGGCCCCCACGCCGCACCACCGGCGCTCACCCCTGCGACGTGCACCTCGCTCGTCGGGCTGGAGATCGCCGAGAAGGCGATCGACCTGCCCACGCGGGGCGCCGTCGTCGAGACCGCGACCTGGGACGCCCCGGGCAGCTACTGCGCCGTGACCGGCTGGATCCGCGCCGTCTCGGCTCCGCAGGACATGCAGTTCCAGGTCAACCTCCCCGCTGCGTGGAACGGACGAACGCTGCAGTTCGGCGGCGGCGGCTTCGACGGGTCGCTCGTGACGGCGACCGGGAACTACACGGCCCAGCCGGCCGGCACCCCCACCGCCCTCGCCCAGGGCTGGGTCACGCTCGGCTCCGACGGCGGGCATCAGGGCGCTCCCGGATTCGACGGCACGTTCCAGCTCGACGAGGAGCTGTTCCTCAACTACGGGCAGTGGTCGGTGAAGAAGGCGCACGACGCGGCGGCGGCCGTCATCGACGCCGCCTACGGCGTCGACGCCGCGTGGTCGTACTTCATCGGCGGGTCCCAGGGCGGGCACGAGGCGCTCGACGCCGCGGCGCGGTATCCGAAGGACTACGACGGCATCGTGGCCAACTACCCCGCCTACAACGTCACGATGATGCACGTCGGGGCGGTGAACTTCCGCGACGCGCTCCTGCTGGAGGGCGGCGCCGGCCACCTCAACGCCGCCGAGACGGCCACCATCACCGGCGCGGTGTACGCCGCGTGCGACGGTCTCGACGGGGCCGTCGACGGGATCGTCAGCGACGTGCAGGGATGCGGCGAGGCGTTCGACGTCCAGACGCTCGCATGCCCTGCGGGCACGGACCCGGCGACGGTCGACACGTGCCTGTCGGAGGTCGAGATCGACGCGGCGCTGAAGATCACGACCGACTACGACCTGGGCATCGACATCGAAGGCAACTCGATCTTCGCCCGGAGCGCGCTGTTCGAGGGAGCCCTCTACCAGGGCTTCGCCGGCTTCGGGAGCGGGCCGCTGTCGCAGGGGCTGCAGTTCCAGGTCTTCGCGGCGACCATGCGCTACGGCGTGGCGGGCGACCCTCCCGGCTTCGACCCGTACACCGTCGATCCGCTCGACTACGCGGATCGCGTGCAGGAGGTCGGCGAGATCATGGATGTGACGGATGTCTCGCTCAACCGATTCCGCGCGCACGGCGGGAAGGTCATCCTGACCCACGGCACGATCGACGACTTCATCACGCCGCACAACACCGTGCAGTACTGGGAGTCGCTGCAGGACGAGTTCGGCAAGCGCCTGGACTCGTTCGCGAAGTTCTACATGGTGCCCGGCTGGGGTCACGGCCAGGGCCGGTTCGTCGCGCAGTACGACGGGCTCGGCGCGATCGTGGACTGGGTCGAGAACGGCGTCGCCCCGTCGGACCTCGTGGCGGGCGACGGCACCGCCGGCGCAGACCGCACCCGTCCGATGTGCGAGTACCCGGCCTGGCCCGAGTACTCCGGGACCGGCTCGGTCGACGACGCGAGCTCGTTCACGTGCGTGACCGGGTGAAGCGCGGCGCCGTCGCGTGACGGCATCCGAGGGCCCCGGCATCTGCACGATGCCGGGGCCTTCGGCTGTGCGCGGTCAGCCGGCCCGTCGTGCGGGCGGTGAGCCGGCGGATCGCTCACCGAGCGACGAGAAGTAGTCCAGCGACCTGCGCGATGTGCTCGCCCACGTGCGGATGCCCTGGCCGCCGTCGGCCGCGCCCGCCTCGTCGAGGGTGCGGGCGATCCCCGCGGCCGCCACCGTCAGCAGCTCGACGAGCGGCTGGGGCGACGTGCCGTCGCTCGGCACGACGACGCCGAGCGCGGCGTGCAGCGCGCCGGTCCGCGCGTCCGCGATCGGCACGGCGAGACCGCGCGTTCCTGGGTGGACATGCCCGTCGGTGAGCGCGAAGCCGTCGGCGCGCACCCGCCGCAGGACGGCGCGCAGCTCGTCGCCGCCGCGGATCGTCGCCGGCGTGAACGCCGGCCATCCGGCGGCGATCACGTCGTCCACGACGCCGGGGCCGGCGTGCGCGAGCAGCACGAGTCCGCTCGAGCTGACCGGAAGCGGCACGCGTCCGCCGATGATCGTCGCGTTCACCACCGCCTCCCGCGTCGACAGCCGCTCGAGGAACAGCACGTCCCGGCCGCTGCGCACACCGAGCTGCGCGTGCTGACGCACCCGCGCATGGACCGCTTCGAGCCACGGACGCGCGAGCTCGCGCAGGCCGACGGCCCCGGGCGTGCGGGCGGCGAACTCCCACAGCCGGATGCCGAGCCGGTACGACCGGTCAGGCATCCGCTCCAGCAGCTCCTCCCGCTCCAGCTCAGCGACCAGGCGATGGGCGGTCGATGCGGCCAGCCCGGTCTCCTCGACGATCTCGGTGAGCGTGAGGCACGGGCGCAGCAGGTCGAACGCCTGCAGCACCCGCAGATGCTTGTGCAGGACGGACTCGCCGTCCGAGGCGCGTGCCACCTCACTCCTCCCTGCCGGGTGACGACGGATGCCGCACCCGCCGGTCGCCGGGACCGGGCAGCGTCAGGCGACGCCCGTCGTGCGCCAGCCGCCGTGGTACTCCTGCCGCGCCGTCACCGCGTACGGGACAGGGCTCACGACCGCGCGGACCTCGATCTGCTCGTGCGGCTCGACGGTGGTCTTGCCCGAACCGCCGTCCGGCTCGCCCCACACCACCCGCACCTCGGCGCCGATCGGCACGTCGCGGTCGACCGTGGCCAGCGACAGGCCGCGCCTCTCGTTCGCCGTCACGCCGGTGAACAGCGACAGGCCCACGGTGCTCCCGTCCGCGTCGATCACGGCGTCGTAGTTCGACGAGCCGTAGTTCGCGTTGGGCAGGTCGAAGAACTGGTATCCCGGCCCCTCGCGGTCGAGCACGCTCGTGAGGATGCGGCCGAGGTCCTCGTCGTTCCACGCGAGCGTGACCTTCTTGCGCTGCGCCTCGGGGTCCACCTGCTCGAGCGCGTCGCGGCCGATGAAGTCGTGGTCGAACTTCACGAACGAGCCGTAGCCGAGGTCCCAGGGGTTGAGGTAGTAGTCCTCGATGTCGTCCGACACGAACGAGCCGGCGAGCGCGTTGATCGCCTCGTAGCTGTTCGCGGGCAGCCATTCGCGGTAGCGGCGCTCGATGTCGCCGCCGGTGTAGATCGCGGGCAGCGGCGACGGGATCCACCCCGACTCGAGGGTGTTCGACGAGTACGCGCGCGAGCCGCACGGCTCGATCCCGAACTCGCGGCCCGCCTCCAGCACGGCGTCGCGGATCCGGCCGTGCTGCTCGTACGGCCCCCAGATCTCCAGGCCGGGCGCTCCGGCCATGCCGTGCCGGAGCGTGCGCACGTGCTCCCCGGCGATCTCGAGCTCGCCCATGTGGAAGAACCGCACCTGCTCCACCTCGCGGCCGGCGAGCTTCTCGATGATCGGCCACGCGTTCGGGCCCTGGATCTGGAAGCGGTAGAACTCGCGGGTGACCGCCTGGCCGTAGGGGCGCGACGGCGAGCGGTCGTCGTAGCGCGTCTCGATGTCGTAGCCGCCGGTCTCGGCGTGGAACTGCAGCCAGTTCGCGCCGGGCGCCCGGCCGACGTAGACGTACTCGTCCTCGGCGAGATGGAAGAGGATGCCGTCGCCGATGACCCCGCCGGTCGACGAGGTCGGCACGAACTGCTTCGCGGTGTTCACGGGGAACTTCGCGAACGAGTTGATCCCGGTGTCCGACAGCAGCTTCAGCGCGTCCGGCCCGGTCATGAAGAAGTTCACCATGTGATGCGTCTGGTCGTAGAGCACGGCCGTCTCGCGCCACGCCTTCTGCTCGCGGCGCCAGTTCGTGAACTCGGCCGGGACCACCGGGTAGATGTACGTGCCGAGCTGCGAGTTGCGCAGCATCTCGACGACGTTCCCCTTCTCGTCCAGCAGCTCCTGCAGATTGCTCGCCATGCCTGTCTCGACTTCCTCGTCCAGTGGTTCGTGCGGGGTGACCTGAGCGCGATGCTACGTGTCGGCTATACCTACATCCAGAGGTATATGGTCGCCACGATTGTAGACAATTTGTTGACCATTTCGCCATGGGTGTGATTCGCTGGCCCCATGACAGTCACCGCCGACACGCTCCTCGTCGTCAGCGCCCACGCCGGGGACTTCGTCTGGCGAGCGGGCGGCGCGATCGCCGCCGCGGCCCTCCGCGGCGACCGCGCCGTGGTGGCCTGCCTGTCCTACGGCGAGCGCGGCGAGTCCGCCAGCCAATGGCTCGAGGGGAGGTCGCTCGAGGAGATCAAGGCCGTCCGCCGCGACGAGGCCGAGGCCGCGGCATCCGCTCTCGGTGCCGAGATCGAGTTCCTCGACCTCGGCGACTACCCGCTCGTCGAGTCGCGCGAGGCCGTCTCACGCCTCGTCGACCTCTACCGGCGCGTGCAGCCCACGGTCGTGCTGACGCACACCCTGCACGACCCGTACAACGGCGACCACCCGGCCGCGGCACGCATGGCGCTCGAGGCCCGCGTGCTCGCCCAGGCCATCGGCGTCGCGAACTCCGACGGCGGGTACCCCGGCAAGGACGACATCATCGGCGCCCCGCCGGTGTTCTTCTTCGAGCCGCATCAGCCCGAGCAGTGCGACTTCACGCCCAACGTGCTCCTCGACATCACCGAGGCGTTCCCGCGCAAGCGCGCGGCGATGGAGTGCCTCCCCGCGCAGAAGCACATGTGGTCGTACTACACCGACCTCGCGGTGCGACGCGGCGTGCAGCTCAAGCGCAACGCCGGCCCCAACCTCGGGCTCCCCCACGAGACGATGGGCGAGGCGTACATGCGTTACTTCCCGCAGGTGACCGGCGTCCTCTCGTGATCAAGGACGCGTCGCGATGAAGCCCGTCGTCGTCACCGACGTCGCCAGAGCGGATGCCGCGACCGCCGCCGCGCTGGGGGCCCACGGCGTCGCGACCGTGCACGAGGCGATGGGCAGGTCCGGGCTCGTGGGGCCGGGCATCCGTCCGATCCAGGACGGCGTTCGGGTCGCCGGCACCGCGGTGACGGTGCTCAGCCACCCCGGCGACAACCTGATGATCCACGCCGCGATCGAGCAGTGCCGCGAGGGCGACCTCCTCGTCGTGGCGACGACGTCGCCGTCCAGCGACGGAGCCTTCGGCGACCTGTTCGCCACGGCGCTCACGGCCCGCGGCGTGCGCGGCCTCGTCACCACGACGGGCGTGCGCGACATCGCGGACCTGCGGGAGATGGGATTCCCCGTCTGGTCGGGTGCCGTGCACGCGCAAGGCACGGTGAAGGCGACGCCGGGATCGGTGAACGTGCCGATCGTCGTCGCCGGGGCGACGGTGCGGCCGGGCGACGTCGTGGTGGCCGACGACGACGGCGTGGTGGTGGTCCCCCGCGAGCGCGCGGCCGACGTGCTGCGCGCGGCCGATGCGCGTGTGTCTAAGGAGGAGGCCGACCGCGCGGCCTACGCGTCGGGCGCGCAGCTCAGCCTCGACCGCAAAGGCCTGCGCCCGCTGCTCTCCGAGCTCGGCGTGGAGTACCTGACGCAGGCGCAGTACGACGCGCGGGGCGGGGCGCGGGGCGATGGCGGCGCCTGACGCGGCTGCGGCCGCGCGCGACGGCATCCGGTGCATGCTGATGCGCGGGGGCACCTCCAAGGGCGCCTACTTCCTCGCGGCGGATCTGCCGGACGACCCGGCCGAGCGCGACGACCTGCTGCTGCGGATCATGGGCTCGCCCGATCCGCGCCAGATCGACGGCATCGGCGGCGCGCACCCGCTCACCAGCAAGGTCGCGATCGTGTCGCCGTCGACCGCGGACGGCATCGACGTCGACTATCTCTTCCTCCAGGTGGGGGTCGACGCGGCGACCGTCGCGGACGCCCAGACCTGCGGCAACCTGCTGGCGGGCATCGGCCCGTTCGCCGTCGAGCGGGGCCTCGTCCCGGCGACGGGCGAACGCACGACGGTCCGCATCCGGCTGCTCAACACGGGTGACACCGCGACCGCCGTCTTCGCGACGACCGACGGCCGCCCCGACTACGACGGCGACGCCGCGATCGACGGTGTGCCCGGCACGGCATCCGCCATCCAGCTGGAGGTCGGCGGCGGCCCCGAGAAGCCCCTGCTTCCGACCGGCGATGCGACCGACGAGATCGACGGCCACACGGTGACGCTCATCGACAACGGGATGCCGGTGGCACTGCTGCGCGCCGACGAGTTCGGCGTCGACGGCAGCGAGACGCCCGCCGCGCTGGAGGGCGCCGCCGAGCTCGCCGCGCGCATCGAGCGCATCCGGCTGGCCGCGGGCCCGCTGATGGGCCTCGGAGACGTCGCGCAGCAGACCGTGCCGAAGATGATCCTCCTCTCGCCGGCGCGCCACGGCGGCGCGATCTCGACCAGGGCCTTCATCCCGGCGCGCGTGCACACGGCGATCGGCGTGCTGATGGCGGCATCCGTCGCCGCGGCGCTGCGCATCCCCGGAGCCGTCGGATCCGGCCTGGCCGGACCGCTCGACGGCGACGAGACCGAGATCGAGCACCCGACCGGCTCGTCCCGGTCGCACGTGCACGTCAGCCGCGACGGCGACGGCACCTGGCGGGCCACGTCGTCGACCGTGCGCACCGCCCGCAAGCTGTTCGACGGCACGGTCTTCCCGAGGCCACGCCGATGACCCGGCTCCCGGCCCCGCCCGACCCACGTCTGCCCGAGACCGTCAGAGAGGACGCACCATGACCGCCGACACGTCGTTCGACGTCGCCCACCTCGCCCACGTCGAGCTGCTCACCCCCACCCCCGCCGAGAGCCGCTGGTTCTTCGAGGAGCTCCTGGCCATGCGGGTCGTCGCCGAGAACGGCGATTCGGTCTACCTCCGCACGTGGGACGAGTACCAGCTCTACACGATCAAGCTCAGGGCGTCGGATGCCGCGGGCGTCGGCCGCACCTCCTTCCGTGCGTCGTCGCAGCAGGCGCTCGAGCGCCGGGTCGCCGCCATCGAGGCGACGGGCCTCGGCCGCGGCTGGGTGGACGGCGACGTCGGGTGCGGCCCGACGTACGAGTTCACCGACCCCGACGGCCACGCGATGGCCATCTTCTACGAGGCCGAGCGGTACGTCGCAACCGACGACAAGCCGGCGCTGAAGAACCAGGCCTCACGGTTCCCCGGGCGCGGGGTCAACGCCCGGCGCCTCGACCACATCAACTACCTCGCGAAGGACGTCGAGGCCAACGGCACCTTCCTCCGCGACGCGCTGGGGATGCGGGAGTCCGAGCGCATCCGGCTCGACAACGGCCGGTTCGCGGCGTGGTGGTTCCACTTCTCGCTGAAGTCCTACGACGTCGTCTACTCCGACGACTGGACCAAGCACGGCAACCGCCTGCACCACATCGCCTTCGCCCCCGACACCCGCGAGGACATCCTCAAGGCCGCCGACATCTTCCTCGAGAACGGCATCCACATCGAGTCGGGCCCCCACAAGCACGCCATCAACCAGACGTTCTTCCTGTACGTCTGGGAGCCTGGCGGCAACCGGATCGAGTTCGCCCAGGCAGGCGCCCGCCTGTTGCTGGACCCCGACCAGCCCGTCGTCGAATGGTCCGAGGCCGAGCGCAAGAAGGGACAGGCGTGGGGCATGAAGACGATCGAGACCTTCCACACCCACGGCACCCCCGTGGTCGACGTCCCCCATCACTGACCTCGCCCGCTCTCGGGGTTCGCCATCCCGGGTTCGGGGCGCGCCGCGTGCGTTCGGGGCGTGCCCCGCGCGCCCCGAACGCACGGCACGCGCCCCAAACCCGGAACCTCAGGCCGGGGAGGGGAGAGTCCGGGGAGGGAAGAGTCCGGGGAGGGAGGGGTCAGCGCCAGACGTCGGCGGCGATGTCGACCACCTCGCGGACCTTCGCCCACTGCTCGTCCTCGGAGAGGACGTTGCCCTCCTCGGTCGAGGCGAAGCCGCACTGCGGGCTCAGCGCGAGCTGGCCGAGGGGTGCGAAAGCGGATGCCTCGTCGATGCGCTGCTTGACGGCATCCACGTTCTCCAGCTCGCCGGTCTTGGACGTGATGAGTCCCAGCACGACCGTCTTGTCGCCCTCGGGCAGGAAGCGCAGCGGCTCGAAGCCGCCCGCGCGCTCGCTGTCGTACTCGAGGAAGTAGCCGTCGTACGCGGTGTTGCCCAGCAGCTGCTCGGCGACCGGCTCGTAGCCGCCGGACGAGATCCACGTCGAGCGGAAGTTGCCGCGGCACACGTGCGTCGTGATGACCAGGTCGTCGGGCTTGCCCTCGAGGATGCGGTTGAGGATGCCGGAGTACCGCTCCGCGATGCCGTCGGTGCGGATGCCACGGCCCCGGGCCTTCTCGAGCTCGGCGTCCGAGCAGAGGTAGGCCCACGCGGTGTCGTCGAACTGGAGGTAGCGGGCGCCCGCGGCGTAGAACGCGGCGACGGCGTCGCGGTACGCCTGCACGAGGTCGTCGACGATGTCCTCGCGGCCGTCGTACTCGGGCGTCAGGATGTGCCCGGGCTCCAGGCGGAAGTCGAGCACCGTCGGCGCCGGGATGCTGAACTTCGGCACGGCGCCGGTCGTGCGCTCGAGCAGGCTCTTGAGCGAGCGGAAGTGGTCGAGGAAGGGGTGGCTGTCGCTGAACCCGATCTTCCCGGTCACCTCGATGCCGCGGGGCTTGGTCTGCACGCCCTGGAACTGGATGCCGTGGTCGAGCTCGACGATGTCGACGCCGTCGAGCAGGCCGAAGAAGTCGAAGTGCCACCACGAGCGGCGGAACTCGCCGTCGGTCGCGAGCTTCAGCCCGGCGTCGGCCTCGCGCACGACGAGCTCGGCGATCGCCGTGTCCTCCGCCACGCGCAGCGCGTCGGCGTCGATCTGGCCGGCCGCGAACCGGCGGCGGGCTTCGGCGAGTTCGGAGGGGCGGAGGAAGCTGCCGACGATGTCGGCGCGGAACGGCGGTGTTGACACCCTGGCGAGGTTACCCGATGCCTCCCGCCATAGGCATCCACTCGTCATCCGGCGTCACCGACCACGCCTCAGAACACGTACTCCATGAGGTCGGTGCCGAGGATGCGGAACGCCTCGTGCGCCCGCAGCCGGTGCGAGATCGAGAGGTCGTCGAAGCAGACGATGAGCGCGTACGACACCCCGGCCCGTGGACCGGCCAGCACCCCCGCCTCGACGCGCACACCGGAGTCCCTGCCCGTCTTGTTGATGAACAGCAGCCCGTGCTCGTCGTTCTCGTGCGAGAACGGGTCGAGACCGGTGGCGGATGCCACGAGCGACAGGTCGTGGTTGAGGCTGAGCCACTCCGCGACCTGGGCGCTCACGCTCGGCGAGACGACCTGCGAGTTCACCAGGGCGGCGAAGACCTCGGCGAGCTCGCGGGCGGAGCCGAGCGCGAAGTGCGGCGCGTCGTCGGGGCCGCGCTCGTCGCGGAAGCGGTCGAGCAGCGCCGAGCGCGCGAGCCCGAGCTCCTCGATGCGGCTGCGCACGGCGGGCAGCCCGACGCGGCGCAGCAGCGCGTTCGCGGCGAGGGCGTCGCCGGTCGAGGCGGTCAGCACGGCGAGGTCCGACAGCGGCAGCGCCGGCGCCTTCAGGTGCTGCCACACGCCGCCCACGCCGACCGGCTCCATGTGCGCGCGGTCGATGATCTCGAGCGGGTCGAGCGTGCCCGACTCGAACGCGGCGGCGACCTCGATCAGCAGCGGCACCACACCGAGCCCCGCGACCGGCAGGGTCACGAAGTCGTCGCCCGAGAGGACGGAGGTGCCGCGGTCGAGGTCGGTGATGCGCACCGAGATCTTCGCGCCGGACGCAGCGAGGTCGTCGAGCGCCTTCAGGGTGGATGTGAATGATCGACGTCCGGCTGCCGCCCTCTTCGGCAGTCGTCGTCCGGTGCCTCGTCGCGCCCCCCGAAGCGACTCGGCATCCTTTCTGGGCTCCATGCCCACGGGTTTCCCTTCCCCTTGAACGTGTTGCGGGGCAGACGGACCGGGATCGGCCCGCTTCTCACCAGATGGTGACGCGCTGATCCTCGTCGAGCCACAGGGCGTCGGACTCGGTCACGCCGAATGCATCGTAGAACGCGTCGATGTTGCGGACGATCTGGTTGCACCGGAACTCGTTGGGCGAGTGCGGGTCGATCGTCAGCAGGCGGATCGTCTCGGCATCCCGCCCCTTCTGCTGCCAGATCTGTCCCCAGCTCAGCAGCAGTCTCTGGATTCCGGTGAAGCCGTCGATCACCGGCGCCTCGGCCGGATCGCCGTTCTCGTCGGTCCCCAGCGACAGGGCGTACGCCTTGATCGCGATGCCGAGTCCGCCGAGGTCGCCGATGTTCTCGCCGATGGTGAGCGCGCCGTTGACGTGGTTCTCCTCGGCGAGACCCAGCGGCACGAGCGCGTCGAACTGGTCGATGAGGTTCTTCGTGCGCTCCTCGAAGGCGGCACGGTCCTCGTCGGTCCACCAGTCCCGCAGCGACCCGTCGCCGTCGAAGCGGCTGCCCTGGTCGTCGAAGCCGTGGCCGATCTCGTGGCCGATCACCGCGCCGATGCCGCCGTAGTTCGCGGCGGCGTCGCGGTCGGCGTCGAAGAACGGGTACTGCAGGATCGCCGCCGGGAACACGATCTCGTTCATCAGCGGGTTGTAGTACGCGTTGACCGTCTGCGGCGTCATGAACCACTCGTCGCGGTCGATCGGCTTGCCGACCTTCGCGAGCTGGCGGTCGTGCTCCCAGACGTGCGCGCGGCGGACGTTGCCGACGAGGTCCTCGGCGTCGATCTCGAGGGTGGAGTAATCCTTCCACTTCACCGGGTAGCCGATCTTTGGCGTGAACGTGCCGAGCTTCGCCAGCGCGCGCTCGCGCGTCTCGGGGCTCATCCACTCCAGCTCGGAGATCGACTGCCGGTACGCATCGACGAGGTTCGCGACGAGCTCGTCCATCGCGTCCTTGGCCGACGGCGGGAAGTGGCGCTCGACGTAGACGCGGCCGATCGCCTCGCCCATCGCGGCCTCGGTGAGGCTCACGCCCCGCTTCCACCGCTCGCGGTTGACCGGGACGCCGGTGAGCTGGGTGCCGTAGAACGAGAAGTTCTCCGCGACGAACTCGTCCGACAGGAACGGCGCCGCCGAGTGCACGACCGCGAAGCGCAGCCACGCCTTCCAGCCCTCGAGGTGCTCGTCGGTCAGCATCACGCCGAGGCCTTCGAGGAAGCTCGGCTGGTACACGTTGATCTCGGCGAACGCGTCGGCGTGGTCGGGGGCCATCCCGTCACGCCACGGCGCGAGGTCGACGCCGACCAGCTCCTGCACCTCGTCCCAGGTCTTGAGGTTGTAGGTCTTGACCGCGTCGCGGCTGGCGACGTTGTCCCAGTGGTGGGTGGCCAGCTCCGTCTCGAGCGCGACGATGAGATCGGCGGATGCCTCGGCCTCGGCGACCCCCGCGAGCTCGAGGATGCGCTGCACGTGGGTGCGGAACGCGATGCGTGTCTCCTGGAAGCTGTCGAGCCGGTAGTAGCTCTCGTCCGGCAGCGACAGGCCGCCCTGGATGAAGAACGGCACGTAGCGCTGCGGGTTGCCCGGGTCGGGCTCGATGTAGAGGTGGATGAGCGCGGCGATCCCGTCGCGCTCGAACTCGCCGACCGTGCGGAGGAACGCCGGGATGGAGTCGATCGCGTCGACCCGGGCCAGCACGTCGGCCAGCGGCGCCCCGCCGAGCTCCTCGATGCGCCCGGTGTCCATGAAGCTCGTGTAGAGGTCGCCGATCTTGCGGGTCTCGGTGCCCGGGTCGGCCTGCTGCGACTCCTCGATGATCGCGTGCACGTCCTTCTCGGCCTGCTCCGCGATGAGGTGGAACGATCCCCACCGCGCCTTGTCGTCCGGGATCTCGGTGCGCTCCAGCCATGAGCCGTTGACGTGGCGGAACAGATCGTCCTGCGGGCGGATCTCGGCGCTGAGCTCCTCGAGCGCGAGACCGGAACGGGGGGCGTCGGTCATGCGTTCCAGGTTAGTCGCCCCATGCCTGGGCGATTCTCGCGTGGGGATGGATCGCCGTCGCATCGTGATGAAGCCCGGCCCCGCGCACGCGGAGGGGGACGGATGCCGCGCCGCGCTGGCGGCGCCGCCTTCTAGGCTCTTCAGCGTGACCACCGACACGCTGAACCGCGACATCCTGCGGCTCGCCGTGCCGGCGCTGGGCGCCCTCGTCGCCGAGCCCCTGTTCCTCATCGTCGACTCGGCCCTCGTCGGGCACCTCGGCGTGGAACCGCTCGCCGGCCTCGGCATCGCCTCGGCGGTGCTGCAGACGATCGTCGGGCTGATGGTCTTCCTGGCGTACTCCACCACCCCGGCGGTCGCCCGCCGGTTCGGCGCCGGAGACCCCACGCGCGCGGTCTCGGTCGGCATCGACGGCATGTGGCTCGCGCTGGGCCTGGGCGCGATCCTCGCCCTGATGGGCTCGCTCGGCACGCCGTTCCTCGTCGGCCTCTTCGGCGCGTCGCCGGGCGTCGCCGAGCAGGCCGAGATCTACCTCGGCATCTCGATGTGGGGGCTTCCCGCGATGCTGGTGGTCTTCGCCGCGACGGGTCTCCTGCGCGGCATGCAGGACACCGTGACGCCGCTGTGGATCGCCGGACTCGGCTTCGGCGCGAACGCCCTGCTGAACTGGGCGTTCATCTACGGGCTCGGCTGGGGCATCGCCGGCTCCGCCCTCGGGACGGTCGTCGCGCAGTGGGGGATGGTGGCCGCCTACGCGGTCGTCGTGGGGCGACTCGCGCGCCGGCACGAGGCATCCGTCCGCCCCCAGCGCGAGGGCGTGCGCGGCTCTGCACGATCGGGCGGCTGGCTGTTCCTGCGGACGGTGTCGCTGCGGGTGGCGCTGCTGGCGACGGTGGCCGTGGCGACCGGCCTCGGCACCGACGAGCTGGCCGGCTGGCAGGTCGCCTTCACGATCTTCTCCACCGCGGCCTTCGCGCTGGACGCGCTGGCGATCGCGGCCCAGGCGCTCATCGGCAAGGGGCTCGGCGCCGACGACACGCACCTCGTCCGCCGTGTGCTCGGGCGCACCGTCGCGTGGGGCGCGTGGTTCGGCATCGTCGTGGGCGCGTTGATCGCCGCGCTGTCGGGGGTGATCGGGCTGCTGTTCACCGGCGATCCCGCGATCGCCGCGCTGGTGCAGCCGGCGCTCATCGTGCTGGCCGTGGCGCAGCCGGTGTGCGGCATCGTCTTCGTGCTCGACGGCGTGCTCATCGGCGCGGGCGACGCGAAGTACCTGGCGATCGTCGGCGTGCTGAACCTCGTCCCGTTCCTCCCCGCGCTGGTGCTCGTCGCCGTGCTGCAGCCGGCCGGCGCGGCGGGCCTGGCGTGGCTGGCCGTCGCGTTCTTCGGCGTCTACATGCTCGCCCGGCTGGTCACGCTCGGCTGGCGCGTGCGCGGGTCCGTCTGGATGACGGTCGGCGTCTGAGGGCGCGCTCGCACCCACGTATCAGCGTGCGGGCCGCCCGCTCCTTGATCGCATGGCGCCCCCACCTCGGCGCCGGAAGGAGCCCGCCGTGTCCGAGAGCGGAACGTTCGCATTCACCGTCCACCCCCGCGCCAGCCTGCGCGAAGACCTCGCGCGCGTGTGGCGGCCGCTGGGGCTCATGCCCGAGGCCGTCTACGACGCGGCGCTGCGGCGCCTGCCGCTCCCGCCGGTCACGATGGCGGGCGTGCAGATCGGCGGCGAGCGCGTCGGCCACGTCGTGCTCGTGCCGTTCGGCGCCCGTCACCTGCTGTCCGACATCGACGGCGGCCGGCGTCGCGTGGGCCGCGCCGTCGACCGCGCCGCCGCGCTCGGCGCCGACGTCGTCGGGCTCGGCGCGCTGACGGCGACCGTGACCGCGGGCGGCGCGTCGCTGCGCGGCCGCTCCGACATCGGCGTGACGAACGGCAACGCGTTCACGGCGGCGATCGTCGAGGACCAGATCCGGATGCTGCTCCCCCACGTCGCGACCAGGACCACGCGCCCTCACGTCGCCGTGGTCGGCGCCAGCGGCAGCGTCGGCACCGCCGTGACGAGGCTGCTGGCACGCGACTCCGCCGGCGCCCGCCTGACGCTGATCGCGCGCACGGCGCCGCGCCTGGAGGCGCTCGCGGCCTCGGTCGCAACCGACGTCGAGGTCGCCACCGCGCACTCGATCGACGCCGTCGGCGATGCCGACCTCGTGGTCCTCCTCACGGCGTCGGCCGACACGCTGCTCGGACCCGACCACCTCGCACCGGGCGCGATCGTGCTCGATGCGACGCAGCCGCGCAACACCTCGCCCGCCCTGGCCACCGCTCGTCCCGATGTACGCGTCGTCGACGGCGGCATCGTGTCGATCCCCAGCCTGCGCCTGGTCGGCGGCGACATCGGGCTGCCCGACGGCCGCTCGTACGCGTGCTTCGCCGAGACCGCGATCCTGGCACTGACCGGCCACCGCGGCCACTTCTCGCTGGGCAACCCGACGCTCGAGCAGGTCGACGCCATCCGCGAGCGCGCGGGGCGCCTGGCGCACCTCGGCTTCCGGGCCGCCGACCCGACGAGCTTCGGCGCACCCGTCGCCCTCGAGCCCCGCACGGCGGTGATCGTATGACCCGCGTCGTGCTGCTCGGCGGCGGGTATGTCACGCTGCACGCCTACGCCACGCTCGCACGTCGCGCGGCGCGCGAGCTGCGGCGCGGCGACCTGGAGATCGTCGTGATCTCGGCCGACCGCGCGCACCGCTTCCACGGGTTCACCGGCGAGCTGCTCTCGGGCATCATCCGTCACGACCGCGTGGCCACCCCGCTGGCCGAGGCCATGCCGCTCGCGCGGATCATCGAGGGCCGGGCGCTGCGCATCGACGCCGTCCGCCGCTCGGTCTCGTACCGACGCGGCGACGACGCCGTCGAGGCGATCGCCTACGACCACCTCGTCGTCGGCACGGGCGCGACCGAGCCGACGGACGCCGTCGCGGGGCTCGCCCGGTACGGCCGCACGCTGCGGGGGCCGGGCGAGATCGCGGCGCTCGCCGATCACCTCGCGACCGTCCCGGGCTCCCCCGTCGTCGTCGCCGGCGGCGGTATCGCGGGGGCCGAGCTGGCGGCCGCCATCGCCGACCGGGGGCACCTCGTCACCCTCGTGCACGGCGGCGAGCGCATCCTCGGCGAGTGGTCCGATCAGCCGCGGCTGCGCTCGCGCGCCGAGGCGGAGCTCGCCCGGCTGGGCGTGCGGGTGGTCACGGGCGTGCGCCTGGCCGAGGTCACGCCGACGGCGGCGGTGCTCGCGGACGGCACGACGCTGATGACGGCGACCGTCGTCGCGACGACCGGGCAGAGCCCCGTGCACCTCCCAGGACTCGACCCGTGGCGCGACGAGCGGGGGCGGCTGCGCACCCAGCGGACGCTCGCCGTGCGCTACGGCGTGTGGGCCGCGGGCGACGGCGCGCGCGTGGAGCACCCGGTGACCCGGCAGCCCGTGCCGGCGAACGCGCTGTGGGCCATGAAGGGCGGCGACCACATCGGTCGCGCCATCGCGCGGAGGATCTCGGGCCGGCCGGCTCGCCCGTTCGCGTACCGGGGGCTCGGGCGCGCGGCCTCGTTCGGCCCCGGCCGGGGCATCTCGGAGCTGTACGGCGTGCCGTTCACGGGTGCGCTCGCGTGGATGCTGCGGCTGGTGTTCTTCCTGCGCTTCATGCCCTCGCGGGCTCGCGCCGCGGGGGTCGTGGCGGATCTCGCCCGCTCCGCGGTCACCGCACGTCAGGGCGAGCAGCAGGGCGCGCTGCGGCTGGGCGGTGAGACCGCCCTGAGCCCGGGACGCGGCTGACCGCGGGCCGGCTCAGGCCCAGCGGCGGCACCACTCGTACATCACGACGGCGGCCGCGGCGCTCGCGTTGATGGACCGGGTGGAGCCGTACTGCTCGATCGCGACGACGCCGGATGCCGCGGCCAGCGCCTCCGGCGAGAGCCCTGGCCCTTCCTGGCCGAAGAGCAGCACGCACGCCTGGGGCAGGTCGGCCGCCGGCAGCGGCTTCGAGCCCTCGACGTTGTCGATCGCGATGACGGGGAGGGATGCGGCATCCGCCCACGCGGCGAAGTCCGCGACGGTCTCGTGGTGGCGCACGTGCTGGTAGCGGTCGGTGACCATGGCGCCGCGGCGGTTCCACCGGCGCCTGCCGATGATGTGCACCTCGGCGGCGAGGAACGCGTTGGCGCTGCGCACGATCGAGCCGATGTTCATGTCGTGCTGCCAGTTCTCGATCGCGACGTGGAACGCGTGCCGGCGGGCGTCGAGGTCGGCGACGATGGCGTCCATCGTCCAGTAGCGGTACGCGTCGACGACGTTGCGGGCGTCCCCGTGCGCGAGCAGCTCGCGGTCGTAGCGGTCGTCGTCCGGCCACGCGTCCGGTCCGCCCGGCCATGGCCCCACCCCGACCGGAAGCGTCGGTTCCGCGGCATCCGAAGGCGGTGTCCCCTCGTGCTCGGGCCGCGATGCGCTCGGGTCGGGCGTGGTCACCGGGAAAGGGTATCCCGGCGCGGCGCGCCGATCCGCGTCGGCGCGTGTTCGCTTTGCGTCGCGAAGTCGCCCTCAGGTCCGGGACCGAACCATACTGGAGTCATCGTGACGACCGGGGGGTCAGTTGTTCGACGACGAAAGGCGCCAGCGCGCCATCGAGGCACTCGGGGTACTCGACACTCCGCCGGATGAGCGGGTGGACCGGGTCGCCCGGCTGGCGCAGGAGATGTTCGGCGTGCCGATGGTGAGCGTCACCCTCATCGACCGCGACAGGCAGTTCCGCAAGGCCCAGATCGGCCTGGGAGGGCGGGAGGCGCCCCGGGAGGGCTCGTTCTGCGACGTCACCATCCGGCAGGAGGGCACGCTCGTGATCGAGGATGCCGCCACCGACGCCGCCTTCGCCGAGAGCCCGTTCGTCCTCGGCGACCCGCATCTGCGCTTCTACGCCGGCCACCCGCTGAAGGCGCCGGGCGGCGAGCAGGTCGGCACGCTCTGCATCATCGACACCCGGCCGCGCACGCTCGACGATCGCGAGAGGGTGCTGCTGAAGGAGCTCGCGCTGTGGGTGCAGTCCGAGCTGACCGACGCCGACGAGCTCGACTACGCCTCGGTCGTGCAGCGCGCCATGCTCCCCGCGCGCACCCCCGACGTCCCCGGGTACACGCTCGCCGCATCGGCGACGCCGGCGGGAAGCCTTCTGGGCGACGTCTACGACTGGCAGGTCGTGGACGGGCGCCTCCGGGTGGCCCTCGCCGACGTCATGGGCAAGGGCACGGGTCCCGCGATCGTCGCAGCGGCCGTCAGGGCGTCGCTGCGCACCGCTCCCACGCGCTCCCTCGCCGACACCGTCTCGGAGGTGGACCGCATGCTCGAGGCCGACCTCGGCGGCGCGAACATCTTCGTCACGGCGGTCGCCGCCGACGTCGACCTCGAGACCGGCGGCGTCTCGTTCATCGACGCCGGCCACAGCCTCGCCTTCATCCTGCGGGCGCACGGCGAGTGGGAGCCGCTGCAGTCGACGGGGCTCCCGCTCGGCATGGGCTTCGACGAGACACGGACCACCTCGGGCGCCCTGCTCGCGCCGGGCGACGTCTTCATGGTGTGCAGCGACGGGCTCCTCGACATCCTCGACCCGGGCGACCCGTTCGGCCACGTGCACGACGTGGTGCGCGACCTCGGCCCGCACGGCGCGGTCGAGGAAGCGCGGCGTCTCGCGCTGCAGCAGGGGGCACCCGACGACGTCACGGTGCTCGTCGTGAGGCGGGATCCGTGACGGCGCGGTTCGTCTGGATCCGCATCCTCGCGCTGCTGTCGGTCCTGCTCGGGGTCAACTACATCGCCTGGCGCTGGCTCGACTCGGTGAACTGGTCGGCGTGGTGGATCGCGGTGCCGCTCGTCATCGCCGAGACGTACAGCCTCATCGACACCTTCCTGTTCTCGCTCACGATGTGGCGCGCACGGGAGCGCCCGGCACCGATGTCGCCGCCGCAGGGCACGGTCGACGTGCTCATCACCACCTACAACGAGCCCGTCGACATGGTGATCGCCACCGCGCGGGCCGCGAAGCGCATCGCCTACCCGCACGAGACGTGGATCCTCGACGACGGCGCACGGCCCGACATGGCGGCCGCCGCGCGCGAGGCGGGGGTCGGCTACATCACGCGCTCGTCCGACTGGGACGGCAAGCCCCGGCACGCCAAGGCGGGCAACCTCAACAACGCGCTCTTCAGCACCGAGGGCGAGTTCCTGCTCATCCTCGACGCCGACCAGGTGCCCGACCCGCTGATCCTGCATCGCACGCTCGGCTACTTCGCCGACGACCCCGAGGTCGCACTCGTGCAGACGCCGCAGTGGTTCAAGAACGTCGACGACGCCGATCCGCTCGGCAGTCAGGCGCCGCTGTTCTACGGGCCCATCCAGCAGGGCAAGGACGGCTGGAACGCCGCGTTCTTCTGCGGCTCCAACGCCGTGCTGCGCCGCGACGCCCTGATGCAGCTCGGCATCGTGGGGTACGTCCGCGACGTCGAGCAGTCCACCGCCCGCACGCTGCGCGCGGCGGAGGCGCTGCTGGTGAAGGCCGCGAGAGACCGCACCGCCGACCCGGCCGTGCGGCTCCAGCTGCGACTGCTCGGCGGCGAGGTCACCCAGGCGCGCGTGCGCCTGGACGCGGGCGATCCGATCGGCGAGGTGACCTACCGCGTGCAGTCGGCGGTCGACACGGCCTCCCGCGAGCTCGTGCGCGGCGATCTGGCCCGCATGCGGGCCGACCTCGCGTCGATCGGCGAGCTGCCGGTGCAGCGCGACGCCGAGCTCGACGCGGTCGTCATCGACGACGCCGGCCTGGACGCCCTCACGACGCGGGAGCTGTCGCCGCTCGGCGCCGTCGGGTCGGTGGCGGCCCTCCTGCAGGCGCTGCGGGTCGATCGCCCCGACGAGGCCCAGCCCGTCCAGCCGATGGCGACGATCTCCGTCACCGAGGACATGGCCACCGCGATGCAGCTGCACTCCCTCGGATGGCGCAGCGTCTACCACCACGAGATCCTCGCGCGAGGCCTCGCGCCCGAGGACCTGCGCACCATGCTGACGCAGCGGCTGCGGTGGGCCCAGGGCACGCTCCAGGTGATGCTGCGCGACAACCCGCTGGCCAAGAAGGGGCTCTCCACCGGCCAGCGGCTCATGTACTTCGCGACGATGTGGAGCTACCTCTCGGGCTTCACCGCTCTGGTCTATCTCGCCGCACCGGTCATCTACCTCGTGTTCGGCGTGATGCCGGTGACCGCGTGGAGCGTGGACTTCTTCGCGCGGTTCCTGCCCTACTTCATCGTGAACCAGGTCCTCTTCCTGGTGGTCGCGAGGGGCCTGCGGACCTGGCGCGGCCAGCAGTACTCCCTCGCGCTGTTCCCGGTGTGGATCAAGGCGTGCACGTCGGCGTTCGCGAACGTGGTCCTCGGACGCCCGCTGGGGTTCGCGGTGACGAAGAAGGACGGCCGCGACGAGTCCGGACCGCCGTGGCGCGAGATCTGGCCGCAGCTGACCGCGATCGCCGTCCTCGTGCTGGCGCTGGTGATCGGCCTCGCCCGGCTGGCCGTCGGCACCTCGGACGGCACCGGCACGCTCGTCAACACCGTGTGGGTGGTCTACGACCTGGCCGTGCTGAGCGTCATCGTCCAGGCCGCCCTGTACCGGGGGCCGACGCGCCCCATCGCCCCGAAGCCCGAGGAGGCTCCGTGAATCTGACAGTGACGCCCGGGACGGACTACGCGCTCGTCCGTCCCGAAGGCCGGCTGACCGCGACATCGGTGCCGCGGCTGCGCCAGGCGGTGGACGAGCTCGTGGGCACGGGCAGCACGCGCATCGTCGTCGACCTCTCCGGCACCGAGTTCGTCGACTCGTCGGGGCTCGGCGCCCTCATCGGCGGGCTCAAGTCGGCCCGCCTCGCCGGCGGCGATCTGCGGATCGCGGCGGCGACCGAGCCGGTCAAGCGCGTGCTCAAGCTCACCAACCTGGATCGCGTGCTGCGCGATCACCCGAGCCCGGAGGCGGCATTCGATGGCGACTGAGGCCGACCTCCGCTGGGAGGGGATCGTCGACGACGCGCTCGTCGACCACGTGCACGACGCGCTCGACGAGCTCTTCCATCGCACCCCGGGCGTGGGCGACGAGGACGCGATGCTGTTCCGCCTGGCGGTGAGCGAGGTGGCGGCCAACGTCGCCGAGCACGCGCAGGCGCGCGAGCCGATCCACGTGACGGTCGAGCTGGATGCCGACGACGAGGCGCTGTCGGCCGTCTTCAGTGACACGGCGGATCCGGCGCTCCTCGACCTCAGCGCCGTCTCCATGCCGGAGGCGGACGCCGAGTCCGGGCGCGGCCTCGCGATCGCGCTGGCCGCGTGCGACGAGCTCATCCACGAGACCGAGGGCGGCAACGTCTGGCGGCTGCGCCGCCGGCGCCGCGACACCTGACGCGCCACTTTTCGGCACACCGAAATCCGGGTATGGTTTCGGTGTGCCGAAAACTGCCGAACTCACGGATGCCCCCACTGGCGTGCGCCGGCGCGGCCTGACACTGCCGCGCCTGGCGTGGCTCATCGGCCCGGCGCTCGTGGCGGGCGTGGCGTACCTCGACCCCGGCAACGTCGCCAGCAACATGACCGCCGGCGCCCGCTACGGGTACCTGCTGGTGTGGGTGGTCGTCGTCGGCAACGTGATGGCGTGGCTCATCCAGTACCTCTCCGCCAAGCTCGGGATCGTCACCGGCCAGAGCCTGCCCGAGACGCTGGGGCGTCGCATCCGCAGTCCGTGGGGCCGCCGCGCCTACTGGCTGCAGGCCGAGCTCGTCGCGATGGCGACCGACATCGCCGAGGTGATCGGCGGGGCCGTCGCGCTGTACCTGCTGTTCGGCATCCCGCTGGTCTGGGGCGGCGCGATCACCGGTGCCGTGTCGATCGGCCTGCTGCTCATCCAGTCACGCAAGGGTCCGCGCCCGTTCGAGTTCGTCGTCATCGGTCTCCTCGTGGTGATCGCGATCGGCTTCTCGTTCGGCGTGCTCGTCGCGCCGCCCGACCCGGCCGGCGTCGCGAGCGGGCTCGTCCCGCGCTTCGAGGGCACCGACTCGGTGCTCCTGGCCGCCTCGATCCTCGGCGCGACGATCATGCCCCACGCGATCTACGCCCACAGCGCGCTCGCCCGCGACCGGTTCGCCCCGCGGCCGGCCGCCGCGTCGGCGCTGAGCGACCGCACCGCCCCCGACGCGACGCTGGCCGAGCTGCGCGGCATCTCGACCCGGCGCCTGCTGCGCGCGACGAAGTGGGACGTGACCATCGCGATGCTCATCGCGGGCACGGTGAACCTCTGCATCCTGCTCCTGGCCGCGGCCAACCTCGCGGGCGTCCCCGGAACCGACTCCCTGGAGGGCGCCTACGCCGCGCTGTACGCCGGGCTCGGACCGCTCGTGGCGACGCTGTTCGCCGTCGGCCTGCTGGCGAGCGGCCTGGCCAGCACCTCGGTGGGCGCCTACGCCGGCGCCGAGATCATGCACGGACTGCTGCACATCCGCGTGCCGCTGCTGGCCCGGCGCCTGGTCACCCTCATCCCGGCGCTGATCATCCTGGCGATCGGCTTCGACCCGACGGTCGCACTCGTGCTCAGCCAGGTGGTGCTGTCGTTCGGCATCCCGTTCGCGCTGGTGCCGCTGGTCGCGCTCACCGCCAAGCGCGAGGTGCTCGGCGGGTACCGCAACCGGGTGTGGACGACGGTCGCGGGGATCGCGGCATCCGTCTTCCTCATCACGCTCAACGGCGTGCTGCTCTGGCTCGTGCTGACGGGCGCGTGAGGCGGCCCCGGTACCCTTTTGACGTGCCCTCCCCCGCCGTCGACGACTATCTGAAGACGATCTACCACCACACCGAGTGGCAGGACGATCGCATCACCCCGTCGCAGCTGGCCGCCGAGCTGGGCCTGGCGCCGTCGAGCGTCACCGAGATGGTGCAGAAGCTCGCGGCGCAGGGCCTGGTGACGCATCGTCCGTACGGCCCGATCGCGCTCTCGGACGACGGCGTGCGCCGGGCGGCGGCGATCATCCGCCGGCACCGGCTCATCGAGACGTGGCTCGTGCAGGAGTTCGGCTACGCGTGGGACGAGGTGCACGACGAGGCCGAGGTGCTCGAGCACGCCATCAGCGACCGGCTGCTCGAGGGCATCGACGAGCGCCTGGGCCGCCCGAGGTTCGACCCGCACGGCGATGCGATCCCGGATGCCGCGGGCGAGGTGCACCGCGAGCCCTTCGTGCTGCTGGCCACCGCGCCGTCGGGGCACGTGGGCCGCGTGCTGCGGGTGAGCGACCGGGACCCCGAGCTGCTGCGCGCGGTCGAGACGGCGGGCGTCGCGGTCGGCACGACGGTGACGGTGACGGATGCCGCCACCCTCCGCATCGGCGAGGCCGACGTCGCGCTGCCCGCCGGCGCCTCCGACGCCGTGTGGCTCACCGCCTGACACTCTCCTGCTCCGTCCGGGAGCACAGGATCGGAACATCCGGACGACACGCCGACAGCGGATGCCGCCACCCGGCGTGTCGCCGAAGACCTCCGACGCTGTGTCGGCCAGGCGGCCGTCAGCGCCGGGCGGCGCCGATGCGCGCGGCGGCGTCGAACGGCCACCGGACGCCGGTCGCCTGCTCGGCCACCTGCCACAGCCGGGCGCCGACCTCGGGGTCGCGCGTGACCTTGGCGGCGGTCTGCTCCCGCGGCTCGCCGCGCGAGCCGGTGCGAGGACCCCAGAAGCCGCCGCTCTCGGCCTCGGGATCGGTCAGGGCGCGCACCAGCGGCCACGCCCCGTGCTCCTTGGACTGCGAGAACGCCGCCTGCAGGTTGTCGCGGAAGCGCTTGGCGCGCGACGGCTCGTTGACGCCGACGATGCCGGGCGTGCGCCCGCCGATCGAGTACCCCGGGTGCGCGACGATGCTCGCGACGTCGACCCCCGCGGCGCGCAGGCGCCGGTCGGCCTCGAAGCCCAGCGCCGCGGTGGCGACCTTGGACTGCACATAGGCGCGCCACGCCGAGTAGTTCTCGACGAGCTGCGGGTCGACCGGGTCGTACGGGGTGAGCGAGGTCGACATGCTCCCCACCCAGACCATGCGGCCGGCGGCCTCGGCGAGCGCCGTCAGCAGCTCGCCGGCGAGGGCGAAGTGGCCGAGCGCGTTGGTGGCGAAGACGACCTCGTTGCCGTCGATCGTCGTCTGGCGCACCTTCGGCGGGTGGACGATCCCGGCGTTGAGCAGCACGCCGTCCAGGGCGCCGCGGCCGCGGATGCTGGCGGCGGCGGAGCGCACCGATCCGAGGTTGGACGTGTCGAGGATGAGCGGGTCGGTGGCGTCGGGCGCGGCATCCGGAACTCTCCTGCGGATCGCGGCGCGGGCCCCCGACAGACGATTCGGATGCCGCGCCGACATGATCACCCGCGCCCCCGCCCGCACCAGCTGCTCGGACGCGAAGTAGCCGAGACCGGTGTTCGAGCCGGTCACCAGATACACCCGACCCGCCAGGTCGGGGAGGCTGCGGGGGTCCCACGTCACGGCTTCGACCCTACGCCTGCCCGCCGCCTAGTCTGGACGCATGCGCACCCGGTCCGACATCGATTGCTGGCTCACCGACATGGACGGCGTCCTCGTGCACGAGAACACGCCGATCCCGGGGGCTTCGGACCTGCTGCAGCAGTGGCGCGAGCAGGGCGTGCCGTTCCTGGTGCTGACCAACAACTCGATCTTCACGCCCCGCGACCTCGCCGCCCGGCTGCGGGCCTCCGGACTCCTGGTGCCCGAGGAGTCCATCTGGACGTCGGCGCTCGCGACGGCGGACTTCCTGAAGTCGCAGATGCCCGGCGGGACGGCGTTCGTGATCGGCGAGGCGGGCCTGACGACGGCGCTCCACGAGGCCGGGTTCATCATGACCGAGACGAATCCCGACTACGTCGTCGTGGGCGAGACCCGCAACTACTCGTTCGAGGCGATCACGAAGGCGATCCGCTTCATCGGGGCCGGCGCCCGCTTCATCGCGACGAACCCCGACGCGACCGGTCCGTCGACCGAGGGCGTGCTGCCGGCCACGGGCGCGATCTCGGCGCTCATCACCAAGGCCACCGGCATGGAGCCGTACGTGGTGGGCAAGCCCAACCCGATGATGTTCCGCTCGGCGATGAACCGCCTCGGCGCCCACTCCGAGAACACGGGCATGATCGGCGACCGCATGGACACCGATGTCGTGGCCGGCATCGAGGCGGGCCTGCACACCGTGCTCGTGCTCACCGGCATCAGCGACGCCGCCGAGATCCAGCGCTACCCGTTCCGCCCCGACGAGGTGCTGGGCTCGGTCGCCGACCTGCTCGACTCCGAGCCGGTCGAGTCCGAGGACCCCGAGCTGCTCTGACCCTCACGTCGGAGCTCACCGATAGGGTCGCGAGCATGGGAGCGCTCGACGACGGCGAGAAGGTGGAGGCGACGGATGCCGCGGCCTGGCGCCGCTGGCTCGCCGAGAACCATCGCACCTCCAAGGGAGCGTGGCTCGTCCGCGCCCGGCCCGGTTCCGGGCTCGAGTTCGTCGGCTACGAGGACGCGATCCTGCAGGCGCTGTGCTTCGGGTGGATCGACGGGCCGGTCCGCTCCTTCGACGAGCAGCGCGGCGGGCTGTGGTTCGCGCCGCGGCGTCCGTCGAGCGGCTGGGCCGCGACGAACAAGGCGCGGGTCGCGCGGCTCGAGGCCGACGGGCTGCTGGCGGAGGCCGGCATCCGTGCCATCGAACTCGCCAAGCAGAACGGCGCGTGGACCGTGCTCGACAACGCCGAGGCGCTGCGCGAGCCCGACGACCTCGCCGCCGCCCTCGACGCCGAGCCGACCGCCCGCGCGGCGTGGGACGCCTTCCCGCCGTCGACCCGCAAGGTGGGCATCGGCGCCGTCGACTCCGCCCGCCGACCCGAGACGCGCGCCGCGCGCATCGCGAAACTCGTGGCCGATGCAGCCGAAGGGAAGCGCCCATGATCTCCGACACCGAGCAGACGCTGCTCCTGCTGACGAGCGCCGTCATCCTGCTCGGCACGCTCACCGTGATCCTGTGGCAGTGGTGGCGCAACCGCGGCAAGCGCGACTGACACGCTCCACCGTCGCTCCATCGGATCGTCCAGGTGGTGGCGCGCTTCGCCCATGTTCCCTGGCGTGACACCGACGTAATCTCGGTGCGCACCATCCAGACGAGGCTGTCCCGTCTGCATCGCAAGGGAGCATGTATGTCCATTTCCACTCGTCGTCGCACCCGAGCGGCGGCCCTTCTCGCCGGCGGCGTCGCCGCCGTCCTGACCCTCGCCGGATGCGCAGGCGGGTCGGGTTCCGACCAGCCCGCAGACGGCGAGCCCGTCGAGATCACCTTCCAGTCGTGGGTGCCGAACATCGACCGTGCCGTCGACGCGTTCAACGACGCGCACGACGACATCCACGTCGAGCTCGAGACCATCACGGCCGGCCCCGACGGCGGCTACGCCACGATGCTGTCGGCGGTCCAGGCCGGCAACCCGGCCGACGTCGTGCAGCTGGGCTACGACGCCATCCCCGACTTCCTCATCAACGACGCCCTCGAGGACATCACCCCGTACGTCTCCGACGCCGAGGAGAAGTTCGTCCCCTGGCAGTGGCAGACCGGTGTCTTCGGCGACAAGGTGTACTCGATCCCGCAGGCGTCGGGGCCGCTCGGCCAGTTCTACCGCGCGGACATCTTCGCGGAGCTGGGCATCGAGTACCCCGAGACGTGGGACGAGTTCTACGAGGCGGCCAAGGTCGTGCGCGCCTCAGGCCCGGACCGCTACATCACGGCCTTCGCGTTCAACCAGGCGCCCTGGATGATCGGCCTCGCGCAGCAGGGCGGCGCGAACTGGTTCGTCGCCGAGGACGACGCCTGGACGGTGTCGATCGACGGCGACGAGACGATCAAGGTGGCCGAGTTCTGGCAGAAGCTCATCGACGAGGACCTCGTGAAGGTGGAGGCCGACTTCTCCAGCGAGTGGAACGCCGACCTGCAGAACGGCAACATCCTCACGTGGATCTCGGGGTCCTGGGCCGACGCGATCCTGCGCGGAACCGCCCCCGACACCGCCGGCAAGTGGGCGGTGGGCGCCATGCCGCAGTGGAACGCCGGCGAGAACGTCTCGGCGACCTGGGCCGGCGGCTCGGCCAACGCCGTGCTGAAGGGCTCGAAGCACCCCGAGGAGGCCGCCGAGTTCGCGGTCTGGCTGAACTCGAACACCGACAGCGTCAGCATCCTCACCGAGATCGGCGCCGGCTGGCCGTCGATCGCCGACACCGGCGCGATCGCGTCGCTGCAGGACGCGCCGGAGGTGTTCGACTTCTACGGCGGGCAGGACATCTGGGACGTCTTCGCCGAGTCCGACAAGGCCGTCGACACGTCGTGGGCCTGGCCGCCGCTGTCGTCGACGCTCTTCGCGAGTCTCACCGACAACGTCAAGGCCGCCGTCGACGCGGGCACACCGCTGCCCGAGGCGTACGCCAAGACCCAGGCCGACATGGTCGCGGCGCTCGAAGAGCGCGGCATCTCGGTCGACTGACACCGATGGGGTGGGCTGCACGGCGGCCCACCCCGTCGCCATTCCCTGGGAGAAGACCCGTGAGTCTCGCTGTCCGCACCCCTGCGCCCGCCGTCGGGCCCGCGTCCGAATCCGCACCTGTCGCCCCACGCCGCCGGCGACGCCTGCCGGGCGCGGTATGGGTTCTCGTGCTGCCCTTCGTCGTCATGTTCGCCGCGTTCTTCGTGGCGCCGATCGTCTATGCCGTCGTGCAGAGCATGTTCACCACGCGCAGCTCCGGGCTCGGCTACGGCGCTCCCGAGACGGTGTTCGTCTTCCTCGACAATTACGTCCGTGCGCTGTCCGACCCCACGTTCGTCGAGAGCCTGGGCCGCCTGGTGCTCTTCTCGGCGATCCTCGTGCCGCTCATGGTGGTCACGGCGCTGGGGCTCGCCCTGCTGCTGGACTCGGGGCGGGCACGGCTCCCGCGGATGTTCCGTGTCATCTACTTCTCGCCCTACGGGGTGCCCGGTGTCGTGGCCACGCTGCTGTGGGGCTTCCTCTACGTGCCGGCGACCAGTCCGGTGCTGCAGGTGCTCGGGTTCGCAGGTGTGAGCTTCGACCCGCTCGCCAGCGGCACGGTGCTCTTCTCGATCGCCAACATCGCACTGTGGGGCTTCGCCGGCTACAACATGGTGATCCTCATGGCGGCGCTGAACGCCATCCCCTCCGAGCTCTACGAGGCCGCGCGCGTCGACGGCGCGTCGGGCTGGGCCACGGTCTGGCACATCAAGCTGCCCCTGGTCCGGCCGTCGATCATCCTGGTCACCGTCTTCACGATCATCGGCACGCTCCAGCTGTTCGTCGAGCCCCTCGTGCTGCGCCCGCTCACCACAGCCATCAGCACGACCTACACGCCGAACCTCGCCGCCTACAACCAGGCCTTCGCGCAGGGCAACCCGAACCTCGCCGCGGCGATGGCCGTCATCGTCGCGATCCTCGGCTTCGCGTTCTCGTTCGGCTTCCTGCGGCTCGTCAACCGGAAGGGGAACCGCGCATGGTGACCTCGGCACAGCCCCGGATGCAGTCCACGACCCAGCCCCGGATGCAGTCCGCCACCCGCGGCGGTGTGAGCACCGTCGCCGTCAACGCGGTGCTGATCGTCGCCGGTGTCTACTTCCTGCTCCCGCTGGTGTGGGTCGTGATCGCCGCGACCAAGTCGCCCGCCGACCTCTTCGGCACGTTCGGCCTGTGGTTCTCCGACTCGCCGCAGGCGTGGGAGAACCTCGTCGCGCTGTTCACCCAGGACGGCGGCGCCTTCACCCGCTGGGTGCTCAACAGCATCATCTATTCGGGCGTGGGCGCCTTCGTGGCGATGGTGCTCTCGGCGGCCTGCGGCTACGCGATCGCCAAGTTCCCGTTCCGCGGACGCGAGGCGCTGTTCTCGGTGATCCTCGGCGGCGTGCTGGTGCCGGCGACGGTGATCGCCCTGCCCCTGTACTTCCTGCTCAACACGTTCGGGCTCACCGGCACCTACTGGGCGGTGCTGCTGCCCAGCATGGTCAGCCCGTTCGGCGTCTACCTCGCGCGCATCCATGCGAACGCGAGCGTGCCCGACGAGGTCATCGAGGCGGCGCGCCTGGACGGCGCCGGCGACCTGCGCATCTTCGCATCGATGGCGACCCGCATGATGATGCCGGCGATGGTGACGATCTTCCTCTTCCAGTTCGTGACCATCTGGAACAACTACCTGCTGCCGCTGGTCATGCTGAACGACACCTCGACGTTCCCGGTCACGCTCGGGCTCACTCTCTGGAACGGCCAGACCCAGCGCGACCCGATGTTCTACTCGCTCGTCGTCGCTGGCTCCGCCGTATCGGCCCTGCTGCTGGTCGCCTTGATGACCGCACTGCAGCGGTTCTGGCGCGCCGACCTCACGGCCGGTGCCACGAAGGGCTGATCAGCCCTTGCGCAGTTCCCGGTACGCGCGCGGGCTCATGCCGTGCGTCCGCCGGAACTGGCGCGAGAAGTAGAACGGATCGTCCATGCCCACCTGCCGGCCGATCTCGGCGACCGGCAGGTGGGTGGTGTCCAGCAGCGCCCGGGCACGGGCCATCTTCAGCGCGTTGTGATGGGCGAGCACGCCTCCGCCGGTCGCCTCGCGGAAGAGCGCGGCGAGGTGCGACGGCGAGACGCCGACCATCGCGGCGAGCTCGGGCACCTGCACCCGGCCGTCGATGCGGTCTTCGAGATAGCGCATCGCGCGTTCGACCGGGGCTCCCTCGCTCGGCAGCGCGCGGTCGACCGCGAGCTGCGTGAACAGCCGCCACGCCATTCCCGACGTCGCTGCCAGGCGGGCGGGCGTGGTGTCGCGCGCCAGCGCGACCGAGATCTCGTCGAGCAGCGAGGTCACGCGGTCCACCTCGCGCAGCGAGAGGGTGACCCGGTCGCGACGGATGCCGGCAGCCTCGACGAGTTCGGGCACATCGGTGCCGCGCACATGGCACCACCAGATGGTCCAGGGCTCGTCGGCCGCCGCGCCGTAGGAATGCGGCATGCCTCCCGGGAGCACGATCGCCGTCGAACTGCCGACGCGCAGGCGGGCCCCGCCTGCCTCGACCCAGCCCGAGCCGGCGACGCACACGATGACGATCGTCTCCTCGGCGCCGCTCGGGCGATGACGACCGTGCAGCTCGGCCCGCGGGAAGTATCCGGCATCCGTCACCAGGATCCGTCGCGTGACGGGGCGCACAAGTGCGGCCTCCACGAGGGGGCGCGGCACGACACTGAGCCGCTGCCGCTCGAAGCCGTCGGCGCGTTCCATTCCGGCATCTTGCCATACGGCGACCAGCGGATCATCCAGGTTCGACGTGCGTTCTCCCATTGTCGCGCGGACCTGCGCGCCGTACTTTTGCCAGGTGACTTCCCCCGCCGACGCCCCGAGCCGCATCGAGCTGCCCACCGCCCCCGCCGACCAGGCGCGCCTCCTCGCCGCCGGCGGCGTCGCCTGCTGGAGCGAGCCGGTGTCGATCGACACCTACGCGGCCGGTGAGCCGGACCCGTTCCCGCTGTTCCTCGACCGCCGGGTCTACCAGGGGTCCAGCGGCAAGGTGTACCCGCTGCCGATGATCGACAGCGTCGCGCACGAGAAGGCGCCGCGGCTGTGGCAGGCGATCCATCTCGAGAACGCCTACGTGCGCCTTCTGCTGCTGCCCGAGATCGGCGGCCGCATCCACATCGGCTACGACAAGGTCGCCGGCTACGACTTCTTCTACCGCAACAACGTCATCAAGCCGGCGCTCGTCGGACTGGCCGGTCCGTGGATCTCGGGCGGCGTGGAGTTCAACTGGCCCCAGCACCACCGGCCGGCGACGTTCCTGCCGGTCGACGCGCGCATCGAGCGCGAAGACGACGGCGCGGTCGTCGTCTGGCACAGCGACCTCGATCCGCTCCAGCGCATGCGGGGCGTGCACGGCGTGCGCCTGCGGCCGGGCTCCTCGCTCATCGAGCTCGAAGCGGCACTGCACAACCGCACCGACGTGCCGCAGACGTTCCTGTGGTGGGCCAATGTCGCCGCGCGCTCGCACGACCAGTACCAGTCGTTCTTCCCCGACGACGTCGCCTATGTCGCCGACCACGCCCGGCGCGCCATCACCGCCTTCCCGCGGGCGGACCGGCCGTACTACGGCGTCGACTACCCGGCGCGCGCCGCCGAGCACGCCGACGCCGACCGCATCGACGTCTACAGCAACATCCCGGTGCCGACGTCGTACATGATCACCGACACCGACGACGACTTCTTCGGCGGCTACGACCATGCCGCCGACGCCGGCTTCGTGCACTGGGCCGACCGGGCGATCTCACCCGGCAAGAAGCAGTGGACATGGGGCGACGGCCCGATCGGCCGAGCGTGGGACGATCAGCTCACCGACGGCGACGGCCCCTACGTCGAGCTCATGGCGGGCGTCTACACCGACAACCAGCCCGACTTCAGCTGGCTGCTCCCGGGCGAGACCAAGCGCTTCCGCCAGTACTGGTACCCGATCCACGGCACCGGCCCGGTCCGGCAGGCGACGACGGATGCTGCCCTCGGGGTCCGTGCCGACGGCGACGGCACGCGCATCACGGCGATCGCCACCCGCTCGCTGCCCGGCGCCTCGATCGAGGTCCGGCGCGGCGGTGCGCTCGTCGAGGCGTGGACGGCGGACCTCTCGCCGGATGCGCCCTTCACGGCGGGCGCGGCGATCCCGGCGGACGCCCCGGAACTCGAGGTACGGATCATCCACTCCGGCGCGCCTCTGGTGGTGTGGCGTGCTCCCACCGGTCACGCCGGCGAGCCGTGGGCCGCGACCGCGCCCGACCAGCCGGAGGACATCCCGTCGAACGACGAGCTGTACGCCACGGCGGTGCACCTGCTGCAGTACCGGCACCCGACGCGGTCCGCGGTGCCGTACCTGCGCGAGGCGCTGCGCCGCGATCCGGGCGACTCGAGGGCCGCCACCGCGCTCGGCGCGTGGCACCTCGCGCGCGGACAGTACGCCGAGGCGCTCGAGCTTCTCACCGCGGCGACAGACCGGCTCACCCGCCGCAACCTCAACCCGCGCGACGGCGAGACGGCGTACCTCCTCGGTCTCGTCCACGAGCGGCTGGGGAACGACGACGCCGCCGATCGGTGGCTGGCGAAGTCGGGCTGGAACGCGGCCTTCGCCGGGGCGGCGGCCCTGGCGCGCGCACGCATCGCCCTGCGCACCGGGTCCCCGACCGCGGCTCTCGCGCTGGCGCGTGCCGCGCGTGCCATCCCGGAGGCGCGCCGGATCGAGGCGCTCGCACTCGCGCGCCACGGCGAGCACGCGGCATCCGTCGCCCTTCTGACAGACCTGCTCACCGACGACCCGCTCGACCCGGCGACGCGGGCGCTGCGGGGCGACCCGCCCCGGCGCGACGCGCGCACCGCCCTCGACGTCGGCGCCGAGCTCGCCCGTGCCGGCGCGTACGACGAGGCGCTGGCCGCAACGGGGCTGGACCTCGAGGCCACTCCGTCGGCGGGGCGCGCCGGTCCGCTTCGCCACTATCTGCGCGCGCACTGGTTCGAGCGCGCCGGGCGGGCGGATGCCGCGGCAGACGAGCGGCGGTCCGCGCGTGCGTCGTCGGCGGCGCTCGCGTTCCCCGCGGGCCTGGATCAGTACGACGCTCTGGTCGCGGCGATCGACGCCGACCCGACCGATGTCGTCGCGTGCGGTCTGCTCGGCATGTGGCTGCTCGACGCGCACCGCGAGGCCGACGCGCTGCAGCACCTCCGCGCGGCGACCGCCGGCGGATCGACAGACCCCGTGGTGTGGCGCAATCTCGCGATCGCTCTCGTGGCTGTCGCCGACGATGACGAGGGTGCCGACGCGGCCCTCGCACAGGCGCTCGCCCTGCGACCCGAAGCGCGCCTCGTCTTCGAGCGCGACGTGCTCGCCGAACGGCGCGGAAGGGATGCCGCCACCCGCCTCGCCATGCTCGAGCGGCACGCCGCGCTGCTCGACGTCCGCGACGACCTGGCTGTGCGCCACGCGAACCTCCTGCTCGATGCGGGGCGGGTCGACGACGCCTGGCGCCTGCTCAGCACACGGCGGTTCCGCCCCTTCGAAGGCGGCGAAGGACGGGTGATCGCGGCGTTCGATCGCGCCGCGTGCACGCTCGCGGAGCGGATGCTCCCGGCGTCGCCGGCAGAGGCAGCGGCCCTCCTCGAGGCGGGATTCGTGCCGCCGCGGTCGCTCGGCGAGGGACGGCACCCCGCTGAGCGTCCGGTGCGGCGGTGGGTGCTCCTCGGTCTCGCGCGCGAAGCGGCCGGCGACCCCGCCGGCGCCGCCGACGCGTGGCGCGAAGCCGTCGCGCCGACGCCGCTCGCCGTCGACCCGCGCCCTGCCGACGAGACCACGTACTGGGAGGGCATCGCACACCTGCACCTCGGCGACGCCGCTGCGGCGAGCGCCGCCTGGGACGCCCTCGACGCGCGCGCGGCCGCCCTGCGCGCGGCGAGGGACGAGGTCGACTACTTCGCCACCTCGGTGCCCGAGCTCACGCCCTTCGACTCCGACACCGCATCGACCCGGGCTGCGACGGCGGACGAACTGGAGCGGCTCGCCGCACGAGGGCGCGCGCGGCAGGGCGCCTCGGCGAACGACGTCCGCACCGCGGGAAGGATCGACGCATGACCGAGCGCTATCTGGGATCCGGCACGATCGAGCGCGACGAGTCGTCCCTCACCGGAAGGGTGCCGGCGCACCTGCCCCAGCGGCTCACGATCACCCTGTGGGACTTCTCCTGGTACACGCAGGCGGGTCCAGGCGAGCCGTACGCCGATCTCGGCGCGGCGATGGCGGATGCCGCATCCCTCGGCTACAACGCCATCCGCATCTGCGCCGCACCGCTGCTGCTCTTCGGCGGGCTGGGGCTCGACGACCTCGCCCGCGACCTCGAGATCGAGGGGCTCGGAGCCTCCCCCGCCGGCGGGTACTTCGGCCAGCGCACCCGCTGGTACGACACTCCGGGCGGCTTCCGCCTCGATCTGCGCGCACGACTTCTGGCGCTGTTCGAGGCCGCCGCGGCGCACGGCATGGGGATCATCCTGGCCAGCTGGGAGTACCAGCAGTCGACCGCGTTCGCCGCCTCTCCCGCGTGGTTCCACGCGATCGACGCGGTGCCGTTCGCCGAACGCTACCGCGTCCTCTCCGCCGCGTGGGACGCGATGATCGGGTGGCTCACCGACCACGGCCACCGTGAGCGGATCGCTCTCGTGGAGCTGCACAACGAGGTCGACTTCTCGATCCTGCCCGCGCTCGAGGACGGCGGAGCGGAGGAGGTGGCGCGGCTGCGGGCGCAGCATCCGGATCTGCTCGTCACCGCCAGCTACGGCAAGCCGCCGCACCTCGCCATGCATCGGCTCCCAGGCAGACTGGGCGCCGCGCAGTTCCACGTCTACAGCTACGGCGTGCTCGACGCCCTGCAGCAACGGGTCGACATCCGGTCGGAGGGCAGCGAGGGCTTCCCCAATGCCGCGCTGCGTTCCCTGCTGCGTCCGGATGCCCCGCCGGTCGCGGACTACGGCCGCGCCGAGGAATGGAAGTACCGCGCGACGGTCGTCACCGACCAGATGATCTACGGCTATGACTGGATCGACCCCGCCGCGTGGGACGCCTGGCTCGTCGCGCACTATCCGCCGTACGAGCAGGTCATGCGTCGCGAGATCGCCTCGCGCACCATCGCGATCGCCGCGTGGGCGCGCTGGCAGGGTGTTCCGGCGATCGTCGGGGAGGGCTGGGTCGGCTACACGCCGCTGCACGGGACGTTCGAGGAGGGCCCGATCGGCCGCGCCCTGGCCGAGCACGGCGTGCGCACCGCCCTCGAGCACGGCGTGTGGGGCGTCGTGCTGTGCTCGAACGCCGCGCCGCACCACCCGATGTGGAAGCTGCGCGATTGGCAACGCGAACTCAACGCCGAGATCCTCGCCGGCTGAGGGTCCGGTCCCGAGCGCTCAGCGCCCCACCACCGCCGCATGCGTCTTGCCCCGGCAGGCGCGGCTGAGGCATCGGGCGCGGGGGCGGCGAATGCCTCTCCCCCACGCCCGAGGCCGCGTCAGCCGGTGAAGGTCGCCAGCCAGTCGAGGTCGTCGGCGCGGTCGACGCGGTACACGCCGCCGGTTCCCGCACACGTCGAGTTCTTGCCGAAGGAGGTGACCCCGGCGATCACGTTGGAGTCACCGATGAAGTTCGGCCCGCCGGAGTCGCCGGAGCAGGTCCCGCCGGTGTGCGCGTTGTTGGAGAGGATCAGCGAGCCGTCGCCGGTGTAGCCGGTGTTGATCGAGATCAGCTTGGGGTAGGACACCATCCGGAGGCGCTCGGCCTGGGTCTTCCACGAGGCCGCGTCGGGGAAGCTCTTCTGCAGTCCGTAGCCCACGGCGGTGAACGTGACGGACTTCTTGTCGGTCTTCAGCGCGTCCAGCTGGTTCAGCGTCGGCAGCACGCCGTACTCGTCGACGTAAACCGGCTCGTCGAGCACCACGACGCCCAGGTCGTGGAGGTAGAACAGCGCGTCGTCGTACTCGGGGTGCGTGTACGGCGTGCCCGACACCTCGCCGGTGTTCGGGTACTGATGGGCGGCGGCATCCCGCAGGTCGTCGTCGAACCAGATCTGTACCTGGTCGGCCCCGAACGTGCAGTGGCCGGCGGTCAGATACAGCGTCGGCGAGATCAGCGTGCCGCTGCAGCGCCACATGGGCGTGCCCTCTTCATCCTGGGCGACCATGATGCCGACGTGGGGATGGCCGTCGCCGTCGGGGATGCCGTCGGTGATGGCCTGGGCCGGAGAGCCGATGGACAGGAACAGCAGTGCCGCTGCGGTTGCAGCGAGAGCGAGCGCGGGTTTGCGCATTCCACACCCCTTCCGTGGGTTGCGGACGAGCATGCCATCGCCATCGGACAGTCGACAAGCGGACACACTCGGCTCGCGCGAGTGCGGCATCTTCCGGCGACCGCCGCGCCGATCGACGGCCCGCGGGCTACTGCGGTTCGAGGCCGAGGTCGTCGAGGTCGATCGCGGCGAGCCACTGCAGGCCCTCGGCCTCGACGGCCGCCTGGGCACCGGTCTTGCGGTCCACGATCACGGCGACGGCGACCGGCTCGGCGCCCTCGCGCCGCAGCGCCTCGACGGCCTTGAGCGCCGACTGGCCGGTGGTCGAGGTGTCTTCGACGACGACGACGCGCTTGCCCGCGACATCCGCCCCCTCCACCTGGCGTCCGCGCCCGTGGTCCTTCGGCTCCTTGCGCACGACGAACGCGTCGAGCGGCTTGTGGGTGCGCGCCGACTCGTGCATGACGGCGTTCGCGATGGGATCCGCGCCGAGGGTGAGCCCGCCGACGGCGACGATGCCGTCGACGTCGCGGATGAGGTCGAGCATGATGCGCCCGATCGACGGCGCCGCACGGTGGTCGAGCGTGAGCTTGCGCATGTCGACGTAGTACGTGGCCTTCTTGCCGCTCGAGAGGGTGAAGTCCCCGTGGAAGACCGCCTCGTCCTGGATCAGCGCGATCAGGTACTGGCGGTCGGCTTCGAGGGCGGGCGTGGAGGCGACGGTCATGCCGTCGAGTCTACGGATGCCGCGCCCCGGCCGATGCGGGTCGCTCGGCGAGCGGGCGCCCGCTGAGGGCGGCGGCGTCGCGCGCGGACGCACGCGGAGCGACGGCGTCGCGACGCTCGTCGGGGCCGGTCGCACCGGGCGGCAGGAGCGCGGCCACGGCGCGCGCGACCGCCGGATCGTCGGCGGCTCCCGCGAGCGCCTCGGTCCGGCCGAGCGCCAGATTCGCCGCCGCGGCGGTGCCGACGTCGCCCGAGTCCGCCATCTTCTCGAGCTGCGCCGAGGCCGCGCCGATCACGCCGGCGCCGAGCAGGCTCTGCAGCACGTCGCGGTCGCCGAGTCCGGCGGCGATCGCCGCGTCTTCGGGCGCCGTGCGTACGAGTGCGACCGGGTTCGACTCGAGCGTCAGTCCCGGCCGCGCCGCGAACCGCGCGACGAGCTCGTACCGCCCGGGCGCCGGGAAGAGCGGGGCGCTCCCCGCGGACAGCAGCGGCACGGAGGCGACGAGGCACTCCCCCGGCGCCAGTTCGACCGACCGCGGCGCGGAGTCGACCGGCCAGGGCCACGCCGCCCGCACAGGCCGGCCGCCGGCCGCTGTGACGAAGATCTCGAGGTCTCCCTCGACGATGTTCAGCCGCGCGCTCACCGTCGCCGCCTCACGCGCGACGAGCTCCGCGTCCGCGTAGGCGATGCGATCGAGGGGAACGGTCCATGCGCCCGCTGCGCTCGCCCGCGGGCCGCTCCGCGCCTCTGCCCCGGGCGCGTCTCCGCGCGCCGTCCCCGGCGCGTCGCCGGGGGCCGTGCCGCGCGCGGGCTCGGCCGAGGCCGGCCAGAGCCGCAGCTCCAGCCCGCCGCCGTCCGCGTGCTTCGTCACGGCTCGATCCTTCCCCTGGACGGGCTCTGTGTCACCCTTCGCAGGAGAATCCGCCCTCCACAGGACGCTGAAGCGTTCCAACCTCCTGTGGAAGGCGACATCTCCTGTCGAACCGGCGCGGGGCCCTCGCTGAACGCGCAGCGCAACCTCCCGCCCGACCGTCTCCGGGCTCTGTGTCACCTCCACAGGAGAAACCGCCCTCCACAGGACGCTGAAGCGTTCCAACCTCCTGCGGAGGGCGATTTCTCCTGTCGAACCGCAGCCATACCCCGGATCAGCGACCCTCGGGCGACACGAAGTCCGCCGCGATGCGCTCGGCCTCGGCGACGTCCTTGCCTGCCGCCGAGCGGGCCCCGCCTTTCGCCCGCGCCTTCAGCGCGGCGATGGTGTCGGCGACGACCGGGGCCTCCTTCTCCGTCGGGCTCGCGACGGTCACCGCCAGCGCGGCGACGCGCTCGGCCGACCGGCCGTGCAGCGCGAGCTCGAGGAAGTGCGCCGCGTCGTCCGGAGCGGCCTCGCGCACGTCGCGGGTGCGGAAGTCCGAGAACGACCGCGCCAGCGCGTTCGCGAGCACCAGCGCTCCGGCGGCGCCGGTGTCGGTGTCGCTGTGCTGCTCGGCCAGGTCCGTGAGGACCGCGCGGGCGGAGGCATCCGTCGCGAAGTCCCCCAGCGCGATCGCACGGCCGACGCCCGGCGTGAGCGTCTTCGCGCTGATGTCGACCTCGGCATCGGAGGCAGGGCCCCGCACGTCGACCGTCACCGGCGCGGAGCGCACCGTGGTCACCGGATCGACCTCGAGCTGGGCGGCGACCGTGTGGCGGCCCGGCTCGGTGAAGGTCACCCCCTGGTTGGTGAAGAACACCTGCACGTGGTTGCGGATCGACTCCCCCGGCTGCAGGACGGTCATCGGCCGCGGGCCGCAGCCGATGGCGACGTCGACCAGATGCTGGAGCGAGTGGTCGGGCGGCGTGTGGAGGAAGACGAGGTCGCCCTCCGACAGGTTGATGAGCGTCGTGACGGTGCGCGCCTGGTCGGAGACGTTCGTCAGCACGACCTCGGCGGTGACGTACTCGCCGACGAACGCCTGCGCGGGCATCGCGACCGTCAGCTCGAGACCGTCGTCGCCCTGGTCGCCCCACAGGCCCGCGGCGTCCACCGGCGCGGGCAGCCCCGCCGACAGGTCGCCGTGGCCCCAGCCGAAGTTCTTCCAGCCGGGTCGCACCTGCGGGTCGGGCGAATGGATCAGCGACGTGCGGTCGTGGTCCGAGAACAGGAACGAGGCGTTGCCGGGGTACGGGTTCGCCGAGGTGGCGAAGCCCATGACGTCGCCGGTCTGGTTCATGATCTCGGTGCCGATGCCCGGGTTGTGCACGTCGTGCTTCGGATGCCACAGGTTGAAGGCGTGCCCCGCCTCGTGCACCAGCGTGCGCAGGAACGCCGCCGGCACCTCGTCCAGCGGTCGGCCCCGCGCGCCGGCGGCGATGAAGGAATCGTTGCCGAGCCGCACGTCGGCGAACCCGGCGGCGCCCTCGCGCGGCACGGTGTCGTCGTCGAACATGATCCCGAACAGCCCGCCCTGCGCCGACCCGACGAACAGCCACAGGCGCCAGCCGTCGCCGGCAACCGCCTGCCGGTGCCCTGTCATGAGCGTCGCGAGCTCGGCGTTGGTGAGCGCGGCGTCCTCGGGCACGTTGATCTCGTCGGTCACGACGGTGACGTCCCATCCGGCCGACGCGTACACCGAGCGCACCGACGCCGCCGCGCCCGAGCCGATGGTGGCGGATGCCGGGAACGCGCGGTTGACCATGGCGTCGACCTCGATGCGGCATCCGCGGTACATCGGCGAGGTCTTCGACGCCGTGACGTTCGTGACCGTGCCGCCGATCGACAGCGTGCCCGTCATGCGCTGCGACGAGCCCAGCAGGGCGCTGGTCGCGGTCACCACGAGCGGACGCCGGCAGCGCAGCGTGAGCGTTCCGGTGTCGGTCGAGACGAACTCCTGCGTGGTGCGGTTCCACAGGTGTCGCACGATCTGCACGGTGAGCGTGCCGCCGGAGTAGGTCGCGCCGTTGGAGCGGAAGTACCAGGTGTACTGGGATGACGGGAACGCCGGGTACCAGCGCAGGTTGAACGCCGTGAGCTCCGACAGCACCGGTGCGTCGTCCTCTCCCGGATCCGGCTCGGCACCGTCGGCCTCGACGTCCCCGCCGAACGGCTGCGGCCGGGGCTCGGGCAGCGGGAACGGCAACGGGCGCTCCACCTCCGTGAGCACGGGAGGGAAGACGCGGCGGGAGTACATGTCGCCCGAGACGCGCAGTGACGACGCGCCGACCTCGATGCGCATGGCACCGCGCACCTCGGGGCCGAACACGGTGCGCCGCTCGAGCTCGAGCAGCCAGGACCCGTCGAGCGTGCCGATGGGGCACGCGCGGGTGAGCATCTCCGGGCGGATGACGGGATCGGGGAGGATGAGCTCCCCGTCGGCGTCGAACTCCAGGGGCGCGGAGTCGTGGGCGGCTTGCGCCCCGTGGCCGCAGCCGCAGTCGTGGTCCATGGTGGGTCTCGCTTTCCCGACCGCGGACGCGGCCGCTGACAAGAAGGAGACTCCTCCCCGAACGGGTGATACGCCAGGGGGGCGGTATCCGCTGGCGTCCTTTCGACGTCGGCCGCCCGCTTTAGGCTGGAGGCCATGCGCCTGGCCACCTGGAACGTCAACTCGATCCGCGCCCGGGTCGACCGCATCGTCGACTTCGCGGTGCGCGAGCACATCGACGTGCTCGCGATGCAGGAGATCAAGTGCAAGGCCGAGCAGTTCCCGTTCGAGCGGTTCGAAGAGGCGGGGTTCCACGTCGAGGCGCACGGCTTCTCGCAGTGGAACGGCGTCGCGATCGCCAGCCGCGAGCCGGTCACCGAGGTGCGCACCGCCTTCTCCGGCATGCCCGGCTTCGAGAAGGGCCACAACGGGCCGGATGCCCCGCAGGAGGCGCGCGCGATGGGCGCGACCGTCGGCGGGGTCGAGGTGTGGAGCCTGTACGTGCCCAATGGCCGCTCGCTCGGCGACCCGCACTACTACTACAAGCTCGACTGGCTGTCGGCGCTCGCGCAGTACACGTCCGACTCGCTGGCCGCGAATCCCGACCTGCCGCTCGCGCTGGTGGGCGACTTCAACATCGCGCCGACGGATGCCGACAACGGCGACCCCGCGGTCGTGCCGGGCTTCTCGACCCACGTGTCACCGCCCGAGCGCGAGGCGTTCGCCGCGCTCGAGGCCGTCGGCCTGCACGACGTGGTTCGCCCGCTGATCCCCACCGGCTACACGTACTGGGACTACAAGCGCCTGAAGTTCCCCCGCAACGAGGGCATGCGCATCGACTTCATCCTGGGGTCCCGCGCGATCGCCGACGCCGTGACGGGCGCGACCATCCACCGGAATGAACGCAAGGGCGAGCTGCCGAGCGACCACGTCCCCGTCGTCGTCGACCTCGACCTCGAGGGCCCCGACGACGACGACCGCCCGATGATCTTCTGACGCGGCGCGGATCAATGCGAGGTACGAGCGTTGATGCGCGCCGGGTCAAGATCGAGTAGCGCGCGAGGAACGAGCACGCGTATCGAGATCTCAGCGACCCCGGTCAGTCCTCCGCGGTCATGTCTCCGGTCCGCACGTCTCCGGCGACGGGACCGTACCGCAGCAGCACGGCGCCGCTCGGACCGGTGACGGCCGGCTCGAGGAGCGTGAAGTTCGCGGGGGCGCACCCCTCGGGGAACACCTTCTTGCCCTGTCCGAGCACCACCGGGTAGATCCACAGCGTCAGCACGTCGAAGAGCTGCTCCATGAGCAGCGTCTGGACGAGGTTGGCGCTGCCGATCACGTGGATGCTCTCGTGGCGCTCGCGCAGCGCCTCGACCTCTCGCGCGAAGTCCATGCCGAGCTGCGACGAGCCCTCCCAGTCGAGGGTCGGCAGACCGCGCGAGGCGACGTACTTCGGCACGCGGTTGAAGACCTCGGCGATGCCGCCCGTCTGGTTCGGCCAGTACCCCGCGAAGATGTCGTAGGTGCGGCGGCCGAGCAGCAGCGCGTCGAGGTTCGAGATGCCGTCCCAGATCGTCTTCCCGATGACCTCGTCGGGGAACGGCGCCTGCCACCCGCCGTAGGGGAAGCCGCCCGTGGTGTCCTCCTGCGGGCCGCCGGGCGCCTGCGCGACCCCGTCGAGCGTGGTGAACAGGTCGATGTGGATGCGACCGGCCATTGTCGTGTCCCTTCAGAAGGCGGCGGGGCTCACGCGGCGAGCGCGGAGCCGGGTTCGATGCGGAAAGTCTGCGCGAACCGTTCGAGAAGTGTCGCATCCCCGGCGACGACCGCGAGCACATCCTGGTCGATCGCTTCGGCCGGGGTCAGTTCGCCCGAGATGACGCGACGGATGCCGGGGCCCGCCGCGAACGTCAGATCGGGCTCGCCCGCCGTCGAGGCCTGCGTGCCCAGCCGCGGGTCGACGGGGCGTCCCGCGGGGTGCAGCTGCGCGATGCGCAGCCGCTCCCGGTCGACCTGCACGCGCAGGGCGACGTCGGCCACATGCACCTCGTAGTCGGCGGGCGGCAGCGAGGCCGCGGCATCCGCTCGGAACGCCGTCCGCAGCGCCATCGTCAGGGAGTCGGCCGTCACGACGTCGTCGGGCTGCGGGTCGCCCATCTGCTGGAAGCCCCACCGGCCCAGCGCGAGCACGATCGGCTCGAGCTCGCGGCCGTACGGCGTCAGCTCGTAGACGAGCCCGCAGTGCAGCAGCGGCACGCGGCGCACGACGCCGCTCTCCTGCAGCTCCTTGAGCCGCGTGGAGAGGATGTTGGTGGGGATCTTGGGCAGCCCCTGCTTGAGGTCGGTGTAGCGCCGGGGGCCGACGAGCAGATCGCGGACGATGAGCAGTGCCCACCGCTCGCCGATCAGCTCGACGGCGGTCGTGACCCCGCAGTACTGTCCGTAGCTGCGGGCTGCCACTACGCCTTCGCCTGCTCCGCGACGTACGCGTCGGGACCCTGCTCGGCGGCCTGCGGCTCCATGAAGACGAACTCGATGCCGTTGCCGTCGGGGTCTTCGAGGTCGCGGCTGTACATGAAGCCGTAGTCCTTCGGCTCGGTCGGCTCGGTGCCGCCGTTGGCGAGGCCGGCCTCGACGATCTTGTCGACCTCCTCGCGCGAGTCGCGGCTGAGGGCGATGAGCACCTGCGCCTGCGTGCGCGGGTCGGCGATCTGCTTGTCGGTGAAGGTCGAGAAGTACTCCTTGGTGAGCACCATGAAGTAGACGTTGTCGTCCCACACGATGCACGCGGCGTTCTCGTCGGTGAACAGCGGATTGATGCCGGCGCCGAGCGACGTGTAGAACGCCTTCGCCCGCTCGAGGTCGCTGGTGGCGATGTTGACGAAGATGTGCGTCATTGCTCTGCTCCTTCAGGCAGGGGCGCCGGGGTGGCGACGCGTCCATGGTTGCAAAAAGCAAGCGCGCTTGTCAATAACAAGTCCCGCAGGTTCGGTGCGGTGAATCCGCCTCGCGGGGGATGCCGCGCCTGCGCCCCCGCCGTAGCGTGGAGGGATGCCCGACCTCCCGCCCTCGACCGCGCGGCCGCGTCCGACACCGCAGGAGCTCCGCGCCGACGTCTGGCTGGCGGCCGGCCTCTTCGTCGCGGCGGTGCTGAGCAGCGCGCTGGGGTCGGTCGCCGGCATCTACGGCGACGATGCGACCGGGGGCATGCAGTGGGCGCTGCTCTACAGCCTCGGGCTCACCGCCCCGCTCGCCGTGCGCCGCCGGTTCCCCGAGATCGTCGTCGTGGCGATCGCGGTGGTGTTCTTCCTCGGCGTGACCTTCCGCATCCCCGACGTGTACGTCAGCAACATCTCGATGTTCATCGCCATGTACACCGTCGGCGCCTGGGTCGACGACCGGCGCCGCGCCCTGTGGGTGCGCGTGGGCGTCATCGTCGGCATGTTCCTGTGGCTGCTCGTGACGACCTTCCAGGCGGCGATCGATCCCAGCGACGAGACGCTGTCGCGCGCCGGCGCGTTCTCGCCGTTCGCGGCCTACATGCTCATCCAATTCCTCGTGAACGCGGCGTTCTTCGGCGGCGCGTACTACATGGGCGACCACGCGTACGCGGCGGCCATGTCGCGCGCCGCGCTGGAGGAGCGAACCCGCGAGCTCGAGCGCGAGCGCGAGGTCACCGCCGCGCAGGCGGTCGCCCTCGATCGCGTGCGCATCGCCCGCGAGCTGCACGACGTCGTCGCGCACCACGTCTCGGCGATGGGCGTGCAGGCGGGCGCCGCCCGCGCCGTGCTGGAACGGGACACGGATGCCGCGCGCGCGGCGCTGCTGGGCGTCGAGGAGTCCGCCCGCGCTGCGCTCGTCGAGCTGCGGCAGCTGCTGGAGACGCTGCGGACATCGGGCGGCGACGCCGACGGCGGCTCGACGGTGCACCTGACGGGCCTCGCCGACCTCGTCGCCCACGCGAACGACAACGGCCTGCCGACCACCCTGACCGTCGTCGGCGAGCCGGTCGAGCTGCCCGATCTCGTGCAGGTCAACGTGTACCGCGTCGCGCAGGAGGCGCTGACGAACGCGCGCCGGCACGGCGGACCGGATGCCGCCGCCGACGTCCGCCTGCGCTACGCGGGTGACGCCGTCGAACTGGAGGTCGCCAACACCGGCCGCTTCGCCTTGGCCGTGCGCCCGGGGCTGGGGATCGTCGGCATGCGCGAGCGCGCCGCCGCGTCGGGTGGCGAGCTGGAGGTCGGCCCGCGGGGCCGCGGCGGGTTCCTCGTGCGGCTGCGCGTGCCCGTTCCTGCGCGCGCGGAGGTGGACGCGTGAGCGCTCCGGTGCGCGTGCTCCTCGTCGACGACCACGCCGTGATGCGGGCGGGGTTCCGGATGATCCTCGAGTCGGCCGGCGACATCGCCGTGGTGGGAGAGGCTGCGAACGGCGTCCAGGCGGTGGCGGCGGCATCCGCTCTGCGTCCCGACGTGATCTGCATGGACGTGCAGATGCCCGAGATGGACGGGCTCGAGGCCACCCGCCGTATCGCGGCGGACGCGGAGTCGCGCGCCGCCGTGGTGGTCGTGACGACGTTCGACCGCGACGACTACCTCTTCGACGCGCTCGCGGCCGGTGCGAGCGGCTTCCTGCTGAAGAACGCCGGGCCCGAGGAGCTGATCTCGGCCGTGCGGATCGCCGCCGCCGGCGACGCCCTGCTCGCCCCCGAGGTCACGCGCCGCGTGATCGCGCGCTTCGCCGTCGCGCCGCCTGGGGAGCCGGCTCCCGGCGTCGACCGTGAGACCCCAATCGGCGGACGAGACCGCGGGGTTTCCCCAGGTTCTCGTCCCTCGGGTGGGGTCTCACCGGCCGAGCGGACGCCAGGCACGCCGGGCCCGGGAGCAGCCCCGGCGGTCGAGCTCACCGAGCGCGAGGCCGAGGTGCTGCGGCTCGTGGCGCAGGCGATGAGCAACGCCGAGATCGCCCAGCGCCTCTACATCGGCGAGGCGACGGTCAAGACACACGTCTCGAACGTGCTGCAGAAGCTCGGCGCACGCGACCGCGTCGCCGCGGTGGTGTACGCCCACCGGCACGGCCTCGCCTGACACACGCGGCAACGCCCGAAGCCACGGATGCCTCGACCCGGGCCCGCAAGGGGCCGGCGGATCGAGGCATCCGATCGGCTGGAACGATGCCGGCGACGGACGCCGCCGGCGAGGGTGAGATCAGGCGGCGACGGGAACCGCGGCGTAGCGGTCGACCAGCGCGCCGAAGGCCTCGAGGTAGCCGACGAGGAACTCGGCGGTCTGGTCGTTGGTGACCTCGCCGTTCTCGGCGAAGAGGCCCGGCGTGGTCTGCACGTAGCCCTCGGGCTGGCCGAGCGTGGGGGCGTTGTAGTGGCTGAGGATCGCCTTGAGGTGCTGCTGCGCGGCGGCGGTGGCGATGCCGCCCTGCGACGTGCCGATGACGGCGGTGGGCTTGCCGTTGAACGAGCCTTGGCCCCACGGGCGGGCGGCCCAGTCGAGGGCGTTCTTGAGCACGCCGGGGATGGAGCGGCTGTACTCGGGGGTCACGATGATGACGCCGTCGACGTCGTCGATGGCCTCCTTGAAGTCGCGTGCGACCTGCGGGAAGTCGGCGTCGTAGTCGGGCGAGTAGAAGGGGAGGTCCGCGATCGGGATCTCGACGAGCGTCGTGCCCTCGGGAGCGAGGCGCTCGAGCGCCTTGGCGAGGCGGCGGTTGATCGAGGTCGACGAGATGCTGCCGACGATGTAGCCGATGGTCCGGTCGGACATGGATTCACTCCTTGAAAAGACAAAGGTCCCCGGCGGGGACCACCGTGGACATTCCACTTCCATGCAATCACATGAATCTGGGATCTATTCCGTCGCATGAAAGATGTCGCCGTATGACGGCGTGGGCGACCGTGAACGTCGCCGGCACGCCTTGTCGCGCCTCAGCCCGGCGAGTAACGTTCGCGGCAGGTTCGGCGGAGCGGGGATCCGCCGGCAGCGGGCATCGGGATGGGGGTCCAGGTGGTCGATCCGACGGCGCCACCGGACGAGCCGGGCGACGCGCACTCGGGGCGCCCGCGACCGGCACGCCGACCACGTCGCCCCGTCCGACGGCTCGTCGGCGTGGGCACACTCTTCCTGCGGCGCGATACGGCGCTGGTCACCGCGATCGCGATCGCGACGACGCTCAGCGCGTTCGCGGCCTACCAGGCGACGCGCGCCGGGGAGGAGGCCGACGAGGCGTTCAGCCATGCCCGCACGCTGCAGGCCGAGGCCGCCCGCGACGAGGGCCGGCTGCAGACTCTCGTCGCCCACGACTCCTTCCTGCTCGGCCAGTACTGCGAGGCGTCCATCGCCCGCGCCGCGGTGCAGGGGACCCTGCTGACGTCGGCGCCGCAGACCACGGAGCTGGTGGCGGCATCGCTGGCGATGGAGTCGCTCGATCCGCTGATCCAGGGCGACCCGCTGTACAGCTGTCCGGCGGACGATGCCGAGCAGGAGGAGCAGGCCGAGCAGGCGCAGAAAGCGGTACAGGAGGAGGAGCAGGAGGAGCAGATCGGCTACTCGGCGCAGCGGGCCGAGCGGCGGGTGCTGCTCGACCTCTCCACCGACTCCCAGCCCGCCGTGGGGGCCGCGGAGGCGACGCGGGAGGCGGAGCGGATCAACCGGCAGGAGCTGCTCTCGATGCTCGCCGGCGTGCTGTTCGCGGCGACCGTCGCGACCCTGATCATCGCCGACGAGCTCGGCAACCGCTCCGCCCGGCCGCGGCTCATCGCGCGCGGCCGAGTCCTCCGCGGGCGGCTGTGGGCGCTCGGCGCCGCCGCCGTGGCGCTGGTGTCGGGCATGACGATCCTCCTCGTCGCGACGGTGGACCCGGTGGCGACCGCGATCGTCTTCGGCGCGGTCGCCGCGGCGCTCCTGGCCGAGATCTTCTGGACCCGCCGGATGCGCGGCCGGCGCACCGCCGCCGACAGCCAGGACGTCGGCACCCGGGCGAAGTGGTGGGCCGAGATCGCTGGGGCGGTGACCCTGGTGATCTTCGCCGCGTCGGCCGCGACGCTGGCGGCCGTCGCCGTCAGCGAGCGCGACGTGCGCGCGGATGCCGATCGCCAGGCGGCGCTCGCGCAGCAGCTCGAGCACGTCGGCCGGCAGACGGCCCTCCGCGACCTCAGCAGGCTGGCGTTGCTGGCGGTCGCCGATGCGCGGTGGACGGCCGCGGAGCACGCGCAGGCCGTGTCGGGGGACGGCGAGGATGCGGCCGCGCTCGGCGCGCGGTGGACCGAGCTCGATCGGCTCACCCTGCAGGTGGAGACCGATCTGCGCGAGGAGATCCAGGCCTCGGCGACCGAACACGTGTCGCAGGACTGTCCGGTCATCACGCCCGGGGCCGCGCTGGGCGGCCTCGACCTCAAAGACATCTCGCGCTACCGGGAGTGGGTCGGCGCGTACCTGATGGAGAGCGAGGAGCCGGCGCGCGCCTGCGAGATGCTCGCCGCGCTCTCGCGCACCGACGCGCGCGCGTGGTCCGCGGACCGATCGCGGCTCATCGTCTCGCTCGTCGTGCTCGGGCTGTGCGGCTTCATGTTCGCGCTCGCCACCGGCAGGGACCGCTCGCCGCGGGCGTCGCAGACGCTGCTCGCGGTGGGCACCGGTGGCGCGCTGGTCGGGATCGCCCTCGCCCTCTCGACCGTGCCGCACATGGTAGCCCGGTCGGATCCTCCCGATCGCGAGACGCTCGCGGCGCACGCGATGGCGGTCGCGCGCGCCGAGAGCTATGCCTGCGACCCCGAGCAGACCGTCGACAGCTGGCACGACACCCTGGACGAGGCGGTGCGCGTGCTCGACCGCCACGGCCCCGTGCACGCCGCCCGCGCCTACGCCCTCGACTGCGCGGCGGCCACGTACGAGTGGCCGGCATGGAGTGGCGACACCTCGCGTGAGGTGCTGCCCGAGATCGTCGCCGACCTGCGCGCGGCGCTGCAGGCGGGCCCGGCGGGGCCGGCGCGGCGCGCCGACCTCGGGTGGTACCTGATCCTGACGGGGATCTACGACGATGACCGCGACGCGCTGAACGAAGGCCTGAGCCTCACCGATGCCGCGCTGCAGGAGATCGCCGACGACGAGCGCCTCGCCGGCAGCACCGTCCACACCGCACGCGCCAATCGGGCCCTCGCGCTCGCCGCCCTGGGCGAGCCGGCGGCCGCGCTCGAGGCATACGAAGAGGTCAGCCGCTGCCTCGCACCCACGGCCGGCTGCGCGGGCGGCGGACTGGACGACAAGCAGCAGCGGGCTGTCCTGAGACTCGCAGCGCTCTCCGACCTCGAGCTGCTCACGGGTGCATCCCGCACGCCCGTCGATCCCGAGCAGGTGGAGGCGTACCGCCTCGCCGTCATGGGTGAGGTCGCGGCGGAGGGAACGTTCCCGGCCGTCGCCGAGGACGCCGCGCTGCGGGTGTGGGGTCAGGACATGGAACTCGAGACGGATGCCGCCGGCAAGGCGGTCGTCGTGTGGCTCCACCGGCGCGAGGACAGTGACGTGTGGGCCGTGCTCGCCCAGCCGAGCCTCGAGACCGCCGAGGTCGGCGACTACTTCGGCACGCCGTACTCCGCGACCGCGATGCTGCCCGCGGGCGAGTATCGGGCGGATGTGTATGCCGACGGGCGCCGATGGGAGTCCGAGGTGGTGCCCAGGGAGCCGAGGGCAGGGATGACGCGCCTGGAAGCGGACTGGGTCGGGGTCAGCCTCGTCGCGCCCGAGGGCTGGGAGTCGCAGTGGGAGTCCGGCACCACGTGGCATGTCGGCCCGGCGGAGGACTCCGGGGTGACGGTGCGCCGGGTGGAGGGGGTCGTCCCCTACGTGCGGTCGGACGAGTTCCTCCGCGGGCGGCTCGACCTCGCCTTCCCCGAGTGGGCCGGCCGCGAGGCGGTGGTCGAGAAGGACGGCTGGTTCCTGGGCGGCCCCAGCTATCGGGCGCTGTTCACCAGCGTCGACGACGAGAACGAGGCCGCGGCGGTCGCGCTGTTCCCCTACACCCAGGGCTACTGGTGCGGCGGCGCCCTGTTCGTGGCGACCACGGATCAGGCCGACACCGACGTCCTCCGCGACATGGTCCTCGATCGCGCGCCCTCCTCGGTCGAGCCGCTGACCGGGAAGGTCTCGACGGCCGGCTTCCGCCTCACAGTGCCGAAGGACTGGGATGCCGCGACCCAGCCACCCGGTGGCGCGGGGCCCCTTCTCACGGCCCGCGACTGCGTCGGCGATTCGGCATCCGTGTCCGTCGAGCGCACGATGCTCGCCGGCACCCTCGACGAGCACGTCGCCGGCGCGATCGCCGGGTATGGCGTGAGCGGCGACTTCCCCTCGTTCGCACTCGTGTCGCGGGCCGCCGCGGTCGTCGACGGCGCGGACGCCGCGGAGGAGGTCGTCTTCACCTACGTCTCGGACGAATGGGTGGATCCCGTGGTCGTGCGCGAGACCCAGGCGAAGCACGGCGACGAGGTGACGACGCTCAGGGTCCGTGTCTACTACGGCGCCGATCCGCACGGCGACGTCTTCCAAGACCTCGTCGCCTCGTGGCGCCTGGAGTGACGGCGGCCGCCCGCGGGTGACTCCACCGCCGAGCGGACCCGTCTCCTTCCGCAGGGGGAGGCGGGGTGCTCGCGGCTTCCGTACGGTGATCTCGACGGACTCGGTCAGCCGAGCCGGAGAGGGGATTCAGGATGCTGCAACTCCGCGGGATCGAGAAGAGCTATGGCGGGCGCCGCGTGCTCGACGACGTGTCGTTCGACGTGCGTCCCGGCCGCCTGACCGGCTTCGTCGGCGGGAACGGCGCCGGCAAGACCACCACGATGCGCATCGTGCTCGGGGTGCTGGGCGGCGACGGCGGCACGGTGACGCTGGACGGCGCCGAGGTGACGGCATCCGACCGCCGCCGCTTCGGCTACATGCCCGAAGAGCGCGGGCTCTACCCGAAGATGAAGGTGCTGGAGCACATCGTGTATCTCGCGCGGCTGCACGGCTTCTCGAAAACGGATGCCACCGCCCGCGCCACGGCCCTGCTCGAGCGGCTCGGACTCGGCGAGCGCCTGAACGACAACGTCGAGACGCTCTCGCTCGGCAACCAGCAGCGCGCGCAGATCGCCGCGGCGCTGGTGCACGACCCGCAGGTGCTGATCCTCGACGAGCCGTTCTCGGGCCTGGACCCGCTGGCCGTCGACGTCGTCGCCGGGGTGCTGCAGCAGCGCGCCGCGGCGGGCGCCGCCGTGCTGTTCTCGTCGCACCAGCTCGACGTCGTCGAGCGGCTCTGCGACGACCTGGTCATCATCGCCGGCGGCACGATCCGCGCCGCCGGCGCCCGCGACACGCTGCGTGCGCAGCACTCCACGCGCCGCTTCGAGCTGGTGTCGGCGGGCGACGCCGGCTGGCTGCGCACCGAGCCCGGCGTCGAGGTGCTCGACTTCGACGGCGGCTACGCCGTGTTCGACGCCGACACCGCCGAGACCGCGCAGCGGGTGCTGCGGCGCGCGGTCGCCCAAGGGGATGTGGCGAGCTTCGCGCCGCAGCATCCGTCCCTCGCCCAGATCTTCAAGGAGGTCATCCAGTGAGCACCCCCGGCACCACCCGCGGCAGCGGCGCGACCCTCGGCAGCGGGCAGGCGATCTGGCTCGTCGCCGAGCGCGAGATCGGGTCGAAGCTGCGCAGCAAGGCGTTCGTGATCTCGACGGCGATCCTGTTCATCGGGGCGCTCGCGCTCGTGATCTGGGCGGGCTTCCAGGCGTCGAACGACAGCGGCACCCCTGTGGCCGTGACGGCCGATGCGCAGCAGTACGTCGCGGCGGCGGAGGGCCTGGACGTCACCGACGTCGACGACCGGGCCGCCGCCGAGGCGCTCGTGGCCGACGGCACCGTGGATGCCGGCGTCGTCGGCGACCCGTCGTCGCCGCTGGGGTTCGCCGTGATCGCCGACTCGTCCCCGCCGACGACGCTGCTGCTGCAGCTCGCGCAGGTGCCGCCCGTCGAGCTGCTGAATCCCGACGAGGGCAACGCCGCGCTCGGCTACATCGCCGCCGTGGGCTTCGGCATCGTGTTCCTGCTGGCCGCGTCGCTGTTCGGCGGCACGATCGCGCAGAGCGTCGTCGAAGAGAAGCAGACCCGCGTGGTGGAGCTGCTGATCTCGGCGATCCCCGTCCGGTCGCTGCTGGCCGGCAAGGTGATCGGCAACACGATCCTCGCGATGGGCCAGATCCTGATCCTCGCCGCCATCGCGGTCATCGGCCTGACCGTCACGGATCAGACGGCGCTGCTGCAGGGACTCGGCGGGCCCATCGCCTGGTTCGCGATCTTCTTCCTGTTCGGCTTCATCCTGCTGGCATCGCTGTTCGCAGCGGCCGCGTCGATGGTGTCGCGCCAGGAGGACATCGGCTCGACCACGATGCCGCTCACGATGCTGGTGATGGCGCCGTACTTCCTGGTGATCTTCTTCAACGACAACCCGGTCGTGCTCGCGATCATGTCGTACGTGCCCTTCTCGGCGCCGGTGGGCATGCCGATGCGCATCTTCCTCGGCCAGGCGCAGTGGTGGGAGCCGCTCGTGTCGATCGCGATCCTCATCGCGACGTGCGTCGCCGCGATCCTCATCGCCGCCCGCATTTACCAGAACTCCCTGCTGCGCATGGGCGGCCGCGTGAAGCTCTCGGAGGCGCTGGCCGGCTGACGGGCGGGGGGCGGATGCCGCCGGCGCTGGGGCGCGTCGGTTGAGGCGCCTCCGCGGGCGGGAGGCGCGGGCGGGGTATACGAGCACCCGTCGGTTGCGGGGGTGCGCGACGGTGGCGGTGCGGGTCTGCCCGCCCGCGGAGGGATCGCAGACGGACGTGCTGAGAGCCGTGCGCGATGGCACCTCCACCGCGCAATGCCCGTTTACGGATCGTCTTGCGGTCGGAGAGATGCGATTCTCGCGGACCGGGCCGTTGTTGACTTCCGCCACGGTTACACGCGAGCATTCGCATGTGGACCGCGCCGGCAAGCTTCTTCTGGGGTTCTCCGCTGTTGCGATCGCGCTCTCCCTCGCCGGGTGTGCCGTGCCCGCGGACCAAGCTGCACCACGACACACCGCGGAGACCACCTCGGCTGCCCCGACGTCGGCACGAACAACCCCGAGCACGTCAGACGCGCCGACCGCGACGCCCACGCCGACACACCCTGTAGACCCGCGAGACACTGTGTACGACGCGGAAGTCGCCGCCTGGGCTGACGAGATCCCCGCGGGGTTCGCATGGCCGTCTTCGATCACAGGCCTCGCCGCTGGCCGCTGGCACGGGAAGGGTGACTGGTCGCGGTATACGACCGCAGCCGGGATCTACCACTGCATGTTCGTCTACGCAGCCTGGGATGCCTACTTCGTCGACAACGATGCGCCCGCATCCAAGCAGTACGCCGCTCGCGCCGACGCGACCATACCGGAACAGCCCTACCCGACGTGGGTGACCAGCGACGACGGATCCATCCTCGACCAGGCGCTCGCGAGCGAGAGTGGCATCTGCAACGGCTTCGTCGGGGATCTGCGGATCTAGGTGCTAGCTCGATTGCGGACTCGCACGTTTCTAGGGAGACCCTGTTGATGGCGCGACCCGACACCGACACCGACGACGCGCCACGGCCCCTGTCAGCCAAGGACCGACGCGTCATCGCGTGGACGATCGCCCTGCTCATCGTCGGCGGGTACGTCATCTGGCAGCTGCTCGGGGTCTGGACCGCTAAGGACGCCGAGCCGCCGGCATGGCTGATCACACCACCGGCGGGCGCAACAATCGTGGGAGAACCTCGGATCGACCGCGAGCCCTACAGAGCCACAACGTATGTGACGGTTCGTCCGGCGGAGGGTGAGAAAGCTCATCAGCTCGTGGAGCGGATGGGACTGTCTGAGCAGCCGACGCAGATCGGCCCCACACCCCTCGACTGGCGGCCCGTGTGGGTTTACAGCAGACCCGTGCAGAACGGTGTCGAGCTAAGGCTGGTGTACCTGCGAGACTCGGAGGACATCATCACGCCCTGACGGCAGCGACGATGCACGCGGAGTCTCGATACCAGCCCAGGGTCGCAGACGACCGACACCACCTCACCGATCTCCAGATCGCTCGCAGAGCCTCTCGTGCGCGTTCCGTACCTCCCGCGCCTCGTCGCGAAGCGCAACGCACATCTCCCGGCCGTGCTCCGCTGACTCGGCGGAATGCGCACGTTGGTCTACCGGCTGCCGTTCGGCGCGGTCGAGGCGCGCCACGGCCGCCGCGTCAGTCAACATCACTCATGTCGGAGGACTGCGCCAGGATTTGTGTCAAACCGTTCATGGGTGGGGAGGAGTTGAGATGTCCGAGGTGATCGCGGCGACGGTGGGCTCTTTGGCTGGCGCGGGGTTGGAAGCCATGAACGGCGGAAGGCGCGATCGTGCGCGTGACAGCCGCGTGTCGACGACGGTTGAAGAACCGGCCAAAACGACGGGCGAAAACTAGGCCACCTGGTTGTCGTTTGCTCAGTCTGCCGGATCCTGTGTCTTGATGCTCGGGAGGCTGTCGATGCCCCTGCCGCGGAGCCGGTAGCTGGCTCCCTTGAGGGTGAGGACGTCGGCGTGGTGGACGATACGGTCGATCATCGCGGCGGCGACGGCCTGGTCGCCGAACACGCCGCCCCACCCGGAGAACGGCAGGTTCGAGGTGAGGATCAGCGACGCGTGTTCGTATCGGCTCGAGACGAGTTGAAAGAAGAGATTCGCGGCGTCCTGTTCGAAGGGCAGGTAGCCGACCTCGTCGACGATGATCAGCCCGTAACGCCGCAGCCGGGCGAGCTCGCGGGGCAGGTTGCCTTGCCGGTGCGCGTCGGTGAGCCGAGTGACCCAGTCCGTCGCGGTCGCGAACAGCACCCGGTGGCCGTGCCGAGCAGCGACGATCCCCAACGCAGTCGCCAAATGCGTCTTCCCGGTTCCGGGCGGGCCGAGCAGGACCACGTTCTGCGCTTCGAGGAGGAACCCGCCCGAGGCGAGAGCGGCCACCTGCTGCCGGGCCGTCGGTTGCGCGTCCCAATCGAAGTCCTCGAGCGTTTTGCGAGCGGGGAACCCGGCGGCGTTGATCCGCAACTCCGCGCCGGACGCGTTGCGGGCGGACACTTCGCGCTCGAGCACGGCGGCGAGGTAGTCCTCGAACGACCAGCCCGCGTCCCGGGCCTGGTCGGCCATCCGGCTGGCGGCTTCGTTGATCCGGGGCGCCTTCAGCGCGCCGGCGAGGTAGGTGATCTGCTTGACCGACTCGGTGCTCTTCGCGCTGGCCATCACGCCACCCCGCTGATTCCGAACGCCCGGTCGTAGTCGGCGAGATCCCGGGTCAGATCTGTGTCGGCGACAGCTGGTCGGGGCTGCTGGAACTGTTGCCGCAGCAACTTCGCTGTGTCGCGGTGGGCCGGGTCGGTGACGACGGCACCGCGCGCCCAGATGCGGCGATGGTCGCCAACGATCCGGCCGTCCAGCCGCACCCGGACCCGGTCAAGGTCAGCGACGACGTCGACCAGCCGGCCGATCGCCGTCGGGTCGACGGAGTAGTCGCTGGCATCCAGACGCACGTAGTAGTCCCGTCCCAGGCGCACCCGTTCCCGCCAGCCCAGCTGCAGCGGGACCGGCGGCAGCGGGAGCATCCGCGACCGGTCGTGTTCGATCAGATCCACCGGCCGCGCCTTGATGGTCCGCACCACCCGGGCGTTGGCGCGCTCCAGCCACTCGGCGAGCTGGGTGTTGAAGTCGGCGGGTGAGGCGAAGGTGCGACCGGGCATGAAGGAGCTCTCCATCCACCCGTTGCGGCGCTCCACGATCCCCTTCGACTCCGGGTCATAGGGCCGCAGTTGCACCACCTTGGTTGCGAGGGTGCCGGCGAACGCGGCCACGCCCTGCGCGAGCCGGCCCTTCTGCCCGATGCCGGGCTCGTTGTCCCAGATCAGCCGGCGCGGCACCCGTCCCAACTGCTGGATCAGCTCCCACGACCCGAGCAACAGGTCCTCGGTCTTGCGTGTCGGGATCATTCTGGCGGTGATGAACCTCGAGTGCGCCGCGACGATCACCAGCACCGGCAGCAGCACACTGCCACCGTCCTCGAGCGGGATCTTCCGCGGCGGAAACCACAGATCGCACTGCGCGGCATCACCCGCCGCCCACAACAACCGATCGGCCGGGTCAACCGGACGATGCTCCGGTCGCAGCCGCCTAACGTTCTCCCGGAACCAGGTGATCGACCCGGTCCATTCGACCCGTTCTGCGATCACCGTCGCCGGCATCGACGGGTGCTCCGTCAGCAACGCCCGCACCCGCGGCTCGAACGGCGAGAACGACGTCGCCTGCGACCTTCGCTGATACTTCGGCGGTTGATCCGACCGCACCGCTGCCGCGACCGTGTCCCTCGCGATCCCGAGGTCCCTCGCCACCTGGCGCTGCGGAACCCCGTCCGCGACCAGCCGCCTGATCAACGCCCAATCTTCCAAGGAGATCACCCACCCAATCTGGTCTGGGTGGCCTAGTTTTCAAGCGTCGTTTTGGCCGGGTTCTCGAACGTCGCCGACACCGCGAACGACGTCGAGCCGGCGCGGACGAAATCTTGGAGGCTCTCCGTCCGCTTCATCGGCGAATGCGCAAGGTGCAGTTCTCACGCGACGCAAAGAAGTGGTCGAAGACGATAGATCGGGCGCTCAGGACTATCGAAGTTCATCGAGACGTGTTGCCCGATGGTTGGCATCTCCATCGAAGCGTTCGGGACGCAGTCGGAGCGGCTACCGGGCTCGGCTTGCATGAGCTACTCGGCGTCGACCCTCGCGAGCTCGCTTCCTTCGATCGACTCTGGCTTGAGCGTGGAGCGGGCTACGTGGACTATGCGATGTACGTCATCGAGCGCTGGCGGTCCGCGTACAAGGAGTCCACTGCAAACCGGATGCAACTCATGGATTTCGACCCGTGGCTTCGAGAGGTCGAACGACGGTCCACCATAGGACCCTGACGTCGAGCTGCGACGGCGCTGGCGCAGGCGTCTCTAGCGAAGAGTCTGCGCGGCAAGGGACCGGCTACCGCACGGCTGAGAACTATGCTCCCGAGTTGTGGATCACATTCTGATCACTGGAATGTCCGGCGTCGGAAAGTCATCGGTGCTGAGCGAACTCTCGCGTCGAGGCCATCGAACGATCGACACGGACTACGGCCGATGGGTGCGCGCAGACGGCGCGTGGGACGAACCGAGAATGGCTTCTCTACTATCGGCCGCCTCGCCCGTGGTCGTAGCCGGCACGGTAGATAATCAGGGACGCTTCCACGACCGCTTCGCGGCCGTCATTCTTCTCAGCGCACCGGTCGAAGTCCTGCTACACCGCCTCTCGACGCGTACGAACAATCCCTACGGAAAATCAGAACGCGACCAGGCCGAGGTTCACCGATACGCGCGGGACATCGAGCCCCTGCTACGTCGCGGCGCGACCCTGGAACTCGATGCGTGCCGACCCATCATCGAACTCGCCGACGAGATCGAGAAGCTCGCAATACCGCACGGCTCCGGTAACGCACGGTAGGCGATGGATATTCTGCGGACCGTTTCCAGGGCAAGGGGCGCCCGGCTGGGGTCACTCGCGGTCGCGGAGACCGGGCGGTTGCACTTCCGGAGCGGAGACCGGTTCGCTGGCCGAGGCGTTGAACAGATCGTCACCGAGGTAGCTAACCTGGATGACACCCGTCTGCAATTGCCTAGGAGATCCAAGGCGAAGGCGTGCCTGGCCTTCGTCATCGATCACCGCTGCGCCGATGGTCTCTCCGTCGAGGATGAACTGGACGGATCCAGTCGGGCGCGCCTGACTGTTCCCAAGCGGTTCGACCGTCGCCACTGCCCACGTGACAGCACCGCGATGTTCGAAGGACACATTGGTCGTGGTGGCACGGAAGGCGACGTTGCGCAGGAAGTGCTCGTATAGCTGACGCGCGGCATCCCACGTATGGGTCCCGTTGACATTGTGCTCGACGACCTCAAGTCCGTGGTTACGGAGCGTATCTACGCGCGCCAGGGAATTCGGTGCGATGTTCCCCAAGTAGTCCTGCAGGCCGGTGCCCATGTGTATACCTCCGCGAATCGCTCGCATGTTCTCGACCTGTGCCGCATCGGGCAGACCGGGGAACGCCGCCGACGCCCACGCGCCGTAATACTCGAACGTCGGTGTGTGGTTGTACAGCAGTCCCAACGCGCGGGCCCCCCCGAGTGACTGACCGCCGAACGCGCGATCTTCCGCGCGATTAGAAACGTTGTACTCGCTCTCGATGAACGGAATCACGTTGTCCTTGACGTCGTGTGCATAACCCGCGTCACCAGCGAGGCCATTGAAGTTGGTTCCGACGATGATCATCGGCTGCGCACGTCCGTCGGCGACGAGGTTCTCCATAATGAAGTTCGAAAGACCTTGTGCGTTCCAGTGGGCCTCGTTCCCTCCCTGACCGTGACTGAGGTAGAGAGTGGGGTAAGGCACCTCGCGATCGGGGTCGTAGCCGGCGGGGAGGTAGACCACCAGGTGGTGCGTTCCGGGCGGGTTGGTGGAGTTCGGCGAGATGTACTGCCGGTGCTCGTAGGTGCCCGTGCGCTCGGGCGGTGTGGGCACCTGGTACGGATAGTCGTAGGTCGGGAAGTCCGGGTGCGCGGGCACGTGGACCTGGACGAAGGTCTGCGCGCCCGTCGGGCTGAGTTGCGATGCCCAGCCCGGGTTGGCGGGATCGATGTATCGCGTGCAACCGGCATTGCTCGGACCAGGGCACTCGTCGTGGACGAAGTGGTAGGAGAAGGTGCCGGCCGGCAGCGGCGTCGTCCACGTCCAGACGCCGTCGGCGCCCTTGGACATGTCCGAGAGGAGGAAGCCCGGAGCGGCCGGCGCGACGATGTCGCCGGGCTCCCACTGAGCGCCGAACTTGCCCTCTGCCGAAGTCGTGTTGATGATGACATCCGGGTCGGAGAACTGCCACTCGCCCCAGATGCGCACCCGCTCCACGTCGTCGGGTGCTGCGTAGCGGAAGGTCACCTCGTAGCCCGTCGGCCCAGTGTCGGTCTTCACCACCTCCGGTCCGAGGTTGAGGTCGGCGGCGTCATCCGCGGCCGCTGGTGCTGTTGCTCCCAGTAGGGCGAGGCTGCCAACGAGCGCAGCGAGTGTCGTGTTCCGCACCACGGCGTGCAGACTCATTCGAATCATGTTGCGTCCTTCTCCTCGATCAAGGGCCGTCCGCCGGACACTCCGGCGCGCGATCCACGTTCCAATAACAGGTCTGGGGTGCCAGTCCGACTGACACCCCAGACAGTTGCTGCACTCAGCCCAGGTGGCGCTTGCTGGTGACGACCTCCTCGCTGACGTTGCCGACCGCGTCAGTCGCGCGAACGGTGATCGTGCTGGCGGCGTCGATCTGGACCGGTCCGTCGTAGACCTGCCATCCGAGGTCGGGCTGATTCGGTTTGCTCGCCCGGTACTCGATGAGAGCGACGCCCGACATGTCGTCGCTGGCCTCGATCACGAGGCGCTGGCGCTTGTCGAGCGACGCCGTGACGACCGGAGCGGTGTTGTCGTACACCATCTCAAGGCGCCACTGCTGCGGCGGCCACTTCGCGGCCTGGGTCAGGTTCCCTGCCTGGTGATCACCATCGCGGCGGAAGCCTCCCACGATCTCGGATCCGACCGACAAACCGGCATCCGACACCTCGAGCGCGAGGTTCGAGGCCTCGCCCACCAAGCGATGGAAGCCGTGACCGGTGTCATCGAAGTACCAGCGCTGCGACGCGCTGTCATCGCACTCTGCCAGAGCGATGGGCGTTCCGACGTTGCCGTCGAGTGAGGTCATGGCGACGCACTGATCCTTCGCGCCGTCGAGGCTCCGCCAGCTGTAGAAGCCATCGCCCTTGCGGTGCAGCTGGAAGTACTGGGCGTTGCTGTCCGCGCATTCCGCGAGAAGGAGGCTGTTTCCGCTTGCGCTGAGGCAGTTCTCACTCGCCACCGGGTTCTGCAGACTGTTCGGGTCGGAGAGGCTCCCCGCCTGCACCCGCAGCTGGTAGAGCGATTTGTCGGAGATGTCGTACGCGCCACCGCCGGGCTCATAGAAGAAGGGCCAGCCGTCGTCCCAGTTGAACGGACGGATGCCCATGACGGTGCCCGGGCGGTGCGCGTGGTACGTGAGGTAAAGCTCCCCGTCCTCGCGGAAGTAGTCCGGCGCGCCGGGTGACCGATACAGACCGCTCGGGGTCACGCCTTCCTGTGCCACACGGCTGTTGAGGATGATGGTTCCGCCGCCCTCGGCGAGGTCCACGCCATTCTTGTCGACGTAAGGGCCCTGGATGTCCTTCGAGCGACCCGCAACGATCTTGTACGTGTTGTCGTTGCCGCTGGCCCGACAGCACCAATCCCACGCGGTGAGGAGGTAGAACCATTCGCCGTGCTTGAAGACGGACGGACCCTCAATGCGGTTGAAGTTGGGGTTCGTCCACGGGAAGCGCTCGCTGGCACGGTCCGCGACTTTCACCGGCTCGCCAATGAGAGTCACCATGTCGGGCGCGAGCTGTTGGATGAAGATGCCGTCGAAGTGCGAGCCCCAGGTCATCCACCAGTTGCCGTCGTCGTCCTTTTCCAGTGCGGCGTCGATGGCGTTGAACGTGTTGTTCTCGGGAGATCGGGTGCCCGACGCCACGATCGGGGCGCCGTGGTCCACGTAACTCGACGGGATTTCCGGAGTCTTGGTGGTCTTCAGGCCGATGGCGGAGTTGTTCGTGCCGAATGCCGAGGTGGAGTAGTAGTAGTAGGTCGTGTCACCAATCTGCTGGACGTGGGGCGCCCACACGGCACTGCCCGCCCACGGAGCGGTCGGGACGTTGCCGATGTTCGTCCACGGTCCTTCCAGCGCCGGGGCCGTCCAGATTCCCCGGTGACTCGGGGCGGCGAAGTAGGTGTCACCCTTCTTCCACACTGTGGGGTCGTGCAGGTTGAGGTTGCCAGTGAGCGGGAGCTGGCCAGCGGGTTCGATGTCGATGGGCGGTGGCGGGGCTGTCTCGGCGGCGGCAGGCGCCGCCGCGAACAGACTGGCTCCAAGCAGCAGTGCCGCCGCCGTCGCAACGACGCGTGATGAGCCTCGAATGAGTTTCACAATGTGCCTTTCCTTCTCAGCGCTGAGAGGACTGCCGTGCACGCGTGCCGCGATATCGTTCGGCGCGGGCGCGCGATACATGACGGAGCAGGAAGTCGTGCGGATGACTCCTCGCCAATCCATCCAGCAGGGTATTTCCTATAGGATAGTGGCGCCGGCGTTTCCGTCAAGAGCCATTTCTTCGTCGCAGGCCGAGTGCCGGCGCAAGACCCTGACGCGGTTCGGGCGAGTAGGGTTAGCGGCCGAGGAGTACGCTCCGCGGCGTGGGAGCGCGACGCGGGCGTCCGGAAGAAGGGCTGGGTGGCACCATGACGATCTCTCGAGCGAGTACGAACGCGGACGAGATCGAGCGTCGCGGGCTGCGCGAACAGGTATACGACTCGGTGCTGCGGAGACTGCTCGACGGCCGGATCGCATCCGGTGAGCGCCTCTCGATTGAGGACGTTGCGCGCACGCTGAACGTCTCGCCCACGCCGGTGCGTGAAGCATTCGTGATGCTCGAGCGCACGGGTCTCGTCTCGCGTGTAGCCCAGCGCGGGTACCGGGTGGCACCGCCGCTGGACGATACGCAGCTGGCCGAGCTTTTCGAGGCGCGGCTCCTGCTCGAAGAGCACGCCGCGCGTCTGGCTCACGCGCGCCGCGACAGCCTCCTGCGGGAACTCAGGCGGATCACCCGCGCGCACGACGCGCATGCCGAGAAGATCGTCGCCTATGGCTGGCAGGAATCTGTCCCGATCGAGACGACCCAGGCGTACTTCACCAGCGACGCCGAGTTCCACAACGCCATCTTCGCCTGCGCCGGCAATCGCTACCTCGCCGATATGTACGGCTCCCTCGGGGCACTGACGCACCGGATGCGCCAGATCGCCGTTCGCGGCCCCGAGGACGTCAGAGAAGCCACTCGGGAGCATCACGCCATCGTCGAGGCGTTCGAATCCGGGGACGCCGAGGCGGCCGCTGCAGCCATGAGGCAGCACATCGAGAATGTCCGGGCCCGTTCGCTGGGTCGCTCCGCCGAGTAGAGAGCGCCGCTCGAGTCACGGAATTGCTTCCCGCCGACCGTTGCCGTCTGTTCCAGTTCCCAATATCCTATTGGAAATTGATTTCTGACCTGCGGGAGGCGCTGGTGCTCGTACCCTTCTCGGCAAGCGACTGGCCGATCGCGACGTGCCTCCACGGTGTTCCGACGAGAACTTTGGCGGGGCAGCCCCTGTACGACGCGTCAGCGGGCGAGTGGATCGACGTCCTGCAACTCGTTCGGTCGGTCGGCTTTGACCTCGTCGAGCTCGCCGACAGCCACGCACGGATCGGCGACATGTCGGCCTCCCGCCTCGAGGACATGAAGACGCTTTTCCAGGAGAACGGAGTTGCGGCACCTGCGGTGCACGTGCAGCGGGCGAGTGTCATCGAGCCCGGTCGTGGCGAGGACAACCTCGCCTACGCGCATCGCACCATAGACGCCGCCGCCGCATGGGGCATGGCCGTCGTGTCCACGGGCCTTCACCAGCCGTTCACCCACGCTCAGCGGCGCGCGCTGTGGTTCTGGACCGAGCCCGGTGCGAGCGACCCTGATGACGGAGACATCTGGGACCTCGCCGTTTCCCGCTTGCGCGAGCTGGGCCGCCACGCGGCGGACGTCGGCCTTGCGCTGTCGCTGGAGATGTACGAGGACACATTCCTGGGATCCGCGGACAGCGCGGTGCGGATGATCGAGGACATCGATCTGCCGAACGTGGGCCTCAATCCCGACATCGGTAACCTCGTGCGTCTTCACCGCCCCGTTGAGGACTGGCGCGAGGCCTACGCGAAGACGCTGCCGTATGCAAACTACTGGCATCTCAAAAACTACAGCCGCGATGAAAGCGGCGACTTCGTGACCTCGGCCCCCACGACGTTGGAGCAGGGAATCATCAACTACCGCCAGGTCATCTCCGAGGCGGTCCGCAGCGGGTACCGCGGCATCCTCCTCATGGAGCACTACGGCGGAGACAGCCTCGGAATCTGTGCGACGAACCGTGAGTACGTCCGGCGGGTTCTTGCCCATCCCATCGCCGAACTGACGCGCAACGCCAAGCGGGAGACCTCCCCGGCGCAATGAGCACTCGACGGGTCGCAGTCCGCACCCGTGAACAGAAAGAAGAGCACATGCAGTCCTACGCAGTCGTCGGATCCGGGTACATGGGAGGGGGCATCGCCCAGGTGCTCGCACTGTCGGGCGCACGGGTGGCGATCGCCGACGTGACGGGCGACATCGCTCGCGCTAACCTCGCTCGCCTCCTGGAAGAAGCGCGCACGTTCGAGGCCGAGAACCTGCTTCCCTCGGGGGCGGCGACGACCATCGCCGAGAACCTCTACGCAGCGGAGTCGATCGAGGACGCCGTGCGCGAAGCGTCGTTCATCGAGGAGGCGGTTCCCGAACGCCTGGAGATCAAGCACGAGACGCTGCGCCGCATCAGCGCGGCCTGCTCGCCAGACGCGGTCATCGGCTCCAACACCTCCACGATCCTCATCTCGGAACTCGCCACGGTAGTCGCCCGCCCCGAGCGGTTCCTCGGGGTGCACTTCTCCAACCCCGCTCCCTTCATCCCCGGCGTCGAGATCATCGCGCATGCCGGCACGGAGGAGCGCGCGATCGAGACCTCCGAAGACGTCGTCCGTGCAACTGGCAAGCTCCCCGCCCGTGTGTCAGACGCTACGGGCTTTGTGCTCAACCGGCTGCAGTACGCGCTCTTCCACGAGGCCTCGCAGATCGTCGAAGAGGGCATCGCGTCACCTGAGGACGTCGACACGATCGTCCGCACCACTTTCGGCTTCCGCCTGCCGTTCTTCGGCCCGTTCGCCATCGCCGACATGGCGGGACTCGACGTCTACGCGCTGTGCTACGCCTCGCTGCAGACTCGGTGGCCGGAGCGGTTTGCGACGCCGCCGTCTCTGCAGGAGCACGTCTCGACTGGTCGATTCGGCACGAAATCCGGCGCCGGCTACCTCGCCATCCCGGCGGAGCGCACGCCCGAGCTCGTGGAGTACCGCAACCGTGCCTATGTCGCGATGGCGAGGCTTCTTCAGGATCTGGGACCCGCCCCCATCGAAAGTGATGGACAACAGCCCCGCTGACATCTATCCTATAGGAAACAGGGCTCCTCCCGACGAGCCCATGGCCACGTCAAGCGTGGTGACAACGAAGTCCGTGCAGTTCGGAAGGAAACAGCAGATGTCAAAGAAGCGTCTCATCGGGCTTGCGGCCGCCACCGCAGCAGCCCTCGCACTCGCCGGCTGCGCCGGCGGGCCAGATCAAGACGCCGACGCCGGCACCACCGGCGGCGGAGGCGGAGATGCCGCCGCGTGCGCCAACACCATCGTCAATCCTGGCGCGGATCAGGTGACGGTGTGGGCGTGGTATCCCGCATTCGAAGGTGTCGTGGACGTCTTCAACGAAAGCCACGATGACGTGCAGGTGTGCTGGGTGAACGCAGGCGTCGGCAAGGACGTATACCCCAAGTTCTCCACCGCGCTGGAGGCGGGCAGCGGTGCTCCCGATGTCATCCAGCTCGAGAACGAGATCATCCCGAGCTTCTCGGTCCGCGGCGGACTTGTCGACCTCGTGGAGTACGGGATCGACGACCTCGAGGATCAGTACGCGCCGGGCGCGTGGAGCGATGTGTCCAGCGGGGAGGCGGTGTATGCCGTCCCCGTCGACCTCGGCCCGGTCGGCATGCTCTACCGTGCCGACATCCTGGAGGCGAACAACATCGCCGTCCCCACGACGTGGGACGAACTGGCGACGGCGGCACAGCAGCTGAAGGATGCCGGCTCGGAGAGCTTCCTCGCCAACTACCCGACGAACGGCCGCTCGTTCAGCCAGGCTCTCTTCGCGCAGGCGGGCAACGTGCCCTTCGACTTCTCCACCGAGAACGTCGAGGAGATCGGGATCAACGTGAACGACGCCGCTACCAAGGAGGTCCTCGAGTACTGGTTCGCACTCATCGACGCGGGCGTCGTCTCGGCCGACGACCGTTCCACGCCTGACTTCAACACCGCGGTGGTGAACGGTCGTCACGCCACCTATCTGGCCGCGGCCTGGGGCCCGGGCTACCTGATGGGGCTGGAGGAGGAGGCCGATCCCGACGCCCGCTGGGCCGCCGCGCCGCTTCCGCAGTGGGACCCCGCCAACCCCGTCCACGTCAACTGGGGCGGCTCATCCTTCGGCGTCACCAGCCAGGCGAAGAACCCCGAGCTCGCAGCGCTCGTCGCCTCCGAGCTGTTCGGCACGGAAGAGGCCTGGCGCATAGGGATCGAGGAGGGTGCGCTCTTCCCGACATACCTCCCCGTTCTCGAGTCCGACTACTTCGTGAACCTCGAGTACCCGTTCTTCGGCGGGCAGCAGATCATGAAGGACGTCTTCATCGAGGCCGCGGCCGCGTACGAGGGCTCCACCTTCAGCCCGTTCCAGACGTTCGCCTACGACAAGCTCACCGAGGCGCAGGCATCCGTGCTGCAGGGCTCCGCGACCATCGATGAAGCTCTGGACACCTATCAGGCCGCACTCGAGGAGTACGCCATCGCGCAGGGATTCACGCTGAAGTAACGTCCGCCCGCGCGGCCGGTCCTCGCTCCGACAGGATCGGCCGCGCGGCATCCCGACTGGAGCCCCCTTCCCATGACCGTCACCACTGCGACGCCCCGACGTCGAGGACTTACCGCCACCGGCCGGACGTCCCTCTACGGGTGGTCATTCGTCGCCCCTTTCGCTGTCGTCTTCCTCATCTTCCTCGCCGCCCCGCTGATCTACGCGTTCTGGCTGAGCCTCAACACCCGCACCCTCACCCGGGGGGTCGTCTTCACCGGCTTCGACAACTACGTACGTGCTTTCACCGACGAGGCCTTCCTCGGCGGAGTGCTGTGGGTGACCGTGTTCTCTGCGGTTCTCATTCCGGTGCAGATGATCGTCTCGCTCGCTGCCGCCCTCGTGATTGATGCGCTCGCCACGCGACTGGCCGCGTTCTCGAGGCTGATGATCTTCATCCCCTACGCCATCCCTGTCGTGATCGGCGCGCTCATGTGGGGCTTCCTCTACAGCCCGCGATTCGGCCCGATCGCCGAGATCGCGGGCTGGTTCGGTGTCGACGCGCCGTACTTCCTGGATTCGCAGTGGGTGTTCTTCGGCTTGATGAATATCGTGACGTGGCAGTGGGCCGGGTACTACATGATCATCATCTACGCCGCGCTGCGCGGCATCGACCCGTCGGTGTACGAGGCGGCCAAGATCGACGGCGCGAATGCGTGGCAGATCGCGCTGCGGATCAAGGTGCCGATGATCTCGTCGGCCATGGTGCTGATCCTGGTGTTCGCCCTCATCGGCACGCTGCAGTTCTTCACCGAACCTCAGGTGCTGCGCTCCATCGCGCAGGGCTCCATCTCGGCATCCTTCACACCGAACATGTACGCCTACTCGATGGGCTTCTCCTATGACCAGATGAACTACGCCTCGGCTATCTCGTTCGCATTGGGCATCTTCGTGGTGATCGGGTCGTACCTGTTCATGTTCCTCACGCGCAAGAAGAGCGGACTCGACTCATGACCCTTCAGGCCCCACCGCAACGGCCCACCGAGATCCTCAGCGACGACGCGATGCCCGAGGACCGGCCGCGCCGCCGTGCCCGCTGGACGTTCGGCGGTCTCCCCGGGCACGTCTTCCTGCTGATCCTGGTCGCCTACTTCTTCCTGCCGCTGTGGTGGCTCATGGTGGCCAGCACGAAGTCCACTTCGGCCCTGTTCAACAGCGAGGGCGGGCCGTTGTGGTTCGATTCCGAGTTCAACCTGTGGAACAACATCGTGGGACTGGCGACCTTCAACGGGGGCGAGTACTTCCGCTGGATGGGTAACTCAGCCCTCTATGCCTTCGTCGGCGGTCTCGGTGCGACGGTCCTTGCGGTGCTCGCCGGATACGGGCTCGCCAAGTACCGCTTCCGCGGACGCCGCATCTCGTTCGCGATCCTTCTCGGCGCCGTGATGATCCCGCACACGGCGCTGGTGATACCCACCTTCGTGCTGCTCAGCGGTATCGGCATGGTGAACACCATCTGGGCCGTCATCCTGCCGTCGCTGTTGAACCCTTTCGGCGTATACCTCATGCGCGTCTATGCGCAGGATGCGATCCCCGACGAACTGCTCGACGCCGCGCGGGTAGATGGCGCCGGCGAGTACCGCACGTTCTTCCAAGTCTGTCTGCCGCTGTTGCGTCCCGCGATCGTCACCGTGTTGCTGCTGTCGATCGTCTCGACGTGGAACAACTACTTCCTGCCGCTGGCGATGCTCAACGACTCGCGGCTGTTCCCCATCACCGTCGGGCTGGGCGTTTGGCAGGGGCAGGCGATACAGAACGCCGGTGGCCCGCAGATCTGGAACCTGATGATCACCGGCGCCTTCTTGTCGATCATTCCTCTCATCATCGCTTTCCTGTCGCTGCAGAAGTACTGGCGCGGCGGCCTGGCGCTCGGGAGTGTCAAGTGAGCGGGGGGGCGGGGCGCCCGGCGTCCGATGGAACGGCATCCGCGGCTTCCGTTCATCTCGACCCGCGCCGCGTGGTCGGCGACCTCGACCGCCGTCTCTTCGGCTCGTTCGTCGAGCATCTTGGCCGAGCCGTGTACAACGGCATCTATGAGCCGGGTCACCCTTCGGCGGATGACAACGGCTTCCGCACCGACGTCCTCGAGCTCGTGCAGGAACTCGGCGTGTCGACTGTGCGCTATCCGGGTGGCAACTTCGTGTCCAGTTATCGGTGGGAGGACGGCGTCGGACCCCGTGAGTCGCGGCCGAAGCGCATCGACCTTGCATGGCACTCCCTCGAGACGAACGAAGTGGGCCTCGACGAGTTCGCACGATGGGCTCGTGCCGCTGACACCGAGCTGATGCTGGCGGTGAATCTGGGCACCCGCGGCATCGAGGCGGCTGTCGACCTCCTCGAGTACGCGAATGTCCGCGAGGGCACCGAGCTGTCCGACGCCCGGATCGCCAACGGTACGGACGTGCCGCACGACGTTCGGATGTGGTGCCTCGGCAACGAGATGGACGGTCCGTGGCAGGTCGGCTACACGGATGCCGAGTCCTACGGTCGGCTCGCGGCTCAGACCGCGCGTGCTATGCGGCGGGTGGATGAGTCGCTCGAGCTGGTGCTCTGCGGCAGCTCCAAACCGGATATGCCCACGTTCGGCGAGTGGGAGCGGCAAGCGCTGCGACATGCGTACGATGTCGTGGACTACATCTCGTGCCACGCGTACTACGAAGAGCTCGACGGCGACCGGGGGAGCTTCCTCGCGTCGGGCGTCAGCATGGACCGGTTCATCGAGGCGGTGGCCGCCACCGCCGACCAGGTGCAGGCCGAGCTCAAGCACGACAAGGTCATGAAGATCTCGTTCGACGAGTGGAACGTCTGGTACAACCGGCGCTTCCACCGCGAGGACAAGATCACGGACCCTCACACGTGGCCGTACGCCCCCCGGCTCCTCGAGGACCGGTACTCCGTGGTGGACGCCGTTGTGGTGGGCGGGCTTCTCATCTCGCTTCTCAATCACGCGGATCGCGTGCGCGCAGCCAGCCTGGCCCAGCTCGTGAACGTTATCGCCCCGATCATGACCGAGCCGGCTGGGCCGGCGTGGCGTCAGACGATCTTCTACCCTTTCGCCGATGCGTCGCGTCTGTCGGCGGGCGTTGTCCTCGACGTGCTGTTGGAGGCCCCGACGTACCCGACCGACAGGTACGGCGACGTGGCGGTCATCGACGCCGCGGCCACCTGGGACGAAGCAGCAGGTGCAGTGTCCGTGTTCCTGGTGAATCGTTCGGAGGAGGAGGTCGCCGTCACCGTCGAGCTCACGGCTCTACCGAATGCACGGGTGGTGGGCGCGTCGAGCTTGTGGAACGAGGACCCGGATGCCTCCAACACCCTCGATTCACCCGACAACGTCACCCCCCGCCCGAACGAGTCGGCGTCCATCGACGGCGACCGCCTCGACGTGAGACTGCCCGCGGTATCGTGGACGGCGGTAGAAATCAGCGCCGAGCCCCGCACGCGATGACGCGTCTGTGGAACGAGCCGGCGGACTTCGCCGACGAGATGATCGAGGGGTTCGTGGCGGCCAACGGCCGCTATGTTCGCCGGGTGCCGGGTGGGGTGGTGCGCAGCACGACGTCGCCGGCCGGTCAGGTCGCGGTCGTGGTCGGCGGCGGCTCGGGCCACTATCCCGCGTTCGGCGGGCTCGTCGGTCCCGGGCTGGCGCACGGGGCGGCGATGGGAAACCTGTTCGCCTCGCCGTCGACCCAGCAGGTGTACGCGGTGGCGAAGGCCGCCGAGGGCGGCGGCGGGGTGTTCTTCAGCTACGGCAACTACGCCGGCGACGTGCTGAACTTCGACGCGGCGCAGGAGCGGCTGCGTGCGGAGGGGATCGCCTGCGAGACGGTGACCGTCACCGATGACATCGTCAGCGCGTCCCCCGACGAGAAGCACCGGCGCCGCGGCATCGCGGGCGATCTGACCGTCTTCCGCATCGCGGCGGCGGCCGCGGAGTCGGGCGCGGATCTGGCTGAGGTCACGCGGCTGGCGCGGCTGGCGAACGAGCGCACCCGGTCGTTCGGGGTCGCGTTCACCGGCTGCACGCTGCCCGGTGCGGAGCAGCCGCTGTTCACGGTGCCCGAGGGGCGGATGGCGATCGGGCTCGGCATCCACGGCGAGCCGGGCATCGACGAGACCGACATCCCCACCGCCGACGGGCTGGCCGAGTTGCTGGTCGAGAAGCTGCTGGCCGAGGTGCCCGACGGCATCGACGTCACGGGGGCTCGCGTCGTGCCGATCCTGAACGGCCTCGGGTCGCTGAAGTACGAGGAGATGTTCGTCGTCTACCGACGCATCGCCCGGCTGCTCGAAGACGCGGGGCTCGAGCTCGTGGACCCGCATGTGGGCGAGTACTGCACGAGCTTCGACATGGCGGGCACCTCGCTGACGCTGTTCTGGCTGGCCGGTGCCGATGAGGACAGCGAGCTCGCCGCACTGTGGGAGACCCCGGTGGACACCCCCGCGTACCGTCGGGGTGCCGTGAGCGCCCGGGAGCGCGTGACGGTGACGGACGCCGCCGCCGACGCCGCGGCCGAGATCCCCGACGCCGACGAGGCCTCCCAGGGCGCCGCCCGGACCGTGCTCGCCGCGGTCCGCGTGATCGCGGAGACCGTCGACGCGCACGTGGACGAGCTGGGCCGGATCGACGCGATCGCCGGTGACGGCGACCACGGCATCGGCATGCAGCGCGGCTCGCGCGCCGCCCTTCACGCGGCGACCGCCGCGGCCGAAGCTGGCGCCGGCGCCCAAACCACCCTCGCCCGCGCGGCCGACGCCTGGAGTGACAAGGCCGGCGGCACGTCCGGCGCGCTGTGGGGCGTCATCCTGAACGCCGTGGCCGCGAAGCTCGGCGACCAGGGCCGCCCGGACGCGGCCGCGGTCGCCGCCGGTGTCGCGGCCGGCTCCCGCGGGGTCACCGACTACGGCAAGGCCGAGGTCGGCGACAAGACCCTCGTCGATGCGCTCGTGCCGTTCAGCACCACGCTGACCGGCGCCGTCGACGCCGGCGCTTCGCTGACCGACGCCTGGCGCACCGCGGCAGACGCCGCCACCCGCGCCGCCGCCGCCACCGCCGACCTCCTCCCCCGCATGGGCCGTGCCCGCACGCACGGCCAGAACAGCGTGGGCACCCCCGACCCGGGCGCGATCTCACTCGCGCTCATCGTGACCGCCGTGGGCCACACCCTCACGGGCGGCGAGAACCAGAAGGGAAACGCCGATGGCTGAGCCGCTGCGCATCGTGATCGGCTGCGACGATGCCGGCTACGAGTACAAGGAGATCCTCAAGAAGGACCTTCAGGACAACCCCGGCGTGGCCGAGGTGATCGACGTGGGCGTGAACGCCGACGGCCACACGCCCTACCCGAAGGTCGCCATCGAGGCCGCACAGCAGGTCGCAGGCGGTTACGCCGACCAGGCGCTGCTGATCTGCGGGACGGGCCTGGGTGTCGCGATCGCCGCGAACAAGGTCCCCGGCATCCGCGCCGTCACCGCCCACGACTCGTACTCGGTCGAACGCGGCGTGCTGTCCAACAACGCCCAGGTGCTCACCATGGGCCAGCGCGTGGTCGGCATCGAACTCGCCCGCCGCCTGGTCCGCGAGTGGCTCACCTACCGCTTCGACACCACCTCCGCCTCAGCCGACAAGGTCGCCGTCATCGACCAGTTCGAGAACACCGGATCCTGCTGATGAGCGAGCACGAACTCCGCCCCGCCGCACCGAGTCCGCACGATCCCACCCCGGATCCGCGAGTCCCGGCGGAGTTCGTGCACGCCCCCGTCACGATCGGGGTCAGCCTGAAGACCTACTTCGGCAACGCGCAGGCGCGCGCATGGTTCGCCGACGTCGCCCAGCGCGCCGCCGCGCACCCCGCCGTGGCCGACGGCACGGTGCGGTTCTTCGTCATCCCCACTTACCTGCAGATCCCCGCCGCCCTCCAGGCGTTCGCCGGCACCCCGGTGTTGGTCGGCGCGCAGGACGTGTCGGAGTTCTCCCCCGGCGCCTACACCGGCGAGGTCACCGCGCAAGAGCTCGCCGAGGTCGGCGTCCAGGTCGCCGAGATCGGCCACGCCGAACGCCGCCGCCTCTTCGACGAGACCGACACCGTCACCGCCGCCAAGGCCGCCGCCGCCCTGAGCCACGGCATCACCCCGGTGCTGTGCATCGGCGAGGCCGAGCGCCTCGGCAGCCCCGCCGCCGCGCTCGCGAACGTCGAGCAGCTCGCCACGGACCTCGACGGCGTCCCCGCCGGACCCGTCATCGTCGCCTACGAGCCGGTCTGGGCCATCGGCGCCGCCGAGCCCGCCCCCGACGACCACATCAGCACCGTCGCCCGCGCCCTCCGCGCCGCACTCGACGCCGACCCCGCCCGCGCCGGCAGCGTCGTCATCTACGGCGGATCCGCCGGACCCGGACTCCTCACCCGCCTCGCAGGCACCGTCGACGGCCTCTTCCTCGGCCGCTTCGCCCACGACCCCGACGCCCTCCACGCCGTGCTCGACGAGGCATCCGCCGCTCTCGGCAGCGGCCCGGCACCTATCGCAAACGCCGCAGCCGCCAGCTGAAGGCCGCTTCGCCGAGCCACTGATCACACCTCCTGCAACAGAAGGGGAGAGCGGACGCGATCAGCGCCGATACCGAAGGAACGGCACGGTGATCAGGCTCTTGCGCGGACGCCCTTCGCCCGCTCAGGGCCCCGCATTCGTGCACTGCCCGCATAACGATCGGCTCAGAGCGCGGTCCAACGCGGACGAGGTTCCCGTTGTCGTCCACCACTGCGCACTCCCGCATCCCGTAGCTGCAAGGAGGCGTCGAGGTCGGGGACGAAGCGGTATCAGGAACCGGCCGTTCCTGGCGGTCGACCCGCTGCCTGCCGCAACTCGGCACGTAGCGCAAGCCCTGGCCGAGGTCGACATCGGCGTGGAGGATATTGCGGCGGCAGGGAAGCGCGGTGATCGACGCCGGGCGAACACAGGGGGAGATATGGCGAAGAAAAGCAGTAGTACGACGTCGGTGCGGCGCGTTCCTAAGCGGTTGTACAAGGCCGAGCTGAAGCGTCTTCAGGTCGAGCTGGTCGAGATGCAGCGATGGGTGGCGAAATCAGGCGCGCGCGTCCTGGTGATCTTCGAGGGCCGTGACGCCGCCGGCAAGGGGGGAGCGATCAAACGGATCACCGAGTACCTCAACCCCCGGCATACGCGCGTGGTCGCCCTCACCAAGCCGTCCAAGCGGGAGCGCGGCCAGTGGTACTTCCAGCGTTACATCGAGCATCTCCCCAGCAAGGGTGAGATCGTGCTGATGGACCGGTCCTGGTACAACCGCGCCGGGGTGGAGCGGGTCATGGGGTACTGCACGGACGAGCAGTATCAGAGGTTCCTGCGCCAGGCGCCTGTCGTGGAGCAGCACCTCATCGAGGACGGCATCCTCCTTATCAAGTATTGGTTCTCGGTCTCGGATGACGAGCAGCAAGCGCGCTTTGTCGCGCGACGCGAAGATCCGATGAAGCTGTGGAAGCTGTCACCGACGGACCTGGAGTCGATTCGCCGGTGGGAGGACTACTCCCGCGCGAAGGACGCCATGTTCGCCGCCACCGACACCCCGGGCTCGCCGTGGTGGGTTGTCGAGAGCGACGACAAGCGCAGCGCGCGCTTGAACGCGATCAGCCACCTCCTCGACAGCGTCCCCTACCACCCCCTGGACCGGCCGAAGATAACGATTCCCGACCGCCCCAAGGCGGACGACTACGAGCGGCCACCGATCGAGCAGTTCCGATACGTTCCCGACGTCGCGGCCCAACTCGGCAAGAAGGCAGCGGAGCGTCCGTAAGAGCCACAACCGCTCCACCGTCGTATGACTTGAGCGGCGGACGAGTCCCGCGCAGCACGATCAGTGCGCCTATGCGTGCGCTCCGTCCGCCGGTCCCATGTGAAGTCGAGCGACGTTGCACCCCTCCCCGACTCGGCGTCAGGCCCAAGCGAGCCGTCGCGCGCGCTGAGCGCCCCCCGAGGGAGCGATCGCTCTCAAGGGGATGCCGAACGAACTCATCCAGGGCTGTTCCCCACCGACCTTGAGCGGGCAATGCCCGAATACGGATCCGTGTGATCGGGAGCGTGTCCGACTGCGGCGCCGCATCGGTGAGGGTCTGGGCCGAGAACTCGTGCGCCACTCGCTGCAGGATGCGTCATCCATCAGCCGGTCGTAGAAGGTGGGACACCTCTTGCTGTCCCATGGCCCGGACATCGTCGCACCCGGCCGGGTGCTCCCGAGGAACTTGGCATGGATTAGGTGTTCCAGCTATCGGCGATGGAGAAAGCTTCCGCGGTTCACCGCGATCGTGAGTGCGGTCTTGCGACTGCATCGGCCTCAGGCGCGGTCGGTGGCGCGGGCGATTCCGCGCAGTTCGTGCTGCCGATACTTTCCCAGCACGACTGGGGATTCGAGCAGCGACACCGCTGTGTAGTAGTGCTCGAGTCGACCGTCCCACGTGATCACCGCGGGCTTGTGTGCGTAGAGTGCGTCAATCGCACCGGTCACGCCCACGTCGATCAACACGGACGAAGACTTCGTCCAGGTGACCAGGTCTGATGAGACGGCGAAGCCCTCGCGTGCGTGGCCGTCGGCGGCGAGGCCGAAGTAGAACATCACCCAGTTGTCGCCGTCGCGTAGCACGCAAGGGTCGGATGCAAAGCGCTCGTCGAACGCGCCAGCCGGTCCCACCGGCAGCACAGGCGTCGACGACACTCGCTTCCACGAGACCAGGTCGCTCGACACGGCGACGCCGGTCTGTTCGATCCACGGTGGCGGCACCACGACCGAGCCGTAGTCGTCGACGTCCTTCGCGTTGTAGAAGACGTAGAAGAGGCCGTCGTGCTCCATGAGCCACGACTTGTAGAGCCCGCCGCGCTCCCACTCACCGGCATCCGCGTCGGTCGGAGACAGCACTCCGCCAATCCGCTCCCACGAGACGAGGTCGCGGCTGCGGGCGAATCCGATGGATGCCGGTCCAGTCTCGTATCCGGAGCCCGGGTACGCGTGGAACGTGCCGTAGTACCAGCCGTCGATGCGGCGCAGTTCGCCTGCCGAGCGCAGGTCGTTGTCGCGCATGATCGAGGTCATGGCCGCGTTGAACTCGCGGAGGGGATCAGCCGGGTCGCGCGGGAACACCACCTCGCCGCGACTCCACGATCCCGACTCGTCGCGCCATGCGAGAGCGGTCTGATACCCGACGCCGTCCCAGCCGACGTACGTCATGCCTTGGTGGCCGTCTACGGAGAAGACGAACGGGCAGTCGACGGCGTGACTGTCGAAGGCGCCCTCGACGAACGAAGGCAGCACGACGTGAGCACTCTCGCGGATGGGGGTGGCGACTCTTTCGGTCGAGTAGTCGAGCGACGTGAGCGTGTCGGTCATGGTCACTTTCCTGTGCCGGCGACGAGGCCGGAGACGTAGTAGCGCTGAAGGAGGATGAAGAGGATCACGCAGGGGAGCATCGTCACGGTGATGCCGGCCTGCAATGCACCCCAGTCGATCGTGTTGAGCGGGCCGTTCTGCGCGTTCACCAGCGCGATCGGCAGCGTGAAGCTCGGATTGTCGTTGAGCAGTACGAGCGCAGCGAGGAACTCGTTCCACGCGGCGAGGAACGCGAACAGTGCGACCGTGACGACACCGGGGGTCACTAGAGGCAGGATCACGCGGGGCAGTGCACCCAACTTTGTGCAGCCGTCGAGTTCGGCGGCCTCGATAAGCTCTTCGGGCACGCTGTCGAACGAGTTCTTCATCATGTAGATCGCGAACGGCATCTGGAACGTCGAGTAGATGAGCGCGAGTCCGAACAGCGAGTTCGTGAGTCCGAACCACACCATGACCGTGAACAGCGAGACCAGCAGTGCAGGGTAGGGCACGAGCAGCATGCCGATCGTGATGCCGAAGAAGACGTTCCTGCCGCGGAAGCGGTAGCGGGCGAGGGCGTAGCCGGCGAGGACCGCGGCGACGGTGGTGATGGCGACCGTCATGAGCGTGACCATCGTGGAGTTCAGCACGTACCCGAGAAGTGACGAGCCGGAGCTGTCGAGCTTGGCGAAGTTCTCGAGCGTGAACTGCGACGGCCACCACACCGGCGGCGAGGCGTTCGCTTCGGTTGGCGACTTGAACGCGCCGATGGTCGTCCACACGATGGGGAAGGCGAACAGGGCGGCGAGCACGGTCGCGACGATGATGCGGATCGGGTGGCGTGACACGTCTTGGGCATGGATGCGGGAGCGCCGTGTGCCGCTTGACGTCGATGACCTGGTGGTGAGCACCTGGGTGGCGGTCATGCCTTCACCTTTCTTCCGCGCTGCAGCTGCACCTGGAGCACCGAGAACACAGCCATCAGCAGCACGACGACCACGGCGACGGCGGCGGCGTAGCCGCGGTCGAGCGCGACGAACGCGGCGTTGTAGAGGTAGTAGACGACGGTGACGGTCGACCCGTCGGGGCCGCCCTTGGTCATTGTGTAGAACTGGTCGAACGCCAGGAACGTCGTCGTGACGGTCAGCAGGATCACCAGCGACAGCGGCTTGACGATCAGCGGCAGGGTGATGCGGGTGAGGGTGGTCCACGCGCCGGCGCCGTCGAGCTTGGCGGCTTCGTAGATCTCGGCGGGGATCGAGTCCATCCCGGTGAGCAGCACCAGCATCGCGAGGCCCGCGGTCTTCCAGATCGTCATGACCACGACGATCGACAGCGTGGTGGTCGGTTCGGCGAACCAGTCGACGCCCGCGGGAGCGAGCCCGAGTGACACGAAGATCGATGGCAGCACGCCGGTGCGGGCGTTGCTCATGGACAGCCAGAGCAGTCCGGCGGGTGCGAAACCGATCGTGACGGGGGCGAACAGCAGCGCCCGCACGGCGGTGCGTCCCGCGAAGCGCGGGCGCACCAGCAGGGCGAGACCGAGTGAGAGAAGGATGCCGGCCACGGACGTCACGACGGTGTAGGCGACCGTGAACAGCACGGCCTCCCCGAAGTCGCCGTCAGTGACGACGGCGCCGTAGTTGGCGAGGCCGACGGCCTCGGGGACACCGAAGGTGGGCCAGTCGAAGAACGACATATAGACCGTCAGGCCGAACGGCAGCACGAAGAAGAGGGCGATCAGGATCGCGGCGGGTGCGGCCAGCGCCCAGCCCGAGAGGTTCTCACCGCGCCGGCGACTGCGGGGCCTGCGTGCCATGGTCACCTCCGTGGGGGTGCCGCTGTCTGCGGCTGAGGCCGCGGCCGCGGGCGGCCGGGCGAGGACTGCGGACTTCGACATCATGGCTTCCGTTCGGCGGTTCGACAGAGGTTCGGAAGGAGAGCGCGGGCTCCCGGCACACGGGATGCCGGGAGCCCGCTGGGTACTCACTTGGTGATCGCGTCCGAGGCTTCCTGAGCCTTGGCCGTGGCCTCGGCGGGATTGGCGCCGTTGAAGACGACCGACTGGAACATCTCGAGGAACGGACCCTGAGCGCTGGCGACGACCTCGTTATAGAAGGGCGATACGTAGGTTTGGCCCGACTTGACGAGTTCGGCGGGGATGGTGAACTGCGGCCCGAGTTCGTCGGGGGCGGTCACATCGGTGCGCGGGGGCAACGCCGGAAGCGAGAAGTAGACGTCTTCCGAGGTTTCGGTCGAGGTCAGCCACTGGATGAAGTCCCAGGCCTCGTTGGGGTGTTCGGTGCCGGCGGTGATTGCCGCCACGTCGCCGCCTGAGAACGTGGCGAACTCGCCATCGCTGCGGCCGGGAATGGGGGCCAGGCCGAACTCGAACTCGGGGTCGATGCCGAGTGTGGAGGTGTTCACTCCGTTTCCGCCGGCGAAGTTGATGCCGATCTTGCCCGAGGCGAAGACTGCGAAGAAGCCGTCGCCGGCGTCGGTCTTGGCGGTGTCGGGGATGTCGCCGTTCTCGTACATCTGCTGCATGAACGCGAGGGCGTCCTGCGTGGCGGCGTTGTCCCAGTTGAAGGTGCCGTCTTCGTTCACGACCTCGGTTCCCTGCGCCCAGATGGTGGGTGTGAAGTCGTACGCGAGGCTGCCGGGTGCGCCGCCGGAGAGGTAGAAGCCTTTGTTGCCGTCGCCGAGCGCCGTGATCGCCGCGGCCGCATCGGCGATGCCCTCCCAGGTGGTCGGTGGGGCTTCGGGGTCGAGGCCGGCCTGCGCGAACAGGTCTTTGTTGTACAGGTACAGCGAGGTGTCGGCCACATACGGCACGCCGTAGACGCGGTCGTCGGAGGTCGAGGCCATGATGTGCGAGGGGGACAGGTTCTCGAGCGCACCGGCCTCATCGAGCAGATCGGTGATGTCCAGCGCGGCGCCAGTCTCGATGATCTGCGGCATGAAGACCAGATCGGCCGCGAGGATGTCGGGAAGCGAACCGGACTGCGCCGCCTGCGCGAACTTGGTCACATACTGGTCGGCCGGCACGTGGGTGATCTCGATCTGGTTCTCGTGTGTGTCGTTGTAGGCCTCGACGACCGCGTCGGTCACTGCCTCGTTGCCCGGACGCACCCAGAGGCTGAGCGTGGCCCCCGTGTCCTCAGCGGTGATCTCGTCGGTGGAGGCCGCGCCGCCGGCCGATCCGCCGGCGCATCCGGTGAGCGCGAGTGCGAAGATGCCGGCCGAAGCGGCGAGGGTTGCCGCACGGGTCGAGCGTTTCATGGGGAACTCCGTTGTTGTGAAGGGAAACGAGGTCCCGCGAGAGCGGGAGAGGCGCCGGTACTGAACAATTTCAGAAACGGGTTGCGGGATCGAAGATAGCCATTCGGAAACAGGAGCGCAACCCGCCTGTGAAAAATGAAAAGTTTGCGCCGGATGGCATGGAAAACTTTTCCACAGTCCCGCTATAGTCACTTCCGTGACTACCGCATCTGACTCGAACCCCAGGCGCCGTGTGACCGCCGGCGACGTCGCCGAGCGCGCCGGCGTCTCGATCTCGACAGTGTCGAAGGCCCTTTCTGGCAAGGGTGCCGTGCGCTATGAAACCAAGCAGCGGATTCTCGCCGCCGCCGACGAGCTCGGCTTTCAGGCTAACCAGGTCGCCACGAGCCTGTTCACCGGTCGCACGAACACGATCGGCGTCATCACCAGCGACCAGTTCGGGCGCCTCACCGTGCCGGTGCTGCTGGGTGCGATCGAGAAGCTGTCGGAGCGCGAGATCGCGCTCGTGCTGTGCGACGGCCGTGGCGACCCGATCCGCGAGCAGCATTTCGTCGACTCCTTCCTGCGGCGCCGCGTTGACGGCATCCTGGTCACCGGGGCGGGGGAGTTCGGCCGCGACAGTCTGCGTGCCGACCTGCCGGTGCCGGTGGTGTACGCGATGTCCTGGTCGCGAGACGAAAAGGACACGTCAGTCGTTCCCGACGACGCCGAAGGGTCGCGCATGGCGACCCGGCACCTGCTCTCGACAGGGCGCGAGAAGCTCGTGTTCATCTCGGGACCGCAGCGCGACGATGCGTCACGCAAGCGACTGGCGGCCACGCGCGAGGTGCTCGCCGAGCGCGGCCTCGACCTGGTGCACGCCCCCCTCTTCGGGGAATGGAGCGAGCGCTGGGGGCGTCAGGCCGTCAAGCAGGTGATCCTCTCGGGCGTCGAGTTCGACGGCGTCGTGTGCGCGAGCGATCAGGTGGCGCGTGGGGTGACGGAGGCGCTGCGCGAGGCGCAGATCGCCGTCCCGCGTCAGGTCGGCGTCATCGGCTTCGACAACTGGGACGTCATGGTCGAGGCCAGTCAGCCGCCGCTGTCCACGATCGACATGAGCCTGCATGAGGTGGGCGCTGCGGCGGCCACGGCGCTGCTCGAGGCCATCGAGACCGGACGGCTTGAGCCCGGCATCAGCCGCATCGACTGCGAATTCATCCCGCGCGAGTCGACTGCCGTCGCCTGAAGCCGCATGGATGCAGAGGTGTATCCGTACGGAAATATCACGGAAATTCTTGACATATAGAGAAACGGGTTGCCATAGTGCTGGTGACCCCGCACGCCGAAGTGCTCGCGGTGTCGATCCACTGTCGAATCCACACCCCCTTCGCCGTCCCCGGCGTGCTCCGGCGCGCCCTCGCGAAGAACGAGGAGCTCCGAGATGACACTCAACCACCCACGAATCACGGCGCGTCGCGTCGCCGCCGTCGCTGCCGTCGCCGCGCTGGCAGCGACCGGCACCGCCGGACTCAACCCCGCGTACGCTGCCCCAGTCGGGGCCGCGCCCGGCGCGGCATCCAACGGGAACGATCGCACGATCGCGCACGACCAGGCTGCCAAGCAGCTGACCCTCACCGACGGCGACCTGCGCATGGTCGTCGACTACGCCGGCGCCGCGCGCGTCACCTCCTTCACGCAGGACGGTGTCGAACTGCTCGCCGAAGGCATGTACAGCACGGCCGAGATCGCGGGCTCCGGTGCCGTGCTCGACAGCCGCACCCTCGCGGCCGACCCCACGGTGACGGTGCGCGGCAAGAAGGTCGACCTCACGTTCGAGATGGCGAACGCCGACCTCACGGTTGACGAAACCTGGTCATTTTCGCTGAACAAGGGGGACATCGACCTCGACGTCGACCGCACCTACGACTGGGCTGGCGGCGCCACACCGAGCCTCGCCCACAACGGACAACTCGAGATCGGGTGGGCCCGCGTGTGGGACAACATCCGCCGGCCGGGTGACGGGGGCAACATCCCGATCGGCAACGCCTACGCCGGCACCGACGGCTTCTACCTCAACGAGCCGAACGACCGGTACGGCGTCGAACAGTCGGCATTCGTGATGCTCGCGAACGAAGGGAAGCGCGCGCTCGCCGTCGACGCGACCAGCGCCCATCGCGACCTCGCGACCGAGTTCGCGTACGGCGGTGACAACACGTACCAGGAGACCCAGGTGCGCGACGGCGGCGAGTGGGAGTATGTCGTCGGCACCAAGGAGCAGGGCTTCGTGTACAGCGGGCACAGCTCGAACGGTACCGACCGATACATCTACCTACCTGCCGCGTCGGCCGACCGCACCGACTCGGTGTCGTTCTCGTTCGCCTCGGCTGACTTCGATGCCTACTACGACCTCGGCGGCACGATCAACGGCATCGCCGACACAGCGGCTCTCACGTCACTGCTCAACGACTTCGGCCGCTCGGGCGTCGTCGACGAGGAGTACGGGATGTCGACCGTGGGTCTGCGCTACCTCGGCAACGGCCCGTACGACCTGGCGCACTCGAACCCGACGGTCATGGGCTACTTCGACCCGGCGATGACCGAGTCGCAGAAGGGCGTGCTGGAGTACTTCCGCGATTACGCCCAGGGCGCGAACGGCCACATGTTCGGCCGCACGTACCGGCTCAGCAACCCGTGGGGCGACAACAACCTGCACGACGCAGACCCGGCCTACGCCGCCGCGATCGCCGAGATGTACGACTACTCGCCCGACACCGAGTGGCTCGCCTCGATGCGCGACTCCGCGCACCGCGCGATCGGATACATGCTCGAGCAGCGCTATGACGCACCGACAGGAATGTTCCACAACGGCATCACCGATTGCAAGAGCCGCCGCGGCATCATGGAGTGGAACGACGCCTTCTACGTCAAGTGGCAGAGCGGCTACGTGAACGAGTTGATGTACCACGCGCTCACAAAGTGGGCGACGCTCGAGCGCGACGTCTTCGGCGACACGCAGCGGGCCACCCACTACGCCGACACGGCCGCAGCGCTCAAGGAGCAGTTCAACAAGGATGCCGCCGACGGCGGTCTCTGGGATCCCGAAATGGGCTCCTTCGCGTTCTGGCGCTGCCCCGACGGCACCGTCCAGGCATCGGTCAAGCACACGCAGCTGAACCTGCAGGCGATCGCGTTCGGCATGGTCGACATCGACCGCGCACGGGCAATCCTCGACAACCTCGACGTGGAGATGAAGAAGAACCGGCTACCGATGCTGCCGATGAACTTCTACCCGATCCTCCCCAACACCGAGGAGTGGAGCGGCGATCACTTCCAGTCGGGCCTCGAAGACGGACCCATCTACCCCTTCATGACCGAGCTGTACATGAAGGCGGCGGCGTTCGTCGGCGAGCGCGACCGCTCGCTGGAGTATCTCGACGCCACGCTCGCACGGTACACGCGCGACGGGTTCGTCGGCTGGAGCTTCCTCGACTGGTCGCTCGAGCCCCGCTTCGGCGAGGAGTGGTTCCCGACCAACGCGAACGCGGCGGGCGGCGTCTATACGGCGATGCTCGGCATCCAGCCCCAGCCCGACGGCGTGCAGATCGCACCCAACTTCCCCGCGGCCATGAACGGTACGACCGTGACGCGCACGATCCACGAGAACGACGAGCTGACCGTCACCTACCACTCGGTGCTTGATCAGACCGTGGACTACTCCGCGAAGGATCAGACGGTCGTCATGGAATGGTCGGGCCAGCAGCCCGGTGGGGGGTACACCGTGCGCGAGGGCACGCGCACGCACGAGGTGGCCGCCGATGAGTCGGGCATCGTGCGCTACACCCTAGAGGGCAAGGTGAAGAAGACCCGCGTCACCCTGGTCGACGGCTCGGTCGAAGGGCATGTGCTCACCACCGACGTGCCCGAGAACCTGGCTGTCGGCGCACCCACCACGGTGAGCAGCTCGTGGGAGGAAGACCGCTTCCTGCAGCCGGGCGTCACCGACGGCTCACGCTTCAGCACCGACCCGTCGATGGGCTGGTCGAGCAATTCCGAGTTGGCCGTCGACCACGCCGAGTGGCTGACGATCGACCTCGGCTCGGCCGCACGGGTCACCCGGGTCGACCTGCTGCCGCGCAACTACGACGGACGCGACATCGGCCGCGGCTTCCCCGTCGACTTCACGATCGAGACATCCGTCGACGGCGAGACGTGGATGCCGGCGGCCGCAGAGACCGGATTCGCCCAGCCAACGAGCTTCGATGTGCCGACCTGGTCCTTCGAGCCTCGCGACGCGCGATACGTGCGCGTGACCGGAACGTCGCTGCGTCAGACCGACGGCGGCTACCGGATGCAGTTGGCCGAGATCGAGGTGTTCGGCGGGTAGGCGTCTCAACTTGTAGTGGGTGCGCGGTCTCCGGGCCGCGCACCCTCACTTTTCGCTGCCAGATTCGTGTTGTTCCCGAGGGAAGTACGTAGATCATGAGCCGCAATCACTGAGAAACCCTTAGCAAGCCCCGCCCTATCGTGTCGCGCGGGGCTTCGGCCTGTATGGGGTCGACGCCTTCGGCGTCATCACCGCCGTCGCCGGATCTTGACCAACCACATCCAGGCGTTGCCCGGTCAGGGATCCCCTTGGGGCTGGGACCATTGAGGGACGGCCGCCGCGCGACGCGGAACGCCGACGGGCACCCGACCCCGTCGAGGTCATTGGCGGCGTCTGGGAGGAGAGAGGGACCCGCCGTCGATCGCGACTCCTACCGGCGCACGAACAGAGCCGGCGATGCCGTCCTTTCGGCATCACTCCGTCGGGTTCACGACGCGGCTGGCTCGGCGGCAGGTGGGAGATCGGCGAGCAGGCGCCGGCGTTCCGCGTCCGTGATCGGGATGACCGATCCGTGGCGGAACCGCGGCGGGAGACTCTGCGCCGTGCGCGCCCAGCGACCTGAGCCGAGATCGTCCGTTTCGAAGAGGACGTAGCCGGTGCCGCCGCCGTATGGCGGCCAATCCAGCAGCAGGAACCAGCGGTCGTCGGTGTTCGAGGGCACCACGATGGGCCCCTCCCCGTGGGTGACGTGATCCGATCCGATCCGCTCGGCGACGAGATCCCAGGCCGATCCGACGGCATCCGTCGTGGCACGGAACAGATCGGGGCTGATCTCGTGGAAGACGTGCATCACGTCGGGTCGCTCGTCTTTGGTGAAGCGGTGGTAGGCACCGCCATGCCGGATCACCGTGGAATCGATCGTCCCGTAGCCGGCGGCGCGGCGCACGTCGATCCAGACACGCGGCTCCGAGAAGGTGACGAAGTCGTCGGTCGTCGCGATCATCATGCGGTTGTAGCTATCGGCGTTGCGGCGTTCGGCGACGCCTTCCTCGTAGAGGTTTGAAGCCCAGTACACGGCGTACGTCTGCGCTTCTTCGCTCCATATGGCCTCGGGCGCCCACACGTTGCCTGCCCGTTCCGGTGCCATCACCTGTACACGCCGCGGGCCGTCCCACGTCACCAGATCGCTCGACTCCCACACGAGCAGCGCGGTACTGCCGTGCTCCTGAGCGGTGCGGAAGTGACCGATGCCGAATACCTGCAGATCGGTGGCCAGAATGACGAACCGTTCACCGTCGCGCAACCGCATGATGAACGGGTCGCGGATCCCGCCCGTTCCGACGGACGAACGCAGCACCGGGTCGCCGCCGGCCAGCATGTCCCATTCGCTGAGCGTGTTGCCGCGGCTCACGGCGAAGTGAACCTGCTCCGCGTCGGGGCCGTCCTCCCCCACGAAGTGGGCGAAGAGATACGCCTCGTACTTCTCCTGTGCGCCATCGCTCATCGCAGCCCCTCCATCGTTCGCTCGGCCTGTGCCCACGAGCCTTCATCCCGCCGCCGTACGAGCGCCGCGAACGCGTCGGCGACCGCCGTTCGGCGGCGTTGCAGACCTCCTGCAGACTCATCCAGTTCATACAGTCCCATGGCCAGCTGATGGTCCGACTTCGGCCCGGAGCTGTGCCGGTATGTCCACTCGTACATGTCGAACAGCGGCCACCAGGTGTATCCGACGACCGCAAGCCCGTCGGTGCGGAGTCGTTCGACTTCTGCGACGGATGCCGCGAGCCAGTCGATCCGCTCCGCGACGGTCCCGGTGACGCATGTCTCGGTCACCATGACCGGCGCCTGGTACCGCCGCGCGTATTCGACGAGCATCTCGGACAGCCCGGCCAGGCCGTCGTCGCGCGTCGGCCGCGGGTCCTCGAAGCCGCCGCGGTGATGGACGCCCGGCTCGAAGACCTCGGTCGAGTGGCGGGGGTAGTAGTTCACGCCCATGATGTCGGGATGGGCCGGGCGGCGAACGAGATCGTCGAGCGTGCTTTCGTCGGCGCCGTGGCGCAGCAGGAGATCGAGCAGCGGATGCTCCGCCCCCACCCGGCCCGTGACGAGGTCTTCGACGAGGAACGCCTGGTGCCGCAGCCGCTCGGCCGTCTCACGGTGCTCAGGTGCATCGACCGCGCCGGCGTACCGCAGCGAAGCATCGACGTGCACGAAGGTCGCCCGCTCCCCCAGCACCTCACTGATGCCGTGCTGGGTCGCTTGGAAGCCCTTCGCGATCGCGAGCGCGAGCCGCGCAGCGCCTTCCTCGCCCTGCAGATACGGCGGCCAGTAGCCGTATTCGCCGCAGAACAGCACATGGATCATCGGCTCGTTCACCGGTGTGTAGTCGGTGACAAGGTCGGAGTAGCGCTCGGCCGCGGCCACCGCGTATTCTGCCACCCGCTGCGGGTAGTCGGGTGCGGCGAACTGCCCGTCCAGCCAGAGCGGGGTGCCGTAATGCAGAAGATCGATGACCGGACGGATGCCCAACTCGACCATGCGGCCGATCACCCGATCCGTCCATCCCCAATCCCAGCGCCCGGGTTCGGGATTCACCCGATGCCACGGGATTCCCCAGCGAAGGAACTCCGCACCGACGCCGGCGGCGAGGTCGAGGTCGCCACGCCAGCGCGTGTAGTGCTCGGTGAGCTCATACTCGTCGATGGGTCGAAGACCGGGCCCGCTCTGCGGAACGAACGTGTTCTCGATGCCGAGCCCGAACCTGAGCGGACCGTCGGTGTACCAGTCAGTCAATCGATCTCTCATTTCAGGCCGGTCGACGCGACGCTCTCGATGAAGCGCCGCTGCACGAGGAGGAACATGATCGCGAGCGGGAGCACGGCGATGAGGGAGCCGGCCATCATGACGCCTTGGGGGATGATCCCTCCAGGGCCCGTCAGCAGCGTGAGTCCGGACGTGATCGTCCCCATCTCGATGTCGGTGGTGAACACGAGCGGCCAGAGCAGGTCGTTCCAGTTGTTCACGAAGGTGAAGATCGCGAGCGTCAGCAGCGCGGGCTTCGCGTTCGGCAGCACGACGTTCCAGAAGATCCGCCACTCGGATGCGCCGTCCAGTCGGGCCGCGTTGTCGAGGTCGCGCGGCAGCGAGAGGAAGAACTGCCGCAGGAAGAAGATGCCGAACGCGTCGGCCGCCCGTGGCGCGATCAGCCCGGCGTAGGTGTTCACCCAGCCGAGGTCGCTGACGAGCTGGTAGATGGGGATCAACGTGGCCTGGAACGGGATCATGAGGCTGGCGATGATCGCGATGAGCAGCACACGGCTGCCGCGGAAGTCGATTCTCGCGAGCGCGTACGCCGCCAGGGAGTCGAACAGCAGCGCGAACGCGGTCACTCCGCCGGCGAAGATGAAGCTGTTCACGATCAGCCGCGCGAACGGCAGCTCTTCGAAGATCTGGACGAAGTTGTCGAGGGTCCAGACCTCGGGCAGCAGCGTCGGAGGATAGGCGTTGACCTCGGCGACGGGCTTGAACGCGGTGAACGCGATGATCGCGATGGGCAGCAGCACGAGGGCCGAAGCGGCCAGCGCGGCCAGCAGGAGAAGGATGCTGGCAGCCCGCCCCGTCTTGCGGTGGCCGGTCTTGCGGGCAGGCGGGGTGGAGACGGCGACCGGCGGGGTCGTGACGGAGGTCATTGCGCGTCCTTCTCTCGACGACTGAAGAATCGGAACTGGACGAGGCTGAGCACGAGAGTGATGAGCAGCAGCACGTAGGAGAGCGCCGAGGCGAAGCCCAGCTCGAGCTTCTTGAACCCGGACGTGTAGATCTCCATGACGACGGTCTGCGTCGTTCCATAGGGGCCGCCTCCGGTCATCACGTAGATCTGGTCGAAGGCCTGCAGCGCCGCGATCAGGGCGACGATCATGACGAAGGCGAGGGTATTGCTGAGCATGGGGAGCGTGATGTGCCTGAACCGCTGCCACGCGTTCGCTCCGTCGACGCGTGCAGCCTCGTACAGCGAGCCTGGGATCTCCTGCAGGCCGGCGATGAAGATCACCAAGTAGAACCCGAAGCTCTTCCACACGGCGACGAGCGCGACCGTCGGCATCGCCAGCGCCGGATCTTGCAGTACGTTCCCGAGTTGGATGCCGAAGGCGCGGAGCCAGTGGTTCAGCAAGCCGATCTGTGGGTCGAGGAGGTAGGACCAGGCGAATGCGGCGACCGCGAGGGAGACGATGAACGGCAGGAACAGCACCGTGCGGAACGCACCGCGCCCAGCCAGCCGCCGATGGTTCACCAGGAGCGCGAGCAGCAGAGCGGCGATGATGGCGGTCGGCGTGAAGAGGAGCGCGTAATACGCCGTGTTCCCCATCGCCTGCAGCACGTCGGGGTCGGTGAATACGCGCACGTAGTTGTCGAACCCGACGTACTCCTCCTGCCCGAAACCGGAGGCGTCGGTGAACGAGAGCCGGAGCGCCGACAGCATCGGCCACGCCACGAAGACGAGAAGGATGACGAGCGCGGGCGCGAGGAACCCCAGCGCGATCAGGGAGGTGCGCCTGGACGACCCGACGGGGGTCCTGCCGCCCAGTTGAGGCGCCGGACGATACGGGCGCTGCGTGATTGTCGCCATGTTTCTCCAGGGGCCGCGACGCCGACTGCGCGCCGCGGCCCCGATCGGGGTCGGATGATCAGCGGACGCTACTGGAGCGCCGCCTGGACCTCGTCTTGCGCGACGGGCAGCAGATCGTCCAGGTCCTCACCTGCGACGGCGCGCTGGGTCAGGTCGTCCACGGCGTCGAGGACGTCGACGCTGTTGACGACGCCGGGCAGGAGCGCCCGGCTGGTCGGGGCGATCTCCGTGAGCGAGACGACGACCGGGTTCTCCGCGACGGCATCGGCCGGGACATCCGTCCGCAGTGGCGGCCATCCGGAGCCGAGCGACCACTGTGCCGCGACGTCGAGGTCGAAGAAGTATGAGAAGAACGCCTCGGCGCCCACGGTCTCGGCCTCCCCGGCCTGCGCGGTGACTCCCATCGCGACGCCGATGGCGGACGCCGCCTGGTCCTCGGGCCCGGCGGGAACCGCGGCGATGCCGTAGTCGATGCCGCTGTCCTTGGCGATCGACGCCATCCACGGGCCGCCGACGTGCATCGCCGCCTTGCCCGAGCTGAACAGCTCGTCGGCGCCGATCCCGTCGAGCCCGGTCGGCGAGATCTTGTCATCGCGGATGGCCGAGACCCAGTACTCGAGAGCCTCGCGATTCGCGTCGGAATCGATGACGGCGGTTTCCGCGTCCTCCACCAGATCGCCGCCCGCACCGTAGAAGAGCGTCGGCCACAGTCCGTTCGCGACGGTGTCGTGGTCGGGAAGCGCGAGCCCGTACTGCTCCGGCGTGCCGTCGCCGTCGGCATCCACGGTGAGCTGCGTCGCCGCGGTCCGCCATTCGTCCCAGGTCTGCGGGAAGCCCGCGATGCCTGCAGCGGCGAACAGCGTCTTGTTGTAGAACACCGAAAGCGGAACGAAGCCTGTGGGCACGCCGTAGGGGGCCCCGTTCACGGTGACCATGTCGACGGCCTGCGGGTTGAGCTCCTCGGTGTTGCTGTCGGCACTGCCGTACCAGTCGCTCAGGTCGACGAACGCGCCGCGGTCGGCGTAGACGGGTAGACGCTCCGCCGGCATCGCCACGATGTCGGGGCCCTCGTCCGCAGACAGCGCGGGCAACAGCGTGTCGTCGATCACAGCCCAGGTCTTCACCTCGGTCTCGATCTCGAGATCGTCCTGAGAGGCGTTGAAATCATCGACGATCTGCTGCAACACGTCACCATCGGCTTCGGTGTAGCCGTGCCAGAACGTGAGTTCTACGGGTCCGGCGGATTCCTCGGGCGCAGCGGCGGTGCAGCCTGCCAGCGCGAGAGCGGCGGCGGCGCCCATCGCCGCGAGGCCGAGAGGTCGTTTCATGGGGGACACTCCTTCGTGACGACCGGAGACGGGTATCGCCGGCATGATCCATGGGTTAGGTAATCGATGTCGGTAATCGATGTACGAGACAGTATGAGCCTCTGACGTCACGCCCGTCAAGTTGCGCTGCTCGCGGTATTACATCGATGTACGATGAGCTTCCGGAAGGGAGAGTGGTGTGACCGTCAAGATGCAGGACGTCGCCCGCCTGGCCGGCGTGTCTACGAAGACCGTCTCGAACGTCATCAACGGGCGCCCCTACGTAGCCGTCGAGACCCGCGAGAAAGTCGAGGCCGCGATCGAAGCGCTCGACTACAAGCTCAACCTGGCCGCGCGGAACCTGCGCTCCGGTCGGAGCGGGGTCATCGGTCTCGCCGTTCCGAGCCTTTCCGTCGCGTATTTCGCGGAGCTGGCCGAGGCGACCATCGCCGCAGCCGAGGAGCACGGCCTCGTCGTGCAGATCGAGCGGACCGGCAGCGCCGCTCGCGAACGAGCGCTGCTCGACAGTCCTCGGCTTCAGCACATCGACGGGCTGATCCTGAACCCGATGGACCACGGTGCGGAGGAGCTCGAGAGTGTGCAGCTCTCGGTGCCGACCGTCGTTCTCGGCGACCATCCGGTCGGGGGCGCCGCGGTCCACGTCAGCACCGACCAACGTGCCGCCGCCGCTCTCGCCACTGAGCACCTGCTTCTCACCGGCCGACGACGGATCGCCGTCATCGGCGCCCGAAGTGCCGACACCCGGGGTTCGGCGGCGCTGCGATTCGACGGCTACCGCACGGTGCTGGAACGGGCCGGGATCCCGATCGAGCCCGACCTGATCGCAGAGGCCGATCCATGGATCCAAGTCAACGGCGCCACCGCCATGCGCGAGCTGCTCGATCGCGGCGCGGAGTTCGATGCCGTTTTCGCATTCAACGACAGCCTCGCGCTCGGCGCGATGCGCGCACTCGATGACGCCGGGCTGCACGTGCCCGGCGACATCGCCGTGATCGGCATCGACAACACGGCCGAGGCGTCCTACTCCATCCCGAGCCTCAGCACCGTCGACCTCGGCCGACAACGCATCGCCGAAACCGCCGTCGCCGCACTCACCGAGCAGATGACCTCCACCGAGCACCCAGCCCCGCGACGCGTGCTGGTCGACTTCACCCTTCAGGCGAGGGAGTCCACAGGGCCGAAGGCAGCGGGCTCATGGGTGGCGAACGATCGGGCTGGCGGCGGTGCGCGGCCGAAGTAGTCGACTGCGGATCCCTCATCGCCATCCTCGAAACGGGCACGGCTATGTCGCGAAGCGCAGCCCGCGCGCGTCGAGCTCCTCCGCGAGGATCCGCACGGCCTTCGGGCCGACACCATGGATCTCGAGCAGGTCGGACGCGGTGAACGAAGTGAGTTGATCGAATCGAGTGATCCCGTGTACGGCGAGCGCACGCCGTGCGACCTTCCCGAGCGACACCGGGAACTCCGATTCCCCTTCCACGCGGACACCTTATCGGCCGCACGCGGGGGTTCAGATTCGATTCCGTTGCGTTCAGGAGCCCAGGCCTGGCGGACTCGCTGCGCCTTGCGGTCGCATCACATGACGGACAGGACACCGATCGCGGCAAGCACCACCCATGCCAGGTAGGCGAGGAGGCAGAATCTGTCGGGCCATCCGATGCGGATCTCCGGCGAGCCGCCCTGCCCCCCTGCGGGGGCAAGGGCGATGAGGAACCACACGAGGCCGGCCAACGGAACAACGGATGCGACCGCCAGCGTCCAGCCGAGCTCCGGCGCCACCCCGACCCCTGCCAGCAGCGCAGCAGGCGGGAAGCCCGCGAGCAACACTGCGCCGAGCACCGTGTGCACCCTGCCCGCGGCTGTTGCACCGGCTCGCGGAGTCATGATCGGATCAGCGTCGATGAACGCGGCACCGAGCGCGCCCAGTGCGACAGCGGCGAGGCCGACGGTCAACACGCCACCGAACGGCCACAAGGCGACGCACGCCGCTGCCAGGCCGATGGCCATCCCGACGAAGGCCAGGCGCATGACCCACCCGTAACGCCCGAGGGAGTACTCGCTGATCATCCGCCAGGACGGGTCGTACTCGGGCTCGAGCACGTGAAGGATCGCGATCAGCCCCACCGTGATCCCGCCGGCGACCATCGCCGTCACGGCGGCGATGTCAGCGGCGCTCACTGGGTTACGGCGAATGCCGTGCCCCAGAGAGGGGCGAGCGAGACCGCAGCCACGATGAGCACTGTCGCCGCCCCGAACGCGACGATGTCGATCAACGGAAGCACCCGGGCGGCGAGCCGCCGGGTCACGGCGACGAGGAGCACCACGGCTGCACCGGCTGCGCAGGTCACCAGCAGCCAACCGACGAACCACGCGAGGACGGCCAAGTCCTCGGTCGCGTCCAGCGCGGCCGGAGTTCCGGCATTCCGAACCCAGAGCGAGTGGTAGGCCCAGAGCGAGAGCACTGCTCCGGTCGACAGCGCGAGCGCGACAGCGCCGGGTATCGTCAACCGATCATTCGTCGCTACCTTCTCCACAGGGGGAACCATAGCGCCGCGTTCTGAGTGATGTCGACGGTGGCGGCCCGATCCGATCGCGAGAGGTGGATGCGGCCTCATGACACAGCGATCAGGGATCGCTGCCAGCCGGAGGATCCGTTGGGCGCGATGGGTGCAGGCTCTTCGAGCTGCAGCTCGCCGTTCTTGTTGATCGCACGCACAGAGACGTAGTGGGTGCCGGGCGCGGCATCCCACTCCATGACCCATTGCACCCAGGTGTCGGAGTTGATCGGTGTCGACAGGGTCGCGCGCTGCCACTCGTCGTCGTCGATGCGCACCTCGACGGCCTCGATGCCGACCGACTGCGCCCATGCCACGCCCGCGATGGGGATGCGGCCTGCCGAGACGGTCTTGCCGATCTTCGGGGTGTCGATGCGCGACGAGAACTTGATGGGCGCCTGAGCGCTGTAGCCGCGTGGCGTCCAGTACGCCTCGTCCCGCTCGAACGTGGTGACCGTGAGCTCGGTCACCCACTTCGTAGCCGACACATAGCCGTACAGGCCCGGCACGACCATGCGGACGGGGAACCCGTGTTCGGGCGGGAGCGGCTCACCGTTCATGCCGACGGCGAGGATGGCGTCCAGTCCGTCGTCGGTGAGCGCGGAGAGCGGGGTGCTGGCGGTGTAGCCGTCGACGCTGCGAGACAGCACCATGTCGGCGTCGGCCTGCGGACCCGCCAGGCGCAGGACGTCGCGGATCGGCACGCCGAGCCACATCGCGTTGCCGACGAGGTCGCCGCCGACGACGTTGGACACGCAGGTCAGCGTGATCGCGTACTCGTCGAGCCCCATCGCCAAGAGCTCGTCGAAGGTGAGCTCGACGCGCTGGTCCACCATGCCGTCGATCACGAGCCGCCAAGCGACCGGGTCGACCGTCGGCACCGTGAGCGCGGTGTCCACCCGGTAGAAGTCGGCATTGGGAGTGAACAACGGTGTGATGCCCGGGACGTCGAGTTCCGCTCCGTCGGGGATCGTCACCGACGACCGGGGCGCAGGCAGGCGCAAGCGCTGGCGAATGGCCTCGACGGATGACGTCGCCACGGTCACCGCCCGCGCCGTGATGCCGACCACCACCGCGGACACCCCGGCGATGCCCGCGAGCACGAAGAACCGTCGTCGGTCGATCGCCGCCGCACTGTCATCGCTGGGTTCGGCCGCGACCGCCGGCGTGGCAACGGAGCGCTGCCATGCTCGGAGTCGGCGGCAGAGGAGTGAGAGCGCCACGGATCCTGCCAGCGCCCCGATCACGGGCGGGACGAACGCGAGGGGTGTGGCTCCGGCGCGCGTCACGATCGCCGCGACCGACAGCGCTCCCGCGACGGCGAGCGCGATGACCCCCAGCGGCGGCCGCAGGAACTGCAGGACGCCCGCTACCGCCGACGCGATCACCACCGCCAGACCGAGCCCGACCAGCAGCGCGATCTTGTCGTACTCCCCGAACGTCGAGATCGCGAGCTCCTTGAGGGGCTGCGGAATGACGTCGATGACGAACGACCCGACCGCCAGCACCGGACTCGCCTCCCGGGCCACCAGCAATGCCGCCAGCTCCGCAGCCGCAAGGAACACCAGCCCGCTGATCACTCCCGCGACCGCGGCGAAGACGACGAATGCGCTGCGTCCACTCCGTCTTGCCACCATGCCCCCGATCACCCGCTCGCTGAGTGATTCGGAGGCGGGCGCCGATCGGATCGGAGAAGTGCCGCACCACCTCCTCGAGCTGTCGTTCCGATCCGTCGAGGCGCTCGCTCGACGTCGCCCGGTGGAGGATCCCTCGCCGCTCCCCCGCCCATCGTATTGATCGGATCGCGCCCACGATAGGCGGTCGTCCGCGGCGTGCGGCAGCGCACTCCGGGCGGTCGTCAGTGGATGGATTCGCCCCGCTTGAGCATCTCGACGTACTCGGCGACGCGTGCGGCTCGCGACGCCGGCCGCTTGAGATTGGCCACGCGGAACGCCATCGCGAACCGGTTCTGCGCCGACTGACTCGCGAACGCCTCGGCGATCCTGGGATCCGCGTCCAAGGCCTCCTGCAACTCCACGGGAAGGTCGCCATCACTCTGCCGATACGCGCTGTCCCAACGCCCGTCCGCCTTCGCGCGGTCGATCTCGTGCTGGCCTTGCGGCCGCATCCGACCCTCCTCGATCAGCCGGGTCACGTGACCGATGTTGACCTTCGACCAGATGCTCCGAGGCCGCCGTGGCGTGAAGGTGTGCAGGTAGTAGTCGGCATCGAGGGATTGCGTCTGGCCATCGATCCACCCGAAGCACAGCGCCACATCGAGCGCCTCGGCATACGTGATGCCGGGCTGGGTCGACGCCTTCTTCCGCAGTCGCAGCCGGACCCCTGTCGGGTCAGGGTCCGAGTCGAGCCACGCCTCCCAATCCGCGACCGTGTCGACGTGCAGCACGGGTTTGGTCACGCGGTCGGCCATGACGGGAGGATAGCTCCGGGCACCGACACGACAACCGGGGCAGGGCGAGCTCTTGCTCGAGTCGCCTGGATGGGAACACCGCGCGACGGTTCGGCCTCAGTGCTGTGAGAAACGGGCGGTCTGCATCTGCGCGGCGACGTCAGCGGGATCCTCGGCGCCATAGGACTTCGGTGTGCTGTTCTCGAGCACCCTGCTCAAGGGCGTCCACCCCGCGGCCGAAAGCGGCTCCCACCCCGGCGCCGGGCTCAGCGCTGCGATGGCGCGGTGGTCATCGATTCGGACGCGATCCCATGCGTGGATCACGAGACCGTTGCCGAGGCTGAGGCCGACGTGACCCCAGTTCCGGCGTGTGCCCATGATGTCTCCGACGCCGTCGTAGAAGACCAGCGCCCCCAGCGGGGGCACACCCGAGTTCTCGGCAGAGCCGTACAGTCGAGCGGACTCCGCGGCGTAGTCTCCGCCGAAGATCTCGATGCCGTTGGAGCGTTCGATCGCGTCTTCGACGAACGCAAGGCAACGAGTGGCGTAGTCCGTGTCGCCAAGGCGGGCTCGCGCCCACACGATCGCGTTGGCTGCAATTTCGCGCGTGTCGGTAGTCATCGTGGCGAGCCTACGGGCCCGCGGATGCCGCGCGAAGCGTCGCAGCGGTCGTGTCATCCGGCGTGTGTCAGCACCCGAACGGTGGTGTTGGGAGCGGCTGACGGATCGGTCTCACCGAGTTCGATCACGATAGGCCGGTGGCGGAGCAACTCGTCGCGCTCGTACTGGGCGTACGACATCACGATCACGACGTCGCCCGTGTGGACCAGGCGCGCAGCTGCCCCGTTGATCTGCATGACTCCGGAACCGCGCTCCCCCGCGATCGTGTAGGTCTCGAACCGCGCACCGTTGTTCACGTCGACCACGTGAACCTGCTCGTTCTCGAGGATGTCAGCGAGCGCGAGAAGGTCGGCGTCGATCGTGATCGACCCCACGTAGTTGAGATCGCTGCCCGTCACGGTCGCGCGATGCAGCTTGGACTTGAGCATGGTTCGAAGCACGTGCGCGACCCGTTCGGTGGTTTGATGGACTGGATCTAAGAATAGTCGTCGCCGCGGCGTCCGCTCGCCGCGACCGTAACGTGCTGCGTCGCGGAGCCGACCTGTCACGCGCGGTGCTCGGCGTCGTCGCCCTCGAGGATCATGCCCACGGAGGTAGCGCAGGCGTCGCCGCCCCAAGCCTCGACGCCCTCGCGGATGGCGAAGCCGGCGATGACCAGGCCTGCGAGCGCGTCGGCCCACCACCAGCCGAAGAGACTGTTGAGCAGCAACCCGATCAGGACGGCGGCGGACAGGTAGGCGCAGATCAGCGTCTGCTTGGAGTCGGCGACCGCGGTGGCGGAGCCGAGCTCGCGCCCCGCGCGACGTTCAGCGAGAGACAGGAACGGCATGACGACGATGCTGAGAGCGGTGATCATGATCCCGAGCGTGCTGTGCTCCGCTTCGGCCCGACTCAGCAGCGCCAGCAGCGACGTCGCGATGACGTAGGCGGCGAGGGCGAAGAACGCGACGGCGATGACACGGAGCGTGGGCTTCTCCCAGCGCTCCGGATCCCGGCGAGTGAACTGCCACGCGACCGCCGCGGCGGAGAGCACCTCGATCGTCGAGTCCAGCCCGAACGCGATCAGGGCGCCGGACGACGCGAGGCTGCCGGCGGTGATCGCGACGATCGCTTCGACCACGTTGTAGGAGATGGTGGCCGAGACGATCCAGCGAATCCGTCGCTGCAGCACACGCCGACGGTCGGCGCTCAGGGCAGTCGCGCTCATGCGCAGGAGCACCCTTCCCCGTCGCAGCAGTCCGGTTCGACGACCAGGACCACCTGAAGCAGCTCGCTCAACGCCGGCGCCAAGTGCGGGTCGGCGAGCCGGTACTCGCTGCGCCGGCCATCCGGAGAGGCTTCTACGAGACCGCAACCACGAAGGCAGGCGAGCTGGTTCGACATCACCTGCCGCGACACCCCGAGCGCATCCGCCAGATCCGACGGGTACGCCGAGCCGTCTCGCAGCGCCAGCAGGATGCCCACTCGCGTCGGGTCGGAAAGCGCCGACCCGAGCCTGGCGAGCGCGGCGGTGTGGGTGAGCGTGGCGGTGAGAACGGGCACGGCGCCAAAGATACAGGCCCTCGTGAATTAAGGCAGCCGTGAATCGTCGGCGTCCCCAGTCACCGCACCAGCGAGGTCCTCGAGCGGCTCGACACCCTCTGGCCCGGCCCCGGCATCGCTCCGGAGGCGTACGCCTGGTGATTCGCGGTCAGGGAAGGGTCACGTATTGACCCAGGAAGTCGCGGGCTGACTCGGTGTCCAGCCGGTAGGTCTGGCTGGTGGCCCGACACCAGCGGTCGGTGCGCACCGTGGTCGAGACCACGAGGCTGCTGTCGACGCCGCCCAGGAAATGCGGCCCGCCCGAATCACCGAAACAGGTGCCGCCGTCGCCGGTCGAGGGATTCTGCGACAGCTCGAGGGAGTTCGGCCTCAGCGACTGGAAGCTCTGCAGCGCGTAGCGACGCACGCCGTCGCGGCCTTCTACGGAGTTCGGCCCGCCGGTCTTGTCGGTGCGCACGGCGCCGTAGCCGACGGTGGTGAACGTGCTGTCGCGAAGCTCGCCGCTGGCGTTGAGCTGGTCGAGGAGGCCCGCGGTCGGCAGCTCTGCGGGGACGACACCGGGTGGTGCGCTGTCGAGCAGCACCACGGCGATGTCGTGGGTGTCGTCCTGCCGGCCCGAACCCCACAGCGGATGCTGGATCGCGGTTCCCGAGATGAGCCCGGCCGGTGCCGCCGCATCCTCGTCATACGTCGACTCGAACGAGACGTAGTAGGGCTGGCCGACGCTCTCGAGCACGTCGACGCAGTGGGCGACCGTCAGGAAGACGAAGTCGGCGATCAAGGTGCCCGAGCACGTGATGTCGGGTCCGGGGCTTCCGGCGCTCCGGTCGATCACGACGACGCCGACATTGGGGTGCAGGTCACCGTCCTCATCGCCGAAGGTGATCGCGGATGCCGGTGCGGTGCCGGCCCACGCGAGAGCCAGAGCGAGCACGAGGATGAGCAGTCGTCGCATGATCCGACCTTCCTCGCCAGCTCCGTCGTTGCCGGGCTTGGTGCGGCCCATTAGACCCGGACCCGCCCCCTGTCCACGGGGGTCCGTGCACGGCTCGTCCGGCGACGACGCGCGACCGCGCTGGCCGGCACCGGCCCCGCCGACATCGACGAAATGTCGCGTCCGGCGTACGCTGGCGCTCGGGAGCCGAGAGTCATGAGATGGCGACACGAGAAACAGCCCGTCCTCAGCGACGATGAGCAGATCGGGCGCTACGCCTACGTGCTCGGGAACGTCCCCGCGAGCGTCGCCGACAAGGCCTACGCGGCCGCCTTCGCCGGGTTCCCGGCCGCGCAGCGTGAGGACATCCTCGGGCAGCTGCTGTCGCAGCTGCCGCCGGGAGCGGAGACGCCGCCATCCGACGATCCGCTCGCGTTCGCCTCATTCATGCGCGACCTCATGTCGCGCGATGCCCTGGTGCGCATCCCCAGTGCCGCCGTCTTCGCGGCCGCGTTCGTGGCGAGTCCTCCGGTCGCCGCCTACTTCACGACCGGCGCGGGTTCGGTGACCATGGACCATCAGCCGCCCTGGGTGCACGCACTGGGCGGCCACGAGACCGCGCCCGTCGATGCCGGCAGGGTGCATCACCGCCCCCGGCTGGATATGGGCGACTGGCGCGGGGCCGGCTGACGTCCGCTACGACCGCCGCGCACCGTTGCATAGGAGCCGCGCACCCGCCAGCCCCTCCCCCGGCGCAGCGGTCGCTGGCTAACGTGGGCGCATGTCGGCGGAGACCACGCTTCTGATCCTCGGCGCCTCGGGCGACCTCACCTCACGACTGCTGCTGCCGGCGCTCGGCCAGCTGCTCACCCTCGAGCCGCACCGCCGCATCCGGCTGCGCGGCGCCGGCATCGACGACTGGGACGACGCGCACTGGCGCGAGACCGTGCGGCGCTCGTTCGAGTCGGCTGGATTCGCGGCGGCATTCGACGCGATCGCCGAGACGACCTACCAGCGCGCCGACATCACCGACCCCGGCGACCTCGCTCGCCTGCTGTCCGACCGCGACGGCCGGCTCGCCCTCTACTTCGCCGTACCGCCCGCCGTCACGAAGGCGGCGTGCGAGGCGCTCGTCGGCGTCGAGATCCCCGACGGGACGGTGCTCGCGCTCGAGAAGCCGTTCGGCGTCGACGAGGTGACCGCCCGCGCGCTCAATGCGACGCTGGAGCGCCTGGTGCCCGAGGCGCAGGTGTTCCGCATCGACCACTTCCTCGGCCGGTCGACGACGCTCAACCTGCTCGGCGTGCGCTTCGCCAACCGCATCTTCGCACCGGTGTGGTCGGCGCAGCACATCGAGTCCGTCGTCATCCGCTACGACGAGACGCTCGGGCTCGAGGGACGTGCCGGCTACTACGACCGGGCCGGGGCCCTCGCCGACATGATCCAGAGCCACCTGCTGCAGGTGATGGCGATCCTCGCGATGGAGCCGCCGGCGACGCTGCACGAGCGCGACTTCCGCGACGCCACCTCGGCCGTGCTGCGCGCGACGCACGTGTGGGGCGGCGATCCCGCGACGGCATCGCGGCGGGCGCGCTACACCGCGGGCACCATCGGCGAGCGGCAGCTGCCGTCCTATGCGGACGAGCCCGGCGTCGACGCCGCACGCCAGACCGAGACGCTCGCGGAGCTCGTGTGCGAGGTGCGCAACGAGCGGTGGCGGGGCGTGCCGTTCACGCTGCGCTCGGGCAAGGCGCTCCCCGAGAAGAAGGGCGAGGTCGTCGTGACGTTCCGCCGGGTCAACCACGTGCCGGAAGGGCTCGTCGGCCAGGCGCCAGGATCCGTCCTGCGCTTCTCGCTGGGACCCGACCACATGGACCTCGAGCTCAACGTCAACGGCGGCGACGACCCGTTCGAGCTCGAGCGCGCGACGATCGGGGCCGACCTCGGCGAGGGCGCGCTCAAGGCCTACGGCGAGGTGCTGTCGGGCATCCTCGATGCCGACGCCACCCTCGCGGTGCGCGGCGACGCCGCCGAGGAGTCCTGGCGCATCGTCGACCCCGTGCTGGCCGCCTGGCGCGCCGGCGACGTGCCGCTCGAGGAGTACCCCGCCGGGTCGCTGGGCCCCGAAGGCTGGCCGGTGCTGCCGTGACGGATGACGGATGCCGCGGGCCGCGGCATCCGTCTCTCGCAGCCGTCAGCCCGCGCCGCCCAGCATCTGCGGCGCCATCTCGCCCACCGCGATGACGTTGCCCGCCGGGTCGCGGAACCACGCGATGTCGGGACCGCCCTCGAAGCCCCGCGAGATGCCCTTCTCGTCGGTGCCGTAGTCCGGATCGGTGTAGATCTTGGTCACCACGCCTCGCGCGTTGAGGTCGTCGACGGCGGAGTCCACGTCGTCGACCTCGAAGTTGAGGATGGTGAAGACGGCCGGCTCGTGGTCCTCCTTCGGGTAGACGAACACGTGGCCGCCGCCGGGGAGGGCGATCGTGAAGCCGCCGCCCATCTCCTCGTAGACGGTCACGTTCAGCCCGAGCGTGTCGCGATAGAAGGCCGCGGCTGCGCCGATGTCGGGTACGGCGAAGCTCGAGAACGGCCGATCGGGTGTGAACATGCCAACCTCCCAGTGTGTGTCCCACGGCAACGATCCTCTTGCCCCGTGGGCGTGTCCAGAGGGGCGTCGCTCACCGTCGGCCGACAGTCGCGCGGCGTAGACTCCGGGCATCCATACGAACAGTGACACCGCAGTGACAGTCAACGGGCGGCCCCGGCCGCTCGCCGGCACGCCCCCGCACGCCTCCGCGCTGGACTGGCTGCGCGGCCTCGGCCTGACCGGCGCGAAGGAGGGCTGCGCCGAGGGCGAGTGCGGCGCGTGCGCGGTGCTGCTAGCCACCCCGACGCCAGACGGCGGCACGTCCTTGACGCCCGTGAACGCGTGCCTGCTGCCGGCCCTCGCGCTGGACGGCCAGGAGGTCGTCACCGCCGAGGGGCTCGGCTCGCCCGACGACCTGCATCCGGTGCAGGAGGAGCTCGCGGCGGCCGGCGGCTCGCAGTGCGGATACTGCACGCCCGGCTTCGTGTGCAGCATGGCCGCCGAGTTCTACCGGCCGGACCGCGCGCCGCAGGAGGCCACCGCCGAGCACGGGCCGAACGGGTTCGACCTGCACGCCATCGGCGGCAACCTCTGCCGCTGCACCGGCTACCGCCCGATCCGCGATGCCGCGTTCGCGCTCGGGATGCCGCAGCCCGGCGACCCGCTCCGGGAGCGGCTCGACGCGCCTGCGCCCGAGGCCGTCGCCACCGATGAAGAGGTGGCGGGCGCGCGCTTCGTGCGGCCGGCGTCCCTCGACGAGGCGCTCGTCCTCCTGCGCGACGAGCCCACCGCGGTCCCGGTGGCGGGATGCACCGACTGGGGCGTCGAGGTGAACCTGCGCGGCGCCCGCGCGCCGATCGTCGTGGCCATCGACCGGCTGGCCGAGCTGCGCGCCGTCGAGGTGGGCGACGACGTCATCCGCATCGGCGCCGCTGTTGCGCTGTCCGACGTCGAGCGCTCCCTCGGTGAGCGCGTGCCGCTCCTCGGGCAGCTGCTCCCCCAGTTCGCGTCGCGGCTGATCCGCAACCGGGCCACCCTCGGCGGCAACCTGGGCACCGCGTCGCCCATCGGGGACGCCGCCCCGGCGCTGCTCGCGCTCGGGGCCGAGGTCGTGCTCGTGTCCGCCGACGGCGGCGAGCGCGCCGTCGACCTGGCGGACTACTTCACGGGTTACCGCACCACCGTCCGGCGCCCGGGCGAGCTCATCCGCGAGGTGCGCATCCCCGCGTCCGGCCACTCGATCACGGCGTTCCACAAGGTCTCGAAGCGGCGCTTCGACGACATCTCGTCGGTGGCGGTCGCGGTCGCGCTCGACCTCGAGGACGGAATCATCGCGCGCGCCCGCATCGGACTGGGCGGCGTCGCCGCCACGCCGCTGCGTGCGTACGCCACCGAGCGGGCGCTCATCGGACGCCCGTGGGACGCCGACACGGCACGGGCGGCCTCCGCCGTGCTCGAGGGCGAGGGCACGCCCATGAGCGACCACCGCGCCGGAGCGGCGTACCGCGCGCGGATGCTCGGCACGGCACTGTTCGCCCTGCACGCGGGCGCCGCATCCGATCCGGCGGAGGTGCCGGCATGAGCGGGCTCGCCGATCGCCCCGAGAACCCCGTGGTCGGTCGGCCGGCCGTGCACGAGAGCGCCGCGCTGCACGTCTCCGGCGCCGCCGTGTACACCGACGACCTCGCGGCACGCGCGCACGGCGTGCTCACCGCGTGGCCGGTGGCCTCGACCTCGGCGCACGCCCGGGTGACGCTCGACGTCACCCCGGCCGCCGCCGTGCCGGGGGTCGTCCGCGTGCTCACCGCCGACGACGTGCCGGGCGTCAACGACGCCGGAGTCAAGCACGACGAGCCGCTCTTCCCGTCCGAGGCGATGTTCCACGGGCACGCGCTGGCGTGGGTGCTCGGCGAGACGCCGGAGGCGGCGCGGCTGGGCGCCGCCGCCGTCGTCGTCTCGTACGAGCCGCTGCCGTCGCTCATCACGGTGCCCGAGGCCATCCAGGCCGGGTCGTTCCAGGGCAAGGCGCTGACGATCGAACGCGGGGACGCGGCATCCGCCCTCTCCTCCTCCGCCGTCGTGCTCGAGGGCGTGAGCGAGTGCGGCGGGCAGGAGCACTTCTCGCTCGAGACCCACGCGGCCTTCGCGGTGCGCGAGCCCGACGGGCGGTACTTCGTCGAATCGTCGACGCAGCACCCGTCCGAGACGCAGGAGATCGTGGCGCACGTGCTCGGCGTCGCGTCGAGCGAGGTGACGGTGCAGTGCCTGCGCATGGGCGGGGGGTTCGGCGGCAAGGAGATGCAGCCGCACGGGTTCGCCGCGATCGCCGCGCTCGGGGCGAAGCTCACCGGCCGCCCGGTGCGGCTGCGTCTCACCCGCGCGCAGGACATCACGATGACCGGCAAGCGGCACCCGTTCCACATGTCGTGGCGCGTCGGCTTCGACGCCGACGGCCGCCTGCAGGCGCTGGAGGCGACGCTGACGTCGGACGGCGGGTGGAGCCTGGACCTGTCGGAGCCGGTGCTCGGCCGTGCCCTGTGCCACGTCGACAACGCCTACTGGATCCCGAACGTGCGCGTGCACGGACGCGTGGCGAAGACGAACAAGCCGTCGAACACCGCGTTCCGCGGGTTCGGCGGGCCGCAGGGCTCGTTCCTGATCGAAGACATCCTGGGCCGCGCGGCTCCCGTGCTGGGGCTCGACCCGCTCGAGCTGCGTGAGAAGAACTTCTACCGCCCCGGGCAGTCCACGCACTACGGGCAGCCGGTGAAGGACGCCGAGCGCATCTCGGTCATCTGGAACCAGCTCCGCGCCGAGAGCGACCTCGACGCCCGGCTGCGCGAGGTCGCGCAGTTCAACGCCGCCCACCCCGATCGCAAGCGCGGGCTGGCGATGACCCCCGTGAAGTTCGGCATCTCGTTCACCTTCACGTCCTTCAACCAGGCCGGCGCGCTCGTCATCGTCTACCGCGACGGCTCGGTGCTCATCAACCACGGCGGCACCGAGATGGGGCAGGGACTGCACACGAAGATGCTGCAGGTCGCCGCGACCGCTCTCGGCGTGGAGCTGCACCAGGTTCGGCTGGCACCCACCCGCACCGACAAGGTGCCCAACACCTCCGCCACGGCGGCGTCGTCGAGCGCCGACCTCAACGGCGGCGCGATCAAGATCGCGTGCGAGGAGATCCGCGGCCGGCTCGCCACCGTCGCCGGGCGCCTGCTCGGCATCGACGAGCGCGACGTGCGGTTCTCGGGCGGCGAGGTCTTCGCGCTCGGCGGCACCGGGCCGCGTCTGACGTTCGCGGAGGTCGTCGCCGCCGCCTACCTGCAGCGCGTGCAGCTCTTCGCCGCGGGCTACTACCGCACCGAGGGCCTGCACTGGGACGCCGACCGCCAGCAGGGGTCGCCCTTCAAGTACTTCGCCTACGGCTGCGCGGCCACCGAGGTCGAGGTCGACGGGTTCACCGGCGCCTACCGGCTGCGGCGGGTCGACATCGTGCACGACGCCGGCGACTCGCTGTCGCCGCGGCTCGACCTCGGGCAGGTCGAGGGCGGCTTCGTGCAGGGCGTCGGCTGGCTGACGCTCGAGGAGCTGCGGTGGGATGACGGCGACGGCCCCGCCCGCGGCCGCCTGCAGACCCCGTCGGCGAGCACCTACAAGCTGCCGAGCCTGTCCGAGATGCCCGAGGAGTTCCACGTGCGGCTCTTCGACGACGCCCGCGAGGACGGTGCCGTGTACGGCTCGAAGGCCGTCGGTGAGCCGCCGCTCCTGCTCGCCTTCAGCGCCCGCGAGGCCCTCCGGCAGGCGGTCGGGGCGTTCGGCCCGCAGGGACGCAGCGTCGAGCTCGCCTCCCCGGCGACACCCGAGGCGGTGTTCTGGGCGGTCGAGGCCGCGCGCGCCGCCGACGGCCACGGGGCGGAGCCGCGTCAGGCGGAGGCGTCGGTCGACGGCAACGGAGGCAAGCCGCGCACGGCCGAGGCATCCGTCGACGACTCCGGCACGAGCGAGACCGGCCTGCTCACGGCGGGCCGCTGAGGCCATGGACTGGCTCGACGCGGTGCAGGCACTGCGTGCCGCACGAACGCCGGCCGTCATCGTGACGCTGGCGATGGTGCGCGGGCACGCCCCGCGCAACGGCGGCGCGAAGATGGTCGTCTCGCCCGCCGAGGTGTTCGGCACGGTCGGCGGCGGCAACCTCGAGGCGACCGCCGTGTCGCGGGCGCGCGCGATGCTCGAAGCGGGCGCGGCCGAGCCCGACCTGCTCACGCTCACCCTCAGCGACAAGGCGACGACGGACTATGGGGTGCAGTGCTGTGGAGGCGAGGTCACGCTGATGCTGGAACCGGTGCGGGTCGTCCCCTCCATCGCCGTGTTCGGACTGGGCCACGTCGGCCTCGAACTGGCGCGCATCCTCGCCCGCCAGCACGTCGACCTGCACCTCGTCGACTCCCGCGACACCATGCTGGAGCCCGCCCGGCTCGGCGTGGACGGCGCGCCGGGGCCGCTGGGCGACGCCGTCGCGCACGTCTTCGTGCACCGCGCCCATGTGCCCGAGTCCGTGCTGCGCGAGGTGCCGGCCGGAACGCACGTGCTCGTCATGACCCACGATCATGCCGAGGACCTCGCGATCGTCGATCAGGCCCTGCGCGTCGAGGGCATCGGCTCGATCGGGCTCATCGGCTCGCGTTCGAAGTGGGCCCGCTTCCGCGCGCGATTGACGGATGCCGGGCACGACGACGCCGCGCTGGCCCGCGTCGTGACCCCCATCGGCCTTGCCGAGGTCGCCGGCAAGCAGCCCGCCACGATCGCGGTGAGCGTCGCTGCGCGCCTGCTGCAGCTCATCGAGGAGACCGCCCCCGTCGCGGGTTCCTGAGCCGGCTCTCGCGGCGGGGCTCAGTACTCGATGCGGGTGGCGGTGCGGTGCCACTCCGTGAAGGGGGCGACCCTGACCTCGTCGGGGAGGGCGACGGATGCCACCGGCATGGCCTCGCGGTGCTCCGGGCCGCCGTCGAAGTACTGGTAGAAGCGGGCGTCGTCGAACCCGGCGGCGGCCGCGTCCTCGCGGTCGGCGGCGAAGTACACGCGGTCCACCCGCGCCCACAGCGCCGCGCCGAGGCACATCGGGCAGGGCTCGCAGCTCGCGTACAGCGTCGCCCCGCTGAGGTCGAACGTGCCGAGCCCCTGGCAGGCGCGGCGGATCGCGGTGACCTCGGCGTGGGCGGATGGGTCGAGGTCGGCGGTCACCCGGTTGACGCCCTCGAACACACGGCCGTCGGCCGACACGACCACGGCGCCGAACGGCCCACCCGCGTTGCGGACGTTCTCGGTCGCGATCTCGATGGCGCGGGCGAGGTGACGGGCCGGTTCCCGGTCGAAGGAGGACACGCTTCACCCTACGAGCGGGCGACGCCGCGCGCACCGCACCGCGCCGCGACCCCGCCCGTCTCGGCGCTCGGCGTGGCGTCGGGGTCGGTGCCCGGCGTGGCGCCGGGGTCAGCGCTCGACGAGCACGCCGTCCGCGTCGGCCCAGACGTGCCTGCCCGGCGAGAACACCACACCGGCGATCTCCACCGGCACATCCACCTCGCCGGCGCCGGCCTTGGCGCTCTTGCGGGGATTCGACCCGAGCGCCTTGACGCCGAGGTCGAGCGCCGCGAGCGCGGCACGGTCGCGGACCGCGCCGTGCACGATGATGCCGGACCAGCCGTTCTCGACGGCGGAGCCCGCGATGAGGTCGCCGACGAGCGCCGACTCGAGCGAGCCGCCCCCGTCGACGACGAGCACCGCGCCGTCGCCGGGCGTGGCGAGCACCGACTTCACGAGCGCGTTGTCGCGGTGGCAGCGCACGGTGCGGATCGGCCCGTCGAAGGCCACCCGCCCGCCCAGGTCGCACAGCTGCAGCGCGAGCGAGTCCAGCTCGTCGCCGCGATCGTCGTACAGGTCGGCCGTCGCGGTGGTCATGGGCTCAGGCTATGACGCGGCCGCGGGGCGCGGCATCCGTCATCGGCAGAAGTTCCCGCACCCTTCTGCCGGCCGCAAGAAGCGCCGGACCTCAGCCGGCCGCGGGCGGATTCTCGTCGGGGTGCAGCGTGCTGAAGAACGAGTACGTGTCGCCGTCGGGGTCGGGACCGCGCTCCTTGAACTCGTTGACGAGCTCGTACAACCGGTGCTGGAACTCCTCCCGGTGCTCGGCGGTGAGCTTGAGGCCGAGCCAGGTGGTGTCGAGGTCGTCGGGATCGACGCCCTCGATCTGCTGCAGGAACGTCTCGATCAGCACAGGCGAGCCGCCCGGCATCGACGTGCGCCACGACAGCCCGGTCGCGCGATACGGCACCTCGCGGGCGCCCTGCGCGCCGCTGCGCTCGGGCTCGGCTGCGAGGTATCCGGTCTGCACGAGGGTGCGCACGTGATGCAGCATCGTGCCGGGGTTCATGCCGAGCAGCTCGGCGAGCTCCTTGTTGGTGCGCGACTCGAACGCGCACAGTCGCAGCACGCGCAATCGCAGCGGCGAGCTCAGCGCACGCATGCGGGCCTCGGCCTCGGGATCCCCCGCGCGCAGCTCGATGCGCTCCTCGCCGGCGTCCGCCATGCCCTCAGCGTACAAGAGTGATTGACAGCCCTCAATCAGTCGCTCAAACTGATTGACATGTCCCAATCAGACGAGCCGGCGGTGGCGGACGACATCGACGACGGCGTGCGCGCCGAAGCTCGCGCCGAAGCGTCCACCCCCGTCTCGCGCGCCAGCGCCGAGGGCGCGGTGGAGGCGGATCAGGATGCCGCCGCCCCCGCCGCCGCGCGCGCCGCGGCGCCGAAGGGCTCGCTGTGGCGGGACCGCAACTTCCTCACACTGTGGGGCGGCCAGGCCTTCAGCCAGTTCGGCGCCCAGATCACCGAGCTCGCGATCCCCGTCCTCGCCGTGCTGGCGCTGAACGCCACCGAGTGGGAGGTCGGCCTGCTGAACGCGGCGCAGGTCGCAGCCTTCCTCGTGGTCGGCCTCCCCGCCGGCGCCTGGATCGACCGCATGCGCAAGCGCCGCGTCATGATCTGGGCCGACCTCTTGCGCGCCGTCGCCCTCGCCTCGCTGCCGGTGCTCGCGATCCTCGGCGTGCTCGAGATCTGGCACATGATCGTCGTCGCCCTCGTCATGGGCGTCGCGACCGTCTTCTTCGACGTTTCTTATCAGAGCATCATCCCGTCGCTGGTGCGCTCGAACCAGATCGCGGAGGCGAACGGCAAGCTGCAGTCGACGTACGAGCTCGCCAACATCGCCGGACCCGGCATCGGCGGCTGGCTCATCGGCGTTCTCACGGCGCCACTGGCGATCCTTGCGACCGTCGCGACCTACCTCGTGTCGTTCGTGGCGCTGCTCTTCACCCGCGACCACGAGCAGCTGCGGGCCCCCGAGGACCGCAAGCCGCTCGTCCACGAGATCGGCGAGGGCCTGCGGTGGGTGTTCGGCAACCCGCTGCTGCGACGGATCGTCGGCACCACCGGCGGGGGGAACTTCTTCGGCACGATCGCCACCACGCTTCTGCCGATCTTCCTGCTGCGGGACCTCGGATTCACGCCCGAGATGCTGGGGCTGGTCTTCTCGGTGGGCGCGATCGGCGGCGTCGCGGGCGCCATCGCCACGCCGCGCATCGTCGCCCGGCTGGGTGAGGCCCGCGCGATCCCGGTCAGCGCCATCGCGTTCTGCGTCGCACCCTTCTTCCTGCCCGTCGCGTCGCTCTTTCCGGCGCTCGCCTTCCCGTTCCTCGCGGTGCAGGGCTTCATCATGAGCTTCACGGTCCTGCTGTACAACATCACGCAGGTGACGTTCCGCCAGCGCATCACCCCGCCGCGGCTGCTGGGCCGCATGAACGCGTCGATCCGGTTCGTCGTGTGGGGAGTCATGCCCATCGCCGCACTGCTGGCCGGCGCACTCGGCACCTGGATCGGCACGGTGCCGACGCTGTGGATCGCGGCCGCCGGTCAGCTGCTGGCGTGCCTGTTCGTGGCGATCGGCCCGTTCTGGCGCATGCGGGAGCTGCCCGACGCGCACGCCGAGCACACCGCGCCTCTCGAGAAGCGGGCGGACCGCACCGAGGACTGACGGAAGATCCGGATGCCGCGGCCCGTCGTGCAGGGGCGGGTCGCGGCATCCGCCCTGCCGTCGCCTGCAGGGGCGGGTCGCGGCATCCGTATCCCAGGTCCGAAGATCTGGCAATCCGATGCGTTCCGGCGTCCGGGCATGCTTAGGTTGCTCCATGACGGCCCGCATCGTCTCGATCGGCACGGCGGTTCCTCCGACCCGCATCCAGCAGGACGACGTCCGCGCTCTCTTCGCCGCGCAGGACGGCGTGGACCGGCTGACGCGGCGGCGCATCCAGGCCGTGTTCGACGCGTCGGCCATCGAGCGCCGCCACACCGTCGTCGACGAGCTGGCGGCCCTGCCCGGCGTCCTCGACGATTCCGCCGAGCGCACCTTCCTCGGCGCGGACGGACTGCTTCGTTCCCCCACGACGGGCACCCGCAACGACCTCTACACGCGCCTCGCGCCGGGGCTCACGGCCGCGGCCGCGCGTACCGCGCTCGCCGACAGCGGGATCGAGGCATCCGCCGTCACACACGTCGTCACCGTCTCGTGCACCGGGTTCTTCGCCCCCGGCCCCGACTACCGGCTGGTCCGCGACCTCGGGCTGCCCACGACGGTGGAGCGCTGCCACCTCGGGTTCATCGGGTGCGCGGCGGCGCTCCCGGCGCTGCGGGTCGCGACCGCCCTCGCGCACACGCGGCCCGACGCCGTCGTGCTGGTGGTGTGCGTGGAGCTCTGCTCCCTGCACGTGCGCGCGTCGTCGGACCCGCAGCAGATCGTCGCGGCATCCGTCTTCGCCGACGGCGCGGCCGCTGCTGTCGTCACGGCAGACGCGGAGATCGGGCGTCCGGGCGGGCTGGAGCTCGAGCGATTCGGGACGGCGCTGACCGACGAGGGCGAGAGCGACATGGTCTGGACCATCGGCGACAACGGGTTCGAGATGGTGCTCTCGGCGGAGGTGCCCCGCATCATCGGGCGGGAGATCCGCGGCGCGGTGACGCGCTTCGTCGGCGACGGCGAGCCGCCCGCGGCGTGGGCGGTGCACCCCGGCGGTCGCAGCGTGCTCGACCGGGTCGAGGCGGGGCTGGAGCTCGCCCCCGACGCCCTCGCCGCCTCGCGCACCGTGCTGCGCGAGTACGGCAACATGTCGAGCGCCACGATCCTGTTCATCCTGGCGGCGCTGCTGCGCGACGACGCCCTCGCCGACGGGACGCGGGTCGCGGGGCTCGCCTTCGGTCCCGGCCTGACGGTGGAGTCGGCGCTGCTCACGCGACGGCGGCCCGCCGGCCTGGAGGTCGACCGGGGGTCGCTCGCCATGGCGGCCACGGCATGATGGCGGGCGTCGCCGGGGGCTCGGGGGCTGCGGGGAGCGTGGCGTTTGCGGCGAGCGCGGGGGTTCGGGCGTGAGTCTCGCCGTCCGCGACGAGCGGCTCGCCGAGATCATGGACGACCCCGCGTGCGACCCGGAGCGCCTGCGCGCGACGCTGCAGCGCTTCGAGACCGTGAATCGGCTGATCTCGGGATGGGGCACCGTGTACCGCACCATGCTGCGGCCGCACCTCGCCGGGCTGGGGCGGCCCGCCCGCGTGCTCGACATCGGGTCGGGTGGCGGCGATCTCGTCGCGCGGCTCGCGTCCGCCGCGCGGAGCGACGGCCTCGACGTGTCGTGGGTCGGCGTCGATCCTGACGCCCGCGCGCACGAGGTCGCGGAGTCGCGCGAGCCGATTCCCGGGGCGACGTTCCGATGCGCGGATGCCGCGACCCTCGTCGACGAGGGCGATCCGTTCGACGCCGTGCTCTCGAACCACGTTCTGCATCATCTCAACGGTGACCTCGAGCGGTTCGCGGCGGAGTCCCGCGCGCTGTCGAGCGGGATCGTGCTGCACAGCGACATCGCCCGCTCCCGCGTCGCCTACGGGCTGTACGCCGTCGGGATCACGCCGTTCCAGGCGGGCACGTTCCTGCGCACGGACGGGCTGCGCTCCATCCGCCGCAGCTACACCCCCGGCGAGCTCGCGGCGCGCCTCGACGACGCCGACCCCGGCGCATGGACCGTGCGGATCCCGGTGCCCTTCCGACTCGTCGCCGCAGCGCAGGGCGATGGCTGACGTCGTCGTCGTCGGGGCCGGGCCGGTGGGCATACTGCTCGCCGGCGCGCTGCGGCGGCGAGACATCGACGTCGAGGTGCTCGAACGGCGCCCCGCCGCAGGGGACGGAACGCGGGCCATCGGCATCCATGCACCCGTGCTGTCGACCCTCGAGGCCTCGGGCGTGACGGATCGCCTGCTCGCGCACGCGGTCCGGGTGCACCGCGGGGAGGCGCGCTCGAACGGGCGGCTGCTCGGCACGGTGCGGTTCGACCGGCTTGCGACCCGCTTCCCCTTCGTGGCGACCCTTCCCCAGGCCGCGACCGAGGCCGTGCTCGCGGCCGACGCGCCGGAGCCGCTGCGGGGGGCGAACGTCATGGCGGTGCTGCCGCGCGCCGAAGCCGTGGTGGTGCGCGCGGGCATCGGCGGCCGCCCCGCCGAGCTCGAGGCGACGCTCGTCGTGGTCGCGGCGGGCGCGGGCGGACGCGACCTCGTCTACCGGCCGGGCGCCGTGCGGCGGCGCGAGTACCCCGACCGCTATCTGATGACGGATGCCACCACCGGCCACCACGCCGACCCCGACGTCGCGGTGGTGCACCTGGACCGGGACGGCGTGCTGGAGTCGTTCCCCCTCCCGGGTGGCTCGCGACGATTCGTGGCGTGGGACGACCCTCGCGCCGACGACGACCCCGCCGCTCGGGCGCAGCGGCTGCGCGACGCGCTCGCCCGCCGCGGCGAGCACGCCGCGGCGGACGCGGTGCAGACGGCGACGGCCTTCGGTGTGCGCCGGGTCGTGGCGCCCCGGCTGCGCAACGGGCGCATCTTCTCGATCGGCGACGCAGCGCACGAGGTCAGCCCGATCGGGGGCCAGGGCATGAACCTCGGCCTGCTCGACGCCGCGACGCTCGCACCGCTGCTCGCCTCGTGGGTGACGACCGGCTCGGCGCCCGAAGTCGAGCTGGCGCGCTGGGAGGCGCGGCGCCTGCGCTCGGCCCGCCGGGCCGCGGCGCTCGCGTCGATGAACACGGCGCTCGGCCGGCCGCTCCGTGCCGCCGACGCCGCGCGGCGGGCGGGGGTGCGGGCGATGCTCGCGCCGCCGTCGGCGCCGCTCTTCGCCCGCGCGTACGCCATGGGCTTCGACGCGGACGCCGAACGAGGGTGGAGCCGCGGATGAGCGCTGCCCACGCGGCATCCCGTCGCATCGAGCTGACGCTGCACAAGCCCTGGTTCGCGCTCTACGCCGGCGTCAGGCCGACGCTCGTCATCGACGGGCGCGGCCAGCCGACGCAGTGGGGCCTCGGCACGTGGCAGGTCCCCGCCGACCGGACCGTGACGCTCGGCGTCTTCCTCTTCAACCGGCTCTGGCGCTTCGGCCAGGCCGAGTTCACGCTCGAGCCGGACGACCCGCCGGCCGTGGTGTACCGGGCGCCGGTGCTGCCCTTCACCGCCGGCCGGATGCGCACGCCGACGAACAGACCCGCGTAGTCCCGGCGCGGGCCGTCCCCGGGCACCGTCAGCGAGCGCGCACGCCGCTACTCGGTGACGCGCACGCCGCTGGCCGCGCTCTCGTTCCAGACCCGGTCGAGGGCGGTGACCGCGTACGTGTACACCGCGCCGGGCTCGGCGGTCGCATCGACGAAACGCTGCACCACCCCGGGCTGCGCGCGCCGTGTGGCCACGAGGTTGGCGGCATCCTCGGTGTCGATCGCGGCGACCTGGCCGTCAGCACGATAGACGGCGAAGGACGTCGCGCGGGCGCTCGGGGGTGCGGCATCCGACCACTGCACCGTGACTCCGCCCGCGCCGTGCACGGCGTTCGCGAGCACGGGCGTGCGAAGGTCGCCGGCCGGCAGCCACGGCATCGCCGGCACGATCGCCGGACGCGAGTAGTGGTCGGCGCGCACGATCGACATCGACCCCTTCGGGTCGGCGGGCACGTGCTTGGCAGAGAAGTACACGTTGCCGTGCACGGGGGCGCGCGTCGCGTCGATCTCGCGGTCGAACGTCAGATGGTTCGAGAGCTCGGCCGGATCGGTGAAGACGCCCGAGGTCACCTTGTAGAGCGCCTCGCCGATGTAGAGGTGCGTGCCCGATTTCGCCGCCACGTCGGCCCACCACGGCACCAGCTTCGCGTAGTCCGCGACCGCGAGCCCGAACTGCCAGTAGATCTGGGGGTTGATGTAGTCGAGCCAGCCCTCGAGCACCCACTTGCGGGTGTCTGCGAACTGCATGTCGTACGACTGCGAGCCGCCGGTCTCGGAGCCGAGCGGGTCGGTCGTGCGGTTGCGCCAGATGCCGAACGGGCTGATCCCGAACTTCACCCACGGCTTCAGCGCCTTGATGCGCTGAGAGACCGAGTGCACGAAGGTGTTCACGTTGTGGCGCCGCCAGTCGGCGATGTCCGCGAAGCCCGCGCCGTGCGCGGCGTAGGTGGCGGCATCCGGAATCGTCTGCCCGGCCACCGGGTAGGGGTAGAAGTAGTCGTCGAAGTGCACGCCGTCGATGTCGTAGTTCTCGACCGAGTGCAGGATCGCCTGCTGGATGTGCTCCTGCGCCTCGGGCAGGCCCGGGTCGAAGTAGAGCTTGCCGCCGTACGCCCAGATCCAGTCCGGATGCACGCGGGCGGGGTGGTCGGGCACGAGTGCCGAGGGGTCGGCACCCATCGACACCCGGTAGGGGTTGTACCAGGTGTGCAGCTCGAGGTTGCGGCGGTGGGCCTCCTCGACGATGAACGCGAGCGGGTCGTAGCCCGGGTCGCGACCCTGCACGCCGGTGAGGTACTGCGACCACGGCTCGAGCGGGCTCGGCCAGAACGCGTCGGCGGTGGGGCGCACCTGCACGAACACCGCGTTCAGGTGGAACTGCTCGGCGACATCGAGCCAGTGGAGGAACTCGGCCTTCTGATCGGCGGCGCTGAGCCCGGTGCGCGACGGCCAGTCGATGTTGACGACCGACGAGATCCACATCGCCCGCAGCTCGCGCTTGCGCGGTGCGAGAGCGGATGCCTCGGCTCCCGCGGTCGCGGCGAGCGCCGGGGCCGGGCTCAGCGTGCCGATCGTGACGGTGAAGGCGGATGCCGCGGCGCCCGCGACAGCGAGCGTGAGGAAGCCGCGCCGGTCGAGGCCGGGCGAGAGCTGGGGTTCGTGGGGCGTGCGGTCGAGGGGCATCGTCGATCCTCCTGGTCGGTTCGTTCTGGAAGATACTTCCAGAACCTGTCCGATATGTGAAGGGTTGCTTCCGGACGGCCCTCAGGCGGCGAGCGCCTCTCCGGAGGCGACGAGCTGCACCGCGAGCAGCAGGGCGGCGAGCATGACGAGCCGGAACAGCAGCCGGCTCGGCGGACGCGTGGCCGCGAGCCACGCGGTCGCGCCGGCGAGGACGACGACCGCGGTGAAGAACACCCACGACACGGGCGGCACCGCGGCGAGGTCTCCTCCGGCGGCGCCGAGCAGCACTGCGACCGCGCCGCCCACGACGCCGATCGCTGCGACGATGGCCGAGACGCGGGGGCCGAGCCGGTGCGGCAGCCCGCGCACGCCCGTGCGCGCGTCGTCGTCGAGGTCGGGCAGCACGTTGGTGAGGTGCACGGCCGCCCCGAGCGCGGCACCGGCGATCCACGCCCACCCCGGCGCGAACGCCGGGTCGGGCGCCGCCAGTGTCGCCAGCGACGGGAACAGCCCGAAGCTGACGAGGAACGGCACGATCGACCAGGGCGTTGACTTCAGCCCCCCGTTGTACGCCCACGCCGAGCCGAGGGTGAGGGCGTGCGCCGCCAGCATCCGCCATCCGAGCGGTGCCGACAGCACGAGGGCCGCGGCGAGCAGTCCCCCGGCCGCGCCCCACGCCACGCCGAGCCGGACGTCGCCCCGCGCGAGCGGCTTGTCGGCGCGGCCGACCTCCCGGTCACGCGCGGCGTCGAGCGCGTCGTTGGAGATGCCGATCGACAGCTGGCCGGCGAACACCGCGAGCGTCAGCAGCACCAGCCGCCAGGGCTCGAGGCCGGTCGCGATCCCCAGCGCCAGGGCGAGCGCCGTCACGACGAGGGTGGGCCCGGGATGCGACGAGCCCCACAGGGCGCGGACGGAGCGCATCCTCGATGCTCTCACGCCCCGCCCCTCGGCCGCGGCGGGCCCGGCTGGCTACGGCGAGCGCCTCGGGCTGCGGCATCCGTCCCCCTCCACGCAGGCGAAAAACACCGCGAACGCGACGGGACACCACGGGATCGGGCGGTGTCTCGTCGCGTCTGCGGTGTCTCGTCGCGTCTGCGGTGTCTCGTCGCGTCTGCGGTGTTTACCCCGGGAGACGCCGGGCGAGAGGCGTGGCATGGGGACTGGCGCCTCGGGCAGCGGCATCCGTCCCCCTCCACGCAGGCGAAACACCACGAACGCGACGGGACACCACGGGATCGGGCGGTGTCTCGTCGCGTCTGCGGTGTCTACCCCGGGAGACGCCGCACACCGCCCGCGCCGCGAGGCGCCCGGCGTCAGTCGTCCAGCAGCTCGGCCTCGATCACGTCGTCGTCCTCGGCCACCGGCGGGGCGGATGCCACGGGGCCGTCGCTCGTCAGCACGAGCTGCGAGCCGTCGGCCGCCACGTCGACCCGGACGATGTCGCCGTCGCGCACGCCGCCCGACAGCAGCGCCATCGCGAGGCGGTCCTGGATCTCGGACTGGATGAGGCGGCGCAGCGGTCGGGCACCGAACACGGGGTCGTAGCCGCGCTCGGCGAGCCACGCGCGCGCGTCGGGCGTGACGGCGAGGGTCAGGCGGCGGTCCTTCAGCCGCCGCTGCAGGGCGTCGACCGTGAGCTCGACGATCTGGGCCAGGTCGTCCTCGCTGAGCGCCGAGAACATCACGACGTCGTCGAGGCGGTTGAGGAACTCCGGCTTGAACGCCTGCCGCACGATCGCCATGACCGACTCGCGCTTCTGCTCGAACGACAGCGTCGGGTCGATCAGGATCGGCGAGCCGAGGTTCGAGGTGAGGATCAGGATCACGTTCGCGAAGTCGACCGTGCGGCCCTGGCCGTCGGTGAGGCGCCCGTCGTCCATGACCTGCAGCAGCACGTCGAACACTTCGGGGTGGGCCTTCTCGACCTCGTCGAGCAGCACCACCGAGTAGGGGCGCCGCCGCACGGCCTCGGTGAGCTGACCGCCCTGCTCGTAGCCGATGTAGCCGGGAGGGGCGCCGACCAGGCGCGAGACGGTGTGCTTCTCGCCGTACTCCGACATGTCGATGCGCACCATGGCGTGCTCGTCGTCGAAGAGGAAGTCGGCGAGCGCCTTGGCCAGCTCGGTCTTGCCGACGCCGGTGGGACCGAGGAACAGGAACGACCCCGTCGGACGACCCGGGTCGCTGATGCCGGCCCGGCTGCGGCGCACCGCGTCGGCGACGGCCTTCACCGCCGACTTCTGGCCGATGAGGCGCTTGCCGAGCTCGCTCTCGAGGTGCAGCAGCTTCTCGCTCTCGCCCTGCAGCAGACGCCCGACCGGGATGCCGGTCCATGCCGCGATGACGGCGGCGATGTCCTCGTCGGTGACCTGCTCGTTGACCATGCGGTCCTCCGACGACGCGGCCTCGGCCTGCTCGGCCTGCGCGATCTCGACCTGGAGGCGCTTGATCGTCTCGTACTCGAGCTTGGAGGCGCGCGTGTAGTCCGCCTCGCGCAGCGCGCGGTCGCGGTCGATGATCGCCTGGTCGAGCTGCTTCTTCAGCTCGCCGACCCGGTTCAGGCTCGCGCGCTCGCGCTCCCACCGCTTCTCGAGCTCGGAGAGCTCCGCCTCGGCGGTGCCCATCTGCTCGCGCAGCTTCGCCAGCCGCTCCTTCGACGCGGGGTCCTTCTCCTTCTTGAGCGCCAGCTCCTCGAGCCGCATGCGGTCGAGCTGACGGCGCAGCTGGTCGATCTCGAGCGGGCTCGAGTCGATCTCCATCTTCAGGCGGCTCATCGCCTCGTCGATCAGGTCGATGGCCTTGTCGGGAAGCTGACGGGAGGGGATGTAGCGATTGGAGAGGGATGCCGCGGCCACGAGCGCGCCGTCGCTGATGGTCACCCCGTGGTGGGCCTCGTACCGACCCTTGAGCCCGCGCAGGATCGCCACGGTGTCCTCAACCGATGGCTCGCCGACGTACACCTGCTGGAAGCGACGCTCGAGGGCGGCATCCTTCTCGATGAACTCGCGATACTCGTTGAGGGTGGTGGCGCCGATGAGGCGCAGCTCGCCGCGCGCGAGCATGGGCTTGAGCATGTTGGATGCCGCGACCGACCCCTCGCCGCCGCCCGCGCCCATCAGCACGTGCAGCTCGTCGATGAACGTGATGATGCGTCCGTCGGACTCGGTGATCTCCTTGAGGACGGCCTTCAGCCGCTCCTCGAACTGGCCGCGGTACATCGCGCCCGCGACGAGCGCGGAGATGTCGAGCGTCACGAGCTCCTTGTTCTTGAGGGACTCCGCGACGTCGCCCGCCACGATCCGCTGGGCGAGGCCCTCGACGACGGCGGTCTTGCCGACGCCGGGCTCGCCGATGAGGACGGGGTTGTTCTTCGTGCGGCGGGTCAGCACCTGGCTGACGCGCCGGATCTCGCTGTCGCGCCCGATGACGGGGTCGAGCTTGCCCTGGCGGGCGCGGTCGGTGAGGTTGATCCCGAACTGCTTGAGGGCGCTCTGCGCGTCCTCCTGCCCGGGCTGCTGCGTGGCGTTCATCTGTCTCCTGAGATCTTGGGACCCGACTTCGCAAAGTTGAGTCGTTGTGACTCAAGTTTACCAGCGCATGCCGCTGAGCGCCAGCACCGCTCGGCGCTCAGCGTTCCCGCAGCTCGTCGCGCGCGTCGTCGTACGCCGCGCGGAGGGTCTCGCCGACCCACTCGGAGCCGCGGTACACGTTGCGCTCGCCGATGATCGCGGTGAGACCGCCGGCGTCCAGCTGCGAGATGACCCGATCCGCGGTCGCGACGATCTTGAGCGTCGAGCCGGCATCGCGCAGCTGCGCGGCGAACCGCCGCAGCACCTCGACATGCGACAGCCCGATCTCGTCCGTTCCCCGCAGCCGCACGACGACCACCGAGCCGCTGGACTCCCGACTGACGTCCGGCAGCTGACGCTCGAACACCGGCGCGCTGGCGAAGAAGAGGCTGCCGTACGGCTGGAGCACGAGCACCTCCCCCGCCGGGACGACCGGGGGCGGGTCGCTCTCGCGCATGCGCCCGTCGGGAGACAGGTGCACCGCGCGCACCCGCACGCTGTTCGACTGCTCGGCGACGTAGAGGATCACGCCGAGCCCGACCCCCACCAGCACCGCGAACTGCAGCGGGATGATCAGGGTGAGGCCGAAGGTGACGGCCATGACAGTGGTGGGCAGCGCGCCCGATTTCATCACCGAGTACACGCGGCTCGGCTTGATGGCCCGCCAGCCGACCACGATCAGCAGGCCGGCGAGGGCGGGCATGGCCACGAACGCGACGACATCGGCCGCGAGGAAGACGACGAGCGCCATGACGATGCCCGCGATGAAGAGCGCCATCCGCGACTTCGCACCGGCCTGCACGATGAGCGACGAGCCCGACATCGACCCGCCCACGGGCATGCCCTGGAACAGCCCCGACACCACGTTGCCCAGCCCCTGACCGAGGAAGTCGCGGTTGGCGTCGGCGCGCTTCCCGCTGGGAGTGGGGATTCCCGCCGAGACCGCCGCGCCCTGCACGAGCCCGATGAAGGTCAGCGAGAGCGCGGGGATGAGCAGCGACGGCACGTCGGCGATGCTGGGCAGCACCGGCGCCGGCAGGCCCCGCGGCACGTCGACGATGTCGCGCAGCAGCACGACCTCGCCGCGCACCCAGAGGTTCAGCAGCACCGCGCAGACCGATCCGACGACGACGGCGATGACGAGCCCCAGGCTGCCCACCCGCGTCGGCAGCAGCACCACGATCACGAGCACCGAGATCGCGCCGACGACGAGCGAGGGGATGTTCCACTGCCCGATGTGCACCAGCACGTCGAGGGTCTTGAGCAGACGGTTGGCGCCCTCCGCCTGGTAGCCGGTGAAGTTCGACAGCTGGCCGAGGACGATGTTGACGCCGATGGCCGTGACGAAGCCCGTCATCACCGCGGTCGGCACGAAGCTGATCAGGCGCCCGCCGCGGAGGAGCCCCGCGATCGCCATGATGATGCCGGTGAGGATCGCGAGGGTGAAGAGGCCACGGCCGGGGTCGGGCAGCCGGTCGAGCTCGGCGTCCGAGACCACGAGCGCCATGGCGCTGGTGGCCTGGACCGCCATGAAGGCGCTGCTGGTCAGCGCGGCCGCACCCACCATCCCGAACAGGTAGCCGTAGAGCCCGGCCAGCGGGTTCACGCCGGCGAGCAGGCCCGCCGCGAGCCCGTCGGGCACCGCCTCGACGCCGAGGATCACCCCGGCGACGGCATCCTTGCGGAGAGTCGCGCGCGAGAACCACGTGCGCGGGTCGAGCGGCATTCGCCCACGGTAGCGAAGGCCACCGCCCTGCGGTCGGGCCGACCCCCGGCCGGGGCACCGCGGGACGAATTTCACGCGACCTGTGTGACGAGGTCTCTTCCCAGGGTTCTCCCAGGCTCGCTAGCGTGTCGATCGACGCAGGCCTCCGGCCCGCGCCGCAGTCCGGCACCCTCGCCGCCACGAAAGGACGCTCACATGACCGACAACGACACCACCGTCACGGGATGGGTGGGCTGGGGCGTCTTCGCCGCCGTGGTCCTCATCATCGCCGGCACCATCGACGCCTTCCACGGCCTCCAGGCCCTGATCGGCCCCGACACCGCGTTCTTCGTCGGCGAGTCGGCGCTGTTCTCCCTCGACATCCAGTCGTGGGGCTGGTGGCACCTCATCATCGGCCTGCTGCTGATCCTGACCGGCATCGCGCTGCTCACCGGCGCGACGTGGGCGCGGGTCGTGGCCATCGTCCTCGTCTCGCTCAACGCGATCGGTCAGCTGACCCTCATCGCCGCGCAGCCGTGGCTGTCGCTCGCGGTCCTCGCGCTCGACGTCCTCGTGATCTACGCGCTCACGGTCCACGGTCGCGAGCTGAAGGGCTACGCCCGCTAAGCCGAGCCCGGCACGCCTGACGCCCTGCGCGTCAGGCCACCGGCTCGAGAACGGATGCCTCGGCCACCGCTTCGGCGGCGGCCGGGGCATCCGTCATCGCGGCGTCGCCGCATTCCTCGTCGAGGTTGCAGGCGAAGCGTGCGCGGTACGCCGTCGGCGTGATGCCGAGCACGCGCGCGAAGTTCTGCCGCAGCACGGCGGCCGAGCCGAAGCCGGACTCGTACGCGATGCGGTCGAGCCCGAGGTCGGTCTTCTCGAGGAGGCGCTGCGCGTGGATGATGCGCTGACGCGCGAGCCACGCGGCCGGCGTCGCGCCGTGGTCGGCCTTGAAGCGGCGGGCGAACGTCCGCGGCGACATGTGCGCCTTGGCGGCGAGCTGGTCGACGGTGAGCTCGAGACGCAGGTTGTCGAGCATCCAATCGGTCACCGGCGCGAGCGAAAGCGACGTCGTGGCGGGCAGCGGGTTGGCGATGAACTGCGCCTGGCCGCCGTCGCGCTGCGGCGGCACGACCATGCGACGGGCGATGATGTTCGTCAGCTCGGCGCCGAGCTCCTGGCGCAGCAGGTGCAGGCACGCGTCGAGGCCGGCGGCTGTGCCGGCGCTGGTGATGATGCGGCCGTCCTGCACGTAGAGGACGTCGGGGTCGACGTCGATGGACGGGTACATCTCCTTCATCTTCTGGGCGTACATCCAGTGGGTGGTCGCGCGTCGCCCGTCGAGCACCCCTGAGGCGGCGAGCACGAACGACCCGCTGCAGACGCTGAGCACCCACGCGCCGCGGGCGACCGCCGCGCGGATCACGTCGAGCACGCGCTCGTCGATGCGGCCCCAGTACTGATGCGGAACCGGCGACACGACGACGAGGTCGGCCTCGTAGGCGAAGGACAGGTCCTCATGGACGTTGATCGAGAAGCCCATCTTGGACTCCACGACCCCGGGATCGGGAGTCACGACGCGGAAGTCGAAGCTGGGGATGCCGTCCTCGGAGCGGTCGAGGCCGAAGGCCTCGCACGCGACGCCGAACTCGAACGGGGCGAACCCGTCCGTCACGATGCAGGCGACCGTCTTCATCTCGATCCCTCGTCTCATCTCGTCCGCCGCGCCAGATCTGGCGTGGCAGTTTTCGTTCGTTGTATGTCCATCCTGCCACTCGTGGCAGTTACAGCGCAAGCGTAGCGTTTCTGCCATGTTCATGGTGATTCTCATCTCAGCCCTGTCCGTGGCGGCCATCGGGTCGACGATCGCCGCCCTCCGCACCGACGGCTACCGTCGGATTCCCACCGACCGCACCCGCCTTCCCTGACACCGCCGCGCGGATCCCGCTCCCCGTCTCTGAGGGGCGGGCACCGCGCGCGGACCGTTCAGGCGGTGACGCGCTCGTAGACGGCGATCATCGCCGCGGTCCGCGACGACTGGCGGAAGCGCTCACGCATCGACGCGTCGGGGATGCGCGCGGTTCCGGCGGCGATGTCGGATGCCGCCTGCCGCAGCGCGGCCGCGAGCGCGGCCGTCGACGGGTCCGCCGTGACGCCGTCCCCCGCCGTCCAGTGGCCCGACTCGAGCTCGGCGGCCAGATCGGGGTCGCTCACGACGGCGGGCGTGCCGAGCGAGGCCGCCTCGAAGATCGTCATCCCCTGCGTCTCGAAGCCGATGGAAGTCTGCACGACCGCGTCGGCGGCGGCGATCCGCCGCAGTGTCTGCGGGTACGGCATCCGTCCCGCGAACGTCACGGACGCGCGAGGCCGCAGCTTCTCGACGAGCCGCCGCGCCGCGCGGAGCTGGCCGCCGCCGCCGATGATCTCGATGTCGGCGTCGATGCCCGACGCGGCCACCGCCTTGAGGAAAGGCAGCAGGCGCTTCTCGGGGCTCATCCGGCCCAGCCAGACCAGCCGCGGCCGGCCGGGGGCGCGCTCCGTCTCGCCGGCGAGGACCTCGTCGAGGACGTCGTCGTCGATGCCGTTCCAGATCACGTCGACCATGGGCGGAGTCGGCGCCGCCTCCAGGTGAGGCAGGACGCCGCGGCGCCCGGCGGGAACCGCCCCGTGCGCCTCGAGCCGCCGGGCGAAGTGCGACGAGGGTGCGGTGACGGCATCCGACCGGAGCGCGAACCGGCGCAGGTACGACCAGCCGTCCCGGCCGACCGGCTTCGCCTCGCCGGCGACGCCGAGGGCGCGGCGCTGCCAGGCGTTGAGCACACGCAGCACCGTCTTCGGGAAGGGCGCGGTCGCCTCGATGCCGACGTCGACGCGGTTGTGCATGGTGTGCACCACCGGCAGCCCGTGGCGCTGCGCATACCGGTGCCCGATGAGGGCGCCCCAGAAGTCGGCCTGCACATGGACGACGTCCACCGGCGGGCGCCCGGTCGCCTCGACGAGGCGGCGGAGGGCGGCATCCAGCCATCGATCGGTGCGCCGGCCCGGCCACGACATCGAGTACTCGCGATCGACCGTGATCGGGATCGACGGCAGGTCCACGTACGAGGGATCGGATGCCTCCGCCCGAGCCCGCGGCCCGTGCATCGCCGGCGCGACCAGCGTGACGGTGTGGCCGGCCCTCTCGAGGAAGCGGCGCTGCAGCCGCATCGACACCTGTGCCCCGCCGAGCGACTCGACGTGCTGGTCGCCGAACATCAGGACGTGCACGGTGCGCTACTCCGGCAGCGGCTCGTCGCGGTACAGCGCCTCGAACGTGTCGAGCGTGCGGCGCATGTCATGCACCTTGACCCCCTCCAGCGAGGCCTGCTGCATGCGCAGGCGCTCCTCGGGCGACTGGGTGAGCACGGTCGTGAGCTTGGCCGCGAGGTCGTCCACGTCGCCGGGGCGGAAGAGGTAGCCGTTCTCGCCGTCGTGGACGAGGTGCGGGAGCGCGACGGCGTCGGCCGCGACGACCGGCAGTCCCGACGCCATCGCCTCCATCGTGGCGATGGACTGCAGCTCGGCGATCGAGGCGATCGCGAACACGCTCGCGTTCGACAGCAGCGACCGCAGCTCCTCGTCGCTGGTGTGCCCGTGGAAGTGCACGCGCTCCGTCAGGCCGAGCTCCTCGGTGAGCTGCTCGAGGTTGCGGCGCTGATCGCCGCTGCCGACGATGTCGAAGCGCACGTCGAGGGCGGGGTCCAGGGCGGCGATCGCGCGCAGGATGACGTCGATCTGCTTCTCGGTGGTGAGGCGTCCGACGAAGACGATCCGGTGCGCGTCGCGGGGCGTGAAGTCGGCGGTGTAGTTCGACGCGTCGATGCCGCAGCTGATCGGGATGACGCCCTTGATGTCGATGGTCGACTCGAGGAAGTCCGCCGCCTTGCGCGTCGGCGTGGTGACCGCGCGCGTCAGGTCGAACGTGCGCTTCGCGTCAGCCCACGCAAGCTTGACGAAGCGCTTGTTCAGCACGTCGGGCAGCGTCGTGAAGTCGAGGATGTTCTCGGCCATCACGTGGTTGGTCGCCACGATCGGGATGCCGCGCTTGGTCGCCTCGCGCGACAGGCCGCGGCCGATGACGATGTGGGACTGGATGTGGACGACATCGGGCTTCACCTGGTCGAGCACGCGCCGGGCGTAGTGCTTCGACCGGAACGGCATGACGAAGGTGAGCCAGTCGTGCGGGTACCAGCGCCACGACGGCAGCCGGTGCATCGTCATCGGCTGGCCCTCGATCACCTCAGTGAAGGTGCCGTGCTCGCGGTGCGTCTTGCTGGGGGCCATCACGTGCACCTCGTGCCCGCGGGACACCAGGCCGGCGGCGAGGCGCTCGGCGAACCGCGCCGCGCCGTTCACGTGCGGCAGGAAGGTGTCGGCGCCGATGAGGATCTTCAGCGCGCGCGGGGGCGCGGCATCGGCGGACGTGTCGTCGGGCGTCGCAGGATCGGTCACGGGATTGGGCCTGTCTGTGCGGCGGGGGGCGCGGTGGCGGGGGTGGGACACACGCGGGCTCCACTGTACCCGAGGGGTCTCCCGGACCTCCCCAGGAACGCGCCAGACGGCCCACGTACGCTGGGGGCATGCCCCGACTGCAGGCCGACGCCGACCCCAGCCTCTGGGTTCCCGTGACCGAATCCCTCGGCTTCCGCGGCCGCCGCCATCGCAAGGCGGCCATCCGGATGCTGCTCGGCCAGGCGCAGACCGCGCTCGGCGGCGCCGCGGGGACCGCCCTCCCCGGTCCCGCGGGCGACGCGCGCACCGGCGCGCGGCCGGGGAGCGGCATGGCGGCGTGGGCGATGAGCCAGGCCGCGCCGTTCCTCATGCGCAGGGCCGCCGGCAGGGTGCTCGTCTGGGTGTGGAAGGCCGACGCCGAGCTGGTCGTCGTGATGGCCCAGATCCAGCAGGCGACCAACGACCTGCGGGCCGCGCGCGCGATGATGCCGATGGAGTACGACGACACCGAATCGTTCCGCAACCCGTACCTCGGCGTCGGGGAGAAGCTCGAGATGTCGCTGCCGTCCGATCCGCGCACGCCCCCGTTCGCCACCTACACGTGGGACACCGGCACGCACTTCGTCACCGTCAACGCCGTGTGCTCCGACCGGGCGCGGTTCGGTACCGTGATCGGCAGCGTCGACGACCTCGCCCGCACCGTCCGCGTCGTCGACGACCTCGCGGTGGGCGAGTCGCCCGACGTGCTGCGCATCGAGCCCAGGAACTGACCCGACGAGGCCGAACCCGAGGAGCGCACGTGACCCCCGAGCCGAGGCATCCCGCATCCCATCGACCGCTGCGCATCGGCGTGCAGCTGGCGCCCCAGCACGGCTCCTACGCGGCCTACCGCGACGCGGTGCTGCGCGCGGAGGAGATGGGCGTGGACGCCATCTTCAACTGGGACCACTTCTTCCCGCTCACCGCGCCGATGGACGCGGAGCACTTCGAGGCCTGGACGGTGCTCGCCGCGATGGCGGAGCAGACCGAGCGGGTCGAGTTCGGCCCACTGGTGAACTGCAGCTCGTACCGCAATCCCGACCTGCAGGCCGACATGGCCCGCACCGTGGATCACATCAGCGCGAGGGCGACCGGGACCGGCCGGCTGATCTTCGGCACCGGCTCGGGGTGGGCCCAGCACGACTACGACGAGTACGGCTACGAGTACGGCACGGTCGGGTCGCGCCTGGATGCCCTCGCCGAGGACCTGCCCCGCATCCGCGCCCGGTGGGACCGGCTGAATCCGGCGCCGACCCGCCGCATCCCGGTGCTCATCGGCGGGCAGGGAGAGCGCAAGACACTGCGCCTGGTCGCGCAGCACGCCGATATCTGGCACACCTTCACGAAGCTCGACGACCTGCCGCGCAAGATCGCCGTGCTCCACGAGTGGTGCGCGCGGGAAGAGCGCGACCCCGCCGATATCGAGCTGTCGACCGGCTACACGATCCGCGGATTCGGGCCGCTGCTGGAGACGGATGCCCCGGCCCGCCTGTACGAGCTCGGGTTCCGGCTCATCATCCCGGCCATCGACGGACCCGAGTACGACCTGTCGCCGCTCGTCCCCCTCCTGGAGTGGCGGAACCTCGTCAACGGCTTCCGTCCCTGAGAATCACGCGTGGTGCACGACGCGCGCCGGGGCGGGCGGGTGCCACACTGAGCCCGTGGACTCGACTTTCCTCGCCAACCTGTCGTGGTCGCTCGCCGCGCTCGTGCACGCCGCGATCGTCATCACCGCCCTCATCGTCATCCCGCGCGGGCGCAAGCCGACGGCCGCGATGGCGTGGATCCTGCTCATCGTGGTGCTCCCCGGGCTGGGGGTGGTGCTGTACCTCGTCATCGGCAACTTCCGGCTCCCGCAGCGCCGGCGCGCGGAGCAGGCGCGCATCGACGGCCTCATCCGCAGCCGCGTGACCTCGAACGGCCTCCAGGCCTCCGACGCCCGCTGGCCGCGGTGGTTCCAGCGCGTGGTCGAGCAGAACGAGAACCTCACGGCGCTGCCGGCGTCGTCGGGCAACGAGGCGACGCTGTACGGGGACTACCAGGCGTCGATCGACGCCATGGCGGCCGAGATCGACACCGCCCGCAGCTTCGTGCACGTCGAGTTCTTCATAGTCGCGTGGGACGACACCACCCGCGGCTTCTTCTCCGCGATGGAGCGGGCGGTCGCGCGCGGGGTGACGGTGCGCCTTCTCGCCGACTACGTGGCCACGCGGCGGCTCGCCAACGCGAAGGCGACGTTCGCCGAGCTGGACCGCATCGGCGTGACGTGGTCGTGGATGCTCCCCGTCGAGCCGTTCAAGGGGAAGTACCAGCGACCCGACCTGCGCAACCACCGCAAGATCGTCGTCGTCGACGGGCGGGTCGGATTCATGGGGTCGCAGAACCTCATCGACCGCAGCTACGACTCCCCGAAGAACATCAAGCGCGGCCTCAAGTGGCAGGAGCTGATGACCCGGCTCTCCGGGCCGGTGGTGGCCGCGGTCAACGCGGTGTTCCTCTCGGACTGGCTCATCGAGACCGGCGAGGATCTGTCGGCCACGGCGCACGTGCCGGCCGGCCGGCTGGAGGCATCCGATGCGGCCGATGCGCTGGTGTGCCAGGTGGTGCCGAGCGGTCCCGGCTACGACACCGAGAACAACCTGCGCCTGTTCCTCTCGCTCATCTACGGCGCCACCGAGAAGGTCATCCTCACGAGTCCCTATTTCGTCCCCGACGAGGCCATGGTCTACGCCATCACGACCGCGTGCCAGCGCGGCCTCGAGGTGCAGCTGTTCGTCTCCGAGATCGGCGACCAGTTCATGGTGTGGCACGCGCAGCGGTCGTACTACACCGCCCTGCTCGAGGCGGGCGTGCGCATCTTCCTCTACCCCGCGCCGTTCATCCTGCACTCGAAGCACTTCTCGATCGACGACGACATCGCCGTGATCGGGTCGAGCAACATGGACATCCGGTCGTTCAGCCTCAACAGCGAGGTGTCGCTCATGGTGCGCGGCGCGTCGTTCGTCACCGCGATGCGCGAGGTGGAGCAGGCGTACCGCGACGCGGGCCGCGAGCTCACCCTGGAGGAATGGCGTCGCGAGCCCGCCCGGGCCACGTTCCTCGACGGCCTGATGCGCCTCACGTCCGCGCTGAACTGACCGCGGGCCGTCCGGTCTTCGCGCGCGTCAGACCTTGAGGTCCTGGCGGGGCACGACGACCTCGCGGATGATGAGCAGGATCGAGGCCATCACGGGCAGCGCGACCAGCACGCCGACGATCCCCGCGAGCGCGCCGCCGGCCAGGGCGCCGATCAGCACGAGGGCGGCGGGGATCTCGATCGCCTTGTTCATGACCCGCGGGCTGATGACGTACGACTCGAGCTGGATGTAGACGAGGTACGCGACGAAGAAGATCAGCGCCTGCGTGGGGCTCGTGAACAGCGCGATGACCGACGCGAAGATCCAGAAGATGACCGAGCCGAACAGCGGGATGAGGGTGACGACGAACGCGATCACCGCCATGAGCGCGGGGAACGGCAGCTGGATGACCAGGTGCAGCACGAAGACGGCGGCAGCGTTGAGCGACGACAGTATGACCGAGCCGATGAGAGCGCTTCCGACCGAGCCGGTGATGCGCTCGGTGAGGTCCTCCAGCCGCGGGCGATTGCGCGCCGGCGCCAGCGAGTAGAGGGCGCGCTTGGCCGCCGTCAGCGACGCGAGGAAGTAGAGCGTGAGGGCGATGACGATGAAGCTCGCCGAGATCGCGGCGACGAAGCCGACCCCGACCGCCAGCACTCCGCCACCCAGCATCGCGAGGGTCGACGGTGCGGAGATCCAGGATGCCACCTGCTCGAGCGCGCCCAGCACCGCGACCTGGGCGTCCGGGGCCAGCCGCGCGAACCACTCGGACTCGGGGATGTTCTCGACGAGCTCGGGGATCGCCTGCACGAGCTGCACGACCTGGGCGATGACGGGCGGCAGCACGAACACGAAGACCGCGACCATCACGAGGGCGAACCCGCAGAAGACGATCGCGATGCCGATGCTGCGCTTGACGCGGTGACGTTCCAGCATGCGCACCAGCGGGTCCAGCCCGACCGCCAGGAACATCGCGAGGATGATGTAGACGAGGATCGTCGAGATCGAGCCGATCGCCGACCCCAGTACGAGCGCCGCGAGCACGCCGATCGTCACGAGGAAGCCGGTCGCCAGCGGGTGGTCGAGCGCCGCGCTGATGCGGGCCAAGCCTCGCGGCCGCTCATCGACCGGCGCACCGGCGACACCCGAGTCGGCGAGGACTGGTTCATCGGTCATGGGGACATGATGCCCCCAAGACGCCCGCAAATCGTCTAAATCGCGTCATGTGATCCGCGTGGAATCGGAGGTAGTCTCACCGCCAAGGGCCCCCGCCGCCGAGGCGGGCGCTCATCTCACAGCGACGGGCGCTGCCCGTCCCGACGATTGGACCCCTGGCATGGGTGGCAGTATCTGGGACCTGATTCTCTGGTTCTTCTGGATCTTCGTGTTCGTGGCCTACCTGATGGTCGTGTTCTCGATCATCGCCGACATCTTCCGCGACGACTCGCTGAACGGCTGGCTGAAGGCCGTCTGGATCATCTTCCTGATCTTCCTGCCCTTCCTCACCGCGCTGATCTACCTGATCGCACGTGGGAACGGCATGCAGAAGCGGTCGATCGAGCAGGCCCAGGCCATGCGCTCCGCGCAGGACGCCTACATCCGTCAGACGGCGGGGACGACGACCAGCGCGGCCGACGACATCGCCAAGGCCAAGACCCTGCTGGATTCCGGCGCGATCACGCAGGCCGAGTTCGACGCCCTCAAGGCGAAGGCGCTGGCGGCCTAGCCGCCACGGATCAGGAGGACTGACATGACGACATTCGACTACGGGCCCATCGAGTTCTATGCGATCGCGTTCGACGGCGATCGGCCGGGCCCTGCCGTGCTGCAGGCGATCGACGACCTCGTGGACTCCGGCACGGTCAACCTGCTCGACCTCGTGTTCGCGCGGCGTTCACCCGAGGGCGAGATCGAGGTGCTGGAGCTCTCCGACACGGTCGATGACGGCGCCCCCGCTCTCGACCTCGCGGGCCTCGCCGGCCAGGACGACATCCTCTACCTCGCCGAGAGCCTCGAGCCCGGCAAGTCGGCGGCGATCCTCGTCGTCGAGCTGCTGTGGGCGAAGTCCTTCGCGGCCGCGCTGTACGACGCCGGCGGCGCCGTCATCGCCCGCGAGGGCATCCCCGCACCCGTCGTCAACGCGTTCCTCTCCGAGCACGCGGACTGAAGGAGGAGAAAGACATGCCACTGGGAAGAATGGGCCGCCCCGGCCTCATCGGAATGGCCGCCCGCACCGCGGTCGTGGCCGGCACTGCGACCGCCGTTTCGGGGCGCGTCCAGCATCGCCAGCAGGAGAAGTACTACGAGCAGTCGCAGCAGGAGGCCTATGAGGCCGCCCAGCAGCAGGCGGCCATGGACCAGGCCGCAGCCCAGGCCGTCGCCAACGCCCAGGCCGCTCAGGCTCCTGCGCCGGCGGCGCCGGCCGCGGGCGACGACATGATGGCCAAGCTCGGCCAGCTCGCCCAGCTTCACGCGCAGGGGATCCTATCTGACGAGGAGTTCACCGCCGCGAAGGCCAAGTTGCTCGGCTGACCGCCGCACGCCGGAGGGCCGCTTCCCTGGGGGCGGCCCTCTCGCCGTTCCAGCGCGGCGCGCAGGCGCTCAGCCGCCCGGCCGGTCGTCCCCGCCGTCGCCGATCCCGTCCGGATGATGGTGTCCGCCGCCCCCACCGCCGGTCGGAGGATTCCCAGACGGTCGTCCGCCGGGTCCGGCATCACCGCCCGGAGGTCGCGCGGACAGCTCCTCGATCCGCGCCATGAGCGCACGCACCTGGGCGCGGGTCGCGGGCTCCTGGTCGTCGCGATCGCGGGCGGCCCGCTCGAGCACCCACGACGCCAGCGTCGCGGTGATGACGCCGGCCAGCGCCACTCCGCCCAGCATCAGGCCCACGCCCACCCATCGCCCGGCATCCGTCACCGGCACGTAGTCGCCGAAACCCGTCGTCGTCACCGTGACGCACGACCACCAGAGGGCGATCGCGAACGACGTGATGTCGGCATCCGGCGCATGGCGCTCGGCCTCGAGCACCGCCAGCGACGCGATGTAGACGAGGATGGCCGAGGCACCGGCGCCGTAGACGAGGATGCGGGTGCGCAGCACCCCGCCGGCCGTGGTTCTCAGGCCCGGCATCAGCGTGATCACCCGCAGCAGACGCACCAGGCGCAGCACGGGGATGAGGGCGAACGTCAGCGCGGCGAGGTGGGTGCGGAACCAGGTGCGACGGTCCTCCGCCAGCATGAGCCGGACGAGATAGTCGACGATGAACATCGCCCACGTGACGAACACGACCGTCGTCGCGATCGTGCGGGCCGTCCCGTCGAGGTCGGCGATCACCCGCCACGAGTACGCCACCAGGTAGGCGAGCCCGGCGATGACGAGCACCGTCTCGGTGCGTGCATGCCAGGTTCGCTCGTCCACAGCCGAATCATGGCGCATGGGGCCGCGCGACGGCCCGCAGGCGCGCCCGCGCGCCGGGATCGCACCGCGCATCGCTCGCGATGCGCGCGTCCCGGCCGCTAGGGTGTGGCCATGTCGGGCCCCACCGCGCCCTCGCCGGAGCCGGCCGCAGCACCGGCGCCGCGGCTCACCGTCCGCCGCCTCGTGCTGCTGTCCATCCCCGCGATCCTCATCGGCGTGCTGTCGGCGCTCACGCTCCGGGTGCTCGAGGAGATCGCCGACGGGCTCGAGGATGTGCTGTGGACGAGCATCCCGGGCTCCCTCGGCATCGACCCGGACTCGGGGTGGTGGATCTTCGCCGTCCTCACCGCCACGGGCGTCGCGGTGGGGATGGTGGTGTGGCTCGTGCCCGGGCATGCGGGGCCCGACTCAGCCACCACCGAGCTGGCCGCGACACCGATTCCGCTGTCCGCCCTCCCCGGGCTCGCGGTGGTGCTCATCCTGAGCCTCGCCGGAGGGGTGAGCCTCGGGCCCGAGAACCCGATCATCGCGGTGAACGTCTCGCTGGCGGTGGCCCTCGTCGCCCGCATCGCGCGCGCGGTGCCGGCGCCGCTCGTGGGGGCGCTGGCGATCTCGGCGACGATCGGCGCCCTGTTCGGCACGCCGGTGGCCGCCGCCCTCGTGTTCACCGGCATGGTGGGCGGGTTCGCGATGGGCGGGTCGCTGTGGGACAAGCTGTTCCTGCCGCTCGTCGCCGCAGGAGCGGGTTCGGTCACCACCTTCCTGCTCGGCGGCGGCTTCGGCGCGGCGGCGCCGTTCGCGCCCTACGGCACACCGCAGCCGCTCGATCTGCTCCGCGGCGCGCTCATCGCGTGCGCGGCCGCGGCGTTCGCGCTGGTCGGCGTCTACCTCTTCCCCCTCGTGCACCGCGCCTTCCACGCCCTGCGGCATCCGCTCCTCTTCACCGTCGCCGGGGGCATCGTACTGGGCGCCCTCGGCGCGATCGGCGGACCCCTCACCCTGTTCAAGGGGCTGGATCAGAGCGCCGAGCTTCTCGCCGACCCGGGCGACCACCCACCGGCACAGCTCGTGCTGATCCTGCTCGTGAAGCTGGCGGCGCTCGTCGTCGCGGCATCCGCCGGCTTCCGCGGCGGGCGGATCTTCCCCGCGGTGTTCCTCGGAGTGGCGGCGGGACTTCTCGGCAGCGCCCTCGTGCCGGGCATGTCCCCCTCGCTCGCAGTGGCCTGCGGTGTGCTGGGCGTGGTGATCGCCATCGCCCGCGACGGCTGGGTCGCGCTGTTCGTGGCGGTGGCGATGGTGGACGACATCACAGTGCTGCCGATGCTCTGCCTCATCGTGCTGCCGGCGTGGCTGGCGGTCACGTGGGCGCGACCGATGCTGATCACGCCCGAGGACCTCGCCCGCGAGCGGTCGCCCGCCGCCCTGCCGTGGGAACGCCGGTCGGCCGGGCACGGCACGTCGGCCACTCGGGACTGATCAGCCGGCTGCGGGCGCGCGCGTGTCCTGCTCGAGGGCCGCGGCGTTGCGGATGAACAGCACGATCCACGTGAAGACCAGGATGCCGGCGACCAGCTCCACCGCCGTGAGCGTGTAGTAGCCGGCGAAGAAGAACCCCGCCAGCACGAGCGTGACCCCGAGGAACAGCCAGCCGAGCACCACGAACGCGCGCGGGATGCCGGTGATCCATCGGGGCAGCCCGATGACGAGCACGCCGTACGCGACGACCATGCCGGAGGCGACACCGGTGTGCAGGGCGAAGAAGTCGTCGACGGGGAACAACCCGACCAGTCCGAGGAACACTCCGACCACGATGAGGCTGACCCGAACCCGCCCGACGCCCTTCGGGTTGTCGGTGGGGATGCCGCGTGTGGAGTACCGCGCGAGCGTCGTCACCAGGAAGCCGGCGACGATGATCGTGATGTTGAAGGCGAAGGCCGACACGTTCGACGACATGCCGAGGGCGCTGAGGTTGTCCTTCCACCAGTCCGGGTTGCTGGCGGTGAGCATGCTGGCGAGGACTCCGAACACCAGGAACACGGCGAGGACGGCGGCGAGCAGCTGCAGGTCCATGTGGCTCGCCGAGTAGAAGGCGACGTACCCGCTCGCCGCCGCCGCCGCGCCGCTGAGGAGGATCGCCGCCACGGGGAACACCTGCGCGCCGATGAACGCCTGCTCCAGGATGACCGCCAGCAGCGTCCAGCCCAGGAGCGCGATGACGCCGTGCGCGAAGGCGAGGGCCGCGACGTCGAGGTAGTCCAGCACGCCGTACCGGCTGCGGCCGCCGCGCACGTGGACCGCGAACCGGCCGGCGATCACCGCGGCGAGCGCCGTGACGCCCGAGGCGATCGCGGCGAACTGTCCAGCAGACCCGGGCCCGGCGATCGGCGCGGGCTGGAGCCCGAACGCCGCGAGGGCGGCCAGCCCGACGACGACGAACGCGAGCGCGCCGACGCCGAGGGCGAGGGATTCCAGCGAGCGCTCGCTGGAGGCGTCGAGCAACCGCGTCGCGGTGAGGCTGCGCCGCGTCGCGGGCTCGTCGGGGACCTTCGAGTCGAGTGAGGTCTGGGTCATGACTGCCTCCGGGTGCGAGGTGGGCGAGCGGTCGGGTCAGGAAGGAGAAGCGGCGTCTCGCGCCGCGGCGGCGGGGGTCGCGGTGCGGTCGCCGGAGAGCCAGCGCAACCATAGCGAGCCGGGGTCGCCCTCGAGGACGAGCGCCCGGACGAAGAGCGTGAGCGGGATGGACAGGATCGCGCCGAGCGGGCCGATGACGAAGGTCCAGAAGATCACCGAGAAGAAGCTCAGCGTGAGGCTGAGGTCCACGGCGTCGCTGACGAACTTCGGCTGCACGAGCACCTGCAGCACGACGTTGACGACGCTGTAGACCGCGATCACCGCGAGCAGCAGCGGCCAGCCGCCCACGACGAACGCGAGCACCGCGGGCGGGATCAGGCCCAGGACGAAGCCGATGTTCGGGATGAAGTTCGTCACGAACGCCAGCACCGCCCACACGATCGGCGCCGGCACGCCCAAGGCCCACAGGGCAAGTCCGTCGATGATCGCCACGACGGCGCCGAACGACGCGTTCACGACGTAGTAGCGACGGATGCCGCGGTTCAGGCGCCGGACCCGCGCGAGCACCGGTCGGCGCTCGGCGCCGAACACGCGCTCCGCGTCGCGATACCGTGCCGCGTCGGCCCCCGTGAAGATGATGTACGAGACGACGAAGAAGAGCGCCGTCAGGACGGCGAGCACCGTCCCCCCGAAACTCGAGAAGAGCTGCACGAGCGCCTGCGGATCGAGGACGGAGGCCGCGGCATCCGTCGCCTCCTGGGCGAGCCCTGCCGACGCGAGCCAGGCGCGGAAGTCGTCGACGCCGCCACGCAGCTGGTCGAGGTAGTCCCTGACGAGCTGCGCGAACTCCGCGCCGGCCACCCACAGCAGCAGTCCCATCAGCGCCAGCACCAGGTAGGCGACGAGGATGACTGCGGTGGTGCCCGCCCACCGCGGCCAGCCGCGGCGATCGAGCGGGCGGCGGACGGGCTCGCAGATCACGACGAGCACGATGCCCAGCGCGAGCGGCCCGACCAGCTCGCGCGCGAAGTACACGCCCGCGAGCACGATCACGGACGCCGCCAGCACGATCAGCACCCTCGCACCCGGCGACAGCACGGGTGCCGGCGGGGCGGGTGGCGCAGCGCGGGTCACGGCGTCAGGGTACCGAGGTCTTCGCACCGCGGCGGGAACGGCGCGCTCGCATCGTGGGCGCCGGGCCGCGCTCCCTGTCGCGCATGCGTCCGGTGATGCCACACTGAGCGCATGTCACTGACCGAGACGAGCCCGATCGCCCAGAGCTGGGCGGCCCCGCGATCGCTGCAGCAGCACCTCGACGACGGCCGTGCGGCGCGCGAGCGGACGCCGCGCGAGTCCCTGGCCGTCCTGCCGACCGGCGAGCGCGATCCGATGGGGATCCTCGACGCGCAGGACGAGACGCGCGTTCCCGAGCTGGTCCCGATCCGCACGGAGCGCATGGCGGCGAACCCGTTCGCGTTCTATCGCGGCACCGCGGCGCTCATGGCGGCAGACCTCGGCCGCTCACCGAGCACCGATCTGCTCGTCGGGTCGTGCGGCGACGCGCACGTGGCCAACTTCGGCCTGTACGGGTCGCCGCAGCGCACCCTCGTGTTCGACCTGAACGACTTCGACGAGGCCGCGTGGGCGCCCTGGGAGTGGGACCTCAAGCGCCTGGTCACGAGCATCGTCATCGCCGGCCAGTCGACGTCGCGCGACGACCGGGTGATCCGCGACGCGGCGCTCGAGGCGGTGCGCACCTACGCACGGTCGCTCCGCGCCGGCGCCAAGCGCAGCCCGCTGAAGCGCTACTACGACCGGTTCGATGCGCTCGCGGCCGAGGAGGCCGCGGACGCCGAGACCCGCGACGTCATCGCCGGCGCCGTCCGCGACGCCGAGCGGCGCACCGGCAAGCGCGCCGCCCGGAAGCTCACCACGTTCGACGACGACGGGCGCATCGTGTTCGTCGAGTCGCCGCCCACCATGACGCACGTCGGCGCGCTGATGGAGGGCCGCGTGCTGAGCGTGCTCGACCAGTTCCGCGAGTCGGTGAGCGTCGACATCCGCGCCCTCCTCCAGAAGTACTCGCTCTCGGACGTGTCGCTGCGGGTGGTGGGCGTCGGCAGCGTCGGCACGCGCTGCTTCCTGCTGTCGATGCAGGACGGCGACGACGGGGTGCTCATCCTGCAGGGCAAGGAGGCCGGCCGCAGCGTCCTCATCGAGCACGGCGGGATCGAGCAGCCGCCCGGGGTGACCCGCTACATCGAGCAGCACGGCGAGGGCGGCCGCGTCGTGGCGATGCAGCGCATCCTGCAGGCCGTCTCGGACCCGTTCCTCGGCCACGTGCGCCGCTCGCCGGAGGGGGCCCAGCGCGACTTCTACGTGCGGCAGTTCCACGACATGAAGGGCGGCTTCGAGATCGACACGCTCGACGACGTCCCCTTCCGGTGGTACGCCGACGCGTGCGCGGCGACGCTCGCCCGTGCGCACGGGCAATCGCCCGACGCGGCCACGGTCTCGGGCTACGTCGGCCGCGGCAAGGCCGTGGGCGAGGCGATCCTGGAGTGGGCGTACGCGTACGCCGCGCTCTCGTACGCCGACTGGGAGCTCTTCCGCAGGCACCGCAACGTCGACGCGGTCTGACGGCGGCCCTGGCGGCGGCGTGCGTACACAGCGTCGGAGGTCTGTGCAGACACGCCGGATCACGGATGCCTCGGCCCGGCGTGTCGCCGAGAACCTCCGATTCCGTGCCCGGCGTCAGGCCGACGGCGGGTGGGAATCGAGCCACTCTCGCCCGACGCGCTTGGTGACCTTGAGCAGCCAGGCGTCGGTGATCACCTCGCGCAGGTGATCGGCGGCGACGGCGTCGAGCCGTACGAGCACCGCGGGAAAGCCGTCGAAGTGCGGGATGGTGAAGAACGCGTCGGGATACGTCTCGAGCAGCGCCTCCTTCACCTGGAGTCCGTCGGTGCGCACGCCCACGATGTCGCCCGCCGGCCAGCTGCGGCCGAGCGCCTCGAGCTGCTCGAGGTCGCGCCGGCTCGGGCCGCGCTGCCAGACGAAGGCGCCGGCCGGCGTGCGCCAGGTCGCCCCGCCGCGGTGCCCGTCGACGCGCTCGACCACCTCCGGCAGGTCGAGCGCGATGGCGCGCACGTCGTCGAGGGTCGCCATGCCCCCATGGTGTCGCACCCGCGGCTTCGGCGTAACCGGCTGCACCGGCGCACGGACACCACGGGACTTTCGGCTCACCCGGGCGTACCCGCACGCTCGTAGCGTGTGCGGTGGAGCCCTCGCGGGCTCGATCCGGAAGTGAGGCACATCATGAAGCGCCTGCCCGTGCAGATCACCCTCGGCGCGGTCGTCCTCGTCGCCGGCGTGCTGCTGTTCATCCAGACCGCCGGGTGGGCGACGATCCCCGGCCCCGTCTGGGCCGCTGTGCTGGCCGTGGCGAGCGGCGCGTTCTGGTTCGTGTTCTTCGCCGACGCCGACGCGTGGTGGGCCGCCATCCCCGGTGCGGCGCTCGCCGGCGCCGCCGTCACACCGCTGATGGAACTCGACCCCGACGGACTCGGCCAGTGGACCGAGGTGCCGATGCTGGCCCTGCTCGGCGTCGGCTTCGCGGCGATCTACCTGCGAGACCACCGCCGCTGGTGGGCGATCATCCCGGCCGGGGTGCTGCTGACGCTCTCGATCGTCACCGCCATCGCGGCGGCGGCGAGCGGTCCCGTCGTCGGGGCCGTCTTCCTGACCGGCGCGGCCGTGACGTTCGCCCTGGTCGCGCTGCTGCCCGGCGGCCAGACGCGCCGGTGGTGGGCGCTGATCCCTGCCGGGGCGCTCGCGATCGCCGCGCTCGTCGTGCTGGCGGGAGCGTCGGAGTGGCTCCTCGTGCTGAACCTCGCCTGGCCGCTGGCGATCGTGGCCGCCGGCACGTTCATCATCTGGCGCGCGCTGCGCCCCAGCCGCCGCTGAGGCGTCCGCTCAGGATGCCGGACCGCCGGGCCGATCGGCATCGCCGGTCGCCGGCGCGATCGGTGTGCGCGGGCGCCACACGACGATCTCGGTCGCCCGGCGCACGCGGGTGCCGTGCCGCAGCGTCACCACCGAGCCCGTCGAGCCGGCCGCGAAGACGCGCGCACCCGGACGCTTCTCGAGCTCGGCGCGCATGCGGTCCTCGAGGTCGCGCACGCGGCCGTGGAGCTCCTGCACGCGGTTCTCGAGCTCGAGGATGCGCATGATCGCCGGAAGGCCGATGCCGTCGGACGACATGCGCGCGACCTCGCGAAGCTGCTCCACGTGGCGCAGTGAGTACCGCCGGGAGCCGCCCTGCGTGCGGGCGGGCACGACCAGACCCAGCCGGTCGTACTGACGCAGCGTCTGCGGGTGCATGCCCGACAGCTCGGCGGCGACGGCGATCGCGAAGATCGGGGCATCCTCGTCGATCTCGTTCTCGGTCATCATCGTCACCTCCTCACGTCCCGAAACGAGGATGTCAGCCCCGCGCCTTCGTCATGAGGTCGGCGCGCGGGTTCTCCTTCGGCTCCAGGCTCTGGAACCGCTCGAGCGCCTCGCGGGCGGCGTCGTCGAGGTGCGACGGCACGGCCACCTGCACCTCGGCGAGCAGATCGCCGGTGCCCTTGCTCGTCTGCACTCCGCGACCCTTCACCCGCAGCACGCGGCCGGAGGGGGTGCCCGGCGCGACGCGCAGCCGCACCGGGTCGCCGCCGAGGGTCGGCACCTCGATGGTCGCACCCAGCGTCGCCTCGGTGAACGTCACCGGCACGACCACCCGGAGGTTCAGGCCCTCCCGCGTGAAGACCGGATGCGGCCGCACGGCCACCTGCACCACGACGTCGCCGTGCTCGCCGCCGTCGGGCGACGGGCGGCCGCGGCCGCGGAGCCGGATCTTCTGCCCGTCGGACACGCCGGCCGGGATCTTCACCTTGAAGGGCTTGCCGTCGTCGCCCTGGAGCGTGATCGTCTCGCCCTTGGTCGCCGTGATGAAGTCGATCGTCGTGCGCGCCGTGACGTCGGCGCCCCGGGTCGGGCCGCCGTAGCCGCGGAAGCCCCCGCTCGGCTGCCCGAACCGGCCCGTGCCGAACCCGGTGCCGCGCTGCTGCTGATTGAACATCGCGAAGATGTCGTCGAAGTCCTCGGCCGACTGGTACCGGGCACCGCGGCCCTGGTTGAACATCGAGAAGACATCCTCGAAGCCCCCCGCGCCCCCCTGGCCGCCCGCGGTGAAGCGGGCACCCGAGCCCATTGCGCGGATCTGGTCGTACTCCTTGCGCTGCTCGGGGTCGGAGAGCACCGAGTACGCCTCGCTGACCTCCTTGAACTTCGCCTCGGCGGCCGCGTCACCCTGGTTGGAGTCGGGGTGATACCGGCGGGCGAGCTTGCGGTACGTCTTCTTCAGGTCCGCCTCGCTGACGTCCTTGGCGACGCCGAGCACCGAGTAGAAGTCCTTGTCGAACCAGTCCTGACTGGCCATGGATGCCCCTCTCCGGTGCTACTCGGCCGGCACAGCGACGACGACCTTCGCCGGACGCAGTTCCACCGAGCCGAGCCGATAGCCGATCTCGACGACCTCGAGGATCGTCGTCTCGGTCACACCCGGGGTCGGCGCCTGGAAGATCGCCTCGTGCTGCTGCGGGTCGAACACCTCGCCGGACGCACCGTAGGTGCTGAGCCCGATCCGCTCGGCGACGCCGCGGAGCTTCTCGGCGATCGCCGCGAACGGCGAGCCCTCCTCGAGGTCGCCGTGCTTCTCGGCACGGTCGAGGTCGTCGAGCACGGGCAGCAGGCCCTTCGCGACCGCTCCCTTGGCGCGCTCGATCTCGACCTCGCGCTGCTCCTCGGTGCGGCGGCGGTAGTTGGCGTACTCCGCCTGCAAACGCTTCAGATCGTTCAGCAGCTGCGACTCGAGGTCGGCGATCACGGCGTCCTCGGCCGCGGCATCCGCGTTCTGCTGCGCACCCAGGATGTCGTCCACGGTCAGCTCTTCGCCGTCGGCGTCGCCCCCGTCCTGCGGCGCGGGGCCGGAGGCGTCCGCCTCCGGCCCCTCACCCTCAGGCCGGACCTCGCCGCCGTCTTCCGGCTCTTCGACCGGGTCGGGATTGTGGTCCTTGTTCGCCATGATTACTTCTTCTCGTCCTCGTCTTCGACGACCTCGGCGTCGACGACATCCTCATCGGAGGTCGCCTGGTCCTGCTGGTCGCCGGCCGGCGCGTCGGTCGGGGCATCGGTCGGCTGCGAGGCCTGGCTCGAGGCGTAGATGGCCTCGCCCAGCTTCGTCTGCGACTGCGAGAGCTTGTCGAACGCGGTCTTCACGGCGTCGTCGTCCTCGCCCGCCAGAGCGGTCTTCAGCGCGTCGACGTCGCCCTGCACCTCGGCCTTCACCTCGGCGGGGAGCTTGTCCTCGTTCTCCTTGATGAGCTTCTCGATCGAGTACGACAGCGTCTCGGCCTGGTTGCGGATCTCGGCGGCCTCACGGCGCTTCTTGTCCTCGGCCGCGTGCTCCTCGGCCTCGCGCACCATCCGCTCGATGTCGTCCTTCGGCAGCGACGAGCCGCCGGTGATCGTCATCGACTGCTCCTTGCCGGTGCCCTTGTCCTTCGCCGACACGTGGACGATGCCGTTCGCGTCGATGTCGAAGGTGACCTCGATCTGCGGGATGCCGCGCGGCGCCGGCGCGATGCCGGTCAGCTCGAACGTGCCCAGCGGCTTGTTGTCGCGGGTGAACTCGCGCTCGCCCTGGAAGACCTGGATCGCGACCGACGGCTGGTTGTCGTCGGCGGTCGTGAAGGTCTCCGAGCGCTTGGTCGGAATGGCGGTGTTGCGCTCGATGAGCTTGGTCATGATGCCGCCCTTGGTCTCGATGCCGAGGCTCAGGGGTGTGACGTCGATGAGCAGGACGTCCTTGCGCTCGCCCTTGAGGACGCCGGCCTGGAGGGCAGCGCCCACGGCGACGACCTCGTCCGGGTTCACGCCCTTGTTGGGCTCCTGGCCGCCGGTCTCCTTCTTGACCAGCTCCGACACGGCGGGCATGCGGGTCGAGCCGCCGACGAGCACGACGTGGTCGATGTCGCCGACCTTGATGCCGGCCTCGCGGATGACGTCCTCGAACGGCTTCTTAGTGCGGTCGAGCAGGTCCTTGGTGAGGTCCTCGAACTTCGCGCGCGTGATCGTCTCGCTGAGCGACACCGGGCCGGAGTCCGTGAGCGAGAGGTACGGCAGGTTCACGGAGGTGCTCGTCGACGAGGAGAGCTCCTTCTTCGCCTGCTCGGCGGCCTCCTTCAGACGCTGCAGCGCGATCTTGTCGCCCGAGACGTCGACGCCGGTGGTGTCCTTGAACTGCTTGATCAGGTAGTCGACGACACGCTGGTCCCAGTCGTCGCCGCCGAGGCGGTTGTCACCGGCCGTGGCGCGCACCTGGATGGTCGAGAAGTCGTCGTCCTTGCCCACCTCGAGCAGGGAGACGTCGAAGGTCCCGCCACCGAGGTCGAAGACGAGGATGAGCTCGTCCTCCTTGCCCTTGTCGAGTCCGTACGCGAGGGCCGCGGCGGTGGGCTCGTTGATGATGCGCAGCACGTTCAGGCCCGAGATCTCCCCGGCCTCCTTCGTGGCCTGGCGCTCGGCGTCGTTGAAGTACGCGGGGACGGTGATGACGGCATCCGTCACCGTGTCGCCGAGGTACTGCTCGGCGTCGCGCTTGAGCTTCTGGAGGATGCGCGCCGAGATCTCCTGCGGCGTCCAGCGCTTGCCGTCGACGTCGAAGCCCCAGTCGGTGCCCATGTGGCGCTTGACCGACGAGACGGTGCGGTCGACGTTGGTGACGGCCTGGCGCTTGGCGGTCTCGCCGACGAGCACCTCGCCGTCCTTGGTGAACGCGACGACCGACGGGGTCGTGCGGAAGCCCTCGGCGTTCGCGATGACCTTGGGCTCGCCGCCCTCGAGGACGCTCACGACCGAGTTGGTCGTACCGAGGTCGATTCCAACAGCACGTGCCATGTGTTTCTCTCCTTCGTGTGGGTGGAGACGGATGCCGCCACCCGGGGTTTACGGGAAGCCTTCTCGCACCCTCGACCGCTCGAACGTGAGGGTTGAGTCGCGATGGCTCAACCATACGCCGGGTGCCGGCATCCGTCAAATCAAACTTGATACGGATGGACTCAAGTTCACTCGGCGACACGCGGCGCATCGGGGTGTGCGCAGGTCAGGATGCCCTCGCCCCGGACGCCCGGCGGTTCGTCTGCACGCGCCCCGTCCATGCCGCGAACCACGCGGCGTCGGGGACCCGCGCCAGGAGCGGGCCCGCGATCATCGTGATCAGCACGTAGGCCGTCGCGAACGCAGCGAGCGACCTGTCGACTCCGGCGCCGACGGCGAGCCCCGCGATGACGATCGAGAACTCCCCGCGCGGGGTCAGCGCGAAGCCCGCCCGCCATCGGCCGGCCTCGGCGATGCCCACCGCCCGCGCCGCCCGGTATCCGGTCAGGACCTTCGTCGCCATCGTCACGACCGCGAGCACGGCCGCAGGGATGAGGACGGCGACGAGGTCGGCCGGATCGGTGGACAGGCCGAAGAACAGGAAGAACACCGAGGCGAACAGGTCCCGCAGCGGCGACAGCAGCCGGTGGGCGTGGGCGGCGACGGGTCCGGAGATCGCGATGCCGACGAGGAAGGCCCCGACCGCGGCCGACACGTTCGCCTGGGCCGCGAGCCCCGCGACGATGAGCGTGAGCCCGAGCACCGAGAGCAGCAGCACCTCGGCGTTGCGGGACCACACCAGGCGCGAGACGACCTTGCCGTGGCGCAGCGCGATGTACAGGATCAGGGTCACCGCGGCGAGGGAGACGACGACGGTCACGACCGCCGCCCCCGGGTCCAGGCCGATGAGCACCGCCGTGAGGATCGGCAGGTAGAACGCCATCGCGAGATCCTCGATGACGAGGATCGACAGCACGACGGGGGTCTCGCGGTTCGCGAGGCGCCCCAGGTCCTGCAGCATCCGCGCGATCACCCCCGACGACGAGACCCACGTGATGCCCGCCAGTGCGAGCGCGGCCACCGGCCCCCAGCCGAGGATCAGCGCGGCGAGGGCCCCGGGCGCCGCGCCCAGCACCGCGTCCAGGACGCCGGCACGGCGGGAGCGGCGGAGATTGCCGAACAGCTCGTCTGCGGTGTACTCCAGCCCGAGCAGCAGGAGCAGGAGGATGACGCCGATCTCCGCGCCGACCTCGATGAACTCCTCGCCCGCGCTGAACGGGAGGAGGCCTCCCTCTCCGAACGCGAGTCCCGCCAGGAGGATGAGCGGGATCGGAGAGATGCCGATCCTGCCCGCGAGCCGGCCGAGCAGGGCGATGCCGAGGAGGAGCGCGCCGATCTCGATGAGAACGAGCGCTCCGTCGTCCATGTCACACCCCGTCGATGATGCGCGCGAGATGCTCGAGGCCGTCGGGCGTGCCGACGGCGACGACCGTGTCGCCCACCAGCAGGAGGTCGGCCGGACCGGGCGCCGGAAGCACGCCGCCGCCCCGGACGATCGCCACGATCGAGCACCGGGTCACGGTGCGCGCCCGGGTGTCGCCGAGCCGGCGGCCGGCGAAGGGGCTGTCGGCCCGCAGCGTGATGTTGGCCGTCGAGAGCCCGTCGATCTGCTCCCTCAGCCCCGCGAGCTGGGTGAGGATCACCGAACCGCCGAGGACTTCCGACAGGGCGGTGGCCTCCTCGTCGGTCATCGCGACGCGCTGCGCAGTACGGTCGGGATCTCGCTCGTCGGCGATGGCGAGCTCGCGCCCGCCGTCGCGGAAGGTGACGACCGAAAGCCGGCGACCGGCGTTCGTCTCGAGGTCGTGCCGCACGCCGATCCCGGGCAGCTCTGCACGTTCCACATGCACGGACATGCCCTCATGATTCCACTGCGGCCGGGGTCGCGGGGAACGATCCCGCACGGCGGAGGCCGGGCGCAGGACCGCGTCAGGCCAGGAGCGTCTCGGCGCCCGTCGGCTTCGGGTCCGGCAGGCGTCGCATGCGGAGCGCGTTGAGCACGCCCAGCACGGTCGCGAGGATCGGGATGAGGAGCGCGACCTGGAGCGCGATGTGGCGAGCCTCCGTGTTGATGCGGATCACCTCGTCGGCGGCCTCCGGCGGCTCGTCGGCCAGGAGCTCTTCCAGGCCGGAGTTGGACATGAGCTGCGCGTCCTCCTCCAGCACGGTGGCCACCTGCTCCTGCTGCTGCGCGTCGAGCACGGTGCTGGAGTACGCCATCGACGTGAAGGTCGACGCGAGCGTGGCGAGCATGATCGCGCCGGCGAACGCGAGGCCGAACGAGAGCCCGAACGACCCCGCGGCCGAGTTGACGCCGGCCGCCTCGCTCACCCGCTCGTCCGAGACCGGCGAGAGCGTGTAGTTGTTGAGCTGCGAGACCAGCAGGCCGAGCCCCGAACCGGCGATGACGAGCGGAACGGCGAGGTACCACCCCGAGTCGGCGATCGGGACGAGCGGCACGATCGCGACGAGCCCGACCAGGGCCAGCGAGAACCCGAGGAGGATGAGGTTGGCCGGCCGCCCCTTGCCGCGGCGGCCGACCCATATCGCGACGACGAACATGCTGAGCGACAGCGGCGCGATCGACAGGCCCGCCTGCAGCGCGTCGTACTCGAGCACCATCTGCAGATAGAGCGGCAGCACGATCATCGTGCCGCCGAGGGCGATCTGCTGCAGCAGCTGACCGCTCACCCCGGTGCGGAACGGCTTCGACGAGAACAGCGCCGGATCGAGCAGCACCGGCTTGCCCTTCTTCTTGCGCGCGTTCAGCCACCACGCCAGTCCCCCGAGCGCCACCACGCCGAGCCCGATGAGCAGGCCGACGTAGCCGCCGCCCTCCTGCCACACCAGGATGCCGAGCACGACGCCGCCCATGCCGACGACCGACAGCCCGGCGCCGACGAGGTCGATGGACCGGTCGCCGGTGTACTTCACGTCCTTGACGAGCCCGATGCCGAGCAGGACGACGCCGATGATGACGGCCTCGAGCGCGAACGCGACCCGGTAGGACCAGAAGGTCGTGATGAATCCGCCGAGCAGCGGGCCGACCGCCGCCGCGATCGCCGCCGACGCCCCGACGAGCGCGTAGACCCGCTTCTGGTGACCGCCGGCGAAGTTGCCGTGGATGAGCGACTGCATGGAGGGCAGGAGGAGGGATGCCCCGATCCCGCCGATCACCGCCCAGAAGATGATGACGGCGGTGAGACTCTGGGCGAAGGTCATCGCCACGGCGCCCACGGCGTACCCGAGGAGGCCCAGGATGTAGGCGAGCTTGCGGCCGATGAGGTCGCCGGTCTTCCCGCCGATGAGGATGAAGGCGGCCGACACGAGCGCCTCGAGTGCGATGGCGCCCTGGACGCCGCTCGCCGTCGTGTCGAGTTCGGCCACGACGGCGGAGATGGAGACGTTCATGATCGACGTGTCCACCACCAGCACGAACATCGCCATCGCGAGCAGGAGGGCGAGGCGCCTGTTGAACGGCGGCGCGGCGGCGGATTCCCCGGTCATGGACGAAGCAAACCATCATCGGCCTCCCGGGCGCTACGGTGAATGCGCACCAGCCGTTCATCGAAGGGGTCCAGCGTGACCGACATGAGCTCCCCCGCCCCCGGACCCGACGAACCCGGTCCCGCCGACGAGCACGCACTGTCGACCGCGGCGCTGAGCACCGACGGCCTCGACGACACCCCGGTGCCGCGGCGCCAGGTGTTCGCCTGGGCGCTGTGGGACTGGGCGACGCAGCCGTTCAACTCGGTCATCCTGACCTTCGTCTTCGTCTCGCTCTACCTGGTGTCCGACAGCTTCCTGCCGGAGGGCGTGGCCGGTCAGAACGCCGACGGCGAGCTGGTGTGCTCGCGGGCGGCGGATGCGGCGACCGAGTACTGCTCGGGCCTGGCGGACCTGTCGGAGTGGTACGGGTGGGTGACCTTCGCCGCCGGCATCCTGATCCTGCTCCTGGCCCCGGTGCTCGGTCAGCGCGCCGATGCGGCCGGGACGAAGAAGCGCTGGGTCGTCGGCGCGACCGCCGCACTGGCGCTGCTGCAGTTCGCCCTGTTCTTCGTCTACAGCGACACGATGTTCTTCTGGCTCGGCGCGATCCTCGTCGCGCTCGGCTCGGTGGCGTCCGAGATCGCCGGCGTCAACTACAACGCGATGCTGGTGCAGGTCTCCACGCCCAGGACGATCGGCCGGGTCAGCGGCCTGGGCTGGGGTCTCGGTTACATCGGCGGCATCCTCGCCCTCGCGATCGTGGTCGTGCTCAACACGGTCGGCTGGTTCGGCCTGGACGTGTCGGACGGCCTGGCGTACCGGCTCATCGCCGTCGGCGCCGCCGTGTGGACGGTCGTGTTCGCGCTGCCGTTCGTCTTCCTCGTGCCGGAGTCGGCCCCTCGCCCCGACCGCAGGCGCGTGGGGTTCTTCGAGAGCTACGCGGTCCTCGTGCGGGACGTGATCGCGCTGTTCCGCGAGCACCGCAGCACGTTCTGGTTCCTCATCGCCAGCGCGGTGTACCGGGACGGCCTCGCCGGCGTCTTCGCCTTCGGCGGGGTGCTCGCCGCGGTGTCGTTCGGCTTCGGCGCCACCGAGGTCATCGCATTCGGCATCGCGCTGAACCTCGTCGCCGGCGTCTCGACGATCGTCGCCGGCCGCCTGGACGACCGGTTCGGAGCCCGCGCCGTCATCATCACGGCGCTGTCGATCCTCATCGTGAGCGCTCTGTTCGTCTTCTTCCTCCGCGAGGGCGGCAAGCCGGTGTTCTGGATCGGCGGCATCATCCTCTCGGCCGCCGTGGGGCCCGCGCAGGCGTCGAGCCGGTCGCTGCTGGCCCGCGTCACCCCGCGCGACATGCAGGGCGAGGTGTTCGGCCTCTATGCCACGACCGGCCGCGTGATGAGCTTCCTCTCGCCGCTGCTGTGGTCGGCGTTCATCGCGGGATTCGGCGCGACCCACTACGGGATCCTCGGGATCGTCATCGTGCTGGTGGCGGGCCTGCTGCTGCTCATCCCGGTGAAGCTCAGGCCGGGCGACATCGGGCGATGAGTCCGACGGGCCGGTCGGGGACGACCGGGGGCGCGAGGATCGGATACCCTCGCTTGCGGTGACCTGGTCACCGGTGCGACCCGGGGGGCGTCGCGACTCGCAGCGCAGCCCTACCCGGAAGGCACCGTGACGATCCCCCTCACCGAGCGACGACGAGCCGCGCGCCACCGGCGGGCGGTGGCGTACTGGTGCGTCATCATCGCGCTGCTGTTCTCCCTCTGGGTGGGCACCACCGTCGCGCCGCCGGTCTGGGTGCGCACGCCGGCGCTCTTCGGCCACCTTGCGGCGGTGATCGTGGGGCTCGGAGCCGCGGTGCTGCTCGAGATGAGCGGATTGCTCTGGATGCTGCGCCGCGCGGTCCTCACCGACCTCCGGCGGGTCGAGCGCACCGTGACGGGCCTCGCGTGGCTCGGTATCGGCGGGCTGCTCGCGACCGGGGCCTTCCTGCAGCCGGATCTGTCCGATCCCCTCACCACCGTCAAGATGGTCGCCGTGCTCGTCGCGGCGATGAACGGCGTCGCGATGACGCGGCTGACCGCCGAGCTCGCACGTCTCCCGGAGGGGGCGCGGTTCCGCGCGATCCCGAGGCGGCTCCAGCTGTGGTGCGTGTGGAGCGCGGTCGTCTCGCAGGCCGCGTGGTGGACGGCGGTGCTCATCGGCATGCTCAACACCGCTTCGCGGTGATCTCCCGGCATTCTCGCCCTCGCCCCCCATGCGGGCTCGGGTTAGGCTCTAGCCTGACCGGACTATCCGGCCGGTGACCCCCCGCCCGGCCGCACGTCCGCATCACCTCCGAGGATGCCCATGCGCGATCGCATGCGCGGCACCGAGGACGCGCCCGGGCCACGCCGCGGCCAGTCCTCCAGTCCGTCGACGACCCCGGCGCCCGCCAGGTCCACGCCCGCACCCGCCGCCCCCTCCGTCGGCGCGTCGACGAAGCCGTCGGCGATCGACGACCGCCGCGACCGGCGCCGTCGCCGCCGCCGCCGGCTGCTGATGTGGACGACGGTCGCGGGCATCGTCGTGCTGGTCGGCTCGATCAGCACCGTGTCCTACGCGATCGTCAGCAATCTCGCCCAGCCGGGTCCCGCCGCGGACGAGCCGGCGCCCGCCGCACCCGCGGACGCCGCCGTCGAGCTGATCGAGTTCCCGCAGGACGAGCCGGCCGCCGCGGCCGGCGCCCAGCCCTGCACGACGGTGAACGTGCTGTCATCGTTCGAGAACGCCCAGATGGTCGAGAGTCTCGCCGCCGCGTACAACAGCAGTCCGCGCAACGTGGCGGGCTCGTGCGTCACCGTGACCACCAGTCGGGACAAGTCCGGCGTCGCAGCCGCCGTGGTGGCCGCAGGCTTCCCCAGCCTCGCCGACGACCAGAAGCCCGCCGTGTGGCTGCCCGACTCGTCGACGTGGGTCGACGTCGCCCAGGCCGAGGGAGCGACCTCGCTGCGCGCGGAGGGCAGCAGCGTGGCGGTCTCCGACATCGTCCTGGCGATGCCCGAGGGCCTGGCCGAGGCGATCGGGTGGGATGCCGAGGCTCCGACGTGGTCCGCCGTGTTCGAGTCCGCCGGCGACGCGGATCTGTGGAGCGGCCTCGGACACCCCGAGTGGGGCGAGTTCAAGCTGGGCAAGACGAGCCCACTGGTGGCGACGTCGGGCGAGGCGGCCATGTTCGCTTCGTACGGCACCGCGGCCGGCTCCCTCGACGACCTGACGGCGACCCAGGTCGAGGACCCAGAGGTGCAGGCGGCCGTGCACCAGAACGAGCTCACGACGAGCCACTACATGGCCACGCCCGAGCACTTCCTCTGGCATGCGCGCCAGGCGGAGGCATCCGGTTCCGCCGCCGACTTCCTGTCCGCCGTGATCGTCGACGAGAAGTCGGTGTGGGACTACAACCGCGGCATCACCAGCCGCGATGGCGTCACCCGGACGCAGGCCGAGCCGCCGGCGGAGCAGCTGGTGCCGATCTATCCGGCGGACGGCTACTACTCGGCCGACAATCCCGCGGTGCGCCTCACGGGCGCGTGGATCGACCCGGTGGAGTCCGAGGCCGCGGCGGACTTCATCCGCTTCGCGCACACCGCGCAGGGCCAGGCCGCCGTCCGCGCCGCGGGCTACCGTGACCTCAACCGCATGCTCGACGAGAGCGTCGCGCAGGTCGGCCGGCTCGACGTCGCGCAGCGGGGCACGCTCGCGTTCCCCGGCGCCGACGTCGTGACGGCCGTGCAGGCGTCGTTCACCGAGGTGCGCAAGCGCGCGAACGTCCTGTTCCTCCTGGACGTGTCGGGGTCGATGGACGAGGCGATCTCGCCGTCCGACACGAAGCTGACCCAGGCGCGGAAGGCGATCGACGCGGCGCTCGGACACTTCACCAGCGGCGACGACGTCGGGCTGGCCGCCTTCGCGCAGGCGCCCGACGGCGCGATGGTGCCCGGCCTGGTGTCACCGGTCGCCGACATCGGCGGATCGCGCGATGCCTTCCTCGGCGCGCTCGGCGGCCTCTCGTCGATGGGCGACACCCCCCTCTACCAGGCGGTGGACGCCTTCGCGGCGCAGCAGGCCGCGTCGTGGTCGAGCGATCGCATCAATGCGATCGTCCTGCTCAGCGACGGCGAGAACGACGCGCCGAACGCGCCGACGATCGGCGCCGACCAGATGCTCGCGAACCTGGCCGACATGCACCACGAGACGCCGGTGCTGATCTTCACGCTCGCGTACGGCGCGGACGCCGACGTGGCGACGCTGCAGTCGATCTCCGGCGCCACCGGAGCCCACTACTACGACGCGACCGACCCGTCCAAGCTCGAAGCCGTGCTCGGCGACCTGGTGACCAGCTTCTGACCTGGCGGCCGCCGGGTCGATCCCGGCGTGGGAGGAGCCGCGGATGCTCCGGCGTCGTCGGTCACCCTCTTCGCGGTAGCGATGAGAGGGCGCGATCGGCAGGGGCGGCGACGGTGCGCCGTCCCCCGGCCGGTCAGCTCTGAGGACGCGGCCAGGAGTCGGCGAGCTTGGTCAGCAGGCGCGCGAGCTCGGCGCGCTCCTCGTCGGTGAAGGCCGCCAGCGCGGCATCCATCGCCTCCCGGCGCTCGCCCCGGAAGCCACGCACCAACCGGGCGCCGGTGTCCGTGAGCGCCACCCGGGTGCGGCGTGCGTCGTCGGGGTCGGCCTCGCGCCGCACCAGATCCAGTTGCACGGCCTGCTGCACCAGCCGCGACGCCCGCGGCTGGTCCACGCCGACGGCGTCGCCGATCTCGCCGACCGAGAGAGGATGGGATGCCGCGGCCAGCGCCTCCAGCATCCGCATGCGCGCCGGTCCGCCGATGCGACCGGGGCCGAGCCAGGGCGGTGCGCCGTGGCCGCCCGGCCCTCCGCGCCCCCACGGGCCGCGACCCGGGAAGCCGTTCGGGCCGTCGCCGGGAGCTGCGCCTTCCCTGTGGCCGCGCGCGCCGTGCGGTGCGTCGTGCCCGTGCGCGCCGTGCGGTGCGTCGTGCCCGTGGGCGCCGTGCGGTGCGTCGTGCCCGTGGGCGTGCGGACCGCCGTGCGGTCCCTCCGCCCACGGCGGTCGTGGCATCCGTCGACCGCGCAGTCGCGCCAGTGCGGCGGCGATCGCGTCGGACGGGTCGTCGGGGGTGGACGGCATGCCCTCAATTTACATGCGTCTTGACATGTATCCCAAATGCATGTCACACTGCATGTACATGCGTTTCGACATGTAACGTGCGGCGGCCGCGATCCGCCCTGAAAGGACTTCTCATGAACGACCAGAATGAACAGAACGACCCCGAAGACCACAGCGACTCCCCCGGTTCGACGGACCGTCGCCCCCTCGGCTATTGGCTGCGGGTGGTCGATGGGCTGCTCGACCGCGAGTTCGCCTCGGCGCTCGATGCCGAGGGCATCTCGCGCCGCGACTGGATGGCGCTCAACGTGCTGTCGGGCGACATCGACGCTCCCGAGGTGCGTGAGCGCCTGATCCGCCGGGGCAAGCGCCTGCGCGGGCTCGAGGAGCGCGGCTGGGTGCAGGAGCACGGCGACGGCACCTGGAGCCTGACCGACCTCGGCCGGGCGGAGCGGGAGCGCGTCGGCGCGATCGTCGACGGCATCCGCTCCCGCGTCACCGGCGCGGTGGGCGACGACGCGTACGCGGCGATGACGGCCTCGCTCGAGGCGATCGCCCGCGAGCTGGGCTGGGACGAGGGCGCGGCGCACCGCGAGCGCGGCTTCGGCCGCCCGGGGTTCGGGCGGCCCGGCTTCGGGCGTTTCGGCGGCCCTGGCTTCGGGGGCGGATTCGGCCCCGGTCTCGGCGGGCGTCCCCGCCCCTTCGAGCCCGACATCCACGACGGCTACGGTCCCAACCTCCACCGCGGGTTCGCGCCCGGGCATCCCGGCCACCCCGCCGAGCGCTTCGACGAGCCGATGCGCGGCGAGCCCCACGCCACGTTCGACGACGGATGCCACGGCCACCACTGGCACGCCCGTCAGGGTCACGCGGGACACGGCGGCCACGGCCACGGCGGTCACGGCGGCCACGGCGGTCACGGCGGTCATCGCCACAGCGGCGGTCGCGCGCAGCGCGCGTACGAGCGCGGCTTCGACGCCGGGTTCGCGCGGGGCCGGGCGGCCGGCGCCGCGTGAGGCGCGGCATCCGTTCCACCACCCACTGACCCCCGAAACACCGCAATCGCGTCGAGACACCATGCCAGCGCGTGGTGTCTCGACGCGTTCGTGGTGTTTCACCTCAAGTTCCACGCCCGTCCACCCCGAAGCACCGCACGCCGAGCGCCGGGCACCGCACGCCGAGCGCCGGGCACGCGACGCCGAGCGCCGGGCACCGCCGACGCCCGTCACACGCGCGTCACGCGGGGAGGGCACAATGGGGCGCGTGACACCCACGCCCGCACTGCTCGCCATCTCGCACGGCACGTCGTCGCCCGCCGGGCAGGCGGCTGTCGAGTCGCTCGTGGCGGCGGTCGCCCGGCGGCTGCCCGACGTCACGGTGCGGCTCGGCCATGTGGACGTGCAGCAGCCGGATGTCGCGGCATCCCTCGACGGGATCCCCGCGGGCACCCCCGTCGTGATCGTGCCGCTGCTGCTGTCGGCGGGGTACCACGTGCGCGTCGACCTGAAGCAGCAGACCGCCGGGCGGGAAGGCGTCGTGATCGCCCCCGCGCTCGGGCCCGACGCACGACTGGTCGACGCGCTCCTCGCGCGTCTCGAGCCGCTGGCTCCCGGCCCGGCCGACCAGCTGGTGCTCGCCGTCGCCGGCTCCAGCGACGACCGCGCGAACGAGGACTGCCGCGTCACCGCCCGCATGCTCGGGGAGCGGCTCGGACGCGAGGTGACCACCGGCTTCCTCGCCGCCGCCGACCCCCGGCTCGACGCCGCCGTCGCGGCCGCGCAGACCGCGGTGGCCGCGCGCGCCGCGGTCGACGGGCCGGGCGCGGTCGTCGTCGCCGACTACCTCATCGCGCCCGGATACTTCCACGATCTCGCGGTCCGGCTGGCAGGCTCCGCCCGGGTGGCGCCTCCGCTGCTCGGCGACGACGAGCCGCCGTCGGCCCTCGTCGACCTGGTGATCGACCGCTACACCGAAGCCGCCGGACTGCCGCACTGAATCACGGCACCCGCAACTGTGTGACGCCCCGTTACGCCGGTTAACGCCCCTTGACACTCGGGTAGGCCCGCGGGCCGCTCGCTTCTAGCCTCACGGAATGGGCTCGATAGAGTCCTGCCCGGGCACGACCCGGGATCGACCCCGGAGGCCACCGTGACCATCAGCGACACCGAAGCGCGTGCAGAGGCGGAGCGCCCGCGCGCAGCCGTGCGCCCCCCGCGCGCGTCGTCGAAGCCCAACGGTCAGTGGAAGATCGACGGCACGACCCCCCTCAACGGCAACGAGGAGTGGAAGCAGGTCGACAACGGACTGAGCGTGCGCGAGCGCATCGAGAACGTCTACTCGAAGGGCGGCTTCGCCTCGATCGACCCGACCGATCTGCACGGCCGGTTCCGCGTGTGGGGCCTCTACACGCAGCGCAAGCCCGGCATCGACGGCGGCCGCACCGCGACCCTCACGCCCGAGGAGCTCGAAGACGAGTACTTCATGCTCCGCGTCCGCATCGACGGCGGCCAGCTCACCACCGAGCAGCTGCGCGTCATCGCCGGCATCTCCACCGAGTTCGCGCGCGACACCGCCGACATCACCGACCGTCAGAACATCCAGCTGCACTGGATCCGCGTCGAGGACATCCCCGAGATCTGGCGCCGCCTGGAGGCCGTGGGCCTGTCGACCACGGAGGCGTGCGGCGACGTCCCCCGCGTGATCCTCGGCTCGCCCGTGGCCGGCATCGCCGCCGACGAGCTCATCGACCCGACGCCGCAGATCCACGAGATCACCGCGCGCTTCCTCGGCGACCAGACGCTGGCCAACCTGCCGCGCAAGTTCAAGTCGGCCATCACCGGCCACCCGAGCCAGGACGTCGTGCATGAGATCAACGACGTGGCTTTCGTCGCGGTCGAGCACCCCGAGCTGGGCATCGGCTACGACCTGTGGGTCGGCGGCGCGCTCTCGACGACCCCGCGCCTGGGCGAGCGCCTCGGCACGTTCGTGCGGCCGGACCAGGTGGCGGATGCCTGGCACGGCGTCACCCAGATCTTCCGCGACTACGGCTACCGGCGCCTGCGCAACAAGGCGCGTCTGAAGTTCCTGCTCGCCGAGTGGGGCACCGAGAAGTTCCGCCAGGTGCTGCAGGACGAGTACCTCGGCTACGAGCTTCCCGACGGCCCCGCCCCTGCGCGGCCGCAGACGATCGGCGACCACGTCGGCGTGCACGAGCAGAAGGACGGCCGCTTCTACATTGGCGTCACCCCCATCGTCGGGCGGGTCTCGGGTCCGGCCCTCGCGAAGCTCGCCGACGTCATCGAGGCGCACGGCTCGACGCGCCTGCGCACCACGCCGCACCAGAAGCTCGTGATCCTCGACGTGCCCGCCGAGAACGTCGAGCCGCTCGTCGGCGAGCTCGACGCCATCGGGCTGCAGGCGCGTCCCAGCCTCATCCGCCGCGGCACGATCGCGTGCACCGGCATCGAGTTCTGCAAGCTTGCGATCGTCGAGACGAAGGTCAACGCGACCGCCGCCGTGCTCGACCTCGAGAAGCGTCTCGACCGGTTCGAGCTGCCGCATCCGATCTCGCTCCACGTCAACGGCTGCCCCAACTCCTGCGCGCGCATCCAGACCGCCGACATCGGCCTGAAGGGCCAGCTCGTCACGATCGACGGCGAGCAGGTTCCCGGGTACCAGGTGCACCTCGGCGGCGGCCTGGCCTCGCAGGACCGCGACGAGCCCGGCCTCGGCCGCACCGTCCGCGGCCTGAAGGTGGCCGCCGACGGCATCGCCGACTACGTCGAGCGCGTCGTGACCCGCTTCCTCGCCGACCGCGAGGCCGGCGAGACGTTCGCCCAGTGGGCGCACCGCGCCGAGGAGGAGGCCCTGCAGTGACCGTCTCCCTCGCACCCCGCATCGCCGTCAAGCGCACGCGCGAAGAGCTCGAGGCCCTCGCCGAGCAGGGCAACCTCGAGCTCGGCAGCCTGACCGACCACGAGGCATCCGCTGCGGAGGTCGTCGCGTGGGTCGCGCGGAATTTCGGGACGGATGCCGCCGCCGTCGCCTGCTCGATGGCCGACGCCGCCCTGCCGCACCTCGTGGCGGAGCAGCTCCCGGGCGTGGACGTGCTGTTCCTCGACACCGGGTATCACTTCACCGAGACCTACGCGACGCGCGACGAGGTGCAGCGCGTGCTCGACGTGCGGATCGTGGACATCACGCCCGACCAGACCGTCGCCGAGCAGGACGCCGAGTTCGGCGCGAAGCTCTTCGAGCGGGACCCGGGCCTGTGCTGCGCGCGGCGCAAGGTCGCACCCCTCCAGCAGGCGCTCGGCGGGTACGAGGTGTGGTTCACGGGCGTCCGCCGCGACGAGGCCCCCACCCGCACCAACACCCCCCTCGTGACGTGGGACGAGCGCAACGGGCTCGTGAAGGTGAACCCGGTCGCGGCCTGGAGCTTCGACGACGTGCTCTCGTACGCCGCGGCGCACAAGGCGCCGGTGAACCTGCTCGTCGGGTTCGGCTACCCCTCGATCGGCTGCGAGCCGTGCACGAAGCCGGTCGCCCCCGGCGAAGACCCCCGGTCCGGCCGCTGGGCCGGCTCCGCCAAGACCGAATGCGGGCTCCACGAATGACTGATCTCGATACGGCTCCCACCTCGCCCGCTCGATCGGCGGCGGAAGCGTCCGCCGCGCTGTCCACGCTCGACCTGCTCGAGGCCGAGGCGATCCACGTCATCCGCGAGGTCGTCGCCGAGTTCGAGCGCCCGGTGCTGCTGTTCTCCGGCGGCAAGGACTCCGTCGTCGTGCTGCACCTGGCGACCAAGGCGTTCGCGCCCGGCCGCGTGCCGTTCCCGGTGCTGCACGTCGACACCGGCCACAACTTCCCCGAGGTCATCGCCTTCCGCGACGAGACCGTCGAGCGTCTCGGCATCCGTCTCGAGGTCGCGAGCGTGCAGGACTACATCGACGACGGACGCCTCCAGGAGCGCGCCGACGGCACCCGCAACCCCCTGCAGACGCTGCCGCTGCTCGACGCGATCGCCGCCGGGCGCCACGACGCCGTCTTCGGCGGGGCGCGCCGCGACGAGGACAAGGCCCGCGCCAAGGAGCGCATCATCTCGCTGCGCGACGAGTTCGGCCAGTGGGATCCGCGCAACCAGCGCCCGGAGCTGTGGAGCCTGTACAACGGCCGGCACACGCCCGGTCAGCATGTGCGCGCCTTCCCGATCTCGAACTGGACCGAGCTCGACGTCTGGCGCTACATCGAGCGCGAGAGGATCGCGCTGCCGCCGCTGTACTTCGCGCACGAGCGCGACGTGTACGCCCGCGACGGCATGTGGCGCCCCGTCGGCCCGTTCTCGCCGCCCCGCGAGGACGAGACCGTCGAGCGCCGCACGGTGCGCTACCGCACGGTCGGCGACATGAGCTGCACCGGAGCGGTGGAATCGGATGCCGCGGACCTCGCCGCCATCGTCGCCGAGGTCGCCGTCTCCACCCTCACCGAACGCGGCGCCACGCGCGCCGACGACCGCCTCAGCGAGGCGGCCATGGAGGACCGCAAGAAGGACGGGTACTTCTGATGCTGGATCTCGACACGCCTCACGCCCCGGCTCTCGACGCCGCGGGGACCGGCACGCCCACGCTGTTCCGGTTCGCGACGGCCGGCTCGGTCGACGACGGCAAGTCGACGCTCGTCGGCCGGCTGCTGCACGACTCGAAGGCGATCCTCGCCGACCAGCTCGAGCAGGTCGCCCGCACGTCGGCGGACCGCGGCTTCGCGCACGGCGACTTCGACTTCGCGCTCCTCACCGACGGCCTGCGCGCCGAGCGCGAGCAGGGCATCACGATCGACGTCGCCTACCGCTACTTCTCGACCGGCGCGCGGTCGTTCATCCTCGCCGACTGCCCGGGCCACGTGCAGTACACGCGCAACATGGTGACCGGCGCGACGACCGCCGACGCGGTCGTGGTGCTCGTCGATGCGCGCAAGGGCGTCGTCGAGCAGACCAAGCGCCACCTCGCCGTCGTCGCCCTCCTGCGCGTGCCGCACGTGATCGTCGCGGTCAACAAGATCGACCTCGTGGCCTTCTCGCCGGAGATCTTCGCCGACGTGTCCGCTCAGGCCGAGGCGGTGGCGACCGAGCTCGGCATCGAGGATCTGCACGTCATCCCGGTGTCGGCGCTCGAAGGCGACAACATCGTCGAGCGGTCCGAGCGCACGCCCTGGTACGAGGGGCCGGCTCTCCTCGGGCTGCTCGAGACGCTTCCGACCGCCGACGTCGAGCGCGACCTCGAGCCGCTGCGGCTGCCCGTCCAGCTCGTGCTGCGCCCGCAGGGCGGGCTCGCCCCCGGCATCGCTCCCGACGAGGCGGAGCGCCTGCGCGACTACCGTGCCGTCGCGGGTCGGATCTCGAGCGGCGTCGTGCGCGTCGGCGATCGCGTGGAGGTCTTCCCGGCGGGCAGCGCCACCACCGTCACCGGCATCCGCTCGGCCGGCGTCGAGGTCGACGAGGCGACGGCCCCGCAGTCCGTCTCGCTCGAGTTCGAGGACGACATCGACACCGCGCGCGGCGCCCTCGTCGTCACCGCCGGCTCACTGCCCCAGGCTCGTCGCGAGTTCGACGCGGAGCTCTTCCAGCTCGACGCGCGGGCGCTGGTCCCCGGCATCCGCGTGCTCATCAAGCACGGCACCGCGACCGTGCAGGCGATCGTCGCGCAGATCGAGTCCCGCTACGACCTCGACGCGCTGGTGCACGAGCCGGCGCAGACGCTCGAGACCAACGACATCGGCCGCGTGCGGCTGCGGCTGGCGGCCGACCTGCCGCTCGAGCCGTACCGCGACAGCCGCCCCGGGGGCTCGTTCCTCGTCATCCATCCGTCCGACGGCGCGACCCTCGCCGCCGGCATCGTGCGCGACTGACCGAGTCCGGCATCCGCGCGCACCCGCACCACCCACCCCTGACCCGAACCACCGAACCGAAGGAGGCGACACCGTGAACACAATCCGCACCATGACGACGATCACAACCCTGGGACTCGTGGCGGCGATGATGTCGGGCTGCGCCTCCGCCGCGGCAGAGGCCGGCGACGGCGGCGCCCCGGTGACGGAGCTGCGCCTCGGGTACTTCGCGAACGTCACGCATGCCCCCGCGCTCGTCGGGCTCGAGGAGGGGCTGTTCGCCGACGCGCTCGGCGACGTCGAGGTGACCACGCAGGTCTTCAACGCGGGGCCTGCCGCCATCGAGGCGCTGTCGGCAGGCGCCATCGACGCCACCTACATCGGCCCCAACCCGTCGATCAACACGTTCATCCAGTCCGGCGGCGAGTCCGCCCGCATCGTCGCCGGCGCGGCGACCGGTGGCGCAGCCCTCGTGGTCCGCGACGGCATCGACGAGCCGGCCGACCTCGACGGCACGACGATCGCGACGCCGCAGCTCGGCAACACGCAGGACGTCTCGGCGCGGGTCTGGCTGGCCGACGAGGGGTTCGAGACCGACACCTCCGGCGGCGGCGACGTGCAGATCACGCCGACCGACAACGCCCAGACACTGACGCTGTTCCAGGACGGTCAGGTCGACGGCGCCTGGGTGCCGGAGCCCTGGGTGTCGCGCCTGGTGATCGACGCCGGCGCGCACGTGCTGCAGGACGAGGCCGACCTGTGGCAGGACGGCGAGTTCCCGACCACCGTGCTGCTGGTGCGCAAGGACTTCCTCGATCAGCATCCCGACGTGGTGGCAGACCTCCTGACCGGCCACGCGGCCGCCGTGCAGTGGATCGCCGACAACCCCGGCGACGCGCCGGCGGTCATCAACGGCGCCATCGAGGACGAGACCGGCAAGCCGCTGGCGGATGCGGTGATCGAGCGCGCTCTCGAGCACGTGACGTTCTCGGTCGACCCGCACGCCGACGCCTTCGAGACGCTCGTCGAGAACGGCATCGAGGCAGGCACGCAGAAGGCGGGTTCGATCGAGGGCCTGTTCGACCTGACCCTGCTCAACGACCAGCTGACGGCGGCCGGCGGCGAGCCCGTCTCGGCCGCAGGACTCGGCGAGGACTGACATGAGCACCGCACCCGCTTCCGCCTCTGGCGCCGCGCAGGGCTCGAAGGCCCGCGTGCCGGCCGCTCCGGAGACGGGCGCGCCCGCCTCCGCGGGCACGCCTTTCACGCCGAGCTTCGACAGCGTCGCGCCGGTCCCCGTGCCCGCTCCGGCCGTCCCGCCCGCCGTGCGGATCGACGCGGTGTCCAAGCGGTTCGGCTCCGCCCCGGTCGTGCTCGACGACGTGTCGCTCGACATCGCCCCCGGGGAGTTCGTGTGCCTGCTGGGGGCGTCCGGGTGCGGCAAGTCCACGCTCCTGAACCTCATCGCCGGGCTCGATCGCCCGAGCACCGGCCGCATCGAGACCCCTGACGAGGGCTCGGCCGTCATGTTCCAGGAGTCGGCTCTCATGCCGTGGCTGACCGCCCGCAAGAACGTCGAACTGGCGCTCCGCCTGCGAGGCGTGCCGCGCGGCGAGCGTCGCGAGAAGGCGCTCGCGCTCCTGGACACCGTGAACCTCGCGGATGCCGCCGACAAGCGCCCGCACGAGCTCTCCGGCGGCATGCGCCAGCGCGTCGCGCTCGCACGCGCCCTCGCGCAGGACCGGCCCGTGCTGCTGATGGACGAGCCGTTCGCGGCACTCGACGCCATCACCCGCGACCTCCTCCACGAGGAGCTCGAGCGCGTGTGGCGCGCCACCGGTCGCACCATCGTGTTCGTCACGCACAACGTGCGGGAGGCTGCCCGCCTCGGCCAGCGCGTCGTGCTGATGGGCAGCCGTCCCGGCCGCATCGTGCAGCAGTGGCAGATCGCGAAGACCACCGGGCGCCGCATCGAGTCGCCCGAGGTGGCCGCACTCTCGGTGGAGATCACCGACCAGCTGCGGAAGGAGATCCGCCGCAATGCCGCATGACAGCCTGACCGTTCCGAAGACGGATGCCGCGGCATCCGTCACCTCCGACGATCTGCGCTCGCTCGAGGCGGGCCTGGACCGGCTGCAGACCGACGCGGCCTCGGGCACCGGGCGCTGGCGCCGCGTCGCCCAGAGCGTCGTGCCGCCGATCGTCTTCCTCGTGCTGCTGATCGTCGCCTGGCAGCTGTACGTCGTCATCGCCGACCCGCGGCCCGATAAGGTTCCGAGTCCCGTGGACGTGTGGAACGCGCTGGGCCTGGCGTGGGAGACCGGTCGCCTGCAGGAGGCCGTCGCGACCAGCCTCGAGCGCGGGGTCGCCGGCTTCCTCATCGCGATCGTCGTCGGCACACCCATCGGGCTGCTTCTCGCCGAGGTGCGCCCGATCCGCCGCGCGGTCGGACCGATCATCTCGGGCCTGCAGGTGCTGCCGTCGGTGGCCTGGGTGCCCGCTGCGATCATCTGGTTCGGCCTGTCCGACGCGACCGTCTACTTCGTCATCCTCATGGGCGCCATCCCGTCGATCGTGAACGGCCTCATTGCCGGCATCGACCAGGTGCCCCCGCAGCTGCGGCGCGTCGGCACGGTGCTCGGCGCCTCGCGCTGGCAGCTGGCCACCGCCGTCATCCTGCCCGCCGCGCTGCCCGGCTACCTCGCCGGACTCAAGCAGGGATGGGCGTTCTCGTGGCGCTCGCTGATGGCGGCCGAGATCATCGCGACGGGCGGCTCCATCGGCTTCGGCCTGGGCTCGATGCTCGACCAGTCGCGGGAGCTCGCCGACATGGCCGGGGTCCTCGCCACCATCATCCTCATCCTGGCCATCGGCATCCTCATCGAGCTCGTCTTCTTCGGGCCGCTGGAGCGCCGCATGCTGAAGCGCCGTGGCCTGCTCATCACGGGAGGTGCCCGATGACCGGCCGCCCCGAGCCCCTCGAGTCACTCGAGTCCCTCGACCCCTCCTTCCCCGGATCCGGAAATCGGACATCCGCACGTTTTCCGGAGCATCCGGCCGGGGAGGTCCGGAAACACGCCGAATCTCCGAATTCCGGAGCGACGGATGCGACAGATGCCGCGGATGCGACGGATGCCACGGATGCCACGGGGGCTACGGATGCCACGGCCGACGCCACCACGACCGGGACGGTCTGGCTGGTCGGGGCCGGGCCGGGCGACGCCGGGCTGCTCACCGTCAAGGGCCTGCGCGCCCTGGAAGCGGCGGACGTGATCGTCGCGGACCGGCTCGGCGCGCGCGCCGTGCTCGAGGGGCTCGCCGCCGACGGCGTCGAGCTGCGGGCGGAGGTCGTCGACGTCGGCAAGACGCCGGGCCACCACGCCGTGCCGCAGGACGCCATCAACGCCCTCCTGGTGCAGCTCGCCCTCGACGGCAAGACGGTCGTCCGCCTCAAGGGCGGAGACCCGTACGTCTTCGGGCGCGGCGGCGAGGAGCTCTTCGCCTGCCAGGAGGCGGGCGTCCCCGTCCAGGTCGTGCCGGGGATCACCAGCGCGATCTCGGTGCCCGCGATCGCCGGCATACCGCTCACCCACCGCGGCGTGGCCACCGCGTTCACGGTCGCCACCGCGCACGACCAGATCGAGTCCCTCGGCGGCGGCCGCGACCACACCGTCGTGCTGCTCATGGGGATCGGCACCCTGGCGAACTCCGCGATCATCCTCGCCCGCGGCGAGCGCGGCGCGGACTGCCCGGTGGCGGTCGTCGAGGACGGCTACGGGCCTCGCCAGCGCGTCACCGTCGGCACCCTCGCCACGATCGCCCACCAGGCCGCGGAGCGAGGCATCCGCTCCCCCGCCGTCGTGGTCGTGGGCGACGTCGTGCGGCTCAGCCCGTACGCCCCCGCGGAACTCGCCACCCTCGAACTCACCCACTTCGACCCCCTCGCCGTCCCCGGCACCTCCCGAAAGGCCCCCACGCAGTGACCTCTTCGAGCCTCCAGAACCTCCGCGTCGCGATCGTCGGCGCCGGTCCCGCCGGCATCTACGCGGGCAACATCCTCACCAACGCCGTGAACGACGCCGGCGGCTCGGTCGCGATCGATCTGTTCGAGTCGCTTCCCGCGCCCTACGGCCTCATCCGCTACGGCGTCGCACCCGACCACCCGCGCATCAAGGGCATCGTCAACTCGCTGCACGAGATGCTCGACGCCGGAACCACCCGGTTCATCGGCAACGTCGAGGTCGGCCGCGACATCGCGCTGGAGGAGCTGCACGAGCGGTACGACGCGGTGATCCTCGCCACCGGGGCCATCCGCGACGCCGCCCTCGACATCCCCGGCATCGACCTGCCCGGATCGTTCGGCGCGGCGGACTTCGTCGCCTGGTTCGACGGCCACCCCGACGTGCCCACCGAGTGGACGCTCGACCAGCGCGAGGTCGCCGTCATCGGCAACGGCAACGTCGCGCTCGACGTCGCCCGCATCCTCGCCAAGCACGCCGTGGACCTCCGCTCGACCGAGATCGCCGACAACGTGCTCGCGGGCCTGGAGGCATCCGCCGTCACCGACGTGCACGTGTTCGGCCGCCGCGGTCCCGCCGACATCAAGTTCACGCCGATCGAGCTGCGCGAGCTCGGCGAGGTGCCGGACGTCGACATCGTCGTGCACGACGAGGACTTCGCCTACCTCGAAGGCCTCACGCCGGCCAACAACCAGCTGAAGGTCATGCTCCGCATCCTCGAGAGCTGGCGCACGCGCGAGTCCACGGGGGCCAGCCGCCGCCTGCACCTGCACTTCTACCACTCGCCCGTCGAGGTGCTCGGCGACGGCAAGGTCGAGGGCCTGCGCTTCGAGCGCACCGAGCCGACAGGGGACGGGCGCGTGCGCGGCACGGGCGAGTTCCGCGAGTACCCGGTGCAGCAGGTGTACCGCGCCGTCGGCTACTACGGCACCCCGGTGATCGACGCGCCGTTCGACGAGAAGGCCGGCGTCGTCTCGAATGTCGAGGGACGGGTGACGGATGCCGCGACCACCGGCGACGCCGACGCTCCGGTGGTCCCGGGCCTCTACGCGACCGGCTGGATCAAGCGCGGACCGGTCGGGCTCATCGGCCACACCAAGTCCGACGCCATGGAGACCATCGCGCACCTCGTCGCCGACATCGAGGCGGGGCGGCTCTCGGCCCCCGCGGTGGCCGGCGACGTGCTGAACCTGCTCGACGAGCGCGAGGTCGCGTACACGACGTGGGAGGGCTGGCTGGCTCTGGATGCGCACGAGCGGGAGCTCGGGGCGAACCACCTCCACACGCGGGAGCGCGTGAAGGTCGTTCCGCGCGACGAGCAGGTCGGCATCTCGCGGGGAGCGCTCGTCCGGTGACGTACGTGATCGCACTGCCGTGCGTCGATGTGAAGGACCGCGCCTGCATCGACGAGTGCCCGGTCGACTGCATCTACGAGGGCGAGCGGTCGCTGTACATCCACCCCGACGAGTGCGTCGACTGCGGGGCCTGCGAGCCGGTCTGCCCGGTCGAGGCCATCTACTACGAGGACGACCTGCCCGACCAGTGGCAGGACTACTACACCGCGAACGTGGAGTTCTTCGACGACATCGGCTCGCCGGGCGGCGCCGCGAAGACCGGCGTGATCGCGAAGGACCATCCGATCATCGCCGCCCTCCCTCCCCAAGGAGACGGTCATGACTGACACCGCACCCGCTAGCGACGCCCCGCCGGCCGAGGTCGACGTCGTCATCGTGGGCGGGGGCCCGGCCGGGCTCTCCGCCGCGCTCAACCTCGGTCGTGCCCGCGCCTCCGTGGCGGTCATCGACGCCGGTAGGCCCCGCAACGCGGCGACGCTGCGCTCGCACGGCTTCCTCACGCGCGACGGCATCCCCCCGCTCGAGCTGCGCAAGCTCGCGCGGGCGGAGCTCGCCGCCTACCCCGACGTGCGGGTGTACGACCGCACGGTCGTGACGGCACTGCTGGAGAAGGACTGCGGCGACGGACGCCGCTTCATCGCCGCGCTGAACGGGCGCGGCTCGGGCATCCCTCCCGCCGTCTCGGCCCGCTCGGTGCTCGTGGCCACCGGCCTCCGCGAGACACTGCCCGACATCCCGAGCCTCCGCGCGTTCTACGGGATGACCGTGTTCAGCTGCGCCGCGTGCGACGCGTGGGAGCTGCAGGACCGCCCGCTCGCGCTCATCGGCGAGACGCCCGATCTGGCCGCCCGGGCGCGGCTGATCGCCCGCTGGACCGACCGGCTCACCGTCTTCACCAACGGGTCGGACGCCGTCGACACGGTCGAGGAGGCCGAGCTCGCGGCATCCGGGATCATCGTCGAGCGTCGCGTCATCGACGACCTCGAGGGCGACAAGGGCGCCGTGTCGGCGGTGCGCCTGCAGGGCGGCGACCGCGTCGAGATCGACGGCGGGTTCGTGCGCCCGCAATGGCACCCCGCGCTGGACTTCGTCGCCGGCATCGACCTCGAGCGCGACGGGTTCGGCAACCTGGTCACCGACCGCTCCGGGCGCACGTCCGTCGCGGGTCTGTATGCGGCGGGGGATGCCGCGTCCCCCGGTCCGCAGCAGCTCATCGTCGCCGCGGGGCAGGGCGCGCGCGCGGCGGCCGTGCTCGTCCACGACCTCGTCGGGGTGCGCACCGCCCACTGACCCACGGGCACCCGCGCGGCGCCACCGCTCGCGGGATTCCCGCCCCGCGGCGGCGCGTCACGGGATGTTCACGGTCCGGCCACGTGCGCGTTCTCGAACGCGACGCCTCGGTCGGACATGCTGTCGCAGATGTCCGACGACGTGGCCGAGGAGCTCAGAAGGCTGCGGGCGCGAGCCTACGGACCCGACGCCGACATCCACGACGACCCGGACGCCCTCCAGCGGCTGCGCGAGCTCGAAGGCCACGCCCTCGACGCGGCGGCGCCGGGCGCGCAGGCCCGCGACGACCGGGCGGCTCCCGCCGGAGATCCGGCTGTCGCGGCATCCCGCATCCGGCGCCCGTGGTGGGAGCGGCACCGGGCCCTCCTCTGGGGCGCGTCGCTGCTGCTCGCCATGCTCCTCGGCGCGGCACTGGTCTCGGCGCAGCAGTCGCCGGGTCGGGAGCGTGTCGCCGTGCTCGGCGTGGACGCCGACGGGCAGTGGCCGGAGCAGATGTGGGGGCCGCGCCCGCCGGACGGCGTGACGTTCGAGGAGTACCGCGGTCTCACCGCGATCGCGTCCGCACGCGACTTCGGCAACAGGACCAGCAGCACCTGCTTGTGGGTGTACGACTCGACCTCGGTGAACTTCGGCCTCTCGGCCGGCTCGTGCACCGCGGGCTCGGTCCCCGCCTCGGCGACGATCCTCGTCACCGCGCAGGCGCCGCGGCCGCTGCTCGAGGAGTTCGGCGAGGGCACGGCGCTGGAGTTCGTCCTCGATCGCGACCGGGTGCTCGTCTCTGCGCAGCGTCCGTAGCCCCGGCCGGTCACGCGCCGTCGGCGTGACCGGACTCCCAGGCCTCGCGGCCCGGGGCGAGCATGTCGCTCACCTGATCGCCGTGCGCCGCCGGCGTCACCGTGTCGGGCCAGTCCGCGATCTGCTGCTCGGCCCAGTCGGCCCACGCGAGGATGTGGTCGTAATGGCCGATCATGAACGTGTTGGCCAGTGCGAACAGGTGCTTGCGCTCGGGGAACGTGCCGCCGGTCGCGCTGATGAACGCCGCGTAGCGGGCGAACAGGTCGCGTTGGGCGAGGGCCCGCTCTCGCGTCTGCGCGAGGGTCGAGCGGAGGTCGTCGAGCGAGCCCTGATCCGAGAGCAGCACGCGCACCATGCCCTCGAACTCGAACGACGGCGGACGCACCGGCGTCGTCAGCCACCGGGCGAGGGCCTCGCGCCCCTCTGGGGTGATCGAGTAGATCGTGCGCGCGCGCTTGCCGGTGTGCTCCTGGCGGGTGTCGACGAAGCCGGCATCGCGGAGGCGATTGAGTACCGCGTACCGGCCGCGGTCGGCCGACGGCCACAGCTCGGCGACGCCGCGGCCGAGCTGCTCGGCCAGCTGGTACGCCGACCAGTCGCGCGCGGCGAGGAGACCGAGGGTCAGGTACGCCGTCGTCGAGAGCTCGCGCTCGGGCACCGGCATCCTCTCCTTCTCCCCTGCGTCGCTGCGGATCCGGCACAGGATCGGATCGGCTCGGGACGTAAAAGGGTATCCCGCTCGCGACAGATCGACCCTATACTGCAGAGTGCAGTAAGCGCGGATAGGCGCTGTGGGAGCGCATCTGCGCATTCGGCGGGCCGACGTGGGGACGAGGACCGCCGCAGCGGCGGGCGATCGTGGGGATCGCCCGCCGCCATCTGCCCGTGTGCGCGCGGCGGGAGCGCCAGGATCACCGGGATCAGCGCGGGGTCCGCCCCGGGTGGGGCAGGATGGCATCGATGTCAACGCCGACCGACTCTTCGCAGGACGAGCTCCGCGCACTACGCGAGCGCGCCTACGGTCCGGATGCCGACATCCACGACGATCCCGTCGCCCTCGCGCGACTGCAGGAGCTGCAGATCCAGGACCAGGCCGCCCGCGCGGCCGCTCGAGCCGCTGTGCCGTCGTCTCGCGCGGCAGGAGCCGGACCGGCCGATGACGCCTCCGACGTGAGAGCGACGGATGCCGCGTCGCGCGGGGAGTCCCTCGATCGAGGCTTCGGCGCCGCGACGTCGACGAGCACGCTGGTCGCTCCTGGCGCGCTGCGTACGCCCGGAACGGACGCAGACCCGCTCACGACATCCGACCCGGAGGACGGGCCGGCGGGCACGCCGTCCGGGGCTTCGGATCCTGCCGCACCGTCGGACGGCGAGGACGCCCTCGATCCCGACGAGAGCGGTCAGGCGCCTCCGCGACCGTGGTGGCGACGACGCATCCCCGTGCTGTGGGCGGCGTCCGTGGTCGCGGGAGTGCTGGTCGGCGTCGGCCTCACGCTCGGGACGCAGGCGATCGAGGCCGGCCGGATCGCCGTGCTGCAGGAGGATACCGCCGCCGAGTGGCCGGAGGAGTGGTTCGGGTCCCAGCAAGGCGGGCGGGTGTTCGACGAGTTCCACGGGCTCACCGTGCTGGTGTTCCCGCAGTCCTTCGGCCCCGACGGCACGCAGACCTGCCTGTACGTCGTCACCGACCAGGGCGGCGGTTTCGGCGCGGGCAGCTGCGGAGCCGGCTCCTACCCGGCGATCGCGTCGATGGAGGTCGGCCGCCTCTCCCCCGACGAGCTGCGCGACGCCTTCCCCGACGGCACCGCCCTGCAGTTCGTGCACGAGGGCTCCACGGTGAACGTCTACGCGAAGGCCCCCAGCCTGGTCGAGCCGACGCCGTGAGATGACGGATGCCGCGGGCCGCGGCATCCGTTCATCGAGACGCCGCTGGCCGCCGACCCGGCACGGGGAGTACGGTGGCGGCAGCGCCTCGGCTCGGGGGTCGCCGTGACCGATCGCGGCGGAGGGCGGGCGGCGCAAGCTGGATCGCCCATGGCCGCCGGTCCGGTGTGGGGAGGGCGCGCTCATGTCGACATCCGAGCAGCCGGTGACGGGCGACGAGCTGCGCCTGCTCCGCGCCCGCGCCTACGGGCCGGACGCGGACATCCTGGACGACCCGGAGGCGATGCGCCGACTGCGCGAGCTCGAGGAGCAGGCGCGGCTTGCAGGGGAGGCATCCGATCCCGCGGCGTCCGGCGCTGTGGCATCCAGTTCTGCGGCGGCCGGTTCGGCGGCGGCCGGTTCGGAGGCGGCCGACCCCGGCGCTGAAGACCCCAGGGCGATCGCTGCGGCGACGTCCGCCGGAGCGGCGGCCGACCTGGCCGCGAACGCCCGGCGCGGACTCGAGGACGCGGTGCACAGCGGTGTCGCCGAGGCACCGGGCACTCGGTCCGATGACGCTGACACCGATGCAAGCCGCACCCCAGACGGGGTTCCGCCCGCGGACGCTGTGCAGGGGCCGTCGCCGACCCCCGCGCCGGCGGGCGGACCGTGGTGGCGGCGGACGCGGACGCTGTGGATCGCCTCCGTCGTGCTCGCAGCTGTCGTCGCCTCGGCGGTGACGCTGGCGGCTTCGACGCTGAGCACCGGCCGGGTCGCCGTGCTCGCGGTCGATCCCGACGCCGAGCCGCCCGACGGATTCTTCGATCAGGCGGGTGAGGGCGTGGTGTTCGAGGAGTTCTTCGGCCTGACCGCCGTGCTCGCGCAGCAAGTGTGGACGCGCGGCGAGGTGCTCGACTGCGTCTTCGTCCGCTCAGCGGCCGGCGACGCGCAGATGGCCACCGGCGGCTGCGCCGGCGGCGGCTTCCCTCCGACGGCGGCCATGGTGGTCACGCCGTCGTTCCCGCGGGAGCTGCGCGAGCGGTTCCCGGACGGCACCGCGCTGCAGTTCGTCGTCGAGGGCTCCGAGGTGCACGTCTACGCGAAGGAGCCGGTGGTCGATCCCACCCCGTGAGGGCTCAGGCGCCGCGGCTCCCGGCATCCGTCGCCCCGACATCGGTGCGGTGGAAGTTCTGGAACGATCGGGATGCCGTCGGCCCGCGCTGACCCTGATACCTGTTGCCGTACGCGCCCGAGCCGTACGGGTTCTCGGCCGGAGAGGTGAGGCGGAAGTAGCAGACCTGGCCGATCTTCATGCCGGGCCAGAGCTTGATCGGGAGCGTCGCGACGTTGGAGAGCTCCAGCGTGACGTGCCCGGTGAAGCCCGGGTCGATGAAGCCGGCGGTGGAGTGGGTCAGCAGGCCCAGCCGTCCGAGCGAGGACTTGCCCTCGAGGCGGGCGGCGATGTCGTCGGGGAGGGAGATCTGCTCGAAGGTCGACCCCAGCGCGAACTCCCCCGGGTGCAGGATGAACGGCTCGTCGGGCTCCACCTCGATGAGGCGCGTGAGGTCGGGCTGGTCCTCGGCCGGATCGATGAACGGGTACTTGTGGTTGTCGAACAGCCGGAAGTACCGATCGAGACGCACATCGACGCTCGAGGGCTGCACCATCGCGGGCTCCCACGGGTCGAGCGCGATGCGCCCCGCGTCGATCTCGAGCCGGATGTCGCGGTCACTGAGCAGCACGGAGTCAGCCTAGCGGGGCGGTCCTGTTATGCTGGCCGGGCGCCGTAACAGGCGCTCGGGGCTGTAGTTCAATGGCAGAACTTCTGCTTCCCAAGCAGACAGCGCGGGTTCGATTCCCGTCAGCCCCTCCATGTCAGTCCGACGACGACTGCCGTTCCTGTTCGTCCGCCCTCGCGACCGCTACCTCACGCTCTGGCCGGAGCGAGACGTGATGCCGCGACCGAGCTGATCGCCGTCAAGTCGACGACCCGCGAGCTCGGCGCCGGCCAGGCGCCCGCACTGCTGCAGCGCTTCGTCGACGAGGAGCTCGCGCGCGCCGAGGGCGTACGAGACGCTTCCGCTCCCGCACGATCCCGCTGAGGTGAGGGCACGCGCCGTTGTGGTGTTCCGACGGGTCGTGGGCTGATCGGGCCTGTTGCGGCGTCGCCCATCGGCCTGCTCGATGTCGGAGGTCCGTCGTACATTTGTTCTATGAACTCCTCGGCGCCCGCCTCCCCCGCGATGCGGTTGACGGATGCCGCGACCCGGCTCGCAGAGCGGCTCCCGGCGGCTCCCCTCGAGCTCGCGGCGCTCGGTGACGAGGACCTTCTCGCCGTGCTGGCGGACGCCACCGATGCCCGCAAGGCTCTCGAGCTGATCGTCGCGCGCGCCTCGGCCGAGGTGTCGCGCCGGTCGGCACGGGATCTCGGCTACGAAGGGCTCGCGCAGCGGAAGGGCGCCCGCACCGGGACCGCGCTCGTGCAGCAGATCACCGGGTTGGGACGGTCCGACGTCGCGCGGGCGGTCGAAGCCGGCACGGAGCTCTCCGGCGCGGAGCCCTCCGGCGCGGCGGGGTCGGGGACTCCCGTGTGCGGCACGGAAGAGGCGGCGAACGGCGCGATCCGGGCGGACGTGCCGGAGTGGCATGAACTCCTGTGCGATGCACTCTCCGGTGGTGGCATCTCGCAGGCGCAGTTCCACGCCATCCGCACGGGTCTCGGCGAGCCGCCGGTCGATCGCTACCCCGACCTCGCACCCGACTTCCTCCCGCAGGCCTGGACCCGTGCGGTTCGGCTGCTGCTCGAGGAGGTCTCGGCGTTCCCTGTGGAGGAGCTGCGGCAGCAGGCGCGCATCGCCCGTGACCGGCTCGACCCGGTAGGCGTCACCCTGCGATTCGAGGAGCGCTTCGCGGCCCGCTCGTTCCGCCGGTGGATCGACGAGAGCGGGCAGCGGCACGCGCACATCCTGTTCGACGACGACGCCGGCGCGTGGGTCGACGCGCTCCTGCAGGCCGCGCTGCGCCCGCGCCGGGGCCCCCGGTTCGTGGGGTCCGACGCGGTCGACAAGGCACGCGCGGCCGAGTCGGACGACCGCACCAACGAGCAGCTGCAGTACGACACGATCATGGCGGTGCTGCGCACCGGTGCGCACGCGAACCCGGAGCAGGCTTTCGGCGACCGTCAGCCCGGCGTGCGCATCGTCGTCGAGGCGGCCGCCATCTCAGCCGCCTCGGGCCGGGCGGAGATGCAGGTCGCCGGAGTCGGCCATCTCGAAGACGGTGGACACGCGGTCCCCGGCGGAGTGATCGAGGCGCGGCTGTGCGACGCCGGAGCCGTCGCCATGATGTGGGGCTCGGACGGGCGTCCGCTCGACGTCGGTCGCGAACTGCGACTGTTCACCCGCAGGCAGCGCATCGCCATCGCCGCTCGCGACGGCGGCTGTGTGTGGCCATCATGCAGCGCCCCGGTCTCGCAGTGCGAATACCATCACATCGATCACTGGTGGGAGGATCACGGCCGCACCGACGTCGACGACGGCGTCGCCCTGTGCCGCAACTGCCACCTGCGACTGCACAATCAGCGATGGCGCATCTCGCGAGAGCGCGATGCCGCCACGGGCGCCGACACCTACTGGCTGCATCCACCGCCCGACCCCCTGACCGGAGAGCTCGGCGAGCGCGTCGGGCTCACATCGAAGTCGCCCCGCCGCTTCGCGATCGCCTGACCCCTGCGCTCGGGCGACGCGTCGCAGCCGGCCGCGTGAGGCTGCGGCCTGCCGCGGAGCCGGCCGCGGGGCCTGTAGGTGGGCGGCCGGTGGGTGGGCTGGCCGGCGGGTCGCGGCATCCGTCTTCCGGGCCTCTGCAGAATCCCCGCACGGCTGTCGTACTGTGAGCGGGTGAGCTTCGATCCCGGGGACGTGTCGGCATTCACGGCCTTCGTGCGCGCTCGAGGCCAGGGCGTCGTGGCGACCGTCTCTCCTTCGGGCGCGCCCGAAGCGGCGCTGGTCGGACTGGCGGCCCTCGACGACGGAACGCTCGTGTTCGACACACACGCCGCGTCACGAAAGGCCGAGAACCTCCGCCACGACCACCGGATCGCCGTGGTCGTCGGCACGGTCGACGAGCTCTCGGTGCAGATCGAGGGCTTCGCCGCCATCGCGCACGGCGCGCATCGCGAGCGCTACGGCGCCGCGTACGCCGCGCAGTTCCCCGGATCACACGCGCTCGATCCGGACTTCGCGGTGGTCGCCGTCCGCCCCTCGTGGGTGCGCGTCTACGACGCCTCGGTCACCCCCGCGCGTGTGTCGGAAGCGCGCTGGTGATCCTCCGCTAGATTCGTCGTCGTGCTGCCACGCCTCGCCCTGCTCCTCATCGCCTCAGCACTCCTGCTCACCGGCTGCACCTCCTCCGGCTCCACCCCCGAGGCCGTCGCCACCACACCGGCGACCGACACATCGCAGACGCCGACGCCGACCCCGACGGCGACCGAAGCCCGCGCGCTGGTCCTCGGCGTCGAGAGCATCGACCTCGTCGACGGCGCGAGTGCGGAGACGTTCCCCCTCTACGACGACGCAGAACCGCTGCTCGCCCTCGTCGCGGAGCTCACCGGCGAGCCGCGCAGCGGCGAGGACTTCGAGGACCCGTGGGGCAACGGCGAGGTGATGGGCACCGTCTACCGCTGGGACGACGTGTGGGTGTCGGTCCTCGAGGGCGGAGGACCGACGAGCGTCACCGTGCTCTCCGCGTCGGTCGGAGATACGCCCGCGCGGACCGCCGACGGCATCGCGGTGGGCAGCGCTCGCGACGACGTGCTCGCCGCCGGCGGGTGGGACGACTGGGATGAGGACGGGGACGGCATCGCGGACCACCTGGGCATCGACGAGCAGGAAGCCGAAGGAACGCAATCCCTCACCCGTCCCGGCGAGACCGGGTGGAACTTCGTCGGCATGACGCTCGACGGGGACGTCGTCACCGAGTTGCGCACACCGGCGAACGACTACTCCGACGTCTGAACACCATCGCCCGACCGGGCGATCACCGTTCGCGGACCGGCCAGGGCGCCCAGACACGACCTGCCTTCAGAGCACGCCTCGCTGACCGCCAGCGGTCGCGCGGGTAGTCCTGGCGGCGGCTCGATCCGCCGCGCCAGCCCCCTGCGGACTCGAGGCGGAACGTCACAGGGAGCCGGCCCCGCCCACTGATGCTCTCGGACAGCCCGCCGCTCACCACACTGACCACGGTCTCCTCCAGCTCGTCGGCGCAGCGCTCCCACGTCTCGTCGCAGGCGTCGCAGCCGCACGACGGGAAGACGGCATCGTGCAGCAGCCCGAGATGCAGATGGATGCCGGGGAAGGAGGTGAACACGAAGGTCAGCGGCGACGCCGCCTCATCTGCGGGCCGGACCCGCACTGCGCGTAGCGGCTGCGGCGGCGGCCGCAGCAGGTCCGCGGCGACGCCGAGGGAGTCCTCGACCGTGACGTCGTACGACGTGGCGAGCCAGTCGATCAGCGCGTCCGCGACCTCGTGCAGCGGCGCGAACCGCTCCAGGTTGCTCGTCACCGAGTACGAATCGCCCGGCGGCGAGTCCCCGCCCCACCGCTCGCCGTAGCGGACCACGACGCCGTCCGCGTCCACGAACGCGCGCGGCGCGGGCGAAGGACGTACGTAGTCCGGCATCCCGACACCGTACCGCGGGCGGCTCGTCGCAGGCCGGCCGGCCTCTCGCCCCACGGAGATGCAACGCACCGCCGGCTGCTCGTCGCGTCGCGGGCTACTCGTCGCGCTGGCCGAGATCCGGCTCCGCCACGAATCGGGCGATCGGGTCGGCGACGCGGTCGAGCTCGATCACCACGATGGTGTTCTCCCCCGCGACGAGCGCCGCCGCCGGCACGAAGAGCGTCCGCTGCGGACCGCTGGACCAGTATCTGCCGAGCAGGAACCCGTTGACCAGCGCGAAGCCCTTGCCCCAGCCGGCGGTGTCGAGGAACAGATCGGCAGGCTCGTCGAGCGAGAAGGTCCCCCGCAGACCGAACGGCGCCACACCGGCCGGCCGAACCGCGTCCGCCATCGGCGCGTCCGCGACGCGACGCGCGGCGTCCTCGAGGGCGATCGCCGTCGACGACCACCCCGAGACGGCCGCACCGTCGAGGGTGACGGGCCCGATGAGCCCCTTCGCCTCGCCCAGGTGCGGCCCGTAGTTCACGCGCCCCTGCTCCTCGACCAGCACCCGCACGTGCCGGCCTGCCGGCACGACGAGGGCATCCTCGTGGCGGGTGCGCGAGAGCGTGCCGACGGATACGCCGTCGACCGACACCCATGCGTGGTCGCGGACCTCGCCGACCCGCAGCACGCCGCCCCGGCCTCCCGGCAGATCAGCCTCGTATACCACCAGGGCCCCGAGGTGCCCGAGCTCCTCGAACGTCGGCGGGTCACCCGCCGCAACTCCCGCCGCAGTCCCGGCCGCAGCGCCGAACTCGACGACGTCGAGCGCGACCGTCAGCTCCGGCGCGGGGCCGCTCGCCGGCGGCACCTCGTCGGGCACCGGCGCGTAGCGCGCGATCACCTCGCGGAAGGCGAAGTACTTCTCCGTCGGGTCGCCGCGCTCGTCCAGCGGCGCGTCGTAGTCGTACGACGTCACGATGGGGAGGAAGCGCCCCTTGTGATTCGCCCCGTTGGTCAGTCCGAAGTTCGTGCCGCCGTGGAACATGTAGAAGTTGACGGATGCGCCGGACGCGAGGAGCGCCTCGAGCTCGGCCGCGGACTCGTCCGCCGACGTGGTGTGGTGGTACGCCCCCCACCAGTCGAACCAGCCGTCCCAGAACTCCGCGCACATCAGCGGACCCGTCGGCTGATGACGGCGGAGCGTCTCGAGGCGCTCGGTCGCCCGCGAGCCGAAGGAGCCCGTGAGGTGCACGCCGGCGACACTGCCGTCGCTCAGCATCTGGTCGGTCGGCTGGTCGATCGTGGTCAGCGGCACGGTGATGCCGGCATCCTTCGTCACGCGCACCAGGTGCTCGAGGTACGCCGTGTCGTCACCGTACGCGCCGTACTCGTTCTCGATCTGGACGAGGATCACCGGTCCCCCGCGATCGATCTGCCGGGGCGCGACGATGTCGTATACACGCTCGAGGTACGCCGACACCTCGGCGAGGTACGCCGGCTCGGAGCGGCGCAGCCCGATGCCCGGCATCCCCGTCAGCCATGTCGGCAGGCCCCCGTTATGCCATTCGGCGCATATGTACGGGCCGGGCCGCACGATCGCGTGCATCCCCTCGGCGGCGACGAGATCGAGGAACGCCCCGAGGTCGTTCCAGCCCGTCGCATCCCACTCGCCGCGGCGAGGTTCGTGGGCGTTCCACGCGACGTACGTCTCGATGGTGTTGAGGCCCATCAGGCGCGCCTTGCGGATGCGGTCGGCCCACTGGCCGGGGTGGACGCGGAAGTAGTGCAGCGCCCCGGAGAGCACGCGGAACGGCTCGCCGTCGAGCAGGAAGTCGGAGTCGCCGATCGCGAACGATCGGACCGTCGCGCCGGTCACCGGGCGGAACCGCTGCGTGCGCTCAGCACCTCGGCGAGGCGCTCGAGCTGCGAAGCGTCCTCGAGCGCCGAGCCGACCGCCGCAACGCGCACGCCCGCGTCGAGGAACTCGTCGACGTTGGACGCGTTCAGGCCGCCGGTGGCGACGAAGCGCACCTGCGGGAACGGCCCGCGGATGTGCGCGAACCAGTCGCTGCCGAGCCAGGTCGCCGGGAACGCCTTGAGCCAGGTGAGCCCGAGCGACACGGCCAGCTGCACCTCGCTGGGCGTCGCGACGCCGGGGAGGATCGGGATGCCGGCATCCTGCGCCGCCCGCACCACGACGGGGTCGAGCCCGGGCGACACGAGGTAGGACGCACCGGCGTCGGCGGCCAGCGTCACCTGCTCGGGGGTGATGATCGTGCCGGCGCCGACGCTCTTGCCGCGGGTCGCGCCGATGCGGACGACCTCCCGCAGGGCGCGCTCGTCCTCGTCGGTCTGCAGCGGCACCTCCACGGAGTCGATGCCGAGATCCCACGCGGTCTCGGACAGGCGGACGGAGCGCTCGACGCCCATGCCCCGCAGGATCGCCATGAGCGGCGCCCCGGCGAACGCCGTCTCGAACCAGGCGCCCTGGGCCGCGGCATCCGTGCTGCTCGTCGATGAGGTGGTCATTCGGAAGTCCTTCGTTCGTCGCGTTCGGTCATCATCTCGGGTTCGGGGCGCACGGCGCGCGTTCGGGGCGGACGGCGCGCGCCCCGAACGCGCGGGACGCGCCCCAAACCCGTCATGCGGTCGGGCCGCCGGGCAGCGGCACCCGCGCGGCGGGCTCGTCGATCGAGTCGGTGGTGGTCTGGAGGGTGCGCGCGGCGCGCTCGTGGCCGGCGCGCAGCCGGGCAGGCACGGGCGCGCCGGAGAGGCGCCCGGCGAGGTATCCGCCGGCGAACGCGTCGCCGGCGCCCACCGGCTCGACGACCTCGACGACCAGGGCGGGCTCGAACACCTCGTCGGCGCCGACGAATGCGGTCGCGCCGACGTCGCCGTCCTTGACGATGAGCTCGGCGACCGCCGGCAGCAGCGCCCGCACCTCGGCGGCGGTGGCGGTGCCCCACAGGGTCTCGGCCTCGTCGCGGCCGACGAGCACGATGTCGGCGGCGCGGGCCAGCTCGAGCAGCACCGGGGCGGCGGTGGCGGCATCCCACAGCGGCGCGCGGTGGTTGACGTCGAACGACACCGGCACGCCGTGCTCCCGGGCGCGCGCCATGACGCGGGCGAGGAAGGACGACGCGGATGCCGAGATCGCGGCCGTGATGCCCGACACGTGCAGCAGGTCGACGCCGTCGAACGCCACCGCGTCGGCGTCCGCGTCGCTCAGGTGGGCGGCCGCGGAGCCCCGGCGGTAGTAGAGGACGCCGTTGCCGGGGTCCTTCACGTACAGCCCGGTGGGGTGCGCGCCGTCGAACACGACCCGCGACACGTCTACGCCGCGGGCGGCGAGCTGCCGAGCGATGCGGTGGCCGAGCGCGTCATCTCCGAGGCGGCTGAACCAGACCGCGCGGTGGCCGAGCGCGGCCACGTGGGCGGCGACGTTGGACTCCGCACCGCCCGCGTCGAGGAGGAAGGCGTCGGCGTCCGACACGGGCGTCGCGACGACCGGCGTGACCATCGCCATCGTCTCGCCGATCGCGAGCAGCGTCAGGGGCATCGCCCCAGCGTAGTCAGGCTGCGGCATCCGTCAGCGCAGGTCGGTGACGGGCGCGGCATCCATGTCGTCGAAGGCCTGGTTCTCGCCCGCCATCGCCCAGACGAACGTGTACGACGACGTGCCGACCCCCGAGTGCAGCGACCACGACGGCGAGATGACGGCCTGGCGGTCGGCCACGACGACGTGACGCGTCTCTTCGCGCTCGCCCATCAGGTGGATGACGCGGGCGTCCTCGGGCAGGTCGAAGTACAGGTAGCACTCGGTGCGACGGTCGTGCGTGTGGGCGGGCATGGTGTTCCACATGGAGCCCGGGTGCAGCTCGGTGACGCCCATGACGATCTGGCAGCTCTTGACGCCGTTCTCGTGGATGTACTGGTTGAGCGTGCGGCGGTTCGAGGTGACCTGGTCGCCGAGCTCGCGCACGGTGCCCTCGCCGGGCGAGACCAGCGCGGCCGGGTAGGCGGTGTGCGCCGGTGCCGAGAACAGGTAGAACTGCGCGCCCTGGTCACCGGAGCCGTCCGCGTCGGCGAACGAGATCGAGCGGATGCCGCGGCCGAGGTACAGGCACGCGCCCTTGACGAGCGTGTAGACCTCGCCGTCGGCGGTGACCGTGCCGGTGCCCCCGACGTTGATGATGCCGACCTCGCGGTGCTCGAGGAAGTAGTCGCTGCGGATCTCGGGGTAGCCGCCGAGCTCGAGCACACCGCCGGCGGGCACGGCGCCGCCCAGCACGATGCGGTCGTGGTGCGTGTACGTCAGGCGGATCTCGCCGGGCACGAACACGTCGGGGATGAGGTAGGTGTCGCGCAGGTCCTGGGTGGTCATGCCCGGGATCTGTGCGGGGTTGGTCGCGTAGCGCTGCGGGATGTGCGTCTCGGTCACGGGTTCTCTCCTGGTGTGCGTGAAGGCTTGTGGGGCGTGAGGTCAGCGGACGAGCCAGCCGCCGTCGACGGGGATGACGGCGCCGGTCACGTAGGCGGCGGCGTCCGAGGCGAGGAAGACGAACACGCCCTGCAGATCGGATGCCTCGCCCCAGCGCCCCGCCGGGATGCGCGACAGGATCGACGCGGCGCGGTCCTCGTCGGCGCGCAGCGGCGCGGTGTTGTCGGTCGCCATGTAGCCCGGGGCGACGGCGTTGACGGTGACGCCGGCGGCGGCCCACTCGTTCGCCAGCGCCTTGGTCAATCCGGCCACCGCGTGCTTGGAGGCGGTGTATGCCGGAACGAGAATGCCGCCCTGGAACGACAGCATGGACGCGACGTTGATGATGCGTCCGCTCCCCTGAGCCAGCATGTGGCGGCCCGCGGACTGTGACAGGTGGAACACGGCGTCGAGGTTGATCGCGAGCACGTCGTCCCAGTCGCCGAGCGGGTAGTCGACGGCGGGCGCGCGGCGGATCGTGCCGGCGTTGTTCACGAGGATGTCGAGGCCGCCGAGCTCGGCGATCACCTCGTCGACCGCGGACGCGAGCTCGTGGGGAGTGGCCGAGACGAGGTCGCGCTGCACGCGGTGGACGCGGCGGCCGGTCGCGGCGATGAGGTCCGCGGTGGCCGAGGCGTCGCCGCGGTCGAGGAGCGCGACGTCGGCACCGGCCTCGGCGAGCGCGACCGCGGCACCCTGACCGAGCCCCCGGCTCGACCCGGTGACGAGCGCGACCTTGCCGTCGAGGCGGAACGAATCGAGGATCATGCGGCGGCCTCCTGGTGGGCGACGAATCGGGTGGTGAGCTCGCCGATGCCCGAGATCCGCACGGTGACCGCGTCGCCGTCGGCGAGCGGGCGGTGCGCGTCCTGGGCGGCGGGCAGCTTCTGCGGGGTTCCGGTCGAGACGATGTCGCCCGGCTCGAGGGTCAGCACCTGGCTGAGGTGATGGATGACGAACGCCACGCTGAAGATCGTGGTCGACGTCGACTGCGACACCGTGACGACGCCGTCGCGCACGACCTCGACGAGGAGGTCCTGCGGGTCGGGCACCTCGTCGGGCGTCACGACCCAGGGGCCGAGGGGTGCGAAGCCGTCCGAGCACTTGCCCAGCGCCCACTGGCTCTGCCGCCGCTGCCACGCGCGGTCCGACACATCGTCGAGGATCGTGTACCCGCCGACGTGGTCGAGCGCGTCCTCCAGCGACACCCGCTGCGCGCGGCGGCCGATGACGACCGCCACCTCGCCCTCGTAGTCCACGTCGGTCGCACCCGGCGGGATCACGACCGGCTCGTTCGGCCCCGCCAGCGTGTTCGGGGTCTTCACGAACACGTCGGGATGTTCGGGGTCGTTCGCGGTCGGATCGATGCCGTCCGGCACATGACCGCGGTAGTTGTAGCCGAGGCACAGGATCTTCCCCGGCGTCACCGGTGCGAGCAGCGCCGCGGAGTCGAACGGCGCCAGGAGCGAGGCGTCGGCGGCGGCCGCCCTCTGACGCGCGGCGGCCAGCGCCGCGGCATCCGTCAGCAGGTCCTCGACCGAGCAGGCGAGGTCGCCGAGGTCCAGCAGCCGTTCGCCCTCGGCGCCCGCGACGACCGCACCGGGCCGCGGTCCCCCGTCGACGCCTGTGTACCTGACGAGCCTCACCAGTACTTCCTCCACTCGGGGCGCGCAACCCGCATGAGGGCCTCGAGGTAGAAGTAGTCGCCCCAGAGGGTGCCCTCGTCGACGCCGTTGTCCTTCGGCAGGTCGTAGACCGAGTGCAGGAGGAGCGCGTCCGAGTCCTCGGGAGCGGCCGGGGCGTAGTTCTCGACGAGCGACGCCAGGATCGCGTGGGCACGCGTCGTCCACTCGGCCGCGCGCGCGGCATCCGTCTCCACCTTCGCCAGCTCGAGCAGTCCGCACACCGCGATGGCGGCGGCCGAGCTGTCGCGCGGCGCGTCGCTGCCGTCGGTGTACACGAGGTCCCAGAAGGGCACCTCGTCGGCGGGGAGGTGCCGCAGGAAGTACTCCGTGCAGCGGCGGGATGCCTCGAGCAGGCGCTCGTCGCCGGTCACGGCATAGTTCATCGCGAAGCCGTAGATGCCCCACGCCTGGCCACGCGCCCAGCACGACTCGTCGAACGCGCCCTGCTCGGTGGCGCCGCGGAGCGGCTCGCCGGTGGCGGCATCCCAGTAGAACGTGTGGAAGGTCGAGTCGTCCTCGCGCAGGATGTGGTCGCGCAGCTGCGCGGTGTGGCGTGCGACGGCGTCGGCGAAGCGCTCCTGGCCGGTCTGCTCGTGCGCCCAGGTCAGCAGCGGCATGTTCATGAGGCTGTCGATGATCGTGCGGCCGCGCTGCGCCGGGTCGGAGAGGTCGCCCCACGCCTGGATGATGCCCGCGGGCTCCAGGAACCGGCGCATCAGGTGGTCGGCGGCCAGCAGCGACGCGTCGCGGGCGGCCGGATCGCCGACGAGCCGCCACGCGGCGACCGTCGACAGCGTGTACAGGAAGCCCAGGTCGTGGGTGTCGAGGTCCTCCTCGGCGCGGACGCGGCGCGCGAAGTCGGCGACGTCGACCAGTGCGGCCTCGCGGAACGCCTCGTCGCCGCTCAGCTCCCACCCGAGCCACAGCATGCCGGTGCGGAAGCTGGTGGTCCAGCCGCGGTTGCCGCCGCGGGGGATGGATCCCTCGGCCGGGCGCAGCTCGTAGCGGTCGTCCACCGTCGTGTCGCCGGGGTACGCGCCGCCGAAGGTCGCGATGTTGCGCCGGACCGTCGACAGGGCGGCGTCGATCGCGCCGGCGACGGCCACCGGCGAGTCGGCGGGCGTGGCGGTGGTGCCCGAGACGGGCGAGGTGGACGTCATGGAGGAATCCTTCGAAGCAGGGGAACGGAGAACGGATGCCGCGGGCTCAGGCTTGCGCGGCCGCCTTCTCGTCGAGGTCGAGCACGGGGCGGAGCGTGAAGCGGGAGTTGGTCCACGCGAAGTACAGGGCGGCGGAGGCGGTGAGCCCGAGACCGAGCGCGGGCGCGGTGGCGAACACGGCGGCCTGCGCCACGAGTGCGAGCAGCGACGCGGCGGTGAGGTACCAGCGCTTGAGGCTCAGGTAGAGACTCGCGCGCAGCACGTCCCGCAGCCGGGCGGCCGGCGCCTCGGCGAGCGCGACCAGCGCCACCAGCCCCACCGCGACCGCCACGAGCACGAGCACCGCCAGCAGCGGCACCGTGACCACCGCGACCGCCGTGTTCGACAGCATCCGCACATCCACGAGGAGCACCACGACCGCCGCGGTGACCGCCGCACCGATCAGGAGCGCCCGGCGCCACGTGTCGCGCAGCCCTGCGGCGAACGCGCGGATCGGGCCGAGCCCACCCGCGCCGTGCTCGCGGAAGGCCCGGAATGCCGCAGCCACGCCCGGTGCCGCGAGCGGCGCCGTGGCGGCCACCAGCGGCCAGGAGTGCAGCGGATCGGTGGTGGCGAGCACCGCGACCAGCGGCAGGCACGCGATCACCAGCAGCAGGTTGACCACGAGCGCGAGGTAGATGATCCCGATGAGGGACGCCCACATCTCGTGCGACACCAGGCCGTTGAGCTTCTTCATGCGCTCAGCCCTTCAGACCGCTCGTCGCGATGCCCTCGACGAAGTACTTCTGGCCGAGCAGGAAGATGATCGCGATCGGGATGACCGAGATCGTCAGCCCCGCGAACAGCAGCGCGTAGTTGGTGTCGTAGAGGTTGGAGACGAAGCTCTTCAGGCCCAGCTGGATCGTCCACAGGTCGGGGTTGCGCAGGTAGATGAGCGGCCCGAGGTAGTCGTTCCACGTGTTGACGAAGGTGAGCAGCGTCAGCGAGGCCAGGGCCGGGATCGACAGCGGCAGCATGATCTTGCGCCAGATCGCGTATTCGCTGAGTCCGTCGATGCGCGCCGCCTCGGAGAGCTCCTCGGGGATGGTCTCGTAGAACTGCTTCATCAGGAACACGCCGAACGCGCCGAACGCCTGCAGCAGGATGATCGCCCACAGCGTGTTGGACACCTTGAAATTCGACAGCAGGATGAACTGCGGGATCATGTACGACTGCCACGGCACGGCGATGGTGCCGACGTACAGCAGGAACAGCACGTCGCGACCGCGGAACCTCATGCGCGCGAAGCCGTACGCGGCGAACGATCCGGTGAGCACCTGCAGGAACGTGACGACCACCGCGAGGAACAGCGTGTTGCGGATCCAGACGAGCATGTTCGACTCGGTCCAGATGTCGAGATAGTTCTGCCACACGAAGGTCTCGGGGAGCCACTTCACCGGCACCGAGAAGACCTCGTTGGCAGACTTGAACGAGCTCAGCACCATCCACGCGAACGGCGTCAGCAGCCCGATCGCGAAGACGACCAGCGCGACGTACATGGCGACCCGCGCGGCGCGCCGCCCCGGCGTCATCTTCTCGCGGGACGTCGGCGCCTGCATGGGTGGCTCCTCGGCGAGCTTGCGCAGGCCGCGGCGCGCCTCGGACGGCGCCGTGTAGTCGGCGACCAGGAGCTCGACGTCCTTCTCGATCTGCTCGGCCATCAGCTGCTCCGCTTCTTGTTCCAGAGGAACTGCACGATCGTGACGATGATGCACATGAAGAACAGCGCCACCGCGGCCGCCGAGGCGTACCCGAACTGGCTCTCTTCGAAGCCCTTGCGGTAGATGAACTGCGACATCACGAGGGTGGACTGACCCGGGCCGCCGTCGGTCATGACGAGGATCAGGTCGAAGATCTTGAACGAGTTGATCGTCAGCATCACGGTGACGAAGAACATGGTGGGGCGCAGGCACGGCAGCGTCACGTTGACGAACCGCTGCCAGACACTCGCCCCGTCGACGCGGGCGGCCTCGTGCAGCTCACGGGGCACCGTCTGCAGGCCCGCGAGGAACAGGATCATGTAGTAGCCCATGTCGCGCCACGTGCCGACGATCACCACGGCCGGCATCGCCCACTCGGGCGAGGTGAGCCATCCGGGCGGGTTCTGGATGCCGATGAACCGGAGGAACTCGTTGATCGGGCCGTACTCGGGGCTGAAGAGCAGGTTCCACACCACGGCGATCGCGACGATCGAGGTGATGTACGGGAAGAAGGCGGCGGTGCGGAAGAACGCGACGCCGCGGAGCTTGTTGTTCAGCAGCAGCGCCAGACCCAGCGAGACGGCGATCGTCAGCGGGATGTGCAGCGCGGAGTAGTACAGGGTGTTGAGGACCGAGATGCGGAAGCTGCCGTCGCCCAGCAGCCGCTCGAAGTTGTCCAGGCCCACCCAGTTCGCCGTGCCGAAGACGTTCCAGTTCGTGAACGACATGTAGAAGAGCACGACGATGGGGATGAGCGTGAGCAGACCGAAGCCGAGGAAGTTCGGAAGGATGAAGCTCCATCCGATGAGGGTGTTGCGCAGCCGCAGCTTCGAGCGCCGTCGGCGCACGGGCGGCGGCGCGGTGCCGGCCTCGGTGGCGGTGATGGTCGCCATGGCGGACCTCCAGGGGATGGATGGGTGAAGCGGGGGGATGGTGACCGGCCCGCCCGCAGCGCGGGCCGGTCACCGAGAGGATCAGTCGAGGCCGACCTCGTTGGCGACGCGGTCCTCCGCCTCGGCGATCGCGTCCGACACCGATGCCGAGCCCGACATGATCGCGGTGTGCATGTCGCCGAGGATGCCCTGGATCGCCGCAGCCTTGTTCGACGTCGGGTTCTCGGGGTGCACCTCGTGGGTCGAGTAGGCGAAGGCCGACAGGTCGTCGGTGGGGGCGCCGTCGACCGAGAAGTACGTCTCGACGACCGCGTCGGTCAGCAGCGCCGGCGTGATGCCGATCTCGGCGAGGATCTGAGCGCCTTCCTCACCGGCGGCGAACGCGAGGAACTTCTTCGCGGCGGCGACCTTGCCCTCGTCGATCGCGGCGTTGATGCCGAAGCCGGTCGGGTCGCCGAAGGTCACCGGGGTGTTGTCCAGGCCCGCGGTCTCGGAGTCGGCCTGCGGGATGGGCGCGATTCCCCACTCGAAGTCGTCCGCGTCGCCCGAGGCCTGCTGGGCGATGAGTGTGGCCACGAACCAGGTGCCCATGGGCAGCATCGCGGCGTTCTGCTTGCCGAACTCGCCCTGGTAGGTGAGCTGGTTCGCCTTCGCGGTGTTGAAGTCGACCTGGTCGCCGGCGTCCTGCAGCGCGAGGACGTTCTCGTAGAAGGGCGCCATGTAGCCGTAGTCGCCCTCGAGGATGTCACCGTCGGACTGCGCGTTCGCGAAGCCCTGGACGGTCGACTGCCAGTTGTGCAGGTAGGCGGCCTTGGCGGCGCTGCCGGCACCGGCGAGGCCGCTGTTCAGCTCGGCGGCGGCGTCGGCGTAGTCGTCCCACGTCCACGATCCGTCGGGATACTCGACGCCCGCCTCGTCGAACAGCGCCTTGTTGTAGTACAGCACCCACGAGTCGTTGCGGTAGGGCACGGCGTAGGCGGTGCCGTCGACCTCGTACGAGGCCGCGCCGCTGATGCCGTCGGGCAGCTCGACGTCCGACACGTCGAGGAGCTGGCCGCCCTCGACGAACGTCGGGACGAACTTGACCTCCTTCTGCGTGATGATGTCGGGGCCCGCGCCGGCGGCGAGGTCGGCGGTGAGCAGCGTGTTGTACTCGGCCGCGTCGTAGCCCTTGACCTCGACGGTGATGTCGGGGTTCTCCTCGTGGAACGCATCGGCGAGCGCCTGGAACTCCGGCGTCGTGTCGAGGCTCCAGCCCGAGAGCGAGAGGGTGACCGGGCCCGATTCCTCGGGCGCGGCGGCCTCGTCGCCGCCGCCACTGCAGCCGGCGAGAGCGAGCGTTGCGACCACGGCGATGCCGGCCGCGGCAGCGTATGAGCGCTTCATTCTGGGGGTACTCCTTTGTGATTGCGGACCCGCCCTCGGGCCCGTCGGGTTACCGGTTCGCGGGGGATCCGGGGTGTGCGAGGCGACTCGTGGTCGCGGTCCCGTCCGGCCAGCTGACCGTGACGGTGGTCTGGGAGCCGTGCGCGTCGACGGCGACGGCGGCGCCGGCGGGCGACGCGAGATCTGCGGTGGTGAGCTCGACGAGCGTCGCGACCCACTGCCCCACCTCGACCGGGTACGACACGACCGGCACGCCGGCGACGGGTCCGAGCGGACCGGCGTCGTGGCGGATGTCGATCGCCGTCTCGCCTTCACCGAGCAGGGGACGGATGCTGCTGCGCAGCCGTGCGGCAGGAGCCGACGCCCGCGGGCCCGAGCCAGGGGCCGGTACGCGCGGCGTGTTCGCCACGACCGAGGCTGCGGCATCCGTCGTCTCCTGCTCGACCGACTCGGCCGCGACGGCCCAGCCGCCCACGCGGAGGCGGAGCGACGCGGCGGTCACGCCGGATTCGAGCGCGTCGACACGGGCGAGGCGCACCTCCCACGGACCGCGCACGAGCGAGTGCACCTCGACGGTGCCCGCGACCTCGATCTCGCCGTCGATGCCCGAGCCGTGACGGTGGGCGGAGGGGCGCGGCGCGATCCAGTGGGCGCGCGAGATGGACGCGGCGATGCCGATCCGGCCGCCCTCGTCGTCCTGGACGCGGACGTCGATGAGCTCCATGGCGGATCGGTGGGTGGCGCGTCCGGCCGCGTCGACGAGGGCGACGGACTGCTCGAGAGGCTCCTCCCACGCCCGCTCGTCCGCGAGCGGGCCGGCGGCGGTCGAGTAGCCGATGCGGGCGTAGAGGGGCGAGTCGCCGACGAGGGTGCCCTCGGCGGCGTGGTCGGTGCCGTGGTTCACGATGCGTACGATGCCGTCGGCCCGCGTGCCCGAGACGACCCAGCCTGCCGGCCGCACGGTGCGCAGCTCGTCGCCCGACTCGATGGGCAGCGGCTCGGTCTCGGCCGCCCACACGGGGTGGTCGGCGGGAAGCGCGATGCCGAGGAGTCCCTTCACGGCCCAGTACGGGGAGCCGGGACCCGAGTAGGACTGCGCGAGCTGGCGCCACTCGTGGTGCCAGCCCATGGTGAGGACGCCGTCCTGCGCCGGGACGCCGGCGTCATGGAAGTGAGCGACCACGGCGTTCGCCGCGCGGCGCAGCTGCCCGAGCGGCACGGAGGGGACGCCGGCGAACGCGCCGACCCAGAACGGCGCGGCGGCCGCGAAGCGGTAGATGAGGCTGCGGCCCTGCACGAGCGGCGAGCCGTCGGCGCCGACCAGGCACACGGCGTCCTGGAGGAAGCGGTCGAGCCGCGCGATGTCGGCGGCGGTGCGGCCGGCGGCGAGCGTGTCTGCGCCCTGCATGCGCGACCACAGCACCGGGTAGGTGTGGAGGGCCCAGCCGACGTAGTGGTCGTACGAGCGCTCGAACCCGTCCGAGATCCAGCCGTCCTCACGCAGGAGCGCGTCATGCAGGGCGAGATCGTCGGCGATGTCGTCGGCCGACCAGGGCCCGCCGACGGAGCGCAGGAACGTCTGCACCACGACGCGGAACCAGAGCCAGTTCGTCTTCGGGTAGCCCGCATCGCCGACGACCGGAGCGAGGTAGTCGATGACGCGCTGCTGCGTCAGCTCGTCCAGGCGGTCCCAGATCCACGGGCGGGTCATGTCGAGCACCAGCGCCAGGGACGCCGCCTCGACCTTCGCCTGGGCGTGCTCCTCCAGACGCACCCAGCGGTCCTCGGCCTGCGGGTCAACGCCCGTCACGATGCCGCGGCGGTAGAACTCGGCGAGCTCCTCGGTGCCCTCGCCGCGGGCGCCGGCGATGCGGAAGCCGGCGAGCAGGAAGGTGCGCGCGAAGCCCTCGAGCCCGTCGACGGCGTGCCCGTAGCCGCCCTCGGCGCCCGGGAAGTGGATGCGCCCGGCGCCGGGCGACGCGAACGAGCGGGCGGTGTCGAGCAGGCGGTCGGCGTAGGCGAGCCACTCGTCGCGGGTCCAGTCGACACGCGCGCCGGCGAGCGGTGCGGTGCGGTGCGCTGTCTCGTGCTGCTGGACTGTCACTCGGGATCTCCCTCGATGCCGTCTTCTCGCCGCTGGTTCGGGCCAGCGGAAAGCGAACGTTCGGGAGCGTATCAACCGTTTTCGTTCATTGCAAGACTGGTTTCGACTTGTTATGATCGTTTCTGATCGTTTAATGCGATCGTTCCCCGGCTGGAAATCAACGAGGAGGACCCTTGGCCACGGCGACCGTGCCCTTCGAGGGAGTGCTGGCTGACGCCTACCACCGGCAGGCGGGCGCCGGCTCGGCCGGCTTCGCCGCGGCGCTGGCGGGTCTCCTCGTCGCACCCGGACGGGCGCTCCCCGTCGCGTCCTCGGAAGACCGGGGCGTGTGGGGGGCACGCGGCAGCGCCGACCCCGCGGGCGTCGCCGACGTGCTCGAACGCGCCGCGGCGGACCGCACCGCGCCGTGGCCGGTGCCGCTCGCCACCGACGCCGCCCGGCTCCATGACGACGGCGACCGTGAGGGATGGGAGCGCATCGTCTTCGAGCGCCAGCGCCGAGTCGCCCGCGCCGCGATCGCCGCCGCGCACCACGCCGACGACCCCGTCCTCGGTCCCGGATGGCTCGCCGAGGTCCTCGACGGCGTGTGGCTCATCTGCGAGCAGAGCTCGTGGTGCTGGCCGGCCCACGACGACGCCTTCCGCGAGCGCGGATCGGTGCTGCCTACGGTGGAGTCCCCCTACCTCGACCTCGGCGCAGGCGAAGCCGTCGCGCTTCTGACCTGGATCGACCACCTCCTCGGAGAACGGCTCGAAGCCCGGTACCCCGGCATCCGCTCCCGCATCCGCCGCGAAGCCCGCGTGCGGGTGTTCGAGCCGTTCACCCTTCGCCGCGACTGGCACTGGATCGGCCTGGACGGCGACGTCCACAACTGGAACCCGTGGATCCACGGCAACGTCCTGACCGCGGCCCTCCGGCTGCTCGACGACCCGGCCGAGGCCGACGAGCGCGCACGCATCGTCGGCCTCGCGATCGAGGGCATCGACCGGTACGTCTCGGCGCTCCCCGCCGACGGCGCCATCGACGAGGGCTACGCCTACTGGTGGAACGGCGCCTGCCGCGCCCTCGAGGCGCTCGACATCGTGCGCCACGCCACCGGCGGCGTGCTCGACGCCTCGGGCATCCCGGCGCTGCGCGAGACCGTCGCCTTCCCGCACCGCATGCATCTCGGCGGCGACTGGTACCTCAACGTCGCGGACGGCCAGGCCCGTCCGCCGGCCGCACAGCCGTGGCACGCCCTGCATCGCGCGGCACGCAGCGCCGGGGACGCGGATGCCGCGGCCCACGCCGCCTCGCACCGCATCGCCGGCATGCCCGCCGCGACCGAGCACGAGGGCTTCGGACGCCTGCTGCAGGGCATCACCGACCCGGAGTGGGTGGGCGCCGACCGCGCGGCGTCGCCGCTCCCCCGCGACGTGTGGCTCCCCTCCACCGAGGTGATGCTCGCCCGTGAGCACGGCGGCACGGCGCGGGGCCTGACGGTCGCGGTCAAGGGCGGCCACAACGGCGAGCACCACAACCACAACGACGTCGGGTCGTTCGTGGTCGCCTCCGACGGCGTCCCCGTCATCGTCGACGCCGGCCGGCCCACGTACACCCTGCAGACCTTCGGCGAGGGTCGCTACGACATCTGGACCATGCAGAGCGGCTGGCACAACGTGCCCGTGATCGCCGGGCACGAGCAGAGCCCCGGTGCGCGGTTCGCGGCGGCTGCCGTGGCGGCGTCGGCCGACGAGGACGCGTCGTCGCTCTCGCTCGAGCTCTCGGGCGCCTACGCCGGCGCGACGGGCCCGTGGCGGCGGACGGTGCGGCTCGAGCGATCGTCGCGGCGCGTCGTCGTCGAGGACCGCTGGACGCCTTCCCCCGCGCACGAGCCCGCGAGCCCGCGGACCTCGGTGCGGATGCTGCTGGCCGGCGAGGTGCGCCGGGAGGCGGCATCCGTCATCGTCACCCCCCACGGCCCAGCGACGCCGGTGCGCATCTCGTGGCCCGAGGGGACCGAGGCCGACCTCGTCGTGCGGGCCCTCGACGACCCGATGCTCGCGGACGTGTGGGGCGCGGCACTGACCCGCCTCGATCTCGACGTGACGACGCGTGACGGCATCGCGGTCACGGTAGAACTGGACCTGACGAACGCGGAGGACGCCCGATGACCGACCAGACACCGGCGCTGCTGGCCGCCGAGCGGCGCGCCCACGTGCTGGCGATGCTCGAGCGCGACGGCGCCGTGCGGGTCGCGCAGCTGATGGAGGATCTCGGTGTCGCGCCGGTGACGCTGCGCCGGGACCTGGCCCAGATGGAGCGCGAGGGCCTTCTCGTCCGCGTGCACGGCGGTGCGGTTCCGTCGGCCGGCGGCTTCGACGACGCGGATGCCGCCCCCTCGTCCGCCCCGTCCCGCACGGGTTCGATCGCGATGCTCGTGCCGTCGCTGAGCTTCTACTGGCCCAGCGTCGTGCGCGGCGCCGAGACCGAGGCGACGCGCCACGGCTTCCGGGTCGTGCTGCGCGGCGCGTCGTACGAGCTGCAGGACGAGCGTCCGGTGCTCGAGCGCCTCGTCCATACCGAGGGGGTCCGCGGGCTCGTCGTCGCCCCCAACACCGACACCCCCCACGCGCAGGACGTCGTGCAGTGGCTCGCCGGCTGCGGCGTGCCGAACGTGCTCGTCGAGCGCGACGCGGTGCTGCTGCCCGACCGCAGCCCGGTCGAGAACGTCACGACCGACCACGCGCTGGGCGCCGTGCTGGCCGCGCGCCACCTCGCCGCGCTGGGGCACCGCAAGGTGGGGCTCATCATCGCGCGGGACTCCCCCACGTCGCGCAAGATCGCGGCCGGGTGGCAGGCGGCCTGCCTCGAGCTGGGGCTGACGCCCTCGGACCACTTCGAGACCAGCCTCCCGCCGCGCACCAGCCCGGACTTCTCCGCGGTGGTCGACGCGACGCTGGACGCCGCGCTGTCGAACTCGGTCACGGCGATCCTCGTGCACTCCGACCCCGAGGCGATGGCCTTCGTCGACCTGGCGCTCAACCGCGGCATCTCCGTGCCGGGGGACCTCTCGATCGTCGCCTACGACGACGAGGTGGCCGAGCTCTTCACCCCGGCGCTCACCGCGGTCAGCCCGCCGCGGGCCGCCGTCGGAGCCGCGGCCGTGGAGCTGCTCGCGCGCCGCCTGGACGATCCCACCCGCCCCGTGCACCGCGTGGTGCTGAACCCGACGCTCAACGTGCGCGACTCGACGGCGCCGCCGCGGGGCGCGTAGCAGTCCACGGCGCCGCGGCGGTTCACTGGCCGCCTGCGGAGGCGGTCGCTAGAGTGCCGCCATGGGGGAGGACGTCCAGGCACAGGAGTTCACCCGCGCCGATCGCACGCGTCACCGCGAGAAGGTCCGGCGCAACCTGGACGTGTTCGCACGCATGCTGCGCGAGGCGCACTTCGACACCGACGACCCCATGACCGGCCTGGAGGTCGAGCTCAACCTCGTCGACGACGCCGGCGACCCCGCCCTGCGCAACGCCGAGGCGCTGGACGCGATCGCGGATGCCGCGTTCCAGACCGAGCTCGGGCAGTTCAACGTCGAGATCAACGTGCCGCCCGCCCGGCTGCGGCTGGACGGGCTGCGCACGTTCGAGGAGGGCCTGCGCCGCAGTCTCAACAACGCCGAGGCGAGATCGTCGACGGTGGGCGCGCACCTCGTCATGATCGGCATCCTCCCCACTCTCGCCGAGGAGCACCTGCGGCCGGCGAGCATCAGCGCGAACCCGCGCTACCGCCTGCTGAGCGAGCAGATCCTCGACGCCCGCGGCGAGGACATCTCGATCTCGATCGCGGGTCCCGAGCGACTGGACGCCACGGCGGACTCGATCGTCCCGGAGGCGGCGTGCACCAGCATGCAGCTGCACGTGCAGACCTCGCCGGAGTCGTTCGCGGCGTACTGGAACGCCTCGCAGGCGATCGCCGGCGTGCAGCTGGCGGTCTCGGCGAACTCCCCGTACCTGCTCGGCCGTGAGCTGTGGCGCGAGACGCGGATCCCGCTGTTCGAGCAGGCCACCGACACCCGCAGCGAGGAGCTCAAGGCGCAGGGCGTGCGGCCGCGGGTCTGGTTCGGCGACCGCTGGATCACGTCCGTCTTCGACCTCTTCGAGGAGAACGTGCGGTACTTCCCGCCGCTCCTTCCGATCGTGCACGACGAGGATCCCATGGCGGTGCTCGACGCCGGCGGCATCCCCGGACTGGACGAGCTCCGCCTCCACAACGGCACGATCTACCGATGGAACCGCCCGGTCTACGACATCTCGGCCGGCGTGCCGCACCTGCGCGTCGAGAACCGCCTGCTCGCGGCCGGCCCGACCGTGGTCGACATGGTCGCCAACGCCGCGTTCTACTTCGGTCTCGTCCGCGCGATCGCCGAGAACGACCGGCCGCTGTGGTCGCAGCTGTCGTTCAGCACCGCCGAGGAGAACTTCCACACCGCCGCCCGAGACGGCATCGACGCGCAGCTCTACTGGCCGGGCGTCGGGCAGGTGCCCGCCACCGAGCTGGTGCTGCGACGGCTGCTGCCGCTGGCCCACCAGGGTCTCGAGGCGTGGGGGGTGGAGGCATCCGTCCGCGATCGCCTCCTCGGTGTCATCGAGGGGCGCTGCATCACCGGCGTCACCGGGGCCACCTGGTTCGTGAACAGGGTGCATGAACGTGCCGGCATGGAGCGGTACGACGCCCTCCGCGCCACGCTGCGCGAGTACCGCGAAGCGATGCACGCCAACGAGCCCGTGCACACCTGGGCGTGACCCGGTTGCCCGGGTGCGAACCCCGGCGGGTCGCTCAGCCGGCGAGCGCGGCCGCGCGCCAGTCCGTCAGCACGCGGGCGGCCGCACGCGTGTGCGACCAGGGCATCTCTGGCACCTCGAGACGCCCGTCCTGGAGGACCCGCGAGAGCGCGTCGGCCTCGGCCGCCATCGGCTGCACCACGGGGAGCTCGACCACCCGCTCGTCGCCGTCGCGCCGGATGAGCAGCGCATCGGGGCTCGCGGTGCGGCTCCCCCACGCGTTGGGCAGCACGACCTCCGCCTCGGCGAAGGTGAGCACGGCGGTGTCGGACAGGTCCTCGATCACCGAGGTCGCGATCGCGGCCGTCAGGTCGCCGAAGCGCAGTTCCGCCGAGGCGGTGCCGTCGACGCCGCCGACCACCCGGGCCTCGAACCGGCCATACTCCGGGTCGATCGGCCGGCCGGATGCCGCAGCCAGGTCGATCGCGAGCGCCAGCGGATAGCACCCGACGTCGAGGATGGCCCCTCCCGCCAGCGCAGGGTCGAACAGGCGTCCCTCGCGGGTGCCGGCGTCGAAGCCGAACGCGCCCTGAACGCGCTGCAGCTCGCCGAGCTCGCCACCACGGGCGAGTTCGCGCAGCGCCTCGGCGAACGGGCCGAACCGCGTCTTGAACGCCTCGAGGAACGGACGCTGCACGCGTTGCGCGGTGTCGAGGATCCGCTCCACCTCGTCGAGCGTCGGGCTCGCGGGCTTCTCGCACAGCACGGCCTTGCCGGCCTCCAGCGCGCGGACGGCGAGGTCGGCGTGGGTGGTGTGGACGGTGCCGACGTAGACCGCGTCGACGTCATCGCGGGCGAGGATCTCGTCGTAGGTCCCGGATGCCGTCGCGCCGTGCTCCGCGGCGAATCCCGCCGCCCTGTCCGCCGACGAGCTGCCCACCGCGTGCAGCACTCCGCGCTCGGACGCGCGCAGCCCCACGACGAAGTCCCTGCTGATCGCGCCGGGGCCGAGCACTGCCCATCTCGTCTTCACCATGACCCGATCGTAGCCAGCGCCGCGCCGCAGCCCGCTCGGGAGTCCTCCCGCGCCGTCCGGGCCGTCAGGCGACGGGCTCGGCTGCCTCCTTCGCCGCGCGGGCCGAGGATCGCACCGCGCCCATGCTCGCGGCGATGACGAGTCCGATGCCGAGCACCTCGAGCACCGTCATATGTTGTCCGAGGAATATGAAGCCGGCCAGCGCCGCGGTTGCGGGAGCGAGGCTCATCAGGATCGCGAACACGGCGGCCGGAAGCCGCCGCAGCGCGATCAGCTCGAAGGCGTACGGGATCGTCGACGACAGCACGGCGACGGCCGCGCCGAGGGCGACCAGGTCGAGCCGCAGCAGTGCGGGTCCGGCATCCGCGATGCCGAACGGCAGCGAGACGATCGCGCCCACGGCCATCGCGAGCGCCAGCCCGTCGAGCCTCGGGAACGCCCTGCCGACGCGGGCCGAGGCGAGGATGTAGAACGCCCAGCTCGCCGCGGCGCCGAGCGCGAACAGCACGCCGAGCGGATCCAGGCGATCCCATCCGCCCCCGCCGAGCGCGATGACGCCCGCCAGCGCGAGGAGCGCCCACAGCCAGGCCGAGGCCCTCCGGCTCGCGACGATCGAGAGCACGAGGGGCCCGAGCACCTCTATCGTGACCGTGACCCCGAGCGGCAGCCGCTCGAGCGCGAGGTAGAAGAGCGCATTCATCAGCGCCAGCACGAGGCCGAAGAGCGCGACCGCCGTCCAGTCCGGGCGCGAGTGCCCGCGGAGCCGCGGACGGGCGATGAGCAGCAGGATCGCCGCCGAGAACACCAGCCGCAGCATGACCATGCCGAGGGGCCCGACCTGAGGGAAGAGCAGGACTGCGAGCGAAGCGCCGACCTCCTGACAGGCGAGTCCCGCGACCACCAGGAGGATCGCCGGCGTCGAGCCGGAGCCGCTCGCCCGTGCCGGGGCTTCCGAGTGGCCGGAGCTCGGCACTACGCCGCCGGCGGTGCGCACACCGCCGCGGCGGCGATCGCCTCGTGATACTGCTCAGGGGTCCAGGGCAGACCCGCGTCGGGGGCCGTCTCACCGTCGGCGGCGGGGGTCTTGGATGCGATGGCCGCGAGCTCCCACGCGAGGTACTCGCCGATCGCCGCCGACGCCGTGGAGCTGTTCAGCACGACCGCGACCGTCAGCCCAGTGGCCGGGTCGGCGAACGCGGCGGTGAGGTATCCGGGCACCTTGCCGTACTGGCCGACGAGCGAGCCGGCGATGATCGCGCCGCCGTCGGCGTTGAGCCACGTCGGCGCGTCGGGCGCGACCGGCACGGGATTGCCGAAGCGGTCGTCGTCCTCGACCAGTCGACCGGTCGCCAGCGCCTGGACGTACCGTCCGAGGTCCTCGATGTCGGTGACCACGCCGCCGTCGGTGAAGCCGGTGGTCGCCGAGACGCCGGTGAGGTCGACCGGCGCCGCGCAGTCCAGCACACCCTCGGCGTTGTTCACCGCCTGGCCGCCCTGGAGCACTCCGGAGTCGGGCAGCGGGCCCAGCGCGGTCGCCTCCAGGGCGAGCGGGCCGGCGACGTACCGCTCGATCAGGTCGGCGGCCGTTGCTCCCGTGGCGCGCTCCAGGGCGAGGCCCAGCAGCACATAGCCCGCGTCGGAGTCGCGGTAAGCGACGCCGGGCTCCGTCGTGCGGGGCTGGCCGAGGCCGAAGCTCGCGAGATAGCGGGGATCCCACCTGCGCTCGGGGTTGGACAGCCACAGCGGATACAGCTGCGTGCCGTACGAGCCGATGCCCGACGTGCCGTCGCAGAGCTCGGAGAGGCTGACGTCGGCGAGGTCCGGGACACCCGAGACGTAGTCCGCGACGCTGTCGCCGAGCTTGACGATGCCTTCCGCGGCGACCTCGTACAGCACGTCGCAGGTCATCGCCCGGGTGACCTTGCCGGCGCGGAACACCTGGTCGGCCGTCACCTCGCCGCCGCCGTCCGGCCGCTGGGCGCCGACACCGGTGACCCAGCTCCCGCTCCAGGGCGCCCAGACGCCCACGATCGCGCCCGAGGACCCGGTGGTCGTCATGGCGTGGGTGACGGCATCCGTCATCTGCTGCACGGTCTCGTCCGAGAAGGAGGCGGTCGACTGCACCGGGGCGTCGTCGGCCTCGACCTCGCCGCCGAACGAGCAGCCGGCCAGCACGAGGGCTGACATCAGCGCGCCGCCGATGACCGCGATGGCGCGGCGACTTCTGGAGCGGGTCCGCATGCTCACCCCCCGATGATCGTGCATGAATTCAAACACACGACAGCCGGTGTCGTCGCACCCCGATCCGTATGGTATGAGCATGACCCATCGGTTCGACGATGCCGCCCTGACGGGCGTGCTCGGCCACATGAACGGCGACCACGCCGGCGACAACCTCCTCATCGCCCGCGCGTTCGCCCCGCAGGCCGCGACAGGCCCGGACACGATCGCATCGTCGCGGATGACGGGCTTCGACGGCGAGGGGGGGATCTGGGAGGCCACCCTCACCGACGGGTCGGTGATCGAGGTCGCCGTGCCGTGGCCGGGAGGACCCATCACAGAGCGCCCCGAGGTGCGGCGCGAGATCGTGGCGCTGTACGACGAGGCCTGCCGCCGGCTCGGGATGGCGCCCCGACCGCACGCGTAGAAATTCATGTTAGGTTCGCCTTATCTTCAGTTACCATGAAGGTATGAGCGACCCGATCCCGTTCTCCGCCGCACTCCGCGAGCGCTCGAGTCGCGCGCACTCGTCGAGCGAGACGGCCGGCTTCATGTCCGACCTCATGACGGGGGAGGGCACGCGCGACGACTACATCGCGCTGGTCGTCCAGCACTGGTTCATCTACGAGGCCCTCGAGCGCGCCGCGAGCCGCATGCGCCACGATCCGATCGCCTCGGTGTTCATCACCGACAAGCTCACGCGCCTGCCAGCGCTCGAGGCCGACCTCGGGTTCCTCATCGGGCCGGACTGGCGCGAGCGCATCGAGCCGCTGCCGACGACCCGGCGCTACGTCGAGCGGATCGACCAGGTCGGCGCCACGTGGCCGGGGGGCTTCGTCGCCCACCACTACACGCGATATCTCGGCGATCTGTCGGGCGGGCAGTTCATCGGCCGCCTGATGTCGCGCCGCTTCGGCTTCGAGACCAACGGCATCGGCTTCTACCTCTTCGACGACATCGCCGACCCCAAGGCGTTCAAGGACGTCTACCGCGAGCAGCTCGACGCCGCCCCGTGGGATGCCGCCGAGCAGGAGCGCGTCATCGACGAGGTGCTGCTGGCCTATCGCTTCAACACCGAGCTGTTCGAGGACCTCGCCGCCGCCAAGGCCTCCCAGGTCGCCTGAGCCGGCCGCCGGCCGCCGGCCGCCGGCAGGCTCAGGTCACCGGCATGCCGCGCACGGCCGAGGCCATGAACCGCTGCACGTCGGGGTCGACGCGGATGTCGCTCGGGCGCAGCGGCCGCGACAGGTACAGTCCGTCCAGCGAGGTCAGCCTCGACAGGGCGACGTACGTCTGCCCGGGGGCGAACGCGCCCGAGCCGAGGTCGATGATCGCCCGGTCGTAGGTCTTGCCCTGCGACTTGTGGATGGTGACCGCCCACGCCAGGCGCAGCGGGAACTGGGTGAACTCGGCGACGATGTCGCGGGTCAGCTGCTTCGACCCCGGATCGTACGAGTAACGGTACTTCTCCCACACCGAGGGCTCGACGTCGAACTCCTCGCCCTCGACGTCGACGCGCACCGTCTCGCCGGCGATGCGCGTGACGGTGCCGATGGTGCCGTTGACCCAGCGCGGCGGCTCGCCGAAGGACTGCGTGTCGTTGCGCAGGAACATCACCTGGGCCCCGACCTTGAGCTTGAGCTCGAGGTCGGCCGGGTACGCGGCATCCCCCCGTCCGAAGTCGCCGCTGACCTCCGCCATCGCCGTCTGCTCGCGCCCGATGAGCTCGGTCAGATGACGGCGGTTGATGTTGTTGACGATGTCGTTGCGCGTGGCGAGCGTGATGATCGGGTGCTCGCCGTCGCGCGGATCCGGGGGGGTGCGCGCACCGGTGTCGTTGAGGACCTGGGCGATGTCGGCCGTCACCCGGCCATACCGGACGGCGTTGAGCATCGCCTTGAACGCGGGGTCGCTCTGGCGGTGGATGTCGATCAGCTCGCGGACGTTCAGCCCGGCGCCGTACGAGCCGACGTCGAGGATGCCGTCGCTCGCGGCCTCGCCGACCCACACCTTGGCGTCGAAGAACCAGAACGAGCGGTAGTGGTCGCGCACGTAGCGCAGCTCGTCGCCGCGGGGCGGCACGGGCGCCAGCTGGTACGGGTCGCCGAACATGACGATCTGCGTGCCGCCGAAGGGCTCCGCCCGGCGGCCCCGCGCCTTGCGCAGCGACCGGTCGATCGCGTCCATGAGGTCGGCGTTGACCATCGAGATCTCGTCGATGACGAGCGTGTCGATCGCGTTGAGCAGCTTGCGCGTCGCGTCGGACTGGTCCTCGTCGTGCGCGCCGATGATGCCGAGCGGCAGCTTGAAGAGCGAGTGGATCGTCTGGCCGTCGACGTTCAGGGCCGCCACGCCGGTCGGCGCGCACACCGCGATCTGCTTGCCGGTGTTCCAGGCGAGGTGCTGCAGCAGCGTGGACTTGCCGGTGCCGGCGCGTCCGGTCACGAACACGTGCTCGCGTGTGTCCTCGATGAGACGGAACAGCGCCTCCTGCTCGGCGGAGAGGGGCGGCGTGTTCACCGATTCATGCTAACGAGCCGACACCGCCTTCCGGCGCCCCGGCGCCGGATCGGTGGACGACCCGCGGCCGTCCACAGCGGACTCCGCCTCCCGCCAGACGCCCGTTCCCGCCACCACCTCGTCCATGATCGCCCGGAACCGCGGGCACGTCGTGATGTCGTGCGACCGGCAGTTCAGCGCGTGCTCGGTCATCCGCCGCGACCGCTCCATGTCGGCCATGCGGCGGTCGAGGTCCGCGAGATGCTCCTCGAGGACTCGATGGCGCTCCGGTGCCTGCTCGTCCAGCAGCACGCCGATCTGCTCGAGGCTCATGCCGGCGTTCCGGCTGCGGACGATGACGCCGATCCGCACGAGGTCGTCGTCGCCGAACCGCCGGCGGTCCGCGCCGTCCCGCGCCGGCCGGAGCAGTCCCATGCCCTCCCAGTGCCGCAGGACGTGCGTGGGCAGCGAGAACCGGGCCGCCGCCTCGCCGATGGACAGACTTGACTTCATGTCGACATGAAGTCACAGGATCGATCCCGACGCAACCCGACGAGAGGATCACCCCATGTACGACGTCATCGTGATCGGCGGCGGCCCGGCCGGCCTCCAGGCCGCGCTCACCATCGGCCGCATGCACCGCGACGTGCTGCTGCTCGATTCCGGCGAGTACCGCAATGCGACCGTGGACCACGCGCACAACCTCATCACCAACGACGGCCGCAGCCCCGCCGAGCTGCGCCGCCTGGCGCGTGAGGAGCTGGCGGCCTACCCGACCGTCGAGGTGCGCACGACGACGGTCGCCGCGGCCTCCGGCGCGCTCGGGGACTTCGCCGTGTCGACCGCCGAGGGCACCGAGCACGCCCGCCGCCTGGTGCTGGCGACGGGCATGCGCGACGAGCTGCCGGCGGTGCCCGGCCTCGCGCAGCAGTGGGGGAGGCGGGTCGCGCAGTGCCCCTTCTGCCACGGCCACGAGTTCGCCGGCGAGCGCGTCGCGATCCTCATCGAGGGCGACCACGGGCTCATGATCGAGCGGATGCTGCGCCCCGTCGTCGCGGCGGCGCTCATCGTGCGCCCGGCCGACCTGGCCGAGGTCGCCGAGGTGGGCGGCGGGCTGGAGCTGACGTACGCCGACGGGCGGGTCGAGCGGGTGGCCGGTGTGTTCACCGCCGCGACGGCGAGCCAGCGGGCGCCCTTCGCCGCCCAGCTCGGCTGCGCGCACCTGCCCGGGGGCGGGGTGGAGGTCGACCCGCTCGGCCGCACCACGGTGCCGGGGGTGTACGCCGGCGGCGACATGGCGCACCTCGCGACGGTGCCCGGGCCGATGGTGTCCCTGGCTGCCGCGATCGCCTCGGGGCAGCTCGCCGGCGCCAGCGCCGTGCGCGACGACGTCATGGTGTGACTCGGGCGACAGACGCACAGGGGCCTCCCGGTCAGGGGTTTCTAGACTGTTGCCGTGGACCAAGGGGCGGTGGACACGGCAGCCGGTCGCGCGAGCGCGCCATCGGTCGATTCCGCGGGCCGCACCGCCCCCGCGGGCACGGCCCCGACGGCGACGCTCATCCGGCCGCCTCACAAGCGCCGCCGCTCGAACCTCGCTCTGGACCTCAGCCTTCTCGGCCTCATCGGCCTGCTCCTCGTCGCAGCGCTGTTCGCGGCCTGGGGCGCGGTGGAGCGGCACTTCTACAGCCCCGTGGCGTTCGTGGAGGGCTACGTGCGCCTGCTCGAGCAGGGACGCGCCGCCGACGCCCTCGCGGTCCCGGGTGTCCGGGTGAGCTCGGCCGAGCTCGAGGCGGCGGGGCTTCCGCCCACCGCCTCCGACGCTCTGCTGCGCAGCGACGCCCTCGCCCCCATCGACGATGTGCGCGTGGTGTCCGAGGAGCAGGACGGCGACGTCACGCACGTGACGGTCTCGTACCAGGCGCGGGGCTACGAAGGACGCACCACGTTCTCGGTCGAGCGGGACGGGTCGATCGGCCTGGCGCCGACGTGGCGATTCGCCGAGAGCCCGCTCGCGGTGATGAACCTGGCGGTGACCGGCTCCATGGCCTTCGACGTCAACGGCTTCGAGATCGACAAGCGCCAGGTCTCGCCGGAGGGGGCGGATGCCGACCCCGCGGCGCCCGTCTCGCTGCTGGTCTTCTCACCCGGCCTGTACTCCGTGTCCGTCGACACGGCGATCTCGAGCACCCCCGGCGTCGCGGTGCTGTCCGACAGCCCGTTCCAGGCCATCCCGGTGAACGTGCAGGCGCAGCCCACCGAGGAGTTCGTGCGAGTGGTCCAGGAGAAGGTCGAGGAGTTCCTCACCGCCTGCGCGACGCAGGAGGTGCTGCAGCCCACCGCGTGTCCGTTCGGCTACTTCGTGCAGGACAGGATCGCGTCGCTCCCGGAGTGGTCGATCGTGCGGCAGCCCACCGTCGAAGTCGAGCCGAACGGCGCCGGCTGGTCGATCCTGCCCGCCGAGGCGGTGGCGCACATCCACGTCGACATCCGCTCGCTCTTCGACGGCAAGGTCCGCCAGATGAGCGAGGACGTCCCCTTCATCGTCAAGGGCGAGATCACCGTGCGGCCCGACGGCAACGTGGCGATCGTCGTGACGGGTCCCGACACCACCTGATCGCGCTCCCGTCGGCCAAGATGGTGCCGAGGAGCCGACGATGACCGCAGTCGACAGGATCGCCCGCTGGGTCCCGGGCGTGGCGACCGCCCGCGCGTACGAGCGGCGGTGGCTGTGGCCGGACATCCGGTCCGGCCTGGTCCTGACGGCTCTCCTCATCCCGGCCGGGATGGGCTACGCGGTCGTCGCCGGGCTGCCCCCCGAGACCGGGCTGTACGCCACCATCGTGCCGCTGCTGGCCTATGCCCTCTTCGGCCCGTCGCGTGTGCTGGTGCTCGGCCCGGACTCGGCGCTCGCACCGATCATCGCCGCGGCGATCCTGCCTCTCGCGCTCGGCGACGAGCCGCGGGCGGTCGCCCTTGCCGGGCTGCTGGCGATCATGGTCGGCGTGCTCCTGCTGCTGGGCGGCATCCTCCGCCTGGGCGTGGTGACCGACCTGCTGTCCAAGCCCATCCGCGTCGGCTACCTCAACGCGATCGCCGTCATCGTGATCGTCTCCCAGCTGCCGACGCTGCTGGGGTTCTCGATCGACGCTGACTCGCTCTGGCAGCGTGTCGTCGCCATCGGGCAGGGCGTCGCCGGCGGGATGGTGGACCCGCTCGCCGTCGCCTTCGGCGTGGGCTCCCTCGCGGTGATCCTCATCCTCAAGCCGCTGCGCCGGGTCCGCATACCGGGCGTCCTCGTCGTCGTCGTGGTCGCGACGGCGCTCACGGCGATCTTCGGCCTGTCCGATCGGCTCGCCGTCGTCGGCGCGCTCCCGCAGGGACTCCCGGCTCCCGCCCTCGGCGGCCTGCAGTGGAGCGACGTCCTGGCGCTCGTGCTCCCGGCGGCGGGCATCGCCCTCGTCGCCTTCACCGACACGGCGGTCCTCTCGCGGACGTTCGCCGCACGTCGCGGCGAAGACGTCGACGGCAGCCAGGAGATGGCCGGGGTCGGGATCGCGAACATCGCCGGAGGCCTCTTCGGCGGCTTCCCCGTCTCCGGATCGTCGTCGCGCACGCCGGTCGCAGAGCAGTCCGGTGCCCGCACGCAGCTCACCGGCGTCGTGGGCGCGGTGCTCCTGATCGTCTTCATCCTCGTGCTGCCGGGCCTCACCGACGACCTCCCGTCGGCGACGCTGGCCGCCGTCGTCACGAGCGCGGCCATCGGCCTCATCGACCTGCGGGGGTTCACCCGACTCGTCCGCATCCACGCCGTCGACGCGGTCCTGTCCGCCGCCGCGTTCCTCGGCGTGCTCGTCTTCGGCGTGCTCGAGGGCATCGTCATCGCGATCGGACTGTCGTTCGTCGCCTTCGTCAACCGGTCATGGCGTCCGTACAAGGCCGAGCTCGGCCTGGTGGAAGGGCTGCGCGGCTACCACGACCTCTCGCGCAACCCCGATGCGAAGCGCATCCCCGGCGTGGTCATCGTCCGCTTCGACGCGCCCCTCTTCTTCGCGAACGGCGGCGTCTTCGACGACTGGGTGCGCGCGCGCGTCCGTGCCGCCGGCGACGACGTGCACACCGTGATCCTCGCCGCCGAGCCGATCACCGACATCGACACCTCCGCCGCCGACGAGCTCGTCGAGCTCGACCAGTACCTGCAGGTGCGCGGCATCCGCCTCGTGATCGCGGAGATGAAATCACCCGTCGTCGACACCCTCGCCCGGTTCGGCCTCACCGGCCGGTTCACCCCCGACCGCTTCGCACCCACCGTCGGCGCCGCGGTCGACGCGCTGACGGGCACCCTGCGCACCGACATCGCCGGCACCAACCCGGACGAGGCGCCCCGTCCCTCGCCCGGCACGGATCCCGGCGCGGGCGACCTCGGACGCCCGCCTGCGCCCTGACCAGCGGCGTGCGACCGTCTCAGCGGCCGGAGCCGGCCTTCGCGTCCTTCTCGGCGAGCTCCGCCAGCCGGGCGTTGTACGCCTCCAGCTCGGCGTCGCCGGTGCGGTCGGCGTGCCGGTCGCGTCGCTTCGTCTCGCGCGCATCGCTCCGGCTCCACTGGATCGCCACCGTGATCGCGAGGATGAGCGTCGGTATCTCGCCGATCGACCACGCCACACCGCCGCCGGTGTACTGGTCCTCCAGCGGAGTCGCGCCCCACGTGCGCCCCATGGATCCGAACCACTCGGCCACCATGAGGCCCTCCTGCATCATGATCGCGATGCCGAAGAAGGCGTGCATCGCCATGACGCCGATGAGCAGCAGGAGACGCCCGGGATAGGGGAGCCGGTAGGGCACCGGGTCGATGCCGATGAGCGAGAGCACGAAGAGGTAGCCGGTGATGAGGAAGTGGGCGACCATCCACTCGTGCCCGAGGTGGTCGTAGAGCGACCAGCGGAACAGATCGGTGTAGTAGAACACCCACAGCGAGCCGACGAAGAGCCCGGCCGCGACGAACGGGTGGGTCAGCACGCGGGCGACCGGGGAGTGCACGGCCCAGAGGATCCACTCCCGGCCGCCGCGGGTGCCGTCGTCGCGCTTGCGGATCGCCCGCGCAGCGAGGGTGACCGGAGCCCCCGCGACCAGCAGCAGCGGGATCGCCATGGTCAGCAGCATGTGGCCGATCATGTGCATGCTGAACAGGTAGTCCTGGTAGACGTTGATCACACCGCCGGTCACCCACACGAGCAGCGCCATGCCCGCGACCCACAGGACGGTGCGGTACACCGGCCACGCGTCGCCGCGACGGCGCAGGCGCCACACGCCGGCGAGGTAGAAGAAGACCGCGAAGGCCGCCACGACGGCCCACAGCAGGTCGACGTTCCATGCGGTGACCCAGCGCTCGATCGTGAGCTCCGGCGGCAGCGGCGCGCCGGTGAGCCGCTCGGCCGGGGTCGGCGTCGTGGGAATCAGGGGCTCGACCGGCGGGGGCGTGCGGGCGAGGGCGGCCGCCGCACCGCTGGCCACGCCCATCAGGGCGAGCTCGAAGACGACGAGGCTCCAGAACGCGCGGGAGGCGGCCGCGGTCGTCAATCTGCCGATGAGTCGCGCGCGATACCAGGCGCCGAACAGCCCGAGCCCGATGAGCGCCACGATCTTCACCGCGAGGATGAGGCCGTAGGGCGACAGCAGGGCCGACCAGTCCTGCAGCCCGATCGCCGCCCGCACGGTGCCCGAGAACGCCACGACCGCGAACGCGGCGAGCGCGATGCTCGAGTAGCGGGCGACCGTGTCGGCCGTGGCGTCGCGTGACTGCAGGGGACGCACCACCACGATGAGCAGCAGGCCGCCGAGCCACGCCGCGGCCGCGATGATGTGGAGGATCAGCGCGGTCATGGCCTCGTGGTGGAACGCCTCTTCGCCCGAGTGGCCCTGCGTGCCCATGGGAACGAGGGATGCCGCGGCCAGCAGCGCGACGAAGAGCGTCGCCGTCCACGAGCGCACCGCGAAGGTGAGGACCGTGAGCGCGGCGCCGGCGATCGTCGTGATCAGCCAGGTGCGACCCACCTCGGTCTCGACGATGAAGCGGCCCAGCAGCGCGCCGAACTCCGGCCCCATGCTGATCACGGGGTTGAACGCGTCGACGAACGTGAGGAATCCGGTGGCGCCCGCGGCCATCGTGAAGACGGCCGCCGAGATCGACGCGGTGTCCAGGGCGATGTCGAACTCGCGTTCGCCGGCTCGCAGCGTGAACAGGGCGGTCACGAGGACGCCGACCATGCCCGCCGCGGCGAGGTTGACCACGAGCTTCGCGGTGGGAAGGCTCCAGCGCACCACGGGGCCGGGATCCGCGATCGCGAGCGGCGCGGCGCCGCCGCCGTACGCGAGCGCCCACACCATGGTCGCGAGCGCGGCCACGACGAGGATCGCGGGCCCGGCGGCCCGCAGGGCGCGGGAGTTCACCGCTCCAGCCTACGTTGCGCCGGGTGGGCGGCCGGTCGGGTCGGGAGGCGTGCGCCGGCCCGTCGCGGCGCCTGCCGGGCGGACGAACAGAAGAGGGGATGCCGCGGGTCGCGGCATCCCCTCTTCTCGAAATCTGCGTCGGATTACTTGACGGCGGCCTTCAGCTTCGAGCCGGCGGTGACCTTGACGCGCTTGCCCGCGGGGATCTTGATCTCCTCGCCGGTCTGCGGGTTGCGGCCGGTGCGGGCCGAGGTGGCGACCTGCTCGAAGGCGAGCCAGCCGGGGATCGAGACCTTGCTGCCGTTGGCGACCGCGTCGGAGACGGTGGAGAAGAGGGAGTCGAGCACGCCCGAGACGGCGGACTGGCTCTGGCCGGTCGCGCTCGCGATGCTCGCGACGAGCTCGGTCTTGGTGATGGTCTTGTCGGCCATTGGTTGTGTCCTCCAAAGACGACGAGTGCCGTCTTGTCATTGCTCGGACCGGATGGCGTTGCCCCCCGGCTGGTCCTGTCGACCGGGACCGAATGTACCCGACGACGCCGACAGAACCGCGTATTTCCGCGGTTTTCGGAGGTTTCTGGCGGTGTGTCGCGTGATTTCTGGGGCTCCTGTGGCCTCTGGGGCCGGATTTCGCCCACCGCGATCACTTCCCGTGGGCCGCGGCCGGGCCGCTGTCGGGGCCGTCCGCGGCCTCAGGCGTGCAGCCGGCGAAGCGCCGTCACCACGTCGTCGTGCCAGCGCCGGGCGGCCGGCAGCGCGCCGGTGAAGATCGGGGTGTCGTGCGTAACGCCCTGGTACCGCACGACGCTCGCGTCGACCCCCGCGGCGCGCAGAGCGGCGCCGTAGGCGTCGCCGTCGCCGCGGAGCGGGTCGTACTCGGCGGTGAGGATGACCGCCGGCGGAAGGCCCCCGTGCGATGCCGCGCGCAACGGGGACGCGTAGGCGTCGCGCGCGTCCTGGGCGCGGGGAAGATAGGTGCGCGCGACCGAGCGGAGCTCGCGCAACGCCAGGAAGCTCGGGATGCGCAGCGCTCGAGTGGCGCGCAGATCCAGGTGTGCACCGGTGAGGTCGACGACGGGCACCTCGAGCACCTGCAGTCGGAGCGGATGCCGCGCGCGATCGCGGTTGACGAGGGTGAGCGCCGCGGCGATGTTTCCTCCCGCCGAGACCCCCAGCAGGCCGATCCGATCGGCGTCCACGCCCACCTCGCCGGCGGCTCCGAAGAGCCAGTCCAGTGCAGCGTAGGCCTGCTCGACCTGCACCGGCCAGCGATGCTCCGGCGCGAGCGCATAGTTCACGGCGGCGATGGCGACGTGGGCGTCGATGCACCGGCGGCGGTAGGCGGCATCCGTCGTCGGATAGTCGATCCCCCCGATCCGGAACGCGCCGCCGAAGAACGCCAGCACCGCAGGCACCGGCGCGTCGCCCACGACCGGCGGGTGATAGATCCGCACGCGCACGGACGGATGCCCCGGCACGGCCACCTCGTGCTCGGTGGTGCGCACCTCGGGGCCCGGCGTCCCGACCGTGCGCAGCTCGGTGCGGTCCCATGCGATCGCCGCACGGCGGTGCCGGGCACGGGCACGGGCGCGGGATCGGGACCGATGCTCGGCAGGGGCGTCGCGGCCCCGGGCTTCAGCGCCGTGGGGTCCGCGTGGGACGTGGCGTCCGGCGCGGGCTTGTCGGAAGCCTTCGCCGCGGCAGGAGCCGCCGTCCCGCCGCGGTCGAACGGCCAGAGCGCTGCGAGTCTCGACCGCACCGAGCCGAGAGCCTGATCGAACATGTACCTGCGGTGCACCCGCAGGCGCTCCTCGAAGAACGGGTCGAGCGGCATGATCCTATCTTGCGTCGAGAGCGCCTGCCGTCGGTGCTCCCGGGCGAATACTGTGGCGTCATGACCGTCGTGAGCACCATCGCCGGCGTGCTGCTCATCGTCATCGCGCTCAACGACGTGTTCCACACCCTGCTGCGTCCGGCCTCCACCGGGCGCCTGACCACCTACATGTTCCGGGCGGCCTGGTCGGTGTCGCACCGCCGGCCCGCCCTGCTGACGGTCGGCGGGCCGCTGACGATCCTCGTGACGATCGGGGTGTGGATCGTGCTCGTCACCGTCGGGTGGGCCCTGATCTACGTGCCGCACTTCCCCGACGGCTTCTCGTACAGCGATCTCGATCCGAACGACTATCACCCGTTCGTCGAGGCGCTGACCTACTCGCTCGTCGCCCTCACCACTCTGGGCCTGGGCGACGTGGTTCCCGCCGAGCCGCTGATCCGGCTCCTGTCGCCGCTGGAGGCCCTGACGGGGTTCGCGCTGCTGTCGGCGTCCGTCTCGTGGTTCATGCAGCTCTACCCCGCTCTCGCCCGCCGGCGGGCGCTGGCGGTGGAGCTGACGAGCCTCCATCGCTCGAGGATCACCGCGCTGCCGCCGGAGCTGCCTCCCGGCAGGGCGGCATCCGTCATCGCCTCCGTCGGGCGGGCGATCGCCGAGCTGACCGCCGATCTCGTGCAGAACACCGAGATCTTCTACTTCGCCGAGCGCGACGAGCGGCTGTCGGCCGCCCGCGCCGTCGGCTACGCCATGGAGCTGCGCGATCAGGCCCTGCAGTCCGGCAACGGCGAGGTTCGCATCGAGGGGGCGTTCCTGGAACAGGTGCTGGATGAGCTGGCCCGCGTGCTCACGGATCAGTACGCGCACGTGACGGGCGAGTCCACCGACGCGGTGCTGCGGGCCGTCGCCGGCAGCCACGGGCATCAGCTGTCGTGATGCCCGTGGATATGCGGAAGGCCCGGAGTTCCGAGGAACTCCGGGCCTTCCGGTGAAGCGGGTGCTTACCAGCTCGACTTGGTCACGCCGGGCAGCTCGCCACGGTGCGCCATGTCACGGAAGCGGACACGCGAGATGCCGAACTTCGTGAGGACACCGCGGGGGCGGCCGTCGATGACGTCGCGCGAACGAACGCGGACGGGCGATGCGTTGCGGGGCAGCTTCTGCAGGCCCACGCGAGCGGCTTCGCGCTCCTCGTCGGTCGACGTCGGCGACACGAGCGCCTTCTTCAGCTCGGCGCGCTTGGCGGCGTAGCGGTCGACGACCACCTTGCGCTGCTCGTTGCGCGCGATCTTGCTCTTCTTAGCCATGGATCAGCGCTCCTCTCGGAAATCGACGTGCTTGCGGATGACCGGGTCGTACTTCTTCAGCACGATGCGGTCGGGGTTGTTGCGGCGGTTCTTGCGCGTCACGTAGGTGTACCCCGTGCCGGCGGTCGAACGCAGCTTGATGATCGGACGGACGTCCTGTGCCTTCTTGGCCATCAGAGCTTCACACCCTTCGCCTGGAGGTCACGCACGACCGCCTCGATGCCACGGGCGTCGATCACCTTGATGCCCTTGGCCGAGACGTTGAGCTTGATGTTGCGACCCAGCGACGGAACGAAGTAGGTCTTCTTCTGCACGTTCGGGTCGAAGCGGCGCTTCGTCCGGCGGTGCGAGTGCGAGATGTTGTGACCGAAGCCGGGAACTGCTCCAGTCACCTGGCACACTGCTGCCATAGTGATGTCTCCTTAGTACCGTGGAGCCGGACGGCCCCACCCAAGATCCCTTGTCTGCACCCCGCGCCCGACCCGGCCGGTGAAGGCCTCGTTCGGGAGTGGGATACGTACTGCGTGCTGGAGTGCGCGCAGACAAAGAGTCAGTCTAGCACGGACGGCGTGTCGCCCTTGTCGGCGGCCTCCCGCGCGCCGCGCCCCCAGCGGAAGGGCGACACGGTGGGGTCGCTCGGCACCCAGTACCGCCACGGGTACGCCGCCGTCCCCGCGACGCCCGCGACCCCCACGCGCGGGCCCGACGCGATGTCGGCGAGCGGGTCGACGAGCAGCTGCAGGCGCGCGCGGGCACCGTGCCGAGGCTCGCCGGTGATCGCGTCGATGCCGTCGTGCAGCGGATGCCGCAGCCCCACGGCGTCTCCGAATCGGCCGGGCCCGCGGGCCAGGTCGCGCGTCGTGCGCGCGGCGGGGCGGCGGCGGGACGCGGCATCCACCCCCTCGATCACCTGCCCGGCGCGCAGCAGCACACCGCCGGCGACGCCTTCGGGCCCGCAGACCACGTTCACGCAGGAGTGGATGCCGTGGCTCAGGTAGACGTACAGGTGCCCCGGTTCGCCCCACATCGTGGCGTTGCGCGCTGTGGGCCCCATGCGCGCGTGCGATCCAGGATCGGGGACGGGACCCGTGCCACGGCCGTGGTACGCCTCGACCTCGGTGACCCGCACGGCCACCGTCTCGCCGTCGACCACGGTCTCGAGGCGTGCGCCGAGGAGTCTCGGCGCCACCTCGGCGGGAAGGGCTTCGAGGTCAGAACGGGTCGCCGCCCGCCACCCGTGCCGCACCATGCGTGCGAGTCTACGTCCGCCCCTGCGGCCCCCGGGTCGCGCACGGGTCGCCGTGCAACCGCTACTGTTCGCGCATGGGGAAGTGGTTCGTGCTCATCCTGCTGAGCGTGGCGCAGTTCATCATGGTGCTCGACAGCACGGTGATGAACGTGTCGATCTCGACGGTGGCATCCGATCTCGGCACCGACATCTCGGGCATGCAGGCGGCCATCACGTTCTATGCGCTGACGATGGCGGCCTTCATGCTCACCGGCGGCAAGCTGGGCGACCGGTGGGGCCGCAGTCTCGCCTTCCGCATCGGCTCGGTCGTGTACGGCGTCGGCTCGCTGACGACGGCCCTGAGTCCCAACCTCACGGTGCTGATGCTGGGTTGGTCGCTCGTCGAGGGCCTGGGCGCCGTCCTGGTGATCCCCGCGATCGCGGCGCTGGCGGCGATCAACTACGAGGGGCGGGCGCGCGTGGTCGCGTTCGCCGTGCTCGGCGCGGTGACCGGCGGCGCCGCGGCGGCCGGCCCCCTCATCGGCGGGCTCGTCACGACGTACTCGTCGTGGCGCTACGTCTTCGTCGCCGAGGCCATCGTCATGACCCTCGTGCTCCTCGTGTCGGGCCGCATCAAGGACGTCCCGGGCGACCGCGGCCTCAAGATCGACCTGCTCAGCGTGGTGCTGTCGGCGCTCGGCCTCGGGCTGCTGGTCTACGGCATCCTGCAGTCCAAGACATGGGGCTGGGTCGTGCCGCTGAACCCGCCCGTGATCAACGGCGAGCCCTTCGCACCCTTCGGCGTCTCACCCGTGGCGTACCTGATCCTGCTGTCGATCCTCGTGCTCTGGGGGTTCGTCCGGCGCCAGCAGCATCTCGAGCGGACCGGCGGCGTGCCGCTGCTGAAGGTCAGCCTGCTGCGGATCCCCGCGCTGCGCAGCGGCCTGACGATGTTCATGGCGCAGTACTTCGCCATCGCCGCGCTGTTCTTCGTCATCCCGGTGTACCTGCAGACGATCCTGGGCTTCGACGCTCTGCAGACCGGCCTGAAGATCCTCCCGCTCTCGGCCGGCCTCATCGTGTTCTCGATGGTGGGGTCGCGCCTGTCGACGGTCCGCTCGGCGAAGAACATCGGCCGCATCGGCCAGCTCACGCTCGGCCTGGGCGTGCTCGTCGTCTTCCTCGCCGTGCAGCCCGAGCTCGCCGACTGGACGTTCGCCGCCGGCATGTTCATCGTCGGCGCGGGCTTCGGCCTGCTCGCCTCCCAGCTCGGGAACGTCAACATGTCGGCCGTGGAGCAGTCCGACACGTCGGAGGTCGGCGGCCTGCAGGGCACGTTCCAGAACCTCGGCTCCTCGTTCGGCACCGCCGTCGTCGGATCGGTGTTCATCCTCCTCCTCACGTCGGGCTTCACGGCGGCGGTGCAGCAGAGTGACACGCTGCCCGACGACATCCGCGAGCAGGTCGTCGCCACGGCGTCGAAGGGGGCGCCGATCATCTCGCAGCAGCAGGCCGAGGACCTGTTGACGGATGCCGGCGCCGACCCCGAATCCGCCGCCGAGGTCGCCCAGCTCTACGCCGACACGCAGGTGGAGTCGCTGCGGCAGTCGCTGTTCTTCGTCTTCGCCCTGACGGTGCTGGGTCTCATGCTGGCGTCCGGGCTGCCGTCGAAGCTCCCGGAGCCGGCCGCGGCCGCCGGGGAGGCATCCGCTCCACCGCCCCGCGCCGCGTCATAGCGCGAGCCCGCGGCGGCCGCCGTTCCCCGCGAGCCTTCGCAACCGCCCGCCGAGTAACCGCGACGTCGTCGAATGACCACGCTGTCGGCGACGGTAGCGTGGTCGCTCGCCGAGATCGTGGTTCGTGGGCAGGGGTGCATACGCGCGGATGCCACGCGGGAGCGTCAGAGCGGGGGCACCTGGCACCACGAGATAGACGCCCCGTTGAGCGCGACGACCTCCTCGCCGTCGTCCACCTTCAGGATGCGGGTCTGCGGACGCTCGGGCAGCGGCAGCTGATAGGTGTCGTACGGGTTGGTGACGGCATCCGGCGCCAGCATGAGCGCGACGTACCGGGCGCTCGGAGATATGCAGACCTGGATGACGGCATCCGTCTCCGCCAGCTCGGTGAGCATGCGCGTGGCGCCGTCCGCGTCGACCAGCGCGACCGAGGTGCGGCCCGTCGGCACGTCGTCCTCGAGCACCGCGGCGGTCCGGATGGTCGAGCCGTCGGGCAGCGGCGTCACCGACGTGGTGCCGCCCAGATCGGCCTCGGGCGCGACGAGGGGCTCCTCGCTGGCGTCGGTGAGGTCGATGACCACGGACTGCTCGAGGCGGTCGACGACGGCCTCGCTGGATCCGCGCGCGATGCCGTCGATCCCGACGGCCGCGCCGAGGGCGGTCGCCGCGCCGGCATCGGCGCCCGACCCGGTCAGCAGCAGCGACCCGTCGAACGACATCAGCAGGATGCTGTCGGTGTCGGGCACGAACCGCCACTCGGCGACCCGCGGGTCGGAGCCCGAGACCTCGATCTCGCGCGGCTCGGCGTCGACGTCGCCGAGCGAGGCCGTGAACAGCCGGCTCTCGCGGCCCGAATCGGCGTCGAGCTCGGCGTCCGAGAAGGTGTACCCGATCCGCTCGCCGCGGTCGGCGCTCTGGAGGTTCGAGATGAACCCGTCGCCGGGCAGCGGCAGCTCCTGCTCGTTCTCGCCGTCCAGGTCGGTCACGATGAGCCCCGGCTGGTCGTCGTCGGTGCGCACCGACACCACGAGGTGCTCGCCGGTCGCGCGGAAGTCCTCGATGTGCGGGTGGCGGAAGACGGGCACCGCGTTCTGCCCGGTGAGGTCGGTGCGGTAGATGAGGTCGCCGTCCGTCCCGCCCGCCTGGTCGGCACCGCCGCGCTGCAGCAGGAACATCTCGGTGGGCGGCGTGCGGAACGTCTCGGTGATGGTGGCGGTCGGGCCGCCGCCGAGGGAGGCGACGTCGTCGATGGCGACGGTGTACTCGGTGTCGTCCCACAGCGGCAGCGCGAACCGCACGCCGACGCTGCGACCGGACGTGTCGACCTCGAAGGGCGTCTCGGGGGTGATCGTCACCTGCGAGGGGTCGACCTCGGCGAGCGACTGCGTCGTCGTGACGATGAGCCGGGATCCGGATGCCGCGGCCGCCGCCTCCGGATCCACCGACACCTGCGTCACGCGGGGACCCTGGGCGACGCTGGCGGCAGCGCCGGCGAGCCCGACGACCGCCAGCGCCGCGACGACGACGGCGAACATCCCGGCGAACGCGCGGCTGCGGCGGTGCCGGGACTGCGAGCGCCGGGTGCGGGGGCCGGGCTCAGTACTCATACGGATCCTCGGGCTCGGGGATCTCCTCGACGGCGGCGGCGTCGACCACGAGCCGGCCGTCGGACGAGGAGCGCACCGTCCCGGTGATCGTGACCCACTGCCCGGTGTCGGGCGAGGATTCGCCGACGACCACCGGGAGGCTGGCCGGCTGGGCGTCGATGACGCAGTGCGTGATGACCAGGCGAGTGAGGTCGAAGGCCCCGTCCTCACCCGGCGTCACGAAGCCGGTGAGCTCGACGGGCTCGCCGTCGAACGTCTCGGGGTTGGTCGCGGTGGCGAACACCGTCGCCCACTCGCCGACGCCGAACGACGCCGTGTCGCCGGTCGACGCCAGCTGCACCGTGTCCGCCCCGCCGAACAGCGGAGTGGCGCCGACGTCGCGCGACATCGCGAGCTCGGCGCTCAACGAGGCCGGGGGCAGCACGAGGGTCAGCACGACGACGCCGGACGCCGCGATACCGCCCACCGCGGTCGCCGCCAACGCCAGCGGATGGCTGCGGTGGACGTGGTCGTCGTGCCCGTGCGCGCCGTGGCGGTCGCCGCGAGTCGTTTCCGGATCGGGCTGGTCGTCCCGATGGCGGAGGATGAGCGTCGAGATCTCCGACTCCGTCGCGGCCGCTCGCTCGCCGGCGGGCGCAGGGCCGGCGTCCGCGGGCGCGTGCTCGTGCCCGTGGTCGGCCTCCGCGCCGAGCGGCAGCGTGAACGACGCGATCGTGCCGACGAGCACGACCACCGCCATCGACACCGCGAACCACGTCGAGTCGGGGTTGATGTACAGCCCGAGGCGTCCGGTGACCGCCAGCGAGATCGTGACCACGGCCAGCACCGCGGCCAGGCCCACACCGAGCCACCGCGTGGCGACCCACTCCGCCTTACGCAAGGAGGTTCACCGCCGTCCCGATCGCGAAGGCGGACAGCACCACCACGACGACGATCCCGCCGAGCGTGCGCCACGTGAAGGTCGTGCGCAGCAGCGCGAGCATCTTCACGTCGACGAGTGGCCCGACCAGCAGGAACGCGACGATCGACCCGGGCGTGAAGGTCGAGGCGAACGACAGCGCGAAGAACGCGTCGACGTTGGAGCAGATCGACACCACCATGGCCAGGGCCATCATCGCCACGATCGACAGCGCGGGGTTGGCCCCGATCGCGAGCAGCGCCTCGCGCGGGATGAGCACCTGCACGGCTCCGGCGAGCGCCGAGCCGATGACGAGCGCCGGCATGACCGCACGCAGCTCGATGACCAACTGCGCCAGGGTGCGCCGCCACTTGCCGCCCGGCTCGTGGAGCACGAGCTCGCACGTGTCGCGGAAGCGGTCGGTGAGCAGAGCGTCGGGAGACGGATGCCGCGAGTACAGCCAGCCGATGAGGTTCGCGATCGCGTACCCGCCCAGCAGGCGCGCCACGAGGATGCCGTCGCTGAAGCCGAACGCCTGATGCGTCGTGATGATCACGATGGGGTTCACGATCGGCGCCGCGATCAGGAACGTGAGGGTCTCCGAGACGGAGAAGCCGCGCATCAGCAGACCGCGGGCGAACGGCACGTTGCCGCATTCGCACACCGGCACGATCATGCCGAGCAGCGACAGCACGGCCCGGCGGGCCCACCCGCGTCGCGGCATCCATCGCTCGATCACACCCGGCGGCACCCACACCTGCACGACGATCGACAGCACCACGCCGAGCGCCACGAACGGCAGCGACTCGATGAGCACGCTGATGGCGAGCGTCAGCCCGTCCTGCGCCCGTGTGGGGAGGGGTGCGGGGAACAGCGCCGGGGCGAGCCAGTCGATGAGGAACAGCCCGGCCACCACGGCGACGCCCACGCCGATCCACAGCAGGGCGCGCGCCTGCGGCGTCGGCTCGAGACGGGCGGTCACCGGAGTGCGCCGCGGGTCCGGCATGCCGGGGGACCGCTGCGCCTGCCGGGACTGAGGCTCAGTCCGCGTCACGCTCTGCGTCCCGGGTCGCGGCGCACGACCCGCAGAGCCCGAAGATGTCGACGACGTGCTCGGCGTCGCGGAATCCGTGGCGCTCGGCGGTGCGCTTGGCCCACTGCTCGACGTCCGTCGCCTCGATCTCGACGGTCAGCCCGCAGGAGCGGCAGATCAGATGATGGTGGTGGCCCGTGCTCGTGCAGGCGCGGTAGAGCGATTCGCCCTCGGGGCTCTGCAGCGAATCGGCCTCGCCCTGGGCGGCGAGGCCGGCCAGCGCGCGGTACACGGTCGCGAGACCGATGCCGGTGTTCTCGCCGCGGAGGGTCGCGTGCAGCGACTGCGCGCTGACGAAGCCTCTGGCGTCGGAGAGGGCTTCGCGCACGCGTTCGCGCTGCCACGTGTTGCGCTGGGCCATGGGGGCGAGTCTACCGGCGGGTCCTGAGCGCGAGCCGGACGCGGGTCACCGGGACCCGGCGCCGACGGCCGCCCGCGTGACGCGGTCGCGGCGGGCGCCGACCACGCGGCACACCACGTAGATGGCGAACGAGATCGTCGTGATGTAGGGGCTGACCGGAAGCGTGCCCATGATCGCGAGGAGGATCCCGCCCACCGCCGACACGAACCCGAACAGCGCCGACAGCAGCGGGACCGACAGCGGTCCGGACGCGACGCGCATGGCCGCGGCCGCCGGGGTCACCAGCAGCGCCATCACCAGCAGCGCGCCGATGATGTGCACGGCGACGGCGACGATGAGGCCGAGCAGCAGCATGAAGGCCAGCGACACGGCCGTGGTGGGCACGCCCCGCGCGGCGGCGGACTGCGGGTCGAGCGAGTCGAACCGCAGGGGGCGCCAGATGAGCAGCAGGCCGAGCAGCACGACGGCGCCGATGCCGATCAGCCAGCCGAGCTGGCCGGTCTGCACCGACACGATCTGGCCGGTGAGCAGGCTGAAGCGGTTGGCGCTGCGGCCGTCGTAGAGCGACAGGAACAGGATGCCGAGGCCCAGCCCGAACGGCATCAGCACGCCGATGATCGAGTTGCGGTCGCGGGCCTTCGCCCCCAGCACGCCGATGAGGGCGGCGGCGACGAGCGACCCGACGATCGACCCCGTCACGACGTCCCACCCGATGAGGAGGGCGGCGGCGGCGCCCGCGAATGACAGCTCGCTGATGCCGTGCACCGCGAACGCCATGTCGCGCTGCATGACGAAGGCGCCGATGAGCCCGCCGACGAGCCCGAGCACGGCGCCCGCCCACACCGAGTTCGCCACCAGCGCGAGGATCTCGCCGTAGAACGGCAGACCCCCGAACATCGCGTCGGCGATGTCGTCCCAGTTCATGCGTGCGCCTCGTGGTGGTGGTGGGATGCCTCGGCGTCCGGTGCGCCCACGACGACGAGCCGGTCGCCCGCGCGCAGCACGAACACGTGCGCGCCGTAGAGCGCGGTCAGCACGTCCGAGCGCAGCACCTCCTGCGGCGTTCCGAGGGTGAATCGGCCGTTGGCGATGTACAGGATGCGGTCGACCTTGCCCAGCAGCGGGTTGATGTCGTGCGTCACCAGCAGGACCGCGGCATCCTTCTCCCGGCGATGCCGGTCGATGAGACCGATCACCGCCTGCTGGTTCGCGAGGTCGAGGCTCGTGAGGGGCTCGTCGCACAGCAGCAGGCGCGGGTCGTCGGCGAGCGCCTGCCCGGCGCGCAGCCGCTGCTGCTCGCCGCCGGAGAGCAGCCCGACGGGCCGGTCGGCGAACCCGCGGGCGCCGACCGCGTCGATCAGGGCGTCGACGCGGGCGCGGTCGCCGCGGCGCGGAAGGGGCAGGCCGAACCGGTGGCCGTCGACGCCGAGCGTGACGAGGTCGCGGCCGAGCAGCGACGTGTCGGGCGGCAGCGGGCGCGCCTGGGGGATGTAGCCGATGCGACGGTTGCCCCGGCGGGTCACCGGCGCGCCCTCGACCGCGATCTCGCCCGACGAGAGGGATTCGAGGCCGAGGATGGCCCGCAGCAGCGTCGTCTTGCCCGAGCCGCTGGGGCCGAGCACCGCGACCAGCTCGCCGGCGTGGACGTCGAGGTCGAGCCCCGACCACAGCTCGCGGTCGCCGCGCTGCAGGGCGGCGTCGCGGATGCTGAGGACGACCGGACGCCCGGCGGCCGGCGAGCCGGGGGTCACGCGTCCAGCGCCGCGCTGAGCGCCTCGCTGTTCGCCTGCATCCACGAGATGTAAGTCTCCCCCTCCGGGAGCGTTTCCGAAAACGCGATCACCGGGATCCCGAGCGTCTCGGCCTCGTCGACCATCTGCTGCGTCTCGGCGCCGCCCGTCTGCGTATTGGTGATGACGACGCGCACGCCGCCGTCGCGCAGGAGCCCGAGGGACTCCAGCAGCGTCGCGGGGGCGACATCCTGCCCCTCCTCGACGGCCTCGCTGAAGGCGTCCGGCGTGGCGTTCTCCAGGCCGGCCGCCTGCACGAGGTACACGGGCACCGGCTCGGTGACGAACACCCGCTCTCCGGCGTGGGCGGCGCCGATGTCCGAGAGCGAGGCCTCGAGCTGCTCGACCTCGGCCCCGAAGGCCTCCGCGTTCGCGGCGAAGGTCTCGGCGTCGTCGGGACTCAGCGCGGCGAGCTCCGCGGCGATCGCCGCCGCGACGTGCGCGACGGTGTGCGGGTCGTACCAGACGTGCTCGTTGAAGCCCTCGACGTGGTCGTGCTCGTGACCGTGGTCGTCGGCCTCGGCGTCGTCGGCGCCCTCGGTCTCCGCGTCGGCGCCCTCGGCCTCGTGGCCCTCGTTCTCGGGCCAGTCGTGCGAGTGCTCGACCGCCGTGACGACCGGCGCCTCACTGCCGCTGGAGTCGATGAGCGCGTCGATGAACGCGTCGTAGCCGCCACCGTTCTCGACGATGAGGTCGGCCTTCGACACGGTGAGCTGGTCGCGGGCGCTGGGCTCGAAGGAGTGGGGGTCCTGCGACGCGTTCGTCACGATCGACGTCACCTCGACCAGGTCGCCGCCGACCTGCGACGCGATCTCGCCGTACACGTCGGTCGACGCGACGACCGAGAGCCGGCCATCCGCGGCCTCGCCTCCCTCGCCGCCGTCCGCGGGCTGCCCGCTCGCGCATCCGGCGAGCACGAGAGCGGATGCCGCCGCCAGGCCGAGCACGGGCAGGGAACGTCGAAGGGAGGTCATGCCCTCCAGCGTAAGGGTAATGAGAATCGTTCTCAAATCGCTCGGGCGAGCGGCGTCATCGTCAGTCGAGCAGCAGCGCGGGCTCCTCGAGGATGGAGGCGACGTCCGCGATGAACCGCGACATCCCGTCGCCGTCGACCACGCGGTGATCGAACGAGCCGGCCACGGTCGTGACCCACCGCGGGCGGACCTCGCCGTCGACGACCCACGGCTTCTGGCGGATGGTGCCGAGGGCGACGATGCCGGCCTCGCCGGGGTTGATGATCGGGGTGCCGGCATCCATGCCGAAGACGCCGATGTTCGTGATCGTGATGGTGCCGCCCTGCTGGTCGGCCGGGGTGGTCTTGCCGTCGCGCGCCGTGAGGGTGAGCTTCTCGAGCGCCCGGGCCAGATCGCGCATCGAAAGGTCCTGCGCGTCCTTGATGTTGGGGACGAGAAGGCCACGCGGCGTGGCGGCGGCGATCCCGAGGTTCACGTACCGGCGCACCCGGATCTCGGCGCCGCCCTCGGCGTCGACCCACGCGGCGTTGACCATCGGCGTGCGGCGGGCCGCCCAGATCACGGCGCGGGCCATGATCAGCAGCGGCGACACCTTGACGTCGGCGAAGTCGGGCGACGCCTTGAGCCGCTTGACGAGCTCCATCGTGCGGGTGGCGTCGACGTCGGTCCACACCGACACGTGCGGCGCCGAGTAGGCCGACTGCACCATCGCCGACGACGTGGCCTTGCGCACGCCCTTGACGGCGATGGTCTCCTCGCGGCTGTCGCCCGAGTCCTGAGCCGGCCGAGCCGCCGGCGCCGGGGCCTGGGGCGCGGCCGGCGCCGTGGCCGCCGCGGGAGCCGGGATCGGGATGGTCTCCTCGCGCACGTCGCCCCACTCGGGCGTCTCGATGTTGCGGAAGACGCTCGCCTGCGACGCGTGCCGCACGACGTCGTCGCGCGTCACCTCGCCGGCCGGGCCGCTGGGCGTGACGGCGCCGAGCTCGACGCCGAGGTCGCGGGCGAGCTTGCGGATCGGGGGCTTCGCGATCACGCCGACGGATGCCGCGACCCGCTGCTCCGCCGGCACCGCGCGCTTCGCGCGCCGCGACTGGACGTGTCCGCCGGTGCCGTAGCCGACCAGCACCGCACCCTCGCCGGCATCGGGCGCCGGCGCGGCGGGGCCGCCGTGCTCGGACTGCCCGACGGTCGCCGGGCCGGAGGCATCCGTCCCCGCGCCGGGGGCGATGGTGATGATGGCGGCGCCGACCTCGACCGTCTCGCCCTCGGCCGCGAGCAGCTCACCCACGGTTCCCGCGAAGGGCGACGGCAGCTCGACGAGGGACTTGGCGGTCTCGATCTCGACGAGGACGTCGTTGACCGCGACCGCGTCGCCGGGGGCGACGCGCCACTGGACGATCTCGGCCTCGGTCAGCCCTTCACCGACATCGGGGAGGACGAACGTCTGGGTGCTCATGCGGTGTCCTTTCGCGGCATCCCGTCACTTCACTCGCAGGGGAGGCCGGCCATCGGGAAGGAGGCGAGGGTGGGGGTCAGTAGGCGAGGGACCGGTCGACGGCCTCGAGGATGCGGTCGGCGTCGGGCAGGTAGGAGCCCTCGAGCTTGGCAGGGGGGAACGGGGCATCGAACCCCGACACGCGCAGCACCGGAGCCTCGAGCGCATAGAACGCGCGCTCCATCACGGTCGCCGCCACCTCTGAGCCGAGCGACGTGAAGCCCGGCGCCTCCTGCGCGTAGATCATGCGGCCGGTGCGCCGCACCGAGTCGAGGATCGGCCCGTAGTCCACGGGCGACAGCGAGCGCAGGTCGACGACCTCGATGCTGGTGCCCTCGGCCTCGGCGAGCACGGCGGCCTGCAGCATCGTCGTCACCATGGCGCCGTGGCCGACGAGCGTGACGTCGGTGCCGCGGCGGACGATGCGCGACGCGTGCAGCGGCAGCGCGCGGGCCGACGTGTCGACCTCGCCCTTCTGCCAGTACTTGCTCTTGGGCTCGAGGAAGATGACGGGGTCGGCCGAGGCGATCGCGTCCTGGATCATCCAGTAGCCGTCGTTCGGCGTCGACGGGCTCACGACGCGCAGGCCCGGGGTGTGCGTGAAGTACGCCTCGGGGCTCTCCTGGTGGTGCTCGATGGCACCGATGTGCCCGCCGTAGGGGATGCGGATCACGACGGGCATCTGCACCGCGCCCTCGAGACGGTTCGTCATCTTCGCCAGCTGCGAGGTGATCTGGTCGAACGCGGGGAAGACGAATCCGTCGAACTGGATCTCGACGACCGGGCGGAAGCCGGCCAGTGCCAGCCCGATCGCGGTGCCGACGAGTCCGGACTCGGCGAGCGGGCTGTCGATCACGCGCCGCTCGCCGAACTCGGCCTGCAGCCCTTCGGTGATGCGGAAGACGCCGCCGAGCTTGCCGATGTCCTCGCCCATCAGGAGCACGCGGTCGCTGCCGGCGAGGGACGCGCGCAGGCCGGCGTTGATGGCCCGGCTGAGCGGCATCGTCTGGACGGCCGGGGCGGCGTCGGCGTCCGTCGCGCTCGTCGTCCGGATGTCGGTGTCGGTCACGATGCGCCTCCTTCGAAGGATGCCTCGTACCCGGCGAGCCACTCGCGCTGCTCGGCCATGAGGGGGTGGGGCTCGGAATACACGTGGGCGAACAGCTGGTCGGGCTCGAGTCCGCCCAGCGCGTTGGTGCGCGTGCGGATGTCGTCGGCGAGAGCCGCACCCTCCGCGTCCACGTCGGCGAAGAACGCCTCCGACGCCCCGCGGGCGAGGAGGAAGGCCCTCATGCGCGCGAGGGGGTCGCGGCGGCGCCATGCCTCCTCCTCGCTCGATGGGCGGTACTTCGTGGGATCGTCGCTCGTCGTGTGCGCGCCCAGGCGGTAGGTCATCGCCTCGATCGCCTGCGGCCCGCCGCCGGCGCGCGCGTCGTCGAGCGCGGCGCGCGTGACCGCCCAGCTCGCCAGCACATCGTTGCCGTCGATCAGCGTGCTCGGCATCCCATAGCCCGCGCCGCGCTTGTACAGCGGCGAGCGCGACTGCGTCGAGACCGGCACCGAGATCGCCCACTGGTTGTTCTGCAGGAAGAAGACCTCGGGCGTCTGATAGCTCGCGGCGAAGACCATGGCCTCGTGCACGTCGCCCTGGCTCGAGGCGCCGTCGCCGTAGTAGACGATGACGGCCTCGTCGCGGTCGGCGTCGCCGGTGCCGCAGCGGCCGTCGAAGACGAGACCCATGCCGAAGCCTGTCGCGTGCAGCGTCTGCGAGCCGAGCACGAGCGTGTAGATGTGGGTGTTGCCGTTCTTGGGGTCGGTCGGGTCCCACCCGCCGTGCGTCAGTCCGCGCATCACGCGGATGATGTCGATCAAATCGACGCCGCGGATCTTGGTGACGACGTGCTCACGGTAGGACGGGAAGATGTGATCCTGCGTCCGCGCCGCCCGAGCGGACCCGACCTGCGCGGCCTCCTGGCCGTAGCTCGGCGGCCAGAGGGCGAGCTGTCCCTGGCGCTGCAGATTGGTCGCCTGCACGTCGAACGCGCGGATGACCGCCATGTCGCGGTAGAACGTCTCGAGGTCGGCGTCGGCGAGGCCGTCGACCGCGTCCCGGTAGGGCTCGGCGGCGGGCGTGGGCGCGAAGGTCCCGTCCGCGCGGAGGAAGCGGACGATGGCGGGATCTTCGGCCGGCGCCGCGGCGTCGGTCGTCACCGAATCTTCAGGCGGGGTCACCGTTCCACGCTAGCCCGCGCCCCCGCGTGCCCTTCCGGGAGGTTCTTCACAACGGATGCCGCGATTCCTAGGACCTTCTCGACAGACTCCTCCTCGCCGACAGAGATCCGGATGCCGTCGCCCGCGAACGGGCGGACGATCAGGCCGCCCTCTTCGAAAGCGGTGGCGAAGGCCGCGGTCTCTTCGCCGGCGGGAAGCCAGACGAAGTTGCCCTGCGCGGCCGGGACCTCCCAGCCCGCGGCGCGCAGCTCCTCGGCGAGGCGGTCGCGGCGCTCGGCGATGACCCGTACGCGCTGGAGGAGCTCGGCCTCGGCGTCGAGGCTCGCCAGCGCCGCCTCCTCGGCGTGGGCGGTCACCGACAGCGGGATGGCGGTCGTCCTGGCGGCGTCGAGGATCCTCGGGTGGCCGACGGCGTAGCCGATGCGCAGGCCGGCCAGGCCGTAGGCCTTGGAGAAGGTGCGGAGCACGACGACGTTGGGGTTCTCGCCCCGGGCCAGGACGGCGGCGCCGTCGACGGCGTCGGGGTCGGTGACGAACTCGGCGTAGGCCTCGTCGAGGATGACCAGCACGTCGCGGGGGACGCGCGCGACGAAGGCGTCGAACTCCGCCTGCGTGACGACCGGCCCGGTGGGGTTGTTCGGGCTGCACACCAGGACGGCGCGGGTGCGATCGGTGATGGCCGCCGCCATCGCGTCGAGGTCGTGACGGGCGCCCGCGGCGAGCGGCACCTGGACGGGCGTCGCGCCGGAGACGACCGCGAGCCACGGGTAGGCCTCGAACGACCGCCACGCGTAGATCACCTCGTCCCCGGGGCCGGAGGTCGCCTGGACCAGCTGCGCGAGGATCGAGACGCTGCCGGCCCCGACGTGCACCGCGTCGGTGCCCACGCCGAACCGCTCGGCCAGGCGCTCCCGCAGGCGTGCGGCCGTGGCATCCGGATACCGGTTGAAGGCCGTCGCCGACTGCACGCGCTGCAGCACGCCCGGCAGTGGATCGAACGGGTTCTCGTTGCTGGAGAGCTTGTACGCCTCGGCGCCCGCCTGCCTGCCCTGCTTGTACGGGGGGAGCGCGGCCACCTCCGGGCGCACGCGGACGGGGATGTCGGAAGCGTCGGTCACGCCCCCGAGTCTACGAGCGGCGACCGCTCCGCGTCTGCCGGAGAGGACCCCGCCGCGAACCGTTGGCCGCCGCGAGGTGTCGTGGAAGACTGGGCGCACTATGGGCTTCCTCATCCGCGTCGTCGTCAACGCGTTCGCGATCTGGGTCGTCACCCTGATCCCCGCGCTCCAGGTCACCGTCATCCCGTTCGCGCCGGGCGACACCCTGCAGGTCGTGCTCACCTACCTCATCGTCGCGGCGATCTTCGCCCTGGTGAACACGATCATCGGCACCGTCATCAAGGTGCTGGCGTTCCCGCTCTACATCCTCACGCTGGGTCTCATCGGCCTCCTCATCAACGCGTTCCTGCTGTGGCTGACGGCGTGGCTCACCAGCTGGTGGAGCTGGGGCCTGCGCGTCGAGGACTTCTGGTGGGGTGTGCTGGCGGCCATCATCATCACCCTCATCAACTGGGTCTTCGGCATCATCCTCCGCCCGAAGAAGGACTGACCCCGCCCGCTGAGCCCCGCGTCGCCGCGTACTCGGTCACCGCCACCGCGTCGGCGCGGCCGAGGTCGGCGAACACCGCGCGCAACGTGTCGACGCGCGGATCGGTGGAGGCGTCCACGAGCGCCGCCGTCTCGGCGTACGCGCTGAGCCGATGCGCCGGGGCGCGCGCATCGTCGAGACCGGCGTCCGGGTCGGCGACGCGCTCGGCGACGAAGCTGCCCGGCGCCCCGACGCCCTCGCCGTGCCCGCCTCCCGCGAGCGCCGCGACGGGGTCGTCGGTGTGGCGCAGCGCGACGCTCAGCGTCCCGTCGCCGACATCGGCCTCCACCGGCGAGCCGAGCGAGACGAGGGTGCGCACGTCGTAGCCGCTCTCGAGCGCCAGGTGCCCGGCGATCATCGCTCCCTGCGAGTGGCCGAACGCGTGCACGACGTCACCCTCCCGCGCCCCGGCCGCCTGAAGCGCCGCTTCGGTGGCCGCGTACGAGTCCGACGTCTGTCCGGCGTAGAGCTGCGCGTTGGACGCGTTGTCCCACGGGTCATCGCCGCCGAGCGCGAGCGACTGGGTGCCGGCGACGTAGACCGCGAACTGCCTGCTGCCGTCCGGCATCGTGTAGCGCTCGACCCGCACGCGGGCGTCGCCGGCTCCCGGCATCCGCTCGGTCACCGCGACGAGGCTCTGCGGAGCGACCACCGGTCCGGCGGGCGGAACGCGCACGGCCCCGGCGGCTCCGTTCCCCGGGGGCGCCGCGACGGTGGGCGCCCCGACGGCGGATGCCCCGGGCGTCGCGGTGGCACCCGCCGCGGGCAGCGGCCCGGCGGCCGGCGCGAGCGGCGGCCCACCGCTCGGCGCTGCGGGGGGCACGGTCCGCAGCGCCACCGGGCCGGCCGTGCCCGTGAGGCGGGCATCCCGCGACAGCCGGCCGGTGCCCGCGAACCCGACGAACGCGGCGCCGCCGAGCGTGAGGAGACCCATGCCCGCGCCGAGCACGGCCGCCCCCGGCTCGCTCACCGTGCCGCCCACCGCGACGCCCCACTGCGTCGCCTGCCGAACCAGCTCGGACGGCCACAGCACGGCCCGCTCGAACTCCGCGCCGAGCGCCGTGCGCCAGGCGCCCGGATGCGCGGCGACCAGCGCGCTCAACCGCGCGTCCAGCCGCTCTGCCCGAAGGGCGTCCCCGGCCAGCACGGCGGCGCGGTGCTCGGCCTGGATCTCGACCATCTCGTAGGCGAGCGCAGCGTCGCGCAGCGCCCCGGCGATCCGCCGCGCCTCCGCCTGTGCGGCCTCGATCCTCGAGGAGAGGACGGATGCCGACAGCTCGGCGTCGCCGGTGTGCGCGGGCTCGCTCCGCAGCTCCCGCCGCAGCCCGGCCAGTGTCGCCGCGATCTCCTCCAGTTCGGCGTCGGCGTGCGCGAACCGCTCGGCGGCGGCACGGAGCGTCGCGGTGTCGACGGCGACGGCGCCCCCCGCCTGGAGCTGCAGGCCCCGGTCGGTGCGGGGCCAGCTCTCGCCCAGCACGCTGATGAGACCCCCGTACGGGTCCATCGAGTCGACCCGCACCGCCCGTTCCGGGTCCCACGGCCCGTCCGCCGACGGCGCGCCGCTCACGGGTGCTCCGCGGTGAGCGGCAGACCCGGCAGGGCCTCCGCGAACGCGGCACGATCCCGTGCACGCAGGACGTCGAGCCGCACCGTCTCGGCCACGCACGCGAGTCCCGAGACATCGCCCGCCCAGACGGTGGCGCGGTCGTGGAACACGCGCGCCGCCCGTGCCTGCCAGTCGACGGCGTCGGCCAGTCCCCGCGCGACGAGAGAGGCATCCGCGATCCGGTCGATGAGGCGGGAGAGCGCACCGGCGACGGACTGCAGACGGGAGGCCGACGAGCCGGCGGCCGGTGGAACTGTCACCCCTCGATCGTCACGGGAGAGGCGGGCCCGCGGAGCGCGCCGCCGGGGATCCGTGCAGAGCGCGGCCCTCTCACCGGATGGGGAGGAGGGGCGCCGTCCCGACGGACGACGCCCCTCCCGGTCGCGCACGCGGGGTGGCATCCCCGCGACGGGGTCACCGCTGCAGAAGGAGGCCCTTCAGGCCCACGACCACGATGGCGGTGTCGGTCGCGGTGTTGCCCGCGGCATCCGTCGCCGTCCAGGTGAACTCGTAGACGGTGCCGTTGACCGCCTTGACCTCGACGGTGCGATCGCCCGTGATCTCCCACTCGGCCCGGTCGGAGCCCGTCGCGGTCACCGCGGTGAGCTCCACCGTGACGTCGCCGCGATCATCGGCGGCGTCGACGTCGAACTCGATGGTGCGCATCTTGTTGTTCGGCGCCAGGATGAACGACGGGTCGGCCTCGACGTCGATGGTGGGCGGCGTCACGTCCGGGGGCGTCAGGGAGAGGCCGACGATCACGGGGTCGTGATCGCTCGACCGGTAGGCGTCCGGCGCGTAGATGGCGTCCTGCGCGTCCGCCTTGAACGTCATGTCGTAGTCGATGAGGCTCGCCTCATCGGCGTTGACGTTCCACGTCGCCGCCCCGGTGACCTCGTCCAGCACGTCCTGACCCGCCAGCGCGTAGTCGAGGTAGCCGAGCTGCCCGTCGAACACGTACGAGTAGGCATCCGTCCCCTGGAACTCCGCCAGCAGGTCGGTGTACCCGGCCTGCGTGAGCACCTGGATGGGGTCCTCCTGGGCGTAGGCGTTCAGGTCGCCGATGATGAGCTCGCGCCCGGCGCCGGCACCCGTCGGGTCGGTCGCGAGCCAGTCGGCGAGCGCCGCCGCCGCCTGGGTGCGCACGCCGTTGCAGTTGCCCTGGCCGTTCGGGTCCGTCGGATCGCCGACGTCGTTGCAGTCGGAGCCCTTGGACTTCAGGTGGTTGACCACGACGGTGACCTTCGCACCCTCGGCGTCCACGAAGGTCTGCGTCAGGCCCGGACGGTTGTACTCGTCCAGCCAGCGCGCGTCGACGGACTGGTCCATCAGCTGGTGCTCGCCGTCGGGCGTGACCGACGCGGGCTTGTAGATGAGCGCCGTGGTGATGACGTCGTCCCCGATCACGCCGGTGTCGACATAGTCGTAGACGTCCTCGCCGATGCGCTCGTTGAGGGCCTCGGTGAGGGTCGCGACCGCCGTGCCGTTGTTCTCGATCTCGATGAGTCCGAAGACGTCGGCGTCGATCTCGGCCAGCGCCGTGACGATCTTCGCCTCCTGCCGCTCGAACTCCACCGGGTCGTTCGCGCCGCGCGCATCGGAGCCCGTGAGCGTCGTGAAGTAGTTGAGCACGTTGAAGCTCGCGATCTTCAGCTCGCCGCCGACCTCCGGCGCCTCGGGACGCGGGTTGCCGACCTCGAAGTCGGCGCCCTGCGTCGCCTGCACGCCCCACGTGTCGAAGCGGTAGTCGAGGACGCCGGTGGTGTTCTCGACGAGGTCGCCGCTGCGGAAGGTGTTCGCCAGGGTGAACTCCTCGCCGTTCGGGTGGATCGCCGGGTCGGGATTCTGGATGCTGCGACCGTCGTCCACGCCGATGCTCTCGGCGGCGTTCTTCGCGGCGAGCGCGATCGCGTCCGCCGAGCCCGCGTCGTAGAGCCCGGTCGGCTGATACTGGCGGCCGAGCGTCAGGCTGATCGTGCCGAAGCGCCCGAAGTCGAAGGTCTCGCCGATCGCCAGCTGCTGCGGCAGGGTCACGTACATGCCCTCGAGCGCCTCGCGCTGCTCCGGGGTCGCCGGCAGCGTCAGCTCGACGGCCTCGGGCAGCGTCTGACCGGTCGCGCAGACCTCCAGGTCGACGGCCTTGATCTGCGTGAGGCCGAAGAACTCGTCGACCTCGCCCGCCACGTTGACCACGTCGCCGACCGAGACCTCGGGCCCGCCGGGGAAGTACACGAAGATCCCGTCCGAAGTGTCGGCGAGGTCGTCGCCCGCGTCCTGGACGTAGAACCCGTCGAAGCCGCCCGTCTGGAAGTCGCCGACGACAGTGCCCGTCACGCGGAGGCTGTCGCCGTCGCGCTCGGAGGCCGCGCCCGCACCCTGGACCGATCCGATGGGGACCAGCTCCAGGTCGCAGCCCGCTTCGATCGGCGGGGGTGGCGGAACGGCTCCGTTGGCGGCACCCGGGGTGTTGAACGCCTCCCCGAAGACGGGGGTGCCGGCCGTGCCCTGGTACCCGGCGAGGTCGAAGTCGTTGCGCACCCAGTCGGCCGGCGCGTTCGTGTCGGTGCCGTCCGGGATGCGGGAGGCCCCGCCCGGATCGAATGCAAGGCCGTCGTACGAGACGCCGAGCACGACGCCGCCGTATGCGAGGTCCGTGTCGGCGTCCTTCACCGCGACGGCGTCCACCACGGTGAAGCCGAGGCCGTCGTCGATGACGCCGTCGTCATCGGTGTCGATGTCGGTCCCGACGGCGGGGAAGGTGCCGATCACCAGCAGGAGGCTGACCGTGCCGTTCTCCAGCGCGCCGCCGGCGAGCGTTGCGAGGCTGCGCCCCGACGCGTCGGCCGCCGGGAACGAGATGACCTCGTCGACCGTGCCGGTCGCCGTCCCGCTGAAGTCGCCCTCGATCTCGAGCACGCGGTACGCCGACAGGTCGGCCGTCGCGGGGCTCGCGAGCAGCTCGACGTACTCGACGTCGGCCGCGCCCGTGGTGTCGGCTGAGAACTCGTTGATCACCACGCGCGCGGCGGGAGGCTCACCGCCGCAGTTCGCGGTGTGGCTGCCGAGACCGTCGAAAGCGTCCTGACCATGGCCGGTCCACCCGGCGGAGGGGTCGAACGCGTCGCCGCCGTCCGGGTCGCCGACGCAGACATCCGCGCTGCGGCGCAGGGTGTTGTTGGTCGTCGCGGTGGATGTTCCCGCGCCCCAGCCCGCGACGCCGGGGTCGAGGCCGATCTGTCCGAAGACGTCGACCGCGGAACCGCCCTTGACCAGCGCCAGCGCGTCGTTGCCGTTGAAGAGGCCCGTCGTGGTGCCGGTGAGCTGGTCGGCGGCGTTGCGGACCGCCTCAGCGGCGGCGCCGTGCGCCAGCACGAACACGTCGCCGGGCGCGACGGTCCCGATCAGGTTGATCGTGAGGCCGGCGGTCGCACCGCCGTTCGAGTACTGCCGAAGCTGGTAGCCGGCGGCCTCGAGATCCACCGCGGCGTCCGACGGGTTGTAGATCTCGATGGCCTTGTTGTTGGACGATCCTTCGACGTATTCGCTGATCAGCAGGTCTCCGTCTGCCGCGGCGGCGGGCGCGGCGAAGGCCACGATGCCTGTCGCTGCCAGCGCGGCGGCCGCGAGCGCGGCGGGGAGTCTGCGGGGTGATGGGGACACGGAACCTCCACGGGCATCGCGCGGTCTGGTGGCCGCGCATGAGAACACGGGCAGGCCGGTCGCCCGCCCGTTGACTGCAAAGCTAGGCGAGGGGCATCCCTCACGGGAAGAGTCCGGAAGGAGAGATCCTTAACGTTCGGTGTCGGCTCGGTCCAGAATGGAACCCATGACCGCGAGCGACGTGGCGCCCTTCCGCGTCGTCTTCGTATGCACCGGCAACATCTGCCGCTCTCCGATGGCGGAGGTGGTCTTCCGGGGATACGCGGATGCCTCGGGCTTCGGGTCCCGGGTGGCCTCGACGAGCGCCGGCACGGGCGACTGGCATGTCGGCGAGCGCGCCGATCAGCGGACGATCGACGCGCTCCACCGCGCGGGCTACGACGGCACGCACCACCGCGCCCGGCAGTTCACCCACGGCGACTTCACGCGCAGCGACCTCATCGTCGCTCTCGACCGCAGCCACGAGCGCATCCTGCGGGGCTGGGCGCGCAGCGAGGCCGACGCCGACAAGATCGCGCTGCTGATGTCGTTCGACGCGGCCGCCCCGACCCTCGACGTGCCGGACCCGTACTATGCCGGGCCCGGAATGTTCGACGAGGTGCTCGGTATGATCGAGAGTGCGAGCCGGGCGCTCTTCCGGCAACTCGAACCCGCGATCCGCCCGGCGCCCTGACGCCGGCGCGAAGGTCGCCTTCGACGTGATCGACGGGAGCCACCGTGACCTCTCTGCCGCCCCAGCCCCTGAGCCCCCTCGACGGCCGATACCGGCCCGCGGTCGGCGAGCTCGGCGAGTACCTTTCCGAGGCGGGACTCAACCGCGCCCGCGTCGAGGTCGAGGTGGAGTGGCTGATCGCCCTCACCGACCGCTCGCTGTTCGGCACCTCTCCGCTCGCCGACGGCGACAAGGCCCGGCTGCGCGCCCTGTACCTCGAGTTCGGCCAGGCCGAGATCGACTGGCTCGCCGAGAAGGAGGCGGTGACCCGCCACGACGTCAAGGCGATCGAGTACCTGGTGCGTGACCGCCTGTCGGCGCTGGGCCTCGACGGCATCGCCGAGCTCACCCACTTCGCGTGCACGAGCGAGGACATCAACTCGACCTCCTACGCGCTCACGGTGCAGCGCGCGGTGCAGCGCGTGTGGCTGCCGAAGCTGCGCGAGGTCATCGCCGCCCTCACCGAGCTCGCCGTGCGGCACCGCGACGCCGCGATGCTCTCGCGCACGCACGGCCAGCCGGCGACCCCCTCGACCATGGGCAAGGAGCTGGGCGTGTTCGCCTGGCGCCTCACCCGCGTCGCCGACCAGATCGACCGCGGCGAGTACCTCGCGAAGTTCTCCGGCGCCACGGGCACCTGGTCCGCCCACCTCTCGGCCGCTCCCGACGTGGACTGGCCGGAGGTCTCCCGGGCCTTCATCGAGGGCCTGGGGCTGGACTTCAACATCCTGACGACCCAGATCGAGTCGCACGACTGGCAGGTCGAGCTGTACGACCGCGTGCGTCACGCGGGCGGCATCCTTCACAACCTCGCCACCGACATCTGGACGTACATCTCGATCGGGTACTTCACCCAGATCCCCGTCGCCGGTGCGACCGGGTCCTCGACGATGCCGCACAAGATCAACCCCATCCGCTTCGAGAACGCCGAGGCGAACCTCGAGATCTCGGGCGGGCTGCTGTCGACCCTCTCCCAGACCCTCGTCACGAGCCGCCTTCAGCGCGATCTCACCGACTCCACGACGCAGCGCAACATCGGCGTCGCCCTCGGGCACTCGCTGCTCGCCCTCGACAACCTGCAGCGCGGCCTCAAGGAGATCTCGCTCGCCGAGGACGTGCTGCGGGCCGACCTCGACGCGAACTGGGAGGTGCTCGCCGAGGCGATCCAGACCGTGGTGCGCGCCGAGATCGCGGCCGGCCGCTCGCAGATCAGCGACCCCTACGCGCTCCTGAAGGACCTCACCCGCGGCCGCCGCGTGGGCGCCCCCGAGCTCGCCGAGTTCGTCCGCGGCCTCGACATCGGCGACGAGGCGAAGGAGCGCCTCCTCGCGCTCACGCCGTCGACCTACGACGGTCTGGCCTCGCGGCTGGTCGACGAGCTGCGCTGACTCCGGGCCCGGGCAGGGGCGGCGTCAGGGCTTCGGATCGCCGGATGCCGCGGCATCCGGTTTCTGCCCCTGCTCGCCGTCGGCGGTGTCGTCGTCGAACAGGACGGGCTTGTCGATCGTCTTCGTGACCTGGGCGGGGTCGACGGCCAGCAGCAGGAGCGAGACGATGAGCAGCACGGCGATGAAGCTCACGCCCGCGATGACGAGCGCCGTCATCACGGCGGCCTGCGCCTCTTCGGCGGTGCGCTGCTGGAAGAAGCCCATCGACACGAGCGTCACGACGCCCGCGAAGAGCGCGGCCGCGAAGGCGAGCCCCAGCAGCTGGAGGGGCTTCATGAGGTCGCGGCGGGTGGGGCTTTCGTGGCTCACGCGGAGTCCTTCTGCGGGGTCGGGGCGGCGGATACGGGCTCATCCGCGATGACGGGTGCTGCGGCGCGCGGGGAGAACCCGGCGATCCCGAGGTAGACGGCGACGATCGCGGCGTAGGCGCCGAAAAGCCCCACTCCGATCGTCACGCCGGTGAGGGTGTACGTCGCGCGGGCCTCTTCGATCGTGTAGTCCAGGGCGTACGCGGGCTGGACGAACAGCATGGCCGCGCCGAGCAGGACGGTGACGGCTCCGACGACGACGGCGTCGCGGCTCTCCGAGCGCGGCCCGACCGGGGCGGCGGGGCGGGCATCGGCGACTCCGGGGGCGATCTCGCGCCGCTCGCCGCGCGCGGTGAGTCCGCGCCAGCCGGCGATGATCTCGAGCGCCCCGCTGACGAGGGCCCAGACGATGACGATGGCGAAGAAGCCCGTCGTGGTGCGCAGCGGATAGAGGCCGGCGGCCATGCCGGCCACGATCGTCGCACCGCCGAGCGCGGCGGCTGGCCAGCGGCGTCCGGCGGGGTAGACGAGCCAGACCGAGACGAGGAGCACCAGGCCGGTGGCGATCGCGAAGCCGCTGAAGACCGCGCCGCCGACGCCGGCGGAGTGGTCGGGCGAGAACGTGATCATGAGCGCCGCGAGCGCCGCGAAGGCGGCACGTGCGAGCTGCACATGCCGCACGGCGAACGTGCGGGAATCGGCTGAGGTCACGGTGATCCTGCGAGGCGGCGGGTTCTCAGAAGTGAGAACGGATGCACCCAGTCTACGTGGCTCCCGGCGGGAGGCATCCGGGGCGCGGGCGGGCGGCCGCGCCTCACGCGAGCGTGTCGAGGATCTCGGTGAGCAGCTCGAACGTCGTCAGCGGCGAGATGATCGCGAAGCGCAGCACCGGCTCGCCGGCGTGGGAGCTCGGCACCACGAAGGCCAGCTGCTCCTCCAGGAGGTGCTCCGACCACGCCGCGTAGTCCGCGAGCGACCATCCGTCCCGACGGAACACCACGACCGACAGCTGCGGATCGCGCACGAGCGAGAGCCCGTCGCGCCCCTCGATCTCGTCGGCGATGCGCCGCGCGAGGTCGATGCCGTACTCGATCGCGGCGCGGTACTGCGCGGTGCCGTGCGTGGCGAGGGAGAACCACAGCGGCAGCCCTCGCGCCCGGCGGGTGAGCTGGACGGCGAGGTCGGACGGGTTCCAGTCCGGCTTGCCGGTGAGCGTGTCGAGGTATTCGGCCTTCTGCGTGTGGGCCGAGAGCGCCAGCGCCGGCTCGCGGTAGATGAGGGCGCACGCGTCGAACGGCGCGAACAGCCACTTGTGCGGATCGACGATGACCGAGTCGGCCAGCTCGACGCCCGCGAACGCCGGCCGCATGCGCTCCACGAGCATGGCTGCGAGACCGTACGCGCCGTCGACGTGGAACCAGACGCCGCGCTCCTTCGCGACCGCGCCGACGCCGGCGATGTCGTCGACGATCCCGAAGTTGGTCGTGCCGGCGGTCGCGACGACCGCGAAGACGGCGTCCCCGTGGGCATCCAGCGCCCGCGCGACCGCGTCGGCGCGCAGGCGTCCGTCCGAGTCGACCGCGGCGGGCGCGATGTCGACGTCCATGACCGCCGCCGCCGAGGCGATCGAGGAGTGCGCCTCGGCGCTGCACACGACGACCCACCTCGTGGGCGCGGGGCGCCCCTCGTCCACGAGTCGCCGGCGCGCGGCATCCCGCGCCGTCACCAGTGCCGAGAGGTTGCCGACGGTGCCGCCCTGCACGAACACGCCGCCCGCGGTCTCGGGGAGCCCGAACTCCCGCGCGAGCCAGTGCAGCACCTCGTTCTCGGCGTAGACGGCTCCGGCGCCCTCCATCCACGAGCCTCCGTAGATGGCGGATGCCGACACCACGAGGTCGAAGGCCAGCGACGCCTTGCTCGGCGCCGACGGGATGAACGAGAGGTAGCCGGGGTGATCCGTGGACACGCACGCCGGCGCCAGGACGTTCTCGAAGAGGGCGATCGCGCGGCGCGCGCCGATCCCGTCGGGGGTGATCGAGCCAGACGCCAGGCGCTGCAGCTCCCGCGGTGTCATGGGCTTGTCCAGCGGAATGTCCTGGTACAGCGCGCGCCGCCGGGCGTAGTCGAGCACGTCGTCGACGGTGCGCGTGGTGTCGGGTGAGATCCGGTGCATGTCGGCGGGCGCGGTCATGGGAGTGCTCCTGGGTTCGGGTCGACACCTCACGGTAGGGGCGCAGCGCCCGCTGTTCAACACTCGGCCGATCGGGCAGGAATGGAGAAGCGCGGGCGGTGGCACCCGTCATAGCGTGAGGATCACGAGCCGCGAAGCGGCCCCACGAACATGAAGGAGAACAAGATGGCCGGGAAGACATCGTCCGACGGACTGACTCAGGAAGAGCGGGAAGCCGTCAAGGACCGCGCGAAGGAGCTGCGCGCCCAGGCGAAGGCCGGAAAGAGCCGGGAAGCGGGCACGAAGCAGGTGCTCGAGGCGATCGGCAAGCTCGAGGGCACCGACAGGGTCCTGGCCGAGGGCTTCTACAAGGTCGTCTCCGAGACTGCGCCCGACCTCGTGCCCAAGACGTTCTACGGGTTCCCCGCCTTCGCCGATGCCGACGGCAAGGTGGTGGTGTTCATCCAGCCGGCGTCGAAGTTCAAGACGCGCTACGCCACGATCAACTTCGACGAGCCGTCTCGCCTGGACGACGGCGACATGTGGCCCGTGGGCTTCGCGGTGCTCGCGTGGACACCGGCCGTGGAGAAGAGGATCACCGACCTCGTGACGCAGGCCGTCGCCTGACTCAGGGCCCGCTGGCGTCCTCCGCTCACGGAGAGAGGAAGGCCAGTGCCGCCTGTCGGAACACCCGGGACCCCGGCGTGTTGAAGTGGTGCCGCCCCGGGATCTCGACGAACGTCCCGTGCGGCGCCGTCGACGCCAGCGCCCGGGAACGCTGCAGGATGGCGTCCTCGGACCCGGTCGCGAACAGCACCTGCTGCTGCGGCGGCCGCTCGGGATCCGGGTCCGCGTCGCCGAATCGCATGCCCTCGGCGAGCGCGATCAGGGCGCGCAGGTCGTTGTCGCGCACCCGCTCGGCCAGCCGCACGTAGTTCTGTGTCACCGGATCCTCGACCGGTATGCCGCGCTCGGCATACGCCCGCGCCTGCTCGATGCGCAGCCGGCCCAGCGGGCGGCCGTCGGGGATGCCGCCGAGCACGGCGCGGCTCACGTGCTCGGGCGCGTCGACGGCGAGCTGCCAGCCGACGCGTGCTCCCAGCGAGTAGCCCACGTAGCGGGCGCCGTCGACGAGGTAGGTGTCGAGCACGGCGACGAGGTCGGCCACGAACGCGGACATCGAGTAGGCGAGCGGGTCGTGCGGCTTGTCGCTCGCGCCGTGCCCGCGCTGGTCCACGCCGACGACCCGGTAGCCCGCGCGGGTGAGCGCGCGCACCCAGCCGGTCTCGACCCAGTTGTCGCGGCAGCTCGACGCGAAGCCGTGGACGCACAGGACGGTCTCGGCATCCGGCTCACCCCAGGTGTACGTCGCGACCCGGTATCCCTCCGCCGACATGACGTACGTGGGCGGCGGCATCTCGGTGCGTGCGAGCGGGGAGGGTGCGTCCATCCGCCCATTCTGCTCCGCACCGACGGCGCCCGGCCACGCCCCTGCGCGAGGGCCGCATAGGCTACGCCTCGCGCGCGCAGTTGGCAACCGGCTGAGTCGCACCGGGTCGGCGGCATACGTTCGCAGCATGAGCACCGACAATCCTCGGGACCCGAACCGGAACACCGTTCCGCCCGGGTCGACCGCAGCAACGCCGCGTGATCCGGGCGACGATCGCACTCGCCCCCTTTACCAGGGGAGCGACGCGAACGGCAACGGCATCCGCGACGATCGGGAGCCGGTACGCGCGCAGGCTGTGGACCGGGACCGCGACGGTGTCGCCGATGCCCGCGAGGGCTCGCTGCACGACACCGTCGTCCAGCGCGAGAAGGAGCGCTTCGGCGGAATGAAGTTCGGCTCCGCGTTCTTCGGGTGGCTCACCGCCCTCGGAGCGCTCGTGCTCCTGACCGCCGTCGTCGCGGCGATCGGCGCTGCGACGGGCCTCACCGCCCCGGAGGTCGTGGAGGACGCGGCCGAAGCGGCGAGCGAGAACCTCGGCGGCGCCACCGTCATCGGCGCCATCGCGATCGCCCTCGTGCTCTTCGTCGCCTACTTCGCCGGCGGATATGTCGCCGGGCGCATGGCGCGCTTCAGCGGTGCCAAGCAGGGTCTCGCCGTCTGGCTGTGGGCGATCGTCATCGCGATCCTCATCGCCCTCATCACCGCGATCGCCGGCAGCCAGTGGGACATCCTCGCGAACGTCGACATCTTCCCGCGCATCCCGGTCAGCGCCGACACCGTCACCCTCACCGGCATCCTCACCGCCGTCGGCGCCGCCGTCATCGCCCTCGCCGGAGCGGTGCTGGGCGGCATGGCCGGCATGCGGTACCACCGTCGCGTCGACCGCGTCGGACTCGCCGGAGAACGCTACTGACGTCGCCGCCGGGCGACGACCTCGACCCGCAAGGGACTGAACCCACAAGGAAAGGAGATGCCCATGGGCGTCGGAGATGACATGAAGCACAACGCAGAAGACCTGAAGGGCAAGGCCAAGGAGGCCGTCGGAGACGCGACGGACAACGAGCGCCTCGAACGCGAAGGCCAGGGCGAGCAGTTCAGCGCCAAGATGAAGAAGGCCGGCGACGACGTGAAGGACGCGTTCACCGGCGATCGGTGACCTGCCCCTCCGGTGCCCCGGGATCCCTTGGATCCCGGGGCATCGTCGTGTCACCCCGGGGGCTCACGACAGGTGGGCTCGCAGCCCAGCGTCGTGGGCTCAGGGCACGCGGTAGCCCGCCGCGCGGAACAGCTCGTACCACTCGGCACGGGTGAGGGCGACGTCGGATCCCTGCGCGGCACCGCTCACGCGCTCGGGCGTCGTCGTGCCGAGCACGACCTGCATCGCCGCCGGGTGACGTGTGATCCAGGCCACCGCGATGGCGATCGGCGGCACGTCGTACGCCGCGGCCAGCCGATCGATCACGGCGTTCAGATCGGCGTAGTCGGGAGAGCCCAGGAAGACGCCGTTGAAGAACCCGGCCTGGAACGGCGACCACGCCTGGATCGCGATGTCGTGCAGCCGGCAGTAGTCGATGATGCCGCCGCTGTCGAGCGTGACCGACTGCTGCTCGCCCTGCATGTTGGCGGCCACGCCCTGCGCGATCGACGGCGCATGGGTGATCGACAGCTGGATCTGGTTGGCGACGAGCTGCTGCCGCACCGACTTCTTGAGCAGGTCGATCTGACGCGGCGTGTGGTTCGAGACGCCGAAGGCGCGCACCTTTCCGGCGGCCTCGAGCTCATCGAAGGCGCGCGCCACCTCGTCCGGCTCGACGAGGGCGTCCGGCCGGTGAAGCAGCAGGATGTCGATGTAGTCGGTCTCGAGCGCACGCAGCGATCCCTCCACGGCCTCGATGAGGTGCTCGTACGAGAAGTCGAAGTACGGCCCCTCGCGGACGATGCCCGCCTTCGTCTGGATCGTGATCTGCTCGCGCTCCGACGGCGAGAGCCGCATCGCCTCGGCGAAGCGGCGTTCGCAGCCGTGCATGTCGCGGCCGTAGACGTCGGCGTGGTCGAAGAAGTCGATGCCCGCATCGCGGGCGGCGCGCACGAGGGTGCGGACGGCGTCGTCGTCGAGGTCCTGGATGCGCATGAGCCCCAGCACCACGTCGGGTGCCGGGCGGTCGATGCCGGTGAGTCGGATGGTCTTCATGGACTCACGCTAGGCACTGCGGAGAGGGATGTCCAAGGCGCCCGATCCCTCCACGTTCACCGATCCGTCCCGGATTCGTCGCCGGCACGTCAGCGGGAGGCCGGGCGGCCGCGATTGCGTCGGCTCCATGAGTCGATTCCCCACACGACGCGTCCTGCCGCGCCTTCTCGCCGCGGCAGCCGCGGCGGCCACCGCCGTCGCGCTCCTTCCCGCCACCGCTGCCTCCGCCCAGCCCGTCGCCGCTGCCCCCGCGGCGTCGCAGTCGCCGTACGTGCAGACGCACGTGCCGACGCTCGTCGCCCGCGCCACTCTGTCGGCCGACCACCTCGAGCCCGGCCCGGTCTCGGGCGCGCTCGCGACTCCGGCCAACGGCCGCACCGGACCCTGGAACGGCCAGGTCATCCCCGGCTTCTCGGCTGCGATCGACAACGGCGACGGCACGTTCTGGGCGCAGCCTGACAACGGCTTCGGCGCTAAGGGCAACTCCGCCGACTTCCTGCTGCGCAACTACCTCGTGCGTCCGGCCTGGCAGACCGCCGAGGGCGGCGCCGGCGAGATCGAGGTCGAGCGGTTCATCTCGTACAACGACCGCAACGGCGTCCTCGACTTCCCGATCGTCAACGACGGCACTGACGAGCGCCTGCTCACCGGCGGCGACTTCGACATCGAGTCGGTCGTGAAGGCCAAGGACGGCACGTTCTGGGTCGGCGAGGAGTTCGGCCCCTTCCTGCTCCACTTCGACGCCGACGGCACGCTGCTCGAGAAGCCGTACGCGCTGGACGGCGCCAAGTCGCCGCAGAACCCCTACCTGCAGCCGGGCGAGACGCCCCGCGTGCGGGCGAGCCGCGGGTTCGAGGCGATGGCTGCCTCGGCCAACGGACGCTACCTGTACCCCGTGGTCGAGGGCTCCTACGCCGACGACGCCGACCTGCGCCGCCGCGAGATCCTGGAGTTCGACACGCGCGCCGGGCAGTACACCGGCCGCACGTGGAGCTACCAGACCGACCAGGAGCCGAACGTCATCGGCGACGCGTTCACCGTGCGGGGCGACGTGCTGATCCTCATCGAGCGCGACGACTTCGAGGGCGAGCAGTCGGTCACCAAGCGCGTGTACGAGGTCGACCTCCGCCGCACCGACGCCGAGGGCTACCTCGAGAAGACGCTCGTGCTCGACGCGCTGCGCATCGCCAACCCGTACGGCATCGGCGCGGGCGACGGCTACGGCACCGGCGAGGTCTTCTCGCTGCCCGTGCAGTCGTTCGAGACCGTCGTGCAGCTGAAGGACGGCAGCCTGCTGATCGGCAACGACAACAACTACCCCGGCAACGACGCGCGCATCCCCGGCACGCCGGACGACACCGAGTTCGCCGTCATCGACCTCGACAAGACCAAGATCGAGCCGTCGACGGTGAGCCTCATCGGCCACCGCGGTGCGAGCGGGTCGCGTCCCGAGCACACCCTGGCCGCATACGAGACGGCGATCGTGCAGTGCGCGGACTACATCGAGCCCGACGTCGTGTCGACGAAGGACGGCGTGCTCGTCGCGCGCCACGAGAACGAGATCAGCGGGACGACGGATGTCTCCACCCGGCCGGAGTTCGCCGCGCGCAAGGCGACGAAGGTCATCGACGGATCCGCCGTCACCGGCTGGTTCACCGAGGACTTCACCTTCGCCGAGCTGCGGACGCTGCGCGCCAAGGAGCGCCTGCCCCAGACCCGCCCGGCGAACACGGCGTTCGACGGCCTGTACGTCATCCCGACGCTCGACGAGGTCATCGACCTCGCCCGCCACTCGATCAGCTGCGACGGCCGCACGGTCGGCGTGTACCCCGAGACGAAGCATCCGTCGTACTTCGACTCGATCGGGCTGTCGATGGAGGAGCCGCTCGTCGAGGCGCTGCGCGCGAACGGCCTGGACCGGGCCGACGCGCCGGTGATCGTGCAGAGCTTCGAGACCGCCAATCTCCGCGACCTCGACGCGCTCACCGACGTCACGCTCGCGCAGCTCATCAGCGGCTCGGGCCGGCCGTACGACTTCACGGTCTCGGGCGACCCGCGCACGTACGAGGACCTCGTCACGCCGTCCGGCCTCGCCGAGATCGCAATCTACGCCGACGGGGTCGGACTGGAGAAGTCCGTGATGATCCCGCGCAACGCCGACGGCCGCCTGGGCACGCCCACGCCGGTCATCGCCGACGCGCACGCGGCGGGGCTCTCGGTGCACGGCTGGACGTTCCGCGCCGAGAACCAGTTCCTCCCCGTCGACTTCCGCTCCAGCGCCGACCCGAGCGCATACGGCGACCTCGACGGCGAGCTGAAGGCGTTCGTCGGCGCCGGCATGGACGGGGTCTTCAGCGACCACCCCGGCATCGCGGCGGTGACGATCGACACCGTCACGCTCGCCGGCTGACCGTCGCGGAGGGGCGGAGGATGCCGGCGGCGTCCTCCGCCCCTTCGCGCGTGTCAGCGCACGGCGCGATCGTGGGCGAGGTCGATCAGCCGCGACAGGACCCCGCCGCCTGAGCGCAGCCCGTTGTGCTCGTGCTCGCTCGTCACCCACGTGGCGACGCCCGGCAGCAGCCGGGCGGTCTGCATCGAGAACTCCAGCGGCACGAAGAGATCGTTGACGTAGACGGCGGCCGCACCGCGAGCGCCGGACGCGGCGATCGCCGCGGCGTCGTAGAGCTGAGGCCATTCGAACTCCGCGAGCTCGAGCGTCACGTCGCGCCACGGCTGAAGGCCGGGCACGGTGTCGGCCCACTCCCTCCGCACGTGCTCGCCGGTGAGCAGCGTCGGATCGTCGCGGAAGTCATCGGGCTCGGTGCGCTCGGCCGACCATCGCGTGGCGTGGCCGTCGGCGTAGCTGGACTCGTGGAAGACGTAGTACAGCGGGTTGCGCGGGCCGAACGGCAGGGCGGCGAGGAGATCGTGCCGGAACGCGTTGGTGTGCGGATCCAGCTCGAGGAGGGACCAGAGCGTCTGCCAGCCGTCGTTGGATCCCAGCAGCGAGCCGACGGACCGCACCCGTGACACCGATGCGACCTCGCCGCCCGGGAGCACGAGCTCACCGCGGTCCGCGAGGTCGACCACCCGCCGCATCGCGTCCCGATGCCCGGGGAAGCGCCGGTAGTACCGCTCCGACGCGTCGCGCAGCTTGTCGTACGCGAGCGCGTAGATGTCGTCGGGGTGGCGGCCCACCGCGCTGAGCCCGCCGGTGATGTAGACCTCCGCGAGGGAGGCGGCATCCGTCGACAGGTATGCCAACGTGGTGAACCCGCCGAACGACTGGCCCAGCACGCTCCACGTCGGCGCGCCGAGGTGCTCGCGAAGGGCCTCGGCGTCGCGCACGATCGAGTCCGCGCGGAGGTGGGTGATGTACTCGGCGAGATCGGCCGTGCCGCGCTCGAGGTCGCGGTCGCCGACGGGTGTCGATCGACCGGTGCCGCGCTGGTCGAGGAGCACGACACGGTAGTGCTCGAGGGCCTCGTCGAGCCACGACGGCCCCGACGGCGAGTGGAAGGGACGGGGTGCCTCGTGCCCCGGTCCCCCCTGGAGGAACACCAGGTAGGGCAGGCTCTCGCCGCCCTCCCGCGCGACGACGGCCGCGTGGATGTCGATCGTGCGGACGTCGGCCGCGTCGTCCCACACCAGCGGAACGGTGAGCGTGTGGTCGTGGATGGTCAGGTCCTGCATGCGGCGCATCGTCACGGGCATGCGGTCGAGCCTAAGGGCACCCGCCGACGGCGGTCAGCCCCGGGTGCGACGCCGGTCGCGCGCGGAGAGCACCGGGAACCGCCGCCGGTGCCGGCCCGGCTGCCGCGCCGCCGCCGGCAGCACGATCGGCTGCGTGACGACCGCGTCCACGACCATCGAGCCGTCGGTGGGGCCGATGACCGGGATGGGCGTGGTGGGGGTGGCGACCATCGGCGTGACCGGCGCGTGCGCGAGCTGCCGGTGCGCGTGGATGTACGCCGGCACGAGGACGAGCACCGCACCCAGCCACGCGAGAGGATTGCTCGCTGCGACCCCGATGAAGCCGAAGATGCCGCCGAGCACGACCGCCGCCCCCACGCGCATCACGAGCTCGATCACACCGGTGACGGTCGGGATCAGCGTGTGGCCCAGCCCCTGCAGCGCGCCGCGCAGCACGAACAGGATGCCGAGGATCCAGTACGTCGCGCCGTTGATCGCCAGCATCTGCGCGGCCATGCCGACGACCTCGACGGCACCCTCGCCCACGAACAGCCGCACGAGCGCCGCACCGAAGGCGATGAGGAGCACGCCGAGGACGATCGAGGCGGCCACCGCGATCCACGTCGCCTGCGTGACGCCGCGCCGGATGCGGTCGGGGCGGCCGCCGCCGTGGTTCTGGGCGACGAACATCGACACCGCGAGGCCCAGCGACTGCAGCAGCGCGACGGCGAGGCCGTCGACCCGGGACGCGGCGGTGTATGCCGCGACGGCGTCCGCGCCCAGGGTGTTCAGCGCGACCTGCACCGACAGCGTCCCGATCGCGATGATCGACGCCTGGAAGCCCATCGGCAGTCCGAGGCGCAGGTGGTCGGCGAGCTCTGCGCGGCTGACCCGCCAGTCCTCGCGGCGGACGTGGAGCACCGGCATCCGTCGCCGCATGAACTCCAGGCACAGGAGCACCGAGATCGCCTGCGACACGACGGTCGCCAGCGCCGCCCCGGCGACGCCCCAGGCCAGCGGGCCGACCATGAGGATGACGAGCCCGACGTTGAGCCCGCACGCCAGCGACAGGAAGAGCAGCGGGGTGCGCGAGTCGCCGATCGCCCGGATGATCGCCGAAAGGTAGTTGAAGAACATCATCGCGCCCGCGCCGAGGAAGCTGATCTGCGCGAAGACGACGGCGTCGTCCATCAGCTCGGGGGGCGTCTGCAGCATCACGAGGAGCGGCTCGCTCAAGAGCGGCGCGCCGACGGTCAGCACGACCGTGCAGGCTGCGGTGAGGATCGTGCCGGCCGCGACCGAGCGCCGCACCGCCGCGAAGTCGCGGGCGCCGAACGCCTGCGCGGTGGGGATGGCGAAGCCGGACGTCAGACCCCAGGCGAACCCGAGCAGCAGGAACAGCATGCTTCCCGTGGCCCCGACCGCGGCGAGCGCGTCGACGCCCAGGTGGCGGCCGACGACGATCGCATCGATCACGTGGTACAGCTGCTGCACCACGTTGCCGATGAGGAGCGGGACGGAGAACAGGACGATGACGTGCCAGGGGCGGCCCGTCGTCAGGGCGGTAGGCATGGGGCGGCTCTTGAACGAGAGTGCGGAAAGAGGGCGGATGCCGCGACCGCGGCTGCGAAAGACCGTGCGGCGACAGACCTCCCATACTATCGAATCGATTCGGATCCTTCACGCCCGAATACCGGCGATGACCGTGACTCAGTCCGATTCGGGGAAAGACTTCATCGCCCTAAGCGGCGGCGACAGCACCGCGACGATCGCGGCGACGGCGAAGACGATCGCCACGACGACGAGCGTCCACGCGTCACCGACGAGACCTGCCGCCGCGCCGCCGGCGAGGGCGCCGAGCGCCGCCGCGGTCCGGTTGGCGGAGCGGATGTTCGCGTTCACGCGTCCGAGCAGGGAGTCGGGCGTGACCGCCTGCCGCAGGCCCATCTCGTTGGCGTTCTCGACGCCGGCGGCGAGCCCGTGGATCGCGAGCGCTATATAGAGGAGCACGGGTTCCGCCCACAGCCACGCCGTCGCCCCCACCACCAGCCACGCGATCGGATAGGCCGCACGGGCGACGATGATCGCCGGCCCGGTGCCCAGCCACGACCTGAATCCCGACGCGAAGGTCGCGCCGAGCAGAGCCGCCGATCCCGAGACCGCCAGCAGCAGCCCGAACGTGAAGGCGGTGAAGCCGAGGGATCGCAGCGCCAGCAGCGAGAGCACCGTGAACGCGATCCCGTTGGCGAAGAACCAGACATGCGTCGACACCGCGAGCGGTCCGAGCGTCCGGTGGGCGTATGCCCAGCGCAGCCCCTCGAGGATCTCGCGGCGGAGGTTGCGCTCGGGGCGGCGCTCCCGCCGCTCATCGACGCGGATGCTCGCGTTCAGCAGCGCGTCGACGAGATAGCTGACCGCGTCCACGGCCAGCGCGATCGGCGCTCCCAGCAACGCGACGAGTCCGCCACCCAGCGCCGGGCCGACTGTCTGGGCCGCGGCATCCGTCTGATCCAGTCGCGCATTGGCCACCACCAGTGAAGACCGAGGCACGAGCCGGGGGAGGAAGGACTGCGTGGCCGCGAACCCGAACACCGAGAAGGAGCCGAACAGCAGCAGAAGCACCACGAGCATCCAGATCTCGAGCACGCCGGCCAGCCAGAGCACCGGGATCGCGCCGAGCGAGAGTGCTCGGCCGATGCTCGACCAGACCAGGATCGGCCTGCGGCGCCAGCGATCCGTGTAGGCGCCGGCGATCAGCCCGAGCAGGGCGTACGGCACGAACTGCGCGGCATTGACGATGCCCACCTCGAACGGGGTCGCGCTCAGCAGCTGCACCACGAGCACCGGCATGGCGACCGCCGTGACGGCTGTGCCGAACGAGCTGATCGCCGCCGCCGTCCAGTACCGTCCGAACGAGCCGCGCGGCGGCGGCGCGGCGTCAGCGGGGTGCGCGCTCACGACGGTCGTGTCGGGGTCACGCCATCCACGCTGTGCGGCCGAAGCGCTCCCACCGCTCGACGACGCGCGTGTCCGCCGCGCCGTCCGCCGGCTCGAGCACCGCGCGCCCCTCGATGAACACCCGCTGCACGCGCGACTCGACCGCGAGCGGGTCGCCCGACCACACGACCACATCGCCGTCGCGCCCGACCTCGAGGGCGCCGACACGATCGTGCAGACGCAGGATCTCAGCCGGATTGACCGTGAGCGCGGCGAGAGCCGTCTCGGCGGGCAGGCCGTCGCGCATCGCGAGGATCGCCTGCAGGCGGATCTGGTCGATGGGGACCACCGGGTGGTCGGTCGTGATGGCCACCTTGACGCCCGCCTGCGCGACGAGCGCGAGGTGGCCGATGCCACGATCGCGCAGCTCGACCTTCGATCGCGAGGTGAGCATCGGGCCGAAGATGACGGGGATCTGCTTCTCGGCGAGGACATCAGCGATCTTGTGCGCCTCGGTCCCGTGGTTGACGACCAGCGTGTAGCCGAACTCCTCCGCGAGCCGGATCGCCGTCGCGATGTCGTCGTGACGGTGGCAGTGCTGATCCCAGAGGAGGTCCCCCGCCAGCACCGCGGCAAGCGTCTCCTTGCCGAGGTCCCGCTCGAACGGCTCGTCCTTGGCGAGGGCGGCGTCACGCTTGTCGGCATAGTGCTGTGCCGCCGTGAACGCGCTGCGGATGACGGATGCCACGCCCAGGCGTGTCGACGGCGTCTGCTTGAGCTCGCCGTAGACCCGCTTCGGGTTCTCGCCCAGCGCCGCCTTCACCGATACGTCGGCGGCGAGGATCTGCTCATCGACCGTCCGGCCGCCCCAGGTCTTGATGGCGACGGTGCGGCCGCCGATGGGGTTGCCCGATCCCGGCTTGATGACCGCGGTCGTCACACCGCCGCGCAGCGCGTCGCGGAAGCCCATCTCCTCGATGTCGATGCCGTCGAGGGCGCGCAGCCGCGACCCGTTCGGATCCGTCATCTCGTTGGTGTCGTTGCCGGACCACCCTTCGCCCTCCTCGTGCACCCCGAGGTGACCGTGGGACTCCACGAACCCCGGAAGCACCCAGCTGCCGGACGCGTCGACCACCTCCGCGCCGTCGGGGACCTCGGTGTCGGGTCCGCCGACGGCCGACACGACGCCGTCCGTGACGATCACCGTGCCGTTCGGAATGGGATCGGCGCTGACAGGGACGACGTAGCCGCCGGTGACGGCGAGAATGCGAGCCATGCCCTCCAACCTACGCGGGGATCTCAGACACCCCAGCGAGTGATGCTGAGCTTCTCGTGGAACCACCGCGTCTTGCTCAGCGGATGGTCCACCCGCCGTCGACGACCAGCGTGTGGCCGGTGATCAGCGACGCCGCGGGAGAGCAGAGAAACACGACGGCTCCCGCCACCTCGGTGGGTTTGCCGATCCGATGCAGCGCCGCGATCCGGTCGATGACGTCAGCGTGGAACTCGGGGTCGGACAGCGCCTCGGCCGTGCCGTCGGTTTCGATGAACGTGGGGGCGACCGCATTGACGCGGATGCCCCGGTCGCCCCACTCCACCGCATGACAGCGAGTCATGTGCAGCATCGCCGCCTTTGCGATGCAGTACGACGACTCGCCGGGCAGCGCCACGATGCCTGCTTGCGACGCGATGTTCACGATCGCGCCACCGGCCGGCATCGAGCGCGCGACATGCTGTGAGAGGAACAGTGCCGAACGCACGTTCAGCGACCACACCGCGTCGAAATCGGCCTCCGTGACGTCGATCGCCGGCGCGTTCACCCCACCGCCGGCGTTGTTCACGAGGATGTCGAACACGCCATCATCGGATGCCGCGTCGATCGCCGCTCTGGCCTCATCGAGCTGCGTGACATCGAGCGCGATCGAGGATGCGGAACCGCCCTCAGCCCGGATCGCCCGGAGTGGTTGTTCCGCGCCGTCCGGATCGCGGACGCCCAGGACCACGTGAGCGCCGGCGGCTGCGAGCGCGTGCGCGATCGCAAGACCGAGACCGCGGTTGCCTCCGGTGACCAGAGCTCGCCGGCCGGTCAGATCGAAGTAGTCCATGTCGCTCCTCAGTCACTCACTCCGAAGGGCGCCGCCTCGCGCCCTTCCTTCGGTCATTCCGCCCGACACTAATGGCCGCTCGAAGGACGGCGCGCATGTCGGACCGCGGGCGCGCGAATTCATGCGCTACGACACCTGGGTCCAGTGGCGAACCACGTCGTCGCGCTCCACGAGGAACCGGTCGTCCTCGGGGTAGTAGACGGCGGTCTCGATGTCCGCGCCGGCGAAGCCCTTGATCGCCTCGAGGCTCTGCCAGCGCGACACCGTCACGATCTCGGTCGTGCCGTCGCCGAGGTCGCGTGTCAGCATCCACGCGTCGAGGTTCCCGGGCGTCTCGCGATACTCCCTCATACCGGTGCGTTCGATGTACGCGACGTACTCGTCGGTGTCTTCACTCCGCACACTGCCTCGCCACATCCGCACGATGGCCTTCTGCGCTGTCATGCCGCCATTGTGCGCGGATGTCGGATGCTGCGCACCCGGGTGCGCGGACACCCTTCGCGCCTATCCCGCCAGGAGGGCGGCAGCAGCACGCAGGCCCGCGGCATCCGCCGAAGCCCAGCGGGTCACGATGCGTCGGGCGCGATCGGCCTCGGTGCCCGTCAGGCGGGCGAGCAGCGGGCGCACCACATCGAGGGCCAGCGGCTCGATGAGATCGGGGACGCGGGCGTCGCGGAGGAACCCCTCCATGCGAGTGAGGTCGTTGCCGCCGAGCGCGTCCACCTGCCCCTGCAGCAGCACGATCGCCGCGAAGCGGCGCTCGAAGACGGGCGCCGCCCACAGCTCCGACGCAAGTGCGGTGATGTCGTCATGCTCGAGTCCGCGATGTCGCCGGAGCGCGTCGCGGACGGTGCCGCGGATCGCGCCGACCGAGGCGCCGTAGACCCGCAGCCCGCCGACCGACGCATCGCCGTCCGCCCAGGTTCGCCACTCCGACGCCTCGGCCCGCAGCGTGCGGTCGATGAAGGCGGCGGCGGGTGATTCCACATCACCATCCTCGTCGACGACGATCTACCGATGATCAGTGATCGCGTGCGGCTTGCCGATCCGTGAACGGGAGACCTGCGAGGCCTGCGCGCCCGTCGGGCGGCGGCATCCCGCCCGCCTGCGATCAGATCAGCTCCCGCCGCACCACAGCGGCGCTCCATCGTCCCAGCACGGCGCCTACGACGGTGTCCGAGATGTGATGCTGGCCGCGGTAGACCCGCGAGAACGCGATCGCGCCGGGAATGCCGTACCGAAGGAGGGGGCGGAGGAGCCGCGCGCCGCGGGCGCCGTGGCTATCGAGCAGGTCGGCGAGCGTGCCGTGGAGCGCGAAGGCTGCCGCGGTGTGCCCGGAGGGGAACGACGACGTCGCGTGTGGCTGCTCGGGGCGCCACACCCCCTGGGGTCGTGGCCGCCCCACGAGCGCCGCGGACGCGACGAAGCACGCGGTCTCGAGGGCGAGCGCCGCCGCTGGCGCGACCGCTGAGCGCCGGTCCCGCGTCAACCACCAGGTGATTCCGCACCACATCGCACCGTTCGCGATGGTCTGCGGCACGCCGGAGTACCACGAGAGCAGCTCGGTGACCCGGTCGATCGGCTCGCGTAGCCCAGTCGGGACGGCGGGGTCAGCCGCGACGGCGCCATCGTCCGACCGGTGGCCGAACGCTTCCTGGAGCGCACGCACGGCCCGATCCTCGCGTGGGTCGTCGCCGCCGAGAAGCCGCATCGCCCGCCCAGCCGCGGTCAACACCGCGACCGCGCCGAGCCCCGACAGGACGACGGCTCGGAGCAACGGCATGCCCGCATCGTAATGGCGCTGCGGGCGACGGGAGTACGTCGGAGCTTCCCACCGCTCCATAGAGATACGCCACCACGGTCGGCCCGCCGCGACACTCCGGTCATCTCCGCCTGCGGTGTGCCAGGCGGGTTGTCAGCCTTCGGCCACGAGGGTCGACCATGCGACGTCGATCACGCAGAGGCCCTCGTCGGTCTCGCGGTAGAACACATCACCCGGGAACGCTGAGCCGGGTGCCAGACCCTCCGGCAGGCCTTCGAGGTTGATGTTCCATTGAGGATCGAGCGGAACCTGCTCTTCCCAATAGTCTGCGAAGAAGTGCTCCGGCTCGCCGGCCGACAGGCCCAGCCAATCGCTCGGGCCTCCGAGCTCCGCCTCTGAGTCGGCGCAGACGAGATCGGTCGGATTCCCACCCGCCATGGCGTCGATGAGCTCCTCGGTCGTCTGGATCACGCGCGCGCCGTCCGTTCCCCAGATGACCGAATCGAGCGAACAGCCGGTGAGCCCGACTGACAGCGCGAGCGCAACGAGCCCGCACGATGCGCGACGAAGATGAGTCACCACGCGAATCTAGCGAAGGGTTGCGGCAGTCGGGCCTTCGCCGGCGGGGCGCCACCGCGTTTGCTCGGCTCATTCAGTCCGGCGCGGACGCCGGATCGACGGCTATGGCCTCAAGCGCCGTGATACGAGCCTGTGGTGACGATGCTGAGAGACCCCGCCATTGACTCCGGCTTGGCCGCGTTCTTCGAGCCCCTTCTCGCCAGGCTGCAGTCGCTCGGTGGGTGCTACGCGAACATCTGGCGCAGCACGTCGAGGTCGCCCGCGGCGAGCGCCTGCGCGATGACGTCAGCCTCGGCCGGGTCGGGATACAACGCGCGTAACTCGTTCGTGAAGATGGCACGCATCTGGTCGACCTCGCCCGCCCAAGCGGCGGCGCTCATCGCTTCGACCGCGAGCTGGTATGGAATCTGCTGATAGCCGCCCTCGGCGCTCCGCGGGTTGAAGTACTCCACCCACGGGATCGAACTGTCAGGCGCAAGCAGCAGCACCTCGCCAGGCTGGATCGTGCGCGTGTGATTGAGGGTCGCGATGGTCAGCGCGTTTGCGATGCAGAACCTGTCGCCGATGGCGTACAACGCGTCACCGGGCTCGACCGTGTAGGTCTTCACTTCGCCGTCAGCGTCGAGGCCCACCGTGCCCCGTGCGAGGTCGTTCACTCCACGGTCGATCAGGTCGCCGTTGATGCTGGCGCGTCCGCCACCCACGTGCAGCCAGCGCGGCTCCGCGCAGCCTGCGGGACTGTTCTCTGGGATCGCCGTGCCGTTGCCGACGTATACGTACCCGTCGCCCAACTCGTCCATCATCTTCTGCTCGATGCCCGCGTCACTGTCCTCCACCGGATCCGGATCGGACGGGGCCGCAGTCGGCTCGGAGTTTGCCCACGACGAGATCACGCCGGTCGCCGCGGCGACAGCGGGGACGGCGAGGATGACCAGGCCGCCGACGACGAGTACGGCGGCTCCCAGGGTGATCTTGCCGGCGAGGTGCATGTCGACACCATATTGGGACTGGCAGTCACGGAGCCACCGCTGCTGAGCCGCAGCTCAGGCTGTGAGGACCTCACGCGCATGTGTCGCGCGTGGGTCGGACGACTTGGGGGGAGGCAGCGCCAATCCGGATGCCTGTCACTCACCGGACCGATTGTCTGAGCGACTTGAGGCAACTGCCGACTGCTTCCCATGGTCGCCACGGCCGTAGCGCCGCATCCCGACATCGGTAGAGTGAGCCTCATGTCACAGCCTGCCCTGCGATTCGAAGCTCCGATCGGAGTCGACATCAAAGGTGAGATGTGGTCCTGCGTCGAGATTCCCGGTTCGGTCGATTTCCTCGGAACCGGGAAGTCAGTCCGGGTCGACGCACTCGTCGATGAGGTGCGACTGGAAAACGTCGGTGCGATGGTCACGGGCACAGGTGGCCACATGATCTCGCTCAGCGCGAAGGTCCGCAAACAGCTGGGCAAGGACATCGGCGACATCGTGCGAGTCGAGGTAGCGGCCCGCTGACCTGTCCATCACGGCGCATCGCAGGCCGGCGGATGATCTTCGTGTCTTGGGTTAGTCTCCTACGCTCCCAGGTAGGAGGTCATCCGTCCGAACCGACGCTGAGTCCAGTCGCGGGTCGTTGCGTAGCTGCCGGAAGATCGGTAGCTCTGCGGCCACGATGAGCGAATCCGGGTAGAGCCGGCCGCCCCATGCCAGCCGGTTCTCGGCGTCGCAGGCGAACTCGGGCAGCCGACGCCCGGCTTCGACGTCAGCTGGAACAAGATCGGCTGCGAAGTAGTCCTCCCCGAGCACGCGGACGGGGGAGTCGGTAGGCACCTCGCCGTACCCCACCCAGCGGAGGCATCGCAGCTTCAGGTCGCCGATGGCATCGCGCAGCGCTTCCGCGGTCGAGTTGTCGGGCTGGCCCATGCACGAGACCAGTTCTCGGACCTGGGGCTGGGTCGCGGCAAGGTGCTCCGTCGCGTCGAACCAGTTCAGTGATGCCGGATACTCGTCGACGTCGACGTAACGAGACCAACGCACCGAGTTCCCGTCGCGGTCGATGAATGGCAGATAGACGCGCAGCATCGGCAGATGGCGGTGTGACGCTGGGACGAAATCATGAGCGGAGGTGTGCCATCCCGACTGATCCAACTCACCTGTCGTCTGCGCCATGCATTTGACGGTAGTGAAGGTCGCCGCCTGCCGAGTGCGTCCGCCCGGCGGCGAATAACGGGATGCGAAGCTTCACTGCCCCACCCGACCGTATGGCAGTCGGTTACCGGGCATCGGCGCCGCGCCTATTCGAAGACGACGTCCGCGAACGCGGCAACCTCGCTTCGAAGCCTTTCCGCCACCCACTGACGGTCGCGCAGCCACCGCTGACGATTCTCGTCAGTGTCCCAGCCGTCGAAAGGGTCACAATGCTGCTCCCAGAAGGCATACCAGCCCGCCAGGTCTTCCGCGAGCACGTCCGATAGCCCATAGGTCTCGGGCGTCGTGGTGTATCCCACATCCCAGGTCAGCGTGGAGTCCTCCCAGAGTGGCCAGTGGTGCCCGTGATCCGGGAACAGCCGGATCACCCGGCGTGCGGGAGGTATCTGCTCCATAGGCAGAAGCTACCGCGCCGCCGCCCGGTCACGTGTCGCCCAACGGGCGCTACCCGTGGCGCGCGTGAGTGGGGCATGCTCGAAGTTATGGCGGGTGCTCCGAGTGGATTCGAGTTCACGGTGCAGGGCGACCGTATAGAGATACGCCACCACGGTCGCCCAGCCGCGACGCTCCGGAAGTCGGCTGCGGTCAAGTTCCTCGACGATGTCCACCGCGGCGACCCTCAGAAACTGATGGCACGAGTCACCGGCAACTACAGGCGCGGCAACGAACGATCAGGCAACCACCGGCCGTAGCTCCGCATAACGCGATGATCCGTCGTCGACCGCACAGCTATGGGGAGTTTGATCGCGTCGCGGAATGGGACGGATAACCCGGCTTCTCGCGTAGGCACGGGCTGGTTGTCCGCCAGGCATTCGGGATGCGGTCCCGTTCGCCGTGATTGAAGGGAGACTTCCCTCTACCTCGGAAAGTCGTTGAGTACGCGGGAGCACTCGAGGGTGCGGAGTCCGCGTTCGAGGCACCCGGAATCGAACGCGTCGGCTTGGAGCGGTTGGGCGAACTTCCGCACCTAGAACGGTTTCGCTGGAGTCTTGCCAGGACCTCACTCGGCTGGACAGCCTGCTTTCGCTGGAGGCTGTGCGCATCCACGTCCGGGGACGGGGGAGATTCGCCATGAAGATCCAGGAGCTCGCGGGCGACGCGCCCAACTGGGAGTTTCACTGACAAGGCAAAGTGCGGTCGCTCTGCCGGCGAGGCGCACATCGGGCCGGCGCTACTTCCGCCGCGACCACTCGCGATCAACGACGGCAGCATCCACAGACCACGGGATTGAAGCGCCCCTGGTGTGATGGAGGCTCTCAAACCTGTGAAGGATGAGAGTCATGGCAGCACCACGGAAGTACAGCGAAGAGCTGAAGGATCGGGCGACGCGGCTCGCTCTGTCTGTGACAGCGTGAGTTGGGACCAGGGTGACGGTCTGATTCGGACCCACCTGATGGGCTGTCGGTGTGTTGTGACGGTCTGATCCGGGACCACCTGGACGGTTGACCCGAGCCCTCGCCTGGGGGCCGGGAGGCCGGTGGTCGGGGATGAGGAACAGAGTGGAGTTGTTCGCGGACATTCGCCGTGACGCTCGGGTGGAGGAGCTCGGCATCCGAGCCCTGGCCCGCAAGTACGGAGTGGGTCGTGGCACGGTGCGGCAGGCGTTGGCATCCGCGTCACCGCCGGAACGGAAGACGCCGGTGCGCTCCGCGCCGAAGCTGGATCCGTTCAAACCCACGATCGACGACATGCTGCGGCTGGATCTGGACGCGCCGCGCAAGCAGCGGCATACCGCCACCCGGATCCATCACCGGCTCCTCGACGAACACGGCGCCGACGTGTCCTACGGGTCCGTGCGGGACTATGTGCGGGCCCCGGAGGGTGCAGATCGGGATCGAGGCTGGCAGAAGGTCGGTGCAGGCGTTCGTGCCGCAACTGCATGCCCCGGGCGCGGAGGCGGAGGTCGACTTCGGCGAGGTGTGGGTGATCCTGGCCGGGGTGAAGACGAAGTGTCACATGTTCACGTTCCGGCTCTCCCACTCCGGGAGGGCGGTGCACCGGGTGTATTCGACGCAGTCGCAGGAAGCGTTCCTCGAGGGCCATATCGCGGCGTTCGAAGAGCTCGGCGGGGTGCCGCGGTTGCAGATCAAGTACGACAACCTCACCGCCGCCGTGAAACGCGTGCTGATCGGCGAGGGCCGGGGTCGGGTGGAGAACGACCGGTGGGTGCTGTTCCGCTCCCACTACGGCTTCGACCCGTTCTACTGCCTCCCCGGCGTCGACGGCGCCCACGAGAAGGGCGGTGTCGAAGGCGACGTCGGCCGGTTCCGCCGCACCTGGCTGTCCCCGATGCCGGTCACCGATTCCCTCGACGAGCTCAACGACCGCCTCCGCAGTTGGGACGCCCGCGACGAGAACCGCCGCATCACCGGGAAGACCACCACCGTCGCGGCCGACTTCGCGGCCGACCAGGCGGCGCTGGCGCCGCTGTCGGCGGACCGGTTCGACCCGGGCCTGGTACTGCACCCCAGGGTGGACCGGTCGAGCATGATCACAATCCGGATGGCCCGCTACTCCGTCCCCTCCCGCCTCATCGGTCGGCAAGTCCGCGTCTCCCTCCGCGCCTCCGAACTGATCGTGTTCGACGGCAGGATCGCAGTGGCGAGGCATGAGCGGGTCGTCGCCCGTGGTGGTGAGTCGATCCAGCTGGATCACTACCTTGAAGTCCTCCGCCACAAGCCTGGCGCGTTGAAGGGCTCCACCGCGCTGGCCGCCGCACGCGACGCCGGCGTGTTCACCGCCGCGCACGAGGCGTTCTGGGCCGAAGCCCGCAAGGTCAACGGCGACAGCGCCGGCACCCGGGAACTCATCGGCGTGCTGCTGCTGCACCGCACCATGGCCACCCAGGCGGTCACCGCGGGGATCCACGCCGCACTCACCGTCGGCGCGGTGACCGCGGATGTCGTCGCCGTCGAAGCCCGCCTGGCCGCCAACACTGGTGGGTCCGGATCGGGCCGTCATCCTGTTGCCGAAGACCGCGGGGACGAGCGACGGGTTGTCAGCCTCACCCAGCGCCGTCTCCGCGACCCGGACGCGGTGATCGCCGGGCTGCCTCCCGACCGTCGCCCCATGCCGGACCTGGCTCGATACGACGAGCTGCTGCAACGTCGCACGTCCGCCGCCCTGCGGCCTGAAGGGATGAACGGATGAGCCCGACCGTGACCAGCATCACCACCACGCTGCGCCGGCAACGCGGCATGACCGCCGAAGCGGCGGCCGCGGCCGTCGACCAAGCCTGTCGCCGGCTCCGGCTCCCCACTATCCGGGCAGTCCTCGAGGAAGCGACCCGTGCCGCGGAGCAGGAGCAACTCACCTACCAAGGGTTCCTCGCGGAGCTGCTGCTCGCCGAATGCGATGACCGGGACCGGCGGTCCACGATCCGCCGCGTCGCCGGTGCCGGATTCCCCCGCCAGAAATGGTTGGGCGACTTCGACTACGACCAGAACCCGAACGTGAACCCCGCCACTATCCACACCCTCGCCACCGGGGACTGGATCCGCCGCGGCGACCCACTCTGCCTGATCGGCGACTCCGGCACCGGCAAGAGCCACCTCCTCATCGGCCTTGGCACCGCGGCCGCGGAGAACGGGTTCCGCGTCAAGTTCACCCTCGCCACCAAACTCGTCAACGAGCTCGTCGAAGCCGCCGACGAGAAGCAACTCGCCCGCACCATCGCCCGCTACGGCCGCGTCGACCTGCTCTGCATCGACGAACTCGGCTACATGGAACTCGACCGCCGCGGCGCCGAACTCCTCTTCCAGGTCCTCACCGAACGGGAAGAGAAAGCCTCCGTCGCGATCGCGTCCAACGAATCCTTCTCCGGATGGACGAAGACCTTCACCGACCCGCGACTCTGCGCCGCGATCGTGGACCGGCTCACCTTCCACGGCACCATCATCGAAACCGGCACCACCAGCTACCGCCTCGGACACACCCGAACGGAGCCGACCGCGTAGCCGCCGACCAGTTGGGCCATGTGCGCGGAGGTCGAGGAGAGCTGCCAACTCGCCTCCGCTGCGAAGATGTCCTCCCTGACTGGTGCCCCTGCGGAATCTTGATCGGCGTATTCGAATGTGCTGTCCTGTCGCCCGTGGGCTGAGCGACAGGACAGCGTGGTGTCAGTCCGCCGGCTGGTAGGTCCCTTCCTCGAAGCACTTCCGGACGTCAAGGTGCTTCTCGACCTGTGCCAGAACCGTGTCGGCGTCCTTGCCTGGTTCGATGCCCAGGTCAGTCAGGCACTGGCGGTACCGGATGAATGTTTCGGACTCGTACGAATGGGCGATCTGCCACTGGAAGTCGACCGGTGCGAAGTCGACATAGCACTTTTCGTAGACCGGCTCGTACTGGGCCGGGATGGCGTAGTCGTACACACTGCCGACGACGCGCTTGCCAGCGAGCTCGGCGCCGCCTTCGTTCATGCAGGCTTCCAACTTCGCGAAGGCGTCGTCGTACACCTGCTGTGTGACGACGGTGACACCCTCGGGCAGAGGACCCGCCTCAGGGTTGGTGAATGCTCCACCGGCCGCAGCCAGACCGCCGACTGCCACCATGCCGGCCGCGGCTACGAAAGCGCCTACGATGATCGTTCGCTTCTTCACGTCTCGCTCCTTACGAATTCGTCGAGCCGACTAGGACGCCGCTGCCGTTGTAGGCCTTGTGGCGCCCGTTCCAGGTTCCGCTCTGAGTCAAAGCGACCTGCGACCCCTGAACCAGCTTCGTAGGCGTCCAGTAGTAGGGGCCACCGGGGTACGCCTGGTAGTAGAGTTGGATGCTAGTGGAAGCGCCTCCAGCGCAGCCATTATCCGCGTAAGTGTTTCCGCCGGCATTGGAGAAGGTGACCTGATACGAGCGCCCGGACAGCTGCCCGCCTCCTGAGCAGTTCACCACCGGGCTCCAGCCCAGGGCTGTAGCGGCGTGTGCGCCGGTCAACAGGCTCACCAACACAAGAGCGGTGGCCGCAACGGTGCGGGAGAAACGACGTCTTGCGCGAGATTTCGTCAACTCGAACCCCTTCGTTCGTAACGGGTTGCTAGCCTCGCCGCTTGGTCGCGAACGTATCAGCGCTAGCGCTCCCCCCTTGGCCGTAAAGGTACTACGAGTCCCAAGCCGACGTCTGTCCGCCGAAAGGGGCACACGCGAGGTCATCCCCTCGGGCGTGGTGTGGCGGTGTTCGTGGTCGCGTGGATGGCGGCCCTGTATGCGGTCACGCCGAGGATCACGACGCCAGCGATGGCGCAGGCGATCTTCGCCGGCACGCCAATGTCGGTGACGCCTGGGCGTGGCGGTGATGTTCCGGAATGCGTGTGCCGCAGTGATCGGCGAGAGCTTCCGGGCATACTCCGCCGCCGGACAAGACCTGGGTGGTCTTGGTTCAGACCGTCATGGTGGGTCCGAATGGACTTGACATGGCCATCGCTCTGGATGCACGGCAAGATCCGGCGAGCAAGGTCGGGGCGATCAAGCGGATCGCGGACCAGCTCGGCATCCACCCCGAGGCGCTGCGCACGTGGGTGCGGCAGGCCGAGGTCGATGACGGCCTCGCGCCCGGGACGACCACCGCGGATGCGCAGCGGATCGCGGACCTCGAGCGTGAGGTGCGGGAGTTGCGGCGGGCGAACGAGATTCTGAAGACGGCGTCCGCGTTTTTCGCGGCGGCGGAGCTCGACCGCAAGCTGAAGTAGCCCAGGTGCCCACCGCGGTGCTCGTCGAGTACATCGACGGGCACCGCGACCGGTTCGGGGTCGAGCCGATCTGCCGCATCCTGCGCGAGAGCGGGCTGCAGATCGCCCCGAGCACCTACTATGCCGCGAAGACCCGCGAGCCGTCGGCACGGGCGGTCAGGGACGCGGCATTGATCGTGGACATCAAGACCGCGCACAAGGCGAACCTCGGCGTCTACGGGGCGCGGAAGATCCACGCCGAGCTGAACCGCAGCGGGGTGACGGTCGCCCGGTGCACGGTGGAGCGGCTGATGCGGCAGGAAGGCATCCAGGGCATCCGCCGCGACAAGACCCGCCGCACCACGTTCGGCGACGGCGCGGAGACCGAACGACCGCTGGACCTCGTCGAGCGCCGGTTCGAGGCGACCGCGCCGAATCAGCTCTGGGTCGCGGACCTCACCTACATCCGCACCCACGCCGGCTGGGTCTACGCGGCGTTCGTGATCGACGTGTTCAGACGGCGCGTGGTCGGCTGGCAGACCTCCACGAACATGCGCACCGACCTCGCCCTGGACGCCCTCGACATGGGGCTCTGGCAGCGCCAGCGCACCGGCCAGGATGTCACCGGGCTCATCCATCACAGCGACCGCGGAGTCCAATATCGAGCGATCCGCTACACCGAGCGTCTCGCGGAAGCCGACGCCGTCGCCTCCGTCGGATCCAAGGGCGACAGCTACGATAACGCCCTCGCCGAGGCGTTCAACTCGCTGTTCAAGGCCGAGTGCATCCGCAACCCCGTCATGCGCCCGAAAGGCGGATGGGCGTCGATCCGAGACGTCGAGATCGCCGTCGCCGAATACATCGACTGGTTCAACCACAGACGCCTGCACGGCGAGATCGGCATGATCCCGCCCGCCGAAGCCGAGGCTGCCTATTGGGCATCCCAGCCACCGGTCGAATACGCTCGAGAACATGTCCCCGCCGGGGCCGGAACCAACTAACCGAGCCTCCACGAAACCCGGGGCGCTTCAGGATCGATCTGCGTACCGGTTACCTGGCCGAACGACCGTCGTGGCCCGCTGCGCGGCTGAATCTCGTTGCCAGGCGCTCAAATGCCACCTTCAGCTCGTCGCCCTCGATGACCTCGATGTCCGCGCCGAGTTGCGCCATGCGCAGTGCGAGGGCGTCGGGGTCATCCGAACCGAGCTCGACTCGAGATGTGGAGTCATCGACCGGCTCCACCTCGACCGGGATGCCCAGCGCAGCGGCGACTCTGACGGCGGGAGCGTGAACCACGACCCGTGCGCGGTACTTCCAGCTCGCCTGGACGATGCGTCTGACGACGTGTTGGACAAGGTCGTCCTCCGCGATCACGCGGGGACGGAATCGCGCCCCCGTCGGCTGATGCGGAACGATGCGATCGACACGGAAGACCCGCCAGTCCTCACGGTCGAGGTCCCATGCGAACAGATACCAGACGGGTCCCCAGCTCACGAGCCGTTGCGGCTCGGTGTGGCGCGCCCCTTCACGGCCGTCGTGCGTGGTGTAGCCGAACCGCAGCCGTTCATGGCCGCGGATGGCCGAGGCCACCGCATTCAGCACCGACAGGTCGGGACGCGGTTCCGCCCCCGGAACGACGCTGGTCGACGTCTGTATCGCATCCACCCGCCGTCGCAGGCGCGGAGGCATCACCTGCTCGAGTTTCGCGAGCGCGGTGAGCGAAGTCTCCTCGACGCCAAGCCGCCAGGTCGCGACCGCACCCAGTCCGACTGCGACGGCGACGGCCTCATCATCGTCGAGCAACAGCGGCGGCATGGCTGTGCCGGCGGCCAGGCGATAGCCGCCGGCGACGCCGGGACGAGCATCCACGGGGTAACCGAGCGATCGCAGCTTTCCGATGTCGGAACGCACCGTTCGCGTGCTCACCTCGAGCCGGGCGGCGAGCTCCGAACTCGTCCAGTCGCGTTTGAGCTGCAACAGCGACAGCAATTCCAGCAGGCGGGCTGACGTCTCCAGCATGTGCTCGACCTTTCCGGAGATTGCGGAAGCTATCCTGCCGCATCCCCTGGAAGCGTCGATGGCATGGTCACATCCACCGAACTGACACCCTTCCGCATCGACATCTCGCAGGCTCACCTCGACGACCTGCGCGACCGACTTGCCCGCACGCGCTGGCCTATCGCCACGCCAGACCGAAACGACCCGATGGACTTCAGCCGCGGCGTCCCCCTGCCGTATCTTCAGGAGCTCGCCGATTACTGGCGTGACGGATTCGACTGGCGTGCGCAAGAGACGACGCTCAACAGGTACGACCAGTTCACCACCGTCGTCGACGGCCAGACCATCCATGTCGTGCACGTGCGATCAGCGAACCCGGCCGCCACTTCGCTGCTGCTCAACCACGGCTGGCCGGGCTCGTTCGTCGAGTACCAGCGGCTGATCCCGCTGCTGACCGACGAGTTCCATGTGGTCATCCCCTCGCCGCCCGGGTTCGGCTTCTCCACTCCGCTGTCGTCGGGCGGCTGGGAACTGGCACGGACGACGGATGCCTACGCCGAGGTGATGACACGGCTCGGGTACGAGCGATACGCGGTGCATGGCACCGACATCGGCTCCGGCATCGCGGGCCGCCTCGCCGCTCTCCACCCGGAGCGGGTGATCGGCACGCACCTCGGCTTCGACCGCGCCGTGCTCGGTTTGGTCGGTGTCGTCTTCCCCACGCCCGAAGGCCTGACAGCCGACGAGGCCGACGAGCTCGCGACGCTGCAGGCTGTCAGCGCGGCCGAACGCGGCTATCTCGAGATGCACAACCACCGGCCCGACACGATCGGACCGGCCCTCACCGATTCACCGGCCGGCCTGCTCGCGTGGATCGGCGAGAAGTTCAAAACCAGGACCAGCGACGGCTACCAAGCGCCGGTCGTCGACCGCGATCAGCTGCTCACCACCATCAGCCTCTACTGGTTCACGCGAAGCGGCGCCTCGAGCGCCCAGTTCTACTACGAGTCCGAACACTCCGAACGGTCGTTCGCCTTCGCCCCCGGGGTGCCGTCGGCAATGGTGGCGTTCGACACCCACCCCCTCATCCGCCGCACGATGGATCCCTGGAACGCCGTCGACCGCTGGACCGACCACGTCGAGGGCGGCCACTTCCCCGCGATGGAGGCGCCTCAGCTGCTCGCGGACGACATCCGAGGCTTCTTCCACGGCATGTCCTGACTCCGCGAGAGGGCCGGCGGGCTGCACCCGCCGGGCCCGTCCGCGCGGAATGTCGTCACGGGCGGCCGGTCGCCGCGAAGCCTGAGATCAACGCCCCACGGCCTCACTCGACGCCGGGCGTCGTGCTCCTGAACCCGCCACACACCAGCATCACGAGGCGCCGCGCGGAGCTGCGGCCGGGGCGACCTGCTCACCGTCGACGGGTACCGGCTCGACCCCGGCCACACCCGTCGCACGGTTGAGGATGCGCCGGATGACGGCATCCACCACCACACCGATCAGCGCGGCGATCACGATCGCCAGCGCGATGGCCAGCAGCGGCTGGTCGTGCAGCCACTGCCCCGCCACGATGCCGAAGATCGCCGAGTAGGCGGCCCAGGTGATGCCGGCCGCGATCGACAGCGGCAGGAATCGACGAAGCGGGTAACCCGTCGCGCCGGCCGTCATGTTCACCGCGATCCGGCCCACCGGGATATAGCGCGCGGTGAAGATGAGGAGGGCACCGTGGCGGCCCAGCCCGCGGCGGGCCCAGTCGACCGCGCCGGCGACACGCTTGGCCCGCATCCACCGGAAGTGCTCCGTGCCCAGCACGCGGCCGAGCTGATACGCGATGTTGTCGCCGATGATGGCTCCTGTGGCAGCGACGCCGATGAGTAGCAGCAGGTTCGGCTGGCCCGTGACCACGCCGAGTCAGTGTCGCCGTGTCTGCGCGCTTGACCGTCGTTGAGCGCACGGAGACGTGTGCCGGTTCGGTTACGTTGTCGCGGGGATGCCGATGATCGGCTGCTGGAGCTGGGTGAGCCACTGCGACTGCGGCAGCGGTTCTGACTCCAGGTAGACCTCGCGTCCTGGGCCGGCCATCGTCACCCCAGCTCGAGCAAGGCCTGTCATGAACTCGTGCCAGGCGTCGCCGATTCCGGGCATGTCGCCGCGGTAGTCGAAGACGGCAGCGTGCGGGACCTCGGGAAGTGTGACGACCTCCCATGCCGGATTCTCGACGGGATCGCCACCGGCGATCCACGAAACCCACACGCGCATGTCGTCACTGCCGTCGACCGGTTCGTACCAGAAGATTCCTGGCTCCTTGAAGTCGACGCCCGATTCCTGCAGCGCGCGAAGGAGCGGGGGCAGGATGCGATCGACAACGGGCGAGACGTTCTCGGGCCCGCTACCGGGAGCAATCTCGCTTGTCGCATATACGGTGACGGCGGGCAGGGACGTGTAGGTGATTCCGCTCACGGTGCGAGCTCCTTCCAAGCGGGAGAGTCGCGCATCAATCCGGGCGACGCGTGCGGCATCTGCCGCGATCGAATCCGTGAGCTCCTCGCGTCGGCGAGCCAGGATCCCGCGAGTGGCGGCATCCCGATCATTCGACGAGAGCACCTCGGCGGCATCGTCCAGCGAGCACCCGAATCCGCGGAGGTCGACGATCCGGAGGAGGTCCGACAGCTGCAAGGAGTCGTAGCGCCGGTATCCCGTGGACGGATCGACCCGAGCGGGCTTGAGCAGCCCGACGGCGTCGTAGTGCCGCAGCATTCGCGCGCTCACACGCCCGTATGCCGCGAACTCTCCGATGGTGTACATGATGGAGACCACGATCGACCCTGACACAGTGAGAAGGTCAAGCGGAACCGCGAGAAGGCCGAGCGGATGGCGGTCCGCATGCGCCGCGGGCGCTATTGCCCTCAGCGAGCCGGCCTCCCGCTCGCAGGGTTGTGGCTGACTCCGACGATGCTGGACGGCGATGCAGCCAACGACATCTTCATCACCGGATCGAATGCGCCGCTTGCATCAGCCGCGCAGGCGAGTCTCCACCGTGGAGCCGTCGGCCGCGCTCGGAACCGAGAAGTGCGCGGAGCCCTGGGGTGCCGTCACGCGATAGTCTCCAGCGAAGCCGCGCACCCGGACGCGCCCGTCCGCGTCGGGACGCAACGCCTGGGGAGCGTGCCACCACTCCCCGCGAATGAGGCCGCGCAGGGCACCATAGGCGGGCTTGGGTGAGGCGTCGGAACGGAGAAGCCCCGACGGTGCGCCCAGCCATGACCCCTCGTCGGTCAGCCCCCAATAGGTGAGCGACTCCACCGCGGGGTGCGCCACAACCGTGCGGTAGTGCCGCACGAGCTCGTCGGCCTGTCGGGCCTCACCCTCGGGCGTGGAGGGCCAGGAGTCGATGACATAGTCGTTCAAGTCGACGATCTCCGCCGGCATGAGGTCGCCCGAGAGCAATGTCGTCTCGGTGAGCTGGAGCGGCAGGCCGAAGCGTGCGAATCGCTCGAGGATGTTCCAGATGTTCTCCTCGCCTCGGAAGCCCTGGTGCATATGAGTCTGCAGGCCGAGGGCGTCGATCCGCACCCCCGCGTCGAGGCATTCCTCGATCAGCCGCTCGCAGTCCGTGCTGAGGTCGAAGTCGTTCAACACGAGCCGGGCGGACGGATTCGCCTCGCGCGCCGTCTCGAACGCCAGACGCACCATCGCCACGCGACCCTTCGCCTGAGCGAGCCGGGTGACCGCGTTGTCCTCCGCCGTGAAGACCGGCAGTATCACCGCCTCGTTGATTGCGTCCCACAGGTCGATGACCCCCGTGAAGGCGGTGACCTCTCGGACGATGCGGTCGCGGATCGTGGCCTCGACCTCCGCATCGGTCCGCTCCTGGAGCCAGCGCGGGGCGAGCGTGTGCCAGACGAGCGGATGCCCCTTGACCCGCACGCCTCGGTCCGCGAACCAGCGAGCCGTCGTGAGGAGCCGAGCGGTGTCGGGACGCCCCGGCTGCGGCTCGAAGCCGCGCCAGTAGAACGGGAGGGTGACGCTGTCGAACAGATCGAGCCAGGCGTCCAGGAGCGGCACCGCCCGGTCGGTGTCTGCGCCGCCGAAGACCCGTGAAGCGCCGCGGTCACTTTGAGGCGGCCCACCGAGCAGCTCGACGAAGTCGAAGCCGATGTTCCCGAAGCCGAACGCGTGCCGTGTCTGCTCCACTGTGACGGGCCCGTCCGTGAGGGGGGTGCCGTCGGGGGCGATCAGCTTGAGGGAGATCTCCCGGAACCGATGCGAGAGGTCGGGCGCCGACATCCGCTCTCCTTCAGATTAGGGCGAGGTGTTTTGTTTCTCTTCCCGACATATTCGCATGTCTTGTCACACCGGCCAGCGACGCTCAGGGTGTCTATCAACAGGTGTTGGACCACGGGATCGATCCGACGAACTGCCAGCCACCCGCACGCAATCCCTACAGCCAACCCCAGGAGTAGTCCCTTCTTCGATGCGGATCTCGATCCCCTTTCGAACAATGAGCGTTCGACGGACCGTCTCGGCGGCCAGCTGTCAGTCCGCGGAATCCGGGTGAAGTCGATTGGGGCGCGCTCGCGCCGCATGCCGGCCGGCGAGGAAGGCGACCGTCAGGAGACCGATCGTGAGAACCACCCAGCCGGCGATCGTCGTGCGGGACAGGAAGACGCCGCCGCCACCGGGCACGAATGTCGCATCGGCGATTGGCTGATAGGCGAACCAGCCGAACGTCATCGGAGTCAGCACCCCGATGAGCAGCACGATGCAGCCGATGCCGACGATGACACCGGCGATCACCCACGCCAGGGTCGATCTCTTCCGTTCGCTCACGCGTCGACACTATCGACGCGTGAGCGCCGGGATCCGTGTTCGCGCGATGCGCGTATACGGCTGCCTCGAAAGCACTCGTCTGCTCGCTAGAAGCGGCATCGATGTCGTGTGGGCGGCGTAGGATCGCGCCGTGGCCACCCTCGACGACGTGCGCAGGATCGCCAATGGCCTGCCCGGCAGCGAGGAGCGCGCGACGACGGGTGGCACCGCGTGGTTCGTCCGGAGAAAGCTGTATGCGTGGGAGTGCCACCCATGGCCCAGCATCCCCGACGACATTCGTGCGATTCTCGCAACCGAGCTCGTCGTCGCCGTCAAGGTCGCGGACCGGATGGATGGATTCGCTCTGGTCCAGATGGAGCCCGACTTGTTCCTGCGGACGACCACGCCCTGGGGTGAGCCGAAAGTGGCTTTCCGGCTGGCCGCGATCACGGCGGACCATCTGGCCGAGCTGGTGACCGACGCCTGGCGCGTTCAGGCCCCGAAGTATCTTCGCCACGAACTCGATGCCGTCGCTCTCGGCGCACAGGCGACCGAGCCCAATACCAGTCACGATGAGTATGCGGACGGGGGCGAAAGCCTCGAGCTCTAATGCCACGAGCCGAACTGCCCGAGTCTGGCCCATCACACCCCGTCGGAGAGGCACGTCCGATCCTCTTGCGTGCAGCGAACGAAAGCGGGACCGCCGGCGTGCGTTAAACGTTGCGGACCGAGGAGGGACCAAACTCTGCGGCTCTGTAAGCCCGACCATTTCGTCCGCATGACGCCTGGTGGGGGCCAAGCCGTGCGCTGTGCCCGAAGCCAGCTGAACCATGGATGCCCGAGCAACCTGCGGCGGCGCCTCAAGCAGAGGCAGTCGCCCCAGTCGCGAAACTCGGCCAAGCTGGCGGCGACGGGACGTGGGGGGCGTCACAGCTTGGAGAGCTGCACGCGGAGCTTTCGGATGTCGTCTGATGGGATGAATTCTGCCGCGGCCGCCAGGAACGTGTTCAATGGAATCGGTCTCGCCATCGCGATCATCGGGCTATCAGCGACATCGGGCGCGACCTGGTCAAACACCTCGCGTGACGCCGGGTCGTCCAGGAGTTCGCCGAGGGTCGTGACGTCCGGGTCGATCCGACCCCAGTGAAGGGATTCCTTCGATTCCTCCGAGGACGCGAGAGTCGTCGGACGGTTGAAGGCGCGCACATCGTTGTACGGCGTGCGCGCGGGTCGCACCGGCACGCTGAAGCTCCACGTGCTGCTGCTCGCGGTGATTTCCTGCGACTTGCCATCGGGGAGATGCACTGTCCCGGTTACGCCGTCCGGGATGCTGACAGTGAGGGTGGCGTTGCGTCCGTCGCGCTGCCAGCGGCTCCTGATGGGGCCGTGCCTGGTCTCGACCGTCCCTTCCGCCCATGTCAGACGCTCCTCGAGGTGGGGGCGGATCTTCACCTTCGTGTAGCCGGGTTCAGCCGGGGTGATCCCGGCGACGTACTCGTGCAGGAAGGTGATGACGGCACCTTTGGAGTAGTGATTGAGCGACTCGTGCGGATTCCCGTCCGCGTCGATGCCCGACCACGACTCCCAGACGGTTGTCGCGCCGCGTTCGAGCATGACGAGCCACCCAGGTTCGTCGGTCCGGAACAGCAGGTTGTAGGCCACGTCGGCATAGCCGTGGTCTGCGAGGACAGGGAGCAGCATCCCGGTGGAGAGGAATCCAGTTGCGAGGTGCGTGCCGTTCTCTTCAATCAGCCGCACGAGGTGATTCGCTGCGGCCGCCGTAAGGTCGGTGGGGATGAGATCGAAGGCGAGGCCGCGGGCATAGTTCGCCTGGGTGGGAACGGTGAGGGTCCCGTCGGTGTTGAGGAATTCGGCCCGCCACGCGTCGGCGACGTTCTGCGCGAGCGCGGCGTAGTGTTCGGCCGCCTCGTGGTCGCCGATCCCCTGGGCGGCGTCACCGGTGAGCTGTGCGGAGCGGGCTAAGTACGCGGTGGCGACGATGGCGGGGTCGCCTTGGGGGTTGAAGGGGACGTCTGGTTCCAGCCATTCGCCCCAGTGCCATCCGGTGTCCCAGAGGAATCGCTCATGCGGTGCAGGGTCCGGCCGGTTGGCGATGCGGCTGGGGTGGCGGTCGCCGGCTGCGGTTCTGGCGGCGTAGTCCACCCAGCGACGCATCATGGGTGCGGTCTCGGTGAGAATGCTCGGGTCTCCGTAGGCGCGGTACAGCTCCGACGGGACGATCGTCGCGGCGTCACCCCAGCCGGCGGAGCCGTCGAAGGAGATGGGGATGACGGGGACGGGTTCGATGCCGCAGTCGGGTGCGACATTGGTGATCTTGCCGTCTGCGTGCTGGTCGTCCGCCAGCGAGGTCAGCCATTTGCGGGCGAACCCGGCGATGTCGTCGAGGAACGCGGCGCTGCGGGCGAAGATCTGGAAGTCGCCGGTGTAGCCCCATCGTTCCCGCTGCGGGCAGTCGGTCGGGATGTCGAGCGTATTCGCTCGCCAGCTGGCGACGGCGATGCGGTGCAGTTCGTTGAGCCGAGGGTCGCTGCAGGCGAACGTGCCGGTGTGGCGGAGGTCGGTTCGCACTTGGTACGCGGTGATGTCATCCGCAGTCAGGTCCTCGTCGAGTCCGTCGACGGCGACGTAGCGGAAGCCGTGGCTGGTGTGCCGGGGCTCGAAGACGTCGGTCTGTTCTCCGCGGGAGATGACGGTGTCCCGCTGTCCGACCGGAAGCTTGGGCAGGCCGGGCGCGACGGTGATATCGAGGTGTCGAAGGGTGAGGTCACCGTCGTGGTCGAGCGCTTCCCCATGCGTGAGGTGGACGGTGGTGCCCGAAGGGCCGAGCAGGGAGAGCCGGACCCAGCCGTTGAGGATCTGTCCGAAGTCGACGATCTGCCGGCCAGACGGCAGACGCTCGATCGAGATGGGAGTGAAGGATTCGGCTTTGCGCACCGGTGGGGCCACCGACCACACCAACCGGTCCTCATCGAGTGTCAGCGGATCATCAGCGGTCACAACGGGTCGCCACTCGGTAGCGCCGAGGCGGCGCAGATCGCTGGTCTGTCCGTCCATCAGGTCAGCCTGGATGATCGCCCCAATGCCCGTCTCCCACGTACCGTCAGTAACGACCTCCGGGCTGCCTTCTGTCGTCTCGATGGAAAGCGCGGCGACGAAGGCGGTTTGGGTGCCGAAGCTGTCGGGCACCCGGTGCGCGCCGACGCGGCCGCGGAACCAGCCGTCGCTGAGGACGATGAGCAGCTCGTTGTCGCCTTCGACGGTCGACGCGGTCACGTCGTACTGCTGCACCTGGAGCGTCTTGCGGTAGCTGGTGATCCCGGGCGTGAGCTCAAGGTCGCCGACGCGTTCTCCGTTGAGGAATGCCTCGTAGACGCCGTGCGCGGTGACTGTCAAGGTCGCCCTTCTCGCGGCGCCGGTCACGGTGAAGCTCCGTCGGAACTCGTACGCGGGGCGCTGCCCGGCCGGCGGCGCGGGCTCCGGCGTGGTGATCCAAGTCGCCCCGGCGAGATGGGCGGCCGGTGACGTTCTCTCAAGTGTCGACATGGTGAGCTTCTTCCTGATCAGGATCGCAGGACACGGACGACTTCGTCGCGCACGCGCTTTGCTTCCGGCGTAGCCGAGCCGCTGAGGCCCACGGCGTGATTGGCGTCGGGAGAGTAGGTGAGGCTGCCGGCGTTACCGGCCTTTCGCAGCCTGCCGTAGGCGTCAAGCGCCTGCGGCAGCAGGAGATCGCGACCTCCGGAGACCAGGTGCACCGGCGGCAGCCCCACCAGTCGGCCGTGGATCGGGCTGACCGCCGGGTCGGACGTCGGCAGGTCGGCTGCCCATGCCGAACCCCACTGCCGCAGCTCGACAGGATCGAGAATGGCGTCCCATCTTTCGAGCACGTCCGCTGCGGGGTGTTCGAGTTCGACGTCCAGCCACGGACTCAGGAGGATGGCGGCGCGGATGCCCTCCGGGTGCCGCTGCAGAACGCTCAGCGCCAGGCCTCCGCCGGCGGAATCGCCGGCGAGGTACAGCTCGCCCGCGCCGCGCTGCGCGATCTGATCTTCGAGGACCCGGGCGACGAACCTGTGGGCGCGCGACGCGTCACCGAAGGGAGCGACCTCGTAAAGCGGAACGACGGCGTCGATCTCGGCATCGGTTGCATACTGGGCGACGGCTTGCCAGTGCGCCGACGAGATGGGATGCGCGTACCCGCCTCCGGCGAGAAAGATGACGGCGCGTCCGCGCGACGCGTCACGGCGACGGAGGGTGACGACCGGCGAACCGGCAACTCGCTCTTCGCTGACGTGGAAGCGCTTCTGAACCGAGGGCGGTACCGCGGCGGGGGCGGGCGGTCCCTGGGCGTAGCGACGGGCGATCTCTGCGGAGACGTCCGCGTTGCCGGATCGCGCGATGAGGCGCTTGACGATGGCATCCATCGCCAGTGCGCGAATCGACATGAGATACCTGGTTCTGTGTGTCGGTGGAGCGGCTTGACGCCGTCACATGTGGGCGCCGCCGTCGACCCGAATCTCGGTGCCGGTGATGAAGGCGCCGTCGTCGGAGACGAGGGTAGCGATGATGGCCGCGACGTCGGCCGGTTTGCCGAACTCTCCCGCCGGTTTGAGTGCGGAGGACAATTTGGACAGCAGTGTCCAGTCCGCGTCGGCGGGAAGGAGTCCCGGGGTGCTGGCGGTGATGCCGCTCTCGATGCCCCCAGGGACGATGTTGACCGCGCGCAGCCCCTGCTTGGCGTACTCCAACGCGATGCTGTGTGTGAAGGAGGCGATCGCACCCTTGCTGGCGGAGTACGCAGCCATGTAGGGGTGGGCGTAGAACGCGGACGTGGAGCTGAAGTTGATCACCCGGCCGCCATGTGCGGAGCGCAACAGTGCAGGAAGAGCTTCCCGCACCATCAGGAAGGTGCCGGTGAGGTTGACCTGAAGGATCCGGTTCCAGGTGTCGAGGCTGGTTTCGTGGGTGTGTCCAGCGGTGAGGATTCCCGCAGCGTTCACGAGCGCGTCCAGCCGGCCGGCCTCTTCCACGACCGCCGCGACGCCTGCGGCGACGGATGCCTCGTCACCGATGTCGATGGGCCGGATGCGCAGTCGCGCGCGGGTGTGATCATCCGTGACGGATCCCGTCAGCGCGGTGAGGGAGTCGTGGTTGATATCGGCGGCGTAGACGTCGGCACCTTCTGCGAGGAGCCGCAGGGCCGTGCCGCGGCCGATGCCGGAGGCGGCGCCGGTGACGAGGGCAACCCGGTCGTGCAGTCTTTTCATCTCTGCTTCTTTCGATCGGCAGCGGCACCCGAAGGGGCGCGACCTGGGCTGCAAGGTCGCTGCTCCCGCGCATGGGACACCTCCGGAGGGAGCCGGGGACAATGCGCGCGGGTGGCGGCGCGCTTAGCGGGTGAGGCTGAGGGCGACAAGTTCGTTGAGCGCGTCGTCGGAGATCTCGACGCCGGGGAATCGGGCGAACTGTCCCATCGGCATGGACTCGACCATCTTCAGCATGTTGCCGTTGGCCTCCGCGGCGGCCAGCTGCTCCGGCGTGGCGTTGGCCATCATCGCGTGCATCAGCGCCGGCCCGACGGTCGGGTGGCCGAACCACTCTCCGACGGTCGAGTCCAGGCTCAGCGGCTCCGGTCGATCGGTGTCGCCTTCCAGGTCGAGTGGTGCGGAGGCGGTGATGTGGGCGGAGGATCGGCCGAGCTCGACGCCGTACGTCCCCGGCTGGACGCGCCAGCGGTCCTTCACAGTGTCCCAGTAGGCGAAAGCACGCCGCTCCAAGCTCAGCTCCAGGGTGCGGGCTTCACCGGGCTCGAGCAGCACCTTCTGGAACGCGGCGAGCTCGCGGACCGGGCGATGCACGGGTGAGTCAGCAGGAGAGACATATACCTGGACGACATCGGCCCCCGCGACGGCGCCGGTGTTGCGGACGGTGACCCGGACGAGCGCGCTGTCGGGTCCGGTGGCGACCACCTCGACCTGTTCGTGGGCGAAGGTGGTGTAGGACAGTCCGTGACCGAACGGGTATCGCACCGGCTGCTCGGCGGTGGTGTAGTACCGGTACCCCACGAAGACCCCTTCGCCGTATCGGACGACCTCGTTCTCGCCCGGGAAGTTCAGGAATGAGGGGGTGTCCTGCAGGCGGTGCGGGATGGACTCGGCGAGCCGCCCGGAGGGGTTCACCGCGCCGGTGAGGATGTCGGCAAGTGCTCCGCCGACGGCCTGTCCGAGCGCCCATCCTTCGACGATCGCGTCGACGGAGTCGTGCCACGGCTCCAGCGTCACGACGCCACCGTTGGAGAGGACGACGACGGTGCGTCCGGCGCGGCCGGCCACTGCATCGATGAGAGCGACGTGCTCGGCGGGGAGGTCGATGCTGGTACGGTCGAACCCCTCGGACTGGTCCTTCTCGTAGAGGCCGACGAACACCACGGCCACATCCGCCGCCGCGGCAGCGCGAGCGGCATCCACACGCAGTTGCACGGCATCCCCCTCGCCATAGCCGGGAGCGTAGGAGATGTTCTTGTCGCCGAGGGCTGCGCGCAGTTCGTCGAGCGGGATGTCTAGCCGGGTCGGGTTGACATGCGAGCTGCCGCCACCCTGGTACTGCGGCTCGGCGGCGAGGGCGCCGAGCACGGCGACCTTCTGCCCTGCCCGCAGCGGCAGCGCCTGGTTCTCGTTTCGGAGCAGCACCACTCCGGCGGCCGCCGCTCGGCGCGCCAGCGCATGGTGCGCGTCCACATCGAACTTGGAAGTTCCCTGGGGCATCCGGGTACGGTCGACCAGCGCCGCGACCCTGGCGGCGGCCTGCTCGACGACGGCGCGGTCGAGTCGGCCGTCGCGGACCGCCTGCAGGATCGCATCGGTGCCCTCGTCACCGGTCCCCGGCATCTCGAGGTCGAGACCCGCCTGCAGCGCTTCGACGCGGTCTTTGATGGCGCCCCAGTCCGAGACGACGAGACCGCCGAAGCCCCACTCGTCGCGGAGAAGTTCGGTGAGCAGCCAGCGGTTCTCCGAGGCGAAGACGCCGTTGATCGCGTTGTAGGCGCTCATCACCGACGTCGGTGCCGCGTCCTTGACGACCCGCTCGAACGCGGGCAGGTAGATCTCGCGCAGTGCTCGCGGGTCGACCTCGGCGCTCACGCGCATGCGGTCGGTCTCCTGGTTGTTGACGGCGAAGTGCTTCACCGACGTTCCCACACCAGTGAACTGCACGCCGCGCACGTACTCCGTCGCGAGGATGCCGGTGAGCAGAGGGTCCTCGGAGAGATACTCGAAGGTGCGACCGCCTAGGGGGGATCGCTTGATGTTGATCGCCGGTCCCAGGATCATGTTGACGTTCAGCGCGCGCGCCTCCTCCCCGAGCGCGACCCCGACCTCGCGCATCAGCGCGGGATCCCAGCTGGAGCCCATCGCCACGCCTGGCGGGAAGCAGGTGGAGGGCAGCGAGTCGTTGAAGCCGAGGTTGTCGGCGGTGCCGTCCTGACGTCGCACGCCGTGCGGACCGTCGACCATCACCATCGATGCCACCCCGGCGCTGTCGCGGGTGGACCAGAAGTCGCGGCCTGAGAGCAGCGCTGCCTTCTGCTGCAACTCCGCGTCGTCCGCCGGCGGCTCGGTGACGGTGTAGATGTCGGCGGGGATGTCGTCGCCGGCGTTGAGGGCGGCGAAGCCGCGTTCGAGGTCGGCGAGCACTCCGGCCGGGTCGGGGAGCATGCCGGTGATCTGCCGCGGCGTGATCTCGTCCTGACCGCGTAGCCCGCCGGACATGTGCTCGGCCGCGCCGGGCACCCATTTGGCGATCACGCCGGTCAGCACCTCGAGTGCCGGCTTGTGGTCCGCGATGTCGGCCATCCGCGAGTCCACCGTGAATTGGCGGACACCCTCCGGGTCCACCTCGAACGGCTCCCTCCACTCGTGAGTGCCCGCCGTAACCTTGAAGGTCATGCCCGAGGGGAGCACGACGTCGGCCGTGGTCCCGACCGGCACGGTCGCGAAGACCCGCACATGACCGTCGGCCAGCGCCCACCCCGCGGCCGCGGTGCCGTAGGGGGTCTCGAGCTTGGCGGAGGCGGACGTCAGCCCGCGCCGCGGCGGCTGTGGGGCCACGCGGATGCGCCGGTATCCGGGCGCCGCGGAAGCGAGACCGGCCACCACGCGGTGCATCCAGTCCGCGACGGCGCCGAAGGCGTAGTGGTTGAACGAGGTCATGCCGCTGGGATTGACGGTGCCGTCGGGCAGTAGTGAGTCCCACCGCTCCCAGATGGTGGTGGCGCCCTGTTCGACGGTGTACAGCCAGGACGGGGCGTCCGTCTGCAGCATCAGTCGATAGGCGACGTCGGCGTGGCCCGTGGCGCTGAGGGCGTCGGTGATGATCGGCGTGCCGATGAACCCGGTGGCGATCTTGTAGCCGTTGCCCGCGACGATCTCCGCCAGCCGGTCGGCGGCGCGCTGCCGCTGGTCGGCGTCGTCGAGCAGGTCGAAGGTGATCGCGAGGGCGTATGCGGTGGCCGAGTCGGAGAGCAGGCGTCCGGAGCCGGAGACGTACTCGCGGACGAACGCCCGCTTTACCTCGTCGGCCAGCGCACCGTACTTCTCGGCTTGGGCGGTGCGCCCGAGGAGTAAAGCGGTGTCGGCCACGATGCGCGAGGAGCGTGCGAAGTAGGCGGTGGCGACGATCTCGGGGTAGGTCTGCGCCTGTTCGGGGCGGTTGGCGGGGGCGGTCGGGTCGAGCCAGTCGCCGAACTGGAAGCCGGCGCTCCACACCCGGTTTGCGCCCGCGGCCGCGGTCACTTCGTCGACCCAGGCGACCATGCTGTCGAACTGGGCTTCGAGTACGCCGAGGTCGCCGTAGGCCTGGTAGATGGTCCACGGCACCACGGTGGCCGCGTCCGCCCATCCGGCGGTGGGGCCGGTGTAGCCGGTGACGATGGCGGGGACAACCATCGGGGTGCCGCCGTACTTCTTCTGCTCCGCGGCGAGGTCCTTCAGCCAGGAGACCAGGAACCCGGCGGAGTCGTACAGGTACGTTGCGGTGGGGGCGAAGACCTGCAGGTCACCGGTCCAGCCGAGCCGTTCGTCGCGCTGGGGGCAGTCGGTGGGGATGTCGACGAAGTTGCCCTTCATCCCCCAGACCACATTCTCGTGCAGCCGGTCGACCAGCGGGTTGTCGGTTTCGAACGAGCCGGTCCGGTGCATGTCGGAGTGCATCACCTCCGCCGTCACCGCGGCGGGGTCGAACTCGCCGGGCCATCCGGTGATCTCTGCGTAGCGGAAGCCGTGGAAGGTGAATCGGGGCGCCCACGTCTCCTCGCCGACGCCGGCGAGCGTGTAGGTGTCGGTGGCCTTCGCACCGCGCAGCGGTTCGAGGGAGAGTTCCCCGTGCTCGAGGACCTCGGCGTGGCGGAGCGTGATCGTCGTGCCGGCGTTGCCGGAGACGGTGATCCGCAACCGGCCGACCAGGTTCTGTCCGAAGTCCACAATGGTGGCGCCCGATGGGGAGGTCAGCACGTTCTGCACCGCGCGGGTCTCGACGACCCGCACCGGCGGGCCGTCCGGTGAGACCAGCTGCACGTCGCCGAGGTCGCGCACCGCCACCGGCGCCCAGCCCGCGGCCGAGGCATCCGTCGTCGACCAAGCCGGGTCGAATGCCCGGGCGTCGTAGTCCTCCCCGTTGTAGAGGTCCGCGGAACGGATCGGGCCGGTGCCGGCCATCCAGTCCGAGTCGGAGGCGACGGTCTGCCGGGTGCCGTCCGCGTAGTCGATCTCCAGCTGCACGAGCACCCCGAGATCGGTGCCGTAGAGCGCCTTCTTCTCGCCCCAGCCGAGGTAACCGCGCCACCATCCGTCGCCCAGCCAGGCGCCGATCGCATTCACGCCGGCCCGCAGCAGCTGGGTGACGTCATAGGTGGTGTACCGCAGCCGGGACTCGTAAGCAGTCCAACCGGGAGCCAGCTCGTCATCACCGACTCGCTGCCCGTTGAGCTCGAGCTGGAACAACCCGTGGCCCGTCGCGTAGACCCGCGCCCGGACCACCTCGCCGCGCTGCGCGGTGAAGGACCCGCGCACCAGGGGTGAGGCGATGTCGGGATCAGCCGGACCGACCAACTGCGCGGACCAGTCCGATGCTTCCATCAGTCCGGCCTCGACAACCGCCCAGTCGCTCCATCCGCTGGCGGACCCGTCGTCGCCGTGTACGCGGACACGGACCTCCTGGCGTTCCCGCGACCTCAGCGCGCCGAACGGCCACGGGACGAGCACGGACTCGCTGCTCTCGACGCGGATGCTCTCACCGCCGCGCTGCTGCACCTGGTAGGCGGCCTGCGACCAGCCGTCCGGGGCATCCGTCGTGATCCACGACAGACGAGGGCGGGCGTGACCGATCCCGAAGGCGTGGCGGTGGTGCTCGAAGCGGACGGGTGTGACGGTGAGAGACATCAGCGACAGTGCTTTCTGCGGGACGGGTCAGCGGACGGAGCGGATGCGGAGCACGACGGCGCCGGCGAGGACCACCGCGACGGCGGCGACGATGAACAGCAGCGTGTAATTTCGCTCGTCACCCGTGACGCCGATGAGCAGGATCCCCGAGGCGACGAGCGGGGCGATGGACTGCGGGATCGAGGTGGCGAATCCGGTGATGCCCATGAAGCGACCGGCGTCCGTCTCTCGCTCGGGCAGCACGTCCAGCAGCAGCGCCTGGTCGACCGCGGCGAACAGGCCGAGTCCGACGGAGGTGATCAGCGACCCGGCGATGAGGAAGGTGATGTCGGTGGCGAACGCCTGCAGCAGCATCCCGGCCGCCATGATTACCCCGCCCAGCAGCACGAACAGCCGTCGCCGCTTCAGACGGTCGGAGAGGAAGCCTCCGCCGATGGCACCGAGGGTCACCGCGAGGATGCCGCCCAGGCTGAGCGAGGCGATGATGCCCGCGATGGATTCGACGCTGATGCCGAGGCGGTCGGCGAAGAAGAACGCCGTGTAGGTCGTGTTCAAGGTGATGCCGGTGTAGAAGAGGAAGCGGCCGAGCCAGTTCCACGAGAAGTCGGGGTGCTTGCGCGGGTTGTAGATGTACTTCGACAGCAGCTGAACGACCGTGATCGGATCCTTCGGCAGCGCCCGGCTGTCGTCCTCGTGGACGAGCATCACGAACAGCAGGACAAAGAGCACACCCACCGCACCCGGGACCAGGAACAGCAGGAGCGGGTCGCCGGTGAAGAACTGGGCGAGGATCACGCCGAAGACGGGGGCGATCTGCGTCGCGAAGCTGGTCAGGCCGGCGACCTTGCCGCGCTGCGACTCGGGCAGCCGGTCGGCGGTGGAGATCTGCAGGTTGCTGAGCGTGGTGCCCCAACCCCACTGCGCGAGGACCCAGCCCAACCCCACGATGAAGACATTCGGCGCAAGTGCCATCACGATCAGCGAGAGCACGCCCACGAGCATCCCACCCACCATGAAGGGCCGGCGGCGCCCGATCCGGGTGCGGGTGCGGTCGCTCCAGATGCCCATGAACGGCGAGGTGAGCATCACGAACAGCGCGCCGGCGCCGGTGATGTACCCCAGGTACTCGGGGTGGCCGGGGGCCAGCGTGTTGACGCGGATGGTGAGCGAGATCGCCAGCGGCGTGATGAAGGCCATGAAGACGCCGAACTGCGCCAGCACCATGAACCAGATGTAGCGAGCGCCCACCTTCGGCAGCTCGGGAGCCGGGTGGGCCGCCTCGTCCAGCTCCACGGCATTGGCCGTCGGCGCGGGGATGGTCGCAGGAAGAGGGGTGATGAGCGGTTCTTCGTTGCTCGGGGTCATTTCAAAGACTCCATTGTCAGGATGAGTTGCTAGCGCGTGCTAGTTGCTGATTCAGGATGCTACGGTATCTCCACTAGCACGCGCAAGTCGCACGAGGAGATCAGATGCCCGGAGCACAGGCCAAGCGAGTCACCGCGGCCGATGTCGCCCGATCTCTGGGCCTGTCACGGGCGACCGTAGGATTCGTGCTCAACGACACCCCCGGTCAGACCATTCCGGCGGCGACGCGGGACCGCGTTCTGGCGGAGGCGAAGCGGCTGGGTTATCGCGCGAACAGTGCGGCGCAGGCTCTGGCGAGCGGCCGGAGCCGGATCGTCCTGCTGGTGTTGCCGGATTGGCCACTCGACTACAGCATGCGGACGCACCTCGACGAGGCCTCGCTCGCGCTGGATGAAGCCGGTTACTCGCTCGTCACGATGACCCCGCATCCCGGCGGGCAGGCGCGACCGCTGTGGGAAACGCTCCGCCCTGACGTCATCATGGGTATGGCGCCGTTCACCCGGGAACAGCTCACCGAGATCCGCGCAAGCGGTGTGCAACACATCATGCCGCCGGTCGCCGCAGGCGAGGAAGGTGCTGACGGGGAGCTGGGCTTCGTGGACGGGCCACGGCTGCAGGTGGAGCACCTCATTGCACGAGGGCGTCGACGGCTCGCCTTCGCAGGGTCGGGCGATCCGCGGATCGCGGATCTCGTCGCACAGCGACGCGACCTCGCACGACAGACACTGCAGGCACACACGGGCTCGGGGTTCGTCGCCGAGGCCACGATCAGCGAGGACACCGCCGCGGACCAGCTGCGCGGCTGGATGGACCGCAGCGTCGACGGCGTAGTCGCCTACAACGACGACATCGCGGCCATGCTGCTGGGCGCCGCGCTACGGTCCGACATCGCGGTACCTGAACGGCTGGCGATCGTCGGACACGATGACACACCCCTCGCCAGACTCCTCGTCCCCGCACTTTCAACCGTGCGAGTCGACAATGCAGGTCTCGGCCGATTCCTCGCCCAGCTGGCACTCAGCGCAGCCACCGGATCCGCTCCTCCGCTCGCCGGTCCCGAGACCGACGCTCACCTCGTGGTGCGCGAAACGACCTGAACGAGACGGCGCATAAGGCGCGCCCATTAGCCCGCGTCGATCCGCGAAGCCTCAGACGGCCTGGCGTCGAGTTCGGGAAGCTCCTGCCAATCCTGGCGCCCTTTGTCCTCGGTCTGATCGCCAACAAGCAGAGTGGCGCGGCAGGCCCGGCCGGCTCCGGTACCTCCGCGGGCGGAGGCGGCATGGGGACATCATCGGTGGATTGCTCAGCGGCGGTGGCTCCGGCGGGGAATCCTCCGCGGGCGGCATTGACATCGGCGGACTTCTCGGCGGGCTCTTCGGCGGGAAGAAGTAGGTCCGTCCGCAGCGGAGCACCCCAAACAAGCATTCCCCGGCAGCGGCCGGACGCGGGCGGCCATCGGAGCGTTCGGTCGCCATCCGTATGCGGGCATTGCGCGGAAGCGGTTCCACGCCGTGCAGACGTAGCCTTCCGCGTGGAAGGCGCTGCCGCGAACTCTGCTGATGAAACCCGACATCTCAGCGATCGTTGTCTGGCCGATCCATCAAGTATCACTTTTCAAGATGGGATTTGAAGACAAACTAGACATCCAGCTAGCTGCACTCTAGTCTCGCTCTTAGAACGTGCATGAAGGGGAGACGTAATGAACGGCACACTCAGCATCCAGGGCGACCTGGCCCTCCTCAGCAAGCTCGCGTTGAAGATCGACGCCTGGTTTCCAGGCGCCCTTGAGACGTCGGTGGACTCCGACGCGTGGGGAGGTTGGACAGTTGATCGAATGGCACTGCTTCTTGGGCGCGTACACCCCTGGCAATTGCTCCTCGTGAGCTTCGTCGCTCGCGCCGGAGGAACGCGCAGGGATCCCGAAGTTCGCGCGCTGTTCTCCATCGGCGATAGCGGGCTCAAGGGGCAGACTGGTGCAATCTCCAAGCACATCGAGGCGATGAAGAAGACAGGTCTGCTCCCGGACGACGCGAGTCATGTCCTGAAGGTGGATCGCGCGGGCGCGGTGCCGATGTTCATGATTCCGACCGATCTCATGCCGATCGTCGAGGCTGCGTTGAACCTGCCGCAAACCGAGCGCGCCCTTGACGACGCTCGCCGCACGCAGCAACTCGACGAGCGCACCGCGCGTGCGACTGGCGAGGGTGGTTGAGATCATGGTCGAGCTTGTGGAACCCGAAGGACTTCGACGGGCGGCGACGCCTGGACACCAAGACCTGCGTGCGTGGCGATTTCGGGAGAGGTGGTGGAACGATGACACCTCCACTGTGCTGGCATGGGCCACGGAGCATGGCTGCGTATTTCACGAGGCGCACTGTGGCCACACCCCGAAGCTTGACGATCCCACAGCGAAGTGTCGGATGGACCAAGTACGTGCGGTCTTCGACCTCGAGCACGAGAAGGGCACCTTCCGATACTTCGGATTCTGCGGCCACTGCCTGACGGAACGCATCGCCCACTATGGGTGAGTGCCGGCCGAGCACGACCTCGCCCAACTGGAGACCATGCGGAGGTTGCTAAACGATCTCCGGGTTCTACGGGAGAGTCCGGACCAAGGCAGAGCTTGCGCGGAAAGTGGGGCGTTACGACAGCGGTGCGATCAGTCCGCGAGCGCTGGATCGTTTGCTCGGCTACTACCGTCACGCGCGTGGCGACGAGGAGGATGACCTCACAGCCTTCGTCGTCGACTAGCGCCTCCCCACGACGACCCTCGACGGACCGCCGCGGTGCCTCCCCTCGATGCTGACGATCCCGTTGCGTGCAGCGCAGGTAGAGGGACCATGGGGTGCGGCCGGAGCGTGATCCTGGGAGGCTCATGGTTGTGTCTAACGGAGAGCATCCCTCGGATTCGCGAGCTCAGCGGGAAGCTGAGGTGGCGATTATCGCCGCCCTCAGTGCGCAACTGGGCGAGCCGCTCGCGAAGACTTCGGTTCCGACGGGCAATGGCGGCCGGGTCGAGCTAGATGGTGCCACGGCCGATCTCAGCGTCCTGGTCGAGGCTTACGCGCATCAGGGAGCGCTTCGGGGCGGTCAGTCGAAGAAGCTCGCGACCGATGCGTTGAAGTTGACATGGATTGGCCGTCAGGTGGGTGCGAAGAGGCTCATCCTCGCGGTCGCCGACCACGCCGTTGAGTCGTACCTTCACCGACCGAAGGCTTGGCTGACGCAGGCGCTGATCGACATGGGGGTCGAGGTGATCCGCGTTGATCTCGACGATGCCACAGTGACCACTCTCCGGACCGCGCAGACGGTGCAATTCCGATGACCGACCATTCCGCAGCTGATTCCGGTCGATCGTCGACGGCTCGTGACATCATCGTCCGTGCTGAGGCACTCCGCCGACTGCCCTCAACCCGCAGCGATCTGGCGGATGAGCTCGATCGTGGGCTTGCCTTGGCGCGCGACGGTGATCCTGACGCAGCGCGGGTCCTGACTGCCGCGGTCGACGCGGTCGGCAACTTCAGACACATTGTTCCCGTCGATGAAGGTTTCGCGCTCAGCCTCTACGTGAGGGGACTGCTCGACAGCGCGTACTGGGCGCTGGCGTCGCCGTCCACGTCCCCCGACGTTGCGGAGCGCATCCGCGAAGCCGAGCAGCTTATCGCGCGGGGCCGCGAAGAAGGTGTCTCAGCCCTGGAGGCTGCACTGTCCGCGACTCGGTGACGGACAGACTCGACGATCCATATGCGGGCGATGCACGGTGAGGCACCGTGGCGTGCGTCGTCGATTCCCAAGACGGACACTCCAGGCAACCCCGACAGTTGGCGGCGCAGACTAACCAGCAGCGCCCCGTCGCGATCGTGCGGCGGTCTTCACAGCTTCGGCGGCATCCAGGAAGGCGCCTTCTGGGTCGGCGCCGGCGCGAATCCTCTGAATCGCGCCGGACACGAAGCGATCCTCGGACGCCACACTCGCGTTAGCCAGGGCGTAGGCCGCGTCGGCGACGTAGCGCGACGGAGCAATGCCGGCTCGGATCATGTACTTCCAGGTGTTCACCCGAATGGTAACGGCCTGCTCGGTTATAGAGATGCTCCCTGATGCGGAACCACGTTTGTTGACCGCTGCTGTGTACTCCGGGGTGCCGGGCGTGAGGCCACGCTGGGCTGCCATCGCCGTGGTTACTCGCCTCGCGAATGCGCGCCGCAAGTCTGCGGCTTCGGTTCCTTCCGTTTCACCCACGGCGTTGTATGCGAGGCGGCATTGGTCGATGACGGGGAGACGCAGGTAGTTCGCGAGCGATGAGCCGCCCGCGTCGTCGCTCTCATCGGTCATGCGGGGATTCTCCCAGAGTCGATTGCGGGTTCACAGTCTGATGAGTCCGTGATCGCCCCGAGCATCCTCAAACGGGCAACGCACGTAAGCGGGACGACACTAACCGTCTTCCGGCCGTTCGGTCGGCATCCCTAAGCGTGCACGACCGGTCCGCTTCTCTCGCTGGACAGTCAGTGCGGGCAGCGCGAGACTGGCCGCATGAGCGGGGTTGCCCGTGCGATTCGAACGCCGGATCAGCGCTTGCGGGTCTTCGTGAGTTCAACGTTGCGTGAGCTTGAGGCGGAGAGGCGCGCCGTCCGGGCATCCATAGAGCGATTAGCGATGGCGCCAGTGATGTTCGAGCTGGGCGCGCGCCCGCATCCGCCACGGGAGCTTTATCGCGCGTATCTGGAGCAGAGCGATATCTTCATCGGCCTGTATTGGGAGCAGTACGGGTGGGTCGCGCCTGGTGAAGCGGTGTCGGGCTTGGAGGATGAGTGGAATCTCGCGCCGGACATCCCGAAGCTGATTTATTTGAAGTTCAGCGAGAACCGGCAGGAGCGGCTGGAGGGCCTGCTGACGCGGATCCGAGAGGACGATCAGGCGTCATACGTCACGTTCCACGAACCGCACGAGCTTTCCGACCTTGTCACCAGCGACCTCGCGACCCTTCTGGCCGAGCGCTTCGACACGACGAGCCCGCGGCAAGGTCGACTCGGTGAACCCGAGGTTGACGTGGCGTCCACCGCGATGGTCGGCCTACCCACACCGCGGACATTGCTACGAGGCAGAGACGCCGAGGTCGCTGAGGTAACCCGCATGCTCGGCACCGACGAGCATCGATTGGTGACGATCACGGGTCCTGGAGGGATAGGTAAGAGCCGGCTTGCCGTCGCCGCAGCGCGCGCGGCGGATGCGCGGTTCCCAGACGGCATCGCGTTTGTCAATCTCGCCCCGGTGGTCGACCCACAGCTCGTCATGGACGCCGTCGCTAAAGCTCTCGGCGTGAGGGACCCCAGAAAGCGGTCACCCGATGAGGCAGTTCGTACTGCCCTCGGGGATCGTCGAATGCTCCTGGTTCTCGACAACGTCGAGCAGGTCGTGGCTGCTAGCCCGAGGCTGGCGGAACTTCTCGCCGCCACGAAGGCATCGATCCTCGCGACGAGCCGGGTCCCGTTGCGGGTCGGTGGCGAAGAAATCGTCGAACTCGGACCGATGCCCATCGACGTGGCAACGCAGGTCTTCCTGGAGCGGGCACAAGTAGCTAAGCCCGGCTTCCATGAAACCCCCGAAAACGCCGACGCAATCGCGTCGATCGTCTCTGCACTCGACGGCGTCCCGTTGGCGATCGAACTCGCGGCGGCGCGCATACAGGTCATGAGCCCTGGAACGATGGTCGAGCGGCTCGACCACACCTTGCCACTGTTGGCGGGCGGTGCGCGGGACCTGCCGGCACGCCAACGCACGATGCGTTCGACCATCGAGTGGAGCACCCAGCTTCTCGACGAGGTCGCACGTCAGCTGTTGCTGCGGCTGGGCGTGTTCCAGCGGGGCTTCTCTCTGGAGGCAGCCATCGCCATGGCCCAAACCGCGGACCCGACGGAGGCGCTCGACGCCCTGAGCGCGTTGGTGGAGGGCAACCTTATCCGCGAGCAAGACCACGGCGAACGGGCCTGGTACACGATGCCGGGCACCATCCGCGAGTATGCGCGAGACACACTCCAATCCAACGGCGATGCGATCAACGCGCGCGACCTGCATGCACAGTTTTACCTGGAACTGACCGGTCAGGCCGGGCGAGCGCTGATGACCGCCGAGCAGCGACGCTGGATGTCGCGACTGGTCGACGAACGCGATGAGTTGCGTGCCGCGATCAACCACCTCATTTCGACCGACCGGCCCGACCGAGCCATGGACTGCATGTGGCCCGTGCTCTGGTTCTGGTGGGCAGGTGACCAGCTCACCGAGGTCGCCGGATGGGCTGAGCGCGCGATAGACAGCGGGGCGCTATCGGGGCGGGCGCTTGCCATCGCTAGCTTCTACGCGTATTGGCCGGCGACGTGGTTCGGACAGTCGAACGCCTCGGTGCGGCGGAGGTTGAGGAACGCCGTCCAGTTCTTCCGTACCACTCACGATCCGCTCGGTGAAGCCGTCACGCTCATCGCCTTGATATCGGCCAAGTTGGCAAGGCCGATCCCCGACTATCCCGGTGCACTAATAGACGCCCGCCGATGCCACCAATTGATGGTCGCGACAGGTGACCCGTTCGGCCGCGGGTTCGCCGAGACAACCCTCGGGTATCTCTCACTGGCCCGACGAGATTACGCCGGCGCACGGCGACGATTCGGCCAGGCACTCGTGCTCTCGGGCTCGATCAACGACCAACTGGGTGCGTCGGTCGCGCACTACAACCTCGGATGGGTTGGGGTACTCACAGGCGATCTTCCTGAGGCCCGGCACGAATTCCTCGAGCAACTCCGCATGGCCACCGAAATGGACAGCGCCAATGGCGTCGCCTTCGCCATGGAGGGCTTGTTCGCCGTCGCGACGAAGCAAGGTCAAGTCGAACGCAGCGGGCTTTTCTTCGGGGCCGCCGAAGTCATCCGGGAGCGGAAGGGACTCTTCTACGATCAACGGTTCGCCCTGCATGCTCGGACCCTCCGCGCAGTCCGAGCGGGATCGACGGCCGAATCATTCGAGGCGGCCCGACAAGCCGGCCGGAAAGCCGACCTCCGCGACGTCATCGCGGTGGCCTTCAGCAGCGCCACTCTTCAGTAGTCCCGGCGCCGATCGGGGACGCGAGGATCCCCAAGCGAGCATTGCCCGCGAGCGGGGCCCGTTCGTGCGGTTGGCATCCTCAAACGACGCCCACGTGCGGGGGCCGGGAATCGCCCAACGGCGACGCTGTCTCGGCGGGCACTGATGTCAGGGTATCTGCCTCGAGCTGACAACGACTCCCTCTCCGACGCCAGAATTCGCGCCCGCCACACATGTGGCAGCCCGCACTCTGCGAGCTGAACTCCGAGCTGATGCACTTCAGTTGCGTACTCTTGCGGTACCTCCTCCCATAGGCGTTGGAGCACGGGTTCGACCGTGGCACCTAGCGTCACGTTAGGAAGGACACTCGCGCGGACAGAGTCAGGCCATCTTGCGACGCGGACGATGTCCTCCTCGGCAAGTAGTTCCGCGGTGTTGATCACCCGCGCGAAATCGAAAACGTCGCCTCGCGGAGGGTTCGACAGTCAGTTCGATACTGCGGACCCCAGCACCGCGCCCATACGGCGTGCCGCGAGCCGCGGGAGGGCTGCCGGTTGGGGGACAAGTGACACCAAGGCCGACTAGTGCCATCATTCCCACAGGGGTTCCCGCAGTGGGGAGCGATCATGGGGAAGCTTGCTGTGCTGTTGATCGGCGTGAGCCGAGTCGCAGATCTGAAGGAGCTGCAGGCGGTCGAGCGCGCGATCGACGACATGGAAGCATGGGCACGAACGCAGACGCCGCCGCCCGACATCCGGCGAGTAACAGACGCCGACGGCGGCGAGGTGACGATCGATCGTCTGATCGACGAAGTCGATTCGCTTTTGTCTGACGGGTCGGTGAGCAAGCTCATGATCTACTTTTCCGGCCATGGCTTCGCGAAGGATTTAGGGGAGTTCTGGTTGCTCTCGCGCGCCCCGAGGCGTTCCCATGAGGCGGTCAACGTCAAGGGGAGCGCGGCTCTCGCGGCTGAACTCCGCGGTCGACACGTGGTCTTCGTTTCGGATGCGTGCCGCAATCTACCGCGGGACCTCGATTTGGCGCACGTTACTGGAAGCCCCATTTTTCCTAACAAGCATGATGACCGCGCCGACGCGAATGTGGATGAATACTACGGCTGCTTGCTCGGGGCGGTGGCGTATGAGGTGCCCACCAAAGACGGGTCCGGCTACGACGCGGTGTTTACAAAGGCATTCGCGAGTGCGCTCCGAGGTAAGCCTTCGGTTTTCGTGGGAAGGGCGGGCGGCGAACGCGTTGTCAAGTGTCGTCGCCTCGCACAAAAGCTGCCTGGCTATTTACAGACCGTACTCGACGACCTCGGTGTACCTATTGAGAAGGACCAACAGCCGTACGCCCGAATTGTCTCGCCTGATCGTGAATGGATCTCTCGCCTGTCAGCGCCGGATTCGCCCCTCGCCCAAGAGGTCAGCGATGTCCCACCCGCCTACGCAACCGAAGTGGCGTCTCGCGTCCGCGAAGCCATCAAGGAAGTAGCCGAGGACCGTGCGGGACACGAGCACGGGCGCCTCATGCGAGCGGTCGCGCCAAGCTACGCCGAGCGTCTCATCGGTAGCCAGAAGCTTGGCATCGATGAGGCGATGTTGATCGTGACGGGACTGCCCCTTGCCGACCTTGATGGCGCAGGCTGGGAGCCATGGGGCGACGCCGAGCAACCGCATGAGGGCCACGCACAAGTTCACCGGCTTACGCTAGGCAGCCGCGACCGCCCAATCGTGCTTCAACTCGAGGACGGCGGGGTGCTGGCCTTGCCGATCAGCGAATCCACGGTCGTGCATGTGACCGCTATCGATGGAAGCATTTCGAGCGTCTCCTTCTTGCTACACAACGGCCGCTATCCCGAAGAGTACAGACGCGAGACGCTGCTGAGACGCGCCATTCGCGAAGCTTCCGAACTCGGCGTGTTCGATCCCGACGACGCCGACATTGATGAACTGATTCCAGCGATGCGTGGCGGCAAAGAACTCGATCCCACCCTGGCGCTCTACACGGCATATGCGCTCTTCACTCGTCGACGTAGAGCTGAGTTGGCCGACATGCGCTACATCCTGCGCCAGATGACTGGCTATGACTTCTTCGACTTGGCGATGCTCGATCGCGATAAGGAAATCGGACCATTCGGAGCGAGGTACGACAGGATGCCCGAACCCGGCTATCCGCTGCTCTCGCAGGGCTGGCCGTTGCTCAATGCCCTCGCGGAGCCATCGGAGCTTGCACGGGAACTCTTTGCGCTTCGTCGGCCGGGCTTATGGACTTCCTTCTCTCGGGAGGCATGGCAGCTACTACGGAGGGATGCGAAATGACTCGGATAGTGCTGATTCACGGCCGGCAACAGCAGAACTTGAATCCCGACGAAGAGAAGGAGAAGTGGATTCGCGCGATAAATGAAGGTTTGCGAGGGATCAAGTCGAGACACCAGGTTACTGATGAACAGGCGCGCCTCACCTACTACGGCGACGCGCTCGACCGGATCGTCCGCAATGCGCCTAGTGTCGATGTCATCATCCGATCAGCGCAAGATCTCGACGAAGACGAGGCGGCTTTCATCGTCCCATTCCTCGAGGCCCTCGCCCAGCGCATACCGCTTCCGGATGGTCAGCCCATCGATCGGCCGGTCGTTGAAAGGAACGCGTTAGCCAATCCGCAGGTCCAGGGCATCCTCCGTTGGCTAAATGCCCATTGGTCACCGGCCGGGACAGCCGCGCTCTACCTCTTCACCCACGACGTCTACCTCTACGTCACAAAGCCGCGGGTACGCCGGCAGATCGATAAAGGCGTAAGGAAGGCGCTCACCAAACGCGAGCCGATGATCATCATCGGGCACTCGCTCGGAAGCGTCGTGGCTCATTCGATCTTGAGCGATCTCGCGCGCGCCGAGGGTTGGCGAGTGCCACTACTCATCACAATCGGGAGCCCACTCGGTGTCGGAAAGGTGCGGGAGTCGCTGGATGAACCCCTCTTCCCGGAGGCTGTTGACTCGTGGCTGAACGCGCGCGACCCGCTCGATGTTGTGGCGCTGGAGCCCCTCGACGAGGATCACTTTCCGACGGACCGGAAGATCGAGAACGTCAACAACGTGAGAAATCGAAGCGAGGATCACCACAGTCTGGCCAGCTACCTCAGAGATTCGCGCGTGGCGAGCGGTCTAGCGGCTGCGTTGGAATTGATCGAACAGCAAACTCGCGCAGCTAGCGGACCGCTTGGGGGCGGGGCCGACACCGATGGGGGCGCTCCGCCAGCTTGAAGGCCGACGGCATCGCCCAGCTCGAACATCTCACGCTCTTGAACCGGATGCCGCACAACCTGGTCGCTCCGGAGATCCTCATGCGAGCAAACGCCCGGTAACCGACGCCAGCCGCGCATGCGCCTTCCTCGACTGCTTGTCCTCGTGGGACTTGCAGCCGTCGCGCGGACGGACCGTGACGGGCCAACGTGCGATTAGGTGCGGTGCCGAGCGTGGCCGTTGGCGGCAATTGGCGGGCAGCCGGGCCCTGGCGCTGAATTTGAGCGGCCGAATCGGCTCCACCCGGCACGTAGCTAACGGCCCTTGCGCCGTTCCACGAATTCGCGGAGTCGAGTCGCCGCCAAGCGCCCAGCGCTCTCAACTTCCTTTGCGTGATCCTCGGGTCTTTCGGATCCAGGCGCTTTGCCCGCGGCACGCTTGCCCATGCCATATGCGACGATACGGGCCACCCTGCCGTTGTACCGCAGCGTGGCTTGTGCATAGCCAAGTAGCGCAGACGCCGATGGCTCGTCCAGGTGGGCGCGAAGCGGCATGGAGTCGTGCAGGTATGCCGTTGGCAGCGGGGTTGGCGAGGCACGACCCGCGATCCCGATCGCCACCTGTATCTCGGTGATCAGTCCTTCGAGTGTCACCAACTCTCGGTGCTTGGCTTCGTCAGTTGCGATGCCCCGGGCTCGACGGAACGACCATTCCGCCGCGACCAGTGCGAGCAGACCACCGAGCAGGGCTCCGACAAGCGCTGCCCAGATCTGTTCCATATGCAGGACGGTATCTGGTCACCGCTACTCCTGGAACTGGCCCCGCGCCAAATGGAATAGCAACGAGAGAAGGCCAAGCCCGCGACTGACACGACGGGTCTCGAATCTTTCGCGTGTGGATCCCTATTCGCGCGACGCCCGCAAGCGGGACGACACGAACGTGCTGCAGGCCGTTCGGTCGGCATCCCCTTGCGGGCACAGGCCGCCGCGTAAGCAGCCGGTACGGTCGAAGCATGGAACCCGGGGCTGTCGCCGTGCGGCCGGCCGGCGCGTACCGATTGGCGCCGTGGCGGCTGATGATCGCCGCGACCCTCCTCCTGCTCGGAACCATCGCGCTCATCTGGCTCGCCGCCGTCCCCATCGGAACCGGCGTCTGCCCAGCGATCGATCCACCGCCGACGAACTGCCAACCGTCCTACCGAGCCGGGAGCGGCGTGGTGTGGACGATCGTCGTGATCGGGATCTGGGCTGTCACGATCACGGTCGCGTTGGTGCGTCGTGCGGCACGCCCGTTCGTCGTCGCAGGAGTAGTGCTCCTCGCACTCGCCCCCGCTGTCACTTACCTGGCCGTCGCGTGGAGTCCCGGGTTTACCCTCGCCGGTGCGCCCGCTGCGCCCACCGATGACCCCGTCGGGCAGTGGGGCGAGATCGGCGAGCGATCGGCCTACCTGACGATCCTCGAGGACGGGATCGTCACCGGCAGTGACGGATGCAACAGCATCGGCGGAACCTGGGCCTTCTTCGACGGCGTGGTCGAGTTCTCCGACATGCTCACCACGCTGATGGCATGCCCTCCCCGCGACACAGACCTGGGCGGGCCCGTGGTCACCGCGATCGCGAAGGGCGACCAGCTTTACGTCCTCGATGCAGACGGGGAAGTGCTTGGCGTACTTTCACGCGGTGCAGACGAATAGCAGCCTCGCCCCCAACCCACGAATCGACTGCGTCAAGCACACGGTCGCTTCCATTGCGGGCACTGCGCGAAGCCGGAACCATGCGGGCAGGCCTGAGGACGTGCATTAGGCGTTCCGATGCGTGCTGAAAGCTGCTCCCGGCGGGTCGGCGATCACACGTCGAAGCTGTGACTTTGCAAGTTGCCCCGACCTTCGCGGAGCCAATTGACCTTGAGCCAGTGACGCTCATGCCCGTTGTCCTTGCGAACACGGAGTTCAATTGACGACTTATGGGGCACCCGGACGGGAAGGCTGAAGTCCGTACTCACGCGGGTGAGTCCAGGTCGACCGACGATCGTCGTCACCTCAGCTAAGGCTCCCTCGTTGATCAGCCGCACGGTTTCATCGCCTTCTTTGGCCAAGCGCCACTGGAAGGTCGGATTCGCCGGGTGCGTGGTCGACAAGTCGTCCGAACTCTCGTCAATCCGATTCGTGGCGGCCGCCTTTCGCAATCGCCGTCTACGAGCGAGCCACCCGACCGCGCCCAGTACCGCCGCTACGACGAGTCCACCGACGATAGTTGCCCCGAGTTGCGTCTGCGACCATTGCCAGAATCCACTCCATGCGGCCTGGGTCGTGAGTATTGCAAACGACATGAGCGAACACTATCTGGCCATAACCCCCGAAGCGGCGTCGATCCGTATCCGAGCAACGCGCGTTGATGGGGCCTCGCGGGCGCGCTTCGGGTAGCGGCGAAATCCCGGATCTTCCTCAAGTGCGCGGTCCTCTGGTTTGCTGGGGTCATGTCGAGGAGTGGTTCGCGCGTTGCATCGGTGGTGTGGCTCGGCATTGCGGCGATCGTCGCCGTGGCTGTGCTTTTCGCCCCGGTGATCACCGGGGGATGGTGCGCGGACGCTCCCGTCAGCGGAACCTCGACATGCGGAACCTTCGAGCGCTCGATCGTCGGGATCGACACGTCATTATGGCTATGGCTCGCACTGTCCGCCTTTGTCGGCGTGATCACTGCGCTCAAGGCCCGAAGCCGTCGGTCGAGCCGGCCCTAGTCGATCCCTATTCGGGCATTGCCCGCTAGACGTCGGTGGCGAACGGCCTGAGCGCGTTTGTTCGACATCCCTGAGTGGGCACTGAATGCCGACTAGGTGAGAGCCGTCCCCGCGGTGGTGTGTGCAGGAGCTCGGTGTTGATGCGACGCGCGGGGTGGGGTGGTTCGGCCTCGGCATCGATGGTCGTGATGTCTTGAATTACGACCCGAAATGTTCGAACTCGACAAAAGCTGTGAGGCTGGATCGAGCGTCGAAGCTGAAGGGGTCGGGCATGTCATCTGGAACGAATCGCTGGGTCGTCGATCCCGGGACTGGCGGTCTCCTCAGAGGGACGGAGCCAGCGTTGCTGCTCGGCGGTCAGGTGCACAATTCCTCGAGTTCCTCGGCCGCGTCGATCCGTGAGTCTTTCGCGCACGTCCGGCGTATGAACGGCAACACCGTTCTCGCGCCCGTCAGCTGGGCACTCAGCGAGCCCGAAGAGGGGAGATTCGACTTCACGCTCGTCGACCACATGATCGAGCAGGCGCGGGCGTCGGGGTTGCGGCTGGTGCTGCTGTGGTTCGGTGCCTTCAAGAATGCCGCGTCGACCTACGCGCCCCGATGGGTCCGCACGGACGAGAACCGGTTCATGCGGGCGGTGATCGAATCGAAGCAGAAGGGCAGCGCGTTCCACTATCAGGGAGTCACCCCGACACCCGTCCTGTCAGTCTTCAGCAGCGACCTGCGAGAGGCGGATGCTGCGGCGTTCGAGGCGTTCATCACCCATCTCGCGGAGAACGACACCGACGACGTTGTGGCTCTCGTCCAGGTGGAGAATGAGTCCGGCATCCTGATGGACAGCCGCGACCGAAACGAGCTCGCCGAGAAGGCGTGGCGCGACACTGTGCCCGCAGATCTTGTCCGCGCCGCATCGGTCGCGCCCGCGGGATCGCCGCTCAGCACGCTGTGGGTCGATGCCGGACGTCGCGACTCCGGGTCGTGGGCTGACGTGTTCGGGAACAGCAGCGCGGCCGACGAAGTGTTCATGGCCTGGGCGGTCGCCACCTACGTCGAGGAACTCGCCGCTCGTGGCCGGGCGATCAAGCCGATCCCGATGTACACCAACGCTTGGCTAGGACCGCAACCGGGCCAGGATGAGCCCGGCCAATGGCCGAGCGGCGGACCGAGCAGCCGCGTCATCGACGTCTGGCACACAGCCGCACCCTCGCTCGCGTTCGTCGCACCGGATATCTACGTCGACGACGCCGATCCTGTCATGCAGACGTACGCCGCGACTCAACCGTTCTTCGTTCCGGAAAGCCGGCTTCGCGCCGGTGAGCTCGTCCGCGCAGTGGGCACCTACCGGGCGATGGGCTGGTCAGGATTCGGCATCGACGGTGCCAACCCCGACGGACAGGTCGCGGCCACGTTTGCCTACCTTGTCGCTCTCGAGACTGCGATTGCAGCCGCTCAACAGACTCAGCGGATCGCGGCGGTGGTCGTTGAAGGCGACGAGACTGCCGCCGCCGAAGTCGGCTCGCTCCAGATCAGCGCGCGCGGACTGAACAGCATCGTCAGGAACTGTCTCCTCGACGTCGGCGTACAACTACCCGACGAGGCCGTGCCCGTCCCGGACGAGACACTCCCGGGCGAACCTGTTCCCACCCCAGGGGAGCAGCGACCATTCGCGCTGATGTTCGCCGAAGAGGACGACACCGTCGTGATCGTGGGCCAAGGCGTCAAAGTCGATTTCAGGGCCGGGGGCGCCGGTCGAGTCGAGATCGACACCGTGACCGAGCTCCTCATCACCGACGGGCGGATCGAGGACGGTCGGATCCTCAATGGAGACGAAAGACTCCAAGTCGTGCCCGTCGACCACGTCGGTGCCGCCCGGGTGACGCTCCTTCAGCTGCCATAGCCCGCAACGGCTGTCGCATCGCAAGTAATCCCAGCAACCCGCTTCGTTGCGGATCCCTGAGCGGGCACTGGCTCAGACACCGTGGCGAGTGGTCTCGGCAAGGGGCGGCAAGTGATGCTGTTCTCGGCCCGGGCGGGTGACCTAGGTGGTCGCGGGCTGTGACTGCTTATGGGAAGCGACGACCGGACGCGTGCGACTGCGTGCCGCTCACCATGGCGTCGCTCTGACGGTCGCCTGGCCTCGCGGATCGGTTTGGGTCGCTCAGCGCCTCTTCGACGATCGTCGCGAGGTCCGCGTCTCTGCCGTCCTGCCTGGCGGCGTTGAACGGCTCGGAGGCGGGGGATGCCTCTAGCTGTGCGAGCAGATGCTGGTGGTAGGAGAAAACGGTGGGTCCGGTGATGCCCCTCCGGGCGCGGACGTCTTCAGCGGCCCCGAGCAGTCTGCCGGCGCGCTGGATGTCGCGGTTCATCGCGGCTAGCGCGAAGAATCCTTCCAGTCCGTATGCGATGCCTTCGGCATGCTGGACAGCCGTGGAGATGTTGAAGGCGCGTACGAATTGAATCCGCGCGGCACCGGGGTCGTTTTCGAGAATGCTCAACCAACCCAGTTCGCCGAGCGCTGCGGCTTGGGTGACCTTGTCTCCACCGCGCTCGGCGTTCGCCATTGCTCGGGTGAAAAGCTCGCGGGCCGCGGGGATGTCGCCGCGCGCAACTGCGACTCTGCCGCGGAGGAGCAACGCCATGCACGTCAGGAACTTGCTGTCGAGTTCGCTCGCGATCTGTTGGGCGCGTTGCAGGTGCTTATCAGCGGTCTCGAACTGCGGTGGGATGAGCGTCAAGGACAGAAGCGCGATGGAACTTCGTGCGAACATTTCGCCGAAGGTGTCTTGTTGGGCGACGAATTCGTCGAGGAGGCGCTCGTATTTGGGAATAGCACCGGGGTCGGGCGTCACCCAGATGTACGCGGCGGCGCTATAGAACTCCGTGATCAGTCTCGAGCGCGAACTGAGCTTCGATGCCATGTTCCGGAGTGCTTCGATCCATCCGCCGATTTCCATGAAGCGGCCCGAGACCCACCAGAACCAGTAGAGCGGCCAGATGATCGCGGCGACGGCATCGCCGTCTTCGTTGTGCAGATAGTGGTCCACTGCGGCGCGGATGTCTTCGAACTCGGTTTGCAGCCGCGCGATCCAGGGATCTTGGTTGGCGCTGACTAATTGCGGCTCAGCGCGCACGGCGAGATCGGAGTAGAACTCGGCGTGACGCTGGCGGATGCGGTCGAGTTCGCCGTGCTGGTCCAGTTCCTGCAGGGCATATTCGCGGACGGTCGCCAGTATGGAAAAGGAACTTCGGCTCGTCGGGTCTTGAACCTGCACGAGGCTGGAATCGACGAGTGCGGTCAGAAGCTCGACGCCGTCGTCGGGGAGGTCCTCGCTCATCCATTCCACGGCGTCCAGTTCGAATCCGGTACGGAAAACGGCCAGGCGAAGCAGCAGGGCTCGTTGCGGTTCCGTGAGGAGCTCCGCGCTCCACTCGATCGTTGCTCTCAACGTCCGTTGCCGGTCAGGATGATCGCGTGCCCCACCGGTGAGCAGCGGAAGGATCCGATCCAGGCGACCAGCGATCTCGGCGGGCTGCAGCACTCGAACCCGCGTGGCCGCCAGCTCAATGGCCAATGGGAGGTTGTCGACCGCAGCAGCGATCGACAGGACGTACTCCCGGTTTTCGTCGTTCAGCTGGAAGTCGGGCTTGACCGAGCGTGCTCGCTCCACGAACAGCTCAAGAGCGGCCGACGTCTCAATCGGCGCCAAGGTCACGGCCTGCTCGCCGTCGACGTGCAGAAGGATGCGGCTCGTGGTCAATACCGATATTCCGGTGGTGCGAACCAGGGTGCTGATCTCGCCTGCGGCGGCAATGACTTGTTCGACATTGTCCAGCACGAGCAACATTCGACGGCCGGCGAGTGCCGTCGTGACCTTCTGAGTTAGGGGGAAGTCGCCGGCATCCCGGATCCCCAGCGTCGCGGCGATGGTCGGAACGAGAAGGGTTGGATCTCGGATCGGTGCGAGGTCAACTAAAGCGACACCGTCCGGGAACGCGTCCTGCAATTCGCGAGCCGCAGCAATGGCAAGGCGCGTCTTGCCGATTCCGCCGGGCCCGGTGAGCGTGACGATCTTGCACCCGCCGACCCTAAGCAGATCCACGCACCGTTGCAGGTCGTCGGTGCGGCCAATGAGCCGGTTCAGCGCCGGTGGGGGCGCCGCCGGGGCTGTCAGGGATGGACCTTCCAACGACTTCAGTTGGACCGTGCGGTCACGTCGCGCTTCGTCGAAGCTCTCCGCAAGGAGCGTCGCCAGGTCCGATGTGACAAGGCCGTCGAGGTCGTCGGCCTGGTCGAATGTCACGTACGAGGCACGGTCCTCGCTGCGGATCCGGTCAAGAAGCTTGCCGAGGCGCTCTTCGCGATCGTTGCTGTTCTTGACGTAAATGAGAAGTGGAATCTCTGGGGCCAGACGGTACTCGTCCTCCAGTCCCGAGATCTCCTCGCCGGGGGCCACCCAACCGTACGACTCCCAATACACTCCGATGAAGATGTCCGACTGATCAAGGTACGCGCGATACAACGAGCGAGGCGGGTGCGGTCGAGCTCCCAGCTCGAACATCACGGGAGCCAACGCCATGCGCTCGATGACGTTACGGACTATGCGACGTTCCGCCGCCAGCTCGCGCAGGGTAGAACTCACAAACACCCGCAAACGCTGGTCGGGTGTCCGGATCACGCCGGCAGGCTCCGCCATGGCCGCCAGTATCGACCCGCCGCTCGCTGCTGTCCAGAACCCTCGCTTAGTATGCGCGGGTCTGCGCTGGCTTGATTCAGTCGAACTGATCGACCCCGAGCGGATCCCCGTGCGGGCATGGCTCGGAAGGGGACCGTCGCGAGCGCAGGGATCCTGCCACGCTCACCCGATACATCGTCGCCGCAGAGAGCCACTCCAAGGACGCCCTCGACTTGCGGCGATTCGGGCTGAACCGGAACTAGAGCGAGAAGCGGCTCAGTCGCGCTCAGTGTCGCCGGGCTCCTCATCGGATGCCAAGGCCTCCGGAATCATCTCGGTGTACTCCTCACGAATAAATGCGAGCCCCTCGGCGAGCGACGGATCGAACTCGAGCGAGCTGGTCACGAAGTCGAGGCGCCGCTTGTTCTCGGCGATGATGTCGCTCCACCGCCGGACGTACGCACGCACGGCCGGTCGGCCGCGTTTTCGCTCCGGCTCGAGCACCACCCCGATCTCGCGATTGTCGCTATTAAAGGAGTTCTCGATGACCTCGTCGTAGTCCGTCACGACCAGGATGAAGTCCCAGATGGCGCGTTCACTGGCGAACGCAGGCGTGCTCACGACGACGTTGACGTAGTCCTCGATCTGGTCGCGCTCCTTGCGACCGGCGACGATGCCCGGTGCCTTCAGCTCGACAACGAGATGGCGAACGCGGTCGTGCTCCTGAGACTTGGCAGCGACGTGCAGGTCGACGCGACCTGACTTGCCGTCCCAGCGCTTGACCGGCTCGACCTTGCCTTCAGGGAGCCCCTCGAGCTCGAGGTGGGTGCGCAGCATCTGCGTGAGCCCGCGTTCGCTGTTCATGAAGTGGTACTCCTCGCCGAAGATCCAGAGCTCGTGCTCGAGGATCTTGTGGAGGTGGTCCCGCTCGCCGACCTTCTTCGAGTCGTCTGGGTCGAAGAGAAGGTGCTCGAGGCCAGCGAGGAACTTGCGGCGGCTCGTCACCAAGTTCGCGGCTCGAATGACGCCGGCAAGCGTCGTCTCGCTGAGCAGCTTCGTCAGCGCTTCGCGGTCCTGTTCGGTCAGCGCGACGAACTCGCTGACCAGCAGCGCAAGGTTCTCGGGGTCCGTCTTCAGCGCGTCACGAAGCAGATTCAGCGTAAGCTGCGCCCCGTCCTTCCGCTTCGGGATCTGCGGTACGAGTGCGCTCGACACGATGTCGAAGACCGCCCGCTCCGCCTTGTCCGCTTCGGTGGCGGGCTCCTCCTTGTAGGGATAGATGCCCTTGTTCTTCCACTCGTCGATCTGGTCCCGACGACGCGACCGCCGCCTCGACGCGAAGTGCTCACGCACGGCGGTCTTGGTCGCGCGCCAGACCGCCCCAGCAGGGTCGGGCGCCATCTCTCCGAGGCCGAGTTCCGAGAGCGAGTCGACGTCGAACCCCCTCCAGGTCACGTAGGCAGAGAAGGCGGCCTGGCTTTCGAGCTCAGCGCCCGACATCTCGAGGACGAAGCGCTCGTCGTCCTCGCCGAAATAGACCGCGCGGTGCTTACCGGTTCGCCACTCGATAATGCGCACCGAAACGTCCGCCTGCGCATCCGAGTCGAGGGTCACCTGAACGGTGGTGTCGTCGAGGATCTCGTCGGCTGGATCAAGCTTGGCCCCGTCGAACACGACCGTGAGCGTGTCGTCGTTGAGAAGTACCGGCGCGAACTGCGAGGCAAGAGTGGTCACGGTCGTATCGCTGACGAGCGAGTTCAGGCTGCGATCCTGCTCGTTGAGCGCGGTCACCACCGTGCCGGTCTCCGTAGCGGTCGACGGCAGGGCCTCCCAGGTGAAGGGCTCAGCGCGCTCCTTCGCGCCCTCGATCACGACCCGCTCACGGACGCCGGCCGTGTTGACGCTCTCGCTTGCCCACGTGACCCGGGATCCGAGCGCAAAGGCGCGAAGTCGCCCCTCGCCGAGCTTGCCGTGCAGGCCGCGCTTGTCGTTCTTCGAGCGCGTCGCGAGCGCCTTCCAGGAGCCACCGATGCGACCGAACGTCGCCTGCACCTCGTCGGACGTGATCCCGTGACCATCATCCTCGACGGCCACACTCTCGATGGACCCCAGGTCCGAACGGGTGAGGGTGACGCGCACGGTTTCGGCTTCAGCATCGATGGCGTTCCACACCAGCTCTACAACCGCTCGGACAGGGTCACGCTCGCGAGCCAGGCGCGAGACGAGGTCACCGCCGGCGGAAAGTGGAAGGTCCCTCACCAGACTCACTGTAGGGCTCGCGTTCATCCCGAGCCCTTTCACTCAGTCCGGGAACGGCGGCTCGTCGCCCCACATTGCCGAGCCCGCACGGTTCGCGCTGGCGCTCCCAGCCCGGTTCGCAGACGCGGACGGACTCGAGATTCGCGCCGCGTGAGTGGAGCGGTACACGACTCGCTCGCCGACGATTGTCCCGGCGTAGCGGCCTGAGGGATCGAAGACGTAGTCGCCCTTGATCTTGCCGACGTAGGTTCCGGAACGCGCGAACAACTTGTCGCCGCTGCGCCGAAGCGGGCGGCCATTCTTCGTATACAGGTCTGCCACGACTGCAGTGTGCTCCGGGCGTCCGACATCGAGGCAGCCGGCGTCGAGCCGTGTGATCAGGAGGTCGGCACCTCTTCCAACGCGGCGTCGAGCGCGTGAAGCGCGCGCAGCACCACCATCGATCCCGTGAAAATGCGGCTCGCGAGTATGGCGTCATCGTCTTGCGGCATCACCGACCGCGAGACCACCCAGGCTGCCGCGGACTCGATGCCGTTGTCGTCGCTGAACATGTGTGCGGCGACCTCGTTGCGAATATCGACAAGGGTTTGCATGAACGCGCGGTCATCGGCGACCTCTCGAACGGCGTCCTTGTAGGTGCGTTGAGCGGCCGTCAGTAGCTCCAGATCGATGAAGTCCGAGAACGGTCCTGCCTGCAGCCGCGCCGTCCGTTGGAGGTCGCCCAACGCCTTGAACACTCCTGAGATGCTCTCCCGAAGTACCAGCGCGAGCAGTTTCTCGTTCGTCACGCGGGCTACAGGATCCGAAGCCATCGCACGCATGAGGACGCGCATGTCGAAGTCGATCTGCCCGATCAGAAACTTCAACGCCGCGAACGACCGAACGACCGTTCCTTCGTCGCCGGTGCCAGCAACGCTCTCGACGTCGCGAGCCCGAAACTCAAGCGATGCAAGCGAGATCGGTATTGTACGATCGAGCGCCACCACTGAATCAGCGTTGGTCGGCGGATGGCTGGGCGCATTGCTCATCATGTGTGAAAACTACGCCACACGAGCGCTTGTCAGGATCGCGCTAACGCTTCATGGTCAGGCGCAGTTATGGCGCGAGGGGCATCGATCACCGAGCTTCTTGTCGACGACTAGTTCGGGCTCTCTGCCGCTGTCAGGCAGAGATCGTCATTGATCTTGATGACGAGCGCCGCGATCATTCGTATGGCGACCAAGTAGGTGTGGAAATGTGCTTGATCGCTGTCGGTGTGGGCCTGCGCGCCGTGCAGGTATCGGTTGCGCAGGTTCGGCCCGTTGCTGAACCCAACCCTATTGAGGAAGTAGTTGAAGTAGTCCGCTTCCGCGTCGGTCAACAACGATGATTGACGCGTCAGCCACCCTTTTCGGACCATTTGATCCGCCTGCGTGCGGGCTGGTGCTGAGAGGTGGAAGTAGCTAGCAGCTTGAGTGCTGAACATCCGGGAAAGCACGAGGAGTTGATCCATGTCGACGAACGCCACCCGATTACCGGCGGCTTCGAGAACCCCCAGGCTGACGAGGCGGTTGATGCCTGCCTTCTGGTAGTGGTGAAAGTCGTCGTACGCGACTTGGTTGTTCAGGATGAGGCCCACCGCGTTTCGGTCTCGAAGCGCTTCATCGATGTAGGTCAGGCTGGATTGGTCGGAGAAAAGCAGATGGAGAACACTTTGCACCTCCTGGCTGTCCGTCGCGTAGAGGTACTTGCCGTCGAGCAGACTGGGTATCTCCTTGTATCGGATCGGATCTGCTCCCATCGTGAGCAGGTCCCGGTCAAGTTCTCGGTTCTCGACGAACAGACTGAACTGGGTCGCCACGCTCTCCATCTCCGCGAAGAGGTGCCGAACTCTGTGCAGATACGGTGTTCCGGAGTCGGACGCATTGAATGAGAAGTTGGCCATCCCAAACTCTTCGACTAGGTAAACCTCGAAGAACCACGAGATGACGCGCTCCAGCTCGATGTCCCGTGTCTTCAAGAACCCCATGTACATGTGTGTCTGAAGCAACGATCGGTAGTCCAGTTTTCGGAAGTAGTTGCTGATCTTGTATTCGTCCTGCCCAGCAACGCCAATCACACGTTCCATCACGCCGAACTGTGACGGGTAGGCCGGCAGGGTAAGGAGCGCGTGCTGATCGGCGAACTCGAACAGGTGTTGGAAGTTGTTGAGGATGCTCGCGTTGTCGGTGGTCTCTTCGAGCCAGCGTTTGCTGTAGGTGTATCGCCAGATCGACCCTTCGGACGAATCGATCTCGAACTCGACCGGGACCTGTTGACTGTCGGAGACCTCTATCTCGCAGCCTGTCTTGGACCCCGGGTTGCGTTTGAAGAGTTCGGCGGTCAACTCCTTGCTGCGGCGCTCCGCCCGCAGCCTGAGTTTGGCGTCAATGCCGGCGCCAGCGTTGTCCCTAGCGTTCGCGATAAGTCGCACGTAGTTGAGGTTCGCCTCCTCGCTGTCGATGTATCGCTCGAACAGATCCCGGGCATCAATCGAAGAGAAGCTCGGCGGCAGGTGTATCGACGCTCTCGAGTCCTTCTCCAAGTACTTGCGAGCGAGGTGCTCAGCGTTTCGAGGCACTGCGAGCAACTCGTCCCGCATCTCAGCGTCATAAGCCTTGACGAGGATTTCGCTCGCAAGCATCTCGCTGAGGTGAACGCCTGCCTCCCTGAGGGCCGGAAGTGCCACGGCGCTGTCGCACCGGTCGAAGGCTTTGTTGCGACCGAGGAGGTGTACGAGATCTTCGTGGTACTCGAAGTCGATTGCGGTGACCAGGGTGGTGACGTTGGAGTTGTCGATGCCGGAAAAGAACCGAGCGACGACCGACCTGATCTGGGGTACACGACCAATGAGCACATCGCGCTCCTCCGAACTCAGGGAACTCGGGAGCAGGCCGTGCTCGAGATACTGCTGAACATTGTGGAGCTCAAGGACGTCATTGACGTTGGTCGGAACGTGGGTGGAATCGATACCGGTCGCGAGCTCGACAACACGGGGCGCGTGCCAGTTGGCAGCCATATCAGTGGGGCCATAAAACCGGACCCGCCTCAACTCGTCATCTCCAACTTCCACACGACCGACCTTTCTCTGGCTAGAACGCTCCCATTCTGTCGCCTCGCGGTCGGGCCAATCACTTGGTCACGCCAGGAACGCACGCGGCAGTGCGTCGTCACGAACCACGTGTGCGTATCGGTGCGGCGCATCGGAGGACCTGGCCGACCGTTTGCTTAGGGGTCGGCCTACGCGCCGTTCGCCTCCCCAAGCCATCGATCGACGGCTGCGAGCTCGCTGCGGATCTTATGTCGCTCTTCCGGGGTGAAGCGTCTGACTTGCATTGCCAGGACCGCATCAGCTGCGATCGGACTCAGTCCGAATGCTCCCTGTACGGCATTTCGCAGCTCGCCGGCGTCGCCCTCGATAGTGGAGCAGATCGCAACGAGTTCTCCGAGTCGATCCAGGACCTCGAGGTACGCCGCGAGGATTTCGCGGCGACCCAGCGCATTTCGTCGGTCGTCATCCACGTCGCCACCATACCGACGGGAGCGCGATTTCCACTTGCCGAACATCCCGTCGTGGACGGTGCGGTAGCCGGTCCCGCATCGGGCGGCTGTCGCTCTGTGCGCCGCCCTCAGTTGTACCGTCTCCGCGGGAAACACCCTCTACACGCGTAGGTCTCCGACGAAGCCGTTGCAGATGCCGCTCTCGCGCGCGAGTTCCTGGTCGCCGATGGTGCCGTCGTCACGGGTGACCCACGTCATGTAGTTCTGTTCGGGCATTGTCGCGTCCGCGCGGGCAGCGTATTCCTTGGATGCCGTCGCGTCGTTGTCGACGAAGTACGCATCCCAGGCGGCGAATACGAGCATGCAGTGGTAGACACCATCCGCCGTCATGTAACCGGACCAGTCACCCTGTCCGTGAAAGCGACCGGCGGGTAGGTCGGTTATCGCCGCCGGCCATGCGAACCCGGGCGGAATCGCGTCGGGCCACGCGGCGACTTCCGCGGCATACGCCGTGTCGCGCGGGTCTATCGGGTGGGTCGGAGTGGGGGTAGGTGACGGCGAGGTGCTTGGAGCGGTCGGTGGACTAGTCGGAGTGGCCGCCCGGGCATCGGCAGTTCGGTCCGGTGTCGCTTCGTCCGCGGCACACCCGACGAGAGACAGCGCGAGGGCAACAGCGACAGCCTGGAGCGCGGTCCTGGCGGAGCGGTTCACATGCGAATCCTCACATGCGACGGTGCTTGAGAGCCACCGGGCCGTCGGCGTCTGTCACTGCGCCAGAGTCGGCGTGTCGAACGCCGATCGTTTGCGCGACGACCGCTCGATCAGCGTGCGGACGACGGTTGATCGGCGGGCGGATGGCGGTCCTCCACCGCGCCGATCGGGAAGCGAGTAACCGCACCTGAACCCGCTATTCGCTCGCCACATCCCAGGCTCTTGCGAACACCAGCGGGCGTCGCCCTATCGTGGTGGGATGCGCGGGATCCAGGTCGACGAACGAGACTCGTCGTGGGAATCGAACGAGCCGCGCTACCGGATCTATGTCTTCGAAGGCGCCGGCTCGGCGGTGACCACGGTCGATCTGGTCGACGCCTCGCTCAAGGACGTCGAATGGTCCGCGACGACGCTCGCGGGCGATGATCGATTGTGGTCAGTCGCACTGGTCGTCGATGACACCGCCCACGGGCGCGGCCTGATCTGGCTGGTCGGAGGCGACTACAACTCGCCGCCGAAGTCGCCGCGCGAGTGGCGCATGCGCGCGGAGATGCAAGACCGGCTCCTCGCGCACCGAAGCCGGAAAAGGCTCCCGCTCACCCTCCCAGACGGACGGCGGGTGATCCGGCTCTTCCCGGATTGGGGGCGCGAGTGGCCGCTGTGGGAGTCCTTCAGCGAGCAGTACACGCTCGACGCCGAGGACTTGCCGCTGAGCAGTGAGCTGGCCGCCGACCTCCACGAGTAGAACGCGGTCTGGCAGGCTCGGGACGAGACCGAACCTGTGCCAGATGGGTGGATCGAACACGGGCGACAGCTCCACGCGCGGATGCAGACGGAACTCGACGCGGTCGCCGAGGTGCGTCCAGACTTCGAGTTGTCTTGACAGCATCACTTCTCGAGGCGTGCTGAAGACGGTCCGCGAACGGGCAACCGGAGACGGTCTCCTGCGCGCTCAGGAACCAAGCAGCGCTCGTTCGATCGTGTCTCCGCGTGCGCAGGCACTAACGCCTGGCTCGCCGACTGATGCTAGCCCTCGAGTAGCGCTGCGAGCGCGGCCAGGTCGTGCTCCAGGCTGTGCTGAACCTCGGCAGACATTCCCCTTGCCAGTTGCGCTTCGGCTGGCCCGTCGAGCCATGCAGACAGTGTGACCTCAGTACCGTCGAGCCCCTCGACGGCCTCGTGGTGCACGGTCAACTCCGCCCCATCGAGTTCGGTGGTGTCGGCATAGACAAAGCCCGGCCCCACTGTCGTGACGCGGAACGGTGACTCTTGACCACCGACCGCTTTCAGGACTCCGCGGGCGCCCAATCCGAAGGGCTCTGACAGCTTGAAATACTCCATGCTCGGCGCCCCCTCGGGGTGTGTTTCGATCGCGCACCAGCGCTCGAAGAACAGCGATGCCGAGGCACTAGACGTGCGGCGGGTTCGGGCAATCTCGATCACGAATCGACGCTAGCGCCGATCCCCGACAGTGAAGCGGCCGAGCTCTTTGGCCGCTCTCATGCCGGTCGTTGGTGTCGGTTGAGGGTCCTCGAGCGCGTGAGGCGTTTGACCTCGTCTGCTCTAGGGCCGATATTCGTCCGCGCGGGGCGGAAAGGCCTCTGGCGGAAGCATCGTCTGGGCATTCATCTGCTCGGGCGGTTTGACGACCGAGAAGAATTTGACGACCGAGAAGAACTTGACGACCGAGAGGAAGAAGCCAAGCGCCTTCGCGAGTGTCCTGCCGACCACCGCTGCAACCCGCCAAGACAGGGAACGATCACGATCGGTCATCTCGCCGGCATCCATCACCGGAGTCCCGAGCGTCTAGCGGTCGGCGAGGTGGAACAGCGCGTTCGTCGGTCCAACCGCGCCATGTCCCGGCCTCAAGGAGTCTCGCAGGCGCTCGAATCGGTGAGGCCCGTTTACCCCGCCCGATGAAGATGCCCGCAGGGGCACGCCAACCGCGACATCACGGTCTGGTCAGACGGGACTCCTCGGCCGGTTGTGCGACGGCCATCCCCGTGCCGACTGCCACCTTCACGCGGCAGTCTGCTTCCGATCGCTGAGGAGTGCGTGGAGTTGTCCTGATGCGGCGAGCAGCGCGACGCTGCGGTGGCTGAGATCCGACAGCCGCTCGTCGAGAAGCGCCTGAGCCTCTGACGTCAGTCCGTGCTCGCGAAGCTGGGCGAGTACGCGCGATATCGGTGGGATGCGGTGTCCGCCGCTTCGGAGCGCTGCGACGATACGTGCCTCCGTGATCGCTCGAGCGTTGTATCGACGGGTCTGCGACTGACCGATCCGATCCGGGTTGACGAGGCCTTCATGCTCCCAGTGGCGCAGCGCCGACGAGCGAACACCGAGGGCGTCCGCGAGCTCGCTGATCGTCATGGAGTCGCGGTCGTCGAAGACGAGGGTGGTGTCGGCGAGAACCGCCTGGAGACCGCGGCTTGCTTCGCGGACGTGTTCACGACTGCGCGCCAGCAGGGCGTGCAGGTCATCGATCTTCTCTGCAGCGGCTTCGAGGGTGCCGTGCACCAGCGTGGGCATCATCTGTCGCGCCGGCACGGATCCGATCGCAGCGACCAGTGCGCGATAGGCGCGGAGCGCGACGATATGGCGCTCCTGGTAACAGCGGTATCCGTTGGGGGTGCGCGCGGCGGCGGGGAGCACTCCGAGCCGTTCGAGGTCGCGAACTTGCTGTGTGGAATAGCCGACCATTCGAGCGACCGCGGCCGTCGTGAACATCGTCTCTTGAGACTTTTTGGCTGGCATGCATGCTCCCATCTCGCCAAGGTCCACATAAGCACTTCAACGTGACGATGGAAGGATGGAGATGAAGGAGATTGTCGATGCCGTCAGCGGCTTCGAGGGTGTGCTCGTGGTCATCCCCGGAGAGGGGAGCGGTTCGCCGGAGGTGGCGTGGGGTGACGCGTTCTTCTACTACGCCCCGGATGGAGCGATGCCGGAGCGGACGCAGCCGTACGGGACGATCGTGACGAAGAACTATCCCGATGACGAGGAATCGAGATTGGACGAGTCTGGTCGGTTCCGCGTGAACATCCACGTCGGACGCGATCGCGCACCGCAGATCGCGGATGACGGTGCGAGCCCCGCCGACGCCGACGTGTTCGTCTCGCACCCTCTGTACGGGGCGGCCGGATGGGTGTCGGTGGTGAATCCGGCGTCCGCGACGTCGGAGCACGTGATCTCGCTGCTGCACGACGCGCATGAGGCTGCACGAGCTCGCGCATCTCGTCGTGCTGGCAGCGCGTGATGGGATCGCCGCAGGCGTTGAGCGAGGCTGATCGCCGGATCGGGGCATCGTGGGCGGCTGACTGCGCCGAACGAGTCCTCGCGATCTTCGAGTCGGAGTCGCCCGACGACTCGCGGCCACGCGATGCGATCGCTCGCACGCGGGCATTCGCGCGCGGCGAGCTCGGTGCCGCGGGTGAGATCCGTCGCCGCTTCGTTGCGGGACGCGCTGCGCACGAGGTCGCGAGCCCGCAGGCCATCGCGGCCGCGCGCGCAGCGGCGCAAGCCGCCGGCGTGGCCCACATGGGCGCGCATGCCCTCGGGGCCGCCGCATACGCGGCGAAAGCTGTGGGCTTGTCGAAACCCGATCAGGTGGACGCAGTCCGAGCAGAGATCTGCTGGCAGCTCAACCAGCTGAGCCCGGAAGCCAAGACCGCACTACGACAGCTTCCGCTGCTCGGTGAGGACACGAGTGGTCCGCTCGGGCCCGGTCTCCTCAGTCGAGGCGTCCTCGCAGCGAACATCCGCGCCATCCAAGCTGGTCTGGCGTAGTCCCGCCCCGCGCCGATCAGGACGTCTGCATTGAGAATTGGAGACGTTAGCGCGAGATTCACCTACCCGAAGTCGCCCGGGGCCATGTCGGTGAAGCGCGAGAAGTGGCCCTGGAACGCGACGGTGATGGTGTCGGTCGGGCCGTTGCGGTGCTTGGCGACGATGAGGTCGGCCTCGCCGGCGCGCGGCGAGTCCTTCTCGTAGGCGGCCTCGCGGTGCAGGAGCACGACCATGTCGGCGTCCTGCTCGATCGAGCCCGACTCACGCAGGTCGGACAGCGCGGGCTTCTTGTCGGCGCGCTGCTCGGCGCCACGGTTCAGCTGCGAGAGCGCGATGACCGGGACCCCGAGCTCCTTCGCGAGCAGCTTGAGCGCTCGTGAGAACTCCGACACCTCCTGCTGACGCGACTCGACCCGCTTGCCCGACGTCATGAGCTGGAGGTAGTCGATGACGACGAGCTTCAGGCCCGCGCGCTGCTTGAGCCTGCGGCACTTCGCGCGGATCTCGACGAGCGTCATGTTGGGGCTGTCGTCGATGTACAGCGGGGCATCGTTGATGCGGCCGCGCGTCGCGGCCACGGTCGTCCAGTCGCGCGAGTCGAGCGTGCCCTTGCGCATGGACTGCAGGGGGATCGCTCCCTCGGCGCTGAGCAGGCGCATCGCGATCTCGCTGCGCCCCATCTCGAGCGAGAAGAAGATCGTGGGCATGTCGTGCTTGACGGCCGCCGACCGCGCGAAATCGAGCGCCAGCGTCGACTTACCCATCGCCGGTCGCGCCGCGATGATGATCATCTGCCCCGGGTGCAGGCCGTTGGTCAGCTGGTCGAGGCCCGAGAAGCCGGTCGGGATGCCGGTCATCTGGCCATCGCGCCCGCGTGCGGCCTCGATCTCTTCGACGGCGGCGTCGACCGCGATCGTGAGCGGCACGTAGTCTTCGGCCTGCTCGGCCCCCGTGACCGAGTAGATCTCGGCCTGTGCGTTGTTGACGAGGTCGAGCGCCTCACCCTGGCCGGAGTACCCCATCTGCACGATGCGGGTGCCGGCCTCGACCAGACGGCGCAGCAGGGCGCGCTCAGAGACGATCGAGGCGTAGTACCCGGCATTCGCGGCCGTCGGGACGATCGACGTCAGGGTGTGGAGGTAGTCGGCGCCGCCCGCGCGCTGCAGCTCGCCCGTCTTGATGAGCTCATCGGTGACGGCGACCACGTCGGTGGGCTCGCCGTGCGAGTAGAGGGTGAGGATCGCCTCGAAGATCAGCTCGTGCTTCGGGATGTAGAAGTCGGCGCCGCGCAGCGTCTCGATGACGTCGGCGACCGCGTCCTTCGACAGCAGCATTCCGCCGAGCGCGCTCTGCTCCGCCAGCACATCGTGCGGGGGAGTGCGCTCGAAGTCGCGGGGACCCCCCATGCGCTCTTCGGAGATGTCGGCGATCGACATACGCTGCGCGTCCTCCCTGCCGTTCGGTCACGGTCATCGTTGTTCGTCGTCTGGTGCTGTGGGCGCGGGCGCGCCGACAACACACGAACGCGCAGCGGAACACCCTCTTCCGCTCACCTTCGCGTCGCACTGCGCCGGCTGTCGCACTGCCCCCAGCCGTGCGACACGCGTTCCCGAATGGGCCGCCCCCAACGCTATGGATCCCCTCCGACACTCGCAACAGCGCCTGTGGATAACTGTGTGGAAAGCCTGCGCGAAACGCCGTCGCAGTTGTGCAGAACCCCTGTGGACAACCTCGCGTCATTCCTTCAGATCCGGCTTGGAAAGCGCGTGTGACCTGGATGTGCTTCGTTCACAACCTGTGGAGAGAGACGTGCTTTAAGTCAGGGTTGAAGGTTGAGTCTCCGACGGCACCCTGTGCACAATTCCGGCCCGCTCGCAACAGCCCTCACACTCAGATGAGCAGGTCGCAACCCGCTCGAGAATCCTCTGGACAGCGCATCACTCGCGCGCTAGCCTCTCTAATCCAGGCACCCTCACGCACGATCCGTCCGGAACGTGCGGCTCTTTCGTCGTGGGAGGTGAACGTGGAGATCGCAACCTCGCAGCTGCCGAGGATCGTGCGGCTGGCCCTCATCGGGACCGTGTCCGCGTTCGCCTGGATCGTCCTCTCACTGGTCCTCGGCTTCGGGCTGGGACACGCGCAGGCGGATGAGACCGACGACGGGGGACTGCTCGGGGGTGCACTCGGAACCGTGACGGCCGCCGTCGACACGACAGCGGCGACGGTGACCCAGACGGTCTCGACCGTCACGACAGGCGCGACGACCGCCGTCAACACGGTCGTCGCCTCGACGCCGGAGCCCGTGCAGGAGCCGGTGAGCCAGGTCGTGCACGTCGTCGGCTCGGCGGTCACGACCGTCACTCAGCCGGTCTCGGACGCGGTGTCGGGTGGCGTCGTCAGCGGCATCACCGAGCCCGTGGTCGACGTCGTCACCGCCGTGCCCGTGGTCGGCGACCTCGCCACCGCCGTCGGCCTCGACGACGCCGTCACCGACCTCGGCGGCACGGTCGATGAGACGCTCGACGACCTCGTGGGCGCGGTCGTCGAGACGGGCACGACGGTCGGTCTGCCGCCCGTCGGCGAACTCCCCTCGACCCCCGGCACGCCGGGTCTGCCGGGTCTGCCGGGACTCTCAGACCCCGCCGACGGCGCCTGGCCGAGCGAGACGCCCAACATCGCGGGCGGCGCCGTCACGCTCTTTTCGAGCGCCTCCGCCACCGCCGCAGCGGCCTTGCATACCGCCTGGGCTGCGGCATCCGTCGCCTCCGCTGTTGCGGCGGAAGCGCTGTACGTCTCGTCCGCCGCGCTCAGCGCGAGCGGGCCCTCCAGCTCTCCGGGCGGGCTCTGCCTGCCCTCCGCCTCCGCGGGACCCGGTGGTGCGGGTCCCGGCGCCTGGGCGTTCATCGCCCTCGTTCCACTCGCCGCACACCGTGCCTGGGTGCGCCGAGCAGGTCCCGAGGACGATCACGCACCGCCGGCGCCCGCCGGTTCCACCGACGTCTCCCCCGACTGATCGGCTCTCCGCCGCCTCGCTCTCACGAGCGCGGTGCGGCAGAGATTCAGCGCGCCTCCCGCGCTGAGCAGCGCCTCTTCGCGCGCTGCATCCGATCGATCACAAAGGGGAACACCAATGCGTACTTTCTGCAAGCGCGCCCTGTGGGGCACGCTTCTCGCCGGCGGCATCACGCTGCTCGGCGCCACGGCCGCGACCGCGGCCGAGACCACCGGTGACGACGGGCTGCTCTCTGGCAGCCAGGCCGTCATCAACGTCACACTCCCGGTCACCGTCAGCGGCACGTCGCTGTCGGTCATCGGCGACTCCCACAGCGACGGCAGCACCGCCGCCGCTCCCACGTCGGATCCCGCACCCGCGGACGCGACGACGGGCGGCCAGGACGGCGCCGCGTCGGGCACGCAGGCGCTCGTCTCGGTGAACGTGCCGGTGACCGTCGCCGGCAATGCGGTGTCGGTAGCCGGCGACAGTGAGTCGTCGGATGCCACGACCGCACCCGCACCGGCTGCTCAGCCTGCTGCGGCCGAGACGTCCGGCGACGACGGCATCCTCTCGGGGACGCAGGGAGTCGTCTCGGTCGCCGCGCCCGTCACGGTCTCGGGCAACGCGATCTCGGTCGTCGGCGACAGCTCGAGCGAGGGCGCGACCACCGCGTCGCCCGCACCGAGCAGCTCAAGCGGCACCGACGCCTGGACCGGCGGCGAGGACTCGATCCTCGGCGGCAGCCAGGTCGTCGCACCGGTCACCGCCCCGGTCACCGCCGGCGGCAACGCCATCTCGGTCATCGGCGACAGCTCGAGCGAGGGCGCGACCACCGCGTCGCCCGCACCGAGCAGCTCAAGCGGCACCGACGCCTGGACCGGCGGCGAGGACTCGATCCTCGGCGGCAGCCAGGTCGTCGCACCGGTCACCGCTCCGGTCACCGCCGGCGGCAACGCCGTCTCGGTCATCGGCGACAGCAGCTCGACCGGCGCCACCACGGCGCCGGGCACGGGCGGCGGTGCGGTCGTCGGCGGCACCGCCGGCGACGGATCCCTCCTCGGCGGCACCCAGGTGCTCGCGCCGATCACGCTGCCCGTCGTCATCGGCGGCAACGCCGTCTCGGTGATCGGCGACAGCTCCACCACCGGCCCGGTCGTTCCGACGGATCCCACGGACCCGACCGACCCGACCGACCCGACGGACCCGACCGATCCCACCGATCCGACGGACCCGACCGACCCCACCGACCCAGGCACGCCGGGGAACCCGGGTCACGACGGAACCCCGGGCGACGGCGGATCGGGCGGCATGGTCGGCCCGACCGCGTCGGACGGCATGACCGGCTCGACCGCGTCGGCCGGCACGGTCGCACAGCTCGCCGCGACAGGAGGATCGGGCGCGATGCCGTTCCTGCTGCTGGGTCTTTCCCTCCTGGCAGCGGGCGCCATCGCGCGCGCTTCGCGGCGCCGCTCCGCGTGAGTCGACGGGGCAAGTCGACGTTCCCCAGACGCCCCTTGCCTCGACCCGCGTGAGCAGCGGGAGGGCTGTCCCCAGCAGCCCTCCCGCACCCCCTCGAATCACCACGATCTCCCGGCCCGTGGAGTCCGGCGCTGCCTGGACCGGACGCCACGGGCCGCGGAGCACGACCATCTCCGCCGCGATCGACGGTTCGGGACCGTCATCGCGGCGGAGATGCCACGCGCGGATGCCGTGAACCGGGGGGCTCGCGGCATCCGCGTCGGACTCCCCCCGGAGACGACGGATGCCGCGGACCCGAAGGTCCGCGGCATCCGTATGTCGCTTCGAAAGCCGAGGCTTACTTGGCGGGGACCACCTGCAGGGTGATCACAGCGGTGAGGTCGTCGCGAAGACGGACCGTCGCCTCGTGCTCGCCCGTCGACTTGATCGGCGAGGTGATGTGGATCTTGCGCTTGTCGAGGTCACCGAGACCCGCGGCCTTGACCGCGTCCGCGACGTCGGCGGTCTTGACCGCACCGAAAAGGCGACCCTCGGCGCCGGCCTTGACGGCGAGGCGCACCTTGTTGGTCTCGAGGTTGTTCTTGAGAGCCACAGCCTCTTCGTGGTCGTGGATCGCGCGCGACTCGCGGGCGGCGCGGATCGACGCCACCTGCTTCTCGCCACCGCGGGTCCATGCGACCGCGAAGCCCTGGGGGATGAGGTAGTTGCGGGCGTACCCGTTCTTGACCTCGACCACGTCACCGGCGCTACCGAGCCCGGCCACCTCGTTCGTGAGAATGAGCTTTGCCATGTCGGTACTCCTTAGCGGCCAGCGCCGGCGTAGGGCAGGAGCGCCATCTCGCGCGCGTTCTTGATCGCCTTGGCGATCAGACGCTGCTCCTGCACCGAGACACCGGTGATACGACGGGCGCGGATCTTGCCACGCTCCGAGATGAACTTGCGAAGAGTCGCGACGTCCTTGTAGTCGATGAGACCGACACGGATCGCCTTCGCGGGGGCCGCGTTCTTCGCGCCCTTCCGCGGCTTCCGGCGGTCGCCGGTTGCCTTTCCAGCCATGGTGCTTCCTTTACGTTTTCTTGATCGGATGCCTCGTCACGAGGCATCCGGAATCTTCTTCTGAGATCAGAACGGGGTGTCGTCGCCGTAGGCACCCGGGGCGGCCCAGGCATCGCCGCCACCGGCACCGCCGGCGTTGGACGAACCGGGCGTCGACCACGGCTCGTCGGCGACCTGCGCCGGACGGGACTGGCCGCCGCCACCGCCGAAGCTGCCGCCGCCACCGGAGCCGCCCGCAGCGCGGGTGACCTGTGCGGTCGCGTAGCGCAGCGACGGGCCGATCTCGTCGACCTCGAGCTCGATCGCGGTGCGGTTGTTGCCCTCGCGGTCCTGGTAGCTGCGCTGCTTCAGACGGCCGGTCGCGATGACCCGCATGCCCTTGGTCAGCGAGCCGGCCACGTGCTCGGCGAACTCACGCCACACGCTCGCGCGGAGGAACAGCGCTTCGCCGTCCTTCCACTCGTTGGCCTGACGGTCGAAGTTGCGCGGCGTCGACGCGATCGTGAAGTTCGCGACGGGGAGGCCGTTCTGCGTGTAACGCAGCTCGGGATCTGCCGTGAGGTTCCCCACGACGGTGATGATCGTCTCGCCGGCCATGTTCCTCAGGCCTTCGCAGCCTTGGCGCTCTTGCGGGCGGCGCGCTCGTCGGCACGCTGCTTCTCGGAGGCGATCATGGCGATCGCTTCCTCGGCGCGGAGGACCTTGGTGCGCATGATCTGCTCGCTGAGGTTCAGCTGGCGATCGAGCTCCTGCGTGGTCGCGGCGGTAGCCGTGAAGTTGACGACGGCGTAGATGCCCTCGTTCTTCTTCTGGATCTCGTACGCAAGACGGCGCTTGCCCCAGATGTCGACGTTCTCGATGGTCCCGCCGTCGGTCGTGATGACCTTCAGGAACTTCTCGAGGTTGGCGCCGACCTGGCGCTCGTCGATCTCAGGGTTCAGAATGACCATGAGTTCGTACTGGTGCGTCACTAACCCACCTCCTTCGGACTAGAACGGCTGCCGGGCATTTCCCGGCAGCAGGAGGGTGTGTTGCACGTCATCCGGCTTCCCGCGTATAGAACGCGTGCGGACAACCCTCCAATGGTACCGGATGCCGCAACCGTCGCCGAATCGCCGGTTCAGCGGAAGGCGCCGAGGCCCGTGAGGTGCTGCCCGAGCACGAGGGTGTGCACCTCGTCGGTCCCCTCATAGGTGCGCACCGACTCCAGGTTGGCGGCGTGACGGATCGGCGAGTGCTCGAGCAGCACGCCGTCGCCGCCGAGGATCGTCCGCGCCTCCCTGGCGATCGCGATCGCCTCCCGCACGTTGTTGAGCTTGCCCAGCGAGACCTGCGTGGGCGTCAGGGTGCCGGCATCCTTCGCCCGTCCGATGTGGAGCGCGAGCAGCGCACCCTTCTGCAGCTCGACCACCATGTCCACGAGCTTGCGCTGCGTGAGCTGGAAGCCGGCGATCGGCCGGCCGAACTGCTCGCGTCGCAGCGCGTGCCGCAGCGCCGCCTCGTAGCTGTCGCGCGCGGCGCCCAGCGCACCCCACACGATGCCGTAGCGCGCGTCGTTCAACGCCGAGAACGGCCCGCGCAGTCCGCGTGCACCCGGAAGCAGAGCGGATGCCTCCACCCGCACGCCGTCCAGGCGGAGCTCGGTCTGCACGGAGGCGCGCATCGAGCCCTTCGGCGCGAGCACCGTCACCTCGAAGCCGGGCGCGTCGGTCGGCACGAGGAAGCCGCGGACGCCGTCGTCGGTCTGCGCCCACACGACCGCGAGCCGGGCGACCGCGGCCAGCCCGATCCATCGCTTCGCTCCGGTGATGATCCAGTCGCCGCCGTCACGACGGGCGAACGTCTTCATGCTCGACGGGTCGGAGCCGGCGGTGGGCTCGGTGAGGCCGAAGCTGCCGATCACCTCGCCGGCGGCCATCGCCGGCAGCCACTGCTCCTTCTGCTCGGCGCTGCCCCAGCGGTGGATCGACCCCATCGCCAGCGAGCCCTGCACCGAGACGAAGGTGCGGATGCCGGAGTCACCCGCCTCGAGCTCGAGCGCGGCCAAGCCGTACTCGACGGCGCTGCGGCCGGGGCATCCGTACCCCTCCAGCTCCATGCCGAGCACGCCCAGCCGCCCGAGGGCCGGGGCGAGCTCGACGGGGAAGTGGGCGCGGTCGAACCAGTCGGCGATGTGAGGGCGGATCTCGTCGTCGACGAACGCGCGCACGCGGTCGCGGGCCGACCGCTCCTCGGCGCTGAGCAGTGCGTCGATGCCGAGGATGTCGGATGCCTCGCGCAGCGCGTCGAGGTCGTCGGGGTCTCTGCGGGCATCGGTCATGGCGCCTCCTCGCGTCCCTCCGATCATGCCTTCCCGGGCGCGGGCGTGCAGAACCCTGGACTGGACCCGGCCGCCGGTACCGTGGTCGGGTGAGCGATCCCTCCGCTGCCCGCTCGGCGACGACGTATCCCTTCGATGCGCGTCCGCTCGTGGAGCCCGTGCCGCACGGCGCGCCCCGTGCCTTCGCCGACGAGCTTCGCCGCACCGGCCGGCTCCCGGGGTCGGGGAGCAGCCCGTTCGTCGCCATCGTCCTCGGCGCCGTCTTCCTCATCGTGTTCGGCTCGGTCGCGCTGACGATCGTGTCGACCGTCGTGGGGGCGCTGTCGTCGGGCATCAGCGGCGGTGGCGGACTGGGCGTGCTGTTCGCGCTGTTCCCCCTGATCGTGCTGGGCGTGATCGCCGCCCTCGCGATCACGCTCTTCGTCCGCGGCACTCGCGGCAGGCAGGAGCGCATGTACCGGTTCGACCGGTTCGCGCGCGCCAACGGGATGACGTACCTGCCGGCGCTGGACGGCCCCGGCCTGCCGGGCATGATCTTCTCGATCGGCAGCTCACGGCAGGCGAGGGACCTCATCCGCGGCGACGTCCCCCGCTTCGTCGAGTTCGGGAATCACCGCTACACGACCGGCTCGGGCAAGAACCGGCAGACCCACCACTGGGGCTACGTCGCGGTCAAGCTCGACACCCCGCTGCCGCACATCGTGCTGGACGCGACGAGCAACAACTCGCTGTTCGGCTCGAACCTGCCGATGACGATCGACCGCGACCAGCGCCTCAGTCTCGAGGGCGACTTCGACCGCTACTTCGCGCTCTACTGCCCCGCGGACTACGAGCGCGACGCCCTCTACCTCTTCACGCCCGACATCATGGCGCGCTTCATCGACAACGCCGCCGCGCTCGACGTCGAGATCGTCGACGACTGGCTCTTCCTGTACGCCAAGCGCGACTTCTCGACTCGCGACCCCGCCACGTGGGCGTGGCTGTTCTCGGTGGTCGGCGCGCTGCTGGACAAGCTCGCGCAGTGGGCGCGGTGGCGGGACGAGCGCTTGGCGGCGGATGCCTCGACCCAGGGCGCTGCGACCGCCGCGGGCGGCGCGGACCACGCCGGCGCGGCATCCGCCGTTCCCTTCACGCCGCCGCTCGAGTCGCTGCGGCCGCCGCCGGGCGTCGCCCCCGAGGGACGCCGTCTGCAGCGCGGGATCCCGTGGGTGTCGATCGTCGTCGGCGGTGTCGTCGTGGTGCTGTGGATCCTCTCCCGCCTCGGCGGCTCGTTCTTCCCCTGAATCACGGGCCTCCCGGAAGCAAGGAATCATGCACGCATTCACCGAGCAGGACATTCGCGCGTCCTTCGTCAACGCCGAGTAACCGCGTACTCGGCGAGATCGCACGCTATCGGCGCCGATGGCGTGGTCATTCGCCGAGTAACCGCGATCTCGACGGGGGCGGGCCGGAAGGCCGGTGACGAACATGCCGCCGGGACGACCCGGGCGGCGCGTGGGGCGCTCCGCCCGGGTCTGCGGGGAGGATCAGAAGAAGCCCATCGCCCCGTCGGCATACGACACCAGCAGGTTCTTCGTCTGCTGGTAGTGGTCGAGCATCTTGAGGTGGTTCTCGCGCCCGATGCCGGACTGCTTGTAGCCGCCGAACGCCGCGTGCGCGGGGTACTGGTGGTACGTGTTCGTCCAGACGCGGCCGGCCTCGATCGCGCGTCCGGCGCGGTACGCGGTGTCGCCCGAGCGGCTCCACACCCCCGCACCGAGGCCGTAGAGGGTGTCGTTGGCGATCGAGATGGCGTCGTCGAAGTCGTCGAAGGAGGTCACCGAGACGACGGGTCCGAAGATCTCCTCCTGGAAGATCCGCATGTCGTTCGTGCCCTCGAACACCGTGGGGGCGACGTAGAAGCCGTCCGAGAGGTCGCCGCCGAGGTCCACGCGCTCACCGCCGGCGAGCAGCTTCGCGCCACCCTGCTTGCCGATGTCGATGTAGCTCAGGATCTTGTCCAACTGGTCGTTGGACGCCTGAGCGCCGATCATCGTCGCGGGGTCCAGCGGGTTGCCCTGCACGATCTTCGACACCCGCTCGAGGCCGTCGCCGAGGAAGCGGTCGTAGATCGAGCGCTGGATGAGGGCGCGCGACGGGCAGGTGCACACCTCACCCTGGTTGAGCGCGAAGAAGGTGAAGCCCTCGAGCGCCTTGTCGTAGTAGCCGTCGTCAGTGGAGCGGGCGACGTCCTCGAAGAAGACGTTCGCGCTCTTGCCGCCGAGCTCGAGCGTCACCGGGATGAGGTTCTGCGACGCGTACTGCATGATGAGCCGGCCCGTCGTGGTCTCGCCGGTGAAGGCGACCTTGCGGATGCGCTTGTGCTGCGCGAGCGGCGCGCCCGCCTCGATGCCGAAGCCGTTCACGATGTTCACGACGCCCGCGGGGAGCAGGTCGCCGATGATGTCGAAGAGGAAGAGGATCGACGCCGGCGTCTGCTCGGCGGGTTTCAGGACGACGCAGTTGCCCGCGGCGAGCGCGGGAGCGAGCTTCCACGTGGCCATCAGGATGGGGAAGTTCCACGGGATGATCTGGCCCACCACCCCGAGCGGCTCGTGGAAGTGGTACGCCACCGTGTCTTCGTCGAGCTGGCTGAGCGAGCCCTCCTGCGCCCGCAGGACGCCGGCGAAGTAGCGGAAGTGGTCGACGGCGAGCGGAATGTCGGCGGCCAGGGTCTCGCGCACCGGCTTGCCGTTCTCCCAGGTCTCGGCGACGGCGATCCGTTCGAGGTTCTGCTCGATGCGGTCGGCGATCTTGTTGAGGATCACGGCGCGCTCGGCGGGCGTCGTGCGCTTCCACGACTCGAACGCCTTGTACGCGACGTCCACCGCGCGGTCGATGTCCTCGACCGTGCCGCGGCCGACCTCGGTGAACGGCTTGCCGTTGACAGGGCTGATGTTCTCGAAGTACTGGCCCTTGATCGGCTCGACCCACTCGCCGCCGATGTAGTGGCCGTAGCGGGGGCGGTAGTCGGCGATCGAGCCGCGCTGCCCGGGAGCGGCGTAGATGCTCGAGACGCCCTCTTCGACGATGGTCATGATGGTCTCCTTCGACGCTGTCCGCGACGGTCGTCGTCGCGATGGGTCGAAGGTAGGCCGGGCCAGGTTGCACAACGTTGCGCGACCCCGAGCAAGGCGCAGCGGGCGGCTACTCGTCGGACTCGAGCTTCTCGATGCGGGCGACCAGCCCCGCGCGCCGGGGAGAGCGGGGAGGCAGCATCGAGAGGCAGAGCCGCAGCAGCTCGACGTCGCCGGCGGCGGCATCCGTCTCGGCGAATGCGAGCAGGACGTCGACGGATGCCTCCGCCATCAGCGCCTCGCGCAGCGCCGTGCGGACGGTCTCGCGGAACTCCTCCACACCGGGCGCGACCGAGTCGGGGAGCACGTCGCCGCGGTATGCCGCGAGGGCGACCCGGTGCGCGCCACGATCGAGGAGCGACAGCAGCTGGTGGGCGTCGGTCTCGACCTCGACGCCGAGCCGGTACGGGCGGGATTCGGGCACGAGGGCGGGAGCTGTCTGCGCGAGCGCCCTGCGCAGCCGCACCATCTCGGCACGGAGCGTCACCGAGCCCTCCGGATCGCCGTAGACGAGTTCGCCGAGGCGCTCGGCCGACAGGCCCTGCCGGTGCACGGCGAGCATGAGCAGCAGCTCGGCGTGCCGCGGGCCGAGCTCCGACAGGGTCTGGACACCCTCGCCGACCACCTCGAGCAGCGCCCGATCCCGCCCGAGCACGCGGAGGGTCGCCCGCGTCGGCTCAGGGCGCCGTGTCGGCGTGCGGCGGGCCCCCCGCGTCGATTCGGGAGCGTGACGAACGGCCGCGCGCTCGCGCAGGCGTGCCACCAGCAGCTCTCCCTCGATGGCGCGGGCCGTCGCGTCCACGAGGAGCTGGGCCTGCGGGGTCACCGCCTCCACGCCCCCGGTGACGTCGATGACGCCGAGGATGCGGCGCGTCTCGGGGTCGTGGACGGGCGCCGCCGTGCACGACCACGGCTGCACCAGCCGGTTGAAGTGCTCCGCGCCGCTGATCTGCACCGACCGGTCGAGCGTGAGCGCCGTCCCGGGCGCGGCGGTGCCCACCGCGTCCTCCGACCAGTTCGCGCCCTCGACGAAGCCCATCGCTCCGGTGAGGCTGCGGACGTGCCGGTCGCCCTCCACCCACAGCAGCCGTCCCGCCGCATCGCCCACGGCCACGACGACGCCCGATTCGGATGCCTCGCCGGGCAGCAGCAGCCCGCGCACCATGTCGATCACCCCGGCGAGCGGGTGGGCGCGCCGGTAGGCCTCGAGCTCGTCGGCCGTCAGATCGAGCGGCGGGAGGGCCTCCGCCGCGACCAGGCCCTCGAGCGAGCGGCGCCACGACTCGCGCACGAGGGCGCGGACGTCGCGCAGGCGCTCGTCTCCCGCGTTGCCGGCGACGAGCTCCTCATGGGCGCGCTCGATGAGCAGGCGTGAGGTCTCGGGCGACACCTCCCGTCGCTGCGACCACGGTGAGGACACGGCGGCTCCGATCGACGTCGGGGAGCGTGCGTCCAGTGTAGGGGCAGGGTCGACCGCCGGTTCAGGCCCGCGCGGCCCACCATTCCCGCAGGCGCCGCTCGGCCTCGGCCTCGCCCACGATCCCCTCGTCCAGCCGCAGGTCGAGCAGGAAGCGGTACGCCTCGCCGACCTCGCGGCCCGGGCCGATGCCCAGCACCTGCTGGATGCGGTTGCCGTCGAGCTCGGGACGCATCGCCTCGAGCTCCTCCTGCGCGGCGAGCTCGTCGATGCGGCGCTCGATGTCGTCGTATGCGCGGGCCAGCCGTGTCGCCTTCTTGACGTTGCGGGTGGTGACGTCCGCCCGAGTGAGGATGTGGAGACGTTCGAGCTCGGCGTCCGCGTCGCGCACGTACCGGCGCACGGCGGAGTCGGTCCACGCGCCCTCGGAATAGCCGAAGAAGCGCAGGTGCAGCTCGATGAGCCGGGTCACGGCAGCGATGGTGGCCGAGTCGAAGCGCAGCGCCTGAAGCCGCTTGCGCGCCATCCGGGCGCCCTTGATGTCGTGGTGGTAGAACGTCACCCCGCCGCCGGGCTCGAGGCGCCGCGTCGCCGGCTTGCCGATGTCGTGGAGGAGCGCCGCCAGCCGCAGCGGCACGTCGGGCGCGGCATCCGGATGCCGTGTCTTCTCCAGATCGATGGCCTGCCGCAGCACCGTCAGCGAATGCTCGTAGACGTCCTTGTGGTGGTGGTGCTCGTCCACCTCGAGCTGCAGCGCCGGGACCTCGGGAAGGAACTCGTTCATGAGACCGGTCTGCACGAGCAGGCGGATGCCGCGCACCGGGTCGTCGGTCGCCAGCAGGCGGGCCAGCTCGCCCTGGATGCGCTCGGGGCTCACGATCTCGAGCGTCTGGCGCAGCTCGGCCATGGCCGACACGGTGGCGTCGTCAACCTCGAAGCCGAGCTGCGACGCGAAGCGCGCGGCGCGGAGCATGCGCAGCGGATCGTCGCCGAAGCTGACGTGGGGATCGGTCGGCGTCCGCAGCACGCCGCGCACCAGATCCTCGACGCCGCCCGTCGGGTCGATGAGCGTCTGGCCGGGCACGTGCAGCGCCATCGCGTTCACGGTGAAGTCGCGACGCAGGAGGTCGCCGTCGATCGTGTCGCCGAACTCGACCGTGGGCTTGCGGGTGACGCCGTCGTAGCTGTCGGCGCGGTACGTGGTGATCTCGACCTGTTCGCCGTGCACGCGCGCACCGATCGTGCCGAACGCGCGGCCGATGTCCCACTGCGCCGTCGACACGGGGGTGACGATCCGCAGGATGTCATCCGGCCGCGCATCGGTGGTGAAGTCGAGGTCGTTGGTGGTGCGGCCCAGCAGCGCGTCGCGCACGGGCCCGCCGACGATGGCGAGGTCGAACCCGGCGTCGGAAAAGGCGCGGGCGAGCGCGGCGACAACGGGGGATTCGGCGAGCGCGCCGAGGCGCGCGATGCCCTCGGCCATGTTGAGCATGGGTTCCAGCCTACCGAGCGCGTCCTCTCCCGCCGCGCGGTCAGCCGCCGGGGGCGAACCGCAGGAAGCCCGTGAACAGCAGCTCGCGCACGCGCGGCAGCAGATCCGCGCGCAGGGCGCCGGCGTCGACCTCGAGCAGCTCGGCGATCGCGTCGATCAGCACCCCGACGGGCAGGTCCCCGTCGCACGCACCGACGAGTGCGGCGAGACCGGGGTCGACCCCGAGAGCCCGCCCGAACCCACCGCCCTGCCGCAGCTCGATGATCGTGGGGTCGTCGGCGCCGGGGAGGTGGTGGCGGGCCTCGGTGACATCGGGCGCCACCAGGAGGACGGATGCCGCGAGCGCGACGTCGTCGAGGGTGCCGAGGCGGTCGTGCGCGTCGAGCGCTGCCGCGAGGTGAGCGCCGAGGCCGTCGCCGGCGAGCGCGGCGTGGAGCGTCTCGTAACGGGAGAGGGTCGGCACGCCGTCGAGCGGCCGCCGCAGGAGAAGGTAACCGAAGCCCACCTCGGTCACGCCGCGCGCGCCGAAGTCGTCGAGCCACGCGTCGACGAGGCGCGCGAAGCCCGGCGTGCCGGGAAGCGTCCCGCCGTCGCGCACCCAGAGCTCGGCGTACGACAGCGGGTCCAGTCGCTCGCGCTCCACGACCCAGGCGTCCAGCGGCACGGGCGAGGACTCGATCCACCCGCGCACGCGGTCCAGGCCCGCGATGCGGTCGCGGGTCTCCCAGTTGCCCAGCAGCTGTGCGACACCGCCGGGTGCGAGGTGGCGGCCGACCCCTGAGACGAAGGCCGCCACGAGGTCGTCGCCCACCATGCCGCCGTCGCGGTACTCGTACGCCGGCACGTCGGCGACGCGCGGCGTGATGACGAAGGGCGGATTGGACACGACCCGGTCGAACAGCTCCCCCTCGACCGGCGCGAACAGGCTTCCCTGCCGCACCTCGATGCCGTCCACGCCGTTGAGCAGCGCGTTCAGCCGCGTGAACGCGAGGGCGCGCGCAGAGATGTCGGTGGCGACGACGTGGTCGACGTGGGCGCGGGCGCGCAGCGCCTGGATGCCGCATCCGGCGCCGATGTCCAGTCCCCGCGCCGCCGGCGTGGGCAGCTGCAGGCCCGCCAGGGTCAGCGACGCGCCGCCCACCCCGAGCACGTGGTCCTCGGGGAGCGGCCCGCCGAGCGCCGCCTCGTCGAGATCGCTCGCGACCCACCACTGGCCGGATCCCGTCTCGTCGGCGTACGACTGCGGCCGCACCAGCGCCAACGGGCGCACCTCGCCGCCCTCCGCCGACGCGAGCCCCAGCCGGGTCAGGCCCTCGACGCCGGTGCGGACGAGTGCACGATCGACGGATGCCGCAGCCTGCGGCATCCCGAGCACCAGAAGCCTGCCCAGCACGGCCAGCGGATCCTCGCGGTCCCCCAGCCCGCGCGACGCCGGCGAGCGCAGCCCCCGCGCGATCGCGTCATCCGCGGCCTGCCCCCACGCATCCCGCAGCGCCTCGGCGGTGAACCCCGCGTCGCGCAGGTCGGCGGCGAGGTCGCGGCAGCGGGCGGGATCCGGTTCGCGCAGCATCCGACCATTCAACCGCGCGAGCGGGCCGCCGTCGTGCCGCCGTCCGCGGCACGTGACGCCGGTGCGGCCCGGCATCCGGCGGGCTCGGAGGCACGGACCGTAGAATCGCAGTCGATCGTGCGGTCAGGACATCGCACAGGAGCGAACCCCCGACAGGATGATCGTGACCCAACCGCGAGCACTGCGGCGCACGCCTCGCCGCGCACAGCGCCTCGTGACCGCCGCCGTCGCCGCGCTGGCCGTGCTCGCGACCCTCCTGCTGCCGGCCCCGTCCCTCGCCGCACCGTCCCCCGAGCCCACGCCCACCCCCACGTCGGCCGTGCCGCCCGGGACGACGGCGTTCACGCTCTCTCCGCTTGCGAACGGCGTCGTGCGAGCCGGCGAGTCGCTGAGCGTCTCGATCTCGCTGCAGAACGGCACGGCCGCCGACCTGGCGCCGGTCGACGTCACGCTCTCGCTCGGCACCGCTCCGCTGGCCGACCGCACCGCGCTCACGAGGTGGCTCGAGGGCGGTGCGCCGAATGCCTCGCTGCAGCCGGTCGCCACCACGTCGACCGGGACCGTGGCGCCGGGGTCGTTCCAGGTGCGCGGGGTGACCGTCCCGGCGGACGATCCGGCACTCGCGGACCGCGCCCCGGGCGTCTACCCCCTCTCGGCGTCGTACGAGGACGCCTCCGGCACGGTGACCTCGGTGAGCGTCATGATCGTGCCCCCGGCCGAGGCGGCCAACGTCGGACTCGGCGTGATCGTCCCCATCACCGCAGGCCCCCTCCGCGCAGGGCTGTTGACGGCCGATGAGCTGGCGGTGCTGACCGGCCCCGACGGCAGCCTGACCGATCAGCTCGACGCCGTGCGAGGCACCCAGGCGATCCTCGCGGTCGATCCGGCGGTGCCCGCCTCGATCCGCGTGCTCGGAACGTCGGCGCCCGAGTCGGCCGCGGAGTGGCTCGCCGAGCTCGAGAGCATGCAGAACTCGCGCTTCGCGCTGCAGTTCGGCGACGCGGACGTCACCCCCCAGCTGCAGGCCGACCTCCCCCGCCTCCTCGCACCCACGTCGTTCCGGGCCTACATGTCCCCGTCGGACTTCGCGGACGTCACCCCCAGCCCGACCCCCACGCCGACACCGACGCCCGGCGACCCTACCGCCGCGACTCCGACGCCGACCGCGCCGCCGGGACCAGCGCTGCCGAGCACCGATGAGCTCCTGGACATCGGGCCCGCCGCGCGGGCAGGCGTCTTCTGGCCGGCCGACGGCACCGCCGACGCCGACGTCGTGGCGCAGCTCGGCGAGATCCCGACCGACGGCGGCGTGCCCTCGATCACGGTGATCCCGTCCGCGACGACCGAGCCGGGAGCCGCCGGGCGCACCGTCGCCGCCCACGGCGTCGTCGGCGAGTCCGAGGTGCTCGTCTACGACAGCGACGTCTCGACGGCGCTCGACGAGGCGTCGCGCAGCGAGGAGTCCTGGCTGCGCGGCGCCCCGCTGTCGGCCGCCACCGCCTACCTCGCGTTCGCCACGGCCGATACGCAGGGTCCCGTGCTGGTCACCCTCGGCCGCGGGGACGACCGCTCGCGCGTGGGGATGGAGGCGGCTATCTCCGCCGCCGTCACCGCGCCCGATGTGCTGCCCCGCAGCCTGCCGGCGGTGACCACGAGCGCCTCGGACGAGATCGCGCTGACCGGCGTCGAGCCGTCCACCGAGCGCGCGGCGGCCGCGGCGACCCTCGTCGCCGACGAGGGCGAGCTCGGCCGGTTCGCGACCATCCTGGACGAGCCCTCACTGCTCAACGGCCCGGAGCGCAACGAGATCCTCCAGCTCCTCGGCGTCGCCTGGGTCGGCGACCCCGACTGGGCCGCCGCCATCGCTGAGCACCGCGAGCAGACCAGGACGACGCTCGGGTCGGTCGCGCTGCTCCCCACGGTTCCGAACGACCTCTACGGATCGAACGCCTCGCTGCGCTTCTGGGTGCGCAACGACCTGCCGTATCCCGTCAACCTCGTGCTCTACACGACACGCGACAACCTGCGGCTCGACGTGCAGAACGAGACGCCCGTCGTCGCCACCGCGCAGAGCAACACGCGCGTGGAGGTCCCGGTGCAGGCGCGGGTGGGACGCGGCGAGGTCACCCTCACGCTGCAGCTGCGCAGCCCGGCCTTCGTCGCGATCGGCGAGCCCGAGTCGGTCGAGGTCAACGTGTGGGCCGACTGGGAGGGCGTCGGCATCGGGGCCCTCGCCGTGCTCGTCGGAGCGCTGCTGATCATGGGGATCGTCCGCACGGTGCTCCGCGTGCGTCGCCGCCGGCGCGGGACGGATGCCGACATCGCCGTCCCGGCCGACACCGCCGTCCCGGCCGATACCGCCGTCCCGGCGCAGCCCGGCCCCGACGGCGCGGTGGAAGAGCCGCAGCCCCGCGAGGAGACGAAGCCGTGAGCGGGATCGGGCGCGCGAGTGTGCTCATCGGCGCGGGCACGGTCGTGTCGCGCCTGACGGGCTTCCTCCGCGCGGTCGTCCTGGTGTCGGCGGTGGGCGCGACGACAGCGGGCGGCAACGCCTTCGCCGTCGCGAACCAGCTGCCCAACAACATCTACGCCATCATCTCGACGGGTCTTCTGAGCGCCGTCGTCGTGCCGCAGATCGTCAAGGCCGCCGCCCATGACGACGGCGGGCGGGCGTTCGTCTCCAAGCTGTTCACCCTCGGCACCGTGGTGCTCCTCGGCACGACGCTGGTGGCGACCGCGGCGGCGCCCTGGCTGGTCGCGCTCTACGCGCCGGCGTTCCCTCCCGAGCAGCAGGCGCTGGCGACCGCCTTCGCCTACTGGTGCCTGCCGCAGATCCTCTTCTACGGGCTGTTCGCGCTCGTCGGCGAGTCCCTCAACGCGCGACGGGTCTACGGGCCGTACACGTGGGCGCCGATCGTCAACAACCTCGTCTCCATCGCCGGCTTCGTGGCCTTCATCTGGCTGTTCGGTCCGGCCGGGAGCTCCACGCAGTGGACGCCCGTGATGATCGCGGTGCTCGCGGGCACCGCGACCCTCGGCATCGTGGTGCAGACCGCGATCCTGTTCGCGTTCTGGCGCAAGACGGGCCTGCACGTGCGTCCCGACTTCGGGTGGCGCGGCGTCGGGCTCGGCCAGATCGGCCGGCTGGCCGGCTGGACCTTCCTCATGGTGCTCGCGGGCCAGCTCGCCGGCATCGTGCAGTCCCAGGTGATGTCGCGCATCCCCGAAGGCGACCCCGGCGTCTTCGTGGCCGGCAACGCCTGGCTGCTGTTCATGCTCCCGTACTCGATCATCGTGCTCTCGATCGGGACGCCGTACTTCACCCAGCTCAGCGAGCACGCCGCGGCGGGACGCGACGAGGACGTCCGGGGTGACATCGGCCGCAGCATCCGCACCCTCGGGCTCTTCGTGGTGGGTGCGACGGCGGCGCTCGGAGTCGCCGCGATCCCGGCATCCCGCATCTTCACCGACAGTCCGGACGAGGCGGTCGCGGCATGCGCGGTCCTGCTGTGCTACCTCATCAGCCTCATCCCGCTCGCCGTGCTGTTCGTGGTGCAGCGCACGTTCTACGCCTACGACGACACCCGCACGCCGTTCCTCTTCACGATCCTGCAGTGCACGCTCGTCGTGCTCACCGCGTGGGGGGCGCTGTGGGCGTTCACCGCGGGCGTGCTGCCGGCCTCCCGGCTGACGGCGGCCGTCGCGCTCGGGCAGTCGCTGGCGAGCGTCGTGCAGGTGATCGTCGCGACGTGGCTCCTGCACCGCCGGCTCGGAGGCATCCGGGTGGGATCCTGGATGCTGTCGCTCGGCCGGTTCGCGCTGGCCGCCGTTCCGGCCGCCGGCGCCGGCTGGCTTACCTTCCAGCTGCTGGGGGGTGTGGACGGGTGGACCGTCGCCGACAAGGTGCTCGGCGCCGTGGGTGCGGCGATCATCGGGGTCGTCGTCCTCGTGGTCTACGCGGGGTTCCTGGCGCTGCTGCGCGCGCCTGAGCTGTCCGTGGCCGTGGGCCTGGTCCGACGGTTCCTGCCGGGGCGCGGCTGAGACACCCTGCGCCTCCGGCCGGTGTAGACGTGTCGCGCCGCGTCGGCAAGGGGGAGGGCGCGGAATGCCACGCGGTTACCATGTGTTGAGGCATCCGGAAGCCCCGCTCCGTCGACGGGAGCCCGGGGTTCCACGAGGAAAGGTGCGCACGTGCGTCAGGTCATCATCATCGGTTCGGGCCCCGCGGGCTACACCGCCGCCATCTACGCCGCCCGGGCGAATCTGAGCCCGCTCGTCGTGGCGAGCTCGGTGGAGGCCGGCGGCGAGCTGATGAACACCACCGAGGTGGAGAACTTCCCCGGATTCCCCGAGGGGATCATGGGTCCCGACCTGATGGCGAAGATGCAGGAGCAGGCCGAGAAGTTCGGCGCCGAGGTGCTGTACGACGACGTCGTCTCGCTCGACGTCGACGGCGCGGTCAAGAAGATCACGCTCGGCAGCGGCGCCACGCACGAGGCCGACTCCGTGATCTTCGCCACCGGCTCCGCCCCGCGGAAGATCGGCATCGAGGGTGAGACCCGCCTGTCGGGTCGCGGCGTCTCGTACTGCGCGACGTGCGACGGCTTCTTCTTCCGCGAGCGTGTGATCGCCGTGGTGGGCGGCGGCGACTCCGCGATGGAGGAGGCCACCTTCCTCACCAAGTTCGCATCGAAGGTGTACGTCATCCACCGCCGCGACGAGCTGCGCGCGTCGAAGATCATGCAGGACCGCGCGTTCAAGAACGAGAAGATCGAGTTCATCTGGAACGCCGAGGTCGTCGACATCCTGGGCGACGAGGCGGTCAGCGGCGTCGTGCTGCAGGACACGGTCGACGGCTCCACGCGCGAGCTGCCGCTGGACGGCGTCTTCGTCGCGATCGGCTACGACCCCCGCACGCACCTCGTGCACGGCAAGCTCGAGCTGACCCCGGAGGGCACGGTCTGGGTCGACGGGCGCTCGTCGCGCACGTCGGTGCCGGGCGTCTTCGCCGCCGGCGACGTCATCGACCCCACCTACCGGCAGGCCGTCACCGCGGCGGGCAGCGGCACGGTCGCGGCCCTCGACCTCGAGCACTACCTCGCCGCTCTCGGCGAGGCGGGGGAGCCCGACGCGCACGGCGACCAGATCGCGGGGCTGCCCGAGGTGACCCCCGTCTGAACCTGGGAGTCCGGGGCACGTGGGGAACAATCCCGCCGCGGACCACGTTCAACCCCTCACGAAGACTTCCACCGAAGGAGAGAACCAGATGACCGCCAAGGCGACCACCTCCGCCACGTTCGAGCAGGACGTGCTCCAGGCTGACGGCCCGGTGCTCGTCGACTTCTGGGCCGAGTGGTGCGGGCCGTGCCGCATGGTCTCGCCCGTCCTCGACCAGATCCAGTCGGAGCACCCCGGCAAGATCACGATCCTCAAGCTGAACGTGGACGAGAACCCCGATCTCGCGATGAAGTACCAGATCACGTCGATCCCCGCGATGAAGGTGTTCAACAAGGGCCAGGTCGAGACCACGATCATCGGCGCCAAGCCGAAGTTCGCCCTCGAGCAGGATCTCGCCGCGTACATCGGCTGAGTCCCCGCTGATTTCACGAGACCCCGTCGGCTCCGGCCGGCGGGGTTTCGTCGTCTCATCCGATTCTCCGTCATATTCCGTTTTCGGAATCCGTTGACTCTGGAAAGATCTTCTCGGCCGATGTCGATCGGGGCCTCGATCGTTCGACGTACCAGGTGAAGGCCCACAAGGGCCGCCGAACGGGCGATCAGCCCCTACGAGAGGAACACCCATGCGATACATGCTCATCATGAACGTCGACGCCGCGGCCGCTGCTGCCTTCGACCCCACCACGACCGACATGGCGGCCGTCTACGCCGCCATGGGCGCGTACAACGAGGAACTGCAGAAGGCGGGCGTCTTCCTCAGCGCGGAGGGCCTTTCCGATGCCGCGGAAGGCTTCCGTGTGGACTTCGACTCCGTCCCTCCCGTGGTCACCGACGGACCCTTCGCAGAGGCTCGCGAGGTCTTCACCGGGTTCTGGATCCTCGAGGTCGCGTCGCGCGAAGAAGCGGAGCACTGGGCGCGCAAGTGCCCCCTGGGCCCCGGCACGTCCCTGGAGGTTCGTCGCGTCAACGAGATCAGCGACTTCGACCAGAGCGACGAGTGGGTCGCGAAGGAGCAGGAGTGGCGCGCCGCCAACTCCTGATGCGGCCCCTCAGTGTGCGTCGGCACGCACCGTCGCGTCCCAGCGGCGGTGCGTCTCGGTGTCCCCGAGGAGCCGCCACACGGCGCGCGTCAGCGGCGGGTAGTCCAGCGAGATCTGGCGCAGCACCCGGTAGTGCCGGCTCGCGTTCGGCAGAGCGCCGCCGTTCGCGGCGATGTTCTCGGCACGCAGGATGAGGACAACCAGCTCATCCACGGTCGGAAGCTCGTCCATGAAGTCCCACGGATCTTCTCCCGCGCGCAGCCGCTCGGTGACCAGCACCGACAGCTCGTCGGCCGCCTCGGCGCGCAGGAGCTCGAGGCTCGCGCGCCGGCGCGGGGTCTGCTCGTTGTGGGCCACCCGTCAAGGGTACGTTGCCCGGCCGACGCCGTGGCTCATTCCGCCTCGCTTACGCTGACAGAATGACCGACCACGACGAGCACGCGCGCCGGGCGGTCGAGGCCGTGTGGCGCGCGCAGTCCGCCCGCATCGTGGCTGCTCTCACCCGGCACACCGGCGAGTTCGCCTGGGCGGAGGACCTGGCCCAGGAGGCGCTCGTCGAGGCGCTCGCGGCATGGTCGAGCAGCGGCATCCCCGACAATCCCGGAGCCTGGCTCATGTCCGTCGCCAAGCGGCGCGCGATCGACGGCTGGCGTCGCCGGGAGCGCCTGGCACAGCGCGAGCCGCTCTTCGTCACCGACGCGATCGTCGCGGAGTCCGTCGACCCCGTGCCGGACCAGGCCGACCCCGACGCCATCGACGACGACGTACTGCGCCTCGTCTTCGTGGCGTGTCATCCGATCCTGCCCGCTCAGACCCGGCTCGCCCTGACCCTGCGCACGGTGGCCGGGTTGACCACCGAGCAGATCGCCCGCGCCCTGCTCATGAGCGTGCCCACCGTGCAGCAGCGCATCGTGCGCGCGAAGCGATCGCTCGCCGCGGAGCACGTGCCGTTCGAGGTTCCGGATCGCGCCGAGCGCCCGGCACGGCTGGCGAGCGTGCTGCAGGTGATCTATCTGCTGTTCACCGAGGGCTATGCCGCCGCGGACGGGGAGGGGCACATCCGCCCCGACGTCGCCCGAGAAGCCGTGCGCCTGGGACGGCAGCTCGCCGCGCTCATGCCGGGCGAGCCCGAGATCTGGTCGCTCATCGCGCTGATGGAATTCCAGTCGTCGCGGTTCGCCGCGCGGGTCGGCGCCGACGGCCTTCCGGTCACCCTCGAGGACCAGGACCGGCGCCGTTGGGACCGGTCGGCGATCGGCCGGGGCAACGACGCGATGAGAAGAGCGGATGCCGCCCCCCGCGGACTCGGCTACTACGGCGTCCAGGCCGCGATCGCCCAGTGCCATGCGGTGGCGCCGACCTTCGCCGACACGGACTGGGACCGGATCCTTCGCCTCTATGACGCACTCGCCGCGCTGGCGCCGTCAGCCGTCGTGCGGCTCAACCGCGCCGTCGCCCTCTCGATGGTCGAGGGTCCAGAGCAGGCCCTGGCCGCCGTGGACGCCCTCGAGCCGGAGCTGGCCGGCTTCCGCCCGTTCGCGGCGGTGCGGGCCGAGCTTCTCCAGCGGATGGGACGACCGGATGCCGCGGCCGCCGCGTTCCTGGACGCCGCCGGCCTTCCGGGCAACGACGCCGAGGCCGCTCTGCTGCGACGCCGGGCCGCCGCGCTCGGCGCGTGAGGCGTCAGTTGTCGCCGTATCCCGTCTCGCCGAGCTCGGCCAGGATGCGGTTCAGATCCTGGATGCTCGCGAAATCAATGTTGATCTGGCCTTTCTTGGCGGTCAGCGAGATCTTGACGCGGGTGTTGAGGCGGTCACCGAGCCGCTCGGCGACGTCATCGAGGTGCGCACGGCGGGAGCCGGCCTGCGGTTTCACCGCGCGCGTGGGGGAGGCATCCGGAAGCTTCGCGGCGGCCTCGGCGGCACGCACCGAGAGGTCTTCGTTCACGATCTTGTCGGCGAGACGCTGCATCGACGCCGGGTCCTCGAGCGAGAGGATGGCGCGCGCGTGGCCGGCGGTGAGGACACCGCCGGCGACGCGCTGCTGCACCGGCATCGGCAGCTTGAGCAGGCGGATCGTGTTGCTGATCTGGGGACGCGAACGCCCGATGCGGGTCGCCAGCTCCTCCTGGGTGATGCCGAAGTCCTCGAGCAGCTGCTGGTACGCCGACGCCTCTTCGAGGGGGTTGAGCTCGGAGCGGTGCAGGTTCTCGAGGAGCGCGTCGCGCAGGAGGTGCTCGTCGGCCGTGTCGCGGACGATCGCGGGGATCGACGTCAGTCCCGCCTCGCGCGCGGCACGGGTGCGGCGCTCACCCATGATGAGCTCGTACTCGCCGTTTTCGTTGGTGCGCACGACGACGGGCTGGAGCACGCCGAACTCACGGACACTGTGGACGAGCTCGGCGAAGTGCTGGGGGTCGAAGTTGGTGCGGGGCTGACGCGGGTTGGGAACGATCGCGTGCGGGTCGATGTGCGCGAGGCGTGCGCCCGGCACGTCGACCAGGTCTTCCTCGATCTCCTCGACCGCGACGGGCCGGGGGAAGAACACGTCCGCGGGGCGCTCCTCGACCTGCTCGTTGGTCGGGATCAGTGCACCGATTCCACGTCCGAGTCCCGTGCGCTTCGCAGCCATCAGGCGTCCTCTTCTTCCTCGTTCGAGGCGCTGTCGCGCCGGATGATCTCCACGGCCGCTTCACGGTACGCGATCGCGCCGGCGGACTGACCGTCGTAGGCGATGACGGTCTGGCCGAAGCTCGGCGCCTCGGAGACGCGTACGGAGCGGGGGATGACGGTTTGCAGCACTTCGCGGGGGAAGTGCTGACGCACCTCGTCGGCGACCTGCTGGGCGAGGCGGGTGCGGCCGTCGTACATAGTGAGCATGATCGTCGATAGATGCAGCCGCGGGTTCAGGTGCTTCTGGATCATTCGCACGGTGCCGAGCAGCTGGCTGAGTCCCTCCAGCGCGTAGTACTCGCACTGGATCGGGATCAGCAGCTCGCCGGCGGCGGTGAAGGCGTTGATCGTGAGCAATCCCAGCGACGGGGGGCAGTCGATGAGGATGAAGTCGAGGCGCTCCTGGAGGGTATCGAGGTACTCCTCGACGGCCGTGCGAAGCCGGTGCTCGCGGGCGACCTGCGAGACGAGTTCGATCTCTGCGCCGGCGAGATGGATGGTGCTCGGGGCGCACAGCAGGTTCGGCGACTCAGGGCTGACCTGCACGATGTCGGCGAGCGGGAACTCGTCGATCAGCACGTCGTACACGCTGGGCGTCTCAGCGGTGTGCGGAACGCCGAGAGCCGTGGAGGCATTTCCCTGCGGATCGAGGTCGATCACGAGCACGCGTGCGCCCCGGTCGGCGAGTGCGGCGGCGAGATTGACGGTGGTCGTGGTCTTTCCCACGCCGCCCTTCTGGTTCGACACCGTCAGCACGCGGGTGCGGCCGGAGAGCTGGACGTCTGTTGCTTCCAGGACCTTCCGGCGAGCGGAGAGATCTGCGATTTCCCGGGCGATCGGTGAGTCGTCGAACGAGAAGGATGCCGGAGCTTCGGTCTCGTCGGGCTGTTTCACGTGAAACACTCTCCCTTTCGCGAGCCGGTGAACAACGCCTTCCACTCTATCCCGAGCCACCCCCGCCGCCTTCCGCGACGTCCCATTCCGGGCCTTCGCTCCCCGATGTTTCACGTGAAAACACCGCGTTCGCCCGTCGAGCAGCGAGGACCGAGCGTATCGAGACCCACCCGCCCCCCGCCGGTCGAGTAGCGAGGACCGAGCGTATCGAGACCCTCAACTCTTCCCCCGAGGAAGACGCGCGTATCGAGACCCTCAACTCTTTCTCCGCCGGTCGAGTAGCGAGGAACGAGCGTATCGAGACCCCCCGACCCCGGAATGG